>NZ_OZ034993.1:0-1383962 GCF_964030985.1 Spiroplasma endosymbiont of Notiophilus biguttatus | reverse complement strand
TTAACAAATATTGTTATTTGTCTACATAATTAGTGTCCAATAAATTGTAGCCGATCCAAATTCACTCTTTAACGAATGAATATAATTTAAAGCACGACTATTATATCTTTGTAAATAAGACCTAGGAAATCATAAACTAAATGTCATAGTTTCGCCACTATAACTAGGTGGCAATCCACCACGTTTAATTATTTTCTTAGTTTGTCTTTTAGATAAGACAACTTTATTATAGTCATCAACATTAGTATAAATATTCAATTTAAATTTAACTAAAAATAATAAAATACGCATTCTTTTAACTTGAACAATATATTCTACTTTTTCACGTGCTTGTTTTGGTATTCTATCGGGGTGTTGTTCAATCATATACATAATTCCATTAAAATTATGACCTATCAATTTACAAAACATTCCTAAACTTTCTTGTGTTTCTTTAAATTCGGGTGATAAATCATTACTATTAATTTTTAAACCTAATTCATCAAAAACAAGCATATCATTCTCTTTAAAAGCATAATTACTATTTAATTGATTAAATTTAAAAACATCATCATAAGAACAACGATAACTATACTCATTACGCACTTTAATAGGAATAGGACTTACTACCCTACCCTTATGTTTTTGTGCTAAACAACAAGCAAGAGCAGATTTACCAGTACGTGGTGGTGCTGAAATAATATAACTACCTACACGTTGTAATATCTTTATATTTTTTCTAGTTATTAAAAATGGATAAACTATTATTAATAATAAAACTCCTAAAAGTAAATAACCATATCAAGGCATTATTTCAACTCCTAACCAACTAAAAATCCAACTGCTTTTAAAAATACTCATAATGTTAAAACTTGTTCTAAACCACTAGTAAAATCAACATTTAAAACAGAACTAATAGTATCATCAAAAATACGCCTTAATAATCCATCAAGTTTAGTAAAAAATTCTCTTAATGGTTCAACTGGTAAAACTTTACCAACAACACCATAAAGTACTCACCTAAAAGCATTACGCAAATGACCAAAAACATCATATCAACTAACACGTTCATACTCAGGGTTAAAAGGGCTATTTGGTGGTACTGGTGTTACTTTCTCACTTGAAAAAATATTAATTTGACCAAAATTTAATTGTGGTGAAAAAGTTGGACTAGTTGATTCACCATGAACATCAAAAAACACTGTTAAATGTCTTAAATTTGGAACACGAATAGGCATAGTAACAAAATTATATAAATCTTGTTGATAAATATCATTATCAACTTTACCTTTAAAAACATATTTTGTATCACCAACATTATCTAAAAAACTAAAAACAAAATTAGCAGTAAAAGTTTTAAAATATTCATATTCAAAATAAAACATAAAACCTTGAATATAAAAACTTAAAGGTTTATCAATTTCAAAATTTAACTGTGTTTGAAAATTTATAATACTTTTACCAGTATTAACAAAATTTAAATTATTAGTATTCTTTTCTGCAACATAATTATGATTAAACATAATACGTGAAAATTCATCTAATTGTTTTCTATTAAAAGTATAAACGCCAGTTCCCATATCTATCATTTGTGATGGAACACCAACTGTATCACTATAATAATAACACGTATATAAACCTTCATTATTACCTATAAATTCACCACTAACTAATTTTAAATCCGGTTGGTCAACATCAAAATAAGCAGAATTTCATGGAATTGTTGCTCAATCATCAAAATTATGGTATTTAACATGTTTAACCATTTCTTTTGTAATATCATAATTAACAACATTAGGGTCATTTGAAGCAATTAAACTAGTCGGTGCTTGAACAGAAGTATTTACAACAAAAAATAATTTAGCAAACTTAAATCACATAATTATTTACCAAATAAACATTTTAAAATTCACCATGAACCATAAAATAAAACAAATCCAATAAAAAACTGTGTTCCATAAACTACTAAATTTCATAAAATAGTAGTAAAATCATCAACTGGATTACCTATAAACATAGTTCAATAATCAACTATACATTGATGTATTTTATTATAAATTTCTAAAACACTCATACTTAACACCTACCCAAACAATGACCTAAAAACAAATTTAATACTACGATAAATAAAATTAAAAAATACACCTAATACCAACCAAAAAGTCAAATTAAACAAAATATAAACTTCATTAGTAATATTTGGTTGATTTAAAAATATTTGAATATCTTTACTAGAAAATATAAAAATAAAATGCAATATACTAAGAACAAAATTAGACATAATTAATTACCTACATTTATTCCACTAACATCTTGTGTTTGTTTATGTCCCTTAGCAATTTGTTTACCAACTCATGATGAACCTTTATAAAATTTAACAGAAGCACGACCCATAGTTTTAACATTCTGTCCTAAATCTAACGTTGGTAACATTAATTCGGGTAAAATAACCCTAAATGCAAATCTAAGCAAAATCAAAAATATCATTAACGTACCCAAATTAAAACCTAAATCACCAAGTGGAAAACTAAAAAACTTCATAAAAATTGAAGCAAATAAATGCATAACTGTTGTAATAAAAGGTATAAACATAATTTCACATCCTAATGTCTTGTAAATCTAAATAATCCTAAAATTAAATAAAATACAAAACTAACATTTATTAAAGCAAGAATAGGCAAAGGTAAAGTATATAAACTATCATAAAAAAACGACTTAATAAAAAGTGTCACAGTATGTAATCCAGCAAAAGAACTTAAATACTGCATATAAATAGTTTGTACCAAAGTATTAACAACTGGTAAAAGTCTACCCAATAAAGGTAAAACAAAAACCAAACTAAAAAATAACTTTACCATTTACTTACTCCTTTCTAATTACTAATGAGTTCCATGGATAATATGACCAACAAACTGCTTAATAAATACAAGAACCATAAATACAATTGAAATTAACACTGGTCAATTTGTAAGTGTTCCACCATCACCAGTAGTAAATACTCAACCAAAAATATAAGTAAAAGCATTTAATAATTGTTGTCCAACACCACCAATCATATTTAATAATGCTGATAGTCCAGCGGGCATATTAATCACCCCCTTTCTCTAATTCTTTTTGTTGTTTTTCCATTTCTAATTTACGTTTCTTCTTTTCAAAATCTTTACGACAAAAAGTACAATCCGGTTCACTATCATTATCTTTTATATGTTTTTTATGTTTAAATCTTTGTATACCTTCACGTATTCAATTTCTACAAAACCAAAGAATTAAACAAAAACCACCAATATATAACGCATATTTTATAATTTCTTTCATGTCCATTATTTAACACTTCCTTTTTTTCTTTTTTTTAAAAAATTAATTAAACTAAATAATTCATAAACAATTACTAAAACAAAAAGTAAAATATTAATCCCTAAATCTAAACCGATAAAAAAGTCAAAATTACCATTTATAATATTATGTATTTCAGCAACAGTTCAAACCATAGAAAAGAAACCAACAATAAAACAAAAAACATGAAATTTAGAAGTGTCATACCACTTTTTTTTAATTTCTTTATTTTCCATTATTAAACACCACCTAGTGTATAAGCATAAGAATAATCCCAGTTTAAACTTACTCTATCTAAATTAATCTCCGACATACTATCATCATTTAAATCAACATCAACCATACTGTCATCTGTACTTTGATAATCACTAACACTAGCATTAATTAATCTTGCCCTTTCATCAGTAAATACTTCTTGTAATTCAGTAGACTTACTGCATAACTAGTTAACTTTTTATTTTTTTGTTATTATTAAAATAAAATTTGAATAGTTAAGGATAAACTTTATGACATATTTTGAATTAAAAGATAAATCTGATCAATATTTTCGTAAAATAGTGGGTATTAATAAACTCGTTTTTAACGAAATTTTAAATATTTTATTAGAACATCAAAAACTCAAAACTACTATTGGTGGAAGGCCATATAAAATGTCAATAGAAGATCGACTAGTAATGAGTTTAAGATATTTATATGAAAATCGTACATATCATAGTATTGGTGCTGAGTATGGTATGGTTGATACTACTGCTTTACGAAATATTCGTTCAATTGAAGATATTTTAATAAAGAATAATAAGTTTAATAATTTAACAAATAAAAATATTTTTTTAAAAAGAAGAATTAAAAAATAAAATTTTGATAATTGATGTAACAGAGGTAGAAACAGAACGACCAAAATATAACCAAAAAGATTGATTTTCTGGTAAAAAATGAATGCATACTGTTAAGTTTCAAACCGTAATTAATGCAAATACTAATGAAATTTTAAATATTTTTTCTGATATTGGTAAAAATCATGATTTTAAAACTTTTAAGAATTCAAAGTTAAAGTTTTTACCAGAAACTATAATTCTTGCAGATAAAGGTTATCAAGGTTTACAAAAAATTCATGCTAATACATTTTTACCCATTAAAATTAGCAAAAATAATCCTAAAACAAATAAAACCAAAATCTTTAATAAGATTATTAATAAAACTCGTAGAAAAATTGAACATGTTTTTGCATTTTTAAAATGTTTTAAGATTATTGGTTATAAATTTAGAAAAGCCAGAAAACGAATATTTTTAAGATTTAATTTAATTGCAGGATTTTATAATTTATCATTAAAACTTAAAAACGTTATGCAGTAAGTCTAATGTATATAAGTTATTGCCAATAAACGTAAAATTCCGAAATAAAATCTAATTAAAGGTGATTGAAAATGAATATTTTAGACATAATAAATAAATTTCCAAACCAAGAATCTTGTATAAAATTTTTAGAAGAAATAAGATGAAATAACAAACCAAAATGTCTTTTTTGTTTTAGTGAAAAAGTTAACTCTGTTTTAAAAGAGTCGCGTTATAAATGCAAAAAATGTCATAAGTCTTTTAGTGTAACTGCTCAAACTATTTTTCATCATACACGTGTACCACTTCAAAAGTGATTTATTTTAATAGTATTAATGGCTAATGCTAAAAAAAGTTTATCATCATCTCAAGCTTCA
This sequence comes from Spiroplasma endosymbiont of Notiophilus biguttatus, assembly GCF_964030985.1. Taxonomy (NCBI): domain Bacteria; kingdom Bacillati; phylum Mycoplasmatota; class Mollicutes; order Entomoplasmatales; family Spiroplasmataceae; genus Spiroplasma; species Spiroplasma endosymbiont of Notiophilus biguttatus. The sequence goes on along the minus strand of NZ_OZ034993.1, from coordinate 1,378,941 downwards.
AGAGACTTAAATTTACGTTTAGCAACTGTATGAAAAATGATGCATAAAATTAGAAAGGCAATGGCTAATGATGAGATTAAATTATTAGCAAAAATATTAGAGATGGATGAAACATATGTGGGTGGAAAACCGCGTAAATATAATGATGTTGATAATAAAAATAACTCATTACGTGATAGAGGAACTAGTAAAGAGTGTGTTGTTGGCATTATTGAACGAAATGGTAATGGATCGGCTACAATTTATTGGACACTAATTATGTAGACAAATAACAATATTTGTTAAAAGAAAGGAAATATAATTATGGCCAATATTACTTCATATACAGATGAATTTAAAAAACAAATAGTAGCTTTATATCAAAGTGGCAAATCAGTATCTTGTCTTGTTAAAGAGTACAATGTTACAAGAGCAGTTGCATATAAATGAATTAAGCAATTTACTAATTCGGGAAGTTTTAAAACTAAAGATAATCTTTCTGATTTAGAAAAACAATTAATTCAAATGAATAAAGAATTAAAACAATTACGAATGGAAAATGATATTTTAAAGCAAGCAGCACTAATAATAGGCAGAAAGTAGAGATTATTGCAAATAATAAATGAAAATATAAGATTCGCCCAATGTGTCGTTTTTTAAAAATTTCTAAATCAACATATTATTTTAATTTAAAGAAAAAAGAAGATAAAATCAAAAATAATATTTATGATCAAGCTGTTATTAGTGCTTTTAAAGAAAACAAATGTGTTTATGGAACAAGAAGATTAAAAGTCATACTAGAAAAACAAGAAATTTATTTATCAAGAAGAAAAATTAAAAAAATTATGGATAAACATAATTTAATGTCAAAATACACTAAATTATCATTTAAAAATCATCGTAATAAAGTAAATAATGAACAAATCACTAATATTGTTAATAGAAACTTTAATAATAGAATTAAAAATGAGGTGATTGTCAGTGATCTTAGTTATGTTGAAGTTAATGGTAAATGAAACTATATTTGCTTATTAATAGACCTATTTAACCGCGAAATTGTTGGACATAGTGTAGGTACTAAAAAAGATGCATCATTGGTATATCAAGCATTTATGCAATCAAATCGCTGTTTAAAAGATATGCAAATATTTCATAGCGATCGAGGTAACGAATTTAATAATAAAATTATTAACAAACTTTTATTAGCATTCAATATTACCCGCTCTTTAAGTAAAAAAGGTTGTCCTTATGACAATGCTGTTGCTGAAGCAACTTTTAAAACTTTCAAGACTGAATTTATTAATGACAAAAAATTTACATCATTAATACAGTTAAAATTAGAATTATTTGATTATATCAATTGATATAACAATATAAGAATCCACAGCACTTTAAACTACTTAACTCCCATTAAATATCAAGAAAAAATGTCTACCAAAAAATAGTCCTAAAAAGGGTTGCCATTTCAATTATGTATTTCAGCAACAGTTCAAACCATAGAAAAGAAACCAACAATAAAACAAAAAACATGAAATTTAGAAGTGTCATACCACTTTTTTTTAATTTCTTTATTTTCCATTATTAAACACCACCTAGTGTATAAGCATAAGAATAATCCCAGTTTAAACTTACTCTATCTAAATTAATCTCCGACATACTATCATCATTTAAATCAACATCAACCATACTGTCATCTGTACTTTGATAATCACTAACACTAGCATTAATTAATCTTGCCCTTTCATCAGTAAATACTTCTTGTAATTCAGTATTATTATGTGTATTTCCTAATGGCAACAGTAAAGTATTTATAATCTCACATGCTCCGGCAATAATAGTAGGAATAGCAAAATAATTATTAAAATCATTATTTATACCCATTGCTACACCACTACTAATCAAACAACCACCAGTACCCATATTCGCTATTTTACGTATAGTTTCAAATCTATTAGGTATTAATTCAGTTAAACCACTAATAACATTTGCTATACCAAAACTATTTAAAGATATATAAGTATCTCAATCTACAAAAGGTACATCAATTATTGGTTTAACAGTTGTAAAGGGTGGATAAGTTGGTCTTGGGGGTTCAGTAGGGCATGGCGGTCAAAAACAAGGTTCATCTTTTAATAAAGTCACAGACTTATCTACATACTGAACAAACTTAGCATAGTTAATTAAACCAATTGTCCCAATTCCTAAAAATATTTTTTTATAACTATTAATAACTTTATTTCTAGTAGTTGGTCTTTGATTAATATTCCATATATCAATTCCTAACTTTTTACTAAATAACAAAGAATTAATAGAACCTAATACTGGGTCTTTTAAATATTGACCATAATAAGCACTAACGCCAACCATTGCACTTAATGGACTTAATCCAGTTCTTAAAATTTTAGTTAAAGTATAATTACTAGTTTGCTCTAATTCCAAAGGCATAAATAAAGCTCCTTACTTTATATACTAATAAGGAGCTTGTATATGAATTATAATCTAATCCATTGGGGCTTAATGAAAAATATATAATCCATATATAAGCCCCTTATTCAATTATTTGTTGATACATTATTTTCATTCAGTAATATCATAATAGTACCGGATAAATCTAATTTTAAATCATAATAATTACCAACTTTAAAACTAAGTTTATGTAAATATTGTGTAAAATCATTAACTACTAACGGGTTATATCATTTATCCCGTACTTTACCGGTAGGTATATTAGTTTGTTTATTAATCTCTAAAAAAGTTAAAACATCAAATTTCAAATTTTGACCATGATTATTTTTATCCGGTATCATTCTATTTTTATCAATATTAACCAATTGAACTTTAAACATAAAAATTGCCAACTTCTTTCTATATAAAATATAAATTGAATTGGCAAACAATTATAAATAATTAAATTAAAAATACATAACTATAAAATTAATTTAATAAATAAAAAGTTCTTAATATTAATATTTAACTATTCCTGCTAGGGAACTGTAAACCAATTCAAATAAGTTAAATATAATTTAAAAACTAATCTAAAACATATTTACTTATGACTAAATAATATCATAATTAAACAAAATATCAATAAATATACAACAAAAAAGTAAAGACATTCACTACCTAGCAGAACAGCAAATATCTTTACCACAATTAAAGTATAACAAATGTACCACAAAAAGCAAAAATATTACAAAAAAATATCAAAATATAACTAATGTAAAATTCTTTTTTGTAAAAATATTTTTTCAATTTTATTTTTTTCAAAAACTTTATAAAGAAAATCTAAAACATCATTTCTATTAAATTTATTTTTTAAGTAATACCTAAATCGTAAACTTTCTAAACTAACATAATAATTAAAATCCTTAAAATAATCACTATTAGCAACATAATCATAACTTCCACCAATTAAATTAGTAATACCTTGTTCATTTGGTTTAGTTTTAAATAAATAAAATTCTTTTGCTTTTTCACATGCTTGTACTAATTGTTGTAAACTTAAAGTTTTAGTACCACGAACTACAAGCGGATTTCTACAATTTCTACTAAAAGAATATGCTTGAACACCAACATCTTTTTGATTTAATGATTTAATATTTTCTTGTACTTTTGTTACATATTTACTTAAATATTTAACTACAAATTCATTTGTACCTTTATGAACAACTTTCAAATCAATACCTTTATTATTACCAGCATGTGGTCATCATGTAGTTATCATGCTATATGGTATTTTACGATTAAATAATATGTGAAAATGAACTGCACCACGCTTTTGATATTCATAAACATAAAAATATCTTAATTCACCTAAATGTTTAGAACGTTTATGGTCATTTCATCAACGCTTTAAACGTTTAAAAAATAATTGTAAATCATGTTTTGCTTTTCTAATATCAGTTTCATTTTTATGATAAGTTAAAGTTAAAAAACTTAAAATTCTTGCATTATAAAAATTATGTAATGCTTTTTGAACTAATTTACATTTAGTACGAACATTATTATTTCTTAACTTAATAACATTACCAATATTCTTTATACCTAATTTATTTCTTTCATTTTTTAAAATATCAATAGGTAAAACAACATTTTTAACATAACAAGCATAAAAAATTTTTTTAACATAAAAATTATATGAAATATTCACTTAAAATCAATCCTGCTAGGAACTTTTAATAAAATTGAATGATTTATAAATAAATATAAATCTTTATATATCTTATCATAAAATAATAAAAAAGTATCAAACTTTACACTTGCGGTGAAAAATGATACTTAACTAAGTAATAGGGGCTTTGCCCCTCTCGTTGCTTCGCAACTCACCCCAGCGGGGCTAAACCCCGCGGCCAACCAACCAAGGTTCTGGTTGGCAACGACCATAATATAGATTTTGTTATATTTTTAATTATTAAATAAAAATATAATAAAAAATGAACAATACCTATTCAAATTGAAATATAGAAATTGCTCATTTTATAATAAAATTTGAAGATAAAATTAATCTAAACTACTTTTGTATAAAATAAAAATACAGATTATTAAAAACCTCAATTTACATTCTAGGTCCTCGTCCTCTATTATTATTTTGTCTTTCTCTTTCAGCTCTATCTCTTGCTTCTCTTTCTCGTCTTTCTTGGTCTCGTCTTTCTCTTTCTGTTTCTTGTCTTAATCTGAAATGGCAACCCTTTTTAGGACTATTTTTTGGTAGACATTTTTTCTTGATATTTAATGGGAGTTAAGTAGTTTAAAGTGCTGTGGATTCTTATATTGTTATATCAATTGATATAATCAAATAATTCTAATTTTAACTGTATTAATGATGTAAATTTTTTGTCATTAATAAATTCAGTCTTGAAAGTTTTAAAAGTTGCTTCAGCAACAGCATTGTCATAAGGACAACCTTTTTTACTTAAAGAGCGGGTAATATTGAATGCTAATAAAAGTTTGTTAATAATTTTATTATTAAATTCGTTACCTCGATCGCTATGAAATATTTGCATATCTTTTAAACAGCGATTTGATTGCATAAATGCTTGATATACCAATGATGCATCTTTTTTAGTACCTACACTATGTCCAACAATTTCGCGGTTAAATAGGTCTATTAATAAGCAAATATAGTTTCATTTACCATTAACTTCAACATAACTAAGATCACTGACAATCACCTCATTTTTAATTCTATTATTAAAGTTTCTATTAACAATATTAGTGATTTGTTCATTATTTACTTTATTACGATGATTTTTAAATGATAATTTAGTGTATTTTGACATTAAATTATGTTTATCCATAATTTTTTTAATTTTTCTTCTTGATAAATAAATTTCTTGTTTTTCTAGTATGACTTTTAATCTTCTTGTTCCATAAACACATTTGTTTTCTTTAAAAGCACTAATAACAGCTTGATCATAAATATTATTTTTGATTTTATCTTCTTTTTTCTTTAAATTAAAATAATATGTTGATTTAGAAATTTTTAAAAAACGACACATTGGGCGAATCTTATATTTTCATTTATTATTTGCAATAATCTCTACTTTCTGCCTATTATTAGTGCTGCTTGCTTTAAAATATCATTTTCCATTCGTAATTGTTTTAATTCTTTATTCATTTGAATTAATTGTTTTTCTAAATCAGAAAGATTATCTTTAGTTTTAAAACTTCCCGAATTAGTAAATTGCTTAATTCATTTATATGCAACTGCTCTTGTAACATTGTACTCTTTAACAAGACAAGATACTGATTTGCCACTTTGATATAAAGCTACTATTTGTTTTTTAAATTCATCTGTATATGAAGTAATATTGGCCATAATTATATTTCCTTTCTTTTAACAAATATTGTTATTTGTCTACATAATTAGTGTCCAATAAATTGTAGCCGATCCAAATTCACTCTTTAACGAATGAATATAATTTAAAGCACGACTATTATATCTTTGTAAATAAGACCTAGGAAATCATAAACTAAATGTCATAGTTTCGCCACTATAACTAGGTGGCAATCCACCACGTTTAATTATTTTCTTAGTTTGTCTTTTAGATAAGACAACTTTATTATAGTCATCAACATTAGTATAAATATTCAATTTAAATTTAACTAAAAATAATAAAATACGCATTCTTTTAACTTGAACAATATATTCTACTTTTTCACGTGCTTGTTTTGGTATTCTATCGGGGTGTTGTTCAATCATATACATAATTCCATTAAAATTATGACCTATCAATTTACAAAACATTCCTAAACTTTCTTGTGTTTCTTTAAATTCGGGTGATAAATCATTACTATTAATTTTTAAACCTAATTCATCAAAAACAAGCATATCATTCTCTTTAAAAGCATAATTACTATTTAATTGATTAAATTTAAAAACATCATCATAAGAACAACGATAACTATACTCATTACGCACTTTAATAGGAATAGGACTTACTACCCTACCCTTATGTTTTTGTGCTAAACAACAAGCAAGAGCAGATTTACCAGTACGTGGTGGTGCTGAAATAATATAACTACCTACACGTTGTAATATCTTTATATTTTTTCTAGTTATTAAAAATGGATAAACTATTATTAATAATAAAACTCCTAAAAGTAAATAACCATATCAAGGCATTATTTCAACTCCTAACCAACTAAAAATCCAACTGCTTTTAAAAATACTCATAATGTTAAAACTTGTTCTAAACCACTAGTAAAATCAACATTTAAAACAGAACTAATAGTATCATCAAAAATACGCCTTAATAATCCATCAAGTTTAGTAAAAAATTCTCTTAATGGTTCAACTGGTAAAACTTTACCAACAACACCATAAAGTACTCACCTAAAAGCATTACGCAAATGACCAAAAACATCATATCAACTAACACGTTCATACTCAGGGTTAAAAGGGCTATTTGGTGGTACTGGTGTTACTTTCTCACTTGAAAAAATATTAATTTGACCAAAATTTAATTGTGGTGAAAAAGTTGGACTAGTTGATTCACCATGAACATCAAAAAACACTGTTAAATGTCTTAAATTTGGAACACGAATAGGCATAGTAACAAAATTATATAAATCTTGTTGATAAATATCATTATCAACTTTACCTTTAAAAACATATTTTGTATCACCAACATTATCTAAAAAACTAAAAACAAAATTAGCAGTAAAAGTTTTAAAATATTCATATTCAAAATAAAACATAAAACCTTGAATATAAAAACTTAAAGGTTTATCAATTTCAAAATTTAACTGTGTTTGAAAATTTATAATACTTTTACCAGTATTAACAAAATTTAAATTATTAGTATTCTTTTCTGCAACATAATTATGATTAAACATAATACGTGAAAATTCATCTAATTGTTTTCTATTAAAAGTATAAACGCCAGTTCCCATATCTATCATTTGTGATGGAACACCAACTGTATCACTATAATAATAACACGTATATAAACCTTCATTATTACCTATAAATTCACCACTAACTAATTTTAAATCCGGTTGGTCAACATCAAAATAAGCAGAATTTCATGGAATTGTTGCTCAATCATCAAAATTATGGTATTTAACATGTTTAACCATTTCTTTTGTAATATCATAATTAACAACATTAGGGTCATTTGAAGCAATTAAACTAGTCGGTGCTTGAACAGAAGTATTTACAACAAAAAATAATTTAGCAAACTTAAATCACATAATTATTTACCAAATAAACATTTTAAAATTCACCATGAACCATAAAATAAAACAAATCCAATAAAAAACTGTGTTCCATAAACTACTAAATTTCATAAAATAGTAGTAAAATCATCAACTGGATTACCTATAAACATAGTTCAATAATCAACTATACATTGATGTATTTTATTATAAATTTCTAAAACACTCATACTTAACACCTACCCAAACAATGACCTAAAAACAAATTTAATACTACGATAAATAAAATTAAAAAATACACCTAATACCAACCAAAAAGTCAAATTAAACAAAATATAAACTTCATTAGTAATATTTGGTTGATTTAAAAATATTTGAATATCTTTACTAGAAAATATAAAAATAAAATGCAATATACTAAGAACAAAATTAGACATAATTAATTACCTACATTTATTCCACTAACATCTTGTGTTTGTTTATGTCCCTTAGCAATTTGTTTACCAACTCATGATGAACCTTTATAAAATTTAACAGAAGCACGACCCATAGTTTTAACATTCTGTCCTAAATCTAACGTTGGTAACATTAATTCGGGTAAAATAACCCTAAATGCAAATCTAAGCAAAATCAAAAATATCATTAACGTACCCAAATTAAAACCTAAATCACCAAGTGGAAAACTAAAAAACTTCATAAAAATTGAAGCAAATAAATGCATAACTGTTGTAATAAAAGGTATAAACATAATTTCACATCCTAATGTCTTGTAAATCTAAATAATCCTAAAATTAAATAAAATACAAAACTAACATTTATTAAAGCAAGAATAGGCAAAGGTAAAGTATATAAACTATCATAAAAAAACGACTTAATAAAAAGTGTCACAGTATGTAATCCAGCAAAAGAACTTAAATACTGCATATAAATAGTTTGTACCAAAGTATTAACAACTGGTAAAAGTCTACCCAATAAAGGTAAAACAAAAACCAAACTAAAAAATAACTTTACCATTTACTTACTCCTTTCTAATTACTAATGAGTTCCATGGATAATATGACCAACAAACTGCTTAATAAATACAAGAACCATAAATACAATTGAAATTAACACTGGTCAATTTGTAAGTGTTCCACCATCACCAGTAGTAAATACTCAACCAAAAATATAAGTAAAAGCATTTAATAATTGTTGTCCAACACCACCAATCATATTTAATAATGCTGATAGTCCAGCGGGCATATTAATCACCCCCTTTCTCTAATTCTTTTTGTTGTTTTTCCATTTCTAATTTACGTTTCTTCTTTTCAAAATCTTTACGACAAAAAGTACAATCCGGTTCACTATCATTATCTTTTATATGTTTTTTATGTTTAAATCTTTGTATACCTTCACGTATTCAATTTCTACAAAACCAAAGAATTAAACAAAAACCACCAATATATAACGCATATTTTATAATTTCTTTCATGTCCATTATTTAACACTTCCTTTTTTTCTTTTTTTTAAAAAATTAATTAAACTAAATAATTCATAAACAATTACTAAAACAAAAAGTAAAATATTAATCCCTAAATCTAAACCGATAAAAAAGTCAAAATTACCATTTATAATATTATGTATTTCAGCAACAGTTCAAACCATAGAAAAGAAACCAACAATAAAACAAAAAACATGAAATTTAGAAGTGTCATACCACTTTTTTTTAATTTCTTTATTTTCCATTATTAAACACCACCTAGTGTATAAGCATAAGAATAATCCCAGTTTAAACTTACTCTATCTAAATTAATCTCCGACATACTATCATCATTTAAATCAACATCAACCATACTGTCATCTGTACTTTGATAATCACTAACACTAGCATTAATTAATCTTGCCCTTTCATCAGTAAATACTTCTTGTAATTCAGTAGACTTACTGCATAACTAGTTAACTTTTTATTTTTTTGTTATTATTAAAATAAAATTTGAATAGTTAAGGATAAACTTTATGACATATTTTGAATTAAAAGATAAATCTGATCAATATTTTCGTAAAATAGTGGGTATTAATAAACTCGTTTTTAACGAAATTTTAAATATTTTATTAGAACATCAAAAACTCAAAACTACTATTGGTGGAAGGCCATATAAAATGTCAATAGAAGATCGACTAGTAATGAGTTTAAGATATTTATATGAAAATCGTACATATCATAGTATTGGTGCTGAGTATGGTATGGTTGATACTACTGCTTTACGAAATATTCGTTCAATTGAAGATATTTTAATAAAGAATAATAAGTTTAATAATTTAACAAATAAAAATATTTTTTTAAAAAGAAGAATTAAAAAATAAAATTTTGATAATTGATGTAACAGAGGTAGAAACAGAACGACCAAAATATAACCAAAAAGATTGATTTTCTGGTAAAAAATGAATGCATACTGTTAAGTTTCAAACCGTAATTAATGCAAATACTAATGAAATTTTAAATATTTTTTCTGATATTGGTAAAAATCATGATTTTAAAACTTTTAAGAATTCAAAGTTAAAGTTTTTACCAGAAACTATAATTCTTGCAGATAAAGGTTATCAAGGTTTACAAAAAATTCATGCTAATACATTTTTACCCATTAAAATTAGCAAAAATAATCCTAAAACAAATAAAACCAAAATCTTTAATAAGATTATTAATAAAACTCGTAGAAAAATTGAACATGTTTTTGCATTTTTAAAATGTTTTAAGATTATTGGTTATAAATTTAGAAAAGCCAGAAAACGAATATTTTTAAGATTTAATTTAATTGCAGGATTTTATAATTTATCATTAAAACTTAAAAACGTTATGCAGTAAGTCTAATGTATATAAGTTATTGCCAATAAACGTAAAATTCCGAAATAAAATCTAATTAAAGGTGATTGAAAATGAATATTTTAGACATAATAAATAAATTTCCAAACCAAGAATCTTGTATAAAATTTTTAGAAGAAATAAGATGAAATAACAAACCAAAATGTCTTTTTTGTTTTAGTGAAAAAGTTAACTCTGTTTTAAAAGAGTCGCGTTATAAATGCAAAAAATGTCATAAGTCTTTTAGTGTAACTGCTCAAACTATTTTTCATCATACACGTGTACCACTTCAAAAGTGATTTATTTTAATAGTATTAATGGCTAATGCTAAAAAAAGTTTATCATCATCTCAAGCTTCAAGAGACTTAAATTTACGTTTAGCAACTGTATGAAAAATGATGCATAAAATTAGAAAGGCAATGGCTAATGATGAGATTAAATTATTAGCAAAAATATTAGAGATGGATGAAACATATGTGGGTGGAAAACCGCGTAAATATAATGATGTTGATAATAAAAATAACTCATTACGTGATAGAGGAACTAGTAAAGAGTGTGTTGTTGGCATTATTGAACGAAATGGTAATGGATCGGCTACAATTTATTGGACACTAATTATGTAGACAAATAACAATATTTGTTAAAAGAAAGGAAATATAATTATGGCCAATATTACTTCATATACAGATGAATTTAAAAAACAAATAGTAGCTTTATATCAAAGTGGCAAATCAGTATCTTGTCTTGTTAAAGAGTACAATGTTACAAGAGCAGTTGCATATAAATGAATTAAGCAATTTACTAATTCGGGAAGTTTTAAAACTAAAGATAATCTTTCTGATTTAGAAAAACAATTAATTCAAATGAATAAAGAATTAAAACAATTACGAATGGAAAATGATATTTTAAAGCAAGCAGCACTAATAATAGGCAGAAAGTAGAGATTATTGCAAATAATAAATGAAAATATAAGATTCGCCCAATGTGTCGTTTTTTAAAAATTTCTAAATCAACATATTATTTTAATTTAAAGAAAAAAGAAGATAAAATCAAAAATAATATTTATGATCAAGCTGTTATTAGTGCTTTTAAAGAAAACAAATGTGTTTATGGAACAAGAAGATTAAAAGTCATACTAGAAAAACAAGAAATTTATTTATCAAGAAGAAAAATTAAAAAAATTATGGATAAACATAATTTAATGTCAAAATACACTAAATTATCATTTAAAAATCATCGTAATAAAGTAAATAATGAACAAATCACTAATATTGTTAATAGAAACTTTAATAATAGAATTAAAAATGAGGTGATTGTCAGTGATCTTAGTTATGTTGAAGTTAATGGTAAATGAAACTATATTTGCTTATTAATAGACCTATTTAACCGCGAAATTGTTGGACATAGTGTAGGTACTAAAAAAGATGCATCATTGGTATATCAAGCATTTATGCAATCAAATCGCTGTTTAAAAGATATGCAAATATTTCATAGCGATCGAGGTAACGAATTTAATAATAAAATTATTAACAAACTTTTATTAGCATTCAATATTACCCGCTCTTTAAGTAAAAAAGGTTGTCCTTATGACAATGCTGTTGCTGAAGCAACTTTTAAAACTTTCAAGACTGAATTTATTAATGACAAAAAATTTACATCATTAATACAGTTAAAATTAGAATTATTTGATTATATCAATTGATATAACAATATAAGAATCCACAGCACTTTAAACTACTTAACTCCCATTAAATATCAAGAAAAAATGTCTACCAAAAAATAGTCCTAAAAAGGGTTGCCATTTCATAATGTTAAATTATTTCATGCAAAAAATAAAAGTATTAAATCTGAAGATTTAATGAAAATAGTTAAAGAAAATGTTGATATTAACAATTCTATTCTTTTTACTGATGAATATCGTGGATATTATAAAATGAATAAAATTTCGGAATTTTACGTTTATTGGCAATAACTTATATACATTATTATTTCTGAAAACTATAATTAGATATTAGTAAAATAAAATCTAATTAAAGGTGATTGAAAATGAATATTTTAGACATAATAAATAAATTTCCAAACCAAGAATCTTGTATAAAATTCCGTATTTTTTTATCTTCTTTTAAATTCAACATAATTAATTCTCTCTTTCTATAATTTTTAATATTTCTTGTATTTCAATATATTTTTTATTTTTAAGTAATTTTTCATTACATAAATTTTTAATTAATTCTATTTTTTCAACATTTAATAACATATTAATTTCCTTTAATACTTTAAATAAAATATTTTTTCATTATGAGTATTTATATCTTTTATTGGTGTAACAATATAATTAATTGCTAAATCATTATCATTATAAGGATTATTTATTTTAAAACTTTTCATATCTTGTTCTCATTTAATGTTATATTTAAAACATTCTTGATTTTTATCATTTAGACTTACTGCATAACTAGTTAACTTTTTATTTTTTTGTTATTATTAAAATAAAATTTGAATAGTTAAGGATAAACTTTATGACATATTTTGAATTAAAAGATAAATCTGATCAATATTTTCGTAAAATAGTGGGTATTAATAAACTCGTTTTTAACGAAATTTTAAATATTTTATTAGAACAGACTTACTGCATAACGTTTTTAAGTTTTAAGATTATTGGTTATAAATTTAGAAAAGCCAGAAAACGAATATTTTTAAGATTTAATTTAATTGCAGGATTTTATAATTTATCATTAAAACTTAAAAACGTTATGCAGTAAGTCTAATCTAAATTTGATGCTAAACGCATTTTTAATTTTGGTTGATAATAAATAAAATATCAAATAACAGCAATTGCAACAAACATTCAAAACATTAAGAATTCAATAATAACAGCTATTAATACTTCTCCACTTTTATTAATCATGCCATAGTTAAAAACAGCAAACTGACTAAATAAAAATAAACCACAAGCAACAAAAACGATTCATTCTCAAATTTTAATTTTAATTTGTTTACGATAACCCATAACGCAAGTAGCAGCTAGCACAAAAATATATACAGCAATAGTAATGTTAGTAGAAAATCCTAATACTGTATTAAAATCAAAAGATGCACCAATTAAATCTGGGATTATTAGCATAATAATACAAGCAATAATAGTAATAATTAAATTAGCCGTACTAGCACGCATTGCAATATTTTCTTTATTTAATTTGGCTAATTTTTCAGTAATATATCCTTCTTTCGCTAATGGTTGAATCATACCACCAGAATATAAAGAATTTTGCATAGCACCATTTAATTTTAATGATAAAGTGGAAATAACTAATACAATCATTCCAATAATACCAGCAATTCCTGATATAACATTATTTGGATTATATTCATTAGTAGCTCCAGATCACCCATTTTGGCCATTTGTACCATCAATAGTAATGGCACCAAATACTAATACTGATACAGCTAAATAGAAAATAGTTGATAATAATAAAACTATTAAAATACCTTTACCAAAGTTTTTAGTTGGATTTTTAACATTTTTTCCAACAACAATAAAAGTTTCAAAACCAATAAAGAAATAGAAGAAGCCACTAAATGCATTATTAATTTTAGGTAAAGTTAAATTAATATTTTTTGTTCCTTCAGCAGCTTGTGAAAATGCTAAACCTTTATTACTTATTACCAAAATAATAGCACAAACAATTAAAGACAAAGCAGAACCTCATTTAATAATGCCAGAAATATTAACAAATCAACGAAATCCTCTCATTCCAAAATACATGCAACTAGCAACAGCAGCATAAATAAAAATACCAATACTATCAATAATTAAACTTGATCATCGCTCAGGAGCTCAATCAAAAATTGATAATTGATCTAAATTCACCCGAAACATAGAAATAATAGTTACAATAATTGTTGAAGGTAAAGTAATATATTGAATAAAACCAATTATTCACCCTCAAAAACGGCCAAAAATTCCACGAACATAAACATAAGCGCCACCACATTAGTGTCATGATAAACACGACTACATTTAGTAAAAGCAAGTGCAGTTCCAGCAACAATTAAAGCACATAATAAAATAACTCATAGCATATGTAAACCAACACCACCATTATTTCAATAATAAATGCCAATTAATGCCATTGGAAATGCAATACCACAAGTATAGTTAAAAGCAATTCATATTAATTCATTAAGACTAATTTTTTCATTATTAGCACGAGATGCTTTTGCTCAAAACTTTAATTTTTTTAAATTAAACATTCAATTAGTAATTCCTTTCAAAAAATAAATTATTTTTAATTATCAAAATTTTTATGATATTAGAACAATAGTAGTTTTAAAGTGATTAGCAAATTAAGCAATAAAATATAACAAATTATATTACTATAATTTGTTATATAAATAATTATTATTTACATCATTAATACCAATCATTGGTGTAATACCTAGTTTTTGATAAACATCAGTAAGTGATAAATTAGACTTTGGAAAATATTGTTTTATTAATTCAAAATATTGGTTAGCAGTACTTTTAATTGCTTGTTTAGCAATATCAAAAAAAGTTAAACTTTTATCAATTACTTCTTGTCCAACAATTTCACCATAATCCATAGCCATAATGTTAACTGTAAATAAATCTTCAACTTTTAAATCTGCTTTTTGATATATTTCTAAAGCTATTTTAATAACATTCTCAATATCTCTATCAACTAGTCCTGTTGGCATTACTGGTAATGTAACACTAAAGTTTCATTTTTGATTATTTCTTTTCATTTTTATTAATGTAGTAAATAAAACCTTCATTCCATTAATATGATCACTATCAAAGTTTATACCTTCAATATCTAAGTCTAAATTTAACGGCATATCTTTAGTTTCAAATCCTGCAAATTTAGTAATGCGTTCTTGATACTCAATCAAAGCTGGTTGCAGCATTGCTACTGCTTTATTAATATCTTTATTAGATAGCCCATATGCAACATCTCATGGATTATAACCAACAGCTGAAGCAACACCACCATAAATAAGCAACAACAATATTATTAAAACCATCATTCTTTACTAAAGGTTTAAGCACTTCTGGTTTCAATTTATTTTCTACTCAATAATCATATCCAGCGCCCAAAGACTTTCCAGCAACAGTTAATTCTAATTTATCTTTAATTGCAATTGCTTTCTGAACAAAAGACAAAGTAATAGATTTTAAATCTTTTATTTTATTAAAAACTTTTTTACCATCATGTAATATAATTTCTTTACCATTAATTAAGTCTCTAGGAGTTGTTCCTATTCATAATCCTCCATCATAATAAGGTTGGAATAAATAGTTAGCATGTTGTTTAACTTTATTAGTAACTGATTGACCATCACGATTAGGGTTAACTTCAATTCATTTACGAATTAAACCTTTTCACCCTTCTAAATTTATTTTTGTCATAATTACTTTTTTCCTTTCATTAAAAACAATAAGATTTATTAAAATATTAATTTTTCTAAAGTTATTTCAAAATAAAAAATAATTGGCAATTTGGCAACAATTTTAAAATGTTATTAGAACCTGTTTAGAATCTTTTAGAGAATAAGGTAAAATTACTATATATTTTAACGGAATTTTACGTTTATTGGCAATAACTTATATACATTATTATTTCTGAAAACTTTAATTAGATATTAGTAAAATAAAATCTAATTAAAGATGATTGAAAATGAATATTTTAGACATAATAAATAAATTTCCAAACCAAGAATCTTGTATAAAATTTTTAGAAGAAATAAGATGAAATAACAAACCAAAATGTCTTTTTTGTTTTAGTGAAAAAGTTAACTCTGTTTTAAAAGAGTCGCGTTATAAATGCAAAAAATGTCATAAGTCTTTTAGTGTAACTGCTCAAACTATTTTTCATCATACACGTGTACCACTTCAAAAGTGATTTATTTTAATAGTATTAATGGCTAATGCTAAAAAAAGTTTATCATCATCTCAAGCTTCAAGAGACTTAAATTTACGTTTAGCAACTGTATGAAAAATGATGCATAAAATTAGAAAGGCAATGGCTAATGATGAGATTAAATTATTAGCAAAAATATTAGAGATGGATGAAACATATGTGGGTGGAAAACCGCGTAAATATAATGATGTTGATAATAAAAATAACTCATTACGTGGTAGAGGAACTAGTAAAGAGTGTGTTGTTGGCATTATTGAACGAAATGGTAATGTTAAATTATTTCATGCAAAAAATAAAAGTATTAAATCTGAAGATTTAATGAAAATAGTTAAAGAAAATGTTGATATTAACAATTCTATTCTTTTTACTGATGAATATCGTGGATATTATAAAATGAATAAAATTTTACCACATGAACAAGTTAATCACAAAAAATATTTTTCTTATAATGGTATTCATACAAATACAATAGAAAGTTTTTGAGCAATATTAAAAAGAGGTTTTATCGGCCAATTTCATTGAGTTTCAAAAAAATGACTCCAATCTTATTTAAATGAATTTTGTTTTAAATATAATAACCGTAAAGAAAAAATCACATTTAAAAATATCATAATTAAATTATTTATTAAGAATTAAGTGTTAACCAATAAGCGTAAAATTCCGTAATTAAAAATAATTAATACAGAAGGAGAAATTATGAATTATAAAGTTTATTCAAAAGAAACAAAATTAGCCGTTGTTAATGAGTATTTAGTTGATAAAAAACTAAAAATACATGAAATTCAAGTCAAATATAAATTATCAACTCCAGTATTAATTTATAATTGGGTTAACCAATATCAAATTAAAGGTGAAAATGCATTAGACTTACTGCATAACTAGTTAACTTTTTATTTTTTTGTTATTATTAAAATAAAATTTGAATAGTTAAGGATAAACTTTATGACATATTTTGAATTAAAAGATAAATCTGATCAATATTTTCGTAAAATAGTGGGTATTAATAAACTCGTTTTTAACGAAATTTTAAATATTTTATTAGAACATCAAAAACTCAAAACTACTATTGGTGGAAGGCCATATAAAATGTCAATAGAAGATCGACTAGTAATGAGTTTAAGATATTTATATGAAAATCGTACATATCATAGTATTGGTGCTGAGTATGGTATGGTTGATACTACTGCTTTACGAAATATTCGTTCAATTGAAGATATTTTAATAAAGAATAATAAGTTTAATAATTTAACAAATAAAAATATTTTTTTAAAAAGAAGAATTAAAAAATAAAATTTTGATAATTGATGTAACAGAGGTAGAAACAGAACGACCAAAATATAACCAAAAAGATTGATTTTCTGGTAAAAAATGAATGCATACTGTTAAGTTTCAAACCGTAATTAATGCAAATACTAATGAAATTTTAAATATTTTTTCTGATATTGGTAAAAATCATGATTTTAAAACTTTTAAGAATTCAAAGTTAAAGTTTTTACCAGAAACTATAATTCTTGCAGATAAAGGTTATCAAGGTTTACAAAAAATTCATGCTAATACATTTTTACCCATTAAAATTAGCAAAAATAATCCTAAAACAAATAAAACCAAAATCTTTAATAAGATTATTAATAAAACTCGTAGAAAAATTGAACATGTTTTTGCATTTTTAAAATGTTTTAAGATTATTGGTTATAAATTTAGAAAAGCCAGAAAACGAATATTTTTAAGATTTAATTTAATTGCAGGATTTTATAATTTATCATTAAAACTTAAAAACGTTATGCAGTAAGTCTATTCACCAAAATTTCTAAATCCCAAACTTCTCACAGGATCGATAAGAAAGATATTGAAATTAAACTATTAAACAAAGAAATTGATAAACTTAGAAAACAAGCTTTAAAAGATGAGGTTGAAAAAGAACTTTTAAAGGAGCAATTAGCCTGTGAAAAGAAATTAACAAGGGGAAAAATAGTAAATTATTAAAATATAAGTGTTTTTTAATAGTAGAAAAATATAAGCAAAAAGGTCATCAATTAAATAAAATTATTGTTTACATAGCTATTAGCAAAACAGCATACTATTTATGAGTAAAAAAAGGTAAAAAGCAATATCAATCAAAAATTAACGGAATTTTACGTTTATTGGCAATAACTTATATACATTATTATTTCTGAAAACTATAATTAGATATTAGTAAAATAAAATCTAATTAAAGGTGATTGAAAATGAATATTTTAGACATAATAAATAAATTTCCAAACCAAGAATCTTGTATAAAATTTTTAGAAGAAATAAGATGAAATAACAAACCAAAATGTCTTTTTTGTTTTAGTGAAAAAGTTAACTCTGTTTTAAAAGAGTCGCGTTATAAATGCAAAAAATGTCATAAGTCTTTTAGTGTAACTGCTCAAACTATTTTTCATCATACACGTGTACCACTTCAAAAGTGATTTATTTTAATAGTATTAATGGCTAATGCTAAAAAAAGTTTATCATCATCTCAAGCTTCAAGAGACTTAAATTTACGTTTAGCAACTGTATGAAAAATGATGCATAAAATTAGAAAGGCAATGGCTAATGATGAGATTAAATTATTAGCAAAAATATTAGAGATGGATGAAACATATGTGGGTGGAAAACCGCGTAAATATAATGATGTTGATAATAAAAATAACTCATTACGTGGTAGAGGAACTAGTAAAGAGTGTGTTGTTGGCATTATTGAACGAAATGGTAATGTTAAATTATTTCATGCAAAAAATAAAAGTATTAAATCTGAAGATTTAATGAAAATAGTTAAAGAAAATGTTGATATTAACAATTCTATTCTTTTTACTGATGAATATCGTGGATATTATAAAATAGACTTACTGCATAACTAGTTAACTTTTTATTTTTTTGTTATTATTAAAATAAAATTTGAATAGTTAAGGATAAACTTTATGACATATTTTGAATTAAAAGATAAATCTGATCAATATTTTCGTAAAATAGTGGGTATTAATAAACTCGTTTTTAACGAAATTTTAAATATTTTATTAGAACATCAAAAACTCAAAACTACTATTGGTGGAAGGCCATATAAAATGTCAATAGAAGATCGACTAGTAATGAGTTTAAGATATTTATATGAAAATCGTACATATCATAGTATTGGTGCTGAGTATGGTATGGTTGATACTACTGCTTTACGAAATATTCGTTCAATTGAAGATATTTTAATAAAGAATAATAAGTTTAATAATTTAACAAATAAAAATATTTTTTTAAAAAGAAGAATTAAAAAATAAAATTTTGATAATTGATGTAACAGAGGTAGAAACAGAACGACCAAAATATAACCAAAAAGATTGATTTTCTGGTAAAAAATGAATGCATACTGTTAAGTTTCAAACCGTAATTAATGCAAATACTAATGAAATTTTAAATATTTTTTCTGATATTGGTAAAAATCATGATTTTAAAACTTTTAAGAATTCAAAGTTAAAGTTTTTACCAGAAACTATAATTCTTGCAGATAAAGGTTATCAAGGTTTACAAAAAATTCATGCTAATACATTTTTACCCATTAAAATTAGCAAAAATAATCCTAAAACAAATAAAACCAAAATCTTTAATAAGATTATTAATAAAACTCGTAGAAAAATTGAACATGTTTTTGCATTTTTAAAATGTTTTAAGATTATTGGTTATAAATTTAGAAAAGCCAGAAAACGAATATTTTTAAGATTTAATTTAATTGCAGGATTTTATAATTTATCATTAAAACTTAAAAACGTTATGCAGTAAGTCTAATGAATAAAATTTTACCACATGAATAAGTTAATCACAAAAAATATTTTTCTTATAATGGTATTCATACAAATACAATAGAAAGTTTTTGAGCAATATTAAAAAGAGGTTTTATCGGCCAATTTCATTGAGTTTCAAAAAAATGACTCCAATCTTATTTAAATGAATTTTGTTTTAAATATAATAACCGTAAAGAAAAAATCACATTTAAAAATATCATAATTAAATTATTTATTAAGAATTAAGTGTTAACCAATAAGCGTAAAATTCCGATAAAATAACTCATTACGTGGTAGAGGAACTAGTAAAGAGTGTGTTGTTGGCATTATTGAACGAAATGGTAATGTTAAATTATTTCATGCAAAAAATAAAAGTATTAAATCTGAAGATTTAATGAAAATAGTTAAAGAAAATGTTGATATTAACAATTCTATTCTTTTTACTGATGAATATCGTGGATATTATAAAATGAATAAAATTTTACCACATGAACAAGTTAATCACAAAAAATATTTTTCTTATAATGGTATTCATACAAATACAATAGAAAGTTTTTGAGCAATATTAAAAAGAGGTTTTATCGGCCAATTTCATTGAGTTTCAAAAAAATGACTCCAATCTTATTTAAATGAATTTTGTTTTAAATATAATAACCGTAAAGAAAAAATCACATTTAAAAATATCATAATTAAATTATTTATTAAGAATTAAGTGTTAACCAATAAGCGTAAAATTCCGTATTTTAAAATAAGAGGTATATATGCATAAAAATTATCCAAGTCATGTCACTAAAGAACAATTTGAGAACATAAGATTAATTTTAGAAAATGTCAAAAAGAAAACAAAACCAAGAAATTTAGATTTATATGAAGTATTTTGTGCAGTTTTATATGTATTAAAAAGTGGTTGTCAATGAAAAATGTTACCAAAAAATTTTCCAAAATGACAAACTGTATATTATTATTTTCAAATTTGAAGTAAAAATAATGGTAAAGAACCTAGCATATGACAATTAATTTTAAAAAAATTAGTTAGAAAAGTTCGTATCAATAATCATCGAAAAGAAAAAACCAGTTTTTGTATAATTGATTCACAAAGTGTTAAAATACAGATACTACTAAAAACAAAGGTTATGATGCTGGTAAAAAGATTTCAGGAATAAAACGTCATATTGCTGTTGATTCTCAAGATTTACCACATGCAATTTACGTAACTACAGCAGAAAAAACAGATCGTAATAGTGCTATAATAATGATTCAAAATGAAAAAGAAAATCTTTCTACAATTCAAAAAATAATAGTAGATGCTGGTTATACTGGTGAAAAATTTGCTTCTGCAATCAAAACAATTATAAATGCGAATGTTGAAGTTGTAAAACGTAATGAATTACATTCTTTTGTAGTATTACCAAAAAGATGAGTTGTAGAGCGAAGTTTTGCTTGATTAGAAAAATGTAGAAGATTATGAAAAAATTGTGAAAGAAAATTAAATACTAGTTTACAAATGGTTGTTCTTTCCTTTATTTCAATTTTATTAAAAAGATTCTAAACAGGTTCTTAGGAAAATTAAAATAAATCTTAATCTAATTTTATAATTGAAAAAATTAAAAATGTCCAAGAAATAGACATTTTTAATAAAAATAAATTTATACAAATTTTTTAATAGCACTATGATTAGAACTAATAATTCTAATACCACCATGATTTTTATGAAAAGCAACTTGAATTTTATCACCAATTAATTTAGTAATAACACCTTTGCCAAAAATTTCATGAATAATTATATCTCCAACATTTCAATTATTAGTTATTTCTACCTTATCTTTATTATCAGCTTTATAGTAATTAAATTTAGAATGATTACGATTTTGATAAGTTGCTGCCATTTCTTGATGTTCGTTATTAATGATTTTTAAATATTTAAGATCTAAATCTTTTAAGAAACGAGATGGTTGTTTCATACGATCCAAGATATATGAATATCCACTGGCACTAGATAAAAATAATCATTTTTTTGCCCTAGTAATTGAAACATAAAAAAGTCGTCGTTCTTCTTCAATTTTATCTAAGTTTTCTATACTAGATTTACCTATTCCAGGTAAAATACCTTCATTAATACCAACTATAAAAACAACATCAAATTCTAAACCTTTAGCACTGTGAATTGTCATTAAATTAACAGCTTTATTAGTACTATTTTCATCTAAATCAGTATATAAACTTACTTCTTGTAAAAATGATGTTAATAATTCTTCACCTTGTAATTCATTATTACTACTATCATATTTAAGCAATTGTTCTAATAATTGTTGAACATTTTCAATTCTTTCTTTTTCAAGATTATCTTCTAATTTTTTTAAATAATTAGTTTTATTTAATAAATTTTCAACCATGTTATGTAAAGAAGTAACATCTTTGATATTAGTTTGCATCTCATTAATTAAATTAATTAAAGGTTGTAAATGTTGACGATAATTTTTTGGTAATCCATGCTGAAATTTAAATAAGTATTCATTTAAAGTTAGTGATTGTTCATTAGCAAGTAATAATAAGTTATCAATAGCTTTTGGTCCAATTTTAGGTGTTGCATTTAAAATTCTAATCATTGATATATTATCATTTCAGACAATAATTTTTAAATATGCCAAAATGTCTTTAATTTCTTTACGTTCAAAAAATTTATAACCACCAAAAATTTTATAATTTATATTATTATTAATCAAAGCTTGTTCTAAATCTTTTGATAAATAATTATTACGATAAAGAATAGCAATTTTATTCAAATCTAAATGATATTTTAAATGGATTTTTTTAACAGTTGTTGCAACTCAATATGCTTCTTGATCACTACTACTAGCATGATATATAACAATATCATTACCAAGATCATTTTTAGTAAACAGTTCTTTTTCAATACGTTCAACATTATTTTTAATTAAACTATTAGCCGTATTTAAAATCTTAGTTGTTGAACGATAATTTTGATTTAAAATAAATGTTTGTGTATTAGGAAATTGTTTAGTAAAATTCAATATTAAATTAATATTTGCTCCTCTTCAACTATAAATAGTTTGATCAGGATCACCAACTACAGTAATATTTTTATGATTTTTAGCAAGTGATAATAAAATATTATATTGAATATTATTAGTGTCTTGAAATTCATCAACTAAAATAAAATCAAATTTCTTTTCTCATTTTGCTAAAATATGTGGAAATTCTTTAAATAGACGTTCAACTAATAATAATAAATCATCAAAATCTAAACATGAATTAATAAATTGATATTTTTTATATGATTCAAAAACTTTGATACGTAAAATTCACTCATCTTGATTTTGATAATCAGCTAATAATTCATCTTGGGAAAGATAATTATTTTTTCAGTTAGAAATATTAGAACTTAATAATCTTAATTCCTGCAATTCAGCCTTATGTGAAAATTCTTTTTGAAAAATATCTTTTAATATTTTTCGTTGATCTTCTTGATCAATAATATTAAAATTATTATTAATTTTTAAATGTTGAATATCTCTTCTTAATATTTTGGCACATAATGCATGATAAGTAACAATATTAACATTAATGTTAGTATCATTTAAAAGTTGCATTATTCGTTCTTTCATTTCGCACGCTGCTTTATTAGTAAAAGTTAATGCCAGTATTTTTTCACTAGCAATTTTAATTACATTAATTAAGTAAGCAATCTTATATGTTATAACCCGCGTCTTTCCAACTCCAGCCCCTGCAATAATACGACATGGGCCATCAACATTAATAATTGCTTGTAGTTGTTGTTCATTTAGATTTTCTAAAAGTTTTGTTTTATCCATGTTATTTATCCTTAAGTTAGTAAGAGTATATACTATTAAAGACTATTTATATTTTCTAATTCGTCATCATTAATATTTCCTGGTTGAGAATAAACTAAATGAATATGTGGATCATTAACATTAGTTGATATCTTTCTTTTATTAGTTGCAAGTGGTTTCTTGTTAATGACAAAAGTTTTATGATAACGATCAAAGAATAACTGATGATATTTATCAATTTTAGTGACAATCATAATCCCACAATACCAAGCAAAATCAAAACTAACTACAGAACGAATAAGAATATTTAATCAAGAATTTAAAGTACTATTACTATTAATAGTAGCAATGTTTTCATTAAAAGTCAATTTCATAAAAAGAATTATTGAAGTGGTTAATAATAGAGGAATAAAAACTAAAAATAGTTCACGATAAAAAAAATGTTTTAACTTTAAATCTTGATTTTTTTCATTTACTAATCTTATTTGGAAAATTAATTTTCCAAAAGTTTGACCCTTACATTTTCATGGGATAATAACAAAATATATAATGACAACAATTATGTTAATAATAAAAATAATTATTAATTGTCATGATTCTTGATCACTTTTATTATCTAAATAATGCATTGCTAATCCAATTATTAATGGCATTAAGCTAACAAAAATCACATCAAAAATACGTGCAATAATACGTTTTCATGTTTTAGCTATTATATATGTTTCGGTTGTATCTAATTTTTTAATATTCATTTTTTTACTCTCAATATTTTGAATCATCTCTAATATTATTATCTTTAAAATATTTTTTAAAATAAGTACTTAAATCAGGAGCATAAGTGGTAAATTTATCATTTGGATTAATAGTATTAAAATAAGAATTTTTTTTAAAATTTTTAAATTTAAATTCAATAATTTCTTTGACACGATTATATGTTTTTTCAATTAATGCAGGTTTTTTAGAAATACTAATAAATCTTAAAAGAGTATATAGATAGTATCTAACAAAAGCATATTCCAATTCTTCATATAAAACTTTTTTAATTTTATAATTATTATAATAGTTTAAAATATGTATTCATTGATGCATTAGTTCAAAAATATTATCATTTTCCAATGTGTTATTTTTAGACGTTAATAATGTTTCATTAATTGCATAATATGTTTTACAATGTGCTAAAAATGAGTATAAAAATAAACTATCAAATTGGATTTCTTTACGAAATTGTAAATTATATTCATTAATAATACTAACTTTCATGATTTTTGTTGTTAAAACTGCTGTTGTTAAAGCAAATACTATTTTTCCTTGTGTTGTATTTAAATTATATAATTTATTAACTTCAGTTCTAATTGTTGAATGAAAAACATTATTTATATCAAATTCATAGCGAACACAATATTCAATACAATCTAAATCTTTATTGTTATCTAAAATTTTATTAAATGTTTCAACAAAATTAACGCTAAGAATTTCAGTTGGATTTAAAATAACTACATATTGTCCAGAAATATATTTAAGACCAAGATTACGACTAATGGCAATCCCTGATACTTGATAATTAGTAATGATTTTTAAGTTTTGTGGATATAATTTAAAATATTTACTAAATATCTCCAAATTTTCATTGTTAATGCCATCATCAACAACAACAACTTCAAAATTAGTTTTTTTATTTATAAAAATCTTTGCTAAAAAAGAATCTAAGTGTTCGGATTCAAATGAAGTTGTATATAAAATAAAACTTAGTAGCATAATAAATATTTCCTCCCTTTTATAAATAATTATAACACTTCTTTAACAATTTTAAGTGAAGGTTTATTAACATTTATTTTTTATTTTTTTGATTACTATTTTTAAGTTTATTTTTAGATTTTAAAGTAGATTTTTCTATATTAGCTGTTTCTTTAATAACTTTAACAGTCATATTTTTATGATCAAAAATAGTTTTTAAATTACCTTCAATAATAACAGTTTCAGTATTATTAGGCTTAATAACATTTCGCTTTGCGGGCTTGCTAACTTTTTTCTTTTTTTGTCCTTTTAATATTTCTGCTCTTAATAAAGCACGTGTTTTTCTAATTTCAAATTTTTCAAATTTAAAAAGAAATGATTTAATAAACTTTTTATACGAATTAACAAAATATCGAAGTCTTTTCTTGCTTCGAGCATGATTATCATATTTTAATAAAATACAAACATAGTTTAATTCATTTCTTGCTTCTGATTCAATTAATGAATTAAAAAAACTGTGATAATTATGACTTAAGTTATATGGTTGACCAGATATTGGACTTTTATAAGGAGTAAAACCTAGATTACCAGTAGTTTTATAATATTTAAAATCAGCAACTCGTGTTGTCATTTGTCCCTTAGGATGTTCTGGTGATTTAATTTCTGATATTTTAAAAATATTATTTGTATCAAATTCTAAAAAATAGCAATATATCTTATGAACAAAATTACCTGCAGTTTTAAAAGCAATATATAAATCTACTTTTGCTTCATAATTTAAATTATCAAAAATACTAACGTATGGTTGATAAAAATCATATTTTTTATCAATAATTTCTCATCCTTGTTTTTTAATAGTAAGTTCAATTTCATCAGCACAAATATTTGGATTTAAAATAATTTTCTTCATTTTCTACTCCTAACTCTAATATTTTCTAAGTCTATTTTATCAAATTATATATAAAATGTGGGCTAAGAAAATTTTCCACTTTGATTAATAATTAAAGTACTTTTATTTTCGGAATTTTACGCTTATTGGTTAACACTTAATTCTTAATAAATAATTTAATTATGATATTTTTAAATGTGATTTTTTCTTTACGGTTATTATATTTAAAACAAAATTCATTTAAATAAGATTGGAGTCATTTTTTTGAAACTCAATGAAATTGGCCGATAAAACCTCTTTTTAATATTGCTCAAAAACTTTCTATTGTATTTGTATGAATACCATTATAAGAAAAATATTTTTTGTGATTAACTTGTTCATGTGGTAAAATTTTATTCATTTTATAATATCCACGATATTCATCAGTAAAAAGAATAGAATTGTTAATATCAACATTTTCTTTAACTATTTTCATTAAATCTTCAGATTTAATACTTTTATTTTTTGCATGAAATAATTTAACATTACCATTTCGTTCAATAATGCCAACAACACACTCTTTACTAGTTCCTCTACCACGTAATGAGTTATTTTTATTATCAACATCATTATATTTACGCGGTTTTCCACCCACATATGTTTCATCCATCTCTAATATTTTTGCTAATAATTTAATCTCATCATTAGCCATTGCCTTTCTAATTTTATGCATCATTTTTCATACAGTTGCTAAACGTAAATTTAAGTCTCTTGAAGCTTGAGATGATGATAAACTTTTTTTAGCATTAGCCATTAATACTATTAAAATAAATCACTTTTGAAGTGGTACACGTGTATGATGAAAAATAGTTTGAGCAGTTACACTAAAAGACTTATGACATTTTTTGCATTTATAACGCGACTCTTTTAAAACAGAGTTAACTTTTTCACTAAAACAAAAAAGACATTTTGGTTTGTTATTTCATCTTATTTCTTCTAAAAATTTTATACAAGATTCTTGGTTTGGAAATTTATTTATTATGTCTAAAATATTCATTTTCAATCACCTTTAATTAGATTTTATTTTACTAATATCTAATTATAGTTTTTAGAAATAATAATGTATATAAGTTATTGCCAATAAACGTAAAATTCCGAAATTTTATTCATTTTATAATATCCACGATATTCATCAGTAAAAAGAATAGAATTGTTAATATCAACATTTTCTTTAACTATTTTCATTAAATCTTCAGATTTAATACTTTTATTTTTTGCATGAAATAATTTAACATTACCATTTCGTTCAATAATGCCAACAACACACTCTTTACTAGTTCCTCTACCACGTAATGAGTTATTTTTATTATCAACATCATTATATTTACGCGGTTTTCCACCCACATATGTTTCATCCATCTCTAATATTTTTGCTAATAATTTAATCTCATCATTAGCCATTGCCTTTCTAATTTTATGCATCATTTTTCATACAGTTGCTAAACGTAAATTTAAGTCTCTTGAAGCTTGAGATGATGATAAACTTTTTTTTAGCATTAGCCATTAATACTATTAAAATAAATCACTTTTGAAGTGGTACACGTGTATGATGAAAAATAGTTTGAGCAGTTACACTAAAAGACTTATGACATTTTTTGCATTTATAACGCGACTCTTTTAAAACAGAGTTAACTTTTTCACTAAAACAAAAAAGACATTTTGGTTTGTTATTTCATCTTATTTCTTCTAAAAATTTTATACAAGATTCTTGGTTTGGAAATTTATTTATTATGTCTAAAATATTCATTTTCAATCACCTTTAATTAGATTTTATTTTACTAATATCTAATTATAGTTTTCAGAAATAATAATGTATATAAGTTATTGCCAATAAACGTAAAATTCCGTTTATTTTTACTATTAAACAACTAACAATACGTCATAAAATTATCATTAAACTGTATGAATTTGTCATATATTTCTACACATATTAAAGTTTTTAAATAATAATTTATCTTCATCTATAACTTATTTCTTTTATTTTTAAACAAAAAAAGTAAGTTTCTATTTTTTGCAAAATTAATAATAATAAAAATATCTAATTTACTTAATCTGAATAATAAACACCATCACTACTTCCAATATATATTTTTTTAGTTGCACCATTGAATATTAATTTTTTACGCTTTTCTCCCTTTATGTACTATTTTTTAATTTTATCACATAAATGCTGAGAAAAGAGTATCTACGGACTTCTTCCCACATTTTTAAATTAAACACAGCATTACAATTTCAAAACTAGGTATCTTGTTGAATTTATATGCAGCTTCTTTGGCATATAAATAAACATGATGTTTTGCAACTTTGATATGTATTTTAAATGTTCTTCTTATATGTTTTCAAACTGATTCAATTTGATTGGTATTTACACCAGTTTTTGAAACATAACCATCTTGATGGTTAACTGTTTTATGTTTTGGGAAAACCAATTTGAAATCGCAATATCCTTTTCAATCATCAGTATATACATGACATTTTGAAGAAATGTGGCTTCTTGCAAAATTCAAAAGACTTTTATTCTTTGCATTTTTCAATACTTTCACAATTAAATTATTAGTTGTTTTTTCATAAATGCCAACAATCAATGTTTTATTTTTCAAGGATCTTCCTTGTTTTTTAAAAGCCATATGTGAAAGATACATTTCATCAATTTGCACTGTGCCTTCAATAATAAATTGAGGTTCTTGTTTTGCAATACGTGTTCTAATTTTATGACCCATTCTCCATGCTGTTAAGGGGACGTATGAGATTAATGGATAGAAAGGGACAACTAGAACAATAAACTGATGTATTTGTATTTTTTGTTAATTTAGTTATATCATAAATTTTAAAAAGATTAAAAAATATAATTATAAAATTCATTTAAATAACACAAAAATACTAATCTTAAAATTAGTTTTTAAAATATTAAATTTTAACTTATTAAGTACTATTAATATAACTTCTAGAATTTAAATAATTTGCTTTTGCTATTAACATATTATTTAATGTTTGATGATGATATATTTTTGCTCCATTAGTTAAAGATTTTAAAAAATGATATACATCACTGGCATCAGTCACTTAAGTTTACCAATTAATATTTTCAATCTGTAATATAATTAAAAATAATTAATACAGAAGGAGAAATTATGAATTATAAAGTTTATTCAAAAGAAACAAAATTAGCCGTTGTTAATGAGTATTTAGTTGATAAAAAACTAAAAATACATGAAATTCAAGTCAAATATAAATTATCAACTCCAGTATTAATTTATAATTGGGTTAACCAATATCAAATTAAAGGTGAAAATGCATTCACCAAAATTTCTAAATCCCAAACTTCTCACAGGATCGATAAGAAAGATATTGAAATTAAACTATTAAACAAAGAAATTGATAAACTTAGAAAACAAGCTTTAAAAGATGAGGTTGAAAAAGAACTTTTAAAGGAGCAATTAGCCTGTGAAAAGAAATTAACAAGGGGAAAAAATAGTAAATTATTAAAATATAAGTGTTTTTTAATAGTAGAAAAATATAAGCAAAAAGGTCATCAATTAAATAAAATTATTGTTTACATAGCTATTAGCAAAACAGCATACTATTTATGAGTAAAAAAAGGTAAAAAGCAATATCAATCAAAAATTAATGATAATTTGATACAAGCAATAAACAAAATAGTTCTCATTAAAAATGAAAAAAAGTACATTAATATCACTAGTTTTGAAAAAGTAAGATTAGAGTTAAAAATAAAAAATAAAGGTCTTAAATGCAGTAAAACAAGCATAAAACAAATATTAAAAGATAATAATATTAAATTATTATTAGAACCTAAATCAACAAATAGAGTAGTAGAAAATAGTGATTTAAAAAATAATAAAGATTTATTAAAACGTAATTTTTCAAGTAATAACTTTCTTGAAAAAGTTGGTATGGATGGCACATGATTTAAAAATATAATTATTGGTGATAAAAAAACAAAATTATTAGTTGTTTTTGCTACTGATATGTACAGTAATTCAATTGTTGGCTGAAAAATAAACAAAAGTGAAAATGCCAAAACTGTGTTAAATGTGGTTAATCAAATAGAATTAGCGAGTGCTAAACAATGTAATTTTACGACTATTCAATCAGATTTAGGTTCTGCTAATACAAGCGAAATTGTTAGTAAAGTTTTTAATACAAGTACTAATCTAATTCACTCAAAAAGTCTATCAGGTTTTAAAGGTAATCAAGTTAGTGAATGTTTAAATCGTTGAATAGACTTACTGCATAACTAGTTAACTTTTTATTTTTTTGTTATTATTAAAATAAAATTTGAATAGTTAAGGATAAACTTTATGACATATTTTGAATTAAAAGATAAATCTGATCAATATTTTCGTAAAATAGTGGGTATTAATAAACTCGTTTTTAACGAAATTTTAAATATTTTATTAGAACATCAAAAACTCAAAACTACTATTGGTGGAAGGCCATATAAAATGTCAATAGAAGATCGACTAGTAATGAGTTTAAGATATTTATATGAAAATCGTACATATCATAGTATTGGTGCTGAGTATGGTATGGTTGATACTACTGCTTTACGAAATATTCGTTCAATTGAAGATATTTTAATAAAGAATAATAAGTTTAATAATTTAACAAATAAAAATATTTTTTTAAAAAGAAGAATTAAAAAATAAAATTTTGATAATTGATGTAACAGAGGTAGAAACAGAACGACCAAAATATAACCAAAAAGATTGATTTTCTGGTAAAAAATGAATGCATACTGTTAAGTTTCAAACCGTAATTAATGCAAATACTAATGAAATTTTAAATATTTTTTCTGATATTGGTAAAAATCATGATTTTAAAACTTTTAAGAATTCAAAGTTAAAGTTTTTACCAGAAACTATAATTCTTGCAGATAAAGGTTATCAAGGTTTACAAAAAATTCATGCTAATACATTTTTACCCATTAAAATTAGCAAAAATAATCCTAAAACAAATAAAACCAAAATCTTTAATAAGATTATTAATAAAACTCGTAGAAAAATTGAACATGTTTTTGCATTTTTAAAATGTTTTAAGATTATTGGTTATAAATTTAGAAAAGCCAGAAAACGAATATTTTTAAGATTTAATTTAATTGCAGGATTTTATAATTTATCATTAAAACTTAAAAACGTTATGCAGTAAGTCTAATTAAAAGAGATTTTAAAATGATGTTTGGTAGCACTTTTGAAAGTATGGAAAGTTTTAATAAAATATTAGAAAAATTTGTTAGATATTGAAACAATGATAGAATAGTTATTAGATTGAAAATGCCTCCAAATCAATTTGTACAGATTTGAAGACAAGAAAGTAAACTTATCTAACCAATGCCTATTTACGGAATTTTACCACATGAACAAGTTAATCACAAAAAATATTTTTCTTATAATGGTATTCATACAAATACAATAGAAAGTTTTTGAGCAATATTAAAAAGAGGTTTTATCGGCCAATTTCATTGAGTTTCAAAAAAATGACTCCAATCTTACTTAAATGAATTTTGTTTTAAATATAATAACCGTAAAGAAAAAATCACATTTAAAAATATCATAATTAAATTATTTATTAAGAATTAAGTGTTAACCAATAAGCGTAAAATTCCGAATATTTATATAGTAATAACTAAAATTAAAAAAATTATTTTATCGTTTAATGTTTTAAAAATTAAAACTAATGATAGAATTAAACCATAAAACAAATTAAAAGAAAAGGTAGTGAACATATGCATAATAAAAGCAAAATACAACATATTAATTCTATAAAAGAAGTTGATCAGTTTTTACAATCAAAAAAAACAACAGTAATTGATTTTTCAGCAGAATGATGTGGTCCTTGTAAAATGTTGGGACCAAGATTTGAAAGTGTTGCTAACGACACAAAACACAATAATATTAATTTTATTAAAGTTGATATTGACAAAGCTAAAGAACTAGCAAACAAGTATGAAATCCAATCAATTCCAGCATTAATTTATTTTAATAAAGAAGGAAAAGAAGTTAAAAAAACTTTTGGTTTAGTTTCTGAAAAAGATATGACTAATACTATCGAAGAAATAGAAAAATAAGGTATTTATAAATGGCTATTAAATTAATTGTTCTTGATCTAGATGGAACTTTATTAAAAAGTAGATGAAAAATTCATCCTAAAAATCTAATTGCAATCCAAAAAGCATATCAAAAAAATATTAAAGTTATTATTGCAACAGGAAGAGCGCCAAGTTCAACCATTGATATTGCAAAAGCATGTTTAATGCATGAAAAAACTGGTCATATTATTTGTTATAATGGTGGTAACGTCCTTGATATTACTAATGATAATAGATTAGATATATTATATGAAAAATCCTTAACAAAAGAACAAATACAAACAATAGTTAAATTTGCTAATAAAAATAATTTAGCAATATGAGGATATAGTACCGATAATAAAACAGGCTTAATTAATCGCAGATCACTAAAAGTTAAAATTATGGAAAATTTTAATAACCTACCAACTAAACAAATTGATGAGAATACCAATGAGGGTATGTATAAAATTTTATTATTTTGTAAAAAGAAAAAACAAGTTAATCCAATTTTAGAACAATTAAATACTATCAAAAATTTAGAACTTGCTACTTCTTCTCATAGTGTTATCGAAATTAATCCAATTGGCGTTAATAAGGCAGCTGCTGTACAATTTTTATGCAAAAAATGAAATATTACTCCTAACCAAGTACTAGCTTGTGGTGATGGTATGAATGATTATAAATTAATAAAGTGGGCTAAATATGGTATTGCAATGCAAAATGCTCATCCTAATTTAAAAGAAATAGCATATGATGTTACTAGTAAAAATACTTGTGGTGGTGTTGCAAAAGCTATCGATAAATATGTATTTCCTAAATCAGAGTTTGAATAAATAATAGTTTAATTTTCTAATATAGTTTATTATCAAATATAACTTTAAAAATGCTGGACAATTACCAGCATTTTTAATTCAATATCATTTGTATTAATGTTTGTCAAATTTACATTCTTTTAATATAAACTAACTATTTATTGAATTATTAAAAGTAGCTTTATCTAATACTATAGAAAAAGTAAGACTATCATTATAAAAAAATGAATCTTCACCAATTCAAAATTTAATGTAAATACCAGAAGAATCATGTTAAATAAAAACAGATGAATTAATATATGCGTGTCACATAAAACCACTTACAGAAAAATTATTTTCAAATTTAGCAGAATTATCAATCGCTTCTGTTATATCTTTTGTGCTAATTTTAATATTATGTTTTTGAGTACTTTGGCTTGAATCACCAGCAGAAATAAAAGAATTATTATCAAAGCTGATACTAGGAAATAAAGTAGTAAAATCATTCCAAGATTTAGCATAGTCGGTTCAATTTGAAAATATATTTTTTTGCTCACTATTATAAACATTTGTAGAATCTGTTCCATTATAATTAGTAGTATAATTAAAATTTACATTTTGTGTAATATTATCATTTTTAAATTTATTATAATAAATTTCAATTAAATTATTACTATTATCAAAAATATAGTTTAATAGACTTACTGCATAACGTTTTTAAGTTTTAATGATAAATTATAAAATCCTGCAATTAAATTAAATCTTAAAAATATTCGTTTTCTGGCTTTTCTAAATTTATAACCAATAATCTTAAAACATTTTAAAAATGCAAAAACATGTTCAATTTTTCTACGAGTTTTATTAATAATCTTATTAAAGATTTTGGTTTTATTTGTTTTAGGATTATTTTTGCTAATTTTAATGGGTAAAAATGTATTAGCATGAATTTTTTGTAAACCTTGATAACCTTTATCTGCAAGAATTATAGTTTCTGGTAAAAACTTTAACTTTGAATTCTTAAAAGTTTTAAAATCATGATTTTTACCAATATCAGAAAAAATATTTAAAATTTCATTAGTATTTGCATTAATTACGGTTTGAAACTTAACAGTATGCATTCATTTTTTACCAGAAAATCAATCTTTTTGGTTATATTTTGGTCGTTCTGTTTCTACCTCTGTTACATCAATTATCAAAATTTTATTTTTTAATTCTTCTTTTTAAAAAAATATTTTTATTTGTTAAATTATTAAACTTATTATTCTTTATTAAAATATCTTCAATTGAACGAATATTTCGTAAAGCAGTAGTATCAACCATACCATACTCAGCACCAATACTATGATATGTACGATTTTCATATAAATATCTTAAACTCATTACTAGTCGATCTTCTATTGACATTTTATATGGCCTTCCACCAATAGTAGTTTTGAGTTTTTGATGTTCTAATAAAATATTTAAAATTTCGTTAAAAACGAGTTTATTAATACCCACTATTTTACGAAAATATTGATCAGATTTATCTTTTAATTCAAAATATGTCATAAAGTTTATCCTTAACTATTCAAATTTTATTTTAATAATAACAAAAAAATAAAAAGTTAACTAGTTATGCAGTAAGTCTAATGTTTAAATCGTTGAATTAAAAGAGATTTTAAAATGATGTTTGGTAGCACTTTTGAAAGTATGGAAAGTTTTAATAAAATATTAGAAAAATTTGTTAGATATTGAAACAATGATAGAATAGTTATTAGATTGAAAATGCCTCCAAATCAATTTGTACAGATTTGAAGACAAGAAAGTAAACTTATCTAACCAATGCCGAAAATTAAATACTAGTTTACAAATGGTTGTTCTTTCCTTTATTTCAATTTTATTAAAAAGATTCTAAACAGGTTCTTAGAGAATAAGGTAAAATTACTATATATTTTAAAATAAGAGGTATATATGCATAAAAATTATCCAAGTCATGTCACTAAAGAACAATTTGAGAACATAAGATTAATTTTAGAAAATGTCAAAAAGAAAACAAAACCAAGAAATTTAGATTTATATGAAGTATTTTATGCAGTTTTATATGTATTAAAAAGTGGTTGTCAATGAACAATGTTACCAAAAAATTTTCCAAAATGACAAACTGTATATTATTATTTTCAAATTTGAAGTAAAAATAATGGTAAAGAACCTAGCATATGACAATTAATTTTAAAAAAAATAGTTAGAAAAATTCGTATCAATAATCATCGAAAAGAAAAAACCAGTTTTTGTATAATTGATTCACAAAGTGTTAAAAATACAGATACTACTAAAAACAAAGGTTATGATGCTGGTAAAAAGATTTCAGGAATAAAACGTTATATTGCTGTTGATTCTCAAGGTTTACCACATGCAATTTACGTAACTACAACAGAAAAAACAGATTGTAATAGTGCTATAATAATGATTCAAAATGAAAAAGAAAATCTTTCTACAGTTCAAAAAATAATAGTAGATGCTGGTTATACTGGTGAAAAATTTGCTTCTGCAATCAAAACAATTATAAATGCGAATATTGAAGTTGTAAAACGTAATGAATTACATTCTTTTGTAGTATTACCAAAAAGATGAGTTGTAGAGCGAAGTTTTGCTTGATTAGAAAATGTAGAAGATTATGAAAAAATTGTGAAAGAAAATTAAATACTAGTTTACAAATGGTTGTTCTTTCCTTTATTTCAATTTTATTAAAAAGATTCTAAACAGGTTCTAAGAACAACCAATAAAATAATGTAAAAAATAAAAAAATAAAGAATATTTATCTAATTTTTGAATCTTAAAATACTTTAGATAATTCTTTATTATTTTTTAACGCTTTTCTCCCTTTATGTACTATTTTTTAATTTTATCACATAAATGCTGAGAAAAGCGTATCTACGGACTTCTTCCCACATTTTTAAATTAAACACAGCATTACAATTTCAAAACTAAGTATCTTGTTGAATTTATATGCAGCTTCTTTGGCATATAAATAAACATGATGTTTTGCAACTTTGATATGTGTTTTAAATGTTCTTCTTATATGTTTTCAAACTGATTCAATTTGATTGGTATTTACACCAGTTTTTGAAACATAACCATCTTGTTGGTTAACTGTTTTATGTTTTGGGAAAACCAATTTGAAATCGCAATATCCTTTTCAATCATCAGTATATACATGACATTTTGAAGAAATGTGGCTTCTTGCAAAATTCAAAAGACTTTTACTCTTTGCATTTTTCAATACTTTCACAATTAAATTATTATTTTTTTTCATAAATGCCAACAATCAATGTTTTATTTTTCAAGGATCTTCCTTGTTTTTTAAAAGCCATATGTGAAAGATACATTTCATCAATTTGCACTGTGCCTTCAACAATAAATTGAGGTTCTTGTTTTGCAATACGTGTTCTAATTTTATGACCCATTCTCCATGCTGTTTTTAAGGTCACTCCCAATTCTTTTGAAACATCAGTTGACGGAATTCCATGTTTGGTGTTTATTCATTTAAAGATGAGGTAAAATCATGATCTTAAAGATGTTTATGACCTTGAAAATATGGTACCCGTGAGAATACTAAATGTTTGATTACATTTCAAACATCTTATTCTTTTTAAATCAGAAATATTCAAATTAAAACTAGAACACCTAATACATTTGTTTTCTTTCAAATTTGCTATATACGAAGACATTGCTGTTCAGTTTGAAAAGCAATGTTGAACTCATTCAGTTTCATTATTCCCTCCACAAGTACATGTGGAGAGAAGCCCGTTTTTTAATTTTAAAAGAGAGAGAAATTTAATATTAAAAATATAAGTATTTTTAATTGTTTTAAGAAATTATTCTTTCAAAGTATTGTCACTATAACTTACAATTTTATTATTTAAATTTAAATTTTTATTAATACCAATATTGGCAATTGTATTAAAACTTGATATTGGTAATGTTTTTACTCTAAAAGATAAATCATGAATTTCAGTTTCATTTAAGATACGAAGTTCTCCATTGATTAAGTACTCATCACCAATTCTAAAGTTTTTAATTTAAGTTGCACGATTAAGATCATCATAACTAATATCTTCCTCGCGAAAACTTAAAATAGAATTATTATTAGATTTTTTCAATTTAATAATAGATAAGTTATCACCTAATAAGCCTAGGCTTTGCTCATGCTGTTCAATTGAATTTCTAATAATAGGAATTATTAAACATTTTTGATCAGGAGTTTGTGTTCAAATGATAACTGTTTCAAGTTTGCAACCATTACAATATTGATAATTACAATTTATATTTTCACATCTAGTTTCGTTAGTTGTTTTTGTTAATGGCACATTAGCAAAATAAATGCCACAATTTATAATATTCTGCATTTAATAAACCTCATTTTCTAAAGTTTTAATAATACTTTTACTATAAACAAACTTAATTACCATAAAAGAGTAAATTTGACCTTAAACTTAATACTTTTAAATTATAATGATATAAATTTTAAAATGTTTTTAATTATTAGTCTGTATAAATTTTCGTTTAAGGGTAAGTGGGAATATTAATTTATGAAATTGGAATAGATATTAAATTGAGTTTTTAAACTAAATTAAAGACTCATATCAATAAATTAAAATACAAAACCCTTACATGAAAATTACTCATATAAGGGCATAAAGCCAAATTTACAATTTTAAATTAATTAAACTGATGTTTTGTCCTAAAATTTTAGGACAAATATAATAATAACAAATTTAAACCAAATTACAATAGAATCTCATACTGTATATAATATATTTTGATTAATCATCATTATAAATTATTATCAATGCTTTAATTAATTTTATAATATAAATATTATTTAATTAATTAAAATTCATAAACAAATTATTCACTTCATTATTCTTTTAAAAATAAAAAAGCAAAAACAGCATTTAAATGCTGTTTTTATGATATATAGTTGCTTAATAAACTAATTGCATATTAAAATTCATATAAATTTAGATTTAATTCAGTATTAAAATAACCTCTTACAAATTTTGTATTATCATTATTATTTGCTGAAACTGTTTCAACACTAATGAATTTAAAAGTGAATGTTTTTTGATTTCAATTATAATCGAAACTTATTGTTTGTTGAATTTCATTCATATTTCCTTGATTTCCAATAGAATTTAAAACAAACTTTGTATTACTATCTACAACAACTGCATTTTGATTTTAATCATTATGATAATAATCTTTTCCATTTATATGAAAATCGACATGACTTTTTATATCAGTTAATTCTATATATTTTTAAATTAGATTTTTTTACATATGAATGAACTTGATAATATTGCCGATGTTGATAATGCTAATGTTGTTAAAATAGACAAATATTTTTTCATAAATAACACCTCTTTTTTAATAACTTCTTAAATTTAAGAAGTTGCATATATCTTAGAACCTGTTTAGAATCTTTTTAATAAAATTGAAATAAAGGAAAGAACAACCATTTGTAAACTAGTATTTAATTTTCTTTTACAATTTTTTCATAATCTTCAACATTTTTCTAA
This sequence comes from Spiroplasma endosymbiont of Notiophilus biguttatus, assembly GCF_964030985.1. Taxonomy (NCBI): domain Bacteria; kingdom Bacillati; phylum Mycoplasmatota; class Mollicutes; order Entomoplasmatales; family Spiroplasmataceae; genus Spiroplasma; species Spiroplasma endosymbiont of Notiophilus biguttatus. Next base: position 1,339,820 of record NZ_OZ034993.1, on the reverse strand, counting down.
TCAAGCAAAACTTTGCTCTACAACTCATCTTTTTGGTAATACTACAAAAGAATGTAATTCATTACGTTTTACAACTTCAACATTCGCATTTATAATTGTTTTGATTGCAGAAGTAAATTTTTCACTAGTATAACCAGCATCTACTATTATTTTTTGAACTGTAGAAAGATTTTCTTTTTCATTTTGAATCATTATTATAGCACTATTACGATCTGTTTTTTCTGCTGTAGTTACGTAAATTGCATGTGGTAAACCTTGAGAATCAACAGCAATATGACGTTTTATTCCTGAAATCTTTTTACCAGCATCATAACCTTTGTTTTTAGTAGTATCTGTATTTTTAACACTTTGTGAATCAATTATACAAAAACTGATTTTTTCTTTTCGATGATTATTGATACGAACTTTTCTAACTATTTTTTTTAAAATTAATTGTCATATGCTAGGTTCTTTACCATTATTTTTACTTCAAATTTGAAAATAATAATATACAGTTTGTCATTTTGGAAAATTTTTTGGTAACATTCTTCATTGACAACCACTTTTTAATACATATAAAACTGCACAAAATACTTCATATAAATCTAAATTTCTTGGTTTTGTTTTCTTTTTGACATTTTCTAAAATTAATATTATGTTCTCAAATTGTTCTTTAGTGACATGACTTGGATAATTTTTATGCATATATACCTCTTATTTTAAAATATATAGTAATTTTACCTTATTTTCTAAAAGATTCTAAACAGGTTCTTAAACTGTTTTAAAAAAAAGAGCAAAAAAATTATTTCTATCGATTTTTTTGATAATTATATACTAACTTAAGTACTGTTTTTAAGGGTAATATTCTAATAATAGTTCTTGTAATTTTATTAGAAATTCCTGTAATAATAAAACTTTTTCTTTTTGTTTTTAAGGCTGTTTGTAAAGACTTTTTAGCATAAGTTTCAGTATCTAAAACTGGTAATAATGAACTATAATGTTCTTTATTACCTTTACCATTACTACTACGGTTTCAAAATTCAGTTTTTAATGGACCTGGACAAATTGTAATTACTCTTACTTTACTTTTTGCTCTTTTTAATTCGTAATTAATTGCAACACCTAAACTTCAAACATATGATTTAGAAGCATAATAACTAGCAAAAACAGGTCCTGGACTAAAAGCTGCCATACTTCCAATATTAATAACACGACCATAATTATTTTTACTAAAACGTTGAACAAATAACTTTGTTAAAATATGTAAACAAGAAATATTTAAATTAATCATATTTAATTCTTGTTCTAACATACTGTCTGTAAATGTTCCTCAAACACCATAACCAGCATTATTAATAACTACTGTTACATTTAATTCTTTTGATAACTCAAATAATTTATAAACATTTTTTAAATCAGATAAATCTAAATCATAATTTTTAACTTGTAAGTGTGGATACTTATCTGCTAATTCTAATATTTTTTTACTATCACGTGATACCCCTAATACGTGATAACCTTGTGCTAATAATGCTTGACAGTAATAATATCCCAATCCTTTAGACGCTCCTGTAACTACTGCTCACTGATTCAAAACAATTACTTTATTTATCATTTATATTAATACTCCTTTTATTTTTAGATATTAAACAATTTTTTACTATTTAAACTAATATAATTATAAGCACTAAAAATACTTAATACTGTAGCAACGTACATTGGTATCATTACTAATTGATTAATTAAACCATATTGATCATTATTACTATGACCATTAACACTACCATTTAAAAATTGTCAATTAATAAAAAATAAAATTGTAATTCCTAACATTTGTACTGCTGCCTTTATTCTACCATATTTATCAGCAGCCATTATTGTACCTTTAGTAGCCAAAATTTGACGAACTACATCAATAATAAAATCACGTAATACCAAAATAACTACCATTCAAATTGGAATTATAGTAGCACATGCCATTACAATTAAAACACCATTAGTTAAAAGCTTATCTGCAATTGAATCAAAAAATTTACCAAAAGTTGTTACCTGATTAAATTTTCTTGCTCATCATCCATCAATAAAATCACTAATGGCAGCAATAATAAATAAAATTGCTGCCATTAACCAACTAATCGGTAAGCTATAAGTATTAATATTAATACTTGCTATTCAAAGTTGATAAAAGTTATCATTATTTATTGGACCGATAATCATTAAACTAACAATAATTGGGACTAATATTAATCTTATTAAAGAAATAATATTGGGAACATTCATATTTAAAATCCTTTCATATAAGTTTATTTATAATATTTAACATTATTATGTACTTACCTTTTTTAGCATAATTTATAAAAAGTAAAACTTATATTTTTGATCTATTCATGAAATAAGTATATCGTTATTTTCTATATCTATCAATAATATACATTTATATATTTAAGATAAATATTCTTTTATATACAATTTCTTAACTATTGTTTGTTTTTTATTTTTCTGATTTTTCTCTTTCAGCAGCAGATTGTGGATTTTTTCTTTTCTCAATATAATAGAATAAACCAATATAACTCAAATAATAATCTTTATTAAAATCAATTAAACGTGAAGCGTTTGTAACGGTTGCTTGTCCTGCCGGTTTACTTCCTCATTCATAAAACGGAATTAAACGTGTTTTTGCTGGATTATGTTTTGCTAAAAAAATAACAGCAGTATCAAAATCTAATTTCATTAACTCACTACCTGTAATTAATTTTTTACCTTGTAATGATGAATTAATATTATCAGCTTTTTTATCTTTATTACCAGAATGACTATAATTAATAATTGTCTTTTCACCGAACATATCTGAATATTTATTAGCAGTTTGTAAATCCATAGTTTGCAAAAAAGTATGCAAAATACAGTTATTAAAAATAGTTTCTGCTGTTTCTTTACCATATTTTTGTGTTAATTGTTGTAAATCTTGCATAATCATCATGAAAAAAATATTACGACTTCGTGCAACAGTAATCATTTGTGCCATACTAGCAATGGTTGGTATATTACCAAACTCATCAAATAAAAAGTATAAAGGACGTGGTAATTTAATATCAGGCAAAGTACTTGCATAACGAATCGTATTTTTATATAACTGTGCAATAAACATTGATACAAAAGCATTACGTTCATTACTTTCATCAGGAACAACTAAGAAAACAGCACTTGGTTTTTTTACAATTTCATCTAAATTTATATCATTACTACAACTAATATTTCGTGTCACTGGATCAGTAAATAAACGTAATCCATTAGCAACCATTTGACTAATTGACCCTGCAGTTTCTTCGGCACCTTCTAATGCACCTAAACCAATTTGACGAGCTAAACTATGAGTTGGCATTTTTTTTAGAATTTCAACATATCGTTGACGATTAGTAGCAACAATAGCAGCATTTGACATACTAAAGTATTTTAAAGGAACATCAGGTTGATCTTCAAGTTGTTCTAACATAAATAACATAATTGATTTAACAACTTGCATCGCTGATTGATTTCAAAATTTTTGTTTTGGATCTGATTCAGGAAATAAAGCTTCAACAATATCATTAATTCATGATAATGCCATTGATTCATAAGTAATTGATTCATTTAAAGGATTATTTTCTTTTTTTAAACGCATTGATTCTACATAAAAATCATATACTTTAACAAAAGGATTTCATGAATTAGATACTGATGTATCACGTAAATTAATAACATAAACATCATAACCATTATCTTTTAATATTTTAGAATGATTTTGAAATAATTCTCCTTTTGGGTCAGTAATAACCATTGATGGTTTAATTTTCGATTGGGCATTTAAATATATAGTTGGAATAACTAATTTTTGAGTTTTACCACTTCCTGTTCCCCCAATTACAATATTATGAGCATCAGACTTAATATTAAATTGGACACCACCAATTTTAGTCTTTGTTGTTTGAACAACAATACCATAATCATTTTCAACAGTTTTTGATAAAGGAAAGGTATTAGCAATTTCAGTGGGCGTTAATCAAGCAGCGGATCCATACACTTTATTTTTTGAATCGCGTAAAAAGCGACTTTTATTATGAGTTTCACGATAAATTTTATATTTATGAATCATAAAGTAAGATAATAAAACTGAAAATTCAATAAGAAATAAAACTAAAAATATTAATCAATAATTAATAACATCCTGTATTAAAAATTTAAGTGTAAATGGTTGTTGATTATCTCCACTATGAAAAAACATGTTACGAACAAAGACTAAAGCATAAACTAATAAAGTATTTATTAATACTAAAAAGGGTATAACAATTATAATTACTGCTGGTAGTACTCATTTTTTTTGACGAATAAATTTCATTTTTATGTTCCTTTATTTTTTATATATTTTATAATAATTTATATTTTACCCATATTGGGAAATAACACCAGCAATACCTGATATTATTAATAATAAAATACCAATAGTTACATTACGTCTTCAACGATAACTTTTTTTCTTTTTAAATTCATTTTTTGTTTTTTTAAATTTCATGATTATTTCTCCAAGATTTTAATATTTTACTTTTTTATTCATCAGAATCTCCTCTTCTTGCATTCTTTCTAATGTTATTTAAATTTACAACAGGTTCTTTAAAAGCACCCTTAGCCATATTTTTTAATCCAACAAAAGGACTTTTTAAATTATTTTTTGTATCTTGTCATTTAGTACCTTGATCATGAGAATTTTGAATTTTACCAATTCCTTTGACAAATCCCTTAGTACCTTTGCCTAAATAACCTGTGATACCATTTTTTAATAGTCCACTTGCTTTCTTTTCGCTACCATCAGGATTTCTTCCATCTTTAGCACCACCAAATGCAATTTGTTTCCCGAGTTTTAATGCACCAGCACCACCTGCTGCAAGGCTAGCAAAAGTACGAGCTTTACCCATAATATTTCCAGCAATAGCTGCTCCATTAGAATCAATAGCACTTTGTACACCTAAGTTTTGTGTTACTAAGTGATTAATAATTTTTTGAGTTCTTAAACAACTAATAGCACCGGCTGTACAAAATAACGTATATAAAACTTGTTTTTCAAGTCAACTAAAATTAGTATTATTAGTAATATCTAATATTGCTTTTGGTAATATTTGAAGGAAGATATAAATAGGTAACATTGTTCCTGGACCAATAATAAACTTACCTATTACCATTTCTTTTCAAACACCCAATCTTTTTCCTTGATCAACAGGCATCATAGAAGCAACAATTGGTGATATTGAAAATAAAAGTAATAAATCAATAATTCTTTCAACCAATGTCATTGATGCAACAAATAATACATATAAAGTAAATCACACCGCAATAATTTCAAGAATAAAGTTTCAATGTTTTAATTCAGAAATAGGTGGCATTAAATAAACACCAGGATCATGCTGAACAGCATTAGCATCGGGTGCACCAATACCTCATAATAAATCAGCTAAACTAGCATTTTTTCCTAAAGCTGTAATTTGTAAAACTGCCAATAATCCTGTTATTAAATAATTTATAGTACTCATAAAAAATGGAATGAAAACAATTACTAAAAAAGCTAAAAATGTATTTTTTATAGCTTTACCTAATTTTTCTCTAATTGTATGTGTTTCAGTAAATTGAATAATAATTAATTGCATAATAAACATAATAAGTATTACGCCAATTGAAACAATTGCTAATGCTGAAAAAAATACTGGTAAATTTTTACTATTAAGTGGATCTTTAGTAAAATCGCCAAAAACTAAATTAGTTATCGCATCAGTTGTTAAATAATCAAATATGCCGCCATGACCATGATTAGGTGATCTCAATAAAATATCAATTAAATATAATGGTCCTTGAATGAAAATAAGTCAAGGTATTAATAATAAAGCTCCTAGTATAATATCTGTTAGTCAATCCATATTTTCATCTCTTTTCTCTTCATAACTTAATATTAAGTTAATATATAACTTTCTTTAGTTAGCTAGGAAGAATATTTGAATTACCACCAAAAGCTTGCACAAGAGCAATTATTATTGCTGATGCAGTAATACCAATAATTGGTGCAATTAATGTATACATAAACGCTTTTTTAATCTCACTTCTACGTTGTGGATCATCACCAGCAGCGGCTAAATCTTTTGCCAATATAATTATTTTAAAAACACTAAATGCAATTAAAGCAGCAATTAGCAATCCCGCAACTGCTGAAACATAAGGTTTTGCTACATCAATGATTTTATTTATATCAGGTTCATCTGATAGATAATTAAAAATCATAAGTTTTTCCTCCTTAAATAATAAAAAAATAAAATTATTTACTAATCAAAATTGTTTATAAAGCATGAATTTATCTAATAATATAATAAGTCCTATTTTACTCCTTAAAGAGATAAATTAGGACTTACAGTCGTCAAATTCATATGTTATAAATAATGTTGATACACTTTAATTATAGTTGGTTTTAAAATAAAGTAAATAATAATTTACAATTTTATTAACTTATTTTTTATTTAAAATAAATTAACAGCTATTGATGAAATGGATAATGTATAAAAATATACTAATTTTCAATTTCTTTATTTTTTATATTTTTAATTGCTTGTGTTTCAGCATCACTAACATTAATATTTAAACACATACGATATAAACTAGAAATAGCAAAAAGACATTCACCAACTTTAGCACGAGCAATAAAATCAGTTTCATTAGCAGAAATGCCACCATATGAAGAATACAATTCATTTAATGCCGCTAAATCATGAGGTTGTAAGTTTAATACTTTTAAATATTGACTTGAGTTAATGATAGCAGTAGTATATTTTTTAATTTCTTCAGAACCAAGAAAATCATTAATATTTTGCGTAATAATATTTATCATACCTGTATACTTACGAATTCTCTTAACAATTTGATACATAAATAATAATGCTGCTGGAAATTCTTTATCAATAAGTAAATGGGCTTCATCAATAGTAATTGAAATTCATTGTTGTTTATTATTAATTTCATTATCATTTTTATTTTTTCGTACTTCATTTTCAATATATTTCAAAATTAAAAACATTTGAGCGTTAACTAAACGTTTATTACCTGATTGCGTTAAAGTATATAAATCATAAACTTGTAATAAACTACTGTTATTAATATTAGTATGAGCATTTCATAAATTAGCATCAGTACCACCAGTAGCAAATCTTGATAATATAATTAGTAAATTTTTTAATTCATTTTTACTTCTAATCTCTTCTTCTTTAACCATATCAGATTCAATAATATCATATAAGTCTTGAAAAATTGGAAATTGATTTGGTTTTAATAAATGAATTTTTGTTCGAAAAGTAATACCAAATTTTTCATACATTAAATGTACATAAATCATTAATAAACTTGATTCATTTCTCGTTAATCCACCAGTAGCAACGTTTAAAAATTGTTCTAAGAATTGCATATGTGGTGCTAAAATATCACGAGTATTATTATCATCACTCAGTGCCAATGTAATTTGAAATGGATTAATATTGCCAGAAGAACCATCACCAACATCAATTCAACTTCCATCATGATAATTACATAAATCGCGATATTCACGTTCAGGATCAATAACAATTACTTTATGACCAAGCATAATTTGATAATTTACTTCTTTTTTAGAAGTATAAGATTTTCCTGAACCACTAGTACCAATAATTAGTTGATTATGATTTTTACGAGTACTACTTTTAGTTCTTTGATCAAAAAATACTTTATTACCACTTTCATTAAATCCAAGAAACAATCCTTGTTTATCATTTAATTCTTGATTTAAAAAAGGAAAACTAGCAGCTATTGTTAAACATGGCATTTCGTGACCTGTTTCTTTAAATCAATCAGCACTATCTGGCATTACTGATAAAAAAGCTTCTAATTGACGATAATATAATTTATCAAACTTCATATTATTGTTTTTTATTTCGTATTCGGCAGTACTAATATTTTGTTTAAGTTGCTTACGATCAGCACCATTAATTAACAAATACATATTAGTATTAAATATTTTTTCACCACCACCAGCAATTTGATCTAATAATTCACTTAATGATTGATAATGATAATCATAATCTCTTCGTTCTGACAATGATTTTGTCATAAAATTTAAAGTTGCTAAATTTTGCATAGCTTTATTCAATTGTTTTTTAGCACTTTCTTCACTAATACTATTAAAAGTAAAGATTAAACTAGTATTAGGAATATTTACTAAATTTGCTAACCAGACTGCTGAAACTTCAAATGGATAATCATATATGTTATAAACAGTTTGAAAACAATTAGCAAATTCTAAATTATTCTTATGAACTAATAATTCTTTAATCGCCAAATCATTAGTTAAATCTTTACTTTTAACAGTTTCTTCTTTTTTTGTAGTAAACATTTCTTCTAAGGAAACATTTTCGTTAGAATTTATTAATTTACTATAAACAACCATCATTTCAAAACAATTAATATCACTAGTTTTAATGCCACTACGACTGATATAATTTTTAAAAGCATTTACTTCTTCTTTTAATTTTTCTTGATTTGATGAATAAAAAAATAAGTAAAAAAATGGTTGCGTCATTTCATTTTGATTTTGAATTTCATCATTAGCATTAATTGCTGATATCATTTGAAATTTTCTTGCTAATTTTGCTTTTTCAGTAATATTTTCTAAATCAATTTTTTCGAGTTGTTCTTTATAAAAATTAGTTTGTGCAGTTATATCTAAAGGCATATCAATCTTTATTAAAGACATAGAAATATTAATAATTTTAAAAGCTGCAGCTAAATCTTTAATTTTATTTGAGGCTTCTTCATTAGATAATAATGTAATATTAAAACCCTCCAATAATAAAGCTCTAGTATAATTTGTATTTTTCACATTTAATTCCATCACATTCTTACTAATAATTTTTTTAAATGGTACTAATATTTGTGAATTTTTTTCAGATTTATAATAACGATTTTTACTATGAAATTTAAATCATAATAAAATAATTTCTCATCCTTTTTTTCTTGGCTGTCAATAAAAAGTAAGCGGAATAGTAGCACAGCCAACTAAAATAACAGCTAATATTTTAAAAATAATATCAATTTGCAACAATAAAATAATAATTGAAGCAAATCCAACTACCATTAAAATAATTAATAAATCAATTAAACCAACACTTCTTCAAATTTGTAATTTTACAAATTTAATAGTTTTAGGAATTAAAAATTTCATTTATCTTATCTTTTGAAATTTCATTAGAATTTAGCGCTGAATTTCGCTTACTGTTTATTTTCTCTATCTTTATACTATTAACACGCTTCTTAAAGCCACAACGACTGCAATTAACTTGAATATTTATTCCTTCTAAGTAATCAGCTATCAAAATTACTCTACCACATCGATAGCAAGCAAAAGAATTTTGTGGCTTTTGAGCTAATCGAACAGATGTATACGTATCTTTCATAATCATAGTCTCCTAACTGAATTTAATTTGTTTACTAAACACAATTCAAAGTTATCTTGTTCCCTAAATATTGTTAAGCAACTGAAAAAGAAAAAATAAATTTTTGCTATATTTTTAATTTAAAATAACCCACTATTTAAACACTATTTTCTTTTTAAAAATCTAGTTTTACTTTAAAAAAATAAATTAAAGTTTTAAAAACAAAGAAGAAAATTTAAAAAAATTTTAACAAAATAATATCTATAAAAACTCAAGAAATCAAAGTTTTATACATTTCTTGAGTTAAGTAAATTTTAACAAATTAACAAAAAATAACAAATTTTTTTTATTTTTCTAACTTTTTATTAATTTATCTAATCCTGAAATATTTGGCATTTCTCCTTTTTTAATCTGACCAGCAATTTGATTCATAACTTTTTTAGTTTTTTCGAATTGGTTTAACACTTTATTTAATTCTTTTTCTGAACGACCTGAGCCTTTTAATACTCTTGCTTTTCTAGTTGGATAACGTAAAATTTGTGGCTTTTCACGTTCTTGAGCAGTTGTTGAAGCAATAATATATTCTGCTATTTTTAAATCAGTTTCAGCATCACTAATTTTAGCATCACTAATTTTAGCAGACATACCAGGAATCATTTTTACAAGTGATCCTAATTTACCCATTTTTTGAATTTGTTTCATTTGATTAACAAGGTCATTCAAATCAAATTGACCTAACATCATTCTATTCATAGTTTCTTCAACATCACGAGTTGAAAGTATACTTTCAGCCTTCTCCATTAATGTAGTAAGATCACCCATGCCTAAAATACGCTCTGCCATTCTTTCTGGATAAAAAACCTCTAAATCAGTTACCTTTTCACCCATTCCTAAGAACTTAACAGGAATCTTTGTTAAATAAGAAATTGAAAGGGCTGAACCACCCTTAGCAGTACCATCTAATTTAGTGATTATACTTCCAGTAATAGGAATAGTATTATTAAACTCAATAGCAACATTAATTATATCTTGTCCTGCCATACCATCGCAAACAAGTAAAACTTCTTTTGGTGAAGTAATTTTTCTTATTTCCACTAGTTCTTGCATTAATTTTTCATCAATGTGTAATCTTCCGGCTGTATCAATTAATATTACATCAAACTTATTTTTATTAGCATATATTTGAGCATTTTTAACAATATTAGTAGGAGTTTCATTTTTTTGGGAAAAAACTTCAATATTCAACTGTTTTCCTAAAACTTTTAATTGTTCAACAGCAGCTGGACGATAAATATCTCCCGCAACTAATAAACATTTTTTTTGATATTTATCTGTTAACAACTTTGCTAGTTTAGATATTGTTGTTGTTTTACCAGAACCTTGTAAACCAACTATCATAATGACAGTAGGATTAGTAGATAAATCTAATTCAACATTCTTAGTGCCCATAATCTTTGTTAATTCATCATGAATAATTTTAATTAACATTTCTTTTTGATCTAAGCCTTCTTTAATAAATTCACCTTTTGCTTTATTAATAATTTCATTAGTTAAAGTTTTAACCACTCTAAAATTAACGTCAGCTTCTAACAAAATTAATCTGAATTCTTTAATTGTTGCTTCCATATTTTCCATGGTTAAAGTTTTTTTACTTAAATTTTTTTCTAATGTTTTTTGTACTTTTTTTGACATAATGTCAGCAAAACTCATATTTATATTCTCCTCTATTTTTAAGACTATATTATTTTAACACTAAAATAATAATGAAAAAAATAAATTAAACATAAAAAATAAATATTTAAATTAACAAAATTATATTTTTTATAAAGTTAAAAGAGAACCTAAGGGTTCTCTAAAAAACAATTAATTAATTTTGTTAATTAATTAATTCCGTTGCTCTTACTTCACGAATAACAGTAATATGAATATCGCCTGGTATTGTAATCATTTGTTCTAATTTTTGTTTTAAGTTTCTTGCTAATATATGAGCATCAAAATCATTAATAACTTTAGGATCAACAATAACTCTAATTTGTCTTCCTGCCTGAACAGCATATGCTTTTTCTACACCTTTAACAGATTTACATAAATCTTCAATTTCTTTAATTCTAGTTATAAATTCTTCTAATGAATTATTTCTTGAACCAGGTCTAGCTGCTGATAATGTATCAGCAGCTGAAACTAAAGAAGAATAAACATTATCTTTTGCAACATCACCATGATGAGAATGAATAGCATTAATAATAATATCGCTTTCACGATATTTTTTTGCTAAAATCACACCATTATAAACATGTGAACCTTCTAATTCATAATCAGCAGCTTTACCAATATCATGTAATAAACCAGCACGTTTTGCAATATTAACATCTAAACCTAATTCAGCTGCCATTGCTCCTGCAAGTTTGGCAACTTCAAAGGAATGCAATAAAACATTTTGACCATAACTTGTACGATATTTTAATCTTCCAATATAAGATACTAACTCTGGTTCAAAACCAGTTAATTTTAACTCATCAATAATTTTTTTACCATCAACTTTAAAACCTTCATTTAATTCCTGCTCATGAAATCTCAAGATTTCTTCAATTCTAATTGGATGAATTCTTCCATCTTTAACTAAATCTTCTAAAGCTCTAGTTGCAATTTCTCTTCTGATCGGATTAAATGAAGAAATTTGAATTGTTTCTGGTGTATCATCAATGATAATATCTACACCTGCTGTTAATTCAAAAGATTTAATATTTCTACCCTCTTTACCAATAATTCTACCTTTCATTTCTTCATTAGGTAACTTAACATATGATACTGACTTATCAACAATAAAATTACTTGCATAACGTTCTATTGCTTCACTAACAATATTATTAGCTAACTCTTTAGATTGAAGTTTAATATTATATTCATGATTTTTAATAATTTTATTAAATTCTAATGATAATTTTTCTTTTAATTTACTAAACAATTCATCTTTTGCTTCATTTCGGCTCATACCAGAAATTTTTTCTAATTCCATAATAATTTGATCAATTTTTTGATGATATTCTAATTTAACATTTTTTACAATTTCACGTTGATGATAAAGATTTTGTGTTTGTGTTTCAATTATTTCTTCACGTTGACTTAATTTGCGTTCTCTTTTATTTAAAAGTTTCTCATATTCTAAATTTTGTTCTTTACGATATTCAATCTCTAAATACAAATCTTTTTTCATTTTGCTTATTTCAATTTTTGCATCGGCTCTTGAGGATTGAATTAATTTTTGAGATTCTTTTTCTCTCTTTAAAATATTAGTAAAACTTTCTTGTTCTTTAATTTTTAAATACATTTTTCTAATTAGAAATCCAGCAATTATCCCTACTATCATTGCTAGAACAATTGATATACCTACTCACATTCCAAACTGTTGACTACTTATATTTGATAATATAGCTAACATATTTTTTTCCATTTATATTTCTCTCCTTGCTGTAAAATACCTACAAGAAAAAGAATCCTTACACTCAAAAACTTAAATAAAATTAAAATTTTATATTTTTCTTCTTTAATATCTACACACAAATAAGTAGGATAATAATCCTATATTAATTTTAGCATGTTTTAAATATTAATTTTTAAAACTTGATTCGTTCCTTAATTTGTTCTAAAAGAAAAGTATTTGCTTCTAAACTTTCTTTTGCTTTTATTTTTCCTTGTCCTAATTTTACATCTTCATAAGTGTATCAGCCACCAGATTTATTAATAACTTCTTTCTGAACAGCAATTGTAATGATTATTTCACTAATTTTTGAAAATCCTTCTTCAAAACAAAAATCAAGACTTGCTGTTTTAAATGGTGATGCTACTTTATTTTTTACAATTTTTATTTTTATTTTATGACCAATTATTTGATTACTTTTGATTAATTGTTCACCTTTACGTACTTCTAGTCTAATTGTACTATAAAAACGCAATGCTTTTCCTCCGGGTGTTATTTCAGGATTACCATATATAATACCAACTTTTTCTCGAATTTGATTAATAAATAAAACAATACAATTAGTTTTTGCGATACTTCCACTAATTTTTCGTAATGCTTTAGACATTAATCGTGCTTGAGCAACAATTGTTTGATCATTCATATCATCATCAAGTTCAATTTGTGGAACTAATGCAGCTACCGAATCAATAACAATCATATCTAAAGCTTCTGATTTAACAAGAATATCTAGTATTTCTAATGCTTGTTCTCCTGAATCTGGTTGTGTAATTAATAAACGACTAATATCAACACCTAATTTTTGACTATATTGACGATCTAATGCATGTTCGGCATCTATAAATGCTATTCTACCATTTTGTTTTTGAACTTGTGCTAAAGCCATTAATGCTAATGTAGTTTTACCTGCCGATTCTGGTCCATAAACTTCAATAATACGACCTTTTGGAAAACCTTTAACACCCAAAATATCATCTAATAATATACTTCTTGAACTAATAACTTCAATATCGCCAATACTACTATCACTTAGTAACATAATAGCACCTTTGCCAAATTCTTTTTCAATTTGCTTAATGGCCTTTTCTAATAATTGTTCTTTTTCTTTAATGTTTATTTCCATAAAATCACCCTACAAAATATTAATAACTCTATAAGATAATTCCTTTTTAAATTTTAAAAACTTAATAAAAATTTTTTTAAAATAACTACTGCTTTTGCTACTATAGTTGATCTAATTTCGTTTCTATTACCTGAAATATTTAACACTTCACATCAAACATTATCATTGATAACAATACCTACATATACTAAACCAACTGGTTTATTTTCTACAGCATTAGGTCCTGCATTTCCAGTAAAACTAATAGCAATATTTGTTTTTAAAATTTTCTGTGTATTTAAAGCCATTTCTATAGCACATTGTTTACTTATTGCACCATATTTTTCAATGGTTGTTTTTTTAATTTTAACAATATTGATTTTTGATTCATTAGTATACGTTATAAAACCACCACTAAAATATTTAGAAGCACCAGCAATACTAGTAATCTCTTGAGCAAAAAGTCCACCAGTAATACTTTCACAACAACTAATTCTAAAATTAAATTTATCTAATAAAACTAAAAGTTCAGTCATTTTTAAACCTTCAATCAAATAATTTACAAACAAAAAAAGAATAAAAAAATCATAAGCCACGTTCTGTTCTTGCTTCTTGCAAGTGCTAACCATTTATCTACTATTGTAAAACAATAGTTCGATTTATTATTCATTTCTAATAAACCAATGCCCCTACCTAAATTTGGGTTTCTCGCTTGTGGGGTTTATCTCGTTCCAGCTTTTAAGTTTCCTTAAAACTCGTCTCTATGACACTTTTATAGACTAGAACCTTATTTAATAAAAAACTTAGGTTTTTGTCAGCCGTCAGAATTACTGCTTAGAGTTATTGTTTTCTCTAACACAAACATTACTTTCATCACAGAAAGTGCAAGCGTGGACTTTCCTCTACATACTAATGCAGCGATTAGCTCATTTTTTATTCTTTTAGAAGAAAATTATAACATATTTATTCTTCATGTACAATACTCTCTAATTTACTTAATCTCGTAATAATATCAACGTTTTCTACACCTTTTTCTTCTAATTTTTGTTTTTCTTGTTTTAAAACTAAAATTTGTGTTTTTAAAGTATCAATTTCTTTAAGCAACTTGTAATTATTATCTTCTAAAATTGCATTTTGTTTTTTTAGTTTATTTACAAATTCTTCTAGTATTTCATAATTAGTAGCTACTAAATCAAGAAATAAATCTACTTCTTTAGAATCATAGCCTTTATAATCAACAGTAAATTCTTTATCTATAATATCCTTTTTGCAAATATTCATATTTATACCTCCTTTAATTAAAAGGAAAACTATTCCAAAGTTAGTAATATTCTATATGCAAGGGAGAATTAAAATAATGTTTTATGCTAACCGTGGAATGTTTCTTGAAACTATAATTAATTATACTATTGAAATTATAAATAATGAAAAACAAGCATTAATTTTTAAACAAAATCCACCAATTTTATATCAAAATAATAAAATTTTAAACAAAAAAGTAATGTTGATTATCATGGAGTTTATCATGGTAAATATTTATGTTTTGAAGCAAAAAGTACTAAGTCTTTAACATTACCATGAAATAATTTGGATCGGCTACAATTTATTGGACACTAATTATGTAGACAAATAACAATATTTGTTAAAAGAAAGGAAATATAATTATGGCCAATATTACTTCATATACAGATGAATTTAAAAAACAAATAGTAGCTTTATATCAAAGTGGCAAATCAGTATCTTGTCTTGTTAAAGAGTACAATGTTACAAGAGCAGTTGCATATAAATGAATTAAGCAATTTACTAATTCGGGAAGTTTTAAAACTAAAGATAATCTTTCTGATTTAGAAAAACAATTAATTCAAATGAATAAAGAATTAAAACAATTACGAATGGAAAATGATATTTTAAAGCAAGCAGCACTAATAATAGGCAGAAAGTAGAGATTATTGCAAATAATAAATGAAAATATAAGATTCGCCCAATGTGTCGTTTTTTAAAAATTTCTAAATCAACATATTATTTTAATTTAAAGAAAAAAGAAGATAAAATCAAAAATAATATTTATGATCAAGCTGTTATTAGTGCTTTTAAAGAAAACAAATGTGTTTATGGAACAAGAAGATTAAAAGTCATACTAGAAAAACAAGAAATTTATTTATCAAGAAGAAAAATTAAAAAAATTATGGATAAACATAATTTAATGTCAAAATACACTAAATTATCATTTAAAAATCATCGTAATAAAGTAAATAATGAACAAATCACTAATATTGTTAATAGAAACTTTAATAATAGAATTAAAAATGAGGTGATTGTCAGTGATCTTAGTTATGTTGAAGTTAATGGTAAATGAAACTATATTTGCTTATTAATAGACCTATTTAACCGCGAAATTGTTGGACATAGTGTAGTACTAAAAAAGATGCATCATTGGTATATCAAGCATTTATGCAATCAAATCGCTGTTTAAAAGATATGCAAATATTTCATAGCGATCGAGGTAACGAATTTAATAATAAAATTATTAACAAACTTTTATTAGCATTCAATATTACCCGCTCTTTAAGTAAAAAAGGTTGTCCTTATGACAATGCTGTTGCTGAAGCAACTTTTAAAACTTTCAAGACTGAATTTATTAATGACAAAAAATTTACATCATTAATACAGTTAAAATTAGAATTATTTGATTATATCAATTGATATAACAATATAAGAATCCACAGCACTTTAAACTACTTAACTCCCATTAAATATCAAGAAAAAATGTCTACCAAAAAATAGTCCTAAAAAGGGTTGCCATTTCAAATTTTAAAAAACATCAACTTGAATACTTAGAAAATGTTTTTTATCTTAATGCTATTAGTTTTGTTATTATTTATTTTTCACAACATGATGCCTTTTTCTTAGTTTTTTGAGAAAAATTAAAATTTTTAAAAGTTCAAAAAAAAGCACTGACATATAAAAAAATAGAACAAAATGGATATAAATTAGAAATTATATATCCATTTTATCTTGATTTTTTAAAATTTTTAATTTAAGAAGCTAAAGTTTCTGCTTGTTGATTAGTATGTTTTTTAAATTCAGAACTAGCTTTAAATTTAGGTGCTTTAAAAGCACTAATTACAATAGATTCACCAGTTTGGGGATTACGACCTGTTCTTGCTTCACGAATAATAGTTTCAAATATTCCAAATTTTGGTATATTAATTTTACCACCATTTGCAACTTCAACTTTTATCTCTTCAAAAAATAAATCAATAATATTAGTCGCTAAGGCAATTGTGACATCAGACTTTTGCGCCACTATCTTAATAATTTCTGTCTTTGTTTTAGAATTACTTTTTGCCATAAAAGATTTCCTCCTAATGTTTTAAGAATTATAATTATAATGTCTACTATAGATATTATTATAACTACGTTATCTTCAAACCAATTTAAAAATGTTACTGGTCTGTAATCAAATTATATAGTAACATTTTATAAAATGAACCATAAAATGTATTTTTTTTCTAAAAAAATGATGAAATTACTTTAATAATATTTTTTTACACTTATAAATGTTAAAAAGTAAAAATAAATTTAATTTTCAATACTGATAATTAAATATTAAATAAATATTTAATTAAAATTAAAATAAAAAAAATATTAAAGTGAAAAATAATTAATTAAAAAAAGAAAAGAAAATCATGTAAAATATATTTATAGTTGTTCAAGTTTTAAATAATTAATGACGCTAATTTTATATTACTATTAATTATTTAATACCACCTAAATAACTTAAAAATAACGCTACATTTTACTAATATATTCAATGATACAAAACATAATGATTTTAGAAAGAGTGATAAACTATGAAAAATATTATTCATACGCCTAATGCTCCTGCTGCTATTGGGCCATATAGTCAAGCAATAATTGCAGGTGACTTTTTATATATTTCTGGTCAATTGCCAATTAATAGCAAAACAGGTGAATTTATTGGCACTGACATTGCTTCACAAACTAAGCAAAGTTTATTAAATATTAAAGCAATTTGTGAAGCTGCTAATATTACTTTAAATAATATTGTAAAAGTTAATATTTTCTTAAAAGACTTAAATCACTTTGTTGAAATGAATAAAGTTTATGGAGAAATATTTGGTACACATGCTCCAGCAAGAGCAGCAGTTCAAGTTGCTAAAATTCCCAAAGATGCATTAATTGAAATTGAAGCAATTGCTTATTTAAAATAATTTTTCTAATTTTATTTTTTTATTGCATATCTAAATTTTTGACTATAAAATTAAATCAAGATTTATTTAGAAAAAGTACTTTAAAATTTAAAAAGTTTTATTAATATAATAATGATACATTACTACACTTTCCAATTTAATATTCTTACTACAATTTCACACTTTTCTCAAAATTCTAAATATTTTATACTTAAAACAATAATAAAATACATTCTAAATAAATCTTTATATATATAAAAGTATCAATAATAAATTAAAATTATGTTAATTAATAAAAACTATAATAAGTATTGAATTTAAAGATTACTAGTAAAAAAGTAACCTTTTTTATTGAAAAAACATTTACTATAAAAGAACAAAAAAATACTGTAGTATTTTCATATAAAAATTGAATATTAGATTATAACTACTTTTTTAAAACCAGATTGTTAACATTAATCTAGGATATTTATATACTTTAATACAAACTTGCTACCTTTATTTTATATAAAATAAAGGTAGTTTTAAAATACAAATTAAATGGAAATAACATAAAAATAAAATAAATTTATATCTATAAGGAGAGATAATTATGACAAAACTTAAAAAAAAATAAAAATAATTACCACAATGAACTAATTTAGTTCATTGTGGTAATTATAATGATAAATTTGGAGCCGCCCTACCCCCCCATTTATCTATCAACAACTTTTGCTTTTGATAGTGCCGAACAAAGTGGTAGGATATTTAATTTACAAGAAGAAGGATATGTTTATACAAGAATTGGTAATCCAACAACAACTGTTTTAGAAAAACGAATGGCACATTTAGAAGGTTCAGAAAAAGCAATTGCTTTCTCATAAGGTATGGGCGCCATTTCATCTACTTTTTGAACATTATTAAATGCTACCGACAATTTATTATCATCAAAAACAATTTATGGTGATACTCATTCACTTATTGAAAAAGGAATATCACGTTTTCAAATTGAAGTTGATTTTGCTGATTTTACTAAACTTGATGAAATTAAAAAAAATTTAAAACCCAATACTAAAATTGTTTTTTTCGAAACACCAGCTAATCCTACTTTAAAAATTTTAGATATTAAAGCAATTAGTGATATTGTCCATCAATATAATCCACAAATTCAAGTAATTGTTGATAATACTTTTTCTACACCAATCATTACTAAACGCTTAACTTTTGGTGCTGATATTGTTATCCATTCAGCAACAAAGTATATTAATGGTCATTCTGATGTTATGGCCGGAATTGTTTGTGGTAAAAGTACTTTAATAGATAAAATTCGTTTTGAAGGATTAAAAGATTTAACGGGAGCTGTATTATCACCTCATGACGCCTTTCTTGTTTTAAGAGGATCATCAACTTTAGAATTACGATTATGACGAGCTTGCAAAAATGCTAGAATAATTGCAACAAGATTAAAAGAACATCCTAAGAACCTGTTTAGAATCTTTTTAATAAAATTGAAATAAAGGAAAGAACAACCATTTATAAACTAGTATTTAATTTTCTTTCACATTTTTTTCATAATCTTCTACATTTTTCTAATCAAGCAAAACTTCGCTCTACAACTCATCTTTTTGGTAATACTACAAAAGAATGTAATTCATTACGTTTTACAACTTCAACATTCGCATTTATAATTGTTTTGATTGCAGAAGCAAATTTTTCACATAACCAGCATCTACTATTATTTTTTGAACTGTAGAAAGATTTTCTTTTTCATTTTGAATCATTATTATAGCACTATTACGATCTGTTTTTTCTGCTGTAGTTACGTAAATTGCATGTGGTAAACCTTGAGAATCAACAGCAATATGACGTTTTATTCCTGAAATCTTTTTACCAGCATCATAACCTTTGTTTTTAGTAGTATCTGTATTTTTAACACTTTGTGAATCAATTATACAAAAACTGGTTTTTTCTTTTCGATGATTATTGATACGAACTTTTCTAACTAATTTTTTTTAAAATTAATTGTCATATGCTAGGTTCTTTACCATTATTTTTACTTCAAATTTGAAAATAATAATATACAGTTTGTCATTTTGGAAAATTTTTTGGTAACATTCTTCATTGACAACCACTTTTTAATACATATAAAACTGCACAAAATACTTTATATAAATCTAAATTTCTTGGTTTTGTTTTCTTTTTGACATTTTCTAAAATTAATCTTATGTTCTCAAATTTTTCTTTAATGACATGACTTGGATAATTTTTATGCACATATACCTCTTATTTTAAAATATATAGTAATTTTACCTTATTCTCTAAAAGATTCTAAACAGGTTCTTATATTTTGAAATCTATTAGGTATTAACTCAGTTAAACCACTAATAACATTCCCTATATCAAAACTATTTAAAGATATATAAGTATATCTCAATCTACAAAAGGTTTATCAATTACTGGCTTAGGAATTGGTATTGGAGTAGGAATTGGTGGTTCAGTAGGACATGGTAGTCAAAAACATGGTTCATCTCTCAATAAAGAAACTGATTTATCTACATACTGAACAAACTTGGCATAATTTATTAAACCAATTGTTCCTAAACCTAAAAATATCTTTTTATAACTATTAATAACTTTATTTTTAGTAGTAGGTCTTTGATTAATATTCCATGATATCAATTCCTAACTTTTTACTAAACAACAAAGAATTAATACTTCCTAAAATTGGGTCTTTTAAATATTGACCATAATAAGCACTAACTCCTACCATAGCACTTAATGGACTTAATCCAGTTCTTAAAATTTTAGTTAACGTATAATTACTAGTTTCCTCTACTTCATTATGCATAAATAAAACTCCTTACTTTATATACTAATAAGGAGCTTGTATATGAATTATAATCTAATCCATTGGGGCTTAATGAAAAATATATAATCCATATATAAGCCCCTTATTTACTTTTTTGCCAAAAGCTTCTGGCACACTTTTTAAATGTTATTTATTTCTTTTATTCTCTTTTCTTATTCGTTCCATTTCATTAGCAACTGTATAACAAATTTCACAACCATATACTCGTTCATAAGTTCAATCACTACATTTATGTCTCATAATTTAACTTACTCTCTTGCTGTCTCATTGCCTTATTTAAAGCAATATCTAATATACAATTTGGACAATAATATTTTCTAGTATATAAGTTTTGTAAAACTTTTTTAGGACAAATAACTTGGTCACAAAGTTTACAGATATAAATCGCTAAATGAAATGCTTGCTTACATGAACAATTATCATTTTTAGACATAATTTAATTAACTCCTAACATATTAATAATTATTTAAAATTACCCTTTTAATAAATAACTATTTTCAATTAGAAAGTTTTTTAATGTTACCGCTTAAATCAAGTTCAAGTGAATAAAAATTACCAACTTTTAAATCAACAGTAGATAAACAATTATTAAAATCACTAGCAAATTCCGGATTATATCATTTATCACGTGTTTGACCAGTTGGCACGCTTGTTTGTTTATTTATTTCTACAAACTTCAAAAAATCAAACTTTAATGTTTGACCTTTATTATTTTTATCGCGAATAATACGCTCTTTTTCAATATTAACTAACTGTACTTTGAACATAAAAAAAAACTTAACCTCCAGACAAACGGCTATAAAGCCAGATTAAGATGTGGGTAAAACCATCTTAATATATAAATATACATATATTTATATATATCAAGCAAAAAAAGAAAAAATGCCAAAATAAAATAAAGCCTTGTCTGGTGACTTTAAATTATTTTGACAATAACAATTATATATACAAGTGTTTTATATTAAATTAATATGCTAAAATTGTGATAAAAATATAAAGGAGATTTTAAAGATGAAAATAAAGAAAAATAAAAAATTACAATTAACAACTTTACTTTTGCTTATTTTAACTATTTTATTTATGAGTACAGGTTTAATGTTAATTAACATATCAAATTATTTTGACTATATACATTTTGATAATAGTTTAAAATTAATTTTAAGAAAAACAAATGGTTTTAAGTTGCTAAACATTTTTAGCATAAATTATATTTTAGTTCACTCTGCAAATCTTATATGTTGATTTACTCAAAATAATAAAAATTATTATAATTGAATACAATTACAAATTGGAATTATATTTTGTATAATTTTAGTTCCAATTTTAATTTTTATAATTACTTCATTAACCTTTTTAAATATTGGTTTAAAGATAAAAATAAAAAATAATAATTTTTGAGATGCAATACAAAATTGTGAAATAATCAATAATTACTATATTCATATTAATAGAAATTTGCTTAATGTAAAATCTTTTTTTTATAATCTATTTTTTCAACTTTATTACCAAAAACTTTCTCTACCCAAGTCAAAACATCTTTATCTCTGTAAATTAAATAGCCAATTTCACTAGTCCATAAATAATGCTTATGCGATAAAGCACTTAAATATAAATAACGTTCATAATTTTCACAGTCCTTAAAATAATCATTTACAACAGTACTTTCAATAATACCACCAACCATAACAGTATTACCATTACTATCTCTTTGAGTTTTAAAATAAAATACATTTGTTGCATTAAAACTTGCTTTAATTATATCTTGAATTGTTATTTTTTTAATCCCACGAATTACAATAGGATTTTTACAATTACGCGAAAAAGCATAAGCCTTTACACCTACATCTGCTTGATTTAAAAACTTAACATCATCCATTGCTTTTGTAACATATTTACCTAAATATTTAATAACAAATTCATTTGTAACATTTCTAACTGTTTTTAAATCATTAAAACCATGAGTTCATCATTCTAATATCATACTTTTATATATTTTTCTATTAAAAATTATATGAAAGTGAATAGCACCACGAGATTGATATTCATAAACATAAAAATATTTTAATTCTCCTAAATGTTGAAAACGTTTAGGTTCATTTCATCATTTCTTTAATTTAAGAAAAAATAAACGAATATCTTTCTTAGCTTTTTTAATATCTTGCATATTATTTTTATAAGTTAAAGTAACAAAACTTAACATTTTACTATCATAAAAATTATGTAATGCTTTTTTAATTAAATTAGTTTTAGTACGAACAGTACTATTTCTTAATTTCTGTTTATTACCAATATAAGATTTACCTCTAACATTTCCAATATTATTTAAAAAAGAAATAGGTAAAACCACATTTTTAACATAACAAGCATAAAAAATCTTTTTAACATAAAAATCTTGTTGAATATCCATATAAAAATCCAGACAAACACTATTTTAAAATAACAAATTTTATATTTTAATAACAAACAAATCTTAACATAAAAAATTATAAAAACAAATATAAAACAAAAACGATACTTAATTAATTTAATCTAGATTAATTTTACATGATTTACATATTATCATTTTGATAATTATTTTTTTATATTTTAAGTTTTTTAATATAATTAAATAGTTACAAATTCATCTATTTTAAAAAAATAGATAGCATGAACTAACTTCATACTATCTAAAAATAAAACTAACTAATAAAAATATTAAAATATTTTATATTATACTTTTTAAGTAAAATCTCTACGATTGAATAAATATCAACTACCTGCTAATAATCCTAAACCCAATATAACATATACTGATATTAAAGCCGGAAAATTAATAATTTTATCGTTTCCTGAATTACTATTAACTTGACCAATAACTTCATTAAAGGAAATAAGATATGGAACATCAATTGATTGAAATACAGATGGATTAACATATAATGAAGTTTGTTCATTAATAATACCATTAAATAAATAAGATCATTGATAAAAAATATTAAAATAACGACTAACTCTCTTTTGACTTATTTTACTATTAAAATCATTAATTTCTTGTTTAGTAAATTTTTTATTTAATGAGATAAATATGCAAACAAAAAAATTCATAATAAAAACATTAAAAAAGAAAAATTTGAAAAAATTTGAAAAAAAATATTCATATTACTTTACTACTTTCTTTAATATTTATTAAGAACTTACTTAATGAGTTAGATTATAACAAAATATAATTTTTCTTAAATAAAAAAATAAAAGAACTAAATCTAATTAATATAAGTTTTAATTTTATAAATCAATTTTAATATCTTGACGATCGCTATCTGATGCAAGAAAATAATCTTTTGAAACTAAATTTAATGTTGATGCTACAACATTACTTGGAAAGGTTTTAATTTTACTATTGAACACCTTAACATTAGCATTATAAAATCTTCTAGCAGCGGCAATATTATCTTCACAATCTTTGGCACCTGATTGTAATTGTAAAACAGTAGTATTTGCTTTTAAATCAGGATAATTTTCTAATAAAGCATTAAATTTTCCAAAAGCTGCATTAAGACCACTATTTGCTTTTGAAAGATCACTCATTGTTTCCATTTTTCCACTTCGTAAAGATACAACATCTGTTAATGTACCTTTTTCAAATTTCATATAACCTTTAGTAGTATCTACTAATTTTGTTAATAAATCAAAACGACGCTTTAATTGTAAATCAATATCAGAAGCAGTTTCTTCAATTGATTGTTGTAATCTTAGAAAATTATTACGAGAAACAATAAATAAAATTATTGGAAATATTAAAATAAAAGATAGATAAACCATAATTTTTCCAAATAGTGACGGTTGGGCAGTAAATGATTCATTGCTTGGTTTAATTGTTGACATAATTTTCTCCTTTCTTATCAATATCTAATAACAAACTATGTTTAATAACTAGTCCATTCTTGGTAAGTTAAATACTATTTACACACTAAACCATAATAATTTTACTATATTTTTAAATTTAAGTAATGTATTTTTTTAAGTTTTTATTTAAATTAATACTAAAATAATTACCTTTACTAATAAAAATATGATCAACTAAGGTAATATTAAAAACTTGAAAATTTTTTTTAATTTCTTCAGTAATATATAAATCAGATAGTGAGGGTTCACTATTACCACTAGGATGATTATGAATACAAATTACTTTACTCGATTTATGAATAAGTGCCAGATGCAACATATCTTTAACATCAATTTTCATATTATCATTAGTACCCTTATATAATAAATTTTGATGAATTAATTTATTTTGATTATTTAATAATAAATATACGCTTTTCTCAGCATTTTTAAATTAAACACAGCATTACAATTTCAAAACTAGGTATCTTGTTGAATTTATATGCAACTTCTTTGACATATAAATAAACATGATGTTTTGCAACTTTGATATGTGTTTTAAATGTTCTTCTTATATGTTTTCAAACTGATTCAATTTGATTGGTATTTACACCAGTTTTTGAAACATAATCATCAAGATGGTTAACTGTTTTATGTTTTGGGAAAACCAATTTGAAATCGCAATATCCTTTTCAATCATCAGTATATACATGACATTTTGAAGAAATGTGGCTTCTTGCAAAATTCAAAAGACTTTTACTCTTTGCATTTTTCAATACTTTCACAATTAAATTATTAGTTGTTTTTTCATAAATGCCAACAATCAATGTTTTATTTTCAAGGATCTTCCTTGTTTTTTAAAAGCCATATTTGAAAGATACATTTCATCAATTTGCACTGTGCCTTCAACAATAAATTGAGGTTCTTGTTTTGCAATACGTCTTCTAATTTTATGACCCATTCTCCATGCTGTTTTTAAGGTCACTCCCAATTCTTTTGAAACATCAGTTGACAGAATTCCATGTTTGGTGTTTATTCATCTAAAGATGAGGTAAAATCATGATCTTAAAGATGTTTGTGACCTTGAAAATATGGTAGCCGTGAGAATACTAAATGTTTGATTACATTTCAAACATCTTAGAACCTGTTTAGAATCTTTTTAATAAAATTGAAATAAAGGAAAGAACAACCATTTGTAAACTAGTATTTAATTTTCTTTCACAATTTTTTCATAATCTTCTACATTTTTCTAATCAAGCAAAACTTCGCTCTACAACTCATCTTTTTGGTAATATTACAAAAGAATGTAATTCATTACGTTTTACAACTTCAACATTCGCATTTATAATTGTTTTGATTGCAGAAGTAAATTTTTCACCAGTATAACCAGCATCTACTATTATTTTTTGAACTGTAGAAAGATTTTCTTTTTCATTTTGAATCATTATTATAGCACTATTACGATCTTTTTTTCTGCTGTAGTTACGTAAATTGCATGTGGTAAACCTTGAGAATCAACAGCAATATGACGTTTTATTCCTGAAATCTTTTTACCAGCATCATAACCTTTATTTTTAGTAGTATCTGTTTTTTAACACTTTGTGAATCAATTATACAAAAACTGGTTTTTTCTTTTCGATGATTATTGATACGAATTTTTCTAACTAATTTTTTTTAAAATTAATTGTTATATGCTAGGTTCTTTACCATTATTTTTACTTCAAATTTGAAAATAATAATATACAGTTTGTCATTTTGGAAAATTTTTTGGTAACATTCTTCATTGACGATCACTTTTTAATACATATAAAACTGCACAAAATACTTCATATAAATCTAAATTTCATGGTTTTGTTTTCTTTTTGACATTTTCTAAAATTAATCTTATGTTCTCAAATTGTTCTTTAGTGACATGACTTGGATAATTTTTATGCATATATACCTCTTATTTTAAAATATATAGTAATTTTACCTTATTCTCTAAAAGATTCTAAACAGGTTCTTATTCTTTTTAAATCAGAAGTATTCAAATTAAAACTAGAACACCTAATACATTTGTTTTCTTTCAAATTTGCTATATATGCAAGACATTGCTGTTCATTTTGAAAATCATTGTTGTACTCATTCAGTTTCATTGTTCCCTCCACAAGTACATGTGGGGAGAAGTCCGTAAATAAAAATGTTCTTGCGTTAAATTTTGATAATATGCATTAACTAAATTAAAAACATCTTCAGGAATAATAATTTTAAAATATTTTTTTGACTTTCAATAGTTCTTATTCTTTTTACTATTTCTAAACAACTTAAAATTTCTAAAGCCTTACTAACACCAATACCTTTAATACTCATTAAAGACTTAATAGTTACTTTATTTAAATTTTCAAGACCATTAAAATTAGTAATTATTTCTTGCGCTAAAAATAATACATTTTTTTCTTTAGTTCATGTTCGCAAAATAATTGCTAATAATTCATTATCACTAAGAACCTGTTTAGAATCTTTTAGATAAAAATGGTAAAATTACTATATATTTTAAAATAAGAGGTATATATGCATAAAAATTATCCAAGTCATGTCACTAAAGAACAATTTGAGAACATAAGATTAATTTTAGAAAATGTCAAAAAGAAAACAAAACCATGAAATTTAGATTTATATGAAGTATTTTGTGCAGTTTTATATGTATTAAAAAGTGGTCGTCAATGAAGAATGTTACCAAAAAATTTTCCAAAATGACAAACTGTATATTATTATTTTCAAATTTGAAGTAAAAATAATGGTAAAGAACCTAGCATATAACAATTAATTTTAAAAAAAATTAGTTAGAAAAATTCGTATCAATAATCATCGAAAAGAAAAAACCAGTTTTTGTATAATTGATTCACAAAGTGTTAAAAAACAGATACTACTAAAAATAAAGGTTATGATGCTGGTAAAAAGATTTCAGGAATAAAACGTCATATTGCTGTTGATTCTCAAGGTTTACCACATGCAATTTACGTAACTACAGCAGAAAAAAAGATCGTAATAGTGCTATAATAATGATTCAAAATGAAAAAGAAAATCTTTCTACAGTTCAAAAAATAATAGTAGATGCTGGTTATACTGGTGAAAAATTTGCTTCTGCAATCAAAACAATTATAAATGCGAATGTTGAAGTTGTAAAACGTAATGAATTACATTCTTTTGTAATATTACCAAAAAGATGAGTTGTAGAGCGAAGTTTTGCTTGATTAGAAAAATGTAGAAGATTATGAAAAAATTGTGAAAGAAAATTAAATACTAGTTTACAAATGGTTGTTCTTTCCTTTATTTCAATTTTATTAAAAAGATTCTAAACAGGTTCTAAGAGCGTCAAAGCCATATTTAATGGCTTTTTCTCTTGGTTTTTTTGTATTATTAAGTTCTTTAAAATTCATAAAAAGGTGGTATTAAATGTGTTAATTTTTCTTGAAATTTATTAAATTCATCTTTAATTTTTGCTAAATCTTTACTATCATCTTTAGAACTGTCTCATTTACTTTCAATACCACCTGGTAACTTAATACTTCCTGAAACACTATTTCATAAATTTTTAATAACAGGAATTGCTATCCCCGCTAACATGTCACCCATCAAAAATTGAACAAAACCACCACTAACTGCTTGACACTCTTGATCAGTCATTGGTTCTAAATCTTTTAAAATCATATTTATCAACCTCCTAAAACTTATAAAATTTAAAAAATAGTTTTTTCCTTTTTAAATTTTATAAGTTTAAAAAAAAGTAATAGGATTTTCTAAATTATATTTAAAAACTTTAACTTTTGTTGATAATTTTTCACTAAGTAATTGAAAAAGAAAATCAACAAATTTTTGTTCCATATAGTGACCAACCAAAATAACATTAATCTTTCTATCTTTAGCTTCCATAATATAGTTTCATTTCATTTCTCCAGTAATTAATAAATCAATATTGCTAGATAAATTACTAATAATATCACCACCAGCACCAGCAGATAAAGCAACAGTCACTATATTTTTATCACTCAATTTATTATTAACCAATTGTATATTTGTAACATT
Organism: Spiroplasma endosymbiont of Notiophilus biguttatus; assembly: GCF_964030985.1. Lineage (NCBI taxonomy): Bacteria > Bacillati > Mycoplasmatota > Mollicutes > Entomoplasmatales > Spiroplasmataceae > Spiroplasma > Spiroplasma endosymbiont of Notiophilus biguttatus. The sequence goes on along the minus strand of NZ_OZ034993.1, from coordinate 1,310,803 downwards.
AAAATATTTTTTTAAGTTATTAATCAATTCTTTTAATGGCATTTGTCTATCAAATTTACCAACTATTACCAACTTTTCTTCATTAATAAAATGAATATTTTTAACTTTTAATTCTTTAGCCATCAACACATTCATACCTACCAATGATATATCAAAATTAGTATGTAATGAATATACATTAATATCTGCTATTAGTATTTTGTTATATAATTCTTTTTTTCAATTTGAGATATTAGATTGATTAATATCTTTAGCAAAAACTAATGGATGATGAGAAATTATTAAATCAATATTATTATTAATGGCCTCAGTTAAAACCTCATTAGTAACATCCAAACAAACTAAAATTTTATTAATATCGGTCTTTGTTTTTGATTTAATTTGTATTCCTGAAAAATCTCATTCACAAGCATCTGTTAAAGGAAAGTATGTTTCTAAAACATTAATTATATTATTGATAGTTAACATTTTAACTATTACCCTTTATAAAATTCTTTAATATGCTTAGATTTAGACGGATGTTTTAATTTTCTAATTGCCTTTGCTTCTATTTGTCTAATTCTTTCTCTTGTAACAATAAATTCTTTACCAACTTCTTCTAGAGTTTTTGGAGAATCATACTTAGTAATATGACGATGAACAACCTTATCGCTTAACAATTCTGTTTTATCTAAACTAGTATCATAATGTAATTGTAAATTATTAACTACTGTTTTTAATTCACCAATTTCTTTTTCATCTTCACAAAGTTCTAATAATCTTCTTAATTTTGTTGGTAAAATTCCAAAACGCATTCTAATAACTTTTTCTTCTCGTTTTGTTAATACTTCAGCAAAAACACGATCCAATTGTTCTCTTAATCAATGTCTTTCAGCATATTCATCGGGAGATAGCATATTTTTATCTTTAATAAAATCACCAAAATGTGTATCATCTTCTTCACCAATTGGTTTTTCTAAAGATACTGGTTCAATAGCAAGTTTTTTAATTTCACGAACACGATCAGCTGTCATGTTTTGGCCCATTTTATTCGCAATTTCCTCATGAGTAGGATCACGACCTAATTCTTGTGTTAAGTTTCTTTCAATTCTTGTTAACTTATTAATTCTTTCAACCATATGAACAGGTACACGAACCATTTTACCTTGATCAGCTAAACTTCGTGTAATTGATTGTCTAATTCATCAAGTAGCATAAGTTGAAAATTTAAAACCACGACGATAATCAAATTTATCAACTGCTTTAATAAGACCAATATTACCTTCTTCAATTAAATCAGCAAAATCTAAACCACGATTTAAATGTTTTCTAGCAACAGAAACTACTAATTTTAAATTTGATTTAATTAATTGCTCACGACCATATGTTCTTTCCTCAACATCTTTTGATTCTAACATTTTAGCATATTTAATTTCTTCACCTTGACTCAATATTTGACTTGTTCCCAAAATATTAAAATAAGACTTAATTCCATCTTTTCTTCTTGTATCATTAGAGATACCCATTGTATTTTTAAAACTCAAATCACTAACTAAAATATCAATATCTAAATCATCAGGTAATTGTTCATCATCAATATCATGAAAATTAGCATCATCATCAACTTCATCCATCAAAATATCAGTAAAGACTACTCCTTCTTTTTCTAAACGATCAAAAATTTCCTCGATCGTATCATCATCTAATTTTAAATGTGCAAACTCTTTAATAACATCTTCTTGTTTTAATTCTTTTGTTTGACTTTTTTCTAATTTTTTAATTAAATTACTTTCTACTTCCTCTAAAGTTAAAAGTTTTTTCAATTTAGTTTTTTGTTCTATAGCAGCCATATTTTCACCTTATCCTTAATTTATCATCATACTTATTTTTTCTTTATTTTATTTTTTAATACTGATATTTCTTTTAATAACAATATTTGTTTTTCAATATTTTTTTCAGATTTCAATTTATCATTGATCATTTTTATTTCATAATCAATTAGTTGATTATTAATAATTTTTAAGTAATCATTAATAATTTGAGGTTTTAAATCAAACTTTTTATTTTTATACTTATCAATAAGTTTATCTAAAATATTTAAAAGTGAATTACCTTTAAGTTCTTCTAAAATTAAATCAAAATTAATTGCTTCTATTTGACTATTTTGATATTTTTGACTAATTAAAAAATATAAATTCATAAAATCTTGATTTGGAAAAATAAATTTTTCTTTTTCTAAAATTAAATAAACATTTTTTGATAACATTACTAAAAAAATAAGTTGTTCTTGTGCTTCAAAAAAAATATTTTTTATTTCTATTTTAGATTTATTTTTGATACTGAAAGTTGTAGTTACTAAATTATTATCAATATTTAAAATTTGTATTAAGTCTTCAGTAGATAAATTAGTTATTTTTGCTAACATATTTAAATAAAACTTTTGAGTAATAACATCATTGATTTGCGTTCAAATTGGAACTAATGATTTTAAAAATTCATTAAGTTCATAACTATCTTTTTTAATATTATATTTAGTTAATGATAAATTAATTGCAAATTCAAAAGGATGAATAGTTTTTTTTATTATTTCATAAAATTGTTGAGGAAATTTATTTATTAATTCATCAGGATCAAATTTAGTATCATTATTGATAATTTGTACTTTAAAATTATTTGATAATAAAACACTAGCTATTTTTAAAGATGCTATTTTTCCTGGTAAATCACCATCTAAAAAAATAATAATATTAGTAGTAATTTTTTTTAAAAGTAAAATATGTTCTTTTGTTAAATTTGTTCCCATTAAAGCAACAACATTTTTAATATTTTGATTATTTAAAGCAATAACATCCATAAAACCTTCAGTTAAATAAATAACTTCATTTTTTTTAATATAATTTTTAACATTATTGAAATTATATAAAATTTTACTTTTCTTAAAAAAATCTGTTTCTGGACTATTAATATACTTATAACTTTTATCTTCTCTATTATAACTTCTTGCAGAAAAACCAACACAATCTCCATCTTCATCTTTAATAGCAAACATAATTCGATTTGAAAAGGTATGAAGAAGTTGATCCTTATTATTAATTTTCATAAGTCCTAATTTTACAAATTCAATATTATCTTTATAACCTTGTGCATTAAGATAATCTATTAATTCATTATTAACCGGTGCATAACCAATATTAAAATATTTAATATTTTCAGTAGTAATATTACGATTTTGTAAATATTTCATTGCTTCTTGACCAATATCAGTTAGTAATTGATAACTAAAAAAATTCATTGCAATATTATTTAAAATTTTTAGTGGATTTTTTTTAGTTTCAACATTAAATTCAGATAAATTAATATCAAACTCTTTTAAATTTAAATTAACATTATCTGCTGCTTCTTTAAGAGCATTAATAAAATTAATATTTTTATATTTTTGTAAAAAAATAAAAACGTTTCCTTGTTCACCACAAGAAAAACATTTATAAATTTGTTTTTCTTGTGAAATTGATAATGAAGGAGTAGAGTCTTCATGAAAAGGACAGATAGCTCAAAAATTATTGCCTTTACGGATCAAATTTAAATATTTACCCATAACTTCGACAATATTAATTTTTGCTTTAACTTCATTAATTTTTTTATTAAACTCGATATCCATATTTTTTCACACAATTCTAACAAATAATGTCTAATTTGTCATATAAATATTCTTTAAGTTGATCAACTTTAACTATAACTTGATTTGTAGTATCACGATCTCTAATTGTAACAGTACCTTTAGTTTTTGTGTCATAATCAATTGTTACACAATACATAGTACCAATACCATCTTGATAACGATAAGATTTACCAACACTTGATGATGCTTCATAAATTACTCTTAATTGTTTTTTATTTAACATTTCAAAAATTTCATATGCCTCTTTACCCAATTTTGTTTTATTTAAAGACATAACAGCTACTTGATAAGGGCAAATACTCTTATTTAATTTTAACACTAACCGTTCTTTACCGTCTTTTAAAACTTCTTTTGTAAATGCTTGACAAACTAAAGCTAATAAAAGTCTTTCAACACCAATTGATGGTTCAATAACTGAAGGAATAACCATTCTTTTTACTGTAACATTAGGATCTTGAATTTCAAAATTTACACCAGAATTCTCACTATGTTTTGTTAAATCATAATTCCCACGATTAGCTATACCACATAATTCACTCATACCAAAAGGAAAATTATACTCAATATCAGTAGTTGCTAATGCATAATGTGCTAGTTGATTTTGTTCATGATTTTTAAATTTTATATTTTTTGAATTTAATAGACCTACTAGGGAGAGAAATTCTTTACATTGATCAACTCAATAATTAAATCAAGTGTTATCATTTTTATCCTTTGGAATAAAGAAAAATTCTAATTCCATTTGTTCAAATTCTCTAGTACGAAAAATAAAATTACCAGGAGTTATCTCATTTCTAAAACTTTTACCAATTTGACCAATACCAAATGGTACTTTTTTATTACAACTATTTCTTACATTATTAAAATTTATAAATATTCCTTGTGCAGTCTCAGGTCTTAAATAAATTTTATTTTTTTCTTCTTTTAAAACACCTTGATATGTTTCAAACATTAATTGAAATTGTCTAACTTTAGTTCAATCTTCATTATTACATTTAATACATTTAATATGATTTTGATTAATATATGTTTCTAATTTTTCATTACTTCAATTATCACAATTAATACTAGGAAAATAATGATTAATTAAATTATCAACTCGAAAGCGAGACTTACATTTTTTACAATCAATTAATGGATCACTAAAATTACTCAAATGCCCTGAAGCTTCTCAAACTTTAGATTTCATAATAATTGAACTATCTAACCCAACATTGTATGGATTTTTTTCAACAAAAAAAAATCATCAACTTTTCTTAATATTATTTTTAAGTGCTACACCAAGCGGACCATAATCTCAACTATTAGCAAGACCTGAATAAATTTCTGATCCTTGAAAAATAAAACCATTTTCTTTTAAATGAGTAATTATTTCCTTCATTGACTTATCATTGATAATTTTATTAATCATTGCCCCTCCATTAATCATAAAAAATTTCTTAAATATCTTAAATAATACATAAAATCTCTAAAAAGAATAATCTTGTTAATAATATGTTCATAGATAGGTTTTGTCAACCTATTATAAGTGTTATATATTATTAAGAACAATATAAAAACTAATTATTAAATACGGACTTCTCCCACATGTACTTGTGGAGGGAACAATGAAACTGAATGAGTTCAACAATGCTTTTCAAACTGAACAGCAATGTCTTGCATATATAGCAAATTTGAAAGAAAACAAATGTATTAGGTGTTCTAGTTTTAATTTGAATACTTCTGATTTAAAAAGAATACTAAATGTTTGAAATGTAATCAAACATTTAGTATTCTCACGGGTACCATATTTTCAAGGTCACAAACATCTTTAAGATCATGATTTTACCTCATCTTTAGATGAATAAACACCAACCATGGAATTCCGTCAACTGATATTTCAAAAGAATTGGGAGTGACCTTAAAAACAGCATGGAGAATGGGTCATAAAATTAGAACACGTATTGCAAAACAAGAACCTCAATTTATTGTTGAAGGCACAGTGCAAATTGATGAAATGTATCTTTCAAATATGGCTTTTAAAAAACAAGGAAGATCCTTGAAAAATAAAACATTGATTGTTGGCATTTATGAAAAAACAACTAATAATTTAATTGTGAAAGTATTGAAAAATGCAAAGAGTAAAAGTCTTTTGAATTTTGCAAGAAGCCACATTTCTTCAAAATGTCATGTATATACTGATGATTGAAAAGGATATTGCGATTTCAAATTGGTTTTCCCAAAACATAAAACAGTTAACCATCAAGATGGTTATGTTTCAAAAACTGGTGTAAATACCAATCAAATTGAATCAGTTTGAAAACATATAAGAAGAACATTTAAAACACATATCAAAGTTGCAAAATATCATGTTTATTTATATGCCAAAGAAGCTGCATATAAATTCAACAAGATACCTAGTTTTGAAATTGTAATGCTGTGTTTAATTTAAAAATGTGGGGAGAAGTCCGTAGATACGCTTTTCTCAGCATTTATGTGATAAAATTAAAAAATAGTACATAAAGGGAGAAAAGCGTTAAAATATTTATGTAATTATTAATTTATTATTATATTTTTGACAGTGGTTTTCTAAAATATTAAGAATTTTATTAAGTTCTTCTTTTTCAACTTTTCATTTATTAATATCTTGATAATTTAATAAATGAAAAGTTGATATATTTTTTAAACAAAACAATGTCAAAATTAATTATAACTAATTTTAAAGAACAAATTTTACAAAAAACACCACCCAAATCATAATTAATTAAATACAAGTTAGTTATTTGATTACAATTAATAAAATTAAACTGAATTCCTTGAAATATTAAACTATGAAATAAGAAAAAAACATAAACTTTCTTAAAGTTACTATTTATCATTAACTGTTCATATAAATTAAATAAAAAGGGAAAGATATTTTTATTATTAATCTTATTTTTTTCTAAATAATTAATAATTATCTTGTTAAAACCCTTAATCAATTCATAACTTTTTTCATTAATAAAACTATTAAAACTTTTTATTTTTTTATATGTTATACATAAGTTTGAACAATCATAATTTTGATTAAAAATAAAAATTCAACAATCTAAAAGATTATATTTATTTAAATTGATTTTTATTTCTGGTAAAGAAACTATTTTAACACCATAATTTGATGTTAAAATAGTAACATTATTTATTGATTTAATATAATTAATGTTTAAAATCAAACCAGTATCAATATTAAACATATTTTAACTATAACCTAACTCTTTTAATTTTCTAGGATTATTTCTTCAATCAGGTATTACTTTTACAAAAGTTTTTAATATAATATGAGAATCAAAAATACTTTCTAAATCTGTTCTAGCTCTTATTCCAATTTCTTTAATCATACTACCTCCTTTACCAATAATAATTCCTTTTTGTGAGTCTCGTTCAACAACAATAACAGCATTAATATCAGTAATATTAGTATTTGCATTATAATTAATACTTTTAATTAATACTGCTACACTATAAGGAATTTCTTCTTCTGTTAAATTTAAAATTTTTTCACGAATAATTTCCTTAATTAAAGTATTATCTGAAACATCATCGTTATTTTCAATTAAATAATTCTTTTCACCAATTGGTAAATACTCATATAGTTTTTTCAATAATATATCTAAGTTCATTTCTTTTATAGCAGAAATTGGAATTATTTCTTTAAAAGGTAATAAATCTTTTCACTCATTAATTTTATCCATTAATTTTTCTTTTGTTACTAAATCAACCTTAGTTAATAAAAGTAGAATAGTTGTATTTACTCTTTCTGATAATAATTTAATAATATGTTTATCGCTATTTCCAATGTATTCATTACATGGTGCTAATAAACAAATAATGTTAGTTTCTTTAGTGGCACGGTTAGCATCACGATTCATCATTCGTCCAAGTTGGTTATTATGTTTATGAATGCCAGGAGTATCAAAAAATATGATTTGCATATCATCACTATTATAAATACCTTGAATTTGATTTCTGGTTGTTTGTGGTTTATTAGACACAATTGCCTTTTTTTCTTGAAGAATGGTATTTAATAAAGTTGATTTTCCAACATTACTTCTACCGATAAAACTAACAAAACCTGATTTAAAATTATTAGTCATAAATTAATTCCCTTTCAATGAACTTGGTTTAAACGCTAAAGGTAATAAGTCTTTTACTAATATTTTACGAATTGTTTTAGTATCATTATTTTCATTTTTATTACTAATATAAACAGGACATGTTTCTGACATAATTTCAATCATAAATTGACGACACATACCACAAGGAGAACCAATAGTTTCACTATCAGTAATTAAAAATAAACTAATAATATCTTCTTTCTTATAACCTTGAGCAATAACTTGTGATAAAGCTGATCTTTCAGCACAAATAGCTACTGAGTATGCAGCATTTTCAACATTTACTCCTAATACTTCTTTACTATTTTTCAAAATTACTATTGCGGCAACTCTAAATAAAGAATAAGGAGCATAAGCATTTTTTTGTATTGCTTTTGCTTTTTTCAATAATACTAATAAATCTATATCTTGTTCCATTATACCACTCCTTATTTTCTAGTAATACCAAGAATATTTAAAATTTCATCTTGTAAATCAAACATAACCTTTTCTTCTTCACTATTTTGATGATCATATCCTAATGTATGAAGTAATCCATGAATAAAAAGAAATGATAATTCTCTAATTAAACTATGGCCATATTCTTGTGCTTGCGCTACTGCCTTTGAATAGCAAATATAAACATCACCTAAATCTCTAATATCAATATTTGGAAAATCATCATCATTATTTCCAAATGATAACACATCAGGGACATAATCTTTATGACGATACATTTTATTTAATTCAATACTAGTTTGTTCATCATTAAAAATAACAGCAATACACCATGTAATTTTCTGTTTTAACTTAATAGCTACTGCATTTAAAATTTTTTCTGATAAAATATTAAAATTTTTAATGTCATAGTTATGGTCATTGTAAATATTTACAATATTAATTTTTGCTGGCATTTATCTACCTAACTTCTTTTTGATTAAATTATATCAATATTTACATTTATGTTGTAATATTATTTCAAATAAATGTTAATAAACTTTCTTTACCAATAATTATTAATACTATTTGATTTAAATATGTATTAGAATTAATATTTTCTTCAATTAAAAGTTGATTATTATCATTTCATCTTGGAAAAAAATGTTAAATAATATTTATTAATTGAGAAAAAATAGTAATTTGATTAAAACTATTAAACTTTAAACATTCTTCTCTTTTAAAATCTAATACATAAGCAAAGTGTCCCTTATTTTCATATCTTGTCTCACTTATAAAAATAGTTTGACCATTAACAGCATAAACATGAGGAATATTAATAATTTTTAAAACTAATAAGAATACTAAAAAAAGAAAAATTGAACTACTTCCTAATAAATAAGTACTTTTTCTAAAAAAAGCCATTATTCATTACCATCTATACTTTTATAATTATTTAAATCAATTACATTTTTTTAAAATTTTACTAGTGTTAAATCATGACCTGCATAAATAATAATTATTTTTTTTGACCTTGACTAAGATTAGTCCCATATTCTTGACAATAATAAAATGTTGTTAAACCTAAACTGATCAAGAGATCATTAAATCCTAATTTTTGAAAATTTATTAATTTTTCTTTTGTAATATTAAATGATAAAATATTTTCTAAAACTGTACCGGGCATTGGTTAGATAAGTTTACTTTCTTGTCTTCAAATCTGTACAAATTGATTTGGAGGCATTTTCAATCTAATAACTATTCTATCATTGTTTCAATATCTAACAAATTTTTCTAATATTTTATTAAAACTTTCCATACTTTCAAAAGTGCTACCAAACATCATTTTAAAATCTCTTTTAATTCAACGATTTAAACATTCACTAACTTGATTACCTTTAAAACCTGATAGACTTTTTGAGTGAATTAGATTAGTACTTGTATTAAAAACTTTACTAACAATTTCGCTTGTATTAGCAGAACCTAAATCTGATTGAATAGTCGTAAAATTACATTGTTTAGCACTCGCTAATTCTATTTGATTAACCACATTTAACACAGTTTTGGCATTTTCACTTTTGTTTATTTTTCAGCCAACAATTGAATTACTGTACATATCAGTAGCAAAAACAACTAATAATTTTGTTTTTTTATCACCAATAATTATATTTTTAAATCATGTGCCATCCATACCAACTTTTTCAAGAAAGTTATTACTTGAAAAATTACGTTTTAATAAATCTTTATTATTTTTTAAATCACTATTTTCTACTACTCTATTTGTTGATTTAGGTTCTAATAATAATTTAATATTATTATCTTTTAATATTTGTTTTATGCTTGTTTTACTGCATTTAAGACCTTTATTTTTTATTTTTAACTCTAATCTTACTTTTTCAAAACTAGTGATATTAATGTACTTTTTTTCATTTTTAATGAGAACTATTTTGTTTATTGCTTGTATCAAATTATCATTAATTTTTGATTGATATTGCTTTTTACCTTTTTTTACTCATAAATAGTATGCTGTTTTGCTAATAGCTATGTAAACAATAATTTTATTTAATTGATGACCTTTTTGCTTATATTTTTCTACTATTAAAAAACACTTATATTTTAATAATTTACTATTTTTTCCCCTTGTTAATTTCTTTTCACAGGCTAATTGCTCCTTTAAAAGTTCTTTTTCAACCTCATCTTTTAAAGCTTGTTTTCTAAGTTTATCAATTTCTTTGTTTAATAGTTTAATTTCAATATCTTTCTTATCGATCCTGTGAGAAGTTTGGGATTTAAAAATTTTGGTGAATGCATTTTCACCTTTAATTTGATATTGGTTAACCCAATTATAAATTAATACTGGAGTTGATAATTTATATTTGACTTGAATTTCATGTATTTTTAGTTTTTTATCAACTAAATACTCATTAACAACGGCTAATTTTGTTTCTTTTGAATAAACTTTATAATTCATAATTTCTCCTTCTGTATTAATTATTTTTAATTATATTACAGATTGAAAATATTAATTGGTAAACTTAAGTGACTGATGCCCCGTTATGAATAATAGAATTTGAATTTAAATAAATACATTTTTTTGTCAAAATTCATATGAAATATTATCTAATTCAATTTCATTATTAATTAAAATCTTACCTTTAAAAGGCACATATTTCTGAATTAATAATGATAGTAAGGTTGTTTTACCAATGCCAGAAGGACCAATAATAATATTACTTTGTTTTAATATTAAATTTAAATTACTAAAAACTACTTTATTTCTTAAATTAAAATAACAATCATTTAATACTATTTTATTAATTGACATTGAAAAAATTTTTTTGTTATTCTTATATTGTAATCTACAATTAATAAAAACCGGAAAGAAAATAAGACTATTACCAATATTTTGAAAAAAAGAATTAATATAAATACTAATACTAGTAATAAATATTAATTGAGATAGATTAATTTTACCATCAAAAATTAATATTAATGATAAATATATAGTAATAAAACTAATAATATTTTTAATAAAACTTGTCAACGAACTATTATTAATAACTAAATTATTTAATTGTCAATAATTATTAATATGTGTACTATACTTTTTAACTAATATACTTTTAATATGCAGTTGCAAATTACGAAAATAGGCATCTTCAAAACTTTTTTGATTTAAAATTATTTGTTGCTGCAAATCTAATTTAGTAACTAGTTCTTTCTTTACTAATGGTTTTTTTCATAACATTACTATAAAATTAATTAATACTGTTATAAAACCATTTAATAAATTTACTAATCAAATCATAAAATGAATCTTAATTAAAACTATACTAACAATAACACTAGTAATAAAATTAATAATCAGACTTCTCCCCACAAGTACATGTGGAGGGAACAATGAAACTGAATGAGTTCAACAATGCTTTTCAAACTGAACAGAAATGTCTTGCATATATAGCAAATTTGAAAGAAAACAAATGTATTAGGTGTTCTAGTTTTAATTTGAATATTTCTGATTTAAAAAGAATAAGATGTTTGAAATGTAATCAAACATTTAGTATTCTCACGGGTACCATATTTTCAAAGTCACAAACATCTTTAAGATCATGATTTTACCTCATCTTTAGATGAATAAACACCAAACATGGAATTCCATCAACTGATTTTTCAAAAGAATTGGGAGTGACCTTAAAAACAGCATGGAGAATGGGTCATAAAATTAGAACACTTATTGCAAAACAAGAACCTCAATTTATTGTTGAAGGCACAGTGCAAATTGATGAAATGTATCTTTCACATATGGCTTTTAAAAAACAAGGAAGATCCTTGAAAAATAAAATATTGATTGTTGGCATTTATGAAAAAACAACTAATAATTTAATTGTGAAAGTATTGAAAAATGCAAAGAGTAAAAGTCTTTTGAATTTTGCAAGAAACCACATTTCTTCAAAATGTCATGTATATACTGATGATTGAAAAGGATATTGCGATTTCAAATTGATTTTCCCAAAACATAAAACAGTTAACCAACAAGATGGTTATGTTTCAAAAACTGGTGTAAATACCAATCAAATTGAATCAGTTTGAAAACATATAAGAAGAACATTTAAAACACATATCAAAGCTGCAAAACATCATGTTTATTTATATGCCAAAAAAGCTGCATATAAATTCAACAAGATACCCAGTTTTGAAATTGTAATGCTATGTTTAATTTAAAAATGTGGGGAGAAGTCCGTAGATACGCTTTTCTCAGCATTTATGTCATAAAATTAAAAAATAGTACATAAAAGGAGAAAAGCGTAAAAAAATTATTTATTATATTAGTTGAAATAACAACATTCGTAAAAATTGTTGTAAAATCTTCAATATTTTTTCAACTAAGTTCAATATCTTCTGGATTTGCTACCAGTCATTTATTATTTTTCTTTTTGTAAATAACTATAAAATGAAATCCAACATTAGCATTATATATTTTAATAATTAATGGTTTAGCAATTATTAGTGATTTTAATTTATCAAAATTATTATTATAAGCTTCTAATAATAAATTATAATTACTAGTCAATTGTTTTAATTCTAAAAGATTAATTCCCAATTTTGTTAAAAATATATCTTTTTTTATGTCATTAATTAATAATTTCTTCTTAAAATAAAACCTATATATCATAGCAAGACATGCCAAACCACAATCATTTTCTGTTTCTTGTTGAACAAAAAGATATTTCATATAAAAAATCACCGCCAATAATAATTAACAGTGATTACCATTTTTTCCTTTTTATTACTTACGATGTTTTTTCTTTTTAGCAGCAGCGCTTTGTTTTTCGCGTTTTTCATCACGTGCAGAAAGAAAATGTTTATGTCTTTTTTCTGCTCTTTTAGTCTCTTGGGCCTTTTTACTAAATCCTTTTAAAAGATGTTGAAACTCTTGTTCACTACTTGTTCGTTCTTCGTTTTCTTTGTTGTCTGATGATGGTGATTTTTTCACTGAATGCATTCATGTCAGCTCCTATTTTTTATTTTACTTTAACAATTATATTAGTAAATTAAAAAATTATCAATATTTTTATACAATATTAAACTTTTTATTTTAAAAAAAATTAAAAGTAAGATTATCTTTTAAAATTTCACACTTACTAACTATTATTTAATAATACTTAATCATTTTATAATATTTTAAATGTTAATTTTTTTAATAAATAAAACAAAAATTTATTTATAAAATAAATCTAAATGAACGATTTGATACTAAAAATGGAATAAAATTTAAATCTTCTTTAGAAAGTTTACCAACAACGTTACGAATACCATCATTTTTAATTTTATTTGTAATAATATGTAATTCACCACGATAATTTTGTGCTTTACTATTAAGAATAACAACATCACCTTTTTCTAACCATTGATTAGTATTGTTAGCGGGGATATCTAAATCTTGATATATAACTCGAGAAACAGCACTACGAATTATATCACGTGCTAAATCAGATGAAACTTTATGAATATTTTTGTCAAAAAGAATCTGTTGTTCACTATCAGTAATATTAGAATTTAAATCAATTTTTAATGATAAATTTTTATAATCAATTTCATTTATCATTTTCAAATCATATTCTGTTAAAAACTGGTTAGCAATAATTATCATATCAATGCATAAAGCAATATAATGACGAATTTGTGTTACCAATGGTCAATCACGATGCAGTTCTAATGTTGGTAAATTATCATTATATTTTCAAGGTCCAATTTTATCTTTTCCTGATAATGTAACAAAGCTGGCAAATGGAATTTTATTAACAACACTTTTAGATTGATTTAAACAAAAAAAGTCAATATCAGCACCCGTATATCTTTGTGGATAAAAATTATAACAACTAATAAGGTTATTAACATTAGCTTTATAAAATAATATTAAGTAGTTAATATCATTAACAACATATGAACCATTAATAAATATTTTAAAATTTAAACGATTTTGACTTAATTTTGCTTGATGCTTAATCTCAATTCCTTCATTGCAACGAATGCCCGATAAACCATACATTTTAAAAAACTTTATGAAATCAAGTCGTTTATTAAGATTCAGATTAAATTCGTTAATAAATTCAATATTAATATCTGCAAAAACATGCATATTATATTTTTTAGCAATTTGTGTTAATACTACTAGTTTTTTTAAATTTTCATAATCTGTTTTTTTAAAATTAATTAAAGTTGTAAAAATAGTTTTAATATTATTCTTTGCTAATAATTCGGTGTAATTTTTAATTTCTTCTAAATTTGCTAAATGTAAATAAACTGCAGCACCAATTTTTTCCATTTTTTCCTCCTTTACTTTTTATATATTAATTTTATCATTTTGTAACTTAATAATTTTTAATTCGCTTTTCTCCCTTTATGTACTATTTTTTAATTTTATGACATAAATGCTGAGAAAAGCGTATCTACGGACTTCTCCCCACATTTTTAAATTAAACACAGCATTACAATTTCAAAACTGGGTATCTTGTTGAATTTATATGCAGCTTCTTTGGCATATAAATAAACATGATGTTTTGCAACTTTGATATGTGTTTTAAATGTTCTTCTTATATGTTTTCAAACTGATTCAATTTGATTGGTATTTACACCAGTTTTTGAAACATAACCATCTTGATGGTTAACTGTTTTATGTTTTGGGAAAACCAATTTGAAATCGCAATATCCTTTTCAATCATCAGTATATACATGACATTTTGAAGAAATGTGGTTTCTTGCAAAATTCAAAAGACTTGTACTCTTTGCATTTTTCAATACTTTCACAATTAAATTATTAGTTGTTTTTTCATAAATGCCAACAATCAATATTTTATTTTTCAAGGATCTTCCTTGTTTTTTAAAAGCCATATGTGAAAGATACATTTCATCAATTTGCACTGTGCCTTCAACAATAAATTGAGGTTCTTGTTTTGCAATACGTGTTCTAATTTTATGACCCATTCTCCATGCTGTTTTTAAGGTCACTCCCAATTCTTTTGAAAAATCAGTTGATGGAATTCCATGTTTGGTGTTTATTCATCTAAAGATGAGGTAAAATCATGATCTTAAAGATGTTTGTGACTTTGAAAATATGGTACCCGTGAGAATACTAAATGTTTGATTACATTTCAAACATCTTATTCTTTTTAAATCAGAAATATTCAAATTAAAACTAGAACACCTAATACATTTGTTTTCTTTCAAATTTGCTATATATGCAAGACATTGCTATTCAGTTTGAAAAGCATTGTTGAACTCATTCAGTTTCATTGTTCCCTCCACAAGTACATGTGGGGAGAAGTCCGTTAAATTATTAACAATAATATTTGCATTTTTATTGGCAGTAGTTTTATATTTAGGTTTTTCGGAATTTTACGTTTATTGGCAATAACTTATATACATTATTATTTCTGAAAACTATAATTAGATATTAGTAAAATAAAATCTAATTAAAGGTGATTGAAAATGAATATTTTAGACATAATAAATAAATTTCCAAACCAAGAATCTTGTATAAAATTTTTAGAAGAAATAAGATGAAATAACAAACCAAAATGTCTTTTTTGTTTTAGTGAAAAAGTTAACTCTGTTTTAAAAGAGTCGCGTTATAAATGCAAAAAATGTCATAAGTCTTTTAGTGTAACTGCTCAAACTATTTTTCATCATACACGTGTACCACTTCAAAAGTGATTTATTTTAATAGTATTAATGGCTAATGCTAAAAAAAGTTTATCATCATCTCAAGCTTCAAGAGACTTAAATTTACGTTTAGCAACTGTATGAAAAATGATGCATAAAATTAGAAAGGCAATGGCTAATGATGAGATTAAATTATTAGCAAAAATATTAGAGATGGATGAAACATATGTGGGTGGAAAACCGCGTAAATATAATGATGTTGATAATAAAAATAACTCATTACGTGGTAGAGAAACTAGTAAAGAGTGTGTTGTTGGCATTATTGAACGAAATGGTAATGTTAAATTATTTCATGCAAAAAATAAAAGTATTAAATCTGAAGATTTAATGAAAATAGTTAAAGAAAATGTTGATATTAACAATTCTATTCTTTTTACTGATGAATATCGTGGATATTATAAAATGAATAAAATTTTACCACATGAACAAGTTAATCACAAAAAATATTTTTCTTATAATGGTATTCATACAAATACAATAGAAAGTTTTTGAGCAATATTAAAAAGAGGTTTTATCGGCCAATTTCATTGAGTTTCAAAAAAATGACTCCAATCTTATTTAAATGAATTTTGTTTTAAATATAATAACCGTAAAGAAAAAATCACATTTAAAAATATCATAATTAAATTATTTATTAAGAATTAAGTGTTAACCAATAAGCGTAAAATTCCGAGGTTTTTTACTAAAAAATAAATTAAACTTAGATACATTATTAGAGTTTGAATGACCTTTATTACTATTGATGGGAATTACAACCACAACATTACTTCCAAATAAAATATCTAAAACTACTAAAATTTAAAACAATTTTATAATTATTATTTCTTATTGCTTAAATTATATCCTTTTAACAAAAATATTATTAATCTCTTTAAAAATTTATTTTTAAAGAGATTAATTTTTATTTTAAATTAAAAAAATAAATTATCACTAAATAATAACGTCTTATAATAAGTTTTGATATGAAAAACTCTTTTCTACAGTATTATGTTCATCTAAATCATTTATTGATTTTCGTTTTTTACCATAATTTAAACTACTACTTCCTAATATTTTAGTTTTCTTTTCTAATTTATTAACTTTAGTTTTTAAAATTTCAATATCACTTTCTAACTTATTAATTTTAGTATTTAATACATTATGTTCGCCAATTAATTTATCAAAACTATCCTTATTATATTTATTATTAATTGCTTTAATTTTATTACTTTCTCACATTCCACAAGTTAAAAACTTAAGTGGTCAATGTCACCATCTTCTTGCTAATTGTTTTTCATTTTTGAAATTCAAATTAAAATTATTAATCTGTCCACATATTTTATTTTTAGCTTCTTTTAGTATTTTTAAATCATGTATTTTTTGTTGCATTTCTTTAAAAATTTCATTAATGTCTGAACTATCATATAGTGTTAAATCATCTAAACTTTTAGAACTATCTCTATGCTTTATTTCAACTTCTAAATCAGTTTGTAAACCTAATAAAAATAACTTATCTTCTGAAGTAGTTAAAACATTACTTAAATCATATTTATATATATTTTTAAAATCTATTGCTAATGCTCCCTTATTTACTTGTGCTTCTAAAAAACTAATAGTTACAGTAAACAAAGATAAAATTGGCATTATTGCTTTATCAGAATATTTTTTGGTACTTTTTCCACAATTATATTCAAGATATTTAAGATTTTTAATAACATTAGGAATATCTACAACCAAAGATATACCTTTTAATTCTTCAATAATTCTTTTAAAATAAGGAATTTGAGTATTATGTTGTTTTTGATATCTTAACTTTATACTTTCAAGTTTTTTTATTAACTCTGTTGCAGATAACATTTTTTCTTTTGCCATTTTTTAATTTCTCCTCTTTTAAAAAATAAATGGGTTAGAAAACTTATATTAAGTTTATGATTTTTATTATACTATCTTTTTTTAAATATTTTATTAATATACTTTTGTCATAAAATAATAATTAGTTTTTCTAAATTTTAAAAATTATTTATGTAAAAAAACTAAACATTTTCCTTTTTTAATAATTAGTTTTGGTCTTTCTTCTTTGTTAAATTCATTACTAATAGTTTGCGTACTATTATTAGTAACAATAATATCTTGATTTGGATAAAACTTACAACCACTAAAATTATAAATTACTTCTTCATTGTCTAAACTAAAAAAGAAATATATTTATATGTTAATTGTCAATTGTAAAAAATATATTCTGATTTTGCTTTTAGTAAAAAACAATAATTATTTTCACCTAATAAAATTGGATTAAAAAATTCATATTTTTTTACGCTTTTCTCCCTTTATGTACTATTTTTTAATTTTATCACATAAATGCTGAGAAAAGCGTATCTACGGACTTCTTCCCCACATTTTTAAATTAAACACAGCATTACAATTTCAAAACTAGGTATCTTGTTGAATTTATATGCAGCTTCTTTGGCATATAAATAAACATGATGTTTTGCAACTTTGATATGTGTTTTAAATGTTCTTGTTATATGTTTTCAAACTGATTCAATTTGATTGGTATTTACACCAGTTTTTGAAACATAACCATCTTGATGGTTAACTGTTTTATGTTTTGGGAAAACCAATTTGAAATCGCAATATCCTTTTCAATCATCAGTATATACATGACATTTTAAAGAAATGTGGCTTCTTGCAAAATTCAAAAGACTTTTACTCTTTGCATTTTTCAATACTTTCACAATTAAATTATTAGTTGTTTTTTCATAAATGCCAACAATCAATGTTTTATTTTTCAAGGATCTTCCTTGTTTTTTAAAAGCCATATGTGAAAGATACATTTCATCAATTTGCACTGTGCCTTCAACAATAAATTGAGGTTCTTGTTTTGCAATACGTGTTCTAATTTTATGACCCATTCTCCATGCTGTTTTTAAAGTCACTCCCAATTCTTTTGAAACATCAGTTGATGGAATTCCATGTTTGGTGTTTATTCATCTAAAGATGAGGTAAAATAATGATCTTAAAAATGTTTGTGACCTTGAAAATATGGTACCCGTGAGAATACTAAATGTTTGATTACATTTCAAACATCTTATTCTTTTTAAATCAGAAGTTCAAATTAAAACTAGAACACCTAATACATTTGTTTTCTTTCAAATTTGCTATATATGCAAGACATTGCTATTCAGTTTGAAAAGCATTGTTGAACTCATTCAGTTTCATTGTTCCCTCCACAAGTACATGTGGGGAGAAGTCCGATTTGTTAATATATTAATACTAACAAGTAACATATCCCAACGTATTCCATCACTGACTATCACTATTTGTTGAAAATTAATTTTTTTGGAAATTGCAGTAACTATTGCAAGTTCACTATCAATAAAATCTTTTTCTTTATTAAAAGTAATAATTTCAAAATTATGTATTTTACTTTGATTATTTAAAATCTTTAACTGTTGTTTATTAATGGTATCATTATCACCACAAATAAATTTAATTGGTTTCTTATGTTTTAATAATGATAAAACACCAGTTTCAACACCAATAAAATTGGATTAATAAATTGTTCTCAATTTAAATTATAATCACGACAAACAATTAGTAATTATTTAATATCACTATTTTTCATAATTTGTTAACATCGCAACTTGTTTTTTTACTGAATTATCACTATTTAATAAATAACTACCCGCTACTAGGTAATTAGCACCAGCACTAATACAATCATTTGCTGTTAAATTATTAATGCCACCATCAACAGCAATTGTAATATTTTGAAAATTATTATCAATATGTTTTACTAATGTTTTAATTTTATTAATGGTTAAATCTAAAAAACGTTGTCCAGCTGCACCTGGTTGCACACTCATAATTAAAATTGTATCAAGATCTTTCAAATAATCATAAATTTTTGAAATTGGTGTATCAGGATTAATGGCAATTCCTTTTTTAAAACCAGGGTTTTTTCACTGCAGAAATTCTTTTAATTGTTCTTCTGTTAATGCTTCATAATGCAAAGTAATATTTTTAACTTGCGGTAAAATTATAAATGGTTTTAAATAATCACACACTTTTGATGTTTTTATCTTTACCATCATATGACAATCAATATTGATATTAGAACTAAATTTACATACATCACTTAATATTTTTGCACCAAAACTTAAATTTTCAACAAAATGATGATCCATAACATCAAAATGAATTCAATTAATTCCTGCATTTTGTAAACTTAATAAATCATCTTTTAAAGATAGAAAGTTAGCAGTTAAAATGCTAGCGGCAATTGTTACTTCTTTTTTCATATATTACCATCCTTTATTTTAAATTATTAATTTTATTGAATTCTATTAAAATTTTACAATAATCTTCATAAAAAAAACTAGAAATTATTTTATTTGCAACTGCTTTTTTAATTGCACATTCTGGTTCTTGCTGATGTAAACAAGTACGAAACTTACAATTTTGTCAAATATTAGTAAAACTAGGAAAATTAGTAGCAATATCAATACTACTTAGACCTTGCAACTGAAAGACCGAAAAACCAGGTGTATCTGCAATAATACCATCATGTAAAAAATAAAGGCGAGTTTTAGTTGTGGTATGTTTACCACGATTTAAACTTGCAGAAATATCCTGTGTTCATAATTTTAAATTATTATCCAAACTATTTAAAGTTGAACTCTTTCCCACTCCTGAAGTACCTGTTAATATTGATAACTTGTTTGTAAAAACTTTTTTTAAATCTTCAATACCATTTTTTTTAATATTTGAAATAAAAATTGTTGGTAAATTTAAATTCTGATATGCTTTAACTTTTGTTCAAACCTCATTATCTTTAGTTACCAAATCAATTTTTGTAAATATTAAAATTATTTTTAAATGATAATAATTAAAAATAGTTAATAATTTATTTAATAGAAAACTACTAAGAAAAGGATTAACAAGAGAACTAACAATTAATACTTGATCAACATTAGCAATGCTTGGTCGATATAGTTCATTAAAACGAGGTAAAATCGATTCAACCAAAGGATTTTTATCATCTTTAAAATTAACTTTAACATAATCACCAACTAAAATTTTTGTTGTTTGAAATTTTAAATTTCCTTTGATTAAACAAGAATAAATTTGATTTTCAATTCTTACTTCAACAAAGTTATTTGCAACTCCAATAACTATTCCTTGTTTAAAATTCATAGTTTCCTCCAATTAATATAAAATTAATATACTTATAATAACACCAATAAGTAATAATATAATTAAAATTAAAGATGATAAAAAGCCTTTTTTTAAATAAAATGGCTTTTTTAATTTTTGTGAATTTAAGTAATTTTTCTTAAATAGCATATTATTTTTATTTTCCGTTTTTAAACAACAATCTAAATCATTACTCAATTCATTAATTGTTTGATAGCGATCATTAATATTCTTAGCAGTTGCCTTCAAAATAATATTTTCTAAACTTTGTGGAATATTATTATTAATTTCATGAATTAATGGCATTGGCTCTTTAATATGTTTGGTGGCTAATATTTGTGGATTTTTATGAAAAAAAGGTGGTTTACCAACTAATAATTCATATAATATAATACCTAAAGCATAAATATCACTCTGAATTGTTGGTTTTTGAAATTTTACTACTTCTGGAGCAATATATTTCATTGTTCCTACAACTTGATTAGCGTGTTTTTTAACTTCATAATCATCAATAACAGCAATACCAAAATCTAAAACTTTAATTGCTCCACTACTAGTTAAAATAATATTTTCAGGTTTTAAATCACGATGAATAATATTGACTGCATGACACGCATTAACGCCTTTTAAAATTTCTTTCATAATAACTATAACTTCATTAACTGATAAAACTGAATAATTACTTAAATATTCTTTTAATGTTTTACCTTCTAATAATTCAAAAACTAAGCATCAATCTTTCTTATCAACAAAAACATCATATACCAAAATAACATTGGGATGTCTAACTCTAGATACTGCTCTAATTTCTTGCAAAAATCGTTCTTTTATTAAGTCATCTAGTGGTGAAATTGGATTAATTACTTTTAAAGCAACTTGCCGATTTAAATATTTATCTTGTGCTTCATAAACTTTAGCCATACCACCCGAACCAATAATTTTTAAAATATGATAACGATTATTCAATAATTTATTTATTTCCATTAGTTTCACCATTACTTTTAAATTTAATTTTTAAAAATTACTAACTTATTTATAATTTATATTTTACACAAAAATGTCAAAAGACTAAAATTTTATTTCCATTAATAATGCAGTAACATTATCAGTTGAAATATTAAGTAATGCTTGCTTAATCAATAATTTAACTTTATTATTAATATTTCCATTTTTTTCTAAAATATTAACTATTTCATATTCTTCTAAAAAATCATGAACACCATCGCTAGTTAAAAGAAAATATGATGGAATTATTAAGGGTAAATGAAAAACATCGGTTTTCAATGGCTTACGTGGACCAAGAGCACTAGTTAATGCCTTTCAATAAGTGTGATTTAAATCAACACTTGATTCTTTAGTTGTATTTTTTTGTAAATATAAATTTAAAATATTATGATCAACTGTTAACTGTTTTAATCCTTGTTCACTATATTGATAAATACGTGAATCACCAATATTTACTAAATAAGCTTTATTATTAGTAATTAAAATTATTACCATAGTTGTTCCCATATCAAGGGCTTGTTCATTACTTAAACTAAAATTATTCATTTCAATTTGAATAGTATCTATCTTTTCTTGTAATCATGCATGAATTTGTTTATCGTGTTTTAATTTAGTAAAATCTGTTGTTTCAAAAAATTTTTTTAACATACTAACAGCCATATTACTGGCCACTTCACCACATTTATGACCACCCAATCCATCACAAACAACACCAATAACTTGTCCAGTTTTATTTGTTAAGTATAAAACGGCATCTTGATTATTTGTACGATAATTACCAACATCTGTTTTATAACTAGCATTTATTTTCATAAACTAACCCCCTATATTCCTTTTTTTAATTTACAAATATAAAATCCATCAGTATTTTTATTAAAACCAAAAAATTGTTTTTCTGCAATGATTGTCATATCTGGGTGATTTTTAACAAACTTCTCAATTTGATTTTGATTTTCTTTAATATTGAAAGTACAAGTAACATACACAAGTATCGCTTCGGGTTTTAAAAGTTGATAAGCCTTATTTAATAATTTTGTTTGAACAGTAATTAAGTGATTAATTTCTTCTTTACTTCAATTGATAAGTTTAACTTCTGGTTTTCTTTTAATTAAACCTCAAGCAGTACTAGGAGCATCAATTAAAATTTTGTCAAATTTATTATTAAAATCTAATAATATTGTAGGGCATTGGTTAGATAAGTTTACTTTCTTGTCTTCAAATCTGTACAAATTGATTTGGAGGCATTTTCAATCTAATAACTATTCTATCATTGTTTCAATATCTAACAAATTTTTCTAATATTTTATTAAAACTTTCCATACTTTCAAAAGTGCTACCAAACATCATTTTAAAATCTCTTTTAATTCAACGATTTAAACATTCACTAACTTGATTACCTTTAAAACCTGATAGACTTTTTGAGTGAATTAGATTAGTACTTGTATTAAAAACTTTACTAACAATTTCGCTTGTATTAGCAAAACCTAAATCTGATTGAATAGTCGTAAAATTACATTGTTTAGCACTCGCTAATTCTATTTGATTAACCACATTTAACACAGTTTTGGCATTTTCACTTTTGTTTATTTTTCAGCCAACAATTGAATTACTGTACATATCAGTAGCAAAAACAACTAATAATTTTGTTTTTTTATCACCAATAATTATATTTTTAAATCATGTGCCATCCATACCAACTTTTTCAAGAAAGTTATTACTTGAAAAATTACGTTTTAATAAATCTTTATTATTTTTTAAATCACTATTTTCTACT
Organism: Spiroplasma endosymbiont of Notiophilus biguttatus; assembly: GCF_964030985.1. Lineage (NCBI taxonomy): Bacteria > Bacillati > Mycoplasmatota > Mollicutes > Entomoplasmatales > Spiroplasmataceae > Spiroplasma > Spiroplasma endosymbiont of Notiophilus biguttatus. The sequence continues at coordinate 1,286,919 of NZ_OZ034993.1, read as the reverse complement.
ACTCTATTTGTTGATTTAGGTTCTAATAATAATTTAATATTATTATCTTTTAATATTTGTTTTATGCTTGTTTTACTGCATTTAAGACCTTTATTTTTTATTTTTAACTCTAATCTTACTTTTTCAAAACTAGTGATATTAATGTACTTTTTTTCATTTTTAATGAGAACTATTTTGTTTATTGCTTGTATCAAATTATCATTAATTTTTGATTGATATTGCTTTTTACCTTTTTTTACTCATAAATAGTATGCTGTTTTGCTAATAGCTATGTAAACAATAATTTTATTTAATTGATGACCTTTTTGCTTATATTTTTCTACTATTAAAAAACACTTATATTTTAATAATTTACTATTTTTTCCCCTTGTTAATTTCTTTTCACAGGCTAATTGCTCCTTTAAAAGTTCTTTTTCAACCTTATCTTTTAAAGCTTGTTTTCTAAGTTTATCAATTTCTTTGTTTAATAGTTTAATTTCAATATCTTTCTTATCGATCCTGTGAGAAGTTTGGGATTTAGAAATTTTGGTGAATGCATTTTCACCTTTAATTTGATATTGGTTAACCCAATTATAAATTAATACTGGAGTTGATAATTTATATTTGACTTGAATTTCATGTATTTTTAGTTTTTTATCAACTAAATACTCATTAACAACGGCTAATTTTGTTTCTTTTGAATAAACTTTATAATTCATAATTTCTCCTTCTGTATTAATTATTTTTAATTATATTACAGATTGAAAATATTAATTGGTAAACTTAAGTGACTGATGCCGATTTTTTCTTTACGGTTATTATATTTAAAACAAAATTCATTTAAATAAGATTGGAGTCATTTTTTTGAAACTCAATGAAATTGGCCGATAAAACCTCTTTTTAATATTGCTCAAAAACTTTCTATTGTATTTGTATGAATACCATTATAAGAAAAATATTTTTTGTGATTAACTTGTTCATGTGGTAAAATTCCGTTAAAATATATAGTAATTTTACCTTATTCTCTAAAAGATTCTAAACAGGTTCTTAGAAGTGAATATATTTTATTTTCGCTTTTCTTCCTTTATGTACTATTTTTTAATTTTATCACATAAATGCTGAGAAAAGCGTATCTACGGACTTCTCCCCACATTTTTAAATTAAACACAGCATTACAATTTCAAAACTAGGTATCTTGTTGAATTTATATGCAGCTTCTTTGGCATATAAATAAACATGATGTTTTGCAACTTTGATATGTGTTTTAAATGTTCTTCTTATATGTTTTCAAACTGATTCAATTTGATTGGTATTTACACCAGTTTTTGAAACATAACCATCTTGATGCTTAACTGTTTTATGTTTTGGGAAAACCAATTTGAAATCGCAATATCCTTTTCAATCATCAGTATATACATGACATTTTGAAGAAATGTGGCTTCTTGCAAAATTCAAAAGACTTTTACTCTTTGCATTTTTCAATACTTTCACAATTAAATTATTAGTTGTTTTTTCATAAATGCCAACAATCAATGTTTTATTTTTCAAGGATCTTCCTTGTTTTTTAAAAGCCATATGTGAAAAATACATTTCATCAATTTGCACTGTGCCTTCAACAATAAATTGAGGTTCTTGTTTTGCAATACGTGTTCTAATTTTATGACCCATTCTCCATGCTGTTTTTAAGGTCACTCCCAATTCTTTTGAAACATTAGTTGACAGAATTCCATGTTTGGTGTTTATTCATCTAAAGATGAGGTAAAATCATGATCTTAAAGATGTTTGTGACCTTGAAAATATGGTACCCGTGAGAATACTAAATGTTTGATTACATTTCAAACATCTTATTCTTTTTAAATCAGAAGTATTCAAATTAAAACTAGAACACCTAATACATTTGTTTTCTTTCAAATTTGCTATATATGCAAGACATTGCTGTTCAGTTTGAAAAGCATTGTTGAACTCATTCAGTTTCATTGTTCCCTCCACAAGTACATGTGGGGAGAAGTCCGTTTATTTTTTTTCAAATAAATTTCAAATAAAAATAGAGCAAATTTTAATTTAAACTAAAAATCGTAAAAAAATTATATTTTATATTTAAAAAAATATTTTGAATGTTATAATAGTAGTAAATATGGATTAATTTGCATATATTATATAAAGCAGGGGTGGCATTGCCTGAGAAATACCCTATAACCTGATCTAGTTAGTACTAGCGGAGGGAGACTTTATTTTTTATATTTTAAAAAATGATAACTCCTTTTTTGTTATGTAAGATAAATTAAAGGAGTTATCATTTTATTATGTTTAAAGAACAACTATTAACAACTCTCAATTATAATAAAATTAAAAGCAAACTGGGGGTAGGAATGTTAATTAAAGCATCAGCCATTTTTAGTTTAATTACTCTTCTAACATTAACAGTTATTATTAGTATTTTACCTGCTAGTAGTATTAATCACTTTTTTAAAGTTACTACTATTACTGGTTGACAATTTTATAGCAGTAAAATTTATTTAATATTAATTCTTTGTTTATTATTAATTTCATCAATTTTATTATCTGTTATTACATGAACAGTTAAAATAGAAGATATTCATAAAAATATTGTTATTGTTACATTACTATCAATTTTTAGTATCAATCCCATTGCATTAATTTTTAATTTAATTAAACATTATCAATGACAAAAAGAAGAAACTTTTGCCATTTTAAAAACAAGATGATGAACTAATTTTAAATTTGCATTTGGTATTAAACGATGATTAGTTATTGATTATACAATTATTGGTTTATTTACTGGTGTAACTATTGCTTGTGCTTTTATTGAACAAAATTTATTACCAAAAATGCCATACGGTGGGGGTATTGCTATTAAATATATACCTTTAATGGTTATTAGTTATATTATTGGCTTTGCAGGTGGATGATTAACGGGTATGATTAGTGCTCTGATGTCATTATTATTTATTGGTAGTGGCTATGTTATTAGTGCTTGAAGTTATTTATTAGATTATTTTTTGCCAATGACAACACCCGCTATTGTTTCATTATTACGTTTTAATTTAAAAGCTGATAAATCAATTTTTACTTATATTAATTATTTTTTACATTGTTTTTTAGTTTCTTTAATTATTTATTTTTGACAAACAATAGCAGGATATTTTATTTGATCACAAGTTACTAATGGTGATGGAAGTAAAAATATTTGATCAGGATTTAATCCTCTTTTTTACTCATTAGTTTACAATTTTATTCATATTTTTTTATTTACTTATCCAATTATGCAATTAACAATACCTTTTATTTATCGTGGTTTAGTTAGTCACTATGTAGAAAGATATCGTTAGAATAGTAACTCTAAATTAGGACGTCAAAGGATGTATGAGATTAACCCTTAGAATCTTTTAATAAAATTGAAATAAAGGAAAGAACAACCATTTGTAAACTAGTATTTAATTTTCTTTCACAATTTTTTCATAATCTTCTACATTTTTCTAATCAAGCAAAACTTCGCTCTACAACTCATCTTTTTGGTAATACTACAAAAGAATGTAATTCATTACGTTTTACAACTTCAACATTCGCATTTATAATTGCTTTGGGACGTATTGCAACCTTAGTTAGATTTAATAAAAACTTAAATGAGAGATAAAACTCTCATTTTTAATTAGACTTATTGCATAACTAGTTAACTTTTTATTTTTTTGTTATTATTAAAATAAAATTTGAATAGTTAAGGATAAACTTTATGACATATTTTGAATTAAAAGATAAATCTGATCAATATTTTCGTAAAATAGTGGGTATTAATAAACTCGTTTTTAACGAAATTTTAAATATTTTATTAGAACATCAAAAACTCAAAACTACTATTGGTGGAAGGCCATATAAAATGTCAATAGAAGATCGACTAGTAATGAGTTTAAGATATTTATATGAAAATCGTACATATCATAGTATTGGTGCTGAGTATGGTATGGTTGATACTACTGCTTTACGAAATATTCGTTCAATTGAAGATATTTTAATAAAGAATAATAAGTTTAATAATTTAACAAATAAAAATATTTTTTTAAAAAGAAGAATTAAAAAATAAAATTTTGATAATTGATGTAACAGAGGTAGAAACAGAACGACCAAAATATAACCAAAAAGATTGATTTTCTGGTAAAAAATGAATGCATACTGTTAAGTTTCAAACCGTAATTAATGCAAATACTAATGAAATTTTAAATATTTTTTCTGATATTGGTAAAAATCATGATTTTAAAACTTTTAAGAATTCAAAGTTAAAGTTTTTACCAGAAACTATAATTCTTGCAGATAAAGGTTATCAAGGTTTACAAAAAATTCATGCTAATACATTTTTACCCATTAAAATTAGCAAAAATAATCCTAAAACAAATAAAACCAAAATCTTTAATAAGATTATTAATAAAACTCGTAGAAAAATTGAACATGTTTTTGCATTTTTAAAATGTTTTAAGATTATTGGTTATAAATTTAGAAAAGCCAGAAAACGAATATTTTTAAGATTTAATTTAATTGCAGGATTTTATAATTTATCATTAAAACTTAAAAACGTTATGCAGTAAGTCTATTGTTGAACAATTATAATTAATTATTTTATTAAACCTATACTTTATTAAAGTAATTAATTATTCCAAATTTAATAAAAATTATAAAAGCTATTGTATAGGAATTTGCAAATAGTAATTTTTATGTTGCTCTTTTAAAACTTGATATTTTTTGGTTCCCTTCCCCTAGAACCCCTACCCTCCAAGGCTTATGCTACTTACAGTAGCATAAGCCTTACGTATAGTAGTAGAAGTATTTAGTTAGTAGTATATAAGCCTTTTATCACCTACAGTGATAAAAGGCTTATACATAGAAAGGATATGTAATGATTAATGTTAATTTAGATATTAAAAATAAAGTTAGAGAAACAACTAAAGGTATGTTATTAGAAATTGGTGAATATGAAACATGATTTTCAATTAAAGATACTACTATTAATCAAAAAAATAAAAAAATAACATTAAAAATAATTGAAGATTTTAATTATAAATTAGGTAAAAAATCAATTACAAAAGATATTGAAAGTATTAAAGGTAGTGAAATTTTAAAATATATTAAAAATATTTCAGATATTACTACAAATGAAAATGAATTAATATCTTGTGAATTTTATGAACAATATAATGGTTATTATATTTTTACAAAAGACTTACTGCATAACGTTTTTAAGTTTTAATGATAAATTATAAAATCCTGCAATTAAATTAAATCTTAAAAATATTCGTTTTCTGGCTTTTCTAAATTTATAACCAATAATCTTAAAACATTTTAAAAATGCAAAAACATGTTCAATTTTTCTACGAGTTTTATTAATAATCTTATTAAAGATTTTGGTTTTATTTGTTTTAGGATTATTTTTGCTAATTTTAATGGGTAAAAATGTATTAGCATGAATTTTTTGTAAACCTTGATAACCTTTATCTGCAAGAATTATAGTTTCTGGTAAAAACTTTAACTTTGAATTCTTAAAAGTTTTAAAATCATGATTTTTACCAATATCAGAAAAAATATTTAAAATTTCATTAGTATTTGCATTAATTACGGTTTGAAACTTAACAGTATGCATTCATTTTTTACCAGAAAATCAATCTTTTTGGTTATATTTTGGTCGTTCTGTTTCTACCTCTGTTACATCAATTATCAAAATTTTATTTTTTAATTCTTCTTTTTAAAAAAATATTTTTATTTGTTAAATTATTAAACTTATTATTCTTTATTAAAATATCTTCAATTGAACGAATATTTCGTAAAGCAGTAGTATCAACCATACCATACTCAGCACCAATACTATGATATGTACGATTTTCATATAAATATCTTAAACTCATTACTAGTCGATCTTCTATTGACATTTTATATGGCCTTCCACCAATAGTAGTTTTGAGTTTTTGATGTTCTAATAAAATATTTAAAATTTCGTTAAAAACGAGTTTATTAATACCCACTATTTTACGAAAATATTGATCAGATTTATCTTTTAATTCAAAATATGTCATAAAGTTTATCCTTAACTATTCAAATTTTATTTTAATAATAACAAAAAAATAAAAAGTTAACTAGTTATGCAGTAAGTCTAATATCTAATTATAGTTTTCAGAAATAATAATGTATATAAGTTATTGCCAATAAACGTAAAATTCCGAAATTTTATTCATTTTATAATATCCACGATATTCATCAGTAAAAAGAATAGAATTGTTAATATCAACATTTTCTTTAACTATTTTCATTAAATCTTCAGATTTAATACTTTTATTTTTTGCATGAAATAATTTAACATTACCATTTCGTTCAATAATGCCAACAACACACTCTTTACTAGTTCCTCTACCACGTAATGAGTTATTTTTATTATCAACATCATTATATTTACGCGGTTTTCCACCCACATATGTTTCATCCATCTCTAATATTTTTGCTAATAATTTAATCTCATCATTAGCCATTGCCTTTCTAATTTTATGCATCATTTTTCATACAGTTGCTAAACGTAAATTTAAGTCTCTTGAAGCTTGAGATGATGATAAACTTTTTTTAGCATTAGCCATTAATACTATTAAAATAAATCACTTTTGAAGTGGTACACGTGTATGATGAAAAATAGTTTGAGCAGTTACACTAAAAGACTTATGACATTTTTTGCATTTATAACGCGACTCTTTTAAAACAGAGTTAACTTTTTCACTAAAACAAAAAAAGACATTTTGGTTTGTTATTTCATCTTATTTCTTCTAAAAATTTTATACAAGATTCTTGGTTTGGAAATTTATTTATTATGTCTAAAATATTCATTTTCAATCACCTTTAATTAGATTTTATTTCGGAATTTTACGTTTATTGGCAATAACTTATATACATTAGACTTACTGCATAACGTTTTTAAGTTTTAATGATAAATTATAAAATCCTGCAATTAAATTAAATCTTAAAAATATTCGTTTTCTGGCTTTTCTAAATTTATAACCAATAATCTTAAAACATTTTAAAAATGCAAAAACATGTTCAATTTTTCTACGAGTTTTATTAATAATCTTATTAAAGATTTTGGTTTTATTTGTTTTAGGATTATTTTTGCTAATTTTAATGGGTAAAAATGTATTAGCATGAATTTTTTGTAAACCTTGATAACCTTTATCTGCAAGAATTATAGTTTCTGGTAAAAACTTTAACTTTGAATTCTTAAAAGTTTTAAAATCATGATTTTTACCAATATCAGAAAAAATATTTAAAATTTCATTAGTATTTGCATTAATTACGGTTTGAAACTTAACAGTATGCATTCATTTTTTACCAGAAAATCAATCTTTTTGGTTATATTTTGGTCGTTCTGTTTCTACCTCTGTTACATCAATTATCAAAATTTTATTTTTTAATTCTTCTTTTTAAAAAAATATTTTTATTTGTTAAATTATTAAACTTATTATTCATTATTAAAATATCTTCAATTGAACGAATATTTCGTAAAGCAGTAGTATCAACCATACCATACTCAGCACCAATACTATGATATGTACGATTTTCATATAAATATCTTAAACTCATTACTAGTCGATCTTCTATTGACATTTTATATGGCCTTCCACCAATAGTAGTTTTGAGTTTTTGATGTTCTAATAAAATATTTAAAATTTCGTTAAAAACGAGTTTATTAATACCCACTATTTTACGAAAATATTGATCAGATTTATCTTTTAATTCAAAATATGTCATAAAGTTTATCCTTAACTATTCAAATTTTATTTTAATAATAACAAAAAAATAAAAAGTTAACTAGTTATGCAGTAAGTCTAATGAAAAAAAGTACATTAATATCACTAGTTTTGAAAAAGTAAGATTAGAGTTAAAAATAAAAAATAAAGGTCTTAAATGCAGTAAAACAAGCATAAAACAAATATTAAAAGATAATAATATTAAATTATTATTAGAACCTAAATCAACAAATAGAGTAGTAGAAAATAGTGATTTAAAAAATAATAAAGATTTATTAAAACGTAATTTTTCAAGTAATAACTTTCTTGAAAAAGTTGGTATGGATGGCACATGATTTAAAAATATAATTATTGGTGATAAAAAAACAAAATTATTAGTTGTTTTTGCTACTGATATGTACAGTAATTCAATTGTTGGCTGAAAAATAAACAAAAATGAAAATGCCAAAACTGTGTTAAATGTGGTTAATCAAATAGAATTAGCGAGTGCTAAACAATGTAATTTTACGACTATTCAATCAGATTTAGGTTCTGCTAATACAAGCGAAATTGTTAGTAAAGTTTTTAATACAAGTACTAATCTAATTCATTCAAAAAGTCTATCAGGTTTTAAAGGTAATCAAGTTAGTGAATGTTTAAATCGTTGAATTAAAAGAGATTTTAAAATGATGTTTGGTAGCACTTTTGAAAGTATGGAAAGTTTTAATAAAATATTAGAAAAATTTGTTAGATATTGAAACAATGATAGAATAGTTATTAGATTGAAAATGCCTCCAAATCAATTTGTACAGATTTGAAGACAAGAAAGTAAACTTATCTAACCAATGCCCCTTTTGTTTTTAGTTTTTTAGACTATGTTGGTAATACAAAATATGTTTTTAAAGGTAAAGTTGATAATGATGTTTATCAGCAAGATTTATATAATTTTGTTACTATGCCAGTTCGTGTTCCAAATTTAAGACATTTAAGAGTATTTTTTGATGTTCATGGTGAATCAATTTCAAATATTCGTTCATTTTTAAATTTTGGTCAAATTAATGTTTTTTCAAGTGAAAAAGTTACACCAGTACCACCAAATAGTCCTTTTAATCCTGAGTATGAACGAGTTAGTTGATATGATGTTTTTGGTCATTTGCGTAATGCTTTTAGGTGAGTACTTTATGGAGTAGTTGGTAAAGTTTTACCCGTGGAACCATTAAGAGAGTTTTTTACTAAACTTGATGGATTATTGAGACGTATTTTTGATGATACTATTAGTTCTGTTTTAAATGTTGATTTTACTAGTGGTTTAGAACAAGTTTTAACATTGTGAGTATTTTTAAAAGCAGTTGGATTTTTAGTTGGTTAGGAGTTGAAATAATGCCTTGATATGGTTATTTACTTTTAGGAGTTTTATTATTAATAATACTTTATCCATTTTTAATAACTAGAAAAAATATAAAGATATTGCAACGTGTAGGTAGTTATATTATTTCAGCACCACCACGTACTGGTAAATCTGCTCTTGCTTGTTGTTTGGCACAAAGACATAAAGGTAGGGTAGTTAGTCCTATTCCTATTAAAGTGCGTAATGAGTATAGTTATCGTTGTTCTTATGATGATGTTTTTAAATTTAATCAATTAAATAGTAATTATGCTTTTAAAGAGAATGATATGCTTGTTTTTGATGAGTTAGGTTTGAAAATTAATAGTAATGATTTGTCACCCGAATTTAAAGAAACACAAGAAAGTTTAGGAATGTTTTGTAAGTTAATAGGTCATAATTTTAATGGAATTATGTATATGATTGAACAACACCCCGATAGAATACCAAAACAAGCACGTGAAAAAGTAGAATATATTGTACAAGTTAAAAGAATGCGTATTTTGTTATTTTTAGTTAAGTTTAAACTAAATATTTATACTAATGTGGATGATTATAACAAAGTTGTGTTTTCTAAAAGACAAACTAAGAAAATAATTAAACGTGGTGGATTACCACCTAGTTATAGCGGTGAAACTATGACTTTTAGTTTATGATTTCCTAGGTCTTATTTACAAAGATATAATAGTCGTGCTTTAAATTATATTCATTCGTTAAAGAGTGAATTAAGTACTATTAAAGACTATGAGCAGTCACAAAGGTTTGGAGTTTACTGTTGATGATATTAGAGCAGTAGGATTAGATAAGTTGGATAATATATTACAAGATGATAAAAGAGATGTTATTAAAGTTCGTGGTAAACGTAGTTATGATAAGAATAAAAAGTTTGCTAAGAAGTAAAATGTGTATGTATTGCCGGTGCCAACCAGAACCTTTGGTTTGGTTGGCGTGGGCGTTTACGCCCTTTGTCTCACTTTTTTAAAGTGAGTGGGGTGTGGGTGCGTAGCACCCAAGGGGCAACGCACCTATATACTTGATAGATTTTTTCTTTTCTCAAATGTCTTGTTTTTTAAAATTAACAATGTAAAATAAAATACATAATTAATTTAAAATATAAAAGAGTAAAATTAAATGGTAATTTAGAGACTTAGTGGTTGCTGTAAACTAAGCAACTTTAATTTGAAGGTAACTTATATTACTAGTAATTTAAATAATAATTAAGTGCATTTACTTTGTAAATGAATTAGGATGGTACCGCGTTAAGAAACGTTCCTATTTGTGGAATGTTTTTTTATTTTAAAAAGGAGTATAACAAATGAATAGAAATTTAAACAAAAAATATAATCATATTGAAATTGAAAAGGATCGTTATGAGCAATGAGTAAAATCTGGATTATTTAAGGCAAATGTTAGTTCTATTAATCCTACATTTTCTATTATCTTACCACCACCTAATGTAACGGGACTTTTACATTTAGGTCATGCTTGAGATAGTACTATCCAAGATTTATTAATTCGTTATAAACGTTTACAAGGCTTTAATACTTTATTTATACCTGGTATGGATCATGCTGGCATTGCCACTCAAGTTAAAGTTGCACAACGTATTAAAGAAGAACAAAAACTTAATTTGCAAGAATTAGGTAAAGATAAATTTTTACAACAAGCATGAAAATGAAAAACAGAATATGCACAAAACATAAGAAAACAGTGAGCAAAACTTGGTTTAACATTAGATTATTCGCATGAAGTATTTACTTTAGATGAAAATGTTAAGCAAGCAGTTAATGAAGTATTTGTAAAGTTATATAAAGAAGGTTTAGTTTATTGAGGAAAAAAGATAGTAAATTGAGATCCAGAATTAAAAACCGCTATTTCTAATATTGAAGTAAATTATCATGAAACAAAAGGAAAAATGTATTATTTAAAATATTTTGTAGAAAATAGTAGTGAATTTATTACTATTGCTACCACCAGACCAGAAACAATGTTTGCTGATCAGTGTATAGTTGTAAATAGTAAAGATAAACGTTATTTACAATTTATTGGTAAAATGGTTGTTAATCCAGCTAATAAAATGTTAATTAAAGTCATCGCTGATGATTATGTTGATATGAATTTTGGAACAGGTGCTATGAAATGTACACCAGCTCATGATGCTAATGACTATGAAATTGCATTACGTCACAATTTAGCAATACCTATTTGTATGAATGTTGATGGAACTATGAATGAATTAGCACAATCATATATTAATCAAGATCGAATGGTATGTCGTAAACAATTAGTTGAACAATTAAGAAAAGAAAATTTAGTTGTAAAGGTTGAAGAACATCTTCATCAAGTTGGTTATTCAGAACGAAGTAACGCTATTATTGAGCCATATTTATCACAACAATGATTCATAAAAATGAAACCATTAGTTGAAATGATTATTGATAAACAAAAAAATAAGAAAACAAAGATTGATTTTCATCCAATATTATTTGAACAACAATTTTTGCAGTGATTAAATAATATTCAAGATTGATGTATTTCTCGTCAATTATGATGGGGTCATTTGCTTCCAGTTTGATATCATAAAAAAACTAAGAAAATTTATGTTGATACTAACCCACCATCACCAATTAACGATTATATTCAAGAATCAGACGTATTAGATACATGATTTTCTAGCGGTTTATGACCCTTTGTAACTTTGGGTTGACCGCAAAAAAATGTTGATTTGCAAAAATATTATCCAATATCAGTATTAGTTACTGCTTATGATATTTTATTTTTTTGAGTTGCACGAATGATGTTTATGGGTTGAAAATTTACTAATCAAAAACCATTTACTAATGTTTTAATTCATGGTTTAATTCGTGATGAACAAGGTAGAAAAATGTCAAAATCATTAAATAACGGAATTGATCCAATGGAAATTATTAAAAAGTATGGCGCGGATGCTTTACGTTATTTTTTAGTTAGCAATTGTGCTCCGGGTCAAGATTTAAGATTTAGTATTACTAAAGTTGAATCAGCTTGAAATTTCAATAATAAATTATGAAATGCTGCACGTTATGTACTAATGAATACTGATGATAAGTTTCAATTGGATGAAAATATTGCCTATAATAAATCATTATCATTTATTGATCAATGAATTTTACAAGAACTTAATCAATTGATTATTTATGTAGAACAATATATGGAAAAATATGAATTTGTTTTAGTGGTTAAAGCACTATCAAATTTTATATGAAATAAATATTGTTCTTGATATATTGAATTAAATAAAGTTAATTTACAAAATCAAGAGCAACAAAGTAACTCATTACAAACATTATATTATGTATTACAGCAAATTATTATTATGGTTCATCCCTTTATTCCCTTTATTACAGAAGCAATTTATGAAGAAATGGGGTATAAAAATAGCATTTTAACAAATAAGTTTCCTAAAGTTAAAGTTATGGAAAAAACAAAAGATGTAACACAATTTGTTGAAATATTAATCGAAATTATTAGTAATATTCGAGAAATTCGTAAAGAACTTAATTTATCATTAAAATTACCGTTAACTATTCATATCAATACTACTAATTCTTTTTTTGAAGTAGAAAAAAATACTTTAAATCCTTATTTATTACAATTAACTAATACTCAAATTGTTACTATTAGTGATAGTCCGTTGTCTGTTAATAATAAAGTAATTAAAATTATTAATTTAGCAGTAATAGAAATTAATGTTTCAAATTTATTTAATAAAGAAGAACAGTTAGCAAAATTAAAACAGGAATTAGTTTATATTGAAAATGAAATAAAACGTAGTAAAGATATTTTAAGTAACCAACAATTTTTAGCAAAGGCATCACCAACAAAAGTTGAAATAGAAAAACGGAAATTAGAAAAGTATCAAAATCAAAAAACTTTAATCAATGCCAAGATTAAAGAATTGTAAAAAACTTTCGGAATTTTACCACATGAACAAGTTAATCACAAAAAATATTTTTCTTATAATGGTATTCATACAAATACAATAGAAAGTTTTTGAGCAATATTAAAAAGAGGTTTTATCGGCCAATTTCATTGAGTTTCAAAAAAATGACTCCAATCTTATTTAAATGAATTTTGTTTTAAATATAATAACCGTAAAGAAAAAATCACATTTAAAAATATCATAATTAAATTATTTATTAAGAATTAAGTGTTAACCAATAAGCGTAAAATTCCGAAAACTTTTATTTTAATTCAAATTGAAAAATTTCATTATTTTCCAATTTAATATCATCGATACCTACTGAAAAATCAATAAATTCTTTACCATTTCAATGCTCAATGTATCAAAATTTTTTATCTTTTTGAGTACCTTTTTTACCTTTTACAGCAACCAAAAATCTTCCAAATTGACTTTTTTCAACAGTAAAATCATTAGAACAAGCACTTAGTAAATTACCAAGTGTATTAAAAGTAGTAATATAATTAGTTTTTTCAAGAATAGTTTCTTTACGGTTGATAGCTGTAATTTCAATATTAGTAGCAATGCTATTTTGATTAGTAGTACCATTTAAGAATTTTGGGATATAAATAATATTTAGTATTAATGAAGTTCCTAATATTAATATAATAGAATTATATTTGCAACATTTAATAAATGTTTTATTTTTAATTATTTTTATAAAATTATTTTTTCATTTTTTACCATCAGTTTTTATTTTTGCCATTATTATCAGCCTTTGCATTATTTTTTTTATTTTATTATATTAAAAAAAATAAAAAAAGGAAATTGCTTATCTCATTTTTAATAATTATTGAGGTGAAATTAAATGAGATTATTAATTATAACATTGACAATTCTTTTTTTTGGAAGTAATGGATTAGTTGTATTAAAGTTGATTAAAAATTTTAATGAAAATGAAATAGTTAGTAAGGAAACAATTGATACAAAAATTATTACTATTACTGTTGAAATTAAAGAACATTTACCAATTAGAGAAGATTTATGTATACGAAATAAATATTATGTTAAAATTCTTAATTCAAAAATAAGTATTATTAATTTAATTACGGACTTCTTTCTCCCCACATGTACTTGTGGAGGGAACAATGAAACTGAATGAGTTCAACAATGCTTTTCAAACTGAACAGCAATGTCTTGTATATATAGCAAATTTGAAAGAAAACAAATGTATTAGGTGTTCTAGTTTTAATTTGAATACTTCTGATTTAAAAAGAATAAGATGTTTGAAATGTAATCAAACATTTAGTATTCTCACGGGTACCATATTTTCAAGGTCACAAACATCTTTAAGATCATGATTTTACTTCATCTTTAGATGAATAAACACCAAACATGGGATTCCATCAACTGATGTTTCAAAAGAATTGGGAGTGACCTTAAAAACAGCATGGAGAATGGGTCATAAAATTAGAACACGTATTGCAAAACAAGAACCTCAATTTATTGTTGAAGGCACAGTGCAAATTGATGAAATGTATCTTTCACATATGGCTTTTAAAAAACAAGGAAGATCCTTGAAAAATAAAACATTGATTGTTGGCATTTATGAAAAAACAACTAATAATTTAATTGTGAAAGTATTGAAAAATGCAAAGAGTAAAAGTCTTTTGAATTTTGCAAGAAGCCACATTTCTTCAAAATGTCATGTATGTACTGATGATTGAAAAGGATATTGCGATTTCAAATTGGTTTTCCCAAAACATAAAACAGTTAACCATCAAGATGGTTATGTTTCAAAAACTGGTGTAAATACCAATCAAATTGAATCAGTTTGAAAACATATAAGAAGAACATTTAAAACACATATCAAAGTTGCAAAACATCATGTTTATTTATATGCCAAAGAAGCTGCATATAAATTCAACAAGATACCTAGTTTTGAAATTGTAATGCTGTGTTTAATTTAAAAATGTGGGGAGAAGTCCGTAGATACGCTTTTCTCAGCATTTATGTGATAAAATTAAAAAATAGTACATAAAGGGAGAAAAGCACAAAACAATTATAAATGCGAATGTTGAAGTTGTAAAACGTAATGAGTTACATTATTACCAAAAAGATGAGTTGTAGAGCGAAGTTTTGCTTGATTAGAAAAATGTAGAAGATTATGAAAAAATTGTGAAAGAAAATTAAATACTAGTTTACAAATAGTTGTTCTTTCCTTTATTTCAATTTTATTAAAAAGATTCTAAACAGGTTCTTAGAAGTATTTTTTTAATTATATAAATATTTTTCCAAAGGAAATTAAAAATTGAACTAAATTATTATTATTTGGTCAGCAAACCGAAGAAAACAAATCTACTTTTACCATTTTTAATAAGTTTGGTATTACTCCAATTATTGTTGTTAGTGGTTTACACATTAATTTTTTCTTTGTTTTTTTTAAAAAAAGTTTTTGATTTATCAAAAATGAATTAATTAAACTTTTAATTTGTTTTGTAATTTTATATTTTTATTTATATTTACTTAATTGATCTATTGCAGCAATGAAAGAATTTTTTTAATTTTTATTTGTATTTTAAAATTTAATAAAAAAACTATTCATCCAATTTCTATTCTTAGTTTTAGTGCTTATTGTTGTCTTTGTTTATGACCTTTACAGTTCTATCTTTTAGGATTTCAACTTTCTTTTGGTATTACTTTTTTGATTTTATTTATTAATAATAAATTTAAAGAATATAGTTATTGGATTAGATTGTTATTGATTAATATTGTTTTATTTTTATTCACTATTCCTATTCAATGACAAATAAATCATGGTTTTAGTTTGTTAACTGTTGCATATTTATTATTTTTTACACCAATCATTATTTTTTATGATGTTATTTTATTTTTAAATTCAATTTTAAGTTTTTTTGTTTCTCCAATTTTAAATTTTTTAATTATTACTATTAAATTAATAAATATGAGTAATATTTGAATTCCAACTTTTCAAATTGAAATTTGAATTTTACAACTTTATTTTTTAATTTTAATAGTTATTTATAACTGTTGACGATATTTTAATTGGAGAATGTTAACAGTTATTATTAATTTTGTTTTACTTTCAGCATTATGAATGAATAGTATTATTAAACCTTATTATGAATTGACAATGATTAATGTTGGTAATGCTATGAGTTTTTACTAAAGACTTACTGCATAACTAGTTAACTTTTTATTTTTTTGTTATTATTAAAATAAAATTTGAATAGTTAAGGATAAACTTTATGACATATTTTGAATTAAAAGATAAATCTGATCAATATTTTCGTAAAATAGTGGGTATTAATAAACTCGTTTTTAACGAAATTTTAAATATTTTATTAGAACATCAAAAACTCAAAACTACTATTGGTGGAAGGCCATATAAAATGTCAATAGAAGATCGACTAGTAATGAGTTTAAGATATTTATATGAAAATCGTACATATCATAGTATTGGTGCTGAGTATGGTATGGTTGATACTACTGCTTTACGAAATATTCGTTCAATTGAAGATATTTTAATAAAGAATAATAAGTTTAATAATTTAACAAATAAAAATATTTTTTTAAAAAGAAGAATTAAAAAATAAAATTTTGATAATTGATGTAACAGAGGTAGAAACAGAACGACCAAAATATAACCAAAAAGATTGATTTTCTGGTAAAAAATGAATGCATACTGTTAAGTTTCAAACCGTAATTAATGCAAATACTAATGAAATTTTAAATATTTTTTCTGATATTGGTAAAAATCATGATTTTAAAACTTTTAAGAATTCAAAGTTAAAGTTTTTACCAGAAACTATAATTCTTGCAGATAAAGGTTATCAAGGTTTACAAAAAATTCATGCTAATACATTTTTACCCATTAAAATTAGCAAAAATAATCCTAAAACAAATAAAACCAAAATCTTTAATAAGATTATTAATAAAACTCGTAGAAAAATTGAACATGTTTTTGCATTTTTAAAATGTTTTAAGATTATTGGTTATAAATTTAGAAAAGCCAGAAAACGAATATTTTTAAGATTTAATTTAATTGCAGGATTTTATAATTTATCATTAAAACTTAAAAACGTTATGCAGTAAGTCTTAACTAGTCCTTATAATAAATCTGCTATTTTAATTGATGCAGGTACAGAAGATTTAAAACTAAGTAATCCAACTATTTATAATTATTTTTCAGCAAAAGGAATTCATAGTTTAAAAGCAGTATTTTTAACTCACCGTGATTTAGACCATGTTAGTAATATTGGATTTTTGAAAATGCATTTAAAAATAGATAAAATTTATGAAAATACTAATCAATTATCGCAATATATTATTGATGGTTTTAATCCAATTCATAATTTAGTTTATGGTTTTAATTTACAATATGTTTCTGAAAATAATAAAAGTTTAGTTTTGTTATTAAAATTTTATTGTATTAAGTAAAATTAATATTCTACAAGTTCCTCACCATGGTTCAAAAACTTCATCAACTATTATTACCTTTTTAAAAACTCTTAATACAGAACTAGCATTAATTTCCGGACATTATCAAAAACGAAGACAGTTTCCAAATATTTAAACATTGAATGATCTTAAAAAAATTAATGCTCAAGTTTATTATTCAGGAAAAAATAAAACTGTGATTATAAGAATATATATGAAACATTATGATAATATAACGTTAATATAAACTGATATAATAATATTGTGAGATTAGAAATAGCATTTATATTATTCATGTTCAAGATGAATATTTAGTAAAAAATATTGAATAATTAAAAGAAAAATAAAAAATATATAATTAAAACAAAAGGGGAAAATTATGAAAAAAATAAATCATTTATTAAAAATTTCGGAATTTTACGTTTATTGGCAATAACTTATATACATTATTATTTCTGAAAACTATAATTAGATATTAGTAAAATAAAATCTAATTAAAGGTGATTGAAAATGAATATTTTAGACATAATAAATAAATTTCCAAACCAAGAATCTTGTATAAAATTTTTAAAAGAAATAAGATGAAATAACAAACCAAAATGTCTTTTTTGTTTTAGTGAAAAAGTTAACTCTGTTTTAAAAGAGTCGCGTTATAAATGCAAAAAATGTCATAAGTCTTTTAGTGTAACTGCTCAAACTATTTTTCATCATACACGTGTACCACTTCAAAAGTGATTTATTTTAATAGTATTAATGGCTAATGCTAAAAAAAGTTTATCATCATCTCAAGCTTCAAGAGACTTAAATTTACGTTTAGCAACTGTATGAAAAATGATGCATAAAATTAGTGAAATGGCAACCCTTTTTAGGACTATTTTTTGGTAGACATTTTTTCTTGATATTTAATGGAGTTAAGTAGTTTAAAGTGCTGTGGATTCTTATATTGTTATATCAATTGATATAATCAAATAATTCTAATTTTAACTGTATTAATGATGTAAATTTTTTGTCATTAATAAATTCAGTCTTGAAAGTTTTAAAAGTTGCTTCAGCAACAGCATTGTCATAAGAACCTGTTTAGAATCTTTTAGAGAATAAGGTAAAATTACTATATATTTTAAAATAAGAGGTATATATGCATAAAAATTATCCAAGTCATGTCACTAAAGAACAATTTGAGAACATAAGATTAATTTTAGAAAATGTCAAAAAGAAAACAAAACCAAGAAATTTAGATTTATATGAAGTATTTTGTGCAGTTTTATATGTATTAAAAAGTGGTTGTCAATGAAGAATGTTACCAAAAAATTTTCCAAAATGACAAACTGTATATTATTATTTTCAAATTTGAAGTAAAAATAATGGTAAAGAACCTAGCATATGACAATTAATTTTAAAAAAAATTAGTTAGAAAAGTTCGTATCAATAATCATCGAAAAGAAAAAACCAGTTTTTGTATAATTGATTCACAAAGTGTTAAAAATACAGATACTACTAAAAACAAAGGTTATGATGCTGGTAAAAAGATTTCAGGAATAAAACGTCATATTGCTGTTGATTCTCAAGGTTTACCACATGCAATTTACGTAACTACAGCAGAAAAAACAGATCGTAATAGTGCTATAATAATGATTCAAAATGAAAAAGAAAATCTTTCTACAGTTCAAAAAATAATAGTAGATGCTGGTTATACTGGTGAAAAATTTGCTTCTGCAATCAAAACAATTATAAATGCGAATGTTGAAGTTGTAAAACGTAATGAATTACATTCTTTTGTAGTATTACCAAAAAGATGAGTTGTAGAGCGAAGTTTTGCTTGATTAGAAAAATGTAGAAGATTATGAAAAAATTGTGAAAGAAAATTAAATACTAGTTTACAAATGGTTGTTCTTTCCTTTATTTCAATTTTATTAAAAAGATTCTAAACAGGTTCTAAGGACAACCTTTTTTACTTAAAGAGCGGGTAATATTGAATGCTAATAAAAGTTTGTTAATAATTTTATTATTAAATTCGTTACCTCGATCGCTATGAAATATTTGCATATCTTTTAAACAGCGATTTGATTGCATAAATGCTTGATATACCAATGATGCATCTTTTTTAGTACCTACACTATGTCCAACAATTTCGCGGTTAAATAGGTCTATTAATAAGCAAATATAGTTTCATTTACCATTAACTTCAACATAACTAAGATCACTGACAATCACCTTTAAAAGCACTAATAACAGCTTGATCATAAATATTATTTTTGATTTTATCTTCTTTTTTCTTTAAATTAAAATAATATGTTGATTTAGAAATTTTTAAAAAACGACACATTGGGCGAATCTTATATTTTCATTTATTCGTAATTGTTTTAATTCTTTATTCATTTGAATTAATTGTTTTTCTAAATCAGAAAGATTATCTTTAGTTTTAAAACTTCCCGAATTAGTAAATTGCTTAATTCATTTATATGCAACTGCTCTTGTAACATTGTACTCTTTAACAAGACAAGATACTGATTTGCCACTTTGATATAAAGCTACTATTTGTTTTTTAAATTCATCTGTATATGAAGTAATATTGGCCATAATTATATTTCCTTTCTTTTAACAAATATTGTTATTTGTCTACATAATTAGTGTCCAATAAATTGTAGCCGATCCAGTTTGAGCAATATTAAAAAGAGGTTTTATCGGCCAATTTCATTGAGTTTCAAAAAAATGACTCCAATCTTATTTAAATGAATTTTGTTTTAAATATAATAACCGTAAAGAAAAAATCACATTTAAAAATATCATAATTAAATTATTTATTAAGAATTAAGTGTTAACCAATAAGCGTAAAATTCCGAAAAATTTTGTTATTACCTTCAATGTTGATAACTACTATTACATCCAATAATAAGACAGAAAAAACAGTTATTGATTATCATCAGTTATATGTTCTTGGTGATAGTCTTTCTGATACTGGGAGTTTTGTTGGAGCTGGGAGTGACTTTGTGCAAAAATCACCATTAGCACCTTGATGAGTCGCTCAAGTAGAATTAGGAGATCCGTATTATTTAAATCGTTCTTTCAGTAATGGTAAGGTTGCAGCTGAAATTTTAGCTAATAAATTACATTTAAACTTACAAGCAGGATGAAAATATAGGATTTTAAATGATGCAGCAACTTATGAACAATTTGGTAATAATTATGCGGTTAATGGCGCTGTTGCAGCTGAAAATGATTCATGAACAGGAACATTTATTCAAATCGTTTTAGTCTTGAGCATCAAATGAATACTTTATTATCTCAACATCAAGATTTACAAAGTGACGATTTAGTCTTTCTTGAATCAGGAAATAATGATATGTTGGCTGCTATTGATGGTAACTATTATAAAGGACTTGAAATGCAATTATAAAAGAAGGGGATATAATTCAAGAATTAATTAATAAAGGCATCCAACATATTGTTGTTACTGATGTTCCAGATTTTAGTCTTGTCCCAAAATATTATGGAACTAAATCGCAAGTTTTAGCAAAAGAATTATCTGATGCTTATAAAACACTTTGAAATCACGAGATATCTTTATATACAACTAATTATCCTAATTTTATTAGAAGATTTAGTTTAAGAGAAGAATTAAGTAAATATGCGCTGATATTTCAACAAGAAGGTAAAAATATTCGGAATTTTACGCTTATTGGTTAACACTTAATTCTTAATAAATAATTTAATTATGATATTTTTAAATGTGATTTTTTCTTTACGGTTATTATATTTAAAACAAAATTCATTTAAATAAGATTGGAGTCATTTTTTTGAAACTCAATGAAATTGGCCGATAAAACCTCTTTTTAATATTGCTCAAAAACTTTCTATTGTATTTGTATGAATACCATTATAAGAAAAATATTTTTTGTGATTAACTTGTTCATGTGGTAAAATTTTACGGAATTTTACGCTTATTGGTTAACACTTAATTCTTAATAAATAATTTCGGAATTTTACGCTTATTGGTTAACACTTAATTCTTAATAAATAATTTAATTATGATATTTTTAAATGTGATTTTTTCTTTACGGTTATTATATTTAAAACAAAATTCATTTAAATAAGATTGGAGTCATTTTTTTGAAACTCAATGAAATTGGCCGATAAAACCTCTTTTTAATATTGCTCAAAAACTTTCTATTGTATTTGTATGAATACCATTATAAGAAAAATATTTTTTGTGATTAACTTGTTCATGTGGTAAAATTTTATTCATTTTATAATATCCACGATATTCATCAGTAAAAAGAATAGAATTGTTAATATCAACATTTTCTTTAACTATTTTCATTAAATCTGAAGATTTAATACTTTTATTTTTTGCATGAAATAATTTAACATTACCATTTCGTTCAATAATGCCAACAACACACTCTTTACTAGTTCCTCTACCACGTAATGAGTTATTTTTATTATCAACATCATTATATTTACGCGGTTTTCCACCCACATATGTTTCATCCATCTCTAATATTTTTGCTAATAATTTAATCTCATCATTAGCCATTGCCTTTCTAATTTTATGCATCATTTTTCATACAGTTGCTAAACGTAAATTTAAGTCTCTTGAAGCTTGAGATGATGATAAACTTTTTTTAGCATTAGCCATTAATACTATTAAAATAAATCACTTTTGAAGTGGTACACGTGTATGATGAAAAATAGTTTGAGCAGTTACACTAAAAGACTTATGACATTTTTTGCATTTATAACGCGACTCTTTTAAAACAGAGTTAACTTTTTCACTAAAACAAAAAAGACATTTTGGTTTGTTATTTCATCTTATTTCTTCTAAAAATTTTATACAAGATTCTTGGTTTGGAAATTTATTTATTATGTCTAAAATATTCATTTTCAATCACCTTTAATTAGATTTTATTTTACTAATATCTAATTAAAGTTTTCAGAAATAATAATGTATATAAGTTATTGCCAATAAACGTAAAATTCCGAAATTTTATTCATTTTATAATATCCACGATATTCATCAGTAAAAAGAATAGAATTGTTAATATCAACATTTTCTTTAACTATTTTCATTAAATTTTCAGATTTAATACTTTTATTTTTTGCATGAAATAATTTAACATTACCATTTCGTTCAATAATGCCAACAACACACTCTTTACTAGTTCCTCTACCACGTAATGAGTTATTTTTATTATCAACATCATTATATTTACGCGGTTTTCCACCCACATATGTTTCATCCATCTCTAATATTTTTGCTAATAATTTAATCTCATCATTAGCCATTGCCTTTCTAATTTTATGCATCATTTTTCATACAGTTGCTAAACGTAAATTTAAGTCTCTTGAAGCTTGAGATGATGATAAACTTTTTTTAGCATTAGCCATTAATACTATTAAAATAAATCACTTTTGAAGTGGTACACGTGTATGATGAAAAATAGTTTGAGCAGTTACACTAAAAGACTTATGACATTTTTTGCATTTATAACGCGACTCTTTTAAAACAGAGTTAACTTTTTCACTAAAACAAAAAAGACATTTTGGTTTGTTATTTCATCTTATTTCTTCTAAAAATTTTATACAAGATTCTTGGTTTGGAAATTTATTTATTATGTCTAAAATATTCATTTTCAATCACCTTTAATTAGATTTTATTTTACTAATATCTAATTATAGTTTTCAGAAATAATAATGTATATAAGTTATTGCCAATAAACGTAAAATTCCGAAATTTTATTCATTTTATAATATCCACGATATTCATCAGTAAAAAGAATAGAATTGTTAATATCAACATTTTCTTTAACTATTTTCATTAAATCTTCAGATTTAATACTTTTATTTTTTGCATGAAATAATTTAACATTACCATTTCGTTCAATAATGCCAACAACACACTCTTTACTAGTTCCTCTACCACGTAATGAGTTATTTTTATTATCAACATCATTATATTTACGCGGTTTTCCACCCACATATGTTTCATCCATCTCTAATATTTTTGCTAATAATTTAATCTCATCATTAGCCATTGCCTTTCTAATTTTATGCATCATTTTTCATACAGTTGCTAAACGTAAATTTAAGTCTCTTGAAGCTTGAGATGATGATAAACTTTTTTTAGCATTAGCCATTAATACTATTAAAATAAATCACTTTTGAAGTGGTACACGTGTATGATGAAAAATAGTTTGAGCAGTTACACTAAAAGACTTATGACATTTTTTGCATTTATAACGCGACTCTTTTAAAACAGAGTTAACTTTTTCACTAAAACAAAAAAGACATTTTGGTTTGTTATTTCATCTTATTTCTTCTAAAAATTTTATACAAGATTCTTGGTTTGGAAATTTATTTATTATGTCTAAAATATTCATTTTCAATCACCTTTAATTAGATTTTATTTTACTAATATCTAATTAAAGTTTTCAGAAATAATAATGTATATAAGTTATTGCCAATAAACGTAAAATTCCGTTTTATTTTACTAATATCTAATTATAGTTTTCAGAAATAATAATGTATATAAGTTATTGCCAATAAACGTAAAATTCCGTTATTTTTTAAATCACTATTTTCTACTACTCTATTTGTTGATTTAGGTTCTAATAATAATTTAATATTATTATCTTTTAATATTTGTTTTATGCTTGTTTTACTGCATTTAAGACCTTTATTTTTTATTTTTAACTCTAATCTTACTTTTTCAAAACTAGTGATATTAATGTACTTTTTTTCATTTTTAATGAGAACTATTTTGTTTATTGCTTGTATCAAATTATCATTAATTTTTGATTGATATTGCTTTTTACCTTTTTTTACTCATAAATAGTATGCTGTTTTGCTAATAGCTATGTAAACAATAATTTTATTTAATTGATGATCTTTTTGCTTATATTTTTCTACTATTAAAAAACACTTATATTTTAATAATTTACTATTTTTTCCCCTTGTTAATTTCTTTTCACAGGCTAATTGCTCCTTTAAAAGTTCTTTTTCAACCTCATCTTTTAAAGCTTGTTTTCTAAGTTTATCAATTTCTTTGTTTAATAGTTTAATTTCAATATCTTTCTTATCGATCCTGTGAGAAGTTTGGGATTTAGAAATTTTGGTGAATGCATTTTCACCTTTAATTTGATATTGGTTAACCCAATTATAAATTAATACTGGAGTTGATAATTTATATTTGACTTGAATTTCATGTATTTTTAGTTTTTTATCAACTAAATACTCATTAACAACGGCTAATTTTGTTTCTTTTGAATAAACTTTATAATTCATAATTTCTCCTTCTGTATTAATTATTTTTAATTATATTACAGATTGAAAATATTAATTGGTAAACTTAAGTGACTGATGCCCCTTGAAAATATGGTACCCGTGAGAATACTAAATGTTTGATTACATTTCAAACATCTTATTCTTTTTAAATCAGAAGTATTCAAATTAAAACTAGAACACCTAATACATTTGTTTTCTTTCAAATTTGCTATATATGCAAGACATTACTGTTCAGTTTGAAAAGCATTGTTGAACTCATTCAGTTTCATTGTTCCCTCCACAAGTACATGTGGGGAAGAAGTCCGTAAAAAAAATAAATATTTTTAAATAAATTCATGATTAGACTTACTGCATAACTAGTTAACTTTTTATTTTTTTGTTATTATTAAAATAAAATTTGAATAGTTAAGGATAAACTTTATGACATATTTTGAATTAAAAGATAAATCTGATCAATATTTTCGTAAAATAGTGGGTATTAATAAACTCGTTTTTAACGAAATTTTAAATATTTTATTAGAACATCAAAAACTCAAAACTACTATTGGTGGAAGGCCATATAAAATGTCAATAGAAGATCGACTAGTAATGAGTTTAAGATATTTATATGAAAATCGTACATATCATAGTATTGGTGCTGAGTATGGTATGGTTGATACTACTGCTTTACGAAATATTCGTTCAATTGAAGATATTTTAATAAAGAATAATAAGTTTAATAATTTAACAAATAAAAATATTTTTTTAAAAAGAAGAATTAAAAAATAAAATTTTGATAATTGATGTAACAGAGGTAGAAACAGAACGACCAAAATATAACCAAAAAGATTGATTTTCTGGTAAAAAATGAATGCATACTGTTAAGTTTCAAACCGTAATTAATGCAAATACTAATGAAATTTTAAATATTTTTTCTGATATTGGTAAAAATCATGATTTTAAAACTTTTAAGAATTCAAAGTTAAAGTTTTTACCAGAAACTATAATTCTTGCAGATAAAGGTTATCAAGGTTTACAAAAAATTCATGCTAATACATTTTTACCCATTAAAATTAGCAAAAATAATCCTAAAACAAATAAAACCAAAATCTTTAATAAGATTATTAATAAAACTCGTAGAAAAATTGAACATGTTTTTGCATTTTTAAAATGTTTTAAGATTATTGGTTATAAATTTAGAAAAGCCAGAAAACGAATATTTTTAAGATTTAATTTAATTGCAGGATTTTATAATTTATCATTAAAACTTAAAAACGTTATGCAGTAAGTCTATTTATTAAATTAAAAGTAAGGATGTTATTTTTTTAATTATTGTGCTTAAAAATTGAAAATATGTTATACTAACATCATAATAAACTAAATTATTAAAGACCATTAGGTTCGACTTATTCTTTTTTGTTAGATAAGTGGAACCTAATTATTTTTAAATAAAAAGGATGTGAAAATTATGTCAGCACAACAACAGCAACAACCAAGTAAAGAAATTTTTGATAAATTACAAGGTGAAAAAGATAAAAAAGAAAAAGCAAATACTTCTTCTGGTGGTAGTAGAAATTGAATTGTAAAATTTGCAAAAGATGTCGCTTATATTTCTTTTTTTCCATACATATGACTAAAAAAACTTTTAGTTTCACTATTTAATAATCGAACTAAAAAACCTAAACTAAATCAGTCAGTTAATATTATTAATAATAAAGATAATGTTAATCAAAAAAATAATGTTTCTACAAATAGTAATGGACAAGTTAGTTTTAAAGAAGTAGATGCACTAGATCCAGAAAATGAATCAGTAGCAGAAACACTAAAATTAAATGGTAATAATACTACTAATACATTCCAAAATGTTGCACATAGTTGTAATGGTGAAGAAATTCCAGTAGTTTCAACAGCAACTTCTGGAAAAAAATTAACAACTTAAATTATTTAAAATACTTATTAGTTCGTTCTAAATCAATAATATTGTCAACATCCCAATGTGAATCAAATGTTAAAACATAAGGTTTTAATTCAAAATTATGTTTAATACTACTACTAATTAAATATTTACCAACCATTGTTGTTTGCAATACAAGTTCTTGGTGTGGATTTATTAAATCTTCACCAAGAACTTTTGCTCATTGTTTAGTAATATAACTTCATTCTCCTGCCAAGAAACTATCCTTTTTTTTACTTTTAATAATATCAATAATATTACCATCCTTGTTTAATTTATAACTTCAATCTTCTTTGATATTATTATGATCACGATTAATAGTGGCCATCATATTAGTTGAAAAATTATTTAAAAAATTATTTTTTGTACTAATCATATCACCAGAAATAATAAAAATATCATCTTGACCATTAAAATATGATGATACTAATGTCAAAGCATAACCACTATTATAATCAAGGAAATGTTGATTATTTATTAAGATTAATTTCGAATATTTATGAGTAAGAAAATTAAATTCATCTTTTAAATGACCAGTAATGACAATAATTTTTTTTAAATCATGTATTTCAATTAAATGATTAATTATATGTTCAATTAAAGTTAAACCTTTAAATTTAATTAACGATTTATGAATATTATTTGAGATAGGTTGTAATCTACTACCAATTCCTGCTGCAAAAATAATAGCAACTTTCATTATTCCTCCTTTACTTAACAACAAAATTAACAATCTTATTTGGTATACAAATTGTCTTAATAATTGTTTTATCTTGCAATCAATGTTTTACTTTTTCTTCATTATTAACTACTTTTAAAAGTTCTTGATTGTTTAAATTTTCTTTTACTACTAAAGTTATTTTCGTTTTACCATTAATCTGAATAGCAATAGTAACTTCACTAGTAATTAAAAATTTTTCATCATAACTTGGAAACTTACTTTTATTAATACTTTCTTTATTGCCAAATTGAAATCATAATTCTTCAGCAATATGTGGAGCAAATGGATTTAATAATTTTAAAAAATTAACTAAATATTCTTGATAAATAGTTGGTGTTTTATAACAAGCATTGATAAAAATCATAAGTTGTGCAATAGCAGTATTAAAATTTAAATCGTTAATATCATTAGTTATTTTTTTTACAGTTTGATGATAAATTGTATCTAATGATTTATCATTCTTAGTAGTAATTTTTATTTTATACTCATCTTTATTAACAAGACGATAAATACGCATTAAAAACTTATAACAACCAACTAAACCACTATTTAATCACGGTAAAGATGCTGTTAATGGTCCCATAAACATTTCATATATTCGTAAAGTATCAGCACCATATTCATTAATAATATCATCTGGATTAACAACATTACCGTGTGATTTAGACATTTTTTCATTATTTTTACCAAGAATCATACCCTGATTTACCAATTTTAAAAATGGCTCTTTAACATTAACTAGTTTTAAATCATATAGCACTAAATGTCAGAAACGAGCATACAATAAATGTAAGACAGCATGTTCTTGACCACCAATATATAAATCAACCGGTAATCAATAGTTAAAACGTTTTTGCGCAATAGCACTATTAAAATCACAATAAGTACCATCATCATTTTTTAAAATATATGCTAAATAATATCAACAACTACCTGCTCATTGTGGCATTGTATTAATTTCTCTTTTTCCTTTTACACCATCTTTTCTAGTTACATGTAATCAGGAATTTGGTGCATTAGTTAAAGGCGCATTCCCTGAATTAGATGGTTTAATATTAGTCATTTTTGGTAATAATACTGGTAATTGTTGTTCATCTACTGTTGATATTGTACCATCTTCTCAATAAATTATTGGAAAAGGTTCACCTCAATAGCGTTGACGAGAAAAAAGTCAATCTCGTAACTTATATGCAGTATGCACTTTTCCTTGTTTTAAAGTTAGTAATTTTTTAACAATTAAATTAGTAGTTGTTTCTAAATCCTTACCATTAATAAAATCAGAGTTAATATATTCTCTAGTGCCCAAAAATGGTTCATTTTTATTATTAGTTTTCATAATAAAAATGATTGGTAACTTTTTATTTTTAGCAAAAATAAAATCACGACTATCATGTGCAGGAACACCCATAATTGCTCCTGTCCCATAATGATTTAAAACATAATCACCAACTCAGATTGGTAATTTACTTTTAGTAAAAGGATGGATAGCATAACTTCCAGTAAAAACACCCGATTTTAAAGTATCATCTCCTTGACGGATTAAATCTGTTTTAGTTTTAGCATCTAAACAGTATTGAGTAACTGCTTGCGAATATTCACTAATTGTTAAATCATGAATTAATGGATGTTCAGGAGCAAGTACTAAAAATGAAACACCAAAAATAGTATCAACTCTTGAAGTAAAAATAGAAACCTTACAGTTACTATTTTCAACTATAAAATCAACTAGTGTTCCAACACTTTTACCAATTCAATTACGTTGTAATTCCTTAATACTATTTGGTCAATCTAAATCATCTAATCCTTTTAATAATTGTTCAGCATACTTAGTAATTTTTAAAACCCACTGACGCATTGGTTTTTTAATAACTGGGAAATTACCACGTTCAGAAACCATATGACCATTAATGTTAATTATTTCTTCATTAGCTAAAACAGTTCCTAACTGTTCACAAAAATTAACTTCAACATCTTTAATTTCAGCTAACCCTTGTTCATAAAGTTTAATGAAAATTCATTGTGTTCATTTATAATATTGAGGATCTGTAGTATTAACTTCTTTATTATAATCAAAACTTAGACCAATACTTTGTAATTGTTTACGAAAATTATTAATATTTTGTTTAGTAAATCTCTCTGGATTATTACCTGTATTTAAGGCATATTGCTCAGCTGGTAAACCAAAAGCATCTCAACCAATTGGATGCAAAACATTAAAACCATTCATTATTTTAACTCGTGAAATAACATCAGTAGCACAATAACCTTTAGGATGCCCAACATGTAAACCTGAACCTGAAGGATAAGGGAACATATCAAGAATATATGATTTTGGTTTTTTAGTATCATCAATGTTTGTTTTAAAAGTTTCATTTTTTAATCAATAATGTTGTCATTTTTTTTCTATTTGTTGGTGATTATAACTCATGTTTTTCTCCTTTAATATGCTCAGGTAAAGTAATCATAAAACTATAATATCATAATCATTTAACAAGTTGCAATGATTACTTATTGATTAAATTATATTTTAAATATTTTTGTTAATTATCAATCAATGTTATTAAACTATTTGCTAATATTTATTTTCGGAATTTTACGTTTATTGGCAATAACTTATATACATTATTATTTCTGAAAACTATAATTAGATATTAGTAAAATAAAATCTAATTAAAGGTGATTGAAAATGAATATTTTAGACATAATAAATAAATTTCCAAACCAAGAATCTTGTATAAAATTTTTAGAAGAAATAAGATGAAATAACAAACCAAAATGTCTTTTTTGTTTTAGTGAAAAAGTTAACTCTGTTTTAAAAGAGTCGCGTTATAAATGCAAAAAATGTCATAAGTCTTTTAGTGTAACTGCTCAAACTATTTTTCATCATACACGTGTACCACTTCAAAAGTGATTTATTTTAATAGTATTAATGGCTAATGCTAAAAAAAGTTTATCATCATCTCAAGCTTCAAGAGACTTAAATTTACGTTTAGCAACTGTATGAAAAATGATGCATAAAATTAGAAAGGCAATGGCTAATGATGAGATTAAATTATTAGCAAAAATATTAGAGATGGATGAAACATATGTGGGTGGAAAACCGCGTAAATATAATGATGTTGATAATAAAAATAACTCATTACGTGGTAGAGGAACTAGTAAAGAGTGTGTTGTTGGCATTATTGAACGAAATGGTAATGTTAAATTATTTCATGCAAAAAATAAAAGTATTAAATCTGAAGATTTAATGAAAATAGTTAAAGAAAATGTTGATATTAACAATTCTATTCTTTTTACTGATGAATATCGTGGATATTATAAAATGAATAAAATTTTACCACATGAACAAGTTAATCACAAAAAATATTTTTCTTATAATGGTATTCATACAAATACAATAGAAAGTTTTTGAGCAATATTAAAAAGAGGTTTTATCGGCCAATTTCATTGAGTTTCAAAAAAATGACTCCAATCTTATTTAAATGAATTTTGTTTTAAATATAATAACCGTAAAGAAAAAATCACATTTAAAAATATCATAATTAAATTATTTATTAAGAATTAAGTGTTAACCAATAAGCGTAAAATTCCGATTTATTTTACTTATTATAAACCAAAACTAAAACAAAGATTAATAACAAATCCAGAATATCAAAATCAATTAGATAAAGAATTTATTTTTAATTCTCATCTAGTAGTTAATTAAATTATTTAAAAATTATATTATCTTATTATCGTCAAAAATAAACTAAATGAGTTGCTGGTTTTTTACAAAAACAAGTACCAGTAGTAGTTGTACCTTTTAATTTAGCAGGCATTGGTTAGATAAGTTTACTTTCTTGTCTTCAAATCTGTACAAATTGATTTGGAGGCATTTTCAATCTAATAACTATTCTATCATTGTTTCAATATCTAACAAATTTTTCTAATATTTTATTAAAACTTTCCATACTTTCAAAAGTGCTACCAAACATCATTTTAAAATCTCTTTTAATTCAACGATTTAAACATTCACTAACTTGATTACCTTTAAAACCTGATAGACTTTTTGAATGAATTAGATTAGTACTTGTATTAAAAACTTTACTAACAATTTCGCTTGTATTAGCAGAACCTAAATCTGATTGAATAGTCGTAAAATTACATTGTTTAGCACTCGCTAATTCTATTTGATTAACCACATTTAACACAGTTTTGGCATTTTCACTTTTGTTTATTTTTCAGCCAACAATTGAATTACTGTACATATCAGTAGCAAAAACAACTAATAAATTTGTTTTTTTATCACCAATAATTATATTTTTAAATCATGTGCCATCCATACCAACTTTTTCAAGAAAGTTATTACTTGAAAAATTACGTTTTAATAAATCTTTATTATTTTTTAAATCACTATTTTCTACTACTCTATTTGTTGATTTAGGTTCTAATAATAATTTAATATTATTATCTTTTAATATTTGTTTTATGCTTGTTTTACTGCATTTAAGACCTTTATTTTTTATTTTTAACTCTAATCTTACTTTTTCAAAACTAGTGATATTAATGTACTTTTTTTCATTTTTAATGAGAACTATTTTGTTTATTGCTTGTATCAAATTATCATTAATTTTTGATTGATATTGCTTTTTACCTTTTTTTACTCATAAATAGTATGCTGTTTTGCTAATAGCTATGTAAACAATAATTTTATTTAAATGATGACCTTTTTGCTTATATTTTTCTACTATTAAAAAACACTTATATTTTAATAATTTACTATTTTTTCCCCTTGTTAATTTCTTTTCACAGGCTAATTGCTCCTTTAAAAGTTCTTTTTCAACCTCATCTTTTAAAGCTTGTTTTCTAAGTTTATCAATTTCTTTGTTTAATAGTTTAATTTCAATATCTTTCTTATCGATCCTGTGAGAAGTTTGGGATTTAGAAATTACAAAACCGTTAAGTTTTTATATTCAAGGTTTTATGTTTTATCTTAGTGCTTCTTATTTTAAATATTAGACTTACTGCATAACGTTTTTAAGTTTTAATGATAAATTATAAAATCCTGTAATTAAATTAAATCTTAAAAATATTCGTTTTCTGGCTTTTCTAAATTTATAACCAATAATCTTAAAACATTTTAAAAATGCAAAAACATGTTCAATTTTTCTACGAGTTTTATTAATAATCTTATTAAAGATTTTGGTTTTATTTGTTTTAGGATTATTTTTGCTAATTTTAATGGGTAAAAATGTATTAGCATGAATTTTTTGTAAACCTTGATAACCTTTATCTGCAAGAATTATAGTTTCTGGTAAAAACTTTAACTTTGAATTCTTAAAAGTTTTAAAATCATGATTTTTACCAATATCAGAAAAAATATTTAAAATTTCATTAGTATTTGCATTAATTACGGTTTGAAACTTAACAGTATGCATTCATTTTTTACCAGAAAATCAATCTTTTTGGTTATATTTTGGTCGTTCTGTTTCTACCTCTGTTACATCAATTATCAAAATTTTATTTTTTAATTCTTCTTTTTAAAAAAATATTTTTATTTGTTAAATTATTAAACTTATTATTCTTTATTAAAATATCTTCAATTGAACGAATATTTCATAAAGCAGTAGTATCAACCATACCATACTCAGCACCAATACTATGATATGTACGATTTTCATATAAATATCTTAAACTCATTACTAGTCGATCTTCTATTGACATTTTATATGGCCTTCCACCAATAGTAGTTTTGAGTTTTTGATGTTCTAATAAAATATTTAAAATTTCGTTAAAAACGAGTTTATTAATACCCACTATTTTACGAAAATATTGATCAGATTTATCTTTTAATTCAAAATATGTCATAAAGTTTATCCTTAACTATTCAAATTTTATTTTAATAATAACAAAAAAATAAAAAGTTAACTAGTTATGCAGTAAGTCTATTTTTCTTCTATTTATACATTTTCGTTTTTAGATTATGAAGGTAATATTCGTTATAATTTTAAAGGTGTATTAAATGATAAAGATAGTGTTTATAATTTAGGAAAATATAATTTTGTTACTATGCCGGTTCGTGTTCCTAATTTAAAAAATTTAACTATCAATTTTGATTTAACTTCATTAACTGATTATGGTGATAATTTGCATGTAAATTTTGGCCAGATGAATATTTTTTCTTCCAAAGATATTGTTCCAGTACCACCAAATAGTCCTTTTAATCCTGAGTATGAACGTGTGAGTTGATATGATGTTTTTGGGCATTTTCGTAATGTTTTTAGATGAGTACTTTATGGTGTTGTTGGTAAAATTTTACCAGTTGAACCATTAAGAGAATTTTTTGCTAAACTTGATGGATTATTGAGACGTATTTTTGATGATACTATTAGTTCTGTTTTAAATGTTGATTTTACTAGTGGTTTAGAACAAGTTTTAACATTGTGAGTATTTTTAAAAGCAGTTGGATTTTTAGTTGGTTAGGAGTTGAAATAATGCCTTGATATGGTTATTTACTTTTAGGAGTTATATTATTAATAATACTTTATCCATTTTTAATAACTAGAAAAAAATATAAAGATATTACAACGTGTAGGTAGTTATATTATTTCAGCACCACCACGTACTGGTAAATCTGCCCTTGCTTGTTGTTTAGCACAAAAACATAAAGGTAGGGTAGTAAGTCCTATTCCTATTAAAGTACGTAATAAATATAGTTATCGTTGTTCTTATGATGATGTTTTTAAATTTAATCAATTAAATAGTAATTATGCTTTTAAAGAGTGTGATATGGTTGTTTTAGATGAGTTAGGTTTGAAAATTAATAGTAATGATTTGTCACCCGAATTTAAAGAAACACAAGAAAGTTTGGGAATGTTTTGTAAATTAATAGTTCATAATTTTAATGGAATTATGTATATGATTGAACAACACCCCGATAGAATATCAAAACAAGCACGTGAAAAAGTAGAGTATATTGTTCAAGTTAAAAGAATGCGTATTTTGTTATTTTTAGTTAAGTTTAAACTAAATATTTATACTAATGTTGATGATTATAATAAAGTTGTATTATAGACTTATTGCATAACTAGTTAACTTTTTATTTTTTTGTTATTATTAAAATAAAATTTGAATAGTTAAGGATAAACTTTATGACATATTTTGAATTAAAAGATAAATCTGATCAATATTTTCGTAAAATAGTGGGTATTAATAAACTCGTTTTTAACGAAATTTTAAATATTTTATTAGAACATCAAAAACTCAAAACTACTATTGGTGGAAGGCCATATAAAATGTCAATAGAAGATCGACTAGTAATGAGTTTAAGATATTTATATGAAAATCGTACATATCATAGTATTGGTGCTGAGTATGGTATGGTTGATACTACTGCTTTACGAAATATTCGTTCAATTGAAGATATTTTAATAAAGAATAATAAGTTTAATAATTTAACAAATAAAAATATTTTTTTAAAAAGAAGAATTAAAAAATAAAATTTTGATAATTGATGTAACAGAGGTAGAAACAGAACGACCAAAATATAACCAAAAAGATTGATTTTCTGGTAAAAAATGAATGCATACTGTTAAGTTTCAAACCGTAATTAATGCAAATACTAATGAAATTTTAAATATTTTTTCTGATATTGGTAAAAATCATGATTTTAAAACTTTTAAGAATTCAAAGTTAAAGTTTTTACCAGAAACTATAATTCTTGCAGATAAAGGTTATCAAGGTTTACAAAAAATTCATGCTAATACATTTTTACCCATTAAAATTAGCAAAAATAATCCTAAAACAAATAAAACCAAAATCTTTAATAAGATTATTAATAAAACTCGTAGAAAAATTGAACATGTTTTTGCATTTTTAAAATGTTTTAAGATTATTGGTTATAAATTTAGAAAAGCCAGAAAACGAATATTTTTAAGATTTAATTTAATTGCAGGATTTTATAATTTATCATTAAAACTTAAAAACGTTATGCAGTAAGTCTATTGTTGAACAATTATAATTAATTATTTTATTAAACCTATACTTTATTAAAGTAATTAATTATTCCAAATTTAATAAAAATTATAAAAGCTATTGTATAGGAATTTGCAAATAGTAATTTTTATGTTGCTCTTTTAAAACTTGATATTTTTTGGTTCCCTTCCCCTAGAACCCCTACCCTCCAAGGCTTATGCTACTTACAGTAGCATAAGCCTTACGTATAGTAGTAGAAGTATTTAGTTAGTAGTATATAAGCCTTTTATCACCTACAGTGATAAAAGGCTTATACATAGAAAGGATATGTAATGATTAATGTTAATTTAGATATTAAAAATAAAGTTAGAGAAACAACTAAAGGTATGTTATTAGAAATTGGTGAATATGAAACATGATTTTCAATTAAAGATACTACTATTAATCAAAAAAATAAAAAAATAACATTAAAAATAATTGAAGATTTTAATTATAAATTAGGTAAAAAATCAATTACAAAAGATATTGAAAGTATTAAAGGTAGTGAAATTTTAAAATATATTAAAAATATTTCAGATATTACTACAAATGAAAATGAATTAATATCTTGTGAATTTTATGAACAATATAATGGTTATTATATTTTTACAAAAGACTTACTGCATAACGTTTTTAAGTTTTAATGATAAATTATAAAATCCTGCAATTAAATTAAATCTTAAAAATATTCGTTTTCTGGCTTTTCTAAATTTATAACCAATAATCTTAAAACATTTTAAAAATGCAAAAACATGTTCAATTTTTCTACGAGTTTTATTAATAATCTTATTAAAGATTTTGGTTTTATTTGTTTTAGGATTATTTTTGCTAATTTTAATGGGTAAAAATGTATTAGCATGAATTTTTTGTAAACCTTGATAACCTTTATCTGCAAGAATTATAGTTTCTGGTAAAAACTTTAACTTTGAATTCTTAAAAGTTTTAAAATCATGATTTTTACCAATATCAGAAAAAATATTTAAAATTTCATTAGTATTTGCATTAATTACGGTTTGAAACTTAACAGTATGCATTCATTTTTTACCAGAAAATCAATCTTTTTGGTTATATTTTGGTCGTTCTGTTTCTACCTCTGTTACATCAATTATCAAAATTTTATTTTTTAATTCTTCTTTTTAAAAAAATATTTTTATTTGTTAAATTATTAAACTTATTATTCTTTATTAAAATATCTTCAATTGAACGAATATTTCGTAAAGCAGTAGTATCAACCATACCATACTCAGCACCAATACTATGATATGTACGATTTTCATATAAATATCTTAAACTCATTACTAGTCGATCTTCTATTGACATTTTATATGGCCTTCCACCAATAGTAGTTTTGAGTTTTTGATGTTCTAATAAAATATTTAAAATTTCGTTAAAAACGAGTTTATTAATACCCACTATTTTACGAAAATATTGATCAGATTTATCTTTTAATTCAAAATATGTCATAAAGTTTATCCTTAACTATTCAAATTTTATTTTAATAATAACAAAAAAATAAAAAGTTAACTAGTTATGCAGTAAGTCTTATCTAAAAGACAAACTAAAAAAATAATTAAACGTGGTGGATTACCACCTAGTTATAATGGTGAAACTATGACTTTTAGTTTATGATTTCCTAAGTCCTATTTACAAAAATATAATAGTCGTGCTTTGAATTATATTCATTCGTTGTTATATTAAAAAAATATTGTAAATTATATAATATTTGATAAAATGTAAATATTAAACATATAAGTTTTTTACCCATTGCTTTATTTTAAAGTAAATGGCTTTTTTTAATTAAAAGGAGACACTAAAATGTGACCAACAACACCTATTATCGAAGCAGAATTTAATGATAAAGATGATAAAAATGCTGTTTCTACAAAATTTAAAGAAAATGATGAAAATTGACATAATGGTAAAACTTTTCTATTTGAAAGTGAAGAAAATGAAGATGAAGATATAAAAAATTCTCAATTTAAAACAATTATTGAAGAAAATAATCAGAATTATTTTATTTATGATGAAATAATAGAAATTAATAATAAACCCGTTTTATTATTAGAATTACATGATGATGAAAAAGAAGAAGTTTGACAACAACTAATTTATCTTGAAAAAGATGAAGTTGTTCAACAGATTAGACATTTAAGTAGTGATCAATTCTTCAGTGAATTTAATGAAAATGAAATTGCAAACAATAAGAAATTTATTAAATTAACTGAAGATGATACGACAACTATTGTTAGAATGCCATTTTTAGATTTTATTAATAGTGTTAATCAATGACAAACAGAAGAGTGAGACACTAATATAAAAGATTCAAAATTTAAAAAAATTTTCTGAAAAACATTAAAAGTAACAATGTTTTTAGTTGCTTGAGCTGGTATTGGTCTTTTAAGTGGTTTAGTTGTTGGTCCATTAATAACTCCTCTTGTAGCACCACCTGTTGCAGGAGCAATAATTGCTGTAACTTGTGGAGTTATTGTTGGTGTAACTGTTATAGCATGAGAAACATATAAAGATAAAATAAAAGCATGATTATTGCCTAATTGAAAACGTAAAAAAGATTTACAAGTACAAAAAGAATTAAGAAAAGGAAAGAAAAAATCAAAACAATGATTTTTAAGTTTAACGCGTGAAGCAAAAGTACAAGCATTTGCAAAAAGTTTTGGTAAAATTTGAGATAGTAATAAAAGTAAAACATTTGAAAATATTCAAAAAGAATTAAGTCAAAAATTTGAAAAAAATAAACAAGATGTAAAAACTCAAGAATTTTCAAAAATTTATGGTCAAAAAGTTGAACATTGAAATGAAACAGTTGAATTTTCACAAAATTTAAAACCTAGAGATATCAGCAAAATAAAAGAAGTTTTTAATGAAAGTGATACAACTAAAAAGCATATGTGTGATTGTTTTTTTTATAAACCAAAACAAGTATGAGAAGAATTTCAAAAAGAAAAAATAATGGAAAATGTAAGAAATTTATTTGAAAATCCTGAAAAAAATGATAATCTTGAAAGAGAAGATATTAGAAAGAAATCACCAGTTAAAAATATGAGAAGAGCAAGTTTATAATTTAAAAAAGGAGACACGTTATGGAAGAAAAAGAAAAAGAAAAAGTAGATAAAATGCTTACTAAATCAGCTATGCAAAGAGCTAAAGATATGAAAGAAAGACTAGCACAAAAAGCTGAGAAAGCAGCACGTGAAAAAGAAAAAACAGATAATGCTAAAAAAGATCAGCAATCAAAAAAACATATTTCATTTTCAAAATAAATAGTTTTTTTTAAAACTCTACTGATAAATAAGTTAGGTAATACTTATTTTTAAAATATTACCTAACTTATTTTTTATGTTAAAGTTTTAATAAATTTTAGAACTTCATCATAGTTTGGTTCTAATGTTACTTCTTTAACAATTTGTAAATA
Organism: Spiroplasma endosymbiont of Notiophilus biguttatus; assembly: GCF_964030985.1. Lineage (NCBI taxonomy): Bacteria > Bacillati > Mycoplasmatota > Mollicutes > Entomoplasmatales > Spiroplasmataceae > Spiroplasma > Spiroplasma endosymbiont of Notiophilus biguttatus. Next base: position 1,248,029 of record NZ_OZ034993.1, on the reverse strand, counting down.
TATAACTTTGTTATTTTTATCAACAATGATAATAGTACGTGCTAATAATTGGATTTCATCAATTAATAAATTAGTAGTATTACTAAAGTTATTTTCATTATTACGATAATCACTTCAAATATGAAAATTATTATTAATTTTTAGTTTTTCACAAAAGCGACTTTGAGCAAATGGTAAATCTTTGGAAATAGTAATGATAACTAAATCTTTTAATTTACTAGGCTCTTTATTAAAGTGTATAGTTTGTAAGGCACAAGTTTTAGTATCAATGCTAGGTACACTAGAAATAATTTTAAATTTATTAGTGAATTGTTCTAAATTCATATTATCCATTGCTTTATCAACTGCAGAAAATGATAAAGTATCTCCAACTTTGATTATTTCATTTTTAATATGAACAGGTTTACCTTTAATTGTTAATTGTAACATAATATTTTTTCTCCCTTTTTATCAAATGTATTTATAATATTATTATAACTAAATTTATTAAAGATAATCTATTAAGGAGTAACAAAGTGTTAAAACTTTTAAATAAATTTAAAATTACTATTCAAGAATTTAAAATGGTTTTTAAAGCAGTGGGGACTAAACACATTTATAAAAATAAAAGAACAATTATTAAAAGTATTGCACTATGTTTTATTCCATTTTTATATGCTTTTATTGCTTTATGAGCTTTTTTTAATCCATTGGGAAATATTAATCGTTTACCAATTGCTTTAGTTAATAATGATGGTTCTGCAGTAGGAAATAATCGTGTTATTAATCGACATAATTTAAATTTGGATAATGAATTTCCTAATAGTAGTGGTGCTTATGAATTTAAAATTAATGATTTACAAATTAACAATGAGAAAAAAACATTTACCGTTTATTATTATGATGATTGAAAAAGTTATCGGAATTTTACGTTTATTGGCAATAACTTATATACATTATTATTTCTGAAAACTATAATTAGATATTAGTAAAATAAAATCTAATTAAAGGTGATTGAAAATGAATATTTTAGACATAATAAATAAATTTCCAAACCAAGAATCTTGTATAAAATTTTTAGAAGAAATAAGATGAAATAACAAACCAAAATGTCTTTTTTGTTTTAGTGAAAAAGTTAACTCTGTTTTAAAAGAGTGGCGTTATAAATGCAAAAAATGTCATAAGTCTTTTAGTGTAACTGCTCAAACTATTTTTCATCATACACGTGTACCACTTCAAAAGTGATTTATTTTAATAGTATTAATGGCTAATGCTAAAAAAAGTTTATCATCATCTCAAGCTTCAAGAGACTTAAATTTACGTTTAGCAACTGTATGAAAAATGATGCATAAAATTAGAAAGGCAATGGCTAATGATGAGATTAAATTATTAGCAAAAATATTAGAGATGGATGAAACATATGTGGGTGGAAAACCGCGTAAATATAATGATGTTGATAATAAAAATAACTCATTACGTGGTAGAGGAACTAGTAAAGAGTGTGTTGTTGGCATTATTGAACGAAATGGTAATGTTAAATTATTTCATGCAAAAAATAAAAGTATTAAATCTGAAGATTTAATGAAAATAGTTAAAGAAAATGTTGATATTAACAATTCTATTCTTTTTACTGATGAATATCGTGGATATTATAAAATGAATAAAATTTTACCACATGAACAAGTTAATCACAAAAAATATTTTTCTTATAATGGTATTCATACAAATACAATAGAAAGTTTTTGAGCAATATTAAAAAGAGGTTTTATCGGCCAATTTCATTGAGTTTCAAAAAAATGACTCCAATCTTATTTAAATGAATTTTGTTTTAAATATAATAACCGTAAAGAAAAAATCACATTTAAAAATATCATAATTAAATTATTTATTAAGAATTAAGTGTTAACCAATAAGCGTAAAATTCCGAAAGTTATTATCAACATCAAAATGACAAAACTTTTTTAACTGAAATTATAATTGATAGTTGTTTTACTAAGGATTTTAATGATTTTTTTAAAAAAACTTTTAAAGTAGTTATTGATAATATTAAAACTCCAGAAAGAATTTGGAATCTTATTAATCAAATTACTATTAGACCAAAAATTAGTTTACAAGCTTCATATAAAGTTAGTCCGATTTTAGGTGAAATTAATGATTTTGCTTTAAATGCGGCATTGGTTAGATAAGTTTACTTTCTTGTCTTCAAATCTGTACAAATTGATTTGGAGGCATTTTCAATCTAATAACTATTGGATCGGCTACAATTTATTGGACACTAATTATGTAGACAAATAACAATATTTGTTAAAAGAAAGGAAATATGGATCGGCTACAATTTATTGGACACTAATTATGTAGACAAATAACAATATTTGTTAAAAGAAAGGAAATATAATTATGGCCAATATTACTTCATATACAGATGAATTTAAAAAACAAATAGTAGCTTTATATCAAAGTGGCAAATCAGTATCTTGTCTTGTTAAAGAGTACAATGTTACAAGAGCAGTTGCATATAAATGAATTAAGCAATTTACTAATTCGGGAAGTTTTAAAACTAAAGATAATCTTTCTGATTTAGAAAAACAATTAATTCAAATGAATAAAGAATTAAAACAATTACGAATGGAAAATGATATTTTAAAGCAAGCAGCACTAATAATAGGCAGAAAGTAGAGATTATTGCAAATAATAAATGAAAATATAAGATTCGCCCAATGTGTCGTTTTTTAAAAATTTCTAAATCAACATATTATTTTAATTTAAAGAAAAAAGAAGATAAAATCAAAAATAATATTTATGATCAAGCTGTTATTAGTGCTTTTAAAGAAAACAAATGTGTTTATGGAACAAGAAGATTAAAAGTCATACTAGAAAAACAAGAAATTTATTTATCAAGAAGAAAAATTAAAAAAATTATGGATAAACATAATTTAATGTCAAAATACACTAAATTATCATTTAAAAATCATCGTAATAAAGTAAATAATGAACAAATCACTAATATTGTTAATAGAAACTTTAATAATAGAATTAAAAATGAGGTGATTGTCAGTGATCTTAGTTATGTTGAAGTTAATGGTAAATGAAACTATATTTGCTTATTAATAGACCTATTTAACCGCGAAATTGTTGGACATAGTGTAGGTACTAAAAAAGATGCATCATTGGTATATCAAGCATTTATGCAATCAAATCGCTGTTTAAAAGATATGCAAATATTTCATAGCGATCGAGGTAACGAATTTAATAATAAAATTATTAACAAACTTTTATTAGCATTCAATATTACCCGCTCTTTAAGTAAAAAAGGTTGTCCTTATGACAATGCTGTTGCTGAAGCAACTTTTAAAACTTTCAAGACTGAATTTATTAATGACAAAAAATTTACATCATTAATACAGTTAAAATTAGAATTATTTGATTATATCAATTGATATAACAATATAAGAATCCACAGCACTTTAAACTACTTAACTCCCATTAAATATCAAGAAAAAATGTCTACCAAAAAATAGTCCTAAAAAGGGTTGCCATTTCAGAATACAACTTAAGATGAATTGCAGTTAATAAATCAATATCCAATAAAATAATAAATATTACCAAAAATTCAGAAATTTTAAAAAATAGACAAATGGTAGAAATATTTAATGATATAGATATTTCATAACTCAATTTTGGTTAAAACTTAACTAATTGTAAAATAAACAAAATTTGATAACATGTAGTTGTTATTCAATATATAAGTTTTAACCCATTACTTTATTTTAAAAGTAAATGGGTTTTAATGTTAAAAGGAGATATTAACATGACTGACAAAACAAAATCACAAACATATAATTTTCTATCAGAAAATAAATCCATAGAAGATATTAAAAAACAAGAAAACATTTTTGTGAAAGAAATAAAAAACAAGAGACATGGCGGAAAAACAATAAAATTTTCTAATAAAACTAAAAAAGAATCATTATGAGTAGTAGTTAATGATAATCTATCAGAAAATGAAATATTTTACGATGCTCTAGATCATATTGATATAAATGGAGTAGAAACAGAAACTAAATCTAGTGAAGAAAAAAGTGCTGATAATATATATTATTCTGTAACAATTTATGATGAAAAACAAAGTAAAAAAACAGGAATTGAAAAAATTCACGAAGAAATTTTGTCAATAGAAAATAAAGTATTTTTCATAATAACTTTTGTGCATACTAATCAATCAATAAGCGAAGAAATAATGTATATTCATCATTTTAAAAATGGTGATATTGAAGTTATAAAACAATTGAAACAATACGAAAATATAAGTAAATATAAAAATGATCTCTCCTTAATTGAACCAAATGCAAATCATGAAAAAAATATTAAAATTGAATCTATATCAATTAAAGAATTTTTAAAACAACATCAAGATTTTAAACTAAAACCAACTAAAAAAGAATGAAAAACTTGAGGATGTATCATTGGTATTACTTTACTTCTTATAGTTGTAGCTCCTATTTGTACTTTTGTTGTTCCTACACTTATACCTGCAACAGCAACAGTATTATTACTTGAGACAAAAGTTATAATTGCCATTTCTTTTGCTGTTGCAGGTCTAGTCTTTAAAGAAGTTTTGTCACTATTTGAAAGTGCAACACAAAAAGTTAAATCATGATTTAAAAATAAATATTTTAAAAGTAAAGACCAAAAAGAGAAAGAAAAAAACGAACGTGCATCATTTGTTAAAAATCTTACCAATGATAAATTAGAAACTATATTTGAAACACAATTAAAAATTTTAAAACAAGAACTAGATAATAGAAAAGATAAAAGTCCAGACCAACTAATAAATAACAACACAATAAATCATAATTCAAACAGTCTTCTAGAAAATTCAATTATTGAATCAGAAAATAATCAAAATTTTGATTCATCTATAAGAAATACAATAAATCAGCAAAATCCATCTTCACCAATTTCAAAAAATAACTGAAATAAAGTAAAATGCTTATTAACAACATAATTAATAACATCTAAATCACTATTTTGAAAAAATAGTGATTTTTTATTATTTTTACATATTTTTAGTTTTAAAAATATATAATTTTATTTAGATATTTTAAAGGCAGAAAAAAATATTCAAAAATAAAATTGAGAGGAATTTTATAATATGGAAAAATGAAGTCAAGACAAAAAAGATGAATTTAAAAAAGAAGCTGAACGAATAAATAAAGCTTGAGGAGAAAGTAAGGAAAAAGAAAGACGAGAAAGAATTGCTAATGCTCTTGGATTTGAAAAAGATAAATCAAAAGTAAATAGTGAAGCTTCAACAAGTAAAAGTCAAAGTTCTAATAGTAAATCACAAAAAATGTAAAAAATAATTAAAATTTATTCTTTAATTTCGCGTGTGCAAATGCATTTATAATTATAAATGCACAAATAAAGAGTGGAAAGGGTCACCACCCCTAAGTTGCAAAAAACAATGTTTTAACTTAATAAGGAGAGACCCTTTCTGATTCTTAGTAATCTGTGTAACTTACTAAGAATCACCCTTTATTTTTAAAATATTTATGATATAATTAATAGTAATCAGTAAGTCTTACTGTACTGATAAGTCAATTTTGACTATACCTTATAATTTTATAATTATAAGGTCAAATTAATGCCTCAATTAAATGGTGTATTAACCGTATGGTATAGCCTATATTATAAAAATATAGGTTTTTTGTTCTTTTTAATTTTATCTAAAATATCTATATTATTTTTTTTAATTAAATATAAATAAATTTTATAAGCAATTTCTTTTCCCATTAAACACTTAATGTTTACAATTACTTTATTAATATATAATGGTCGTACTATTTTTGAATAATGTATCCTTTGTATATTAGCAACTTTTATTAAAGATTTTTTGGTTTTAAAAATTACTTCAATATCAAACTCAGTTTGTTTATTCAAATTTGTAGTCAATGGAATTATTGTTAAAGCAGAACCCATTTTCCCAATAATGATAACAGGTCTTTCTTTTGTTTCATTTTTATCAATAAATGATAAATTTGCATAATAAACATTTCACTTTATAATTTCAATTTTCTTTTTCAAATTTTGTTTTTGTTCCATAAATTTCAATCTTTCTATCTCTTTATTTTTTATTTTTCAGAACTTATTATTTAAAATAAATAATTAATTTTTACGTGTGCAAATGCATTTATAATTATAAATGCACAAATAAAGAGTGGAAAGGGTATTCAATTTTACATAATAAATTTTCATATTTTTGATATAAATGATTTTTCGTTTTTTGTCTTGCTAGGCATTGGTTAGATAAGTTTACTTTCTTGTCTTCAAATCTGTACAAATTGATTTGGAGGCATTTTCAATCTAATAACTATTCTATCATTGTTTCAATATCTAACAAATTTTTCTAATATTTTATTAAAACTTTCCATACTTTCAAAAGTGCTACCAAACATCATTTTAAAATCTCTTTTAATTCAACGATTTAAACATTCACTAACTTGATTACCTTTAAAACCTGATAGACTTTTTGAGTGAATTAGATTAGTACTTGTATTAAAAACTTTACTAACAATTTCGCTTGTATTAGCAGAACCTAAATCTGATTGAATAGTCGTAAAATTACATTGTTTAGCACTCGCTAATTCTATTTGATTAACCACATTTAACACAGTTTTGGCATTTTCACTTTTGTTTATTTTTCAGCCAACAATTGAATTACTGTACATATCAGTAGCAAAAACAACTAATAATTTTGTTTTTTTATCACCAATAATTATATTTTTAAATCATGTGCCATCCATACCAACTTTTTCAAGAAAGTTATTACTTGAAAAATTACGTTTTAATAAATCTTTATTATTTTTTAAATCACTATTTTCTACTACTCTATTTGTTGATTTAGGTTCTAATAATAATTTAATATTATTATCTTTTAATATTTGTTTTATGCTTGTTTTACTGCATTTAAGACCTTTATTTTTTATTTTTAACTCTAATCTTACTTTTTCAAAACTAGTGATATTAATGTACTTTTTTTCATTTTTAATGAAAACTATTTTGTTTATTGCTTGTATCAAATTATCATTAATTTTTGATTGATATTGCTTTTTACCTTTTTTTACTCATAAATAGTATGCTGTTTTGCTAATAGCTATGTAAACAATAATTTTATTTAATTGATGACCTTTTTGCTTATATTTTTCTACTATTAAAAAACACTTATATTTTAATAATTTACTATTTTTTCCCCTTGTTAATTTCTTTTCACAGGCTAATTGCTCCTTTAAAAGTTCTTTTTCAACCTCATCTTTTAAAGCTTGTTTTCTAAGTTTATCAATTTCTTTGTTTAATAGTTTAATTTCAATATCTTTCTTATCGATCCTGTGAGAAGTTTGGGATTTAGAAATTTTGGTGAATGCATTTTCACCTTTAATTTGATATTGGTTAACCCAATTATAAATTAATACTGGAGTTGATAATTTATATTTGACTTGAATTTCATGTATTTTTAGTTTTTTATCAACTAAATACTCATTAACAACGGCTAATTTTGTTTCTTTTGAATAAACTTTATAATTCATAATTTCTCCTTCTGTATTAATTATTTTTAATTATATTACAGATTGAAAATATTAATTGGTAAACTTAAGTGACTGATGCCAAGATTATGAAAAAATTGTGAAAGAAAATTAAATACTAGTTTACAAATGGTTGTTCTTTCATTTATTTCAATTTTATTAAAAAGATTTTAAACAGGTTCTAAGAAAATTGTAAATTATTTTTTTAAAATTAAAGAAATATCTTTTCAATTTTAGAATATATCTGTTATAATGTGAAATATATAGGTTAGGACTAAAAAATTTGAGAAGGAGATAAATAAATTATTAGTACATTTTGTAAAACTGTTTAATAAATAAATGTAAATGAATTTTAAAAGGTGTAGAGTTAATATTTATTTATGGTATTTCAAAAAATAGTTTGGTAGAGAGTTATTTTTTTAATTTTTAATATTATTTATTTTTCCACAAAAACAAAAATTGTAAAAACCTATGTGTTAAAAAGTATGTTTATATTAAGTTTTTAAGAGCAGGTTATTTGGGTTACTATAATTTATGCATCCTTTTAGAAGGAGAGTAAAAAAAATGTCTGTTTTTAATAGACTTGCATGTGTTTTTAAGCCACCTGCAAAAAAAGAAATTTTTAGTGAAGACTTAAAGCAAGTTAATAAAAAATTTATTATTTTACGTAATCAAGTTTTTGGTTTTAGTATTTTATCGTATATTCTTTACTACTTTACTCGTCAAGCGTATACAGTAGCAGGTTCTGCCTTAGAAAGCAATGGTAGCATAACTAAAATGGAGTATGCTTTAATGGGAACAATTTTTGCTGTTGTTTATGGTGCTGCTAAATTTATTGTTGGAAATGTCGCTGATCGTAGTTCAGGAAGAGTAATCATGATTATTGGATTATTTGTTTCTTCTATTTTAAATATTATGATGGGTGGTGTAGTTGCTTTTGCTGGAACTAAAATTAGTGTTGGCCCCTTTGTAATGATGTTGAGTTTGATTGCGATGTTGGCTGTTTTCCAAGGTATGGGTTGACCAGCTACAGCTAGACTATTTTCTCATTGATTTACTGATAAAGAACGTTCAGGACGTATTGGAATTTGAAACTCAGGACAAAATATTGGTGCTGCTTTATTACCAGTTGTTGTTATTTCTTTAGTAACAGTACTTGATCCCGGTGGAACAATTTATGGTTTATATTTTTGAATTCCTAGTATTTTTGCTTTAGCTATGATTCCATTATGTTTATGAGGATTACGTGATCGCCCTGAAGCAGAAGGGTTACCTACTGTTGAAAAATGAAAAGGTGTTCTAGAACATAAAGAAGAAAGAGTAGAACTTAATTGAAAAGAAATTTTTGTAAAATATATTTTAAAAAATAAATTTTTATGAATATTAGCATTTGCTAATATTTGAGTATATGTTGTACGACAAGGACTGGCAGGATGAACATTAATTTTAATGAAAGATGTTCATGGCTTAGATTTAAAACACAGTAAATGATTTGCTGCCTGTTTTGAATTATCTGGTTTATTTGGTGGTATTTCTGCAGCATATTTTGCTAAGTGATTTTTTAATAATCGTAAAGCACCATTAATGATATTTGGATTATTAATTGCACTTTGTGGACTAGTTTTATTGCAAGTTGCTCCTCGTGGTAATATGCCTATGCTTATTGCTGCTTTAATGATTGCTGGTTTTGGTATTTATATGCCACAAGCGATGATTGGTGCTACTGCTATTGAACTAACAAATAAGAAAGCAGCAGCTACTGCTTCAGGATTTACAGGATTATCTGGTTATTTTCTTGGTGATGCTCTTTTTTCAAAAGTAGTAATTGCTGGTTTTGGTAATGAAAACTGAGATTATGTATTTTATTACTTTTATGGTTGTATTGCTGCTGCTATTATTTCATTAGCATTACTATGAACAAAAAATCAAGATAATAAAATATTATAAAAATATTATTAAATTAGTACCATTATATGTGGTGCTAATTTTTTTATTTAAAATGATATTTTAAATAAAAAAATTAGTAAAATTTTATTGATTTTCAAAGTTACGGTGTTATAATAAATTTAAGACACACAAAATTATTGGTTATTAGCCTACTAGTATTATTTTTTATTTTTACTAAGTAGTTTTTTTATGTTTTTTTGTAATGTCTTATAAAAAAGGAAAAATATATTGTTATTTTTAAATAAATCTAGTTATATATTCTTATTTCTTATTTAATGAATTTGCAATATATTATTTATGGGATTTTTCTTTTACATATTGATAGAAAAAATGAAATTTAGTTGATTCAATTATTCTTTGTAAGTAAAACAATAATTTCTTATATATAAAAAATATATATTATGATCTTTTAGTTTTATTCTAATATTTCTTTTTTAAATAGAAATATTAGAATAAAATCAAGAAATATAAATTGAATTGAATTAATATAGAAACATATAAATAGAATATCTAACACAAATATTAAAATTTCAAAATAAAACCTATATTTCTTTAAAAAAGAAACCGAAAATATTGTGTTAATTTTAAAATATGTTTAAAAAATCTTTGGAAACTTTTCTCAATCTTTATGCAATAAAATTTTAATTATACATAATAGAGAAAACGTGTTATTAATATAAGTTTAAAAAGGAAAGAAGCAAAGACAAATGTGTCCAATAAATGCTAATAGTGCCACTATAAGAAATCAAAATATAGAATCTTTAGTGGTAGGAATTGAAAATAATAATGAAATAGTTATTACTAAAACTAAAAAAATTATTGTAGAACTTGCAAATATTAGTTTAAGAATTCGTTATTATACCGATTACATTAATCAATATTGAAATAGTGATGAACAAAAATATAAAAATAAAGTAAGAATATATTTTGATGATTTAGGAGAAATTTATGAAAACTTACCAAAATTTATTAAAAAAGAAAGTGAAATAAGCTCAAATAATTGTTGTTGAAAAACTATTGAATATTTATCTTCTCCAATTGTGTTATTAACAGGTATTTCAATTAGAGTAGCACAAAGATATTTTTCAATAGCTGTAGTATCAGAAAAGTCTATAATAGGTAAAACTTTTATAGAACAATTAGAAATATTAGGCAAAGGAATGTTAGAATCATTAAAAATTCCTCAAAATTATGCTATGGCTGGTGTTGATACACTTACATCTTATTTTTTATCTTACTATCCATTTGGATTAAAAAGTATTATTGATTTATTACCTTCAAATCAATTCAAACAAAAAAAAGAATTAGATGAATATTTACCACTTGAAATTATTATTAAAAAATTAGAAAAACATTTAGAACTTAAAGAATATGAAAAATTAAATAAAATTAATTCGAACTTAGATAAGTTGTGTACTAATTTATCAACAATTATCAAAAAACATGATGTAATAAATCATATTAAAGATGAATTAAAAAATATTGATTTTAATGATGAATTTACTTTTGAAAAATTTAATTCTTTAATTAGTACAGAAATCAGTAATGATTTGTTAAAAGAACTTTTAAATGAATTATCAAAAACTGATTTAAAAAATGAAGACTATTCTATTAAAGAAATTATAAAAAATAGTTTATCCAATACTAACTTTTTTTTAACAACATTATTAATAAATCATTTAGTTATTACTGCTTCTTCTGCTTATACTGCTGAAACATTAACATGAGAATCTTATAAAGAAGATATAGTATCAATTAATAATATTATTTCAACTATTGTTCGTGCTACAGTAATGAGATTTGTTAATGAATATTTTATTAAAAATGCATTAAATACAATTTTTGAACCAGTAAAAAATTATTTTTGACCTCAAAATAATGATCATACATTATTACAATCATTTAAAAATTGAGTTAAAAATCAAAATAAATTAAGTCAATTTGGAGTCTTTATCGTTAGTTTTCTTTTTATTAGCGCTATTACTAATGCTATTAAAACTTATGCAGCAGATGTTACACAAAATAAAGGTGATTGAAAAAAAGCTTGAATTCAATTTAAAGAAACATTTCCAAAATTAGGAATGGTATTATCAGCACTTGGTGTAACTAGTTCTGATTTATATAATTTAACAAATAAAATGAAACCAACTTTTAAATTAATATATAAGAACCTGTTTAGAATCTTTTTAATAAAATTGAAATAAAGGAAAGAACAACCATTTGTAAACTAGTATTTAATTTTCTTTCACAATTTTTTCATAATCTTCTACATTTTTCTAATCAAGCAAAACTTCGCTCTACAACTCATCTTTTTGGTAATACTACAAAAGAATGTAATTCATTACGTTTTACAACTTCAACATTCGCATTTATAATTGTTTTGATTGCAGAAGCAAATTTTTCACCAGTATAACCAGCATCTACTATTATTTTTTGAACTGTAGAAAGATTTTCTTTTTCATTTTGAATCATTATTATAGCACTATTACGATCTGTTTTTTCTGCTGTAGTTACGTAAATTGCATGTGGTAAACCTTGAGAATCAACAGCAATATGACGTTTTATTCCTGAAATCTTTTTACCAGCATCATAACCTTTGTTTTTAGTAGTATCTGTATTTTTAACACTTTGTGAATCAATTATACAAAAACTGGTTTTTTCTTTTCGATGATTATTGATACGAACTTTTCTAACTAATTTTTTTTAAAATTAATTGTCATATGCTAGGTTCTTTACCATTATTTTTACTTCAAATTTGAAAATAATAATATACAGTTTGTCATTTTGGAAAATTTTTTGGTAACATTCTTCATTGACAACCACTTTTTAATACATATAAAACTGCACAAAATACTTCATATAAATCTAAATTTCTTGGTTTTGTTTTCTTTTTGACATTTTCTAAAATTAATCTTATGTTCTCAAATTGTTCTTTAGTGACATGACTTGGATAATTTTTATGCATATATACCTCTTATTTTAAAATATATAGTAATTTTACCTTATTCTCTAAAAGATTCTAAACAGGTTCTAAGAAAGAAGAGGAACAAAAGATTATTGATGAAGTATTATCTGAATTACCAAATATAATAAATCAAACAAATGGAAATGCTACTAGTGATGGAAGAGCATTTCTTACTAGAAGAATAAATGGTCATATTAATAATATTAATGAATGAGATGAAAATGATGTGCAAGATATAAATAACTCAGATAGAGAATATCTTATTCCTAATAATAATCGTAATCATGATCGTTCTCTTATCCAATGTGTAACTATCTAATTATATTAATATAGTGAAAATATTCCTACTTTTAATGAAATTAAAAGTAGGAATTAATATATGAAAAATATTTAAAAATATTAAAATCATTTTTATTTATAAAAAATTTAAATTATAATAAATATTTTATACAATATTTCATTTTTTTTATTATAATTTAGTAGACTATTAATAAACATTTTTTATAAGGAGTGAAATATATATAATGTTAAAAATGAAAGGTATTGGTGCTAGTAATGGCATTGCTTTAGCCAAAGCATTAATCTTAAAACATGAAACTATCAAAACTAATCCTAAAAAAATTAATGAAGAAGAAATAGAAGGAGAAGTTAAAAAGTTACATGATGCCTTAAAAATAGCAGGTGTTGAAATTAAACAACTCATCCAAAATACAACAAAAACTTTAGGTGAAGAAAAAGCCGCTGTTTTTGAAGCTCATTTTTTAGTAACAACTGATCCAGTATTAATTGAAGATACTGAAAAGTTAATTAAAGAAGAAAAATATAATGCTGCTAATGCTTTAGAAAGTACTGCTAATAAAGCAATTGCAACATTGCAAGCAATGGATGATGATTATTTTCGTGAACGTGCTGCTGATGTTATTGATGTTCGTGATCGAATTTTACGTAAAATTTTAAATATTAAAACTATTGATTTAAGTGCAATTAAAGAAGAAACAATTATTGTTAGTCATGATCTAACACCTTCAGAAACAAGTCAATTGAATCCTAAGTTTGTTAAAGGATTTTTATGTGATATTGGTGGTAGAACTTCTCATGCAGCAATTATGGCTCGTAGTCTTGGTATTCCAGCAGTTCTTGGTTTAAAAAATGTTACTACAAAAGTAAAAAATAATCAATTTTGTGTATTAGATGGTAATACTGGTGAAATTGAAATTGATTTAAATAGTAGTGAAAAAAATAAATGAGTTGCTAAACAAAACGCATGAATTCAAGAACAAAAAGAATTATTAGTATTTAAAGGTAAATTAACTAAAACTAGTGATAATCATGAAGTAAAGTTAGAAGCAAATATTGGTTCACCTAAAGATATGATTAAAGCAATTGAATATGATGCACAGGGAGTAGGACTTTTTAGAAGTGAATTTCTTTATATGGAAAGTAGTGATTTTCCAAGTGAAGATATTCAATTTGAAGAATATAAAAAAGTATTGTCTGCTACTAAACATAAGGTGGTTATTAGAACTTTAGATATTGGTGGTGATAAAGAATTATCATATTTAGTTTTACCAAAAGAAATGAATCCTTTCCTTGGTTATCGTGCCATTCGTTTGTGTTTAGATCGTAAAGATATTTTTAAAACTCAGTTACGTGCTTTAATTCGTGCTTCAACTTTTGGTAAATTAGCTATTATGTTTCCAATGATTGCTACTGTTGAAGAATTTAAAGCAGCTAAAGCATTATATGAAACATGCAAAAAAGAATTAATTAAAGAAAAAGTTAAAGTTAGTGATGATATTCAAGTTGGAATGATGATTGAAATTCCAGCAGCAGCAGTTAATGCCGAAACATTTGCTAAATATGCGGATTTCTTTTCAATTGGAACTAATGATTTAATTCAATATAGTTTAGCCGCTGATCGTATGTCAGAAAAAGTATCTTATTTATATCAACCATATCATCCATCAATTTTACGTTTGATTAAGATGACAATTGATGGTGGACATAAATATAATCGTCCTGTTGCCATGTGTGGTGAAATGGCTGGTGATAAAATTGCTGTTCCACTACTAGTTGGTTTAGGACTGGATGAATTTTCAATGTCTGCATCTAGTGTTTTAGAAACTAGAAAAATTATTAGTACTTTAAATAAAAAGGATACAGAAATATTAGCATCAAAAGCATTACAATGTGAAACCAATGAAGAAGTTAAATCATTAGTAGAAAATTTTTATCAAAAAAATAAAAATATTATTTATTTTTAAAGTTACATTATTTAATGTTAAAATTATAAACATCTAATTTACATAATTTTGAGGAGAATCGACATATGTTTTTCAAGAAAAAAAAACAATTACCTTTATTAATTTATGCACCAGTTACTGGTAAAGTTATTAACTTTAGTAAAGTTGAAGATCCAGTATTTGCTCAGGAAATGTTAGGAACTGGTTTTGCTATTATTCCTGAATATAAAGGTAAAGATGGAGTTGAATTTGTATCACCATTTGATGGAAAATTAGCAACAGTGTTTAATACAGGACATGCTTATGGTATTAAAGATGTAAATACAGGTATTGAATGTTTAGTTCATATTGGTATTGATACCGTTGAATTAGCTGGTAAGGGCTTTGATATTAAAGTTGAACAAGGTAAACCAATTAAAAAATCAGAAGTAATGGTTGTTGCTAATTTACAAGAAGTTAAGAATAAAGGTAAAAAAGTAACAACACCAATTGTTTTCACTAATGAAACAATGGAAGGTTATGTTGTAAAGCAAGTAGTAAAAGATGATGAACAAGTAACGGTTGGTCAATTAATTGCTGAAGTCACTAAGAAATAAATATTTTCGGAATTTTACCACATGAACAAGTTAATCACAAAAAATATTTTTCTTATAATGGTATTCATACAAATACAATAGAAAGTTTTTGAGCAATATTAAAAAGAGGTTTTATCGGCCAATTTCATTGAGTTTCAAAAAAATGACTCCAATCTTATTTAAATGAATTTTGTTTTAAATATAATAACCGTAAAGAAAAAATCACATTTAAAAATATCATAATTAAATTATTTATTAAGAATTAAGTGTTAACCAATAAGCGTAAAATTCCGAATATTTTTATTAAAACAAAATTAATTTGATAAAATATTAGTAAGTATTTATATATTATTGGAGGGTATCATTTATTATGGATAATTTTTGGCAACATTATTGATCAGCAATACTTATTTTAGTTTTAGCTATGTTAATAATACTTTATATTTTATATAGAATTTATCAAATTTTCCATATTGATTATCACTGAGAACTGAATCGTCATTTTCCACAATGAAGTAACGAGGGTATCATTACTAGGGATAACTATTTTTTACATACTGAATTTAAATTTGTTGATAATAGTAAATACATTATTATTGGTATTCATGGTATGGGTGCCTCTTTAACAGACTTTAAAACAGCTGCTAAGTTTTTTACTAAACATGGTATTTCATTTTTAAGTTTTGATCAACGAGGTTGAGGAGAAAATGAAAAATGAAAATATCATACCTTAGGAACAACTATTAATGATATTAAAGATATTATAACGGTTTTGAATGAACGCTATCCTAATAAAAAAATTTTATTAATGGGTGAATCATTAGGTTCAGCATTAACAGCATTAGCAATTAAAAGATTACCAAAAATGATTGATGGTGCAATTTTAACTAATTTTGTTACTAAGAAACAAATATTTAAAATAAAACCTTCATTAGTTTGTCATGCGATTTGAGGATTTCTATTTTATAAACATCATCCATTACCTATTACTTTTGATATGGAAACAATTTCTATTAACTCTAATTATATTAAAAAAGGGAAAATTAGAGCAATGACTAATATGAAATTTACATTATTATTTTCCTTACAAGCACAAAAATTAAGTAAACAAGTACCAAAAAATCTTAATAGTGCTAAATGTCCAGTTTTGATTCTTCAATCTGCAAAAGATATATTTGCCGATTTTGATAAAATTGAAAAAAATAATAAACGTTGAAGACAGGGTATAACTTATAGTTTTTATGAAGAAGGCAATCATGCAATTTTAAATGAACCCAATATTAATATTATTTTAGAAGATGTTTTAACTTGAATAGAAAAAGAACATATATAATGATTATTTATGATATTAGATCAAAAAAATAATTAGAAAATTTAAAATAGTATATAATAGTTGATTGAGTAATTTTTACTTTGTAGTTATAATATTATTTATAATTTAATAATTATTCATACCTAGTATAGTAATTTAACTATACTAGGTTTTATTAAATTAAAATTATATGTGAAAAGGAAGATAAAAATTATGAATATTATTACAGATCAAAAAGAATTGATGAATGAAATTGAAGTAGAAATAAAAATTGCTAAAGTTAAAAAAGAAATATTGGATGATATTTTAGATTCTGTAGGTACTCCTGCCTATATGCAGACATTTGGATTAGTACAATATATTAAACAACAATTAAATGAGGAAAAGTCAAAAACAAATCCTAATATTAAACAATTAATTTCAATTATGTTAGAACTTAATGAAGTAAAAGAAAAAATAGATGTCACAGGTCAAGAGTATAATTGACATAATGCTAGAAAATATCAAACACCTAATAATCTTGAATTTTTAAAAAGAATTGAAGAACTTAAAGTTGAGTGTTTAAAAACTCGCGAAGAATATTTAATTAATAATTCTAATCAAATGGCAGAAAACCAATCATCACCATCTAATCAAAGTACTATAAGAGACAATATTCATTGTAAAAATAATGCCTTAATTAAGGCATTATTTTTTATATATTAAATTTAATTTTTTTTAAATTGAAAGCAAATATTATCTAAATCAATTGCTAAACTACAACCAGCAATTAAATTTGATGATGAAGTGACACGTGCATTTCATTGATAATAAATATTATTATCATCGTGGTATACATAAAGATCAATAATTGGAAGTTGAATAATAAGATCAGAAATTACTACAACATTATAAGGATTTTGTAGTTCATATTTAATATTTTTATTAGTAGTAATATTATTAGTATCACCAGTAAGATTAGTATTTTCCTTATATGTACCCATATTATTAATTGATAGTTTAGAATTATTAAAATTAAATTTAGGATAAAGTTGTGAAAATTGTTCTCAATTTTTTGCATATTTAGTTCAATTTAAAATGATTTGTTGATCACTATTTTTTGATCAATCATTTTTATTAATATTGCTAAAGTCTTCTTTATAATGATAGTTAATATTTTGATTTATATTTTGGACATTTCATTTTGTATAGTAAATTGCTACTAAGTTATTATCATTATCAAAAATAAAGTTTAATGAATAATCTTTTATATTTAGGAAAATCGGTGAATTTTTAATAAAGTTAAAGATGTTAGTATTTTCAACAATTAAGTTAATAATATTATTTGTTAATTGGTTACTAATTAGTTTGTTTAAACTGCTTTTATTAATGAATTGTTGGCTGATATTATAAGCTATTGCTAAAGAAATTTTATTATTAATAGCAGCATCAGCAATGTAATATAACCCTAAGTTCTCACTAAGATTGTTGTTATTTTCAATTTTAGAAGCACCCACAATGTTAGAAATATCAATATTTTGTTCAAGACCACCAAATTGTAAATATGTTCAGTTATTGTCACCAACAAAATAATTTTGTTGATATTGACTAAAATTGTAAGCATCAGAATAATTAGGATTGCTTTTAAGTGATGTTACTTTCTTCTTGGTAATCATTTCTTGTTTTGTATTTTCAATGTTTAATTTTTCGTTTTCTGGAATAATGACATCATGATTATAAACTAGGTTGTCTGTTGTATCTACTAAGAAGACGTTTCTAGCATTGGTAAAAGTATAACCTTTTAATGCTGAAGTATCATAACTATAAAATTTATGATCGGTTGTTGATTGGTTAGTAATTCAGTCACTATTATTTAAATATCGATATTGATTATTAAATAATGATGTTTGATTAGTAGTGGCGTTTGCTTTTTGTAAATCATTTTTGCTAGTATTAAAGTGATTCACACTAGTTAAAATAGTGGTACTTGTTGCTAGTGAAAAAATACCAACTGTTAAAATATTTATTGTTTTTCTCATATTTTATACCTTTAAAATTATAACGATAGTTTAATATCGTTATTTATATTATAGTACTTTTAGGGAAATTCTACAATGTGATTAGAAAAGATTGAAGGCATCAGTCACTTAAGTTTACCAATTAATATTTTCAATCTGTAATATAATTAAAAATAATTAATACAGAAGGAGAAATTATGAATTATAAAGTTTATTCAAAAGAAACAAAATTAGCCGTTGTTAATGAGTATTTAGTTGATAAAAAACTAAAAATACATGAAATTCAAGTCAAATATAAATTATCAACTCCAGTATTAATTTATAATTGGGTTAACCAATATCAAATTAAAGGTGAAAATGCATTCACCAAAATTTTTAAATCCCAAACTTCTCACAGGATCGATAAGAAAGATATTGAAATTAAACTATTAAACAAAGAAATTTTGATAAACTTAGAAAACAAGCTTTAAAAGATGAGGTTGAAAAAGAACTTTTAAAGGAGCAATTAGCCTGTGAAAAGAAATTAACAAGGGGAAAAAATAGTAAATTATTAAAATATAAGTGTTTTTTAATAGTAGAAAAATATAAGCAAAAAGGTCATCAATTAAATAAAATTATTGTTTACATAGCTATTAGCAAAACAGCATACTATTTATGAGTAAAAAAAGGTAAAAAGCAATATCAATCAAAAATTAATGATAATTTGATACAAGCAATAAACAAAATAGTTCTCATTAAAAATGAAAAAAAGTACATTAATATCACTAGTTTTGAAAAAGTAAGATTAGAGTTAAAAATAAAAAATAAAGGTCTTAAATGCAGTAAAACAAGCATAAAACAAATATTAAAAGATAATAATATTAAATTACGGAATTTTACGCTTATTGGTTAACACTTAATTCTTAATAAATAATTTAATTGTGATATTTTTAAATGTGATTTTTTCTTTACGGTTATTATATTTAAAACAAAATTCATTTAAATAAGATTGGAGTCATTTTTTTGAAACTCAATGAAATTGGCCGATAAAACCTCTTTTTAATATTGCTCAAAAACTTTCTATTGTATTTGTATGAATACCATTATAAGAAAAATATTTTTTGTGATTAACTTGTTCATGTGGTAAAATTTTATTCATTTTATAATATCCACGATATTCATCAGTAAAAAGAATAGAATTGTTAATATCAACATTTTCTTTAACTATTTTCATTAAATCTTCAGATTTAATACTTTTATTTTTTGCATGAAATAATTTAACATTACCATTTCGTTCAATAATGCCAACAACACACTCTTTACTAGTTCCTCTACCACGTAATGAGTTATTTTTATTATCAACATCATTATATTTACGCGGTTTTCCACCCACATATGTTTCATCCATCTCTAATATTTTTGCTAATAATTTAATCTCATCATTAGCCATTGCCTTTCTAATTTTATGCATCATTTTTCATACAGTTGCTAAACGTAAATTTAAGTCTCTTGAAGCTTGAGATGATGATAAACTTTTTTTAGCATTAGCCATTAATACTATTAAAATAAATCACTTTTGAAGTGGTACACGTGTATGATGAAAAATAGTTTGAGCAGTTACACTAAAAGACTTATGACATTTTTTGCATTTATAACGCGACTCTTTTAAAACAGAGTTAACTTTTTCACTAAAACAAAAAAGACATTTTGGTTTGTTATTTCATCTTATTTCTTTTAAAAATTTTATACAAGATTCTTGGTTTGGAAATTTATTTATTATGTCTAAAATATTCATTTTCAATCACCTTTAATTAGATTTTATTTTACTAATATCTAATTATAGTTTTCAGAAATAATAATGTATATAAGTTATTGCCAATAAACGTAAAATTCCGTTAAATTATTATTAGAACCTAAATCAACAAATAGAGTAGTAGAAAATAGTGATTTAAAAAATAATAAAGATTTATTAAAACGTAATTTTTCAAGTAATAACTTTCTTGAAAAAGTTGGTATGGATGGCACATGATTTAAAAATATAATTATTGGTGATAAAAAAACAAAATTATTAGTTGTTTTTGCTACTGATATGTACAGTAATTCAATTGTTGGCTGAAAAATAAACAAAAGTGAAAATGCCAAAACTGTGTTAAATGTGGTTAATCAAATAGAATTAGCGAGTGCTAAACAATGTAATTTTACGACTATTCAATCAGATTTAGGTTCTGCTAATACAAGCGAAATTGTTAGTAAAGTTTTTAATACAAGTACTAATCTAATTCATTCAAAAAGTCTATCAGGTTTTAAAGGTAATCAAGTTAGTGAATGTTTAAATCGTTGAATTAAAAGAGATTTTAAAATGATGTTTGGTAGCACTTTTGAAAGTATGGAAAGTTTTAATAAAATATTAGAAAAATTTGTTAGATATTGAAACAATGATAGAATAGTTATTAGATTGAAAATGCCTCCAAATCAATTTGTACAGATTTGAAGACAAGAAAGTAAACTTATCTAACCAATGCCAATACTTTTATTATTCTTTACCCCATAATTCCAGCTTCATATAAATGTTTAAAGTGACCTTCTTTAACTTTTAATTCATCAAAAGTACCAACTTGAACTAAACCTTTTTCTTTTTCTAAAACTAAAATTTTATCAACAGTTTTAATTGTTGATAAACGATGGGCAATAATAATACTAGTACGACCAATCATTAATTTATTAAATTGTGCTTGTATTTCTTTTTCGACAATATTATCTAAGGCACTAGTAGCTTCATCTAAAATTAATAGTTCTGGATTTTTTAAAAAGATACGAGCAATAGCTACTCTTTGTTTTTGACCACCAGATAAGTTAATCCCACGTTCACCTAAAATTGTATTATAACCATTAGGTAATTGTTCAATGTAATCATGTAAGTTAGCTTTACTTGCAGCAATTTTGATTTCTTCTAAAGTTGCTCCTTGCTTAGTATAAATAATGTTTTCAGCAAAGGTACCAAATAAAATTTGTGGATCTTGTTCAATATAGCCAATATGATGTAAGTATTGTGCTAAGTCAATATCACGTAAATCAGTATTATTATTAATTAAAATTCTTCCTTCAGCAGGGTCATAGTAACGTAGTAATAACTTAGAAATAGTAGTTTTTCCGACACCAGTTGCACCAACAATAGCATAACTTTTACCTTTTTCAAAAGTGAAAGAGAACTTATTTAAAATTCAGTCTTCTTTTACATCATAGCGGAAATTAACATTTTCAAAAATAATATCACTAGTAATTTGTTTTACTGGTAAGGCTTTTTCTTTATTAACTATTTTTGGTTTAATATTAAGAATTTCATTAACTCTTAAAATTGAAGTTGATGTTTTAGCTCAATTACCCAAGAATTGAATACTTTGAATAACTGGGAAAATTAAAGTGTTGACTGCTAATAAAAAAGCAATTAGTGTTGGAACACTAATGATGTGTTTACTTACAAACATGAAACCAGCAACTAAACCAACAATGTTAATTCCTGTTAGTAATGTAATTAGTAATGCTCTAGTAAAACTTTCAAAAGTAATAGTTTTTTTTGCTGCTTGGTAATATTTAAGATGTTCATTAGAAAATCTTTTATTTTCACTTTTTTCTGTAGCATTACTTTTAATTAAAGTAATAGTATTTAGTCGATCAGTAATATCAGCATTAACTTCAGTGTAAACTTTTCTTCATTTATAGTTTAGATAACGAATAATTTGAACATTTAATACTGATATTATTAAAATTGATAAAACAATACCTAAAACAATTAATGATAATTGTCAATTTAAAGAAAAAATAACATAAATTGAACCAAAAAAGGTCACAATTGAACTAAGCATAGTTAAAGGAATAAATTGCATATTTTCACCAATAACACTAGTATCGCTAATTAGTTTTGTTAAAGTGTCACCAATTTTTCGGTCTTCATAATATGACATATCTAAATCTAGTAAATGTTTTAAAACTTTATTTCGATATTCAATTTCAACTTTAACACCAATGATGCTTCCTGTTAAATTACGAAAGTACATAAATAATCCTGATGCAATTTGTAAACTAATTAAAATATAAGCTAAAGTAGTAATTTTTTCTCATTGAAAACCATCGGGGGTAGCTAAAAAATTATTAGTAATTTTAGGAATAATTACTGAAATTATCGAAGAAGCAATAGTGGTTAATATTGCAATTAGATAAAGTAGTGGATATTTTTTAAAGTATTTAATAACTGCGCTTAAAAAACCACTTTTTTTTATTTTTAATTCGTTATAATCAGTCACGTTTTTTTTTATTTTTGATTTTGTTTTATTTTTTTTGGACATAATATTTGATCTCCTTATTAATAATTTATTTTTATTGTTATAGTGGTAAACCTAATTCTTTTAATGGAATATAATTAAAAAAATAACGGTAATTACTATCTATTATATAATTTAAAGTATCTTTATATTCTGTTTTTTTAAATCAATCATTTAATAAATATCAGTATTTAATTTCGCAATCATTACTGAACAAATACATCTTCTGTTTTAAGTTATACTTCCCTTTTCTTTAATATTATATATTAAATAATTAATAAATAAGTATTTTACTATAGATACTATTTGTTAATTTTTATTACTTCACGTTTCATATATTGTTAAAAACTTATTATTTAATGGTTTTTTTTGTTCTAGTAAATGCTTTTTTAAAATTTCTAGATAGTATTTAAAAGCAATAGTTAAATCTTGAAAGGCAAGTTTTCTTAATTCTTCAACATAATAATGGTTACGTTCAATTGATATTTTATCTGCTAATAATACTATTAATTCTAAAGGTTTCATTTCAATTGCACCAGTAGTATGTTTAGCAATTGCATGAAGAACTAAATCATTATGGTACTGATAATGATTTTTTAAATATAATGCTGCTACATAACCATGTCAAACTGGAAATGGTTCTTGTAAAATTTCTTTATTATATTTTGTTAAATATTTAGTCATTTTATTTTTACTTCATTGTTTGCAAAGGTCATGATAAGTTGCTGCAATTAGTGCTTTATTAGCATCTTCGTTATAATGGAGTGCTAATTTAGCAGCCATTTTACCAACATTAATACAATGTTCAGTTCTATTGTTATCCAAATTTGCTTTTAAACGTTCATAACTATATATTAAATGATTATTAATATAATCATTAATTTTAATATCAAGTTGATTAATAATTTCACCATTTCTAATTTTGGCAGAACTAATATCACTACTTGGTCGAACTACTAAATTTTGACATTTGTATTTTGACATTAGTTCTATTGTTTTACGATAATGAGGGCGATTAACAACAATAATTTTAACTAAATTAATTAACTGTTCAATTCCTTGTCATTTATTTAAGGTATATAAATTATCAGAACCGATAATAAAAAAGAATTTGTGATTTGGATAGTTTTCAATAAAGTAGTTAATAGTATTAATAGTATAACTAGGTTGCTTACTTGTTAGTTCATAATCATTTAATTTTATTCAAGAATAGTTTTTAATAACTAAATTAATCATATCTACTCTTTGTTGATCGCTGGCACTGACACTATCTTTTAAGGGGTTTTGTTTAGTTGGTAAAATTCAAACTTCATCAAGTGAAAGTTTATGATATGCTGTATTTGCAATGTTTAAATGTTGATTATGAAATGGATCAAAAGTTCCACCAAAAATGCCAATTCTTTTCATTATTTACTAGTTCCTAATGATTCTAAAATTTCTTTATTATATTTTTTTGTTCTTATCATTTTAATTTCATGTAAATAAGGTGGATGACTGTTAATTGATGGCGTTTCTAAAATTTTTATTTTAGTAAGCAATAATGGATGATAAATAATGTTAATTAAAGTTTGAAAACCAAGGTAACCCATTCCTAAGTTAGCATGACGATCTTTATGAACATTGATTGGGTTTTTAGAATCATTAACATGAATAACTAATAATTTATCTAATCCAATAAGTTGATCAAATTGTTGTATTACTTGTTCTAAATTATTATTAAGATCATAACCAGCATCAGATAAATGACAAGTATCTCAACAAACACCAATTAGTTCAGGTCTTTTTACATTATTAATAATATATTGAAGTTGTTCAAAAGTAGTTCCTACTTCACTACCTTTTCCTGACATTGTTTCTAAAGCAATTTTTACAGTTTGTTCTTCTAAACATGCAGCATTTAGTCCTTTAACAATTTGATCTAAAGCAGTTTGTGGTAAAGCACCAACAGCGCTACCTGGATGTAAAACCAAAGTTTTAATGCCAATATCTTGACAGCGAATTATTTCTTGTTGTAAGAAATCTACTGCTAATTGGTAAGTACTTTTGTTAATACTATTAGCCAGATTAATAATGTAAGGAGCATGAACAATAAGATTATTAATATCAATATTTTTTTCAATTAGTTTTTCTGTAAATTCTTTAATAAATAATGCTTTGGTTGGTTTACGAATTGTATTTTGTGGAGCACCTGTATAAAACATAAACGTATTGGCATTATAACTTAGAGCTTCTTCAAGAGCACCTAATAAATATTTTGGTGCTTTCATTGAAACATGAGATCCAATAATTAATTTGTCATTTTCCATCTTGCTTCCTCTTTCATTATTAATTTTTTTCATCAAAAAGTTTTTTTCTTCTTGCAATTGCTTGTGTTTTTTTAATTTTCTTAATTGATGCTTTAATGTGTTGTTTTCTTGTTTCTTTTTTTATTGCTTCTAAATCTTTATTAAATTTTTTCTTATAACCAGGAGTTACATTTTTATTTTTTTTAAAGCGATTAATAACATATTGCTCTTCTTTATTTCTTTCTATTTTTCGTTTATGAGGAACGATGTTGTCATTAGTAATTTCTGGTAGTAACTTATTATCTTTAATTTTATAGTATTCTATTGGAACATTTAAATTTTTTAACTTATGAATAGTAGAATTATCACTCTTATCATAAAATACATAAGAAATACCTGAATAGTTAGCTCGTCCTGTTCGCCCTGCTCGATGGAAATAATATTCTAGATTATTTGTTGGTAGTTGTAAAGAGATAACATGAGATACACCTTCAATATCAATACCACGTGCTGCGATATCTGAACAAACAACATATTGATATTCAAAATTTTTAATACGTTTAAAAGTTTGAGAACGTTCTCGTGCTGGTAATCCACCATGTAAGATTGCTACTTTTTTATTTTCTTCAATTAAGACGTTTGCAATTTCTTCAATATTTTCTTTATTATTAACAAAAATTAAACATAAATAAGGATCAAACATTGCTAATAATGACTGTAGTTGTTTTTTACTATTTTGATGATGACGATTAATAAAAATATGTTGAATTTTTTGAGATTTATTATCAATACTAATTGTAGTAGCGTTAGTAATATATTTTTTTAATCAAGTAACTAGTTGGGGCAATATTGTTGCTGAAAAAGTCATAATTTGAGTATTTTTATTCATTTTAGTAATTAAAAAATCTAAATCTTCCATGAATCCCATATCAAATAACATATCACATTCATCAATAACTAAAGTGTTAGTAGTAGTAATTGCTAACATATTAAGTTCATATAAACGTTTTAATCTAGTTGGAGTGCCAATTACAATTTGTGGTTGATTATTACTTAAATTATTACTTTGACGAATAATATCTTTGCCGCCCACTAAACAAGCAATGCTAATATTTTGATCTTTGATTAAAGCTTTTAAAAAATTGAACGTTTGTTGAGCAAGTTCACGAGTAGGTGTAATAATAACAGCTTGTGTTACTTTTAAAGTAATATTACAATTATTTAAAATTGGAATTAAATAAGTATGAGTTTTACCACTACCAGTAGCACTTTTAATAATTAAGTTTTTATTAGTTAATGCTAAAGGAATGATTTCGGTTTGGACTGGTGTTGGATTAATTAGTTTTTCTTTTTTTAAATTATCAATTAGTCATGGTTGTAAATTAAATTGTTGAAATGACATACGTTCACCTTTTTCTTTAATGCAATATTAATATTTTATCTTATTTTTACTAAGTTCTTTAAAAAATAAGATAAAAAACTTTATTAAAATTAATAATAATTACTATTTTAATGTTTAAGATAGTTAATTTTCAAAAATAAAAAAATACATCAGTAATTTATACAACTAATTGTTTATCTAAATTTCTATTCTAATAAAAGTAAAATGTCAATAGATTATTTTTAATCATGTAAAATTAACTTAGAAAAAAATGGAAAATGGGCGGTTGTCAAAGGGCGCATCACTTTAACCCTTAGATTCATAATTGGATAAAAAAGAACGATATAACTATCGTTCTTTTTTTGTTAAAAGATTAAAACTTCATAAAATTGTCGTAGAAGTCTAATAGTGAGTACTTTATGTAAATACTTCTATATCAGGATAAAAGAGCATTTAATGTTAAGCAAGTTAAAATTTTAGAACCTGTTTAGAATCTTTTTAATAAAATTGAAATAAAGGAAAGAACAACCATTTGTAAACTAGTATTTAATTTTCTTTCACAATTTTTTCATAATCTTCTACATTTTCTAATCAGCAAAACGGCATCAGTCACTTAAGTTTACCAATTAATATTTTCAATCTGTAATATAATAGACTTACTGCATAACTAGTTAACTATTCAAATTTTATTTTAATAATAACAAAAAAATAAAAAGTTAACTAGTTATGCAGTAAGTCTTATTAATAAAACTCGTAGAAAAATTGAACATGTTTTTGCATTTTTAAAATGTTTTAAGATTATTGGTTATAAATTTAGAAAAGCCAGAAAACGAATATTTTTAAGATTTAATTTAATTACAGGATTTTATAATTTATCATTAAAACTTAAAAACGTTATGCAGTAAGTCTAATTAAAAATAATTAATACAGAAGGAGAAATTATGAATTATAAAGTTTATTCAAAAGAAACAAAATTAGCCGTTGTTAATGAGTATTTAGTTGATAAAAAACTAAAAATACATGAAATTCAAGTCAAATATAAATTATCAACTCCAGTATTAATTTATAATTGGGTTAACCAATATCAAATTAAAGGTGAAAATGCATTCACCAAAATTTCTAAATCCCAAACTTCTCACAGGATCGATAAGAAAGATATTGAAATTAAACTATTAAACAAAGAAATTGATAAACTTAGAAAACAAGCTTTAAAAGATGAGGTTGAAAAAGAACTTTTAAAGGAGCAATTAGCCTGTGAAAAGAAATTAACAAGGGGAAAAATAGTAAATTATTAAAATATAAGTGTTTTTTAATAGTAGAAAAATATAAGCAAAAAGGTCATCAATTAAATAAAATTATTGTTTACATAGCTATTAGCAAAACAGCATACTATTTATGAGTAAAAAAAGGTAAAAAGCAATATCAATCAAAAATTAATGATAATTTGATACAAGCAATAAACAAAATAGTTCTCATTAAAAATGAAAAAAAGTACATTAATATCACTAGTTTTGAAAAAGTAAGATTAGAGTTAAAAATAAAAAATAAAGGTCTTAAATGCAGTAAAACAAGCATAAAACAAATATTAAAAGATAATAATATTAAATTATTATTAGAACCTAAATCAACAAATAGAGTAGTAGAAAATAGTGATTTAAAAAATAATAAAGATTTATTAAAACGTAATTTTTCAAGTAATAACTTTCTTAAAAAAGTTGGTATGGATGGCACATGATTTAAAAATATAATTATTGGTGATAAAAAAACAAAATTATTAGTTGTTTTTGCTACTGATATGTACAGTAATTCAATTGTTGGCTGAAAAATAAACAAAAGTGAAAATGCCAAAACTGTGTTAAATGTGGTTAATCAAATAGAATTAGCGAGTGCTAAACAATGTAATTTTAGGGTGAGTAAAGTTAATAGTTATAATTTAATTTTCTTTAAATAAAAGACAACTTTAAATTATTAATTGTTGGTTTTATTATATACCTTTTTATAGATATAATCAAGTATTTTAGAATATTATTTTAAAATTATCTAAACTAAAAATTCCTAACTATTTAGGTTTAAGATTTATTAAGTTTTTAAAATATTAAAGTAAAAGATTTAATTTATTAATTATTGCTGAATTAATAATAAGCATATTATCAAGTACTTTATCATTATAAATTTTAGCACCATATCCTTTTAAAGATTTAACTAAATGTGATACATCACTTTCAGCACAAACTCCTTGATTTCAATTTTCTTTTTGATTTATAACACCCTCTTTATTATTTTTAAAATATTTATATACTTCTTCATTAATATTATTTTCTTTTAAAAAATCTAATAATTGATAATATTCACCATTAACAAATAAATCATATGCATTTGTTAATTTTTTATTATCTACTTTTCTATTAAAAATAAATCCTTTTTTAAGTGCTTTAAATGCATGATGTCTATCAATTACATAAGGAATATTTTCTTTTTTAGCAGTAGTTTTAATTCAAGGTGCACCATCACCAATAAATACTAAACTACTTTTAGTATAAATATATTGTAAATCAAGAAATTCATAAATTTTATCAATTAATTCTTGTCTTTTAATTCTTTGACCATTTTTAGTTTTCATATAAGTAATTTTTTTATCTTTTAAAACATTTCTACTTTTAGTAGATTTTTCTAAATCTTTACCTTTATTTGCACTAATTGTACGAATACGATTTTTTTGTTTTTTATTTTCAAATAATGAAGATATAAAACAATCATCCATATTTACAAATAATTTTTCATTTGGTAAAACTACTTTTTTCTCTTTTATTTCTTCAATTCCTATTACTGCATTTTTCATTACATTAGTCATATATGTTTTAGAAAAATTACTATTTTTTATTATATCTTGTACATCAGATTGTCTTTTACCATTACCTGAATTTTTTATTATTGTATGTTCTAAACTTGTAAGTGTTCTTTTTCTTTTTTTAATTTTTATATAATTATCTAAAGGATAATAATATTTATTAGTTTCTAATATTAAATAACCTCTACGATAAAAATTATTTATTTTACCATATTGAGTATTTGGATTTCTTTTTGCAGTTTTAACATATTTATATTTAGTTTTATCATATATATTTTGATATCAAAAATCATCATATGCTTTTAATAGATTTGTAAAATAATTTAAACCATTATTTTTAATTTGATTATCAAGTTCATCATAATTAAGTTCATTATTAAGAAAATTCATAATATTATTTCCTTTCTTAATTTATAATTTTCATTATAGTAATTTTAGAAAAAAAGTTTGGAAATATGATAATTGTAAAATGATATAATTAAATATATATATGTTTTAAAATAAGGTGATTAATATGCTAGCAAAAAGAAAAGAATTAGGAAATTATAAAGAAAAAATAAATGAATATTTTAGAGATAATAAAAATGTTCCAACTAGAATGACAAAAACTGGTTTAAATTTAGCATTAGGAATTGATAGAAAATATATATTTGATTGCCGACGCTACCAGACAAAATGACAACAAAAATTTTTAAAAGATTATGATAAAGCATGTCAAAAAATTGCTAATTATTTATTAAGAAGTACTATGCAAGACCCAAAGTATCAATGAGAATATTTAAGAAAATGTCATCCAGAAGAATTTGATGATTTACAAGAAAATTATCAAGATAATACCACTAAAAATAATATAATTATTAATATTTGTGAACCTAGAAAAATAGAAAATAATGATTAGAAACCTATAGTAAATATAGGTTTTTTTCTTTATTTTAAACGTTAAAAATGATATAATTATAATAAGCAATTATGTTATTTATTAACATAAGTTACAAGGGATTATCAAAAAAGCGATTATTAAACAAGGGAGTATTTTTATGTCTAATTTTGAAGTTAAAGAAAAAAAAGAAACTTATACTTTTGAAGAATTACAAGAAACTTTAAAACAACAAAGAAATGTTGTATATGCTCAAGCAAAAGATGAATTTCTTAAAAAAGAATTAGAACCTAAATTAAGTGAATATGAAACTAAAATAAAAGACTATGAAAATAAAATTAATAGTTTTGAAGAGCAACAATTATTTTCAAATATTAAAGATACTAAAAAAGTAAATTTAATTAAAAATTTAATGAGTACTGATAATTATAAATCTTTATCTAAACAAGAAGCATTTAATAAAATAAATGAAGATTATAAAGAATTTCTTATTGATAAAACAGAACCTATTAAACAAGAAAATAAATTTAATTCAAATAATTTTAATCCTAAAACTCTTTTAGATTTACATACAAATAGTATTAATCCAGAAGAATTAGAAAGAAAATTAAATGAAAAAGCAAAAACTACAGGTATTACTGATGTTAATGAATTAGAAAAACTTGTAAATTTAGCAAGAGGAAATGCACTTCAATCTATTAAATAGAAAGAGGATAAAATGGCAATTCCACAAATACCTAAAGCATTTATTATTGGTGGTAATTCTCCTACTGAAAATGCTGTTTTAAGTGTACTTGAAGCACAAGTTCGTGGTGAATTAACTGCTGAATTAAGTACTTTATTTATGAGAAATACTGTTACTGCTGACCAAATAGCAAATATTAGTGGTGTAGCAATGGCAATTTATAGAGCAACTGTTCGTGTATTATGAGGTTCTACATGAGATGAATTTACTGGTACTAAAAGACAAAAAGGAATAGTTAAAACAACAACATTAATTATTGATAAAGAATTAACAATTGATTTTAATATTCCAGAATTTGATATTGAAAGATTTATGACTTCACCAGCAAATATAGCAACACAAATTGTTTCAAATTGAACAAGTTCATTTATGAGAAATTTAAGAGAAAATTTTGAATTAATATTTTTACAAGGTACAAAAGATTATGCAATTGCTAAATCATTAGTATTACCTTTAAATTTAAATAATATGACTAAAGAACAAGCATTAAATGCTTATTATACAATTGGAGAAAAAAATAATAAATTAATTAAAAAAGTAGATGATATTACAGTTGGTATTAATAAAGTAGATTTAACTGGTGCTTGTGGTATTGATAGTAGTTTTAATCTTGCAAAAGCATTTACATTATTAAATTATGGTCAAATTGCAGCTAATACTAGACTTACTGCATAACTAGTTAACTTTTTATTTTTTTGTTATTATTAAAATAAAATTTGAATAGTTAAGGATAAACTTTATGACATATTTTGAATTAAAAGATAAATCTGATCAATATTTTCGTAAAATAGTGGGTATTAATAAACTCGTTTTTAACGAAATTTTAAATATTTTATTAGAACATCAAAAACTCAAAACTACTATTGGTGGAAGGCCATATAAAATGTCAATAGAAGATCGACTAGTAATGAGTTTAAGATATTTATATGAAAATCGTACATATCATAGTATTGGTGCTGAGTATGGTATGGTTGATACTACTGCTTTACGAAATATTCGTTCAATTGAAGATATTTTAATAAAGAATAATAAGTTTAATAATTTAACAAATAAAAATATTTTTTTAAAAAGAAGAATTAAAAAATAAAATTTTGATAATTGATGTAACAGAGGTAGAAACAGAACGACCAAAATATAACCAAAAAGATTGATTTTCTGGTAAAAAATGAATGCATACTGTTAAGTTTCAAACCGTAATTAATGCAAATACTAATGAAATTTTAAATATTTTTTCTGATATTGGTAAAAATCATGATTTTAAAACTTTTAAGAATTCAAAGTTAAAGTTTTTACCAGAAACTATAATTCTTGCAGATAAAGGTTATCAAGGTTTACAAAAAATTCATGCTAATACATTTTTACCCATTAAAATTAGCAAAAATAATCCTAAAACAAATAAAACCAAAATCTTTAATAAGATTATTAATAAAACTCGTAGAAAAATTGAACATGTTTTTGCATTTTTAAAATGTTTTAAGATTATTGGTTATAAATTTAGAAAAGCCAGAAAACGAATATTTTTAAGATTTAATTTAATTGCAGGATTTTATAATTTATCATTAAAACTTAAAAACGTTATGCAGTAAGTCTACTTTAGCAACTGGTAAAAGATATACAAATCAAATTATGGGAATGGAATTTTATGAAAGTTTTTATTTAGAACAAGATTTTATTCATGATACTGTTTCTGGTATGCATTTAGAAAAAGATTATAAATTATTAAATTTATTTGGAGTAGTTTATAACAGATATATGTGAGGTATGCCTATTTCATTTACAAAAGTAAGAAATAAATTAGATAATGCTACAGATAATATTCGTATTATTGGTAAAGTATTATATTCATTACCAGCAGCAATAAGACCTAATTTAATGTATATAATTCAAGAAAAAATGCCAACAGTAGATGAAATTAAAGAAGCAAGAGCAAAAAATTATAAAGTTGATGCAACTAATATTAATGCAACATATCAATCAACTGATTATGATAATATGAATATTTTAGATTTACAAGATGTTATTTATTATAAAAATTTAGGAAAAATTACTATGGCAGGAACCACTCCTACTAATGATGAATTAGAAACTGTAATAGTAAATATTGGTAATAATGGTTATGAAAAAGGTAAAGTAACATTTAGTAATATTACATCAACAAGTGCTACTATTTCTGGTAATAATAAAGATTATTATGGAACAGTAAAATTAGAATTTACTAAAGACTTACTGCATAACGTTTTTAAGTTTTAATGATAAATTATAAAATCCTGCAATTAAATTAAATCTTAAAAATATTCGTTTTCTGGCTTTTCTAAATTTATAACCAATAATCTTAAAACATTTTAAAAATGCAAAAACATGTTCAATTTTTCTACGAGTTTTATTAATAATCTTATTAAAGATTTTGGTTTTATTTGTTTTAGGATTATTTTTGCTAATTTTAATGGGTAAAAATGTATTAGCATGAATTTTTTGTAAACCTTGATAACCTTTATCTGCAAGAATTATAGTTTCTGGTAAAAACTTTAACTTTGAATTCTTAAAAGTTTTAAAATCATGATTTTTACCAATATCAGAAAAAATATTTAAAATTTCATTAGTATTTGCATTAATTACGGTTTGAAACTTAACAGTATGCATTCATTTTTTACCAGAAAATCAATCTTTTTGGTTATATTTTGGTCGTTCTGTTTCTACCTCTGTTACATCAATTATCAAAATTTTATTTTTTAATTCTTCTTTTTAAAAAAATATTTTTATTTGTTAAATTATTAAACTTATTATTCTTTATTAAAATATCTTCAATTGAACGAATATTTCGTAAAGCAGTAGTATCAACCATACCATACTCAGCACCAATACTATGATATGTACGATTTTCATATAAATATCTTAAACTCATTACTAGTCGATCTTCTATTGACATTTTATATGGCCTTCCACCAATAGTAGTTTTGAGTTTTTGATGTTCTAATAAAATATTTAAAATTTCGTTAAAAACGAGTTTATTAATACCCACTATTTTACGAAAATATTGATCAGATTTATCTTTTAATTCAAAATATGTCATAAAGTTTATCCTTAACTATTCAAATTTTATTTTAATAATAACAAAAAAATAAAAAGTTAACTAGTTATGCAGTAAGTCTTAAAAAATAATTATGGAATTTATATATAAATATTTTAATGAAAAAGCACATATTACTATTTATTCTGCTAAACCAGAAGATTTAACCACAAGTAATGATATTAGAGCAATTTTATTAGATGAATATCCTAAATTAAGAAATGATTATTTTATAGTAAGTGATGTACATGATAGTTATGCTATATGTGTTGGAGATAATATTCATTGTGAAGGTAAAGTAATTATTAAAATAGAAAAACAAACTAATTTATTAAAAGGAGTAAATGAAAATGCCAAATGACATCACTATACAATCAAATAATTATACTTTATTAAAAGTAATTCGTTCTTCAATAAGTCCATTATTAGCAATGATTGGTACAAGTGCATATTATGGTCAAGTAATTGCAAATCCAGTATTAGGTTCAATTAATAGTTTATTATTTGGTAAAAAATTAGGTTTAGATATATGAAATTTAAATCAAAGACCAAATACTAAAACTAAATTAATTAATAGTTCTAAAAAAATCTTATTAGGTTTAGGAACAATTGGATTATCAAATTATGCTAAATTTACTAATTCTTCAATTAATCCAAATCCTAATCCATTTCCAGATTTATTATTAAAAAATAATAAATTAATGGATTGAGATACATATATTAGTTTAAATGCTTATGGTATTTCAAATCTTATTAATGGAATTCTAGAATTAATTCCTAATAGATTTGAAACTATACGTAAAATAGCAAATATGGCTACTGGTGGTTGTTTAATAAGTAGTGGTGTTGCTATGGGTATTAATAATAATTTTAATAATTATTTTGCTATTCCTACAATTATTGCCGGTGCAAGTGAAATAATCCATAATTTATTACCTATGGAAACTACAAATCATGTAGAAGAAATGCAAGAAACACCATTTAATAATGAAACTGCAAGATTAATTAATAATAATAGATTTACTATTAATAGTGAAACAACTAGTCAATATGGTAGTGATAATATGAGTGAAGTACCATTAAATTATGATAATGCTTCATTAAATTGAGATTATAATCACATGAGCTTATAATGTTACTTTTAATTATTAGAATTATCTATTCTGCATTAGAAACTAATGATATTAGAACTGCAATTATTAGTTTATTAAAGTTATATAGTAAAAATCAAAGTTTAAAATCAGTTTTAGATAGTGAAAATGTTAGTGAAGAAGAAATTAACCAACCATATTCAACTTTTAATCCAAATATTATTAAAAAACTTATTTCAATTTTAAAACCTAGTGAATTAACGGAATTAAAATCACAATTAGATAAATTAGTATTTAAACCTATAAAAAAAGTTAATAATTTGTTTAAAGAAGATAAAAAAGATATTAATAGTAATGATATAGAAAAAGATAATAAAGATGATAAAGGTTGAGTAATATTATCAAGTTCATGATTTAAAAAAGGTTTATTTTATAAATCAAATAAATTATTAAAAGTTGGAATATTACAAGGTTTATTTCAAAGTGATACATCTAAAAATAAACGTTGATATGGTGTATATACTTATCCAAATGTACCAGAAGAAACTTGAAATTTAATGAAAGTTCAAAAAGGTAAAAATGGTAATGGTGCTGGAACAATATTTTGAAGATATTTTTTAAGAGGGTTTTTACCAAGTCAAATACGTTTATATGTAAAGAAACAACTTAAAGAACAGAAAGGTATTAGTAAAGGTAAACAACGTTATAACGTTATTAAATCAACTAATATTAATGTTTTAAAAACAACTGCATTTATTAATAGATTAGAACGTGGATTTTTTAAACTTAAAGATTTTAAAACTTTGCCAAAAACTGAATTAGGTAGTAGAGCATGAAGAGTAGAAAGAAAAGAATATTTAACTTTTCATAAAACTAATAATTTAAATAAAAATATTGGTATTTCAATTTATAAAAATAAAAGTAAATATAAAACATGAAAGTAGGTGGTAATTATTATTGAATTAGATAAACCAATTAAACCAATTGGTATATGAAATACTATTAATCCATTAAGTAAAGATAATAAAGAATATAAAAGATTAAATAAGATTTGATTTAATAAAAATAGTACTCATATTGATAAAATTAAAATTTTAATATCAAATATTTTAAAAATAACTAGTCATAGTCTTGGTATGTTAATAACATTATTTTTTACAATAACACCTTGATTAATACCTAAAATACCAATATCAATGGGAATAGGAAATTATACTAATGAATATAATTTTACTTGACCTGACCATTTAATATTAACTTTATTTCCTATGTTTGGTCATATTAGTTTAAATATTATTACTAAATTAGGTAATTATGGAAAATTAATTAAATATATATTAATAACAATACCAATTATTATTACAAGTCCATATTTAATATATCAATATAAAAATATTAAAAAACATAAAAAAGAATGTCATTTATGTAAACAACATTCAAATAAAATACAATTGGAGGAATAAAAAATGAATTTTTCAATAGAATTAATATCAGCAGTAATAGGAGGAGCAGTTGCTAGTGGAATATGTATTACTTTAGCATTTCTATTATTTGGTAAATCAATTAAAAAATCAAAACAATCTAATTTAGCAAAAGAATTAAAACATAATAGACTTACTGCATAACGTTTTTAAGTTTTAATGATAAATTATAAAATCCTGCAATTAAATTAAATCTTAAAAATATTCGTTTTCTGGCTTTTCTAAATTTATAACCAATAATCTTAAAACATTTTAAAAATGCAAAAACATGTTCAATTTTTCTACGAGTTTTATTAATAATCTTATTAAAGATTTTGGTTTTATTTGTTTTAGGATTATTTTTGCTAATTTTAATGGGTAAAAATGTATTAGCATGAATTTTTTGTAAACCTTGATAACCTTTATCTGCAAGAATTATAGTTTCTGGTAAAAACTTTAACTTTGAATTCTTAAAAGTTTTAAAATCATGATTTTTACCAATATCAGAAAAAATATTTAAAATTTCATTAGTATTTGCATTAATTACGGTTTGAAACTTAACAGTATGCATTCATTTTTTACCAGAAAATCAATCTTTTTGGTTATATTTTGGTCGTTCTGTTTCTACCTCTGTTACATCAATTATCAAAATTTTATTTTTTAATTCTTCTTTTTAAAAAAATATTTTTATTTGTTAAATTATTAAACTTATTATTCTTTATTAAAATATCTTCAATTGAACGAATATTTCGTAAAGCAGTAGTATCAACCATACCATACTCAGCACCAATACTATGATATGTACGATTTTCATATAAATATCTTAAACTCATTACTAGTCGATCTTCTATTGACATTTTATATGGCCTTCCACCAATAGTAGTTTTGAGTTTTTGATGTTCTAATAAAATATTTAAAATTTCGTTAAAAACGAGTTTATTAATACCCACTATTTTACGAAAATATTGATCAGATTTATCTTTTAATTCAAAATATGTCATAAAGTTTATCCTTAACTATTCAAATTTTATTTTAATAATAACAAAAAAATAAAAAGTTAACTAGTTATGCAGTAAGTCTAATGAATAAAATTTTACCATATGAACAAGTTAATCACAAAAAATATTTTTCTTATAATGGTATTCATACAAATACAATAGAAAGTTTTTGAGCAATATTAAAAAGAGGTTTTATCGGCCAATTTCATTGAGTTTCAAAAAAATGACTCCAATCTTATTTAAATGAATTTTGTTTTAAATATAATAACCGTAAAGAAAAAATCACATTTAAAAATATCATAATTAAATTATTTATTAAGAATTAAGTGTTAACCAATAAGCGTAAAATTCCGAAGAATTTTTATATGGTGAGTTAAATACTGAGGTTCAAACTTTGGATTGAGATAATATTAATGGTAGAATAATGCTTTCTTTACAAATGCAGAATGATACAATTGCTATTATTAGTGACCCTACAAGATATGGTCAACTTTTAAAATTAGAAGAATTACAGGAATAATATTATGAATAAAGAATTTACTTATTTACATGCAATTAGTTATTGATTATTAAATAAAAATGATTTTACTCATAGTGAATATAATTTAAGTGGAAGTAGATATTCAAGTAAAACATATAGTATTGCAGAAGAATTAGCAATATTACTTGCAATATCAATTAAAGTTAATAAATCAATTGCTATCTATTGTTTTAGAAAATTAAATAAAGATATTAATGATTTAGTTAAAGAAATATATAATGCTTTAATAACAATTCATTTTAATGATTATAAAGATTTTACTTTAAAATATCCAAATAAACAAGCAGATTTTAGATTAGACTTACTGCATAACGTTTTTAAGTTTTAATGATAAATTATAAAATCCTGCAATTAAATTAAATCTTAAAAATATTCGTTTTCTGGCTTTTCTAAATTTATAACCAATAATCTTAAAACATTTTAAAAATGCAAAAACATGTTCAATTTTTCTACGAGTTTTATTAATAATCTTATTAAAGATTTTGGTTTTATTTGTTTTAGGATTATTTTTGCTAATTTTAATGGGTAAAAATGTATTAGCATGAATTTTTTGTAAACCTTGATAACCTTTATCTGCAAGAATTATAGTTTCTGGTAAAAACTTTAACTTTGAATTCTTAAAAGTTTTAAAATCATGATTTTTACCAATATCAGAAAAAATATTTAAAATTTCATTAGTATTTGCATTAATTACGGTTTGAAACTTAACAGTATGCATTCATTTTTTACCAGAAAATCAATCTTTTTGGTTATATTTTGGTCGTTCTGTTTCTACCTCTGTTACATCAATTATCAAAATTTTATTTTTTAATTCTTCTTTTTAAAAAAATATTTTTATTTGTTAAATTATTAAACTTATTATTCTTTATTAAAATATCTTCAATTGAACGAATATTTCGTAAAGCAGTAGTATCAACCATACCATACTCAGCACCAATACTATGATATGTACGATTTTCATATAAATATCTTAAACTCATTACTAGTCGATCTTCTATTGACATTTTATATGGCCTTTCACCAATAGTAGTTTTGAGTTTTTGATGTTCTAATAAAATATTTAAAATTTCGTTAAAAACGAGTTTATTAATACCCACTATTTTACGAAAATATTGATCAGATTTATCTTTTAATTCAAAATATGTCATAAAGTTTATCCTTAACTATTCAAATTTTATTTTAATAATAACAAAAAAATAAAAAGTTAACTAGTTATGCAGTAAGTCTATTTAAAGGTAGTAAATCATTTATTAGAGTTATGGGTGTATATAGTAATTCAAATGATAGAATACCTTTAAAAGGGCTTTCTAGAAGTGAAATTAAAGGTTTTGATTTAGCAATTGAATGATGTGAAGAAGCAAATGAATTTAGTCAACAAGAATTTCAAGCAATTACATTTGCATTAGGTAATGCTAAAAAAAGAATTAAAATAAAAAGTTGTAATCCAGATAATATTTATCAATATTTTATTGAATATATGAATAAAATAGTACCTTTTAATTTAGAAATTATGAAAGAAAATAATGAACAAATTAAATCAGTATTTGATAATAATATATTTAAATTATTTCATTATTCAAATTGAAAAGTAAATTCTCATAATTTAACATTAGATATGATTAATGATTTAGAAGAATTAAAAGTATTAGACCCTATTAAAGCACAAAGTTGATATTATGGGGTACCTAGTATTCTTACTGGTGCTATATTTGCAAGATATTTAGATAAAGTAGGTACTAAATTAGATTTTCAAGTACAAAGATTAACTGGTGGATTAGATATTGGTATGGCAACAAGTAGTAGTGGTCATCCAACTGCTGCTTCATTATGATTTATTGGTGAAAATGAAAACGGAAGAAGAGCACATAAAGAAAGTGAATTTTATCATAGTAATGTTACTATGCAATATAAAGATACTGATACATTAGCAAATGATATTATTAATTATTATTTAAATGAAAGTAAACGTTATATAGCAATGTTATTTGGTTTTATTTGTTATGTTGATTATGGTAATGGTGGATTAGTATTTATTGATGTTTTAAAAAGTTGAGTTAAAAAACGTAATATAACATGATTAAAATTTATAGCAGTAGATAAATCAATTTTATATTTAAATGATAGAATTGATTTTACAACAATTTGTATGCTTAAAAATATTATTAGTTTTAATTGAGAAAAATGTTCAGAAACTAAAAGACAATATAGTTTAATGCAATGATTAGATAAAAAGAAATTAGATAGTAATAATAATACTCCTAAAATGTTAGATTTACATGATGATACTTGAGATAGTGATATGTATGCTTTAATGCATGAAATGAAATGATTAATTAATGGTATTAATAATAAATTATTAATTAATAAAAATAAATTTAATGGTGATGAATTATGATAAATACAATGGAATATTTAAGTTGTGATAAATCAAATTGATATATTGATATACCTATGATTATTGCTCAAAAATCAACTAAATTATGATTAGGTAAAGGTTTTTTATTTAATTCAAGTAAAAAAGAAATATTAGATTATTTAAATGAAATGAATTTAAAAGATAAATGATTAGAAAAATTTTATAAATTTGGTTTACAAAATAGTTTAATGGGTAAAGTATTTATTATGATTATAGTTAATGAAGATAATAGTAAATCACTTAAAATATTACCTAATAGTTTTTGTGGTAGAGTTGCTAAATATAATAGACTTACTGCATAACGTTTTTAAGTTTTAATGATAAATTAGACTTACTGCATAACGTTTTTAAGTTTTAATGATAAATTATAAAATCCTGCAATTAAATTAAATCTTAAAAATATTCGTTTTCTGGCTTTTCTAAATTTATAACCAATAATCTTAAAACATTTTAAAAATGCAAAAACATGTTCAATTTTTCTACGAGTTTTATTAATAATCTTATTAAAGATTTTGGTTTTATTTGTTTTAGGATTATTTTTGCTAATTTTAATGGGTAAAAATGTATTAGCATGAATTTTTTGTAAACCTTGATAACCTTTATCTGCAAGAATTATAGTTTCTGGTAAAAACTTTAACTTTGAATTCTTAAAAGTTTTAAAATCATGATTTTTACCAATATCAGAAAAAATATTTAAAATTTCATTAGTATTTGCATTAATTACGGTTTGAAACTTAACAGTATGCATTCATTTTTTACCAGAAAATCAATCTTTTTGGTTATATTTTGGTCGTTCTGTTTCTACCTCTGTTACATCAATTATCAAAATTTTATTTTTTAATTCTTCTTTTTAAAAAAATATTTTTATTTGTTAAATTATTAAACTTATTATTCTTTATTAAAATATCTTCAATTGAACGAATATTTCGTAAAGCAGTAGTATCAACCATACCATACTCAGCACCAATACTATGATATGTACGATTTTCATATAAATATCTTAAACTCATTACTAGTCGATCTTCTATTGACATTTTATATGGCCTTCCACCAATAGTAGTTTTGAGTTTTTGATGTTCTAATAAAATATTTAAAATTTCGTTAAAAACGAGTTTATTAATACCCACTATTTTACGAAAATATTGATCAGATTTATCTTTTAATTCAAAATATGTCATAAAGTTTATCCTTAACTATTCAAATTTTATTTTAATAATAACAAAAAAATAAAAAGTTAACTAGTTATGCAGTAAGTCTAATGAACAAGAACAATCAGCAGAATTTTATTTTATTAATGAACAAGCAGATAGTGCAACTTTAACTTGAGTAACAATTCAAAATGGAAAAGTTAAATATGAAACATATAAAGATAATAATAAAGATATTATTTTAGGTTCTACAAAAACAAAATTAAAACCAAATATTACTCCATTAAAAACTTATGAAATTAAAAATCCATTTAATTATATACCAATTTTTGAAATAACTAATTTACCAATTATTAATTTATATGGTAATGCTACAACTTTAAATGCTTATCCAGATTGTACACCAGTATGAGATTTAATTTGAGATTTAAATCGTGTAATTAGACAAAAAAGATTAGAAAGAGAATTAAAT
Source organism: Spiroplasma endosymbiont of Notiophilus biguttatus (assembly GCF_964030985.1). Taxonomy (NCBI): domain Bacteria; kingdom Bacillati; phylum Mycoplasmatota; class Mollicutes; order Entomoplasmatales; family Spiroplasmataceae; genus Spiroplasma; species Spiroplasma endosymbiont of Notiophilus biguttatus. The sequence goes on along the minus strand of NZ_OZ034993.1, from coordinate 1,205,804 downwards.
GTTACTACTTTATTTGCAGCATTAGATAATAGACTTACTGCATAACTAGTTAACTTTTTATTTTTTTGTTATTATTAAAATAAAATTTGAATAGTTAAGGATAAACTTTATGACATATTTTGAATTAAAAGATAAATCTGATCAATATTTTCGTAAAATAGTGGGTATTAATAAACTCGTTTTTAACGAAATTTTAAATATTTTATTAGAACATCAAAAACTCAAAACTACTATTGGTGGAAGGCCATATAAAATGTCAATAGAAGATCGACTAGTAATGAGTTTAAGATATTTATATGAAAATCGTACATATCATAGTATTGGTGCTGAGTATGGTATGGTTGATACTACTGCTTTACGAAATATTCGTTCAATTGAAGATATTTTAATAAAGAATAATAAGTTTAATAATTTAACAAATAAAAATATTTTTTTAAAAAGAAGAATTAAAAAATAAAATTTTGATAATTGATGTAACAGAGGTAGAAACAGAACGACCAAAATATAACCAAAAAGATTGATTTTCTGGTAAAAAATGAATGCATACTGTTAAGTTTCAAACCGTAATTAATGCAAATACTAATGAAATTTTAAATATTTTTTCTGATATTGGTAAAAATCATGATTTTAAAACTTTTAAGAATTCAAAGTTAAAGTTTTTACCAGAAACTATAATTCTTGCAGATAAAGGTTATCAAGGTTTACAAAAAATTCATGCTAATACATTTTTACCCATTAAAATTAGCAAAAATAATCCTAAAACAAATAAAACCAAAATCTTTAATAAGATTATTAATAAAACTCGTAGAAAAATTGAACATGTTTTTGCATTTTTAAAATGTTTTAAGATTATTGGTTATAAATTTAGAAAAGCCAGAAAACGAATATTTTTAAGATTTAATTTAATTGCAGGATTTTATAATTTATCATTAAAACTTAAAAACGTTATGCAGTAAGTCTAATAGAAGATCGACTAGTAATGAGTTTAAGATATTTATATGAAAATCGTACATATCATAGTATTGGTGCTGAGTATGGTATGGTTGATACTACTGCTTTACGAAATATTCGTTCAATTGAAGATATTTTAATAAAGAATAATAAGTTTAATAATTTAACAAATAAAAATATTTTTTTAAAAAGAAGAATTAAAAAATAAAATTTTGATAATTGATGTAAGAACCTGTTTAGAATCTTTTAGAGAATAAGGTAAAATTACTATATATTTTAAAATAAGAGGTATATATGCATAAAAATTATCCAAGTCATGTCACTAAAGAACAATTTGAGAACATAAGATTAATTTTAGAAAATGTCAAAAAGAAAACAAAACCAAGAAATTTAGATTTATATGAAGTATTTTGTGCAGTTTTATATGTATTAAAAAGTGGTTGTCAATGAAGAATGTTACCAAAAAATTTTCTAAAATGACAAACTCTATATTATTATTTTCAAATTTGAAGTAAAAATAATGGTAAAGAACCTAGCATATGACAATTAATTTTTTGAAAAATTAGTTAGAAAAGTTCGTATCAATAATCATCGAAAAGAAAAAACCAGTTTTTGTATAATTGATTCACAAAGTGTTAAAAATACAGATACTACTAAAAACAAAGTGAAATGGCAACCCTTTTTAGGACTATTTTTTGGTAGACATTTTTTCTTGATATTTAATGGGAGTTAAGTAGTTTAAAGTGCTGTGGATTCTTATATTGTTATATCAATTGATATAATCAAATAATTCTAATTTTAACTGTATTAATGATGTAAATTTTTTGTCATTAATAAATTCAGTCTTGAAAGTTTTAAAAGTTGCTTCAGCAACAGCATTGTCATAAGGACAACCTTTTTTACTTAAAGAGCGGGTAATATTGAATGCTAATAAAAGTTTGTTAATAATTTTATTATTAAATTCGTTACCTCGATCGCTATGAAATATTTGCATATCTTTTAAACAGCGATTTGATTGCATAAATGCTTGATATACCAATGATGCATCTTTTTTAGTACCTACACTATGTCCAACAATTTCGCGGTTAAATAGGTCTATTAATAAGCAAATATAGTTTCATTTACCATTAACTTCAACATAACTAAGATCACTGACAATCACCTCATTTTTAATTCTATTATTAAAGTTTCTATTAACAATATTAGTGATTTGTTCATTATTTACTTTATTACGATGATTTTTAAATGATAATTTAGTGTATTTTGACATTAAATTATGTTTATCCATAATTTTTTTAATTTTTCTTCTTGATAAATAAATTTCTTGTTTTTCTAGTATGACTTTTAATCTTCTTGTTCCATAAACACATTTGTTTTCTTTAAAAGCACTAATAACAGCTTGATCATAAATATTATTTTTGATTTTATCTTCTTTTTTCTTTAAATTAAAATAATATGTTGATTTAGAAATTTTTAAAAAACGACACATTGGGCGAATCTTATATTTTCATTTATTATTTGCAATAATCTCTACTTTCTGCCTATTATTAGTGCTGCTTGCTTTAAAATATCATTTTCCATTCGTAATTGTTTTAATTCTTTATTCATTTGAATTAATTGTTTTTCTAAATCAGAAAGATTATCTTTAGTTTTAAAACTTCCCGAATTAGTAAATTGCTTAATTCATTTATATGCAACTGCTCTTGTAACATTGTACTCTTTAACAAGACAAGATACTGATTTGCCACTTTGATATAAAGCTACTATTTGTTTTTTAAATTCATCTGTATATGAAGTAATATTGGCCATAATTATATTTCCTTTCTTTTAACAAATATTGTTATTTGTCTACATAATTAGTGTCCAATAAATTGTAGCCGATCCACAAAGGTTATGATGCTGGTAAAAAGATTTCAGGAATAAAACGTCATATTGCTGTTGATTCTCAAGGTTTACCACATGCAATTTACGTAACTACAGCAGAAAAAAAGATCGTAATAGTGCTATAATAATGATTCAAAATGAAAAAGAAAATCTTTCTACAGTTCAAAAAATAATAGTAGATGCTGGTTATACTGGTGAAAATTTGCTTCTGTAATCAAAACAATTATAAATGCGAATGTTGAAGTTGTAAAACGTAATAAATTACATTCTTTTGTAGTATTACCAAAAAGATGAGTTGTAGAGCGAAGTTTTGCTTGATTAGAAAAATGTAGAAGATTATGAAAAAATTGTGAAAGAAATTAAATACTAGTTTACAAATGGTTGTTCTTTCCTTTATTTCAATTTTATTAAAAAGATTCTAAACAGGTTCTAACAGAGGTAGAAACAGAACGACCAAAATATAACCAAAAAGATTGATTTTCTGGTAAAAAATGAATGCATACTGTTAAGTTTCAAACCGTAATTAATGCAAATACTAATGAAATTTTAAATATTTTTTCTGATATTGGTAAAAATCATGATTTTAAAACTTTTAAGAATTCAAAGTTAAAGTTTTTACCAGAAACTATAATTCTTGCAGATAAAGGTTATCAAGGTTTACAAAAAATTCATGCTAATACATTTTTACCCATTAAAATTAGCAAAAATAATCCTAAAACAAATAAAACCAAAATCTTTAATAAGATTATTAATAAAACTCGTAGAAAAATTGAACATGTTTTTGCATTTTTAAAATGTTTTAAGATTATTGGTTATAAATTTAGAAAAGCCAGAAAACGAATATTTTTAAGATTTAATTTAATTGCAGGATTTTATAATTTATCATTAAAACTTAAAAACGTTATGCAGTAAGTCTAATGAAACAGTTAAAGAAATGCAAGAAAATGGTAATATTATTGAAAATCCTAAAAAAGATATGTTTGTTAATGTTGGTAGTGCTGGATATGATAAAAATGGTAATGGTGGTATGCAAATTATTCAAGGTAACCCTAAATTTAATGAATATTGATTAGATTATAATGATACTGCTAAAGTAATATTTAATGGTGCTGGATATGATTATGATGAACATGGTAATGATGTTTATACTAATAAAACACAAAGTATGTTTAATAATAAATATGATATGGAAACAACCGAAATAAAAATAGCATTTTATAGTGCTTATTTTTATCGTATATTTGATTTATTACTTATTAGTGAAAATTTATGAAATGGTATTGGAGAAAGACCTTATAGTTTTAAATTTATTCCAATTGCTATGACTGACCAAATAGTACAAGACCAAATTATTAATTCAAGATTAAATAATGGCACAATGACAATAATTGAAGCAATTGGTGAATATGATAATATTGACCAATTAATGGCTGAAAATAAATTAGAAAATATTATTAATGAAAATCAAAAATTAAATAAAAATTTAGGAGGTAATGAAAATGAGCAGACATCAACAAATACAATTAATGAAACACGCTCACATGAGATTAAAGATGCAACAAATATTAATTAAAAGACAATCACATTGAAAAATATTTCCATTTATTATAAATAATGGTGCTATACCTTTAACTGAAACTGGTTATAAACCAATTAATAGTAAGATAAGTGATTTTGGGCAATATGAATTAATATTAACTGGTAATACTCCAGTTGTATGTATTTGAAAAAATAGTACAAAAATATATCAAAAAAATAAAGGAATTATTGACCAAGAAACACATAAAGTAAAAGGACAAGATGAATTTTATACAAAACAATATAAAATTGGTGATTATTGAAATGCTTATTTAATTGATGATACAAGTGGTGTAGATTTTAATAATTTACCAAATAATCAAATATTTAAAACAGTACAAACTAAAAGACAATATACTTTAGTAATGTTTGAAGAACATATTACAATTGATGATTATTTACAATTCTTTTGTGTATTTAATGATGAAAATGAAAATATTGGTGGTAATAGTGGTAAAAATCAAGATAGACAATTATTATATATTTCAAATGTAACAAATTATTATAGTCCTTATAATGGTGCATTTAGTATGCAAGTTTTAACTTTTAGTAGTTTAAATGATAGAGTAATAAGTAGTGGTCAAAATACACTTGATTTTGTACAATATGCAAGCCCGGGTAGTGGTTATGCTTTTCCTACTATTGAGAATGGAAAAATAACCTTAAATCGTTGAAATGGCAACCCTTTTTAGGACTATTTTTTGGTAGACATTTTTTCTTGATATTTAATGGGAGTTAAGTAGTTTAAAGTGCTGTGGATTCTTATATTGTTATATCAATTGATATAATCAAATAATTCTAATTTTAACTGTATTAATGATGTAAATTTTTTGTCATTAATAAATTCAGTCTTGAAAGTTTTAAAAGTTGCTTCAGCAACAGCATTGTCATAAGGACAACCTTTTTTACTTAAAGAGCGGGTAATATTGAATGCTAATAAAAGTTTGTTAATAATTTTATTATTAAATTCGTTACCTCGATCGCTATGAAATATTTGCATATCTTTTAAACAGCGATTTGATTGCATAAATGCTTGATATACCAATGATGCATCTTTTTTAGTACCTACACTATGTCCAACAATTTCGCGGTTAAATAGGTCTATTAATAAGCAAATATAGTTTCATTTACCATTAACTTCAACATAACTAAGATCACTGACAATCACCTCATTTTTAATTCTATTATTAAAGTTTCTATTAACAATATTAGTGATTTGTTCATTATTTACTTTATTACGATGATTTTTAAATGATAATTTAGTGTATTTTGACATTAGACTTACTGCATAACTAGTTAACTTTTTATTTTTTTGTTATTATTAAAATAAAATTTGAATAGTTAAGGATAAACTTTATGACATATTTTGAATTAAAAGATAAATCTGATCAATATTTTCGTAAAATAGTGGGTATTAATAAACTCGTTTTTAACGAAATTTTAAATATTTTATTAGAACATCAAAAACTCAAAACTACTATTGGTGGAAGGCCATATAAAATGTCAATAGAAGATCGACTAGTAATGAGTTTAAGATATTTATATGAAAATCGTACATATCATAGTATTGGTGCTGAGTATGGTATGGTTGATACTACTGCTTTACGAAATATTCGTTCAATTGAAGATATTTTAATAAAGAATAATAAGTTTAATAATTTAACAAATAAAAATATTTTTTTAAAAAGAAGAATTAAAAAATAAAATTTTGATAATTGATGTAACAGAGGTAGAAACAGAACGACCAAAATATAACCAAAAAGATTGATTTTCTGGTAAAAAATGAATGCATACTGTTAAGTTTCAAACCGTAATTAATGCAAATACTAATGAAATTTTAAATATTTTTTCTGATATTGGTAAAAATCATGATTTTAAAACTTTTAAGAATTCAAAGTTAAAGTTTTTACCAGAAACTATAATTCTTGCAGATAAAGGTTATCAAGGTTTACAAAAAATTCATGCTAATACATTTTTACCCATTAAAATTAGCAAAAATAATCCTAAAACAAATAAAACCAAAATCTTTAATAAGATTATTAATAAAACTCGTAGAAAAATTGAACATGTTTTTGCATTTTTAAAATGTTTTAAGATTATTGGTTATAAATTTAGAAAAGCCAGAAAACGAATATTTTTAAGATTTAATTTAATTGCAGGATTTTATAATTTATCATTAAAACTTAAAAACGTTATGCAGTAAGTCTATTAAATTATGTTTATCCATAATTTTTTTAATTTTTCTTCTTGATAAATAAATTTCTTGTTTTTCTAGTATGACTTTTAATCTTCTTGTTCCATAAACACATTTGTTTTCTTTAAAAGCACTAATAACAGCTTGATCATAAATATTATTTTTGATTTTATCTTCTTTTTTCTTTAAATTAAAATAATATGTTGATTTAGAAATTTTTAAAAAACGACACATTGGGCGAATCTTATATTTTCATTTATTATTTGCAATAATCTCTACTTTCTGCCTATTATTAGTGCTGCTTGCTTTAAAATATCATTTTCCATTCGTAATTGTTTTAATTCTTTATTCATTTGAATTAATTGTTTTTCTAAATCAGAAAGATTATCTTTAGTTTTAAAACTTCCCGAATTAGTAAATTGCTTAATTCATTTATATGCAACTGCTCTTGTAACATTGTACTCTTTAACAAGACAAGATACTGATTTGCCACTTTGATATAAAGCTACTATTTGTTTTTTAAATTCATCTGTATATGAAGTAATATTGGCCATAATTATATTTCCTTTCTTTTAACAAATATTGTTATTTGTCTACATAATTAGTGTCCAATAAATTGTAGCCGATCCAGAAATGCCAATATTTGATTCACCAGTTAATATTTTAGAAAGAGTAATATGAAAATCGTACATATCATAGTATTGGTGCTGAGTATGGTATGGTTGATACTACTGCTTTACGAAATATTCGTTCAATTGAAGATATTTTAATAAAGAATAATAAGTTTAATAATTTAACAAATAAAAATATTTTTTTAAAAAGAAGAATTAAAAAATAAAATTTTGATAATTGATGTAACAGAGGTAGAAACAGAACGACCAAAATATAACCAAAAAGATTGATTTTCTGGTAAAAAATGAATGCATACTGTTAAGTTTCAAACCGTAATTAATGCAAATACTAATGAAATTTTAAATATTTTTTCTGATATTGGTAAAAATCATGATTTTAAAACTTTTAAGAATTCAAAGTTAAAGTTTTTACCAGAAACTATAATTCTTGCAGATAAAGGTTATCAAGGTTTACAAAAAATTCATGCTAATACATTTTTACCCATTAAAATTAGCAAAAATAATCCTAAAACAAATAAAACCAAAATCTTTAATAAGATTATTAATAAAACTCGTAGAAAAATTGAACATGTTTTTGCATTTTTAAAATGTTTTAAGATTATTGGTTATAAATTTAGAAAAGCCAGAAAACGAATATTTTTAAGATTTAATTTAATTGCAGGATTTTATAATTTATCATTAAAACTTAAAAACGTTATGCAGTAAGTCTATTATTAAACAAAGATATTGAAACTGTAAAAACTCATTTAAGATTTATAAAACAAAAACAATTAGTTTTGATAAATCAAGTAACAAGAAAAAACATTTACTTTCTTTCAAACTTAGGAAAAGAAAACAACAAATCAAAATTAAATTTAAACCAACTTACTCACCAAGATTTAATGATTAAATGACTAGCTAAACAAAAAAACATAGCAAGTTATGAAACTGAACTTGAACTAAAAAGTTGAAATTCAAAACAAGACAGATACCCTGACTTAATGATTGAATATGAAAACAAAAATAAAGTTTGAGTTGAAATCGAACGAACACGTAAATCAAAAGAACGTATAGAAAACAAACTTGATAACATGCGCGAACACATAAGAGGCAATCATAAAGTAATTTGAGTTATACCAGATGAAAAAATGGCTAAATTCATACAAGAACAAATCAATAATTACAATTGATACAAAGATGCACATACAATTGAAATATTTAACATATAAATTTTAAAAAGTCAAAGTAATGGTTTAATAAAAATGATATATAAAATTGCAATCTTTTTCTATCTTCAAAATCAATTTTAAGGCATCAAATTTCCTCATATACAAATGATTTAAAAATTTATATGTTTTGGGGGTTTATTAAAAATAATAAATCAAAATAAAGATATTTATGAGCTTAATTTTATTATGTTAAAATTTAAAATAAATTTTAGAATATTTCCACATTTAAATTTTTATATGTATAATTAAATTGTTAAAAACTTAATGAAAATATTTTTATTTAAATAGATAAAATAAAAAGAAGAGCCTTTCTAATTTCAACAAATTAGAGTATTTTTTTCTTTTTTTGTTTTTAACACATATTTATTAATGAAAGGAAATATTTATAATGAAATATTTTAGTCCAAGTTATTGATTTAAATTGTGAGTACTAAGTGCTCCACTTTTTAATGATAAAACACAAGGTATTAATGCTAAGTCAATTGATAATAATCAAAACATTAAAGATTGAGCTAGCAACAATACTAATTTACAATCAATAAACCAAGATATGATTTTTATAAACTCAAGTACTAATTATCAACTATACAATTTAAATGAACCACAAGAAAACCAAAATATAGACTCCTTTTATCAAACATATTTAGATTCACTAGCAAGCCCAGAATTAGAAACAAGTACTCACCAACACCGTCACGAAAAAAGTAAAAAAAATAAAAGAGAAACAAATGCTGGATCCATGATTGAATTTGAAGGTCATTTTTTGGGTGTCGATGGTAAAGTTTTAATTTCACTTAAACCTCAATTGTGAGAAGAAATTTCTTTTTTATATCGTGATAATAATAAAGAAGATTTTTCAAAAAAATTTAAAAATTTAATGTTTGAAGTTCCTCTTTGAAAAGATTGAAGAGTTGAAAATGTTCCTGAAGATGTTAAAAAATTAGGAGAAGTAATATATGATAATTTTTTAACTATTAATAATAAATTTAGAAATAGTAGTAGAAGAGAACGCATAATGATTATTATAGAAAAAAACAAGGATTTTTGAACATCTAATTATTCATTTGCTTATAAAGAAGCGAATATAAGAACAGATGATAGTCAATATTATCCAAATAAATATATTCCTAATTTAATTTCTGATTTTAAAACATGTATAGATCCTGTTGATGACACTAATGATGAAACAATTTTAAAAGCTATTAAATCTAAAAATCCTAGTGTAGATACATCACAAGTTTATGTTAAAGAAAAAACAATAAATGGTAAATTAGTTATTGGTGTTAAACGTTATTCAAATAAATATAATGTTAATAATTCTGCATCATGTAATAATTTTCAAGTTAAACCTGATTTAATTTCTGATTTTAAAACATGTATAGATCCTGTTGATGACACTAATGATGAAACAATTTTAAAAGCTATTAAATCTAAAAATCCTAGTGTAGATACATCACAAGTTTATGTTAAAGAAAAAACAATAAATGGTAAATTAGTTATTGGTGTTAAAAGTTATTCAAATAAATATAATGTTAATAATTCTGCATCATGTAATAATTTTCAAGTTAAACCTGATTTAATCTCTGATTTTAAAACATGTATAGATCCTGTTGATGACACTAATGATGAAACAATTTTAAAAGCTATTAAATCTAAAAATCCTAGTGTAGATACATCACAAGTTTATGTTAAAGAAAAAACAATAAATGGTAAATTAGTTATTGGTGTTAAAAGTTATTCAAATAAATATAATGTTAATAATTCTGCATCATGTAATAATTTTCAAGTTAAACCTGATTTAATCTCTGATTTTAAAACATGTATAGATCCTGTTGATGACACTAATGATGAAACAATTTTAAAAGCTATTAAATCTAAAAATCCTAGTGTAGATACATCACAAGTTTATGTTAAAGAAAAAACAATAAATGGTAAATTAGTTATTGGTGTTAAAAGTTATTCAAATAAATATAATGTTAATAGTTCTACATCATGTAATAATTTTCAAGTTAAACCTAATTTAGATAAATTTATAAATAGTTTAGATCCAAGAATTTCTTTTTTAGGATCGGATATGAAACAAAGAGGTGTTCTTTGATTAGATACTGCAAATAAACTGATAAAATTTTATCCAAGAACTGATGATGATGGTAATCAAAAAACTTTTGGAACTTATAAAAATATTATTATCAAAGATCAAAATGATAATACGATTAGAATTATTACTTTTAATCTGAATAATACTATGAGTGAAGTTTTAAATAATCATAATTTAAATAGTAAAAAAGTTCCTAATGATGGTCTTGATTATGAAGATGGCTATACTATTGAAATCACTTCATCTCAAGCTGATACAACTCAATTAAAAAGAGATGAATGCTGTAATTGATATTGAAATACTTCAAAGGGTCAACATACTGAAAAACTTTTTATAGTTAACAATTGATTATGACACAAAGATTATTATCTAAAAAAACAAAGAAATGAAATTAATTTAAAAAGAAGTTTAAATTTACCAACTACTTTTTTTCAAAATAATTTTTATTGTAAAGAAAATAATATCTTAACAAATATAAATAAAGAGACTATTTTGGATAAAAGTAAAATTATTCTATCATCAGCAATTGATAATAACAATAATGTTTATATTTCTACCGATAATGGTGTTTATAAAATTAATTTTAAAAAAAATGAAAATTGAAAAATACCAGGATTTAATAATGATTTAATATCAAAAATAATTTTAGATGCAAGTGATAATCCTTATTTTATATCAGTTAATGGTAATGCATATTTTTTAACAAACCATTGATTTTGATGAAATTCAGTGCAAAGAATTGATAAATATCACAATGTTCCTGAAATAAAAAATGTGCTAGCAATAAAATCAATAAAAACAAATAAAAAAAGTAATGATAATGGTGTTTATTTTGCAACTAATCATGGTGTATTTTACATGAAATCTTTTAGTTGAACAGCTAATAAAATTGGAGGAATAAATGAAATAATTGTAAAAATTAGTATCGATACAAGTGGTAATGTTTATTTTATATCAGTTAATGGTAATGCATACTATATCACAAATACTTTGACATGAACCGCTGAAAGAATAGATATAAAACATAATGTTCCTGAAATAAAAAATGTTTTATCAATAAATGAAATTCCAAATCCTAGTATTGTATCTACTGCTGATGGTGTTTATTTTGCAACTAATCATGGTGTATTTTACATGAAATCTTTTAGTTGAACAGCTAATAAAATTGGAGGAATAAATGAAATAATAGCAGAAATTGCTATAGATAAAAATGGTAATGCTTATTTTACATCAGTTAATGGTAATGCATACTATTTGGCTAATAGCTGATCTTGATGAAGTGCAGTAAAAATTGATGATTATTATAATGTTCCTGAAATAAAAAATGTGCTAACAATAAAAATTGATAATAATAATGTATATTATACAACTGACCATGGTGTATATACTATGCCCATCAATAATTGAACACAAATTAAAAAAATAGATGAAATAAATAAAATAATAGCAGAAATTACTACTTCAAATAATAATCTTGATTGTTTTAAAAGTTTTTCTTCATTTGAAAATAAAGAAAATAAAAAATATGAAATAAAACAAAATGAAAATCCCGAAATAATAGTTGATGATGAAAATGAACAAACAATTAAAGGTATTGAGTTATTACATACTTTACAAAGAGGCGGTGATTATGGCTTAGTTCCAGTCAATACAATTAACAGAGGTTATTTAAATTTTGTTAATTCTTTTGACAATGTTTTAAGATATTTTATTAATCAAGGAATTGTCACTAATAATTATGATCATGAAACTTTTAGATTTCAAAGAGGTATTCCTTATCGACTAACTAATTCAAATGGCTTTTTTATTGTAAATGTTAATATTATCAACTTAATTCAAAATAGAAGGCTGCAATTGGTGTTCCTTAGTAGTAATCTTTATCTTCAAGGTTTTGTTATTAGAAATGGTAATGATTACACTTCTACTGGTACTTATTATTACTTTCGTGGGGATGATATTATTAATGATTTAAGAGATCCGACTTTAAACTCAGAAATATTAAGATTTAATGCACATTATAGTGGCAGTGGTTCTATGCAATCTAGATACAACAATCCCAATCTTAATTGAAATTTAATAACTCAATCATTTCGTGAATTGTTAAATTATAATAGTAGAACTCAATTAATCACAATTCAAAATGCATTAACAAGAGTAATTTTTAGTACCGCGGAAAGTTGACGTTTTAATTATTTATATACAGAAATGGCGCTAGTATCAACAGACAGAACACTAAGTTTTCCTTGAAGTAATTTTGATTCTAATTTAACTGATTGAGGTACTCGTAGTAACTTTCAAGGTCCTTTAGACATTGAGACAATTTTTGATAGAAATGAAAATTTTATTGATCTTAGACATCTTGAACATTCATTTTTATCTACTTTAAGAATTGCAAATAGCCCAAGTTCATCAAGGAGAAATAAAAGAAGTATTTTTGTTGAAAATGCAAATCTAACTAATGTAGAATTAGATTCTGAAAAAGATTTAAATAATAAAAATATATTTAAATGAACTGATGATTTTACAAAAGATATCAATCAAGAACAACATTTATCAAAAATAACTAATAACACTAATTACATAGCAAATAATATAACAAATCTATAATAAATACTCCCTCTTTAATTATAAAACCATTGTTATATGAACACCTATAATAAAGTAGACACAAAAAAACCGGTTTGTGATAAAACTTTATTGAAAGAGGTGTTCATTTTTATGGATAAATGTTATTCACAAAAAGAAAAATTAGAAATGTTAAAAAAAATAAAAGGATTAGGATGTACTACTGCTAGTAAAATACTTCATATAAATCTAAATTTCTTGGTTTTGTTTTCTTTTTGCCATTTTCTAAAATTAATCTTATGTTCTCAAATTGTTCTTTAGTGACATGACTTGGATAATTTTTATGCATATATACCTCTTATTTTAAAATATATAGTAATTTTACCTTATTCTCTAAAAGATTCTAAACAGGTTCTAAGGTTTTAATATAATATTGTCAATCTTGTTTCTCATTTTTAAATCATATTGTTTCACTTATTAGTTTTTCTAATTCTCATACTTGAAACACTAACATAGAAATTTTAGAAATAAAATAAGAATTACATTTATCATTTAATTTATTTTCCCTTATTCAATTTTGATAAGTTGATAGAAGTTCTTGCTCTTTATTTGTTAATTGCATTGTTTTCACCTATTAGTTTTGAAATGGCAACCCTTTTTAGGACTATTTTTTGGTAGACATTTTTTCTTGATATTTAATGGGAGTTAAGTAGTTTAAAGTGCTGTGGATTCTTATATTGTTATATCAATTGATATAACAATAGACTTACTGCATAACGTTTTTAAGTTTTAATGATAAATTATAAAATCCTGTAATTAAATTAAATCTTAAAAATATTCGTTTTCTGGCTTTTCTAAATTTATAACCAATAATCTTAAAACATTTTAAAAATGCAAAAACATGTTCAATTTTTCTACGAGTTTTATTAATAATCTTATTAAAGATTTTGGTTTTATTTGTTTTAGGATTATTTTTGCTAATTTTAATGGGTAAAAATGTATTAGCATGAATTTTTTGTAAACCTTGATAACCTTTATCTGCAAGAATTATAGTTTCTGGTAAAAACTTTAACTTTGAATTCTTAAAAGTTTTAAAATCATGATTTTTACCAATATCAGAAAAAATATTTAAAATTTCATTAGTATTTGCATTAATTACGGTTTGAAACTTAACAGTATGCATTCATTTTTTACCAGAAAATCAATCTTTTTGGTTATATTTTGGTCGTTCTGTTTCTACCTCTGTTACATCAATTATCAAAATTTTATTTTTTAATTCTTCTTTTTAAAAAAATATTTTTATTTGTTAAATTATTAAACTTATTATTCTTTATTAAAATATCTTCAATTGAACGAATATTTCATAAAGCAGTAGTATCAACCATACCATACTCAGCACCAATACTATGATATGTACGATTTTCATATAAATATCTTAAACTCATTACTAGTCGATCTTCTATTGACATTTTATATGGCCTTCCACCAATAGTAGTTTTGAGTTTTTGATGTTCTAATAAAATATTTAAAATTTCGTTAAAAACGAGTTTATTAATACCCACTATTTTACGAAAATATTGATCAGATTTATCTTTTAATTCAAAATATGTCATAAAGTTTATCCTTAACTATTCAAATTTTATTTTAATAATAACAAAAAAATAAAAAGTTAACTAGTTATGCAGTAAGTCTAATTTATAATCATTTCATAATAATTTCTAAATTTTACATATTCTTCTTTATTACTTTTAATAAAATTAGGAATTTTTAATTCATTCTTAGTATTACTCATTATTTTGTTCTCCTTTTTTATTTAATATTTCTAAAATTTCATCTAATTTTTTATTAATTTTGCCTATATGTTTTAATAAAATTAAAATTGATTTATCCATGATTATCATCCTTACTTACTATTTCATCAACTATTTTTTCTAAACATTTCATACATCAATATTTACTTAATCAAATTCTTTTTTTACATTTTTTACATTTATTCATATTTATTTATCCTTGTTTTTAATAAACTTAATTCATATTTAATTTGTTTTCTAATTTCAAATTCAATTACTTCATCATGCGAATATTCTAATAATTCATTTAAATATTCGGAATTTTACGCTTATTGGTTAACACTTAATTCTTAATAAATAATTTAATTATGATATTTTTAAATGTGATTTTTTCTTTACGGTTATTATATTTAAAACAAAATTCATTTAAATAAGATTGGAGTCATTTTTTTGAAACTCAATGAAATTGGCCGATAAAACCTCTTTTTAATATTGCTCAAAAACTTTCTATTGTATTTGTATGAATACCATTATAAGAAAAATATTTTTTGTGATTAACTTGTTCATGTGGTAAAATTTTATTCATTTTATAATATCCACGATATTCATCAGTAAAAAGAATAGAATTGTTAATATCAACATTTTCTTTAACTATTTTCATTAAATCTTCAGATTTAATACTTTTATTTTTTGCATGAAATAATTTAACATTACCATTTCGTTCAATAATGCCAACAACACACTCTTTACTAGTTCCTCTACCACGTAATGAGTTATTTTTATTATCAACATCATTATATTTACGCGGTTTTCCACCCACATATGTTTCATCCATCTCTAATATTTTTGCTAATAATTTAATCTCATCATTAGCCATTGCCTTTCTAATTTTATGCATCATTTTTCATACAGTTGCTAAACGTAAATTTAAGTCTCTTGAAGCTTGAGATGATGATAAACTTTTTTTAGCATTAGCCATTAATACTATTAAAATAAATCACTTTTGAAGTGGTACACGTGTATGATGAAAAATAGTTTGAGCAGTTACACTAAAAGACTTATGACATTTTTTGCATTTATAACGCGACTCTTTTAAAACAGAGTTAACTTTTTCACTAAAACAAAAAAGACATTTTGGTTTGTTATTTCATCTTATTTCTTCTAAAAATTTTATACAAGATTCTTGGTTTGGAAATTTATTTATTATGTCTAAAATATTCATTTTCAATCACCTTTAATTAGATTTTATTTTACTAATATCTAATTATAGTTTTCAGAAATAATAATGTATATAAGTTATTGCCAATAAACGTAAAATTCCGTAAATATTTAATATTTTCTTTAATTTGCTCTATGTCTTCTTTATTAAATTTATTCATTTTCATTTTTAATTTCTCCTTTAAAATATTTTGTTTTTGCATTCATTCATTCAATTAATAATTCACTTGTTATTTCAATTTCTATTTCTTCTTGAGTATTTTTATTAGTTAAATAAACTAAATCTGGTGTTCCAGCAATTAAATCACTAATAATTGGTTTTTCTATAATAAATTCATAATTATTTTCGGAATTTTACGCTTATTGGTTAACACTTAATTCTTAATAAATAATTTAATTATGATATTTTTAAATGTGATTTTTTCTTTACGGTTATTATATTTAAAACAAAATTCATTTAAATAAGATTGGAGTCATTTTTTTGAAACTCAATGAAATTGGCCGATAAAACCTCTTTTTAATATTGCTCAAAAACTTTCTATTGTATTTGTATAAATACCATTATAAGAAAAATATTTTTTGTGATTAACTTGTTCATGTGGTAAAATTTTATTCATTTTATAATATCCACGATATTCATCAGTAAAAAGAATAGAATTGTTGAAATGGCAACCCTTTTTAGGACTATTTTTTGGTAGACATTTTTTCTTGATATTTAATGGGAGTTAAGTAGTTTAAAGTGCTGTGGATTCTTATATTGTTATATCAATTGATATAATCAAATAATTCTAATTTTAACTGTATTAATGATGTAAATTTTTTGTCATTAATAAATTCAGTCTTGAAAGTTTTAAAAGTTGCTTCAGCAACAGCATTGTCATAAGGACAACCTTTTTTACTTAAAGAGCGGGTAATATTGAATGCTAATAAAAGTTTGTTAATAATTTTATTATTAAATTCGTTACCTCGATCGCTATGAAATATTTGCATATCTTTTAAACAGCGATTTGATTGCATAAATGCTTGATATACCAATGATGCATCTTTTTTAGTACCTACACTATGTCCAACAATTTCGCGGTTAAATAGGTCTATTAATAAGCAAATATAGTTTCATTTACCATTAACTTCAACATAACTAAGATCACTGACAATCACCTCATTTTTAATTCTATTATTAAAGTTTCTATTAACAATATTAGTGATTTGTTCATTATTTACTTTATTACGATGATTTTTAAATGATAATTTAGTGTATTTTGACATTAAATTATGTTTATCCATAATTTTTTTAATTTTTCTTCTTGATAAATAAATTTCTTGTTTTTCTAGTATGACTTTTAATCTTCTTGTTCCATAAACACATTTGTTTTCTTTAAAAGCACTAATAACAGCTTGATCATAAATATTATTTTTGATTTTATCTTCTTTTTTCTTTAAATTAAAATAATATGTTGATTTAGAAATTTTTAAAAAACGACACATTGGGCGAATCTTATATTTTCATTTATTATTTGCAATAATCTCTACTTTCTGCCTATTATTAGTGCTGCTTGCTTTAAAATATCATTTTCCATTCGTAATTGTTTTAATTCTTTATTCATTTGAATTAATTGTTTTTCTAAATCAGAAAGATTATCTTTAGTTTTAAAACTTCCCGAATTAGTAAATTGCTTAATTCATTTATATGCAACTGCTCTTGTAACATTGTACTCTTTAACAAGACAAGATACTGATTTGCCACTTTGATATAAAGCTACTATTTGTTTTTTAAATTCATCTGTATATGAAGTAATATTGGCCATAATTATATTTCCTTTCTTTTAACAAATATTGTTATTTGTCTACATAATTAGTGTCCAATAAATTGTAGCCGATCCATGTTAATATCAACATTTTCTTTAACTATTTTCATTAAATCTTCAGATTTAATACTTTTATTTTTTGCATGAAATAATTTAACATTACCATTTCGTTCAATAATGCCAACAACACACTCTTTACTAGTTCCTCTACCACGTAATGAGTTATTTTTATTATCAACATCATTATATTTACGCGGTTTTCCACCCACATATGTTTCATCCATCTCTAATATTTTTGCTAATAATTTAATCTCATCATTAGCCCTTCCTTTCTAATTTTATGCATCATTTTTCATACAGTTGCTAAACGTAAATTTAAGTCTCTTGAAGCTTGAGATGATGATAAACTTTTTTTAGCATTAGCCATTAATACTATTAAAATAAATCACTTTTGAAGTGATACACGTGTATGATGAAAAATAGTTTGAGCAGTTACACTAAAAGACTTATGACATTTTTTGCATTTATAACGCGACTCTTTTAAAACAGAGTTAACTTTTTCACTAAAACAAAAAAGACATTTTGGTTTGTTATTTCATCTTATTTCTTCTAAAAATTTTATACAAGATTCTTGGTTTGGAAATTTATTTATTATGTCTAAAATATTCATTTTCAATCACCTTTAATTAGATTTTATTTTACTAATATCTAATTATAGTTTTCAGAAATAATAATGTATATAAGTTATTGCCAATAAACGTAAAATTCCGATTATTTTTATCTTTAAATTTTTCTTTTAAAAATATCAGTGATTTTTTACAATAAGAATAATTTATTGAATTTGTTAAAGGTTTTAATTTTTTTAATAAATTATTAATAATATTTTCTTGATGAATATTTTGTAAATATAATTCATTTAATTTATGAACTCATTTACCACGAACTGAAGCATTTTTTAATACTTCTGGTGCTATATGACTATATCCAAAACCTAAATAAGGTATCAGTCACTTAAGTTTACCAATTAATATTTTCAATCTGTAATATAATTAAAAATAATTAATACAGAAGGAGAAATTATGAATTATAAAGTTTATTCAAAAGAAACAAAATTAGCCGTTGTTAATGAGTATTTAGTTGATAAAAAACTAAAAATACATGAAATTCAAGTCAAATATAAATTATCAACTCCAGTATTAATTTATAATTGGGTTAACCAATATCAAATTAAAGGTGAAAATGCATTCACCAAAATTTCTAAATCCCAAACTTCTCACAGGATCGATAAGAAAGATATTGAAATTAAACTATTAAACAAAGAAATTGATAAACTTAGAAAACAAGCTTTAAAAGATGAGGTTGAAAAAGAACTTTTAAAGGAGCAATTAGCCTGTGAAAAGAAATTAACAAGGGGAAAAAATAGTAAATTATTAAAATATAAGTGTTTTTTAATAGTAGAAAAATATAAGCAAAAAGGTCATCAATTAAATAAAATTATTGTTTACATAGCTATTAGCAAAACAGCATACTATTTATGAGTAAAAAAAGGTAAAAAGCAATATCAATCAAAAATTAATGATAATTTGATACAAGCAATAAACAAAATAGTTCTCATTAAAAATGAAAAAAAGTACATTAATATCACTAGTTTTGAAAAAGTAAGATTAGAGTTAAAAATAAAAAATAAAGGTCTTAAATGCAGTAAAACAAGCATAAAACAAATATTAAAAGATAATAATATTAAATTACGGAATTTTACGCTTATTGGTTAACACTTAATTCTTAATAAATAATTTAATTGTGATATTTTTAAATGTGATTTTTTCTTTACGGTTATTATATTTAAAACAAAATTCATTTAAATAAGATTGGAGTCATTTTTTTGAAACTCAATGAAATTGGCCGATAAAACCTCTTTTTAATATTGCTCAAAAACTTTCTATTGTATTTGTATGAATACCATTATAAGAAAAATATTTTTTGTGATTAACTTGTTCATGTGGTAAAATTTTATTCATTTTATAATATCCACGATATTCATCAGTAAAAAGTGGATCGGCTACAATTTATTGGACACTAATTATGTAGACAAATAACAATATTTGTTAAAAGAAAGGAAATATAATTATGGCCAATATTACTTCATATACAGATGAATTTAAAAAACAAATAGTAGCTTTATATCAAAGTGGCAAATCAGTATCTTGTCTTGTTAAAGAGTACAATGTTACAAGAGCAGTTGCATATAAATGAATTAAGCAATTTACTAATTCGGGAAGTTTTAAAACTAAAGATAATCTTTCTGATTTAGAAAAACAATTAATTCAAATGAATAAAGAATTAAAACAATTACGAATGGAAAATGATATTTTAAAGCAAGCAGCACTAATAATAGGCAGAAAGTAGAGATTATTGCAAATAATAAATGAAAATATAAGATTCGCCCAATGTGTCGTTTTTTAAAAATTTCTAAATCAACATATTATTTTAATTTAAAGAAAAAAGAAGATAAAATCAAAAATAATATTTATGATCAAGCTGTTATTAGTGCTTTTAAAGAAAACAAATGTGTTTATGGAACAAGAAGATTAAAAGTCATACTAGAAAAACAAGAAATTTATTTATCAAGAAGAAAAATTAAAAAAATTATGGATAAACATAATTTAATGTCAAAATACACTAAATTATCATTTAAAAATCATCGTAATAAAGTAAATAATGAACAAATCACTAATATTGTTAATAGAAACTTTAATAATAGAATTAAAAATGAGGTGATTGTCAGTGATCTTAGTTATGTTGAAGTTAATGGTAAATGAAACTATATTTGCTTATTAATAGACCTATTTAACCGCGAAATTGTTGGACATAGTGTAGGTACTAAAAAAGATGCATCATTGGTATATCAAGCATTTATGCAATCAAATCGCTGTTTAAAAGATATGCAAATATTTCATAGCGATCGAGGTAACGAATTTAATAATAAAATTATTAACAAACTTTTATTAGCATTCAATATTACCCGCTCTTTAAGTAAAAAAGGTTGTCCTTATGACAATGCTGTTGCTGAAGCAACTTTTAAAACTTTCAAGACTGAATTTATTAATGACAAAAAATTTACATCATTAATACAGTTAAAATTAGAATTATTTGATTATATCAATTGATATAACAATATAAGAATCCACAGCACTTTAAACTACTTAACTCCCATTAAATATCAAGAAAAAATGTCTACCAAAAAATAGTCCTAAAAAGGGTTGCCATTTCAAAGAATAGAATTGTTAATATCAACATTTTCTTTAACTATTTTCATTAAATCTTCAGATTTAATACTTTTATTTTTTGCATGAAATAATTTAACATTACCATTTCGTTCAATAATGCCAACAACACATTCTTTACTAGTTCCTTCTACCACGTAATGAGTTATTTTTATTATCAACATCATTATATTTACGCGGTTTTCCACCCACATATGTTTCATCCATCTCTAATATTTTTGCTAATAATTTAATCTCATCATTAGCCATTGCCTTTCTAATTTTATGCATCATTTTTCATACAGTTGCTAAACGTAAATTTAAGTCTCTTGAAGCTTGAGATGATGATAAACTTTTTTTAGCATTAGCCATTAATACTATTAAAATAAATCACTTTTGAAGTGGTACACGTGTATGATGAAAAATAGTTTGAGCAGTTACACTAAAAGACTTATGACATTTTTTGCATTTATAACGCGACTCTTTTAAAACAGAGTTAACTTTTTCACTAAAACAAAAAAGACATTTTGGTTTGTTATTTCATCTTATTTCTTTTAAAAATTTTATACAAGATTCTTGGTTTGGAAATTTATTTATTATGTCTAAAATATTCATTTTCAATCACCTTTAATTAGATTTTATTTTACTAATATCTAATTATAGTTTTCAGAAATAATAATGTATATAAGTTATTGCCAATAAACGTAAAATTCCGTTAAATTATTATTAGAACCTAAATCAACAAATAGAGTAGTAGAAAATAGTGATTTAAAAAATAATAAAGATTTATTAAAACGTAATTTTTCAAGTAATAACTTTCTTGAAAAAGTTGGTATGGATGGCACATGATTTAAAAATATAATTATTGGTGATAAAAAAACAAAATTATTAGTTGTTTTTGCTACTGATATGTACAGTAATTCAATTGTTGGCTGAAAAATAAACAAAAGTGAAAATGCCAAAACTGTGTTAAATGTGGTTAATCAAATAGAATTAGCGAGTGCTAAACAATGTAATTTTACGACTATTCAATCAGATTTAGGTTCTGCTAATACAAGCGAAATTGTTAGTAAAGTTTTTAATACAAGTACTAATCTAATTCATTCAAAAAGTCTATCAGGTTTTAAAGGTAATCAAGTTAGTGAATGTTTAAATCGTTGAATTAAAAGAGATTTTAAAATGATGTTTGGTAGCACTTTTGAAAGTATGGAAAGTTTTAATAAAATATTAGAAAAATTTGTTAGATATTGAAACAATGATAGAATAGTTATTAGATTGAAAATGCCTCCAAATCAATTTGTACAGATTTGAAGACAAGAAAGTAAACTTATCTAACCAATGCCAAAATAGTAATATAAACTTACAATTACATAAAAATCCCAAATTATTTCTTGTCTGAAATATAATAAGACTATATAAGATTTAATTTATTCCGGATTTTTGACAATCTCCCCTTAATTTCTTTAAAATATAGTTTAACTTTTAAGAGTAATCATTAATATCAATATTTTTAATTATATTTTAAAGAAATTAAAATCTATCATAAAATAATTATTAGTGTAATCTATTTTATTTTTTGTCAAAAAATGATTTAATTACTATTATATTTGGAGGAAAAAAATGATAAATACACAAGTATTGATTTTAGATTTTGGAAGTCAATATACACAATTATTAGCAAGAAGAGTAAGAGAAGCAAATGTTTATACTGAAGTTTTATCTTTTAATATTAGTTATCAAAAAATAAAAACATATCCCAATTTAAAAGCAATTATTTTATCTGGTGGACCATCAAGTGTTTATTTACAAAATGCTTATAAAATTGATCAAGCGATTTTTAATTTACCAGTTGCCATTTTAGGAGTTTGTTATGGCATGCAATTATTAACAAATCATTTTAAAGGGAAAGTAGAATTGGCAGATGAACAAGAATTTGGAAAATCAATTTTATATCTTGATCAACCAAACAATAAATTATTTAAAAAAGTTACTAATCAATCAAAAGTATGAATGAGTCATGCTGATCATGTAACAAAAATTCCAAAAGATTTTATACAAATAGCTCATTCTGATTCTTCAATTTCAGCAATTGCACATTTGACTAAACCAATTTATGGTATCCAATTTCATGCTGAAGTTACCCATTCAGAATTTGGTAAGCAAATAATCGAAAATTTTTTATTTACAATAGCAAATTGTACGAAAGATTGAAGTTTAGATGATTTTATTACTAATCAAATTACAGAAATTAAAAATAAAGTCCAAGATAAACAAGTTATTTTAGGTTTAAGTGGTGGAGTTGATTCTTCAGTTGCTGCTGCCATTATTTCTAAGGCAATTGGTAAACAATTAACTTGCATTTTTGTTGATACAGGTTTATTGAGAAAAAATGAAGCAATTGACGTTATGGAAATTTATAAACAAAATTTTAAACTTAATCTTGAAATGATTGATGCAAGTAAACATTTTTTTACTGCTTTAAAAGGTGTTAAAAATGCTGAAGATAAAAGAAAAATTATTGGTAAACAGTTTATTGATGTATTTACAACAGCAGCAAGAAAATTTAAAATAGCTGATTTTTTAGCACAAGGAACAATTTATCCAGATATTATTGAATCATCAAGTAAACATGCAAGTTCAAAAACAATTAAAACTCATCATAATGTTGGTGGTTTACCTGATGATTTACAATTTAAATTGTTAGAACCATTAAAAACCTTATTTAAAGATGAAGTAAGAGAAATTGGTTTAAAACTTGGGTTACCTGAAACATTAATTAATCGTCATCCTTTCCCTGGTCCTGGATTAGGAGTTAGAGTTATAGAAGAAGTAACAAAAGAAAAATGTTTAATTTTACAAGAAGTTGATCATATTTTTATTACCAAATTGAAAGAAAAAAATATATATAATCAATTATCACAAGCATTTGCCACTTTGCTACCAGTTAAAACTGTGGGCGTAATGGGTGATAATCGCACTTATGATTATGTTGTTAGTTTAAGAAGTGTTAATACAATTGACTTTATGACAGCAACAAGTTCACATTTACCATGAGAATTTCTAGATGAAGTCGCAAATGAGATTATTAATAAAGTAGATGGTGTTAATCGAGTAGTTTATGATATTACATCAAAGCCACCAGGTACTATAGAATGGGAGTAAACTATGAATAAAGATTTAAATCAAAAAATAATATGTGAAGGAATTACTTTTGATGATGTGTTATTAGTTCCAGGATATTCAGAAGTTTTACCAAATCAAGTTTCTTTAAAAACTAAATTAACAAATAAAATTGAATTAAATATTCCAATTTTGTCTGCTGCTATGGATACAGTTACTGAATCTGATCTAGCAATTGCCATGGCAAGAGTTGGGGGTATTGGCATTATTCATAAAAATTTATCAATTGCTGAACAAGCTTTAGAGGTACAAAAAATTAAAAGAAATGAGTCGGGTTTTATTACTGATCCAATTACTATTGGTGTTCAAACTTTAATTAGTGAAGCAAAATCAATTATGACTACTTATCGAATTTCTGGATTGCCTGTTGTAAATGAAGAAAATCAACTAATTGGAATTGTTACTAATCGTGATTTAAAATATCTTGATAATGATAATGCATTAGTTAAAAATATTATGACTACCAAAAATTTAATTGTTGGCGATAAAACAACAACAATTGAACAAGCAAAACAAGTTATGTTAAAAAATAAAATTGAAAAACTACCAATTGTTGGTTCAAATAATAAGTTGATTGGTTTAATTACAACAAAAGATATTGATAAAGCTATTGATTATCCAAATGCTTGTAAAGACGATCAAGGACGATTAAGAGTTGGCGCTGCTGTTGGTGTTGGTGAAGATACTTTAGCAAGAGTTGAGGCATTAGTTAAAGCAAAAGTTGATGTATTAGTTGTTGATTCAGCACATGGTCATAGTTTAGGGATTTTAAAAACAGTTAAAATAATTCGTAAAACTTATCCTAAATTAGAAATTATTGCTGGAAATATTTGTACTGCAGCTGGTGCACAAGCACTTTATGAAGCTGGCGCAAATTGTATTAAAGTTGGTGTTGGTCCTGGTAGCATTTGTACTACTAGAATAATAGCAGGAGTTGGTGTGCCACAAATTACTGCTATTAATGATGTTTATAATTGAGCAAAAAATAAAAATGTAACAGTCATTGCTGATGGTGGTATTAAATATTCTGGTGATATTGTAAAAGCAATTGCTGCTGGTAGCAATTGTGTAATGTTAGGTAGCATTTTAGCTGGAACAGAAGAATCACCAGGTGAAGAAATTATTGTCAATGGTAAAAAATATAAAAATTATGTTGGTATGGGTTCATTAGCTGCCATGAAACGTGGTAGTAGTGATCGTTATTTTCAAAAAGGAATTAAAAAATTAGTACCAGAAGGAATTGAAGCACGTGTTCCTTTTAAAGGAAAAGTACAAGATGTTATTTTTCAATTAGTTGGTGGTATTAGAAGTGGTATGGGTTATGTTGGTGCTAAAAATATTTTATTTTTAATCCAAGATTCTAAATTTGTAAAAATTTCAAGTGCTAGTTTAAGAGAATCACATCCTCATGATGTTGAACTAACAAAAGAAGCACCAAACTATAATAAATAAAAAATTTGTATATTTAAAAAAAGTAAGTTTTAATAAAACTTACTTTTTAATTATCAATATTTTTTTAATTTATATTTCCTTTCATTTTTCTAAATAAAAACCTATTATTTTTAAGTAAAAATAATAGGTTAAAAACTCATATCAAGTTTAACTAAATACTATGATATTTGATTAATAAATATAGAAAATTGATTAGAAGATTTATAATTATATTTCAACTCCTTTTAAATCATTGATGTTTACTCCTATTTTTGATATAAATAATTTGTATTTAAAATAATACAAATTATTTATTAAAAATAGAAGAATATTATTCTTAAATATTTGGTAGTTTTAAGAACTTTATTCACTAAAATAAAGTTCTTTTGATTTTAGTATACAATTAAATTATACGTTTGAAGAAAGGTTGGTTGATAATGCAATTTTTTAAAAAGAAGCATATAGAGCAAAAAACAACAACCATGTTTAAACAATTTTCGCAACTATCGAAAGAAGAAGTTATCCAACAATTAGATGGTAGTATGTACGGATTAAAAAAGGAAGAAGTAGAAAACAGACTTAAGAAATATGGTAAAAATGTTTTTTCTCATAAACGATTTGTTTGATACAAAAAATTAATGCACAATATTTTTAATCCTTTTATTATTGTTTTAATGATAATAGTTATCTATAATTTTATTAGTTACAGTATTATTGATACTAATACTGATAAAAATGTTGATTTGTACAGTGCTATTATTGTTTTAGTAATGATTATTTTGAGTGTTTTTATATCTTACTTTCAAGATTATCGTTCCTATAAATCTTCAGAAAAATTACGACAATTAATTGAAACAACAGCCAGTGTTTTTCGATTTAGTAATAAAAATAAAAAAATTGATTTTAATGCTCTAAATAGTGTTGCCAATTTTACAAAAGAAGTATTAATTGAAAATTTAGTACCAGGTGATATTATTTTCTTATCTTCTGGTGATATGATTCCTGCTGATGTTCGAATTTTAGTTTCAACTGATTTATTTATTAATCAATCAGCACTAACTGGTGAAACATTTCCTGTTGAAAAACATGCTATTAATACTAAAGATGATAATAAAAAAAGTAGTATCCTAGAATTAGGAAACATATGTTTTATGGCTACTAGTATTGTTTCAGGTGGCGCTATTGCTATTGTTATTGCCTCAGGTGTTAATACTTATTTTGGCTCAATTGCTAGTGCAGTAACTAGTAAACGCCCTGTTACTAGTTTTAGTAAAGGTATTAAAAAAGTTACTTACATTCTTATTGGTTTTATGTGTATAATGGTACCATTAATATTTATTGTTAATGTAATTACTAAAAATAATATTTTAACAGCGTTAATATTTTCAATATCAGTTGCTGTTGGTATTACCCCCGAAATGCTCCCGATGATTGTTAGTGCTAACTTAGCAAAAGGTGCAATTAGATTATCACATAAAAAAGTAATTGTTAAAAATTTAACTAGTATTCAAAATTTTGGTGCAATGGATGTTTTATGCACTGATAAAACGGGTACTTTAACTGAGGATAGAATTGAGTTAGTTAAACACTTAGATCCAGAAGGTGTCGAATCAAACAAAGTTTTAGAAATGGCATATTTAAATAGTTCTTTACAAACTGGATTAAAAAATAATATTGATAAAACAATTGTTCAACACATTAAAGCTCATCATAATAAAATAGTTGAAATGCCCTATCGTAAAATTGATGAAATACCTTTTGATTTTATAAGAAGACGAATGTCAATAGTAGTTTCAAAAGATAAAATTAATAATACTTTAATTTGCAAAGGAGCAGTAGAAGAAATATTAAAAATTTGTACTAAAGTTGAAATTAGGGGGAAAGTAATTACCTTAACTGATAAGATTAAAGAAAATGTTTTAAAATTAAGTGTGGAATTAAATAATGATGGTTTACGAGTAATTGCAATTGGCTATCAAAATTTTGCTAGTGACAAAACAATTTTTAAAATAGAAGATGAATCTAATTTAGTTTTATTAGGATATATAGGTTTTTTAGATGTACCTAAACCTAGTGCTATTAAAGCAATAACAACTCTTAATCAACATGGAATTGATGTTAAAATTTTGACTGGTGATAATGAAATTGTTACTAAAGCAATTTGTAAAAAGGTGGGATTAGAACCAGGAATTCCTTTATTAGGTAGCAACATTGAAGATATGGATGATCAACATTTACAAGCATTAGTTAATAAAACTACTATTTTTGCGAAAATGGATCCATTACAAAAATCACGAATTATTGATATTTTAAAATTAAATGGTCACACTGTTGGCTTTTTAGGTGATGGTATTAATGATGCTGTTGCTTTACATCATGCTGATGTTGGAATATCTGTTAATAGTGCTACTGATATTGCCAAAGAAGCATCTGATATTATTTTATTAGAAAAAGATTTAGATGTTTTAGAGCAAGGAGTAATTAGTGGTAGAAATACTTTTGGTAATATTTTAAAATATATTAAAATTACTATTTCTTCTAATTTTGGTAATTCATTAAGTATTTTAATTGCTTCAATTTGATTACCTTTTTTACCAATGATGGCAATTCAAATTTTACTACAAAATTTATTATATGATATTTCTCA
Source organism: Spiroplasma endosymbiont of Notiophilus biguttatus (assembly GCF_964030985.1). Taxonomy (NCBI): domain Bacteria; kingdom Bacillati; phylum Mycoplasmatota; class Mollicutes; order Entomoplasmatales; family Spiroplasmataceae; genus Spiroplasma; species Spiroplasma endosymbiont of Notiophilus biguttatus. Next base: position 1,177,360 of record NZ_OZ034993.1, on the reverse strand, counting down.
ATTAGCAATTCCTTGAGATAGGGTTGATGAAGACTTTATTAAAAAACCACAAAAATGAAATGCAAAAAGCATTTTACCTTTTGCATTCTGAAATGGACCGCTAAGTTCAGTATTTGATATAACCACCTTTTTATTTTTAGGATATGGTTTACATATTTTTGCCAATTTTGCTAATGCAGATCCTAATAGTGCTGCTGGCATATATCAACAATCATTATTTCATACTGGATGATTTATTTTAGGAGTTACTTCACAAACATTAATTGTACAATTATTACGAACTTCTAAGATACCTTTTATTCAAAGTATGCCATCTCATCAACTATTTTTAACAACAATTATAATTACTATTATTGGCATTAGTATTCCATATACACAATTAGGTGCTACTATTGGTTTAACACCAATTCCTTTAATTTTTTATGCTTATTTAGCTGGTGTTGTTTTTGTTTATTTCATTGCTAGTCAATTATTAAAAATGATATATATAAAGGTTAATAAACGCTGATTGTAAATTAAATTTTTAATTTTAAGAAAATATATTGGATTTTTTTAAAATTATGATACAAATAAATGTAAAACTAAAGAAAGTTTTTGGGCATTGGTTAGATAAGTTTACTTTCTTGTCTTCAAATCTGTACAAATTGATTTGGAGGCATTTTCAATCTAATAACTATTCTATCATTGTTTCAATATCTAACAAATTTTTCTAATATTTTATTAAAACTTTCCATACTTTCAAAAGTGCTACCAAACATCATTTTAAAATCTCTTTTAATTCAACGATTTAAACATTCACTATTGATTACCTTTAAAACCTGATAGACTTTTTGAATGAATTAGATTAGTACTTGTATTAAAAACTTTACTAACAATTTCGCTTGTATTAGCAGAACCTAAATCTGATTGAATAGTCGTAAAATTACATTGTTTAGCACTCGCTAATTCTATTTGATTAACCACATTTAACACAGTTTTGGCATTTTCACTTTTGTTTATTTTTCAGCCAACAATTGAATTACTGTACATATCAGTAGCAAAAACAACTAATAATTTTGTTTTTTTATCACCAATAATTATATTTTTAAATCATGTGCCATCCATACCAACTTTTTCAAGAAAGTTATTACTTGAAAAATTACGTTTTAATAAATCTTTATTATTTTTTAAATCACTATTTTCTACTACTCTATTTGTTGATTTAGGTTCTAATAATAATTTAATATTATTATCTTTTAATATTTGTTTTATGCTTGTTTTACTGCATTTAAGACCTTTATTTTTTATTTTTAACTCTAATCTTACTTTTTCAAAACTAGTGATATTAATGTACTTTTTTTCATTTTTAATGAGAACTATTTTGTTTATTGCTTGTATCAAATTATCATTAATTTTTGATTGATATTGCTTTTTACCTTTTTTTACTCATAAATAGTATGCTGTTTTGCTAATAGCTATGTAAACAATAATTTTATTTAATTGATGACCTTTTTGCTTATATTTTTCTACTATTAAAAAACACTTATATTTTAATAATTTACTATTTTTTCCCCTTGTTAATTTCTTTTCACAGGCTAATTGCTCCTTTAAAAGTTCTTTTTCAACCTCATCTTTTAAAGCTTGTTTTCTAAGTTTATCAATTTCTTTGTTTAATAGTTTAATTTCAATATCTTTCTTATCGATCCTGTGAGAAGTTTGGGATTTAGAAATTTTGGTGAATACATTTTCACCTTTAATTTGATATTGGTTAACCCAATTATAAATTAATACTGGAGTTGATAATTTATATTTGACTTGAATTTCATGTATTTTTAGTTTTTTATCAACTAAATACTCATTAACAACGGCTAATTTTGTTTCTTTTGAATAAACTTTATAATTCATAATTTCTCCTTCTGTATTAATTATTTTTAATTATATTACAGATTGAAAATATTAATTGGTAAACTTAAGTGACTGATGCCAAATTACCAATATATTAATCCCATATTTCCTTATAAATTAATATAAATAACTTATTTATAAAATCATGTAAAATTAATTTAGATAAAATTTAAGTATTTAAAGAAAGGGAAAATTAGAGAAATGTTTAAAACAAGAAAAGAAAATTTAAATCAGAAAAATAACAAACTTAAATCAATAACTGATTATCAATGATTAGCTTTAGATATCGGAACTGAAAATTTTAAAGCTAGACATATTAATATAGGTCTTAGATATGATGCTCCAACCTATTTAGCTGAAGACTATGAAAAAAATAGAATTCTTTACGGTGAAGAGGCTAAAGTATTAATTGATAAAACAAATGAAAATGTTATTATTAAACGTCCAGTTCGTGATGGTAATATTGCTGATCCAGATGCTTTACAACGTATTCTTACTAAAATTTTTCAAGATTTCAGACTTGAAATTAAAAATTTAAAGCAAATTAATAACAACTCTATAAAAAAGCATGAAAAATTAGATAAAAATCGTAATTTGATTGTGTTGATGGCAACACCAAGTGAAATTAATTCAGTACAAAAAGAAGCTTTAGAAAATATTGTATATCGTTTAGGAGCACTCCGTGGATTTGTACAAGAAGAAGTAAAAATGGCAGCCTTAGGTTCAGGGCAAGATATTTTTGGAAGTGCAATTATGTGCATTGATATTGGTGGTGGCAGTACTGATGTTGCCATTATTAGTAATAATTCAATATTGTATTCATATACAACACATTGTGCTGGTGACTATTTAATACAAAAAGTTCAAGAATATATTATAAAAAAACATGCCTTAAAAGTTGGAATAAAAGAAGCTGAAGATGTCATTAAAAATATTGGTTCACTTATGAAATATCAAGATGAAAAACCATACACAATTTCAGGTTTTTCATTACCTAGATTAAATTCTCAGCCAGGAGAAACAATGTCAATTTCTAAGACTATTGAAATTACACCAGAAGAAATTCGTGAAAATGTTATGCAATTTCAATTCAAAGAACATGTTATTCCAGCCATTCGTAGAGTACTAAGAACTGCTGGTGACAAGGCTGCTGGAAGTATTAGCGATTTAAAGAAAAAAGGTAAGGGAATCACAATTTGTGGTGGTGGAGCTTATATTAAAAAAGTTGATAAATTTATTCAAGAAGAATTAGCTAAAGAATATTATATTGAAGTTAAAACTGAAAAAGGTACAAAACCAATGCGTCAAAAATATGAAGGAGATCTTTTTGAAGTACGTACTGCTCAAAATCCTTTAGATAATGTTATTGATGGTTGTGTAAAATATCGTGATACAATTTACAAACAATTAATAATTGAACAAAATCCTAATCGTGAAATTCTAGTAAAGAACGAAGATTTAGGATAAAAAATATAAAATTCTTAAATTAGTATTTTTAAATTATTAAAATTTTTTTAAACTTTGGTAATTTATTTGAGTTATCAATTCCTGAATCAAAAGAAAAACCTTGGTGTTCCATAACGCTTGATACATTTTAGTTTGATATATTTTGATTAAAAGATGCTGCATTTCAAAACATACCATTCATACTTTTTACATTTGAAGTATTTCAAGATGATAAATCTTGATTAAATAATGAAGTATAAGTAAACATATAGCTCATATTTGTCACTTTTGAGGTGTCTCACTTTGAAAGATCTTGATTAAAATGTTGCACATTATCAAACATACCATTCATTCATACTTTTTACATTTGAAGTATTTCAAGATGATAAATCTTGATTAAATGATATAGCACCATGAAACATTCAATTCATATTTTTTACATGTGAGGTATCTCAAGATGAAATATCTTGATTAAATGTTTCACAAAATATAAACATAAATTGTAAAGATGTAATTTCTGGTGGCAATTGATTAGATACTTTTTTAATTGTTCTTGGCATGTTAACAACTTGAATTTCTCCTTCTTTATTTTTAAAATCCAATTTGAACAATTTCTTTACTATTTATATTTGATAAATCTCTTTCACTAGTTGTTATTTGTTTGCCATTTTTATCAATGTAAATTGTGTCTTGTTGAGTTTTATTATTTAAAACATCATTTTTTTGTGAACTTGTGTTTAAGACAGTTACAGTTAAACTTCCTGCAGTTGTTGCAAGTGCTAAAACACTTAATGCTGTCAATATTTTTTTCATTTTTTCATCCTTCTATTTTATTTTGACTTTATTTAGGAAACCAATTTTACTTTACTACTTTTTGAAGATAAACTCACAAAAATTATATTTTTTTGACTAAAAAATTTTTATTTTTTAAAGTTAAAACTTTTTTGCTGTTTCTTTAATATACTGTTCAAATTTATCCATCGTTTTTTCTGGTCCTAATGCTGGCAAACCTCCACCTTTTGCTAATATTTTAGAACCAATAAGTAAATTAGCATCGTTTTGATGAAGTTCTTGAACCTTAGTACCACAAATAAGAATTGGTTCTACTACTTTAGCACCTACAAATTCTCATGTTCCTTTTAAATAAGTTGCATGATTGCCTCATAAATATCAACCATATGGTGCTCCTTGTGTCGCCAAAATTTGAACTTTTAAATGTGGTAATAATCCTCTAGCTTCACCTTGTTTGGTATATTTATAATCAAAAGTTTTACCAGCAACTAAGATGTGATCTAAATAATTTTTTGTCATGCTAGTAACATTAAAATTAGTCATTGGTGTTGTGTATATAACTTTATTAACATTTTTTAGTTGATTAATATAATAATCAGAGTCTTTTTCATTAAAATATGAAGTAAAGTTTTTTTGCGTAATAGTAATACTTGCCATTGGTATTTGATTTAAATCTAATTCAATTATTGAATCTTCTGGATGAAATTCACGATAATATTTAACAAAACGAGATACTAAACTTTCAGAATAAGATAGTTCTTTTTTAATCATAGAAGAACGAATTACTAATACTTTATTTGCCATTATTTTTTACCTCCGAAATATCTAAAATAACTTTCTAACTTTATTTTATCAGTTTTTATTTATTATTTTTAAAAAAATAATAAATAAAAATATAGTTTTATAAAAAAATCAAATATTTATTATAATTTTATCAATTTCTATAAAGTGTTATCATTAAAGTGTGTAAAACTTTTAAAAAAGTTTATAGAAAAACTTTAATAAATAGGACATTGGTTAGATAAGTTTACTTTCTTGTCTTCAAATCTGTACAAATTGATTTGGAGGCATTTTCAATCTAATAACTATTCTATCATTGTTTCAATATCTAACAAATTTTTCTAATATTTTATTAAAACTTTCCATACTTTCAAAAGTGCTACCAAACATCATTTTAAAATCTCTTTTAATTCAACGATTTAAACATTCACTAACTTGATTACCTTTAAAACCTGATAGACTTTTTGAGTGAATTAGATTAGTACTTGTATTAAAAACTTTACTAACAATTTCGCTTGTATTAGCAAAACCTAAATCTGATTGAATAGTCGTAAAATTACATTGTTTAGCACTCGCTAATTCTATTTGATTAACCACATTTAACACAGTTTTGGCATTTTCACTTTTGTTTATTTTTCAGCCAACAATTGAATTACTGTACATATCAGTAGCAAAAACAACTAATAATTTTGTTTTTTTATCACCAATAATTATATTTTTAAATCATGTGCCATCCATACCAACTTTTTCAAGAAAGTTATTACTTGAAAAATTACGTTTTAATAAATCTTTATTATTTTTTAAATCACTATTTTCTACTACTCTATTTGTTGATTTAGGTTCTAATAATAATTTAATATTATTATCTTTTAATATTTGTTTTATGCTTGTTTTACTGCATTTAAGACCTTTATTTTTTATTTTTAACTCTAATCTTACTTTTTCAAAACTAGTGATATTAATGTACTTTTTTTCATTTTTAATGAGAACTATTTTGTTTATTGCTTGTAGCAAATTATCATTAATTTTTGATTGATATTGCTTTTTACCTTTTTTTACTCATAAATAGTATGCTGTTTTGCTAATAGCTATGTAAACAATAATTTTATTTAATTGATGACCTTTTTGCTTATATTTTTCTACTATTAAAAAACACTTATATTTTAATAATTTACTATTTTTTCCCCTTGTTAATTTCTTTTCACAGGCTAATTGCTCCTTTAAAAGTTCTTTTTCAACCTCATCTTTTAAAGCTTGTTTTCTAAGTTTATCAATTTCTTTGTTTAATAGTTTAATTTCAATATCTTTCTTATCGATCCTGTGAGAAGTTTGGGATTTAGAAATTTTGGTGAATACATTTTCACCTTTAATTTGATATTGGTTAACCCAATTATAAATTAATACTGGAGTTGATAATTTATATTTGACTTGAATTTCATGTATTTTTAGTTTTTTATCAACTAAATACTCATTAACAACGGCTAATTTTGTTTCTTTTGAATAAACTTTATAATTCATAATTTCTCCTTCTGTATTAATTATTTTTAATTATATTACAGATTGAAAATATTAATTGGTAAACTTAAGTGACTGATGCCTTTATTAACCCAACAAATTCAACAAAATAATTTTTTAAATAATAATGATAAAAGTACATATAGAAATAAAGCTGATGAAAATGGAAAACAATCACAAATAATAAGATTTAGATAATTATTATATGTCAAAAAATCATTTTAAATAAATTATTTTTTTAATTATTTTACTAAATTTAAAAATATTGCGTATAATTTATATAATGTCAAAATTTAAGAATAACGGAGAATGAATAATGTCTGAACAAGAAAAAGTTTCTGCTGAACAAAAAATTATTAATATTGCAGTGATAGCACACGTTGATGTTGGAAAATCAACATTAGTTGATGCTTTATTAAAGCAATCAAATATTTTTCATCAAAACCAAGTTATTGTTGAACAAATAATGGATAGTAATGATCAAGAACGTCAACGAGGAATTACTATTTATTCTAAAAATTGTTCAATCATGCATGGTAATACAAAAATTAATATTATTGATACACCCGGTCATGCTGACTTTTCCTCTGAAGTTGAAAGAATTATGAAAACAGTAGACTGTGTTATTTTACTAGTTGATAGTGTTGAAGGACCAATGCCACAAACTCGTTTTGTATTGCAAAAAGCACTAGAACATAACTTAAATCCAATTTTAATGATTAACAAAATTGATAAAAAGGACCAAAGAATTGAAGAAGTAAAAGATGAAGTATTAGAACTTTTTATGGAATTAAATGCTAATGATGAACAGTTAGATTTTCCAACACTTTATGGAATTACTAAAGAAGGTATTGCCCAATATGAATTGAATCAACCAAGTGAAAATTTAGAACCATTATTTGAAACAATTATTAAACATGCTAAAATTTCTAAATTAGTAAAATCTAATGAACCTTTACAAATGCAAATTAGTTCATTAGATTATGATAGTTTTATTGGTAGAATTGGAATTGGTAGATTATTTCAAGGTACTATTTCTGAAGGACAAGAAATAATTGTTGTTGATGATTATGATTTAAAAAGAAAAGCAAAAGTAAAATATTTATTTGTTTATCAAGGATTAAAACGAGTAGCTGTTAAAAATGCTGTTGCTGGTGATATTGTTTGCATAGCAGGTATTGAAAATATAACAATTGGTAATACTATTTGTGATAAAGATAATGTTGTGCCAATGGAACCAATTACAATCCAAGCCCCAACAATGTCAATGAATTTCCTTGTTAATAATTCACCATTTTCTGGAACTGAAGGTAAACTAGTAACTAGTAATAAAATTAAAGAACGTTTAACAAGAGAATTAGAAACTAATGTTGGTTTAAAAATAGAACAATTATCTGGAAGTAATGCTGATGGTTTTAAAGTTTTTGGTCGTGGTGAATTACATTTATCTGTTTTAATTGAAAATATGCGTCGCGAAGGCTTCGAGTTGGCTATTTCTAAACCGGAAGTAGTATTTAAAAAAGATGAAAAAGGACACACCACTGAACCAGTGGAAGAAATTATTTTAAATCACCCTACTGAATATAGTAGTACTGTTATTAATAATTTAAATCTAAGAAAAGGTATTATGACTAATATGGATTCTGATAATGTTCGTGATAAAATTATTTTTCATATTCCAACACGAGGATTAATTGGATTTGGTCGTCAATATGTTAATATTACTCGCGGAACAGGTGTTATGGTTCGTAGTTTCCTTACATATGAACCATTAAAAGGCGAAATTAATAATAATAGAAATGGTGTTCTAGTAAGTATGATTACAGGAACAACATTACCTTATGCTTTAAATTCTTTAGAAGAACGTGGTACTTTATTTGTTAAACTACAAACTAAAGTGTATGAAGGAATGATTATTGGTTTAAGTAATCGTGATAAAGATTTGGATGTTAATCCTTGTAAAGCAAAACAATTAACAAATACTAGAAGTTCAGGTAATGATGAAGCTGTTAGATTAACACCACCAACTATTTTTAGTTTGGAAGAATCTTTAGAATTTATTGCTAGCGATGAATTAGTTGAAGTAACACCACAAAATATTCGTATGCGTAAAAAATTCTTGACTGAAAATGAACGTAAACAAAATAGAAATCGTAAGTAATACTTACGATTTTTTGTTTAAAGATTAAAAAGATTATAATTTACACAGTTAACTGTAGATACTCAATATTCTGATTCAATATCAATAATATCATTTAAAGAAAGAATTTTTTGATTTTCTTGCAATGTATCTTCTATCTGTATTGTTTCATAATTAGCAAAGTTATTAACTTCATTAATCATTAATTGAATTTGCTTATCAATAAGTTCTTTATTTTTTCTCTTTTCAATATATTTTTTTCTGCGTCTTTTTTCTCCTTCTCTTTTTTTCTAATAAATTCAGGATTTGATTTATTTTTCGCTTTTCTCCCTTTATGTACTATTTTTTAATTTTATCACATAAATGCTGAGAAAAGCGTATCTAGGGACTTCTCCCCACATTTTTAAATTAAACACAGCATTACAATTTCAAAACTAGGTATCTTGTTGAATTTATATGCACTTCTTTGGCATATAAATAAACATGATGTTTTGCAACTTTGATATGTGTTTTAATGTTCTTCTTATATGTTTTCAAACTGATTCAATTTGATTGGTATTTACACCAGTTTTTGAAACATAACCATCTTGATGGTTAACTGTTTTATGTTTTGGGAAAACCAATTTGAAATCGCAATATCCTTTTCAATCATCAGTATATACATGACATTTTGAAGAAATGTGGCTTCTTGCAAAATTCAAAAGACTTTTACTCTTTGCATTTTTCAATACTTTCACAATTAAATTATTAGTTTTTTTTCATAAATGCCAACAATCAATGTTTTATTTTTCAAGGATCTTCCTTGTTTTTTAAAAGCCATATGTGAAAGATACATTTCATCAATTTGCACTGTGCCTTCAACAATAAATTGAGGTTCTTGTTTTGTAATACGTATTCTAATTTTATGACCCATTCTCCATGCTGTTTTTAAGGTCACTCCCAATTCTTTTGAAACATCAGTTAACGGAATTCCATGTTTGGTGTTTATTCATCTAAAGATGAGGTAAAATCATGATCTTAAAGATGTTTGTGACCTTGAAAATATGGTACCCGTGAGAATACTAAATGTTTGATTACATTTCAAACATCTTATTCTTTTTAAATCAGAAGTATTCAAATTAAAACTAGAACACCTAATACATTTGTTTTCTTTCAAATTTGCTATATATGCAAGACATTACTGTTCAGTTTGAAAAGCATTGTTGAACTCATTCAGTTTCATTGTTCCCTCCACAAGTACATGTAGAGAGAAGTCCGTTATTTTTTTCTAAATATTGTTTTTGTCTTTCTGCATGTTTTTGTTTTTTAGTTTTAATGTTTTCAAATGAATGGATCGGCTACAATTTATTGGACACTAATTATGTAGACAAATAACAATATTTGTTAATAAGAAAGGAAATATAATTATGGCCAATATTACTTCATATACAGATGAATTTAAAAAACAAATAGTAGCTTTATATCAAAGTGGCAAATCAGTATCTTGTCTTGTTAAAGAGTACAATGTTACAAGAGCAGTTGCATATAAATGAATTAAGCAATTTACTAATTCGGGAAGTTTTAAAACTAAAGATAATCTTTCTGATTTAGAAAAACAATTAATTCAAATGAATAAAAAATTAAAACAATTACGAATGGAAAATGATATTTTAAAGCAAGCAGCACTAATAATAGGCAGAAAGTAGAGATTATTGCAAATAATAAATGAAAATATAAGATTCGCCCAATGTGTCGTTTTTTAAAAATTTCTAAATCAACATATTATTTTAATTTAAAGAAAAAAGAAGATAAAATCAAAAATAATATTTATGATCAAGCTGTTATTAGTGCTTTTAAAGAAAACAAATGTGTTTATGGAACAAGAAGATTAAAAGTCATACTAGAAAAACAAGAAATTTATTTATCAAGAAGAAAAATTAAAAAAATTATGGATAAACATAATTTAATGTCAAAATACACTAAATTATCATTTAAAAATCATCGTAATAAAGTAAATAATGAACAAATCACTAATATTGTTAATAGAAACTTTAATAATAGAATTAAAAATGAGGTGATTGTCAGTGATCTTAGTTATGTTGAAGTTAATGGTAAATGAAACTATATTTGCTTATTAATAGACCTATTTAACCGCGAAATTGTTGGACATAGTGTAGGTACTAAAAAAGATGCATCATTGGTATATCAAGCATTTATGCAATCAAATCGCTGTTTAAAAGATATGCAAATATTTCATAGCGATCGAGGTAACGAATTTAATAATAAAATTATTAACAAACTTTTATTAGCATTCAATATTACCCGCTCTTTAAGTAAAAAAGGTTGTCCTTATGACAATGCTGTTGCTGAAGCAACTTTTAAAACTTTCAAGACTGAATTTATTAATGACAAAAAATTTACATCATTAATACAGTTAAAATTAGAATTATTTGATTATATCAATTGATATAACAATATAAGAATCCACAGCACTTTAAACTACTTAACTCCCATTAAATATCAAGAAAAAATGTCTACCAAAAAATAGTCCTAAAAAGGGTTGCCATTTCAATTTTATTTATTTCATCAATAGAATTACTATCTTCTTCTATATCTCAACCATTTTTTTGATCAATTTCTTTTGTTATTTTTTCCAACTCTATTTTGATTTCTTTTAAACTAGTTTTATTAATATTATTATTTAATCTTTTTTCAATATTTTGAATTTTTATATCAATTTCATGATATCAAGTAATATCTACAACATTGCAAAGTGGTTCTTGTACTCAAACATGATACATTTTTCTTTCTTCAAATCCTTCTGTAAGTTTTATTTCTTCTTTAATTTCGGCAATTAATTTATATATACTTTTTATTCTTTTAACTTTACTATACATATCTTTTAATCTTCCTTTCAAAAATAAAAACTCATATACTTTAAAAATTAAAATAATGAGTTGAAAACTTAAATTAAGTTTAAAGAATTATATCATAATATCTATGGTATTTGGTGTTAAATTTTTATACATATTTTTAAAAATAAAAAAATAGTTATAAAAAAATAAAACTACTGAATTGAGTAGTTTTATTTATCTTCTTCAATTTTTACTGTCATTTCTTGATCATCAAAAACAAATTTAACTTTTTTATCATCTTTTTTATTAACAACATCATTGGGTTTATCATTTTTTTTATTTTCAAATAAAGGTTTTGGTTTTTTCTTTAATTCTTTTTCATTTTTTAAATAATATTTTTGAACTATATCAAAAAGTTCATTATTTAAACTACCATCTTTATATCTCTTTTTAAATTTATAAAAATACTTATAACGCTTATCTAAAATTATTGATTTAATTTCATTAAAGAGTATAAAAGCATTTCTACTTGAAAATTTATAATTATTTTTACCTATTTTTACTAAATTATCACTTATAATATTGTTTATTTTAAACTTAAATCTTTTTCTTTTAAAAAGAAAAATAACTAAAATAAAAATAAAAGTTAGCATTAATAATAATATTGATAATCCTATTATTATTCAGTCCTTTATTGAAAAATCTGATCAATTAACTAAAAACATTATATTTAAATTATTTTGCATATAAATAACCCCCTAAATTTTCTTAATATATAAATTTGCGTGATTTTATAAACAAGTTCTTCTTATCTTTTATTTTGGATAAATTACATTTAAAATTACACTTCCAATAACTAAAGGGTCATCATAAGTCATTTCAACTGTTAAAGTAGTTGGTTTAATTTTCATATTATTATATTTTAAATCACCTAAAATAATTTTTTCTTTTATTAAATTTGATTGTGGATTACTTTCAATTAGTCTCTCTTTAATAACCTCTCCTTTACAGTTTCTGGACTTGTCATTTTCAATTTGTCTTCAGGTTTTAATTGCAGATTTGTTTTGTTTTTGAAAATTACTCCTAAAGTTCGTTTATTATCACTAATTGATGATTGTTTAGAGACCGAACTATTTGATTTATTTTATTTTTTTCTTCCTCCTCTTCTTCTTTTTCTCCTTCTGTTTCAGCAATAGCTGTCATACCACCAGCAATGGTAGCTCCAATTAAAGCTGCAGAACCGATGAGACCAGCAATAATTTTTGTTGATTTCTTCTTTTTTTTCTTTTCTTCTTCATCTTCTTCTGACATAAATTACAAACCTCTTTTCTAAACCCTTAAATTTTTTCGGGAGATTGTCAAAAATCCGGAATAAATTAAATATTATATAGTCTTATTATATTTCAGACAAGAAATAATTTGGGATTTTTATGTAATTATAAGTTCATATTACTATTTTTTAAAACATATTTCAACTAAAATACTTATTTTTAAAAATTACTAAAATAAATTTAATATTTATACATAACAAAAATGCTTATTAAAGTTCATTTAATAAGTTTTATTTTATTTTTAGTTTTTTTAAAAAAACTAATTTTTAACGGACTTCTGCCCACATGTACTTGTGGAGGGAACAATGAAACTGAATGAGTTCAACAATGCTTTTCAAACTGAACAGTAATGTCTTGCATATATAGCAAATTTGAAAGAAAACAAATGTATTAGGTGTTCTAGTTTTAATTTGAATACTTCTGATTTAAAAAGAATAAGATGTTTGAAATGTAATCAAACATTTAGTATTCTCACGGGTACCATATTTTCAAGGTCACAAACATCTTTAAGATCATGATTTTACCTCATCTTTAGATGAATAAACACCAAACATGGAATTCCGTTAACTGATGTTTCAAAAGAATTGGAAGTGACCTTAAAAACAGCATGGAGAATGGCTCATAAAATTAGAATACGTATTACAAAACAAGAACCTCAATTTATTGTTGAAGGCACAATGCAAATTGATGAAATGTATCTTTCACATATGGCTTTTAAAAAACAAGGAAGATCCTTGAAAAATAAAACATTGATTGTTGGCATTTATGAAAAAACAACTAATAATTTAATTGTGAAAGTATTGAAAAATGCAAAGAGTAAAAGTCTTTTGAATTTTGCAAGAAGCCACATTTCTTCAAAATGTCATGTATATACTGATGATTGAAAAGGATATTGCGATTTCAAATTGGTTTTCCCAAAACATAAAACAGTTAACCATCAAGATGGTTATGTTTCAAAAACTGGTGTAAATACCAATCAAATTGAATCAGTTTGAAAACATATAAGAACCTGTTTAGAATCTTTTTAATAAAATTGAAATAAAGGAAAGAACAACCATTTGTAAACTAGTATTTAATTTTCTTTCACAATTTTTTCATAATCTTCTACATTTTTCTAATCAAGCAAAACTTCGCTCTACAACTCATCTTTTTGGTAATACTACAAAAGAATGTAATTCATTACGTTTTACAACTTCAACATTCGCATTTATAATTGTTTTGATTGCAGAAGCAAATTTTTCATCAGTATAACCAGCATCTACTATTATTTTTTGAACTGTAGAAAGATTTTCTTTTTCATTTTGAATCATTATTATAGCACTATTACGATCTGTTTTTTCTGCTGTAGTTACGTAAATTGCATGTGCTAAACCTTGAGAATCAACAGCAATATGACGTTTTATTCCTGAAATCTTTTTACCAGCATCATAACCTTTGTTTTTAGTAGTATCTGTATTTTTAACACTTTGTGAATCAATTATACAAAAACTGGTTTTTCTTTTCGATGATTATTGATACGAACTTTTCTAACTAATTTTTTTTAATTAATTGTCATATGCTAGGTTCTTTACCATTATTTTTACTTCAAATTTGAAAATAATAATATACAGTTTGTCATTTTGGAAAATTTTTTGGTAACATTCTTTATTGACAACCACTTTTTAATACATATAAAACTGCACAAAATACTTCATATAAATCTAAATTTCTTGGTTTTGTTTTCTTTTTGACATTTTCTAAAATTAATCTTATGTTCTCAAATTGTTCTTTAGTGACATGACTTGGATAATTTTTATGCATATATACCTCTTATCTTAAAATATATAGTAATTTTACCTTATTCTCTAAAAGATTCTAAACAGGTTCTAAGAAGAACATTTAAAACACATATCAAAGTTGCAAAACATCATGTTTATTTATATGCCAAAGAAGCTGCATATAAATTCAACAAGATACCTAGTTTTGAAATTGTAATGCTGTGTTTAATTTAAAAATGTGGGGAGAAGTCCGTAGATACGCTTTTCTCAGCATTTATGTCATAAAATTAAAAAATAGTACATAAAGGAAGAAAAGCGATTTTCAATTTATAATAATTGAAATGGCAACCCTTTTTAGGACTATTTTTTGGTAGACATTTTTTCTTGATATTTAATGGGAGTTAAGTAGTTTAAAGTGCTGTGGATTCTTATATTGTTATATCAATTGATATAATCAAATAATTCTAATTTTAACTGTATTAATGATGTAAATTTTTTGTCATTAATAAATTCAGTCTTGAAAGTTTTAAAAGTTGCTTCAGCAACAGCATTGTCATAAGGACAACCTTTTTTACTTAAAGAGCGGGTAATATTGAATGCTAATAAAAGTTTGTTAATAATTTTATTATTAAATTCGTTACCTCGATCGCTATGAAATATTTGCATATCTTTTAAACAGCGATTTGATTGCATAAATGCTTGATATACCAATGATGCATCTTTTTTAGTACCTACACTATGTCCAACAATTTCGCGGTTAAATAGGTCTATTAATAAGCAAATATAGTTTCATTTACCATTAACTTCAACATAACTAAGATCACTGACAATCACCTCATTTTTAATTCTATTATTAAAGTTTCTATTAACAATATTAGTGATTTGTTCATTATTTACTTTATTACGATGATTTTTAAATGATAATTTAGTGTATTTTGACATTAAATTATGTTTATCCATAATTTTTTTAATTTTTCTTCTTGATAAATAAATTTCTTGTTTTTCTAGTATGACTTTTAATCTTCTTGTTCCATAAACACATTTGTTTTCTTTAAAAGCACTAATAACAGCTTGATCATAAATATTATTTTTGATTTTATCTTCTTTTTTCTTTAAATTAAAATAATATGTTGATTTAGAAATTTTTAAAAAACGACACATTGGGCGAATCTTATATTTTCATTTATTATTTGCAATAATCTCTACTTTCTGCCTATTATTAGTGCTGCTTGCTTTAAAATATCATTTTCCATTCGTAATTGTTTTAATTCTTTATTCATTTGAATTAATTGTTTTTCTAAATCAGAAAGATTATCTTTAGTTTTAAAACTTTCCGAATTAGTAAATTGCTTAATTCATTTATATGCAACTGCTCTTGTAACATTGTACTCTTTAACAAGACAAGATACTGATTTGCCACTTTGATATAAAGCTACTATTTGTTTTTTAAATTCATCTGTATATGAAGTAATATTGGCCATAATTATATTTCCTTTCTTTTAACAAATATTGTTATTTGTCTACATAATTAGTGTCCAATAAATTGTAGCCGATCCATTACATTTAAAAATAACGATTTTAATATAAATTAAAATATTATATGTTCTATTAGCAAGCATTTCTTTTAAAACATGTCAAATATTTGTTTCTGTAAAACAACCAATATTTCATTTTGCACCTTGATTTTCAATACCTTGTTTATTATTTTTAAAATATTTTTTCTTTAATTTTTTATGATTATCTAATTCTTTATATAAATAATCAATTAATTGTTCATATTGACCATTATTAATTAAATTTTTACAATGATTATATTCTTTTACATACTTTCCTTTATTTCCAGCCATTATTCCAAGATATAATGGGCATTGGTTAGATAAGTTTACTTTCTTGTCTTCAAATCTGTACAAATTGATTTGGAGGCATTTTCAATCTAATAACTATTCTATCATTGTTTCAATATCTAACAAATTTTTCTAATATTTTATTAAAACTTTCCATACTTTCAAAAGTGCTACCAAACATCATTTTAAAATCTCTTTTAATTCAACGATTTAAACATTCACTAACTTGATTACCTTTAAAACCTGATAGACTTTTTGAATGAATTAGATTAGTACTTGTATTAAAAACTTTACTAACAATTTCGCTTGTATTAGCAGAACCTAAATCTGATTGAATAGTCGTAAAATTACATTGTTTAGCACTCGCTAATTCTATTTGATTAACCACATTTAACACAGTTTTGGCATTTTCACTTTTGTTTATTTTTCAGCCAACAATTGAATTACTGTACATATCAGTAGCAAAAACAACTAATAAATTTGTTTTTTTATCACCAATAATTATATTTTTAAATCATGTGCCATCCATACCAACTTTTTCAAGAAAGTTATTACTTGAAAAATTACGTTTTAATAAATCTTTATTATTTTTTAAATCACTATTTTCTACTACTCTATTTGTTGATTTAGGTTCTAATAATAATTTAATATTATTATCTTTTAATATTTGTTTTATGCTTGTTTTACTGCATTTAAGACCTTTATTTTTTATTTTTAACTCTAATCTTACTTTTTCAAAACTAGTGATATTAATGTACTTTTTTTCATTTTTAATGAGAACTATTTTGTTTATTGCTTGTATCAAATTATCATTAATTTTTGATTGATATTGCTTTTTACCTTTTTTTACTCATAAATAGTATGCTGTTTTGCTAATAGCTATGTAAACAATAATTTTATTTAATTGATGACCTTTTTGCTTATATTTTTCTACTATTAAAAAACACTTATATTTTAATAATTTACTATTTTTTCCCCTTGTTAATTTCTTTTCACAGGCTAATTGCTCCTTTAAAAGTTCTTTTTCAACCTCATCTTTTAAAGCTTGTTTTCTAAGTTTATCAATTTCTTTGTTTAATAGTTTAATTTCAATATCTTTCTTATCGATCCTGTGAGAAGTTTGGGATTTAGAAATTTTGGTGAATGCATTTTCACCTTTAATTTGATATTGGTTAACCCAATTATAAATTAATACTGGAGTTGATAATTTATATTTGACTTGAATTTCATGTATTTTTAGTTTTTTATCAACTAAATACTCATTAACAACGGCTAATTTTGTTTCTTTTGAATAAACTTTATAATTCATAATTTCTCCTTCTGTATTAATTATTTTTAATTATATTACAGATTGAAAATATTAATTGGTAAACTTAAGTGACTGATGCCTAAATTCAATAATTTTTTGATGATAATTTTTAATATTATTTTTCATTAAATTTGTATTATTAATAATTTCTTGTTTAGTTTCTTCTAATTGAAGCATTTTTTGTTCTTCTTCAATAGCTTCTTCTTTATTTTTTTACTTTCTGTTATTTTTTCTTTTGTAATAGTTCTAATGTTTTTAATTTGTTGTTTTAACTCTGCTATCATTTTTTTATCATTATCTAAACTTACATTTTCTAAAGTTTTTGATAAATTTTCATATGTCGTTCTTTCTTTTTTATTAATAACTTCAATCGATTTACTTTCTTCTTCAACGAATTGTTCACAATGTCTATCAAACTGTAATTTAATTTCTTTTATTCTTTCAAAAGTACTTTTTGTTAAATTTATTGCTTCTGTTATATATTTCATTATGAAATTTTTTGCTAAGTCACTTGTATATGAATCACTTATTTTTTTTAATACAGTAAATTCATTATTGATAGCACCACATATTCTATTAATATTTGATTGTAAACTATCTGCTTCAAATTGTTCAGTACTATTAAAAATAAGAAATTGATAATAATAATCTATTATCTTAGAATCTTCAATATTATTAATAAAATTTTTCGGAATTTTACGCTTATTGGTTAACACTTAATTCTTAATAAATAATTTAATTATGATATTTTTAAATGTGATTTTTTCTTTACGGTTATTATATTTAAAACAAAATTCATTTAAATAAGATTGGAGTCATTTTTTTGAAACTCAATGAAATTGGCCGATAAAACCTCTTTTTAATATTGCTCAAAAACTTTCTATTGTATTTGTATGAATACCATTATAAGAAAAATATTTTTTGTGATTAACTTGTTCATGTGGTAAAATTTTATTCATTTTATAATATCCACGATATTCATCAGTAAAAAGAATAGAATTGTTAATATCAACATTTTCTTTAACTATTTTCATTAAATCTTCAGATTTAATACTTTTATTTTTTGCATGAAATAATTTAACATTACCATTTCGTTCAATAATGCCAACAACACACTCTTTACTAGTTCCTCTACCACGTAATGAGTTATTTTTATTATCAACATCATTATATTTACGCGGTTTTCCACCCACATATGTTTCATCCATCTCTAATATTTTTGCTAATAATTTAATCTCATCATTAGCCATTGCCTTTCTAATTTTATGCATCATTTTTCATACAGTTGCTAAACGTAAATTTAAGTCTCTTGAAGCTTGAGATGATGATAAACTTTTTTTAGCATTAGCCATTAATACTATTAAAATAAATCACTTTTGAAGTAGTACACGTGTATGATGAAAAATAGTTTGAGCAGTTACACTAAAAGACTTATGACATTTTTTGTATTTATAACGTGACTCTTTTAAAACAGAGTTAACTTTTTCACTAAAACAAAAAAGACATTTTGGTTTGTTATTTCATCTTATTTCTTCTAAAAATTTTATACAAGATTCTTGGTTTGGAAATTTATTTATTATGTCTAAAATATTCATTTTCAATCACCTTTAATTAGATTTTATTTTACTAATATCTAATTAAAGTTTTTAGAAATAATAATGTATATAAGTTATTGCCAATAAACGTAAAATTCCGAAATTTTTTAATTCATTTATACTTTTTGCTATTTTTTTTGAAAACTATTATAATAACTTTCATTATTATAATCTTCTAAATCAATTAAAAATTGTTTTCTTTTCATAACATTACTAACTAATGCTACTTGTTCACTACATTCTTTAACTTTTTCTAGATTTCTTTTATGATTTCTTGATAATCTTCACCAATAATTTTAAATTTTTTAATATTTTTTTCAAAATTAATAAAAACATTACATAACTCAGCAATATTTTCTTTTCACTCTGCTGATAAAAACTGATCTAAATTTTCTTCTTGTATAATTTGTTTTCAAAAATTAATCGCATTATCGCGAAGTTTTAACTCAGGAAAAAAGTAATCAAAATTAATTAGTGCTTGTTCTTGTTTAAATTTTATAATTTCAAAATATTGTTCTGGAAATGCTTCTTTAACTATATTTTTTAATTCAATAATTAAATTATGTTCTTCATTAAAAATTTGCCGTTCTTTTAATTAAACTATTAAAAAATATAGTAAGGTCATCATTATTAATTGTTTACAATACTTTCTTTCTATTTTTGCACTTGTAATCTTAGAAATTATTTCTTTTCTAAAATCCTTAATATTTTTTTGCTTTTTATTATCAGAACCTATTTCTTGACTTTCTGTAGGCACTTCTTTACATCCTTTCAAATAAAAAACCCATTTATTTTATTAAAAATAAAACAATGGGCTTGAAAAACATATTTTTTTAAATTTTCATTAAAATAAGCAAAGGAACAATTCTAAAATAAATTAGTTATAATTTATTTGAAAAAGTTAATTAACAATTTCTAAAATCTCTTGTTAATTACCTATAATAATGGATATAGTTTATCTCAAATATTAGAGATAACTATTACTAAATAATAGCATGTATAAAATGTATTGCAAATAATATACAAAAATCATACTTTATATTACATTAATTTTACTAATTAAAATGATAAATAAAAACATCATTGATATTATATAAAATAATAAACACTTTTATTATTAAATAAATTTTATTTTGTAAACAAAATATTTTATAATAAAAAATACTATTTATATATAGAATAGGGTTACATAAATCCACTATTATAAATAGTACTACTTAAAGGGGGGAATTATGAGCAAATTATTAACATCAACACTAAAAAAAGATGGTTTTTTTGCCCCAATTGAATCAATAGAACATAAAGGTACATGAATGATTTGACCACTTATGAAATATGATTGACAAAAAGAATGTCAACCAGCACGAACTGTTTTTGCAAAAATAGCCAACTCAATCAATAAACATGAACCAATAAAAATTATTATTAATAAAAGTAATTGAAATGAAGCTCGCAAACTATTAGATCCAACTATCAAATTAATTGATATTAAATATCAAGATAGTTGAGCGCGTGATATGGGACTAATTTATTTAATAAATAAAAAAGGACAACGAAGAGCTGTTCATTTTTCACTTCACTGCATGAGGCATGAAAAATGAACCAAGTGTTAATCCACCCAGTTGAAATTGAAATTATGAAATTGATAATAAAGTTGGAATTGAAATGACTAAAAATAGTAACATTGATTATTATCAAGCACCAATTGTATTAGAAAGCGAAAGCGTTCATCAAGATGGTGAAGAAACAATTTATACTACAGAAGAATGTTTATTAAACCCTAATCGAAATCCTGATTTAACAAAAGAAGATATTGAAGAACATTTAAAACAATATTTAAATGCACAAAAAATAATATGAATTCCTCGTGGTGTTTATAATGATGAAACAAGTGGTCATGTTGATAATCTACTACATATCATTACACCTGGTCATGTTGTTTTAACATGAACTGATGATAAAAATGATCCTCAATATGAGCGTAGTTTAGAAGCTTTAACCTTTCTTAAAAATAGTACAGATGCAAAAGGACGAAAAATAAAAGTAACTAAATTACATCAACCAGCACCATTATTTATAACTAAGTCAGATTCAGAAAATCGTGAAAAAAGTCCTCGTTTTGCTAATCGTACCGAAGGATTTTGTATGCCAGCTAGTTATGTTAATTTCTATATTACAAATAAAACAATCATTATTCCCATTTTTAATGACCCAATATGGGATAAAATGCAATTAATGTTTTACAAAATTGTTTTCCTAATTATAAAATTAATTCATTTTATACATGTGAAGTACTATTAGGTGGTGGCAATATTCACTGTATAACACAACAAGAATTATAAAAATAACAAATAAGCAAATTAAAACAATAAAAATCCCTTCTAAATTAGAAGGGATTTTTATTCTAAAATTAATGTAAGAACAATTTAAAAAATAAATAATTTTATTTCTTTAATTATTAAAAAGAAATAAAAAATCTATTTGTTCAAAATTAACTTAATTCATTTTTAAATTCATAAATATGAATATCAATTTTATCAACAACAAAACCAATAACATACGAAATACCACAAAGAAAATCAATAATTCTTCTTCGATCATTTTCAACAGTTGTTGTTAAATTAACTTTAATTGGTTTTTGTAAAATCATAGCATTAGCAATTGATTCAATTTCTTGATAATTTTTAGGAGCAAATTCTTGTATTTGTTCTTGAAAACTGGTTTTATAATTACTATTTTCATCATTGTCTTTATATTTTTTACTTCTTCATCCCATAATTAATTAAACTCCCTTTCGTCTTCGTAAAAATGATGGTAAATCATCATCTGCTTCCATTGCTGCTTCTTGAACTAATTTTTGTTGTTCTTCTTCCTTTTTCTTTGTTTGTTCTTTTATTTCTTCACTTAAATATTGAGTCTTATTATTAATAAATTCATGATTATCAACTTTTGAACTATAAACAAAATTATTAGCATTAGCACCTTCTTCATCAAAACCAGTAGCAATAACTGTTACAATCATTTCATCATTTAAATTTTCATTAACAGCAACACCAAAAATGATATTAACATCATTACCTGCAGCATCACGAACTAAATCAACAGCAATATTAGCATCAGTTAATGTCATTGTTGTTCCACCAGTAACATTAACAATAGCATTTTTAGCACCCTTAATTGTCACATCATCAAGTAAAGGAGAAGAAATAGCTTTTGTTGCGGCTTGTTTAGCTTTATGCTCACCCTTTGACATTCCAATACCAAATAAGGCATTACCTTTATTTTCAATAATAGTACGAACATCAGCAAAATCTAAATTTATTAAGGCAGGAACAGCAATTAAATCAGTAATAGTCTGTACACCTTGACGTAAAATATTATCTGCTTCTTTAAACGAATCTTTAAGAGGGATATTACCAATTACTTGTAATAATTTATCATTAGAAATTATAATAATTGCATCAACTTGTTTCTTTAAATTTTCAATTCCAACTACAGCATGAGCATTACGATTACGTCCTTCAAATTTAAATGGTTTAGTAACAATAGCAATTGTTAAAACACCACATTCTTTAGCAATTCTTGCAACAATTGATGCAGCACCAGTACCAGTACCACCACCCATACCAGCAGCAATAAAAACCATATCTGCACCATCTAAAGCACGTTTAATATCTGCTTCACTTTCAATTGCGGCTTGTTTACCAATTTCCGGATTAGCTCCTGCTCCAAGTCCCTTTGATAATTCTTTGCCCAAAATAATTTTATTTTCAGCTGGTGATGCATTAACTACTTGTGCATCAGTATTAGCAACATAAAAATCAACACCTTGTACCTCTGCTTCAATCATTCTATTAACAGCATTATTACCAGCACCACCAATACCAATTACCCTAATTGATGCTATTGGTTTAAATTGTGAATTATTATGTTCCATTTTATTTTCCTCCTGATTAATCAAATTGTCTTCTTCTATTTACTACCATCATTATACTGATAATTTGGTTGAAAGGGGGAATTATAATGCTTATTATCATGATTATTAGGTTGTGTATAATGATTTAATTTTGATACAATTTCTGGTTTATGTATTGATGAAATATAATTATTACTAAAAACATTTACTAAATGTTGATAGTGAGTATTACCGATTAAAGTAGTTCACTGATAACTATATGCACCAGGAGTTTGGCTAAGCATATATTTTACTTCTTTTAGTTTGCTATTATTTTTAAAATAGTTGGCAAAACCACATAAACCAATAGTAATTCCCGTAAAAATAATTTCCATATCTGAACTATTATTATCACTAACTTCATCAAGAAAATATTCAATACAAGCAATAATTTCATTAATTTGTTTTTTAACTGTTGCTTGTAAATCAGTTTTTGTTAAACGAACAATAGATTTTGTTTGATCATCAACATACTTATCAACAACAACATCGCATAAATAATTACTACTTATATTAATAATTTTTTGTAAATATCTTTCAGCTTTATCATAACCACAATGCATTTGCTTCATTAATGATTGAATTATTTGATTTCAACCAATTTTAATATTAGTTGTTGCAAATAATACTGAATTACTAAAAACACTAATCTTAGTACTATTAATATTTCAATCAACTAAAACTGTATTACGATTAAAATCAGTATTTTTAATATTACATACTAATGCAAATTGGTCTAAAGTAACAGTTAACAATTCTGTTTCAGCATTAGTTAATACTTCAAGGTGAGAATTATATAAACTTTTAGGTAATGAGTAAACTAAAGCATCAACATGCATAACTTGTCCTTTTTTAGCAATTGGTAATTGCTCATTACCAATTGCATGATCAACTTTAAAATTGTATGGTTTAGTTAAACAAATAATTTCACTATTATCAATAGTAATGTTTTTAGCCATTTCAATCACTTTACTACAATCTTCATCAGTAATAATGTGGTTAGCATCTTTAAAGTCAAGTGATGCTTGTGATTGATAAATTTTTAAATTATTTGAAGGTAAAGTTAAGGCAATACGTTGTACTTTTATATTTAAAGTATTATTAATTTTATTAATAATTTGCCTTAATAACTTACCTGTAGCAATTGAATTAATAATTACACCATTTTCAGAAAATTGTTCAGTATCAACAGTTTCTTTATATAAAACCTGAATTTGATTATTAACATAATTATTAACCATAACTTTTAAACTAAAGTCTTCAATTTGACATATAATATATAGTTCTTGAAAATTCATATTGTTCACCTCTAAACGTTTTTACGAATCAATATAAGTAATAACTCTTAGTTTTGCACTTCGTGCTCTTGGATTTTTATTTATTTCATCAGGCTTTGGTGTAATTGGTTTTTTAATTATTAAATGATATTTTGTTTTTCAATTATTGTGAACTGGTAATTTAGCATATAATTGTGCTTGTGGATCAATTAAAAGTTCATTAAAAGTTTGTTTAACAATACGATCTTCTAAAGAATGAAAACTAATAACAACAATTCTACCATTAGATTTTAATAATTTCAAAGATTGTTTTAAAGAAGATTTTAATGTTTCTAACTCATTGTTAACAGCAATTCTTAATGCTTGAAAAGTCTTTTTGGCAGGATGATGATGTTTATTTAATACTCTTAATGGTAATGATTTTTTAATAATCGTAACCAATTGTAAAGTGGTATCAATTGGTTGAAAAGTTCTTGTTTTAATAATATTTTTAGCAATACTACTAGCAAATACTTCTTCACCATAATTTTTAATAATTGTTTTTAATTGCTCATAATTATAATTATTAACAATATCTCACGCATTTAATTTTTGACTTTGATCCATACGCATATCTAACTTAGCATCTTTCATATAACTAAATCCTCTAATATCTTCATCAACTTGTGGTGATGATATACCTAAATCATATAATATACCATCAACTTCAGTAATATTTCTTTTTAAAAGCTCAGATTGAATATTAGCAAAATTACTTTTAATTATTTCATATTTATCTTTAAAATCTTTTAAAATAATTTTACTATTATCAATGGCCATTTGATCTTGATCAAAAGCATATAGTTTGCCAAAGGTAAGTTTTGATAGTATAACTTTACTATGACCTGCTCGTCCTAATGTACAATCGACATAAATACCATCAGGTTTAATATTTAAGAAATCAATTGCTTCTGTTAACATTACAGAAATGTGTCTTGCATTGATATTATTCATAATTTTTATATCTCATCTAGAGCTGCTGCCGCTGACTCAAATTTATCCTTGGTATCTTGATTAAAACTATTTCAATTAGTTTCTGATCAAATCTCAATTTTATTGGATAGTCCAATCATAATTACTTTTTGTTTAATATCAGCTAGTGTCAATAATGAATGTGGAATATTAATGCGACCTTTGCTATCAATAGTTAATTCTTCTGAATTAGCAAATACTTGTCTTGCTAAAATTCTGGCTTCTTTCTGACCTTCTGATTGTGATAAGATTTTATCTTGTCATTTAATAAATTCAATTTCGTTACGAATAACTAAACAGCCTTCAAAGCCTTTAGAAACAATAACAATCTCATTGTTATGAAAATAACTTCTAAACTTATAAGGAATTATCATTCGTTTCTTTTCATCTAATGTTGACAATGATTGTCCTAGTAGCATAATATCACCCACACTTTCCCACTATTACCCATATTATATAATCTTTGCATATAATTGCAATTGATTACTTTAAATGTATGACTAGTCATACATTTAAAAGAGCATACAATAATAAAAAAGCTTACCGTTTGTCAATATTATATTCTTTTATAAAAAAACAAATATAATATTTTATTATACTATTCTAAGTTTTGTTATAGTTAATTACTTAGAAATTAAATATTTTTGATTAAATTAAATAGTGTTATTAATAAAAAAAATTTTAAATTTAGGTAATTTATTAGAATCAGAAATTGCTGAACCAACAGCAAAATCAGTCTGATCTAGTACATTGGATACATTTCACTTTGAAAGATCTTGATCAAATAATACTGATCCAGCAAACATACCAGTCATAATTCTTACATTGGATACATCTCAAGTTGATAAATCTTGATTAAATTTTAAACTACCATTAAACATAACAAGCATATCTGTTACATTAGATACATCTCAATTTGAAATATTACCATTAAATGAAGTAGCACCAGCAAATACACTCAACATACTTGTCACTCTAGATACATCTCAAGTTAATAAATCTTGATTAAATTGTGAAGCACCCAAAAACATAATATTTAAAGATGTTACTTCTGATGGTAATTTGTCAGGTACTTCTTTAATTGTTTTTGGCATTCTAACAACTTGAATTTCACCTTGTTGATTTTTATAAAAACCAATTTGAGTAATTTTGGTAGTTTTTATGTTCGATAAATCTCTTTTATTTAGTTGTTTGTTCTTTTCCATCTTTATCAATGTAAATTGTATCTTGTTGTGTTTTATTATCTAAAAGTTCAATTTTTTGTGGAGTTGTATTTAAAACAGTATTTAAAGTTCCCATAGATGTACCAAATGTTAAAACACTTAGTGCAGTAATCAATGTTTTCATATTGAAAACCTCCCTTTTTATTTTATTAAATCTATAAGTTATTTATATCTTAGAACCTGTTTAGAATCTTTTAGAGAATAAGGTAAAATTACTAGGCATTGGTTAGATAAGTTTACTTTCTTGTCTTCAAATCTGTACAAATTGATTTGGAGGCATTTTCAATCTAATAACTATTCTATCATTGTTTCAATATCTAACAAATTTTTCTAATATTTTATTAAAACTTTCCATACTTTCAAAAGTGCTACCAAACATCATTTTAAAATCTCTTTTAATTCAACGATTTAAACATTCACTAACTTGATTACCTTTAAAACCTGATAGACTTTTTGAATGAATTAGATTAGTACTTGTATTAAAAACTTTACTAACAATTTCGCTTGTATTAGCAGAACCTAAATCTGATTGAATAGTCGTAAAATTACATTGTTTAGCACTCGCTAATTCTATTTGATTAACCACATTTAACACAGTTTTGGCATTTTCACTTTTGTTTATTTTTCAGCCAACAATTGAATTACTGTACATATCAGTAGCAAAAACAACTAATAATTTTGTTTTTTTATCACCAATAATTATATTTTTAAATCATGTGCCATCCATACCAACTTTTTCAAGAAAGTTATTACTTGAAAAATTACGTTTTAATAAATCTTTATTATTTTTTAAATCACTATTTTCTACTACTCTATTTGTTGATTTAGGTTCTAATAATAATTTAATATTATTATCTTTTAATATTTGTTTTATGCTTGTTTTACTGCATTTAAGACCTTTATTTTTTATTTTTAACTCTAATCTTACTTTTTCAAAACTAGTGATATTAATGTACTTTTTTTCATTTTTAATGAGAACTATTTTGTTTATTGCTTGTATCAAATTATCATTAATTTTTGATTGATATTGCTTTTTACCTTTTTTTACTCATAAATAGTATGCTGTTTTGCTAATAGCTATGTAAACAATAATTTTATTTAATTGATGACCTTTTTGCTTATATTTTTCTACTATTAAAAAACACTTATATTTTAATAATTTACTATTTTTTCCCCTTGTTAATTTCTTTTCACAGGCTAATTGCTCCTTTAAAAGTTCTTTTTCAACCTCATCTTTTAAAGCTTGTTTTCTAAGTTTATCAATTTCTTTGTTTAATAGTTTAATTTCAATATCTTTCTTATCGATCCTGTGAGAAGTTTGGGATTTAGAAATTTTGGTGAATACATTTTCACCTTTAATTTGATATTGGTTAACCCAATTATAAATTAATACTGGAGTTGATAATTTATATTTGACTTGAATTTCATGTATTTTTAGTTTTTTATCAACTAAATACTCATTAACAACGGCTAATTTTGTTTCTTTTGAATAAACTTTATAATTCATAATTTCTCCTTCTGTATTAATTATTTTTAATTATATTACAGATTGAAAATATTAATTGGTAAACTTAAGTAACTGATGCCGTTTTACTTTGAATCTAATTAGTTGTAATATTAGTTTTTTCTTCAATTGTATTTAAAATATTGATTAAATTTCCTGTGGTTGTTGCAAGTGTTAAAACACTTAATGTTGTTAATAATGATTTCATAATTAGTCCCCTTTATTTTCCCCAATAACTTTTTCTTAAATCTATAAGTTATCTATATTTTAAATTGTTTAAAGAGAAATGCAATAACTGACTTGTATATTAGGATACTTTTTAAATTAAAATATCTAATTATTGAAGAAAATTATTAAAAATTATTGACTAATATGAAATAATTTTATTTTAAAGGTTTTACTTGTAAGAAAATTATCATTTTTAAATGTAATATCATAACTTTTATTATCTAAATTATTTTTAATTTTATAACTTAAAACTGCACTAACACTACCATCATCATGTTTAAATGTATTCATTGCAATATCACTTAAAGTAAAATAACTATTATTATTAATATCAAAGTATTTACTATACATATCTTTATATAAATTTTCTTGGTCCTTTAACATATTATCAAGAATACCATTATTATGTGTTTTATCAACTATTATATTTAGTAAGGAATTTAAACTACTAGTAGGAGTATTTAATCAATTAGAAAAGTTTGCAAGAACACTATCTTGCTTAAAATTAGTTTCACCACCAAATTGAACACCTAATAATTGTAATATTTCTTTAGTTTTACTAATATTATCTGTTGTTGGATGATTAATAATATATTTAAGATTATTTAAAGCATTAATAAAATCTTTACTACCAAAAGTTAAATATAAATATTTTACTAAATCTTTTAAATCAATTAATGGATTTGTTGTTAAATATTTATTAGTAAACTCAAATATTTTATTAATTGTGTCACTAATTGGAACATTTTTAATTGCTGATTCTAAACTATTAACAACTTGTTGAGGAATATCACTAATAGCTGAAATAAAAGAAAATTTCTTTTGAATCTCAGGTAATGTTCAATATGTATCAGTTCATGCAAAAGTAACTTTAGCAATAATATCCTCACCAAAAGGTCCGGTCATTAAATTGGTAACTAATTTAAGCATATTATCTTTTGAAGATATTAATTCTTGAAAGATAGTTAATACTTTTTTTAGTTGAACTGTATTATTTTTAAGTGGTGTTTTGTCATTTCAAGTAATACTATCAATGCCAAGAGTTGGATTAGTTAATTTTAATACTTCGCTTTTAACCATTGGTATTATTTTTTTTATTAAATAAGGTCATGCCACTGGATTTGTTAAAATTTTACTAAGAGTTTCACTAAATATAGCATTAAAATTATCAGAATTAAAACCAATAGGTCCAACACCTCAAGCATTTTTAATATTATCACTAATCATTTCACCAATATATTTTCCTGATATTGACTTAAACATATAATTAAAATTAACACCAGCTATATATTCATAAAATTGATTTCAATTTCAATCTTTTGCTTCATCTTTAACATAATATCACTTTTCATGACTTGGAATATTTCAAGCTTGAGCAAATGTCGCTTTCTTTGACATATAATCTTGCATTTTTTCAAAAGTAGTATTACCACTAAAATTATCTTCTTGATCTCAATCTGCTAATAATTCGTCAATAGTATTAGTTATAATTAGAATATAATTAGTATAAGATAAGTAATCATTAATATTTGGTATTAAATTTTTAATATTTTTTAACATTCCATCAATCATATTAACAGTATCATCATTAGATAAAATAGAATTATTTAAATAATTTTTAACCATTGGTAATATGTCACGATAACTACTATAGCTATTAATATTATTAGTGATAGCATCAACTTTAGATTGATTAATACCATTACGTTGAAATAAAAACTGAATAGTATTAATACTATTACCATCTAAGTTACTAGTTCAATTTTTAATAAAATCATTGCCAGTATTCTTACCTGCAAGATTATCAATTTGAATAGAATGGTTTTGATTATACATATCATTTAATAAACTATTAGTATTAAAACCTTTATTTTTACCAATTAATAATGATTTACCAACAATAGAGGTTTCATTAGCATACTTAGTTGCTGTTTTAGTATCAACATTGTTGTTAGCAAAAATATTAATACTAACATTATTTGTATCAATTGTGAATGCTAAAAGTGACATGCTAGAACTTAATAAAAGGTTTGTAGTAAAAAATAAATTTAATTTTCGTCTCATATTTTACACTCCTTTTATAATGATTTTGATATTATTATAAACTATTACAAAATAATGTACAGTAAATTTTATTTTTAAAAAAAATATCTACTAATAAGTTAAATTAGTAGATACTTAATACATTTTAATTATGAATTTAATTAGATATTCCATTTTTGTTAAGTTAGGACTAATAACTAGTAAAGGAATATTTATAAATTTATGAGAAATTATGTTTATTGTGTTTTTTTGTTGTAGAAGCATTAGTTTGTGTTTTATTAAAAACATGTGTTGGTTTAACTGAATGATTATTCTCTTGATTAAAATGAGAATATTTTTTGTGCTGATGTAATTTATTATTACATTTATTAAACAAATGTTTAATCAAATGTAAGGGATTTACTATACAGTGATGATGGTGACATAAAATATCAACAATATTAGTTAATAAATAATTAACATTTTTATTAGTTTCCAAATTATGTTGGATAGGTTTTTCTAAAATGCTATAAAAACTAGGAATAATATTATTATAATTAGCGATATCTCTTTCCTATAAATATGTTAACATTTCCAATACTTTTTTATTATTTACTAAATCATTATTACTTTTAAACTTTCTAATCTTGATAATGTTACTATGATAAGAATTTGGATTACATAAACGATATTTTATTTTCCTTGATGATTTTATTTTCTTTTTCGGAATTTTACGTTTATTGGCAATAACTTATATACATTATTATTTCTGAAAACTATAATTAGATATTAGTAAAATAAAATCTAATTAAAGGTGATTGAAAATGAATATTTTAGACATAATAAATAAATTTCCAAACCAAGAATCTTGTATAAAATTTTTAGAAGAAATAAGATGAAATAACAAACCAAAATGTCTTTTTTGTTTTAGTGAAAAAGTTAACTCTGTTTTAAAAGAGTCGCGTTATAAATGCAAAAAATGTCATAAGTCTTTTAGTGTAACTGCTCAAACTATTTTTCATCATACACGTGTACCACTTCAAAAGTGATTTATTTTAATAGTATTAATGGCTAATGCTAAAAAAAGTTTATCATCATCTCAAGCTTCAAGAGACTTAAATTTACGTTTAGCAACTGTATGAAAAATGATGCATAAAATTAGAAAGGCAATGGCTAATGATGAGATTAAATTATTAGCAAAAATATTAGAGATGGATGAAACATATGTGGGTGGAAAACCGCGTAAATATAATGATGTTGATAATAAAAATAACTCATTACGTGGTAGAGAAACTAGTAAAGAGTGTGTTGTTGGCATTATTGAACGAAATGGTAATGTTAAATTATTTCATGCAAAAAATAAAAGTATTAAATCTGAAGATTTAATGAAAATAGTTAAAGAAAATGTTGATATTAACAATTCTATTCTTTTTACTGATGAATATCGTGGATATTATAAAATGAATAAAATTTTACCACATGAACAAGTTAATCACAAAAAATATTTTTCTTATAATGGTATTCATACAAATACAATAGAAAGTTTTTGAGCAATATTAAAAAGAGGTTTTATCGGCCAATTTCATTGAGTTTCAAAAAAATGACTCCAATCTTATTTAAATGAATTTTGTTTTAAATATAATAACCGTAAAGAAAAAATCACATTTAAAAATATCATAATTAAATTATTTATTAAGAATTAAGTGTTAACCAATAAGCGTAAAATTCCGTTCTTTTTTCTTAATTTCAGAAAAAATATTATTATAAAACCAATTAAAAAAATAATACTCATGATAATAATTAAAATAACTATTAACTTCATATATTACTCCCTAATTTTATTTTTAATTAATAAGTATTAATTTAACATTTTATTTTATAAAATAAAATACTTTTTATTAAAAATAATAACGTTTAGCAGAACCTATCTTTCTTTCAACTAAACTAAATAAGATAAAGATAAAAATAAATCTTAAAATTTCAATACCAAGTAAAATAAATAATATAATTACTGAATGATTATTAAAATTAAGAATATTATTATCATATTCATCAGGTCTTGATAGGTTAGGACTAAAATAAAGCACTACTAAAGTTAAAGCAAAAGATAAAGTAGCAATAATCGCATTTAAGGGTACTATTACTAGACCAGCACTTACTTTTTTGATAGTATCTACTTTTAAATTTTTACTTTTATTACACAATTTAAAAAGATAGTAGTAAATAAAATAAAAAGAAACAATAAATAAAATATTAGCAATATTATCAAAGAAAAGTTGAATTGGTGGATGATCACTATCTGCTAATAAATGTAATCAAGGTTCGATAATACCAATTGCTAATGTATAATATAAACCAATAATTGGTAAAGCAAAAGCAATAATTAATGAATCAAAAATTCTTAATGGTAAAATTAATCCCATAAACTGAATAGGTATTTCAATTAACGAAGAAGCAACAGCTAATCCCAATAAAATTCCTGTTAAAGTAATATTAAAAATTTGTTGTTTTGAATTAATCTTTATTTTTTTCTTTGTTTTTATATCTACTTTTTCTTTTTCTTGGTCAACACTTTTAACTATCATTATAACTTCTCCTTTTTAAAATAGGTATTTAATTAAGTAAATACTTATTTATAAAAATTATAAATTAATTTTAATCAAAAAACAAGACATTTATTAAATTTTTATAAAAACTAATAATACTACTCTAATTTAGAAAATCAATTAACAATGAAACTATCATAATAATAATTTGATAGATAGTTTTTTAAAAAATAAATAACAAAAACTAAAAAATAAATTATAATATTAATCATTAATTTAAACAGTGTTAAATCCTTATATAGATATTTTTCTGTATTAGGATTTTTATTAAATTAAATTGCTAAAAGAAAAGGAAAATTAAAAGATGGTAAAAAATATACACCTGAAATAAAAGAAAAAGTATTACAATACTTACAAGATGGTAAAAGTTATGGTGAAATCAAAAAAGAAACTGGCATTTCAAAAACAACAATTTGAATTTGAAAACAAAAAGCAAAAAAGAATGAACTTAAAACAAAACATTCAGCCAACTCAGCTCCAAGAGATATATTAGAACCTGTTTAGAATCTTTTAGAGAATAAGGTAAAATTACTATATATTTTAAAATAAGAGGTATATATGCATAAAAATTATCCAAGTCATGTCACTAAAGAACAATTTGAGAACATAAGATTAATTTTAGAAAATGTCAAAAAGAAAACAAAACCAAGAAATTTAGATTTATATGAAGTATTTTGTGCAGTTTTATA
Source organism: Spiroplasma endosymbiont of Notiophilus biguttatus (assembly GCF_964030985.1). NCBI lineage: Bacteria > Bacillati > Mycoplasmatota > Mollicutes > Entomoplasmatales > Spiroplasmataceae > Spiroplasma > Spiroplasma endosymbiont of Notiophilus biguttatus. The sequence continues at coordinate 1,143,618 of NZ_OZ034993.1, read as the reverse complement.
TGTATTAAAAAGTGGTTGTCAATGAAGAATGTTACCAAAAAATTTTCCAAAATGACAAACTGTATATTATTATTTTCAAATTTGAAGTAAAAATAATGGTAAAGAACCTAGCATATGACAATTAATTTAAAAAAAAATTAGTTAGAAAAGTTCCTATCAATAATCATCGAAAAGAAAAAACCAGTTTTTGTATAATTGATTCACAAAGTGTTAAAAATACAGATACTACTAAAAACAAAGGTTATGATGCTGGTAAAAAGATTTCAGGAATAAAACCTCATATTGCTATTGATTCTCAAGGTTTACCACATGCAATTTACGTAACTACAGCAGAAAAAACAGATCCTAATAGTGCCATAATAATGATTCAAAATGAAAAAGAAAATCTTTCTACAGTTCAAAAAATAATAGTAGATGTTGGTTATACTAGTGAAAAATTTGCTTCTGCAATCAAAACAATTATAAATGCGAATGTTGAAGTTGTAAAACGTAATGAATTACATTCTTTTGTAGTATTACCAAAAAGATGAGCTATAGAGCGAAGTTTTGCTTGATTAGAAAATGTAGAAGATTATGAAAAAATTGTGAAAGAAAATTAAATACTAGTTTAAAAATGGTTGTTCTTTCCTTTATTTCAATTTTATTAAAAAGATTCTAAACAGGTTCTTAGAAGAAGCTATTAATATTGCAAAAATAAATTGTGATAATAATGAAAATCAAAATTATAAAGAAGAATTTTTAAATCAACAGCAAGCAATAAATTTATTATCAGTAAATATTAAAAAACAAATAGAAAACAACTATTTTGATAGTTCAGAAGAAGATAGTGATTCAGAACGATTAGTAATTGATGAAGATTATAAAGAAGAAGTAAATATTTAAAGACCTTGAGAAGAATCAGAAATTAAACAAAATAGTGAAGAATCTTTAGCAATAGAATTAAACAAAGACCAATAAAATATATTATTTAAATATTAAAATGTTGTACTAAAATTTGTACTGGCCTAACTAATAATAAATATAAAAACAAAACTGAAGTAAATTTAATTAAATTAAATGGTAGAAATATAATTCAAATCTTATCTTTAAGATCACCAGCTCCATACATGTCTAAAATAAAAGCTCAATTATAAAAAGCACTAATTAATGATACTAAAATACAAGTAATAACAATTGTTGGTATTTCAATAATCATTAATCGTTTTCAAGAATTATTAGATTGCGTTTTTCAAAACGGTAATTGCTTAAATAATAATTTAAAACTACTATATAATAACAATAAAGTAATAGTACTTAACATATAAGCAAATTCACCAATCGGTTCAGCGTTACCAGAAGGAAAATGAGGTAATATTAAACTTAATCAAGGAACAATAATAGCAATTAACAAGCTATAAGGAAGTTTAATAATTAACAATGCAATTAAATTAATAGTATTACCAAAATCAATTTTTAAAAAAGGTAAAAAAATAGGTGGTGTTTCTAATAAGGTCATTAATGTCGTAACTGCCAATAAACTACTAATTAATGCTATCCTATGAGTAGTCAATTTTAAAGAATTATTAATATTACTTTTAAATTGTTGTCACTTTTTCTCATATTTTAAATTCATTTTTTACTCCTTAAAATACATTTATTATTTTAATTATATATAAAAAAACGTTTATTTATTATATAATAAAATTAATTTTTAAAAGGAGATGAAATATTAATGAAAAAAAGTGAAAATAACATTGTGCAAATGGTAGTTGAAATTCCCAAAGGATCAAGTAATAAATATGAATATGATTGAAAATCTAAAACTATGATATTAGATCGCGTCCTTTATGGTGCTAATTTTTATCCCGGTGAATATGGATATATTCCTGAAACTTTAGATTACGATGGTGATCCTTTAGATATCATTAGTTTAATTACTTACCCAACTTTCCCTGGTTGCTTAGTAGAAGTTAGAATTTTAGGAATGATTAAAATGATTGATGGTGGTGAAGTCGATACTAAATTATTTGGTGTTGTTAATTCTGATCCACGCTTTAATGAGTATCAAGTTCTAAAAGATGTACCACAACATTTACATGATGAAATTGTTAATTTCTTTTTACAATATAAAGAACTACAAAAAAAGAAAGTCATAATTGAAGGTTGAGGTAACTTAAAAGAAACATTAACTGAACTTACAACATGTAAAAATATGTTTAAACAATATCAAAATGAAATGAATAATTTACCAAAAGCACAATTAGTGTCATTATTAAACAAAAAATAAACAAAAAGTATCGGAATTTTACGTTTATTGGCAATAACTTATATACATTATTATTTCTGAAAACTATAATTAGATATTAGTAAAATAAAATCTAATTAAAGGTGATTGAAAATGAATATTTTAGACATAATAAATAAATTTCCAAACCAAGAATCTTGTATAAAATTTTTAGAAGAAATAAGATGAAATAACAAACCAAAATGTCTTTTTTGTTTTAGTGAAAAAGTTAACTCTGTTTTAAAAGAGTCGCGTTATAAATGCAAAAAATGTCATAAGTCTTTTAGTGTAACTGCTCAAACTATTTTTCATCATACACGTGTACCACTTCAAAAGTGATTTATTTTAATAGTATTAACGGCTAATGCTAAAAAAAGTTTATCATCATCTCAAGCTTCAAGAGACTTAAATTTACGTTTAGCAACTGTATGAAAAATGATGCATAAAATTAGAAAGGCAATGGCTAATGATGAGATTAAATTATTAGCAAAAATATTAGAGATGGATGAAACATATGTGGGTGGAAAACCGCGTAAATATAATGATGTTGATAATAAAAATAACTCATTACGTAGTAGAGGAACTAGTAAAGAGTGTGTTGTTGGCATTATTGAACGAAATGGTAATGTTAAATTATTTCATGCAAAAAATAAAAGTATTAAATCTGAAGATTTAATGAAAATAGTTAAAGAAAATGTTGATATTAACAATTCTATTCTTTTTACTGATGAATATCGTGGATATTATAAAATGAATAAAATTTTACCACATGAACAAGTTAATCACAAAAAATATTTTTCTTATAATGGTATTCATACAAATACAATAGAAAGTTTTTGAGCAATATTAAAAAGAGGTTTTATCGGCCAATTTCATTGAGTTTCAAAAAAATGACTCCAATCTTATTTAAATGAATTTTGTTTTAAATATAATAACCGTAAAGAAAAAATCACATTTAAAAATATCATAATTAAATTATTTATTAAGAATTAAGTGTTAACCAATAAGCGTAAAATTCCGAAAAGTATAATATATTTTTAATATATTAAATCATTTATCCTTAAATAACAACTGAATAAAATTAAATAGATGAACAATTGTTCATAAAAGAGAATTAAGTAATCTTAAGTTGCCCCAGCAACTGTGATACTGATAAAAGTTACATAATCCATTGAAATCAAAAATTTTGAGAAGGGTAACAAGTAAAACGAAGTTAAGCCAGTAGACCTATCTATTTAATTAATACTATTAAACTAATCTCTGTGTGCAGATAACAGTTATATAATTTTAATTGATGTTTTATCTCCGATTAGTATAACTAAACCACCTTTATGAGGTGGTTTTAAATTTAAAAAATAAAGAAAGCTGAGAACAAATATGAGTAACCATGTCCAAAAATTAATTCGTATCTTGATTATTCCTTCATATGCAGCACTAGTCTTTGCTTTAAAAGAAGTACTAACAATATTACCAAATATTGAAGTTGTAACTTTTCTATTAGCATTTTCAGCATTAGTTTTTCCATTATATATGTCAATTACTATTCCTTTAATTTTTGCTTCATTAGAAATTCTACTTTACGGTGGTAATAGTTGAATATTTTTATATTTTAGTATATGACCAATATTGGTAATAATAATTTGAATATTTCGTCATTTAATTAAAAAGCATTGATGAATTTTTGTAATTATTACAAGTTTATGAGGTTTTACTTTTGGTACATTTGATGCTCTAATTCATTTAATATTATTTGGTAAATCCAGTTTTTATCTTTACTGATTATCTGGATTAAGTTTTGATGCTATTCATGGCATTGGTAACTTTATGTTTAGTAGTTTTCTGTATAGACCAATTATTAGTATTTGAAATAAATATTTACAATATTATATTAATATTGAAGAAAGCAATAATGAACAAACATCAAATAATGAAATATTAGTTGAACCATAAATATAAATTTATATTTAAATAATTAACTATTCATATAATATTATTTATATCATTAAACTAATAATGAAAAGTGTTTATTTCAACCTCTTATTGATTCTTTTTCTTCTAAATTAAATGAATTTATATATTTTTTCAAATCATCTTCTTTTGCAAATAATTCTTTAAGATCTTTTTGTAATAAGTTTTGCTCATTAATTAATACTTGCATATTAGTTTTTACTATATCATATTTTTCTTTTGAATTTTCTTTTTCCCTATTGGTTTTTATAAATTCATTTTTATTTTCACATAGTTCTTTTTCTGTTATTTTATTTCAATCATAAAAATCTAAAGTAATACATTTAATATAAAAATTAATTCTTGGATTTATTTTCTTTGTATTTAAATTAATAATAGATTTTCTTAATTTAGAACTTTTTGACTCTAAAATTAAAAGTTCTTTTTTTTAATTTCTTTAATTCTATTTTAAAATCAAGTATTTTAGGTAATAACTCAATATAATATTTTTTCATTTTTTGATCAATTTCTTTTTCAAATATCTTAAATTTTGGCATTGGTTAGATAAGTTTACTTTCTTGTCTTCAAATCTGTACAAATTGATTTGGAGGCATTTTCAATCTAATAACTATTCTATCATTGTTTCAATATCTAAGAACCTGTTTAGAATCTTTTAGAGAATAAGGTAAAATTACTATATATTTTAAAATAAGAGGTATATATGCATAAAAATTATCCAAGTCATGTCACTAAAGAACAATTTGAGAACATAAGATTAATTTTAGAAAATGTCAAAAAGAAAACAAAACCAAGAAATTTAGATTTATATGAAGTATTTTGTGCAGTTTTATATGTATTAAAAAGTGGTTGTCAATGAAGAATGTTACCAAAAAATTTTCCAAAATGACAAACTGTATATTATTATTTTCAAATTTGAAGTAAAAATAATGGTAAAGAACCTAGCATATGACAATTAATTTAAAAAAAAATTAGTTAGAAAAGTTCGTATCAATAATCATCGAAAAGAAAAAACCAGTTTTTGTATAATTGATTCACAAAGTGTTAAAAATACAGATACTACTAAAAACAAAGGTTATGATGCTGGTAAAAAGATTTCAGGAATAAAACGTCATATTGCTGTTGATTCTCAAGGTTTACCACATGCAATTTACGTAACTACAGCAGAAAAAACAGATCGTAATAGTGCTATAATAATGATTCAAAATGAAAAAGAAAATCTTTCTACAGTTCAAAAAATAATAGTAGATGCTGGTTATACTGGTGAAAAATTTGCTTCTGCAATCAAAACAATTATAAATGCGAATGTTGAAGTTGTAAAACGTAATGAATTACATTCTTTTGTAGTATTACCAAAAAGATGAGTTGTAGAGCGAAGTTTTGCTTGATTAGAAAAATGTAGAAGATTATGAAAAAATTGTGAAAGAAAATTAAATACTAGTTTACAAATGGTTGTTCTTTCCTTTATTTCAATTTTATTAAAAAGATTCTAAACAGGTTCTAACAAATTTTTCTAATATTTTATTAAAACTTTCCATACTTTCAAAAGTGCTACCAAACATCATTTTAAAATCTCTTTTAATTCAACGATTTAAACATTCACTAACTTGATTACCTTTAAAACCTGATAGACTTTTTGAGTGAATTAGATTAGTACTTGTATTAAAAACTTTACTAACAATTTCGCTTGTATTAGCAGAACCTAAATCTGATTGAATAGTCGTAAAATTACATTGTTTAGCACTCGCTAATTCTATTTGATTAACCACATTTAACACAGTTTTGGCATTTTCACTTTTGTTTATTTTTCAGCCAACAATTGAATTACTGTACATATCAGTAGCAAAAACAACTAATAATTTTGTTTTTTATCACCAATAATTATATTTTTAAATCATGTGCCATCCATACCAACTTTTTCAAGAAAGTTATTACTTGAAAAATTACGTTTTAATAAATCTTTATTATTTTTTAAATCACTATTTTCTACTACTCTATTTGTTGATTTAGGTTCTAATAATAATTTAATATTATTATCTTTTAATATTTGTTTTATGCTTGTTTTACTGCATTTAAGACCTTTATTTTTTATTTTTAACTCTAATCTTACTTTTTCAAAACTAGTGATATTAATGTACTTTTTTTCATTTTTAATGAGAACTATTTTGTTTATTGCTTGTATCAAATTATCATTAATTTTTGATTGATATTGCTTTTTACCTTTTTTTACTCATAAATAGTATGCTGTTTTGCTAATAGCTATGTAAACAATAATTTTATTTAATTGATGACCTTTTTGCTTATATTTTTCTACTATTAAAAAACACTTATATTTTAATAATTTACTATTTTTTCCCCTTGTTAATTTCTTTTCACAGGCTAATTGCTCCTTTAAAAGTTCTTTTTCAACCTCATCTTTTAAAGCTTGTTTTCTAAGTTTATCAATTTCTTTGTTTAATAGTTTAATTTCAATATCTTTCTTATCGATCCTGTGAGAAGTTTGGGATTTAGAAATTTTGGTGAATGCATTTTCACCTTTAATTTGATATTGGTTAACCCAATTATAAATTAATACTGGAGTTGATAATTTATATTTGACTTGAATTTCATGTATTTTTAGTTTTTTATCAACTAAATACTCATTAACAACGGCTAATTTTGTTTCTTTTGAATAAACTTTATAATTCATAATTTCTCATTCTGTATTAATTATTTTTAATTATATTACAGATTGAAAATATTAATTGGTAAACTTAAGTGACTGATGCCGATGCCAAATACTAGTTTACAAATGGTTGTTCTTTCCTTTATTTCAATTTTATTAAAAAGATTCTAAACAGGTTCTTAGATATATACTTAAGAAGTAACTACATTTTAAAGTTTTTAAAATAAAATACAATAAAAATTATTTTTAATTAACTTTATTTTATTTTATTTTTATGAATAATAATCAATTTAATAGTGTTTATTTTTATAAATAAAAATAAACACTATTAAATGTTTTTAATTTTTTTTAATTCTTTGATTATTTTTGATTTTAGTAAAATTATGATAAGATATTTTTATATTTATATTAGTTTTTTGCTTTTAAATTTTTTTTATTAATAAAATAAATAAAAGGGTTTTGGTCTTTAAAAAAAAACTGGTGTAAATAAAAACAATTATTTAGAAAATCAATATCAAAATAATTAGAGATAAATTGTTTTTTAACTTTACTAGCAAATAATGAAATATTCATATTTAAAATAAATAAATGCAGTATTAGTTGGATTGTTAATCTTAAGGAATTAAAAAAATTAACGTATAATTAAACTATTAATAATATAATATTATTTAAGGTTTCTTAAATTATTTTTTGTTTTCAGGAGGAACTATGAAAATTGCTTTTGATGTAATGGGTTCAGACCATGGTAGTTTGCCCGCTATTGCTGCAGCGTTAGAAGTTATTAAAGAATTCAAAAACGTTGAAATTTGTTTAGTTGGTGATGAAAAACAAATTAATGGAAACTTGCAGATTTTATTAAAAAATAAGCCATTATCATCAAGAATAACAATACTAGCAACAACCCAAGTAATAACTATGAATGATGGCCCACTCGCTGGTATTAGAATGACTGATTCTTCTATGAATCAAGCCATTCAGTTAGTTAAAAATAAAAAAGCAGATGGGATTCTAACTTCGGGTTCAACTGCTGCCTATCTTGGTGCTTGTCATTTTTTATTAGGCGAAATCAAAGGCATTAAACGTCCGGCATTCATGCCAATTATGCCTACTTTAATAAAAGATCGACAAGTAGTATTATTGGATGTTGGAGCAAATATTGAAAATACTGTTGATGAATTAATTAATTTTGCATTAATGGGTCATATTTATTGTCAAACTATTCAAAATATTTCACGTCCTAAAATTGGTTTATTAAATATTGGTATTGAAGAAAGCAAAGGTCCAGAAGTAACTAAAGCAACATATACTAAACTAAAACAATTAACACAAAAAAATGAAAAGTTAAGTTTTTTAAATTTTCACGGTAATATTGAATCACGAAATGTTTTAAGTGGTGATGTTGATATTATTATTTGTGATGGTTATTCAGGTAATATTGTTTTAAAATCAGTTGAAGGCATGGCATCATTATTATTTACATTAATTAAAAATGGTTATAAAAAAAATTTATGAACTAAATTTTTAGGTTTAATGTCAATTGGTATTTTTAAAAATATTAAAAAAACTTTTGATTATAAGAATACAGGTGGTGCTCAATTAATAGGTATTAATGGCATTGCTTTTAAAGCACATGGATCTAGTGATAAAAAATCTTATTATAGTACTTTAAAACTTTTAATTCGTGCTATTGAGCAAGATGTTACTAATAAAATAGCTAAACAAATTCAAGAATTATAATTTATAAATAAGTATTAAGGAGAAAAATATGATTAATATTGAACATATTTTAAAATCGAGTATTTTAGAAAAAATTAAATCTAATCGTAATTATCGTGAAGCGTTTACTCATCGTTCTTTTTCAAACGAACATAATCTAGATTATTCATATGAGCGATTAGAATTTTTGGGTGATTCGATTTTAGGGGAAAATATTTCAACTTACATTTGGCACTTATTTCCAAATAAAGATGAGGGACAATTAACAAGTTTACGTAGTAAAGCAGTTAGACAAGAAACATTGGCAGCAGTGGCAATTGCTTTAGGGTTACAAGATTATTTATTTTTGGGAAATGGTGAAAAAAATACAGGTGGACAACAACGTGAAAGTATTTTATCAGATGTTTTTGAATCATTTCTTGCTGCAATATATCTTGATTTAGGAAATAGTGCCGTTAAAAAAATTTTAGATTTAACCTTATTTGAATTAATTAAAACTAATCAGTTAGAAACGATTATTGATTATAAAACTAAATTACAAGAATTAGTACAGGCAGAAAAAAGAGATCCTATTAATTATAAAACTATGGAACAAATTAAAAAAGATAATATTACTTATTTTATTGTTCATGTGTATTTAGATAATAAAATACTAATGGGGAAAGGAGTAGGAACAAATAAAAAGAAAGCTGAGCAAGAAGCAGCAAAATCAGCTTTAGCAAAACTATCAAAATCTAATTTATTAATAAGTGATCATAAGAAGGGATAATCATGTTTAAATTATTACATAATTATATTCGTGAACAAAAAAACAATTTATTACAAATGTTTGGTTTAGGTTTTTTAGTAATGATTATGATTATTGCCTTTTTATCATTAAATTTTTCTAATAATTATTTATTTGAACAATATGTTAACGATATTGCTCATAATGAATTTAACCAATATAAATTTTTTTCACCAATGGAATATGTTAATTTCGATGGAAAATATAATGAAAAAGATAAAGCTGGTTCTTATTTAAATAATATTAATTATTATCAAAAAGATAATACTATTGATAAAGAAAAGATGGCAAAAGCTACTTTTCAGTTAACAATACCAGATGCTACTAGACCTGATATATATCGTTTTACTTTTCATGATGGGGTCGCTAGTAGTAAAGAATATTTTGCTATTGGTGATAGTCTTTTTAATGATACTAGCCATAATTATATTGATTTTAAAATTAATATTCCTATTAATTATCCATCTTATGATACTCATAAAGCAATGATAGAACAATATGCTAATATTCTTAATCAATATCTATATGATCCATTACATCCAGAAAAAAATCCAGAAAATGCAACAAATTTTATGATTACTAGTGAAGCTGCTTTACAGTTTTATAATGATAATTTTAAGGGACAATTGTCATATGCTAATCGAAACTATAATGAAATAGATATTAATAATGAAGCTAAGTTATATGAAATAATGTCAATGGGAATGTTATATAAAGACATTGAATGACAACATGCTATTATGGTCCGTGATTTATTAATTACTAGTAAAAATTTTGCTTTTATTGAAACAGGACCCGAATATATTGTTAATAAAGCAATTATTGTCAAAGATGGTGGCCCAAGTTTAACAGAAAAACCATTACAAGATAATGAAATTTTAATTTACAAACATTTTGCTGAACTAAATAATTTACATATTGGTCAAAATTATGTAATTGCTGGACAAACGTTTATTATTCGTGGTTATGCTACAAGTTCATTAGCAGCATTTGTTGGTCGTTATTTTGGTAATTCACTTGATTTAAAAAATAATACTGTCGCTTTTACTAATGGTAATACGATGCGCAAAGTTGAATCTGATTTAAAGGCATTTAGTAATAATATTGATGATTTTTTTTTAGGTATTAATCCTGATTTGGCTAAAAATATTGATTCACAAATAAATAATGAATGAATTTATAATTATCTTCATGCAACTTATAAAACACCTACTGATATAGCAAGTACAAAATATTATAATAATGGTATTGATTATAATAAAATAGTTTCACCTTTAAATATCAGTAATCCTAGATTTTATACTAGTATGCAAGAATGACCTTTTAGTTCCATTAATAATAGAATTAATGTTATTGAAGAGATTTCTAGTTTATTTTTAATTTTGATTTTTATTGTGACTACTATTATTATTTTTATTATTACTTTTAAAATGATTGATCGTAATAAAAAATTAATTGGAATTTTAAAAGCAACAGGATATAAAAGTTGGCAATTAAGTATATCATTAGTAATTTCAATTATTGCTCCTTTAATTATTTTTGCTATTATTGGTGTTTTAATTTCGATTCCAGTTGCGCATTATTTAATTTATATTACTAATATTAGTACTGTTGCCTTAATTAGTTATGGTTGGTACTTTAATATTGTTACCGCTATTTTATTACTTGTTATTCCAATCATTAGTTTAACTTTCATTAGTTTTTTAATGGTATTATTCTTATTAAGAAATAAACCCTTAGATTTAATTACTAATAATATTTCAAAACAAAAATATAAAATAAATATTAGTTCAACTTTTACTTTTATTGCAAGATATGTGATTGGTAGATTTAGTTATCGTAATAAGTTGGCCGTTACTACTTCGCTACGTAGTTTTGGTAAAACATTAATTATGTGTTTTACTAGTATTTTTGCTGCAACATTAGTATTCTTTGCGCTTGCTGCTAGTAGTTTAGTTAATAATATGTTAGGTTCACAATTTGCGGGAACTAATTTTAATTATCAAAATGGTTATCAATTTGATGATAATATTAAAACTAACTTTATTAATAACGAAAATAAATTAATGTATCAATTTAATAGTGTTGATAATATTAAAAGTAAAATTTCATTATATCCAGAATTATTAGCGGCAATTAAACAATTTGTTCCACTTAATCCTAATAAATCAATTATGATTAATGTTCAAAATCGGTATATTATGGGTAGTGAATTATTAAAAATAAAACAGTGAATTGATGCTAATCCATCAAAGATGCCACCAATAATTAAAGATTTCTTAAAGAAAAATGAAATATTATTTAATTATTTAACCAATAATAATGGTAAAAATAATACTGATTTAATGATAAGTTTTGGTTTAATTCCTTATGATGAACAGCATGAAGTACCATATACACAATTAGAGCTTGATAAGGCTAATCTGTTACTTCCTAATCAGCCTGGTGTTGTTTTTGATAATGATACACAAACTTTATCAAAAGAATCTTTTAAAAATTGAAGTGCACCAAGAACTGCTTATGGTATTGATGATAGTTTAAGTGATTTTTTATCTCTAAATTTTAGTATAAGTAATTTCTCTACTTTTAGTAAATTAAATTTAGCTGATATGGAAATTTCTAATAATTGGCAAGATAAACAATTTATTAATATTCGTAATCATTTAATTGAAAAATTAGGAATTAAAAATCCAGATAGTAGTGCCGTTCAATTTATTCCAATGGCTACTTCTGCTTTACCTTCGGTTGTTAATGTTTATAATGGTGGAGAACAACTTAATAATAGTCTTATTTATAGGTATAAAGGATTAGATAATCAAACAAAATATATAATTGGTATTACTTATGATTATATTAATAAATTAGATCCAAAAATAATAGTAATGCCCAAACTTTGGCTTAATGATATTTTATTTGGTAGTAAAAGTGATTTATTAGAAAATAATTTTGCTAATAGCAAATTAAGCAAATTTACTGATAATGAGTTTAAACATTACTTACCAATTATTAGTAATAAAAATGATTATAATATTGATTTAGCACAAATTTCACACTCAGGATATTTGGAAAGTAAAGGTATTAGTACTTCATTATCATCGGTGTATGATATTAGTAATTTACGTAGTATTATGAAGAATAATCAATATAGTTTACAAATAATCATTTCATTTTTTGGTATTTTTAGTGTTATATTATCATTAATGATTATTGTTATTGTTACTAATATTAGTGTTCGTGATAATTTAATATTAATTAATATTTTACGAAGTTTAGGTTATACTGCATTAGAAGTTTCTTATAATTTCTTTCTGGTAATAATACCGGCATTGGTAATGAGTAGTTTGGTTGCTGTTTTTATTGTTCCTTCTTTAGTAATGGTACTTTCTAATTTATTAGCAACTTTTGCAAAAATTGCATTTCCCATTGTTTTTCATTGATGGTATTTTGCATTGATGATTAGTATAAATATTTTAATTTATTTAGTCTCATACATTATTACTTGAAAGTTAAACGTTAATAATAAACAATTAATGACATTAACTAAATAATATATAATCTGGTTTGCTGCTTAAAATAAAAAATTGCACATTAAAATATTTTAATTTTAAAAAAAATTTTTAAATTGATAAAATTAATTTGAAGTATCAACTGGAGTTAGTGGAATATGGTAAAAATATTTTTTAATTATTTGCGTGAACAAAGAAAAAATATTATTCAAGTTTTAGGATTAGGATTTTTAGTTATGATTATGATTATAACTTTTTTAAGCATTAAGTTTTCTGATCAATATCTAGAAAATCAATATTTAAATGATATTAGTCAAAATACTAATTTTCAAGAATTAAATGAAGTACCAATTGAAAAAATACTTTTGAAAAAGGATATAATTATTATAAAGCACATTTAGGATTATGATTGGAAAATATGTCATATTATAAACAAGATGATAGTATTGATACTTTTAAATTAAATCATGCGACTTTTCAAATTGTTTTAATTAATGGTAATACCGATACTTAGCGTTTTATTTTTAATGGTAGTAGTGATTTAAGTGATTCTCATGCTAATAATTATTTACAAATTGGAAATAACATATCTACTAAATATCATCATGATTATGTTGATTTTAAACTATTAGTTCCTAATGATTATCATCAAGGTTATAACTCTTCTGAAGAATATAAAAATGCAATGCGTAATTTAATTAATAGTTATGTTTATTATGGAAAGACAAATATTAATCAAGTAAACTATTTTATTTTAAATGATAAATCATTAAAAATTTATCAAGATGAAATTTATCATAAAATATCATACGCTAATCATGAATATAATACAATTGATATTTCTTTGCAATCACAACTATATTTTTTAGTTATTAATGGCATGTTATTTCAAAATATTGAATGAAATCAATATACTTTAGTTAATGATTTATTAATGACTGGTAAATCTTTTCTTTTTACACAAACAGTTCCTAAAAATATTATTGATCCACCAATTTTAGTAGGTAATTATAAACAAAGTTTGGAAGAGTTACCATTACAAGATAATGAAATTTTAATTTATGAACAATTTGCTAATAATAATAATTTAAAAATTGGTGATAAGTATAATATTGTTAATCGTACTTTTAACTATTAGAGGATTTGTTACTAGTCGTAATAGTGCTTTTATTGCCAATAATATTAGTCGATTGATGGATCCAAAAAATAAAACCGTTGCTTTTGTTAATAGTAATACAATTGCTAATATCAATAATGATTTTAAGGGTTTTATTGATAAAAATAAACAAAAAAATAGTTTTAATCCGGTTTATCCTGAACGTGGTTTAAATCCATGATTATATAATATATTACATAATCAATTAGCATATGGTCATCATTATCAGAATCTTACTAATGGTATAAATTTTGCTAATGTTGCTAGTATTTTAACAAATGATGATTATTTATGAAGACCTTATAATGAAAATGCTATTTTTTTCTTAGAACCTGTTTAGAATCTTTTTAATAAAATTGAAATAAAGGAAAGAACAACCATTTGTAAACTAGTATTTAATTTTCTTTCACAATTTTTTCATAATCTTCTACATTTTTCTAATAAAGCAAAACTTTGCTCTACAACTCATCTTTTTGGTAATACTACAAAAGAATGTAATTCATTACGTTTTACAACTTCAACATTCGCATTTATAATTGTTTTGATTGCAGAAGCAAATTTTTCACCAGTATAACCAGCATCTACTATTATTTTTTGAACTGTAGAAAGATTTTCTTTTTCATTTTGAATCATTATTATAGCACTATTACGATCTGTTTTTTCTGCTGTAGTTACGTAAATTGCATGTGGTAAACCTTGAGAATCAACAGCAATATGACGTTTTATTCCTGAAATCTTTTTACCAGCATCATAACCTTTGTTTTTAGTAGTATCTGTATTTTTAACACTTTGTGAATAAATTATACAAAAACTGGTTTTTTCTTTTCGATGATTATTGATACGAACTTTTCTAACTAATTTTTTTTAAAATTAATTGTCATATGCTAGGTTCTTTACCATTATTTTTACTTCAAATTTGAAAATAATAATATACAGTTTGTCATTTTGGAAAATTTTTTGGTAACATTCTTCATTGACAACCACTTTTTAATACATATAAAACTGCACAAAATACTTCATATAAATCTAAATTTCTTGGTTTTGTTTTCTTTTTGACATTTTCTAAAATTAATCTTATGTTCTCAAATTGTTCTTTAGTGACATGACTTGGATAATTTTTATGCATATATACCTCTTATTTTAAAATATATAGTAATTTTACCTTATTCTCTAAAAGATTCTAAACAGGTTCTAAGAAGAACATTTAAAACACATATCAAAGTTGCAAAACATCATGTTTATTTATATGCCAAAGAAGTTGCATATAAATTCAATAAGATACCTAGTTTTGAAATTGTAATGCTGTGTTTAATTTAAAAATGTGGGGAGAAGTCCGTAGATACGCTTTTCTCAGCATTTATGTCATAAAATTAAAAAATAGTACATAAAGGGAGAAAAGCGAAAATTACGGAATTTTACGCTTATTGGTTAACACTTAATTCTTAATAAATAATTTAATTATGATATTTTTAAATGTGATTTTTTCTTTACGGTTATTATATTTAAAACAAAATTCATTTAAATAAGATTGGAGTCATTTTTTTGAAACTCAATGAAATTGGCCGATAAAACCTCTTTTTAATATTGCTCAAAAACTTTCTATTGTATTTGTATGAATACCATTATAAGAAAAATATTTTTTGTGATTAACTTGTTCATGTGGTAAAATTTTACGGAATTTTACGCTTATTGGTTAACACTTAATTCTTAATAAATAATTTAATTATGATATTTTTAAATGTGATTTTTTCTTTACGGTTATTATATTTAAAACAAAATTCATTTAAATAAGATTGGAGTCATTTTTTTGAAACTCAATGAAATTGGCCGATAAAACCTCTTTTTAATATTGCTCAAAAACTTTCTATTGTATTTGTATGAATACCATTATAAGAAAAATATTTTTTGTGATTAACTTATTCATGTGGTAAAATTTTATTCATTTTATAATATCCACGATATTCATCAGTAAAAAGAATAGAATTGTTAATATCAACATTTTCTTTAACTATTTTCATTAAATCTTCAGATTTAATACTTTTATTTTTTGCATGAAATAATTTAACATTACCATTTCGTTCAATAATGCCAACAACACACTCTTTACTAGTTCCTCTACCACGTAATGAGTTATTTTTATTATCAACATCATTATATTTACGCGATTTTCCACCCACATATGTTTCATCCATCCCTAATATTTTTGCTAATAATTTAATCTCATCATTAGCCATTGCCTTTCTAATTTTATGCATCATTTTTCATACAGTTGCTAAACGTAAATTTAAGTCTCTTGAAGCTTGAGATGATGATAAACTTTTTTTAGCATTAGCCATTAATACTATTAAAATAAATCACTTTTGAAGTGGTACACGTGTATGATGAAAAATAGTTTGAGCAGTTACACTAAAAGACTTATGACATTTTTTGCATTTATAACGCGACTCTTTTAAAACAGAGTTAACTTTTTCACTAAAACAAAAAAGACATTTTGGTTTGTTATTTCATCTTATTTCTTCTAAAAATTTTATACAAGATTCTTGGTTTGGAAATTTATTTATTATGTCTAAAATATTCATTTTCAATCACCTTTAATTAGATTTTATTTTACTAATATCTAATTATAGTTTTCAGAAATAATAATGTATATAAGTTATTGCCAATAAACGTAAAATTCCGGAAAATTATTTTAAATATTGAACCAAAAGAACTACCTTTCCAAATAGTGAAATTATTTTCGAAATATTTTTAATTAAAAATAATAAATTATACAAACACGTTAAAAAATATGAAAATATTGACAAATTATCATATGACCTAAATAATAATAAACTTTTAGATTCTTCTCCTATCAAAGTTAAAGGAGGTGAAAAATCAAATCTAAAATATTATTATTTTTTAGAAAACGCTACTATAAATTATTTCTATTAATAATATAGATACACTTATAAAAAATATTATCTTATTTAATCAAAAATTAAATAATAATACTGATTATGATACTTTATTAGAGTTATATCAGTATTTAACATATATGCAAAAACTTATTGATAATCCTACTTCGTCTAGCAATATTTCAATCAATACCAAAATTAAAGAAACATTACCTAATTTATTTTTAGGATTACTACTAGTTTATATTGCATTTACTGGAAAAAATGCACAAAGAATAATTTCTACATATATTTTTGATGATCAAGAATATACATCAGAAGGGCATCAGTCACTTAAGTTTACCAATTAATATTTTCAATCTGTAATATAATTAAAAATAATTAATACAGAAGGAGAAATTATGAATTATAAAGTTTATTCAAAAGAAACAAAATTAGCCGTTGTTAATGAGTATTTAGTTGATAAAAAACTAAAAATACATGAAATTCAAGTCAAATATAAATTATCAACTCCAGTATTAATTTATAATTGGGTTAACCAATATCAAATTAAAGGTGAAAATGCATTCACCAAAATTTCTAAATCCCAAACTTCTCACAGGATCGATAAGAAAGATATTGAAATTAAACTATTAAACAAAGAAATTGATAAACTTAGAAAACAAGCTTTAAAAGATGAGGTTGAAAAAGAACTTTTAAAGGAGCAATTAGCCTGTGAAAAGAAATTAACAAGGGGAAAAAATAGTAAATTATTAAAATATAAGTGTTTTTTAATAGTAGAAAAATATAAGCAAAAAGGTCATCAATTAAATAAAATTATTGTTTACATAGCTATTAGCAAAACAGCATACTATTTATGAGTAAAAAAACGTAAAAAGCAATATCAATCAAAAATTAATGATAATTTGATACAAGCAATAAACAAAATAGTTCTCATTAAAAATGAAAAAAAGTACATTAATATGACTAGTTTTGAAAAAGTAAGATTAGAGTTAAAAATAAAAAATAAAGGTCTTAAATGCAGTAAAACAAGCATAAAACAAATATTAAAAGATAATAGACTTACTGCATAACGTTTTTAAGTTTTAATGATAAATTATAAAATCCTGCAATTAAATTAAATCTTAAAAATATTCGTTTTCTGGCTTTTCTAAATTTATAACCAATAATCTTAAAACATTTTAAAAATGCAAAAACATGTTCAATTTTTCTACGAGTTTTATTAATAATCTTATTAAAGATTTTGGTTTTATTTGTTTTAGGATTATTTTTGCTAATTTTAATGGGTAAAAATGTATTAGCATGAATTTTTTGTAAACCTTGATAACCTTTATCTGCAAGAATTATAGTTTCTGGTAAAAACTTTAACTTTGAATTCTTAAAAGTTTTAAAATCATGATTTTTACCAATATCAGAAAAAATATTTTTATTTGTTAAATTATTAAACTTATTATTCTTTATTAAAATATCTTCAATTGAACGAATATTTCGTAAAGCAGTAGTATCAACCATACCATACTCAGCACCAATACTATGATATGTACGATTTTCATATAAATATCTTAAACTCATTACTAGTCGATCTTCTATTGACATTTTATATGGCCTTCCACCAATAGTAGTTTTGAGTTTTTGATGTTCTAATAAAATATTTAAAATTTCGTTAAAAACGAGTTTATTAATACCCACTATTTTACGAAAATATTGATCAGATTTATCTTTTAATTCAAAATATGTCATAAAGTTTATCCTTAACTATTCAAATTTTATTTTAATAATAACAAAAAAATAAAAAGTTAACTAGTTATGCAGTAAGTCTAATAATATTAAATTATTATTAGAACCTAAATCAACAAATAGAGTAGTAGAAAATAGTGATTTAAAAAATAATAAAGATTTATTAAAACGTAATTTTTCAAGTAATAACTTTCTTGAAAAAGTTGGTATGGATGGCACATGATTTAAAAATATAATTATTGGTGATAAAAAAACAAATTTATTAGTTGTTTTTGCTACTGATATGTACAGTAATTCAATTGTTGGCTGAAAAATAAACAAAAGTGAAAATGCCAAAACTGTGTTAAATGTGGTTAATCAAATAGAATTAGCGAGTGCTAAACAATGTAATTTTACGACTATTCAATCAGATTTAGGTTCTGCTAATACAAGCGAAATTGTTAGTAAAGTTTTTAATACAAGTACTAATCTAATTCATTCAAAAAGTCTATCAGGTTTTAAAGGTAATCAAGTTAGTGAATGTTTAAATCGTTGAATTAAAAGAGATTTTAAAATGATGTTTGGTAGCACTTTTGAAAGTATGGAAAGTTTTAATAAAATATTAGAAAAATTTGTTAGATATTGAAACAATGATAGAATAGTTATTAGATTGAAAATGCCTCCAAATCAATTTGTACAGATTTGAAGACAAGAAAGTAAACTTATCTAACCAATGCCCTATTCTTTTTACTGATGAATATCGTGGATATTATAAAATGAATAAAATTTTACCACATGAACAAGTTAATTACAAAAAATATTTTTCTTATAATGGTATTCATACAAATACAATAGAAAGTTTTTGAGCAATATTAAAAAGAGGTTTTATCGGCCAATTTCATTGAGTTTCAAAAAAATGACTCCAATCTTATTTAAATGAATTTTGTTTTAAATATAATAACCGTAAAGAAAAAATCACATTTAAAAATATCATAATTAAATTATTTATTAAGAATTAAGTGTTAACCAATAAGCGTAAAATTCCGAAAAATAGTGTTTATGAGCAAATAATGCAAATACAAAAATTTAATGTTTTATCTCTTTTAAATGAAAATAAAATTGATTATTTAAGTTGTTAATCTTCTTTGTTAACTTATAAAAAAACAATAAAATGCATTTTTAAGATGCATTTTATTGTTTTTTTAAAAATTAAAACTTAAAGAAATTATTTAATAATTGCTTTAATTTTAGTAGCAATAATATCAATAGCTACAGTATTATGAAAATCAAAAGGAATAATAATATCAGCATAACGTTTAGTTGGTTCAACAAAAGCATCATGCATAGGTTTAACAGTTAATGCATATTGTTGTAAAACACTGTCAAGAGTACGATTTCTAAAACTAACATCTCGTTTAATTCTTCTTAATAATCTAGTATCACTATCAGTGTCAACAAAAATTTTGATAGTAGATAATTCACGAATAATAGGATTTTCTAAAGCAAAAATACCATCCAGAATGATAACATCACCCGGACCAATAATCTCAGTGTTTTTACTGCGACTATTGATTTTAAAATCATAAATAGGTTCTTCAATAGCATTACCAAGTAATAATTGTTCTAAATCATGAATTAATAATTTCATATCAATAGCATTAGGATGATCAAAATTAGTTTTTTTTCTTTCTTCAACTTTTAAGTTACTAAGGTCATGATAATAATTATCCATTTGTACAAAAATGACATTTTTTTTATTACAAGCTTCAGCAATTTTTTCTGCTACTGTTGTTTTTCCTGAAGCACTGCCACCAGCGATAGTGATTAAATTAATTTTTTTATATTTCACATTTATCTCCTAAAATTTAAGATTGAGTTATTTTATCAAAGTATGATTGTAAAATAATAGCAGCAGCCAATTGATCTTTAACTTGTTTTCTTTTATTTAAAGAAACATTAGATTTTATTAATATTTGCTGCGAAGAATAAGTAGTTCTTCTTTCATCTTGTAAAACAATATTTAGTTTATCATTATTTTGTGTTAATTTAAATTTATCAATAAAATTTAAAACAATTTTTGCGCTGGGGCCGACTGTGCTATCCATGTTTAAAGGGTAACCAAAGACAAGAATATCAGCATCATATTCTTTAATAGCATTTTGGAGTTGGATAATGGCATTATTAAAATCATGCTCTGGGAAACGAATAGTTTTTCAAGAAAAAGCAATTTTTCCTTCACCACGAGCAAGTCCTAATGTTTTACTACCTAAATCAATGCCTAAATACTTCATAAATTTATTATACTTAATATTTTTTTTAATTTTAATAATATATTGATTTTATAAAAAATATTTTTTATATTGTAACTATAATAAAAATGCAGGCATTGGTTAGATAAGTTTACTTTCTTGTCTTCAAATCTGTACAAATTGATTTGGAGGCATTTTCAATCTAATAACTATTCTATCATTGTTTCAATATCTAACAAATTTTTCTAATATTTTATTAAAACTTTCCATACTTTCAAAAGTGCTACCAAACATCATTTTAAAATCTCTTTTAATTCAACGATTTAAACATTCACTAACTTGATTACCTTTAAAACCTGATAGACTTTTTGAGTGAATTAGATTAGTACTTGTATTAAAAACTTTACTAACAATTTCGCTTGTATTAGCAGAACCTAAATCTGATTGAATAGTCGTAAAATTACATTGTTTAGCACTCGCTAATTCTATTTGATTAACCACATTTAACACAGTTTTGGCATTTTCACTTTTGTTTATTTTTCAGCCAACAATTGAATTACTGTACATATCAGTAGCAAAAACAACTAATAATTTTGTTTTTTTATCACCAATAATTATATTTTTAAATCATGTGCCATCCATACCAACTTTTTCAAGAAAGTTATTACTTGAAAAATTACGTTTTAATAAATCTTTATTATTTTTTAAATCACTATTTTCTACTACTCTATTTGTTGATTTAGGTTCTAATAATAATTTAATATTATTATCTTTTAATATTTGTTTTATGCTTGTTTTACTGCATTTAAGACCTTTATTTTTTATTTTTAACTCTAATCTTACTTTTTCAAAACTAGTGATATTAATGTACTTTTTTTCATTTTTAATGAGAACTATTTTGTTTATTGCTTGTATCAAATTATCATTAATTTTTGATTGATATTGCTTTTTACCTTTTTTTACTCATAAATAGTATGCTGTTTTGCTAATAGCTATGTAAACAATAATTTTATTTAATTGATGACCTTTTTGCTTATATTTTTCTACTATTAAAAAACACTTATATTTTAATAATTTACTATTTTTTCCCCTTGTTAATTTCTTTTCACAGGCTAATTGCTCCTTTAAAAGTTCTTTTTCAACCTCATCTTTTAAAGCTTGTTTTCTAAGTTTATCAATTTCTTTGTTTAATAGTTTAATTTCAATATCTTTCTTATCGATCCTGTGAGAAGTTTGGGATTTAGAAATTTTGGTGAATGCATTTTCACCTTTAATTTGATATTGGTTAACCCAATTATAAATTAATACTGGAGTTGATAATTTATATTTGACTTGAATTTCATGTATTTTTAGTTTTTTATCAACTAAATACTCATTAACAACGGCTAATTTTGTTTCTTTTGAATAAACTTTATAATTCATAATTTCTCCTTCTGTATTAATTATTTTTAATTATATTACAGATTGAAAATATTAATTGGTAAACTTAAGTGACTGATACCAATAAAGAAGAAATTTTTGCAAAATTGGAAGATTATATCAGACAAATTAGAATATCACATTATAAAATTGGATTAATGGAGGAAAGAATTTATATTTATTTTAAACCAGAACAAATGATAATTACTGATAATCAAGAATTAAAACTTAATATTGTGGGAGCATATTTACATAATTATGATGAAGAAAAACATTTACCAAATTCTGTTTATTATATAACAACAACTATTAAATACCAAGTAAAATAAATTTAAAAATATACTAAAAATAACCAAATATTTGGTTATTTTTTATTAATATAACAAATCAATAAATACAAAAGTGATAATACTAATAATACTTATTAAATGATTTTAATACTAATTAATTAGTATTTGTATTAGTACTTTCTTTTAATAATTGTTGATCTCCTGTTTTAGAACCATTAATTATTGGTTTAATAAATGATTGAAAAACAAGATTAGGATTTGTAAATAATTGATCTTGATTATTTAATTCAAAAATAGATTTTTCTAATATTTCATTTTTTTGATGTGCTGGTACTTTAATTATATCTTCAATAAAAATATCAATTATAGCATTTTGTGTTTCTTCATTAATTTCTTTATCAGACAACTGATTTTTAAGTTTTAATCTAGCATTAATTAAAAAATCATCACTTTCCTCTCTTGGAAATGAAATACTTTCTTGAAAACTATTATTACTTGAGTTAACTTCAAATGAAGGTGTTACTACTTTTGTAGTTTCTTCTTCATTCCTTTTTGTTGGTGTTTGATTAGTAATATTTGAAAAATATTGATAATGTCCAGCTTGATAGTATAACTTCACTTCATTATTAGCAATTACATTATCTGGTTCAAATCTTTCCCTATTTGCAATATCAAAATCTTCATTATTTCTAATAATATCACAATTTAAAATATTACAAATTGCTTCAATTTCAACAGAACCTGTTATTTTACCATTTTTTCTCATTTGTTCTAAATTTTTTCTTATTTGTGTCTCTTCACTATTGTTAGGATATAATTCTTTATTTTTTTTATTGATTTCACTATCTAATAACATTGATCTAAAATTAGCTTTATTATTTGGACGTTTTGTATCTAAATTTGTTTCAATATAATCACAAATACGATTACGAAACACTTTAACTAATTTTTCATTTTCTTTATCAGCAAAATTAAAATCAGCAAAATTAAAAATTCGTTCTCAACCGCCTTCTATACCAAAAAGTGATTTATATCTTTTTTTAAATTGGTTTTTATTAGTTTTAACTTGTTCTAAATATGAAACAATTACTGCTCATAATAAACAATTACCATCTCTTTGTACATCTTTAATTGCCATGGTGATGTGCTCCTTTAAACAAAAAACAGTTACTTTAAAATAAAGTAATAAACTAAAATTTTAAATAAATATATTGGGATTTTAATCCTCGTTGCTTTGCAATTCATCGCAAATTGGTAATAAATATTACTACTTATAATATAACAAAAAAAACAAAAAAATAATAGCAAATCACTATTAAAATATTATATATAAATATTTCATAATTTAATTTTATTTAATAAAATATAAGGAGATTTTTAGAAATGAAAATTCAGAAACTTAAAAAAATAAATTTAATAACGCTATCACTATTCATTTTAACTATTTTGGTTATATTTACATCTTTAACCTTAATAGATTTTTTTAACATAAAAAATGATATAAAATATATACCTTGTTTCTATAATAATTATAGAAAGCAAGAAATAATAACAAAAGAAAATGGTTTTAATTTAATAAAAGAACATGGTTTAATTTATATATTAACTAATAATAAATTATATTTTTGTAAACATTACCTCTTCCAAAATATTATTGAAAACTATAATCTTAAATCATTAGTACAACTAAAAATTGGAATTGTTTTTGCTATAATTTTAAGTCCAATTTTATTATTTATAACTATATTACTAATCTTTTTAAATAAATATTTAAAAATAAAAAAAGAAAATAATAACTTTTGAGATGCTATTGAAAATTGTGAAATTATTAATAATTATTATGTTCATTAATTTTTTATTTATTATTAGAAATTAAACTAAGAAACTTAAAAACTATTGATTATATTTATTATTTAATATAGTAAGCATAGATAAAATTATATGCTTACTATAAATTTTTAATTACTCTTGATAAAATTAACTGAATATTATCATTATAAATCTCTACCTTTCCTTCCATTAAAATTACTTTATTAACTTGTAAATATTCTTGGTATATTTGATATAACTTTTCAAAAACCGTTACTTCAATAACATTGCTATCATTTTGCATTTCAAAAAAAGCCATTAATTTTTTAGTTTTAGTTTTAATTACTCTAATATTATTGATAACTCCATATACTCTAACATGTTGATCAACATAATTATTAATATATGCTAAATCAATAGCTTTATTATGAGGATCTAATTTTTCTTTTCATAGTAATTTAGGATTATATTTTAAGTAAAGTCCTAATGCACGATGTTCATTAATACTATTATTATTTCAATCATCTTCTCTTTGTAACATAATTGGTTTAGCAATTAAATTAAAATTTAATGATAATTCTTCTCCACTAGTTTCATCTTTTACCTGCACCATATTGGCATATTCTAATGCAGCATCCAAGTTTAATAATAACATTGTTCGATTTGATTGAATATCATCTAAAGCACCAGCAGCAATTAAATGTTGAATATTTTTACGATTCAAACCAATAAATATTGCTCGAGCACAAAAGTTAAAAAAATCTTGAAAAAATCCATTACTAGTACGTTCTTTAATAAGATTACTACAACTACCTTGACTCATTTGCTTAATTGCTTGTAAACTATAACGAATAGCTTTTTTAGCATCATCAATTAAAAAATCAATGCCAGAAAATTGAATTGATGGTGATAAAACTTTAATTTGATATTTTTGACATTCATTCAAATATTGTAACATTTTTTGATCATTACCAATAACACTGCTTAATAACGATACCATAAATGCCAATGGATAATTTGCTTTTAAATAAACTAAATAATAACTAATTAATGAATAAGCAACAGCATGAGAACGATTAAATCCATAACCAGCAAATTTTTCAATATCTTCTCATATTTTCTTAACAACTCTTGATGAATAACCTCTATTAACAGCACTTTTAATAAATGAGTTTGCTTGTTCTTTCATAACTGTAGTATCTTTTTTACTAATTGCACGACGAATTAAATCAGCTTTTCCTAATGAATAACCAGCAACTTTCTGTAGAATTAATAATATTTGTTCTTGATAAATAATAATGCCATAAGTTGATGCTAAATAAGGTTTTAAATCTTCATGAATATATGTAACTTTTTGTTTTCCTAATTTACGATTAATATAATCTTGAATGTACTCTTGTGGTCCAGGACGAAATAAAGAAGAACTAGCAATAATATCTTCTAAGTTATCAACTTTCATTTTAATTAAAATTTGACGCATTCCTGAAGATTCCAATTGAAAAATACCAGTTGTATCACCATTTTTAATAATGCTAAAACTTTTTTCATCATTTAAAGGAATTTGAGATAATTTTAAATTTAAAAAATAATGTTTACTTACTTGTTGTAAAATATTTTGTAAAATAGTTAAATTACGTAATCCTAAGATGTCCATTTTTATCAAACCAAGAGCTTCTAGGGTTTGCATTGGAAATTGCGTTTGATAAATACCTTGAAATCCTAATTGTAATGGAATAGCAGTAACTAACGGTGCTCTTGTAATAACAATTCCTGCTGCATGAGTACTAGTTTGTCGTGGAAAACCAAGAATTTCTTTGGTTAAAGTAAACAATAGAGGATACTTATTTGCATATCATGCTAATTTTGGTGATTGTTTAATAGCCATATCTATTTCAAAATTATATTGAATTGGTATCAATTTTGTCATTTCATTAATATCTTCAATATTAACTTGAAAAACTCTTCCTAAATCACGAATTGCCATTTTACTAGCAATTGTTTGAAAAGTAACAATATATGCAACATGTTCCTTGCCATATTTTTGATGAATATAATTAATAACTTCATCTCTTCTTGTATCTTCAAAATCGATATCAATGTCTGGTAATGATATTCGTTCTGGATTTAAAAATCTTTCAAAAATTAAATTATAAGCAATAGGATCAACACCAGTAATTCCTAAAACATATGCCACTAAACTACCAGCAACACTTCCTCTACCTGGTCCAACCATTATATTCTTGCTTTTTGCAAATTTAACATAATCATTAACAATTAAAAAATAATCAGCAAAACCCATTTCATTAATTACTTGTAATTCATATAAAACTCTTTTAACGTATGTTTCAGGAATTTCACGACTTTGAAAATGCGCTTCTAATCCCTGCTTACATAATTCTTGCAAATATAAATTACTAGTAAGATTATTAGGGCAAGTAAATTTTGGTAAACTCAATTCTGCGCTATTTGGCTTATTTTTAGGAAATTTTAAATTACATAATCAAATAACCTTTTCAATGTTTTCAATAATTTCATTTGGATAATGTTTCATTAAATCTTGTTTAGTTTTATATAAAAACTCATTACTTTTTGATAAATCTTCTGATTTTAATGTTTTTTGTTCTTTAATAGCTTGTAAAATTTGATAAGTACGATGTTGTTTTTCATCTAAATATAAAACCAAATCAATTGGAATAATATTAGATGTAATCGATTTTAATAAAGTAATATTATCCATATCACTAGGTACTAAACCAAAATAAACTAATTCATGACCTGTTGAATTTAAAATATCATAATTATTTTTAATATATCTAATATTTTTGTTATTAGCATGAATAATAACTAAAACTTCACGTGTTTGATTAAGATATTTTTTTACATCATTAGTAGTAACAATATTATTATTAGTACTAATAATAGTAGAAAGTTCTATTAATCTTTGATAACCAGCATATGAAGTTGCCATAATAGTTAATTCAACTTTATCAGTAGCACTTTCTCAAACGCAATTTAAACCAATTAATGGTTTAATATCATTCTCTATACATAAATTACAAAATTCATAAGTACCATACATTATATTTTTATCTACTAAAGATAGAACTTTTAAATTATTTTTTTTAGCAAATTCAATATAATCACTTATTTTAATAGTTGATGAAAGAAATGAATAATTAGAACGAACATTTAAATTAACTATATATTTCATATTATCTCCTACAATTCTTGAATGACTTATATTACAAGTTAATTTTAACATCATTTTTTCTTACTAGGTTATTCTTAAGTTATTGTTTTTAATACGAAACTATTTACAACACTTAAAATAATTTTTTTTCAAAAATACTCATATTTTTAAACACTATAGTAATAAATTTCAAAATTACTATAATTCTATAATATTGTAATATTTTTTGCATTATCATTTCTATAATTTGCAATTCTTCTTTCATTTCTTCTGCTGTTAATGGAATAGGGTTTCTAATAATATTTAAAGTGTTAAATTTTTGAATTTTACTTTCAATTTTATATATGAAATTAACACTTTCATCTTCATTAATTAATATTCTTGGAATTTTTAATTTGTTCTTCTTTTGTTAAAATCAAAAAAATATATTTAAAATATGTAATTATATCTATTTTCTTTTTAATAAGTTATATTAAATATATTTTCTTATATTAATTAAGATAAAAAATTAAGAAAATTAATTAGGAAATTTTGGTAACTTATTAGGATCAGTAATTCCTGAATTTCCAGCAAAATTTTTATGTTCTTTTACATTAGATACATCTCAGATTGAAATATCTTGATTAAATGATGATGTGAAAAGAAACATATAATTCATATTTATTACATTAGATACATCTCAATTTGAAATATCTTGATTAAAATTTGAAGATAAACTAAACATACCAGTAACATCCTTTATTTCTGATGGTAATTGCTCACGTACTTTTTCAACTGTTTTTGGCATTCTAACTGCCTGAACTTGCTCTTGTTCATTTTTATAAATCCAATTTGAATGATTTCTTTACTATCTATATCTGTTAAAAAATGTTGATTAGTTGCTACTTGCTTTCCAACTTTATCAATGTAAATTGTATCTTGTTCTGTTTTTGTTTCAAAAATACTATTTTTTTGATTTAAAAAAATATTCGTTTTTTGTACAGTAACATTTACAATACTGCTCAAATTTCCCATATTAACTCCAAGTGCTAAACTGCTTAATGTTATTAATCATGAAATCATGATTAACCCCTACTTTGTTTAGATTTATGTCAACTTTTCTTAAAATTATATAAGTTATCTAAATTCTAAAACTTTGTAAAAAAAATACAACAAAAATAACTTTCACAAAAAAATATAATAATATGCTACAATTTGCATAAACTTAATACAAATTTTTAACTTATTAATTTATTTTTAATCAAATAAGGAGAATAAAATGGATATTCAAATAATATTAGCTGCTAAAAGTGATGATCTACAAGTAATTAAAAATGGTGGCAATGTTAATTATATATGCGATGATATAACCGCTTTAATATGAGCAGCACAAAATGGTCATTTAGATGTAGTTAATTATCTTAATAGATAATAATGTTAGTATTTATCATGTAGTAAAAAATAGACGCGATCCTTGAATATTAAATAATATTAATGGACAAATAATTATAGCTAATTATTTAAAAACAAATGGTTATTATAACTATGCTAATCTTTTACTAGACACCATTGAAAATGGTGATACAGCTTTAACAATAGCTGCTAAAACAAAGACCCAAAAATAGTTGAAAGATTAGCCTATGAAATTTATGAACAAAAAATAAAGCAACGATATAAATTTGAATTACCTACTATTCTTAATGTTACAACCAATAAAAATAATTTTGAAGTTAAATTTCTTCAAGAATTAGCAAATGAAGTACAAAAAATAACAAGCGGTATTGATTTTAGAGAACCAAATCCATATCAAAAATTAAAAATAAATTTAAAACTTACTCAATTAGAAATTGATAAGAAAAAAATAAATGAAATCAATAAAAGAATTGAAAAAACAAAATTATTAGTAAATGAAATAAATGCAATCGATTTACAAAATCAAACTTCAACAAGTAATCAAAATACTTATTGTAATATTTTATATTTAAAGTAAATAAACTACATTTATTAAAACTATTAAATTATTAATAAATTTATTTACATTTTTTCAATATCTTTAAAACTTTTTATTAAAATTTGTTCTCAATCAATTATTTGCTTTAAATCATTTTCCAAAAGTTCACATTCTTTAATCTTTGGTTGTGTAACAGGGTTTTTGGGAACAAATAATGAACAACAATCAGCGAATGGTAAAATTGATGTTTCATAAGTACCAATTTTTTTAGCAAGATTAATAATATCAACTTTATCTTCGGCAATCAAACTACGCAAAATTGGTAAATTGCTAACAATATTAATAGCGTTAATACTTGCTAATGTTTGTGAAGCAACTTGACCAATTGCTTCACCAGTTGTTAATGCTTGAATTTTATATTTTTCTGCAAATAAACTAGCAATTCTAATAAACATTCTACGCATTAAAGTAATACGATAACTTTCTTTCTTAATATGACTTAATTCATTTTGCAAGTTAGTAAAATTGCAAATATATAAATTTTTACTACCAGCATTATAAGGTGCTAAAATTTGAACTAAAGTTTCTACTTTTTTTAATGCTGTTGGTAAAGTAAAAGGTGGAGTAGCAAAATGTAAATACTGAACTTGTAATCCTCGTTTCATTAATTTATATGCTGCTACAGGTGAATCAATACCACCGCTCAATAATAATAATACTTTCCCTGAACTACCTACTGGAAAACCACCAGCACCAATAATTTTATTTGCAAATAAATAAATATCATCCTTATTAACTTTGATATTTATTTTTAAATCAGGATTAGTAACATTAACCTTTAAATCTGTTTTTTTTAAAATTATAGAAGCTATAATTTTAACTATTTGTTCTGAATTTAATGAAAAACTCTTATCACTACGACTAACAAAAAGTTTAAATGTTTTAAAATTTGTTAGATCTTGACTTAAAATTAATGATATTACTTTTTCTGATAATATTTCCATATTTTTAGCAATTCTAAAAGCAGGTGATAATGAACTAATACCAAATATTTTCACCAAAATATTAATAACATCATTCATTACATCAAGAGATAAATTGGTTAGTTCCATCCGATCATGAAAATGAATAATATTTATTTCTTTATAATCACTAAGAGCATACTTAATATTTGTTTTTAATTGTTTAATAAAATCAATCCGATTTTTACTTTTAGTTGTTAATTCACCATAACGAATAATAATAATTGGTACCATTTAATTTTCCTCTTTTTTAAAATTTATTCCATTAATTCCAATAATAATGTTAATGCTTTTTGATTATGATTATTAGTGATATTATTTTCAATTTCATTAAATTTACTGCTAAGTTGCTGATTAATTGAACGATGACGATTAGCATAAACAAGAGTTAAATGTGATAATTTATGAATAGTAATTTCCATTTTTAATTCAGTATAAAGATGAAAAATTTTATTTTGTAAATCATTAAATTTACTAAAAGAAGAATTATCATAATTTCCATTTTTAAAATTTAAAATAGTATCATTTATTAAATATTGTAAATCACTAAACTTTTCTTTATAAATTTCATTTAAATAATAAAAATTAATATTATTTAAAATATTATCAATTTGTAACATCATTGAATTGATTTTATCAACATAAGTTTTAAATTTAATTTTTGATTTATTTTGTTCACTCAACAATTTATTATACTCTTTTAAACTATTAAAAACAACAATACTATTTTCAAATAATGCCGCTAATAACATTACTAATGTTTCATAACTAGTATTTTTTATTGATTTTTGATGTTCTATGATTAATAAATTATCAAAATGATTAACAGTAGTAAGTTGTTTATTAATAATAGTTTCTAAGTTAGTTATTTTACTATTCTCTATCATTTTAGAATTAATTTTATTTGAAAGAGCAATTTCATTTTTAATAGTTTCAAATATTTCATTAAAATTAAAACTCATAACTAAAATTTTTTCATAATTTTGTTTAAAAATATTATAAAATATTTGTTCTTTATCAATTTTATTATTAAAAGTGGCAATTAATTTTAATATTTCTTGAGTGTTAACCTTAGCTTTTTTGTATTGTAAATTATTAATTTGTTTATTAATAAAAGTTAACTTTTCATCAACGTTTACTACTAATTGTTCGTATTGTAAAAGTAAAGTATTATTTATTTTTATCATTTGATATTTATTTTTTAAAGCAGACATTTTCTGTTTAATTTCATATGTTATAATATAACGAAGTGTTGGTAAATTATCTAAAATTTCTGCCAATGTTACAACAGCAATCGCAATCTCACTTAAAATAGTAATAATTTGACTAACATTAATAGCATTAATATTTGTTTCTAATTCTTTAAACATATCATTAATTATTTTAATAACTTCATCTAATTGTTCTCGATTAAGATCGTTTTGTAAATTAATCTTGATCATTTGATCTTGTAAATAATTAAAATTTTGTTTAAAAAATAATTGATATTCTCGTAATAATTGATCAATACTAATAAAATAATCTATTTCAATTGTTAATAACTGCAACTGATTTTTTAAATTATTACTCTTATTATGCATTCTATACATTAATTTATATCTTTTTCATAATTCTTTATTATTTTGTAATTTTAAAATTTGAATATACTTTTTAAAAACCTTATTTAAATCTTTTTTAAAAAAAAGATTATAACGACTAATTCAAATTCCTAAAATAGAACTATATTGTTCATTTGCTTGTACCATTTGATTAATACGATTTAATCTTTCTTTAATATTAATATTTTGAATATATTGCAAATTTTTATAAACCATAAATTGTTTATTTTTATATGAACTAAAAATTACTAATAAACTTGTTAAAACGATAATAGTAAAAATTAATAAACTAATAATAGTTATTATAATAATTTGTGCACTAGTTAATTTATAAATTTTTATTAACATCAACATAGTTTTATTCTCCTTTCCTTATATTTTAAATATATTAAAAGATATTAATCATTTATTTTATTATTACTTCTAAAATATTTAATAATATCAACTAAACCTAAAAATAACATTTGTGGTTCATAAATATAAGAAAAATCAAAATAAGATTTTAAAATTGGTACACTACCTCCTGTTAAAATTACAGGTAAACTAATATTTGTTTCATTTTGAATTCTAGTAACTATACTATTAATCATTGCACTAAAACCATAACCATAACCAATTGATAAAGCATGATTAGTATTTTTACCTAGCATTGATTGATAATGTTGCATTTCAAAATCGACAAGTAAAGCAACATTATCAATCAATGCATCTTTACTGGTACTAAATCCAGGTCCAATAATAACACCAACCAAAACATCATTAATAACAACACTATAGGTAGTAGCAGTTCCCAAACTAACAACTATCGCATTATGATACTTAGTATAAGCAGCATATGATAATGCTATTAAATCACTACCTAATTGACAATTTTCTAAATTAAGTTTTAAAGGTAAAGAACTTAGTAAATTAAAATCAACAATTAACGGTTTTAAATTATATGTAAAAACAATTAATTTTTCTATTATTATTAAAAACTTTGCAACAACACAACTAATAACAGCTTCTTCAAAATATAATTTTTTATTTAATTTAAATGCTTTTTTCAATTGATCAATTGCATTTTTACTTTTGGTTTCTATTACTGATCATTGTTCAATAATTTCACTATCATTAATCATAGCAATCTTAATTAATGTATTACCAATATCTATTAATAACAAACTTTTCATTATTATACTTGTTGAACCATTTCTTTAGTTGAAGCTAATTCATCATATAGTGTACGAACAAGATTATTTAAGTTTTCAACTTGTAAAAACTTACCACTACGAGCTATTGAAACAGAACCAT
Source organism: Spiroplasma endosymbiont of Notiophilus biguttatus (assembly GCF_964030985.1). Lineage (NCBI taxonomy): Bacteria > Bacillati > Mycoplasmatota > Mollicutes > Entomoplasmatales > Spiroplasmataceae > Spiroplasma > Spiroplasma endosymbiont of Notiophilus biguttatus. The sequence goes on along the minus strand of NZ_OZ034993.1, from coordinate 1,110,150 downwards.
TAGTTTCACTAACAATAACTGATACTGCATCGGTTTGCTCTGATATTCCAATAGCAGCACGATGACGCGAACCAAATTGACTAGATATTTTTTTATTAGTTAATGGAAAATAAGTAGAGGCACATTCAATACGACCTAAACGAATAATAACTGCACCATCATGCAATGGTGAACCTTTAATAAAAATAGATTGTAATAGTTGTGAAGTTACTTCACCATCAATTTTTACTCCCAAATCAGTATATTCATTTAATGAAACATTTCTTTCAATCGTAATTAGTGCTCCAATTTTTTCTTCTGCTAATTTAATCACTGCTTCTGCTAAAACACTCGCTAACATTCTTTTTTCTGAAGTTGCTAGTAATTTCATATGAGATTTATTTCTTGTTGTTCATCAAACTTTTTTACCACGAATAAAGGTATTCATAACTATTAAAATAAGAATTGTCATTAATAAAGAAATGGTTATTCCGAATAAAACCGCTATTTCAGCAATAACCGTTCCAATATCTGCTGAAATTACAGCCGAAATAATATTTAACGGTAATACACTCATATTAAATACCACCATTCCTTTATTTTTTGATTCCACTACTTTAATTATAAAGTAAAAAAATTATTTTTGATATTATTAGTATAACAACTTATCATAATTTACAAAATACTCCTTTTAAATTTATTCGGAATTTTACGCTTATTGGTTAACACTTAATTCTTAATAAATAATTTAATTATGATATTTTTAAATGTGATTTTTTCTTTACGGTTATTATATTTAAAACAAAATTCATTTAAATAAGATTGGAGTCATTTTTTTGAAACTCAATGAAATTGGCCGATAAAACCTCTTTTTAATATTGCTCAAAAACTTTCTATTGTATTTGTATGAATACCATTATAAGAAAAATATTTTTTGTGATTAACTTGTTCATATGGTAAAATTTTATTCATTAGACTTACTGCATAACTAGTTAACTTTTTATTTTTTTGTTATTATTAAAATAAAATTTGAATAGTTAAGGATAAACTTTATGACATATTTTGAATTAAAAGATAAATCTGATCAATATTTTCGTAAAATAGTGGGTATTAATAAACTCGTTTTTAACGAAATTTTAAATATTTTATTAGAACATCAAAAACTCAAAACTACTATTGGTGGAAGGCCATATAAAATGTCAATAGAAGATCGACTAGTAATGAGTTAGATATTTATATGAAAATCGTACATATCATAGTATTGGTGCTGAGTATGGTATGGTTGATACTACTGCTTTACGAAATATTCGTTCAATTGAAGATATTTTAATAAAGAATAATAAGTTTAATAATTTAACAAATAAAAATATTTTTTTAAAAAGAAGAATTAAAAAATAAAATTTTGATAATTGATGTAACAGAGGTAGAAACAGAACGACCAAAATATAACCAAAAAGATTGATTTTCTGGTAAAAAATGAATGCATACTGTTAAGTTTCAAACCGTAATTAATGCAAATACTAATGAAATTTTAAATATTTTTTCTGATATTGGTAAAAATCATGATTTTAAAACTTTTAAGAATTCAAAGTTAAAGTTTTTACCAGAAACTATAATTCTTGCAGATAAAGGTTATCAAGGTTTACAAAAAATTCATGCTAATACATTTTTACCCATTAAAATTAGCAAAAATAATCCTAAAACAAATAAAACCAAAATCTTTAATAAGATTATTAATAAAACTCGTAGAAAAATTGAACATGTTTTTGCATTTTTAAAATGTTTTAAGATTATTGGTTATAAATTTAGAAAAGCCAGAAAACGAATATTTTTAAGATTTAATTTAATTGCAGGATTTTATAATTTATCATTAAAACTTAAAAACGTTATGCAGTAAGTCTATTTTATAATATCCACGATATTCATCAGTAAAAAGAATAGAATTGTTAATATCAACATTTTCTTTAACTATTTTCATTAAATCTGAAGATTTAATACTTTTATTTTTTGCATGAAATAATTTAACATTACCATTTCGTTCAATAATGCCAACAACACACTCTTTACTAGTTCCTCTACCACGTAATGAGTTATTTTTATTATCAACATCATTATATTTACGCGGTTTTCCACCCACATATGTTTCATCCATCTCTAATATTTTTGCTAATAATTTAATCTCATCATTAGCCATTGCCTTTCTAATTTTATGCATCATTTTTCATACAGTTGCTAAATGTAAATTTAAGTCTCTTGAAGCTTGAGATGATGATAAACTTTTTTTAGCATTAGCCATTAATACTATTAAAATAAATCACTTTTGAAGTGGTACACGTGTATGATGAAAAATAGTTTGAGCAGTTACACTAAAAGACTTATGACATTTTTTGCATTTATAACGCGACTCTTTTAAAACAGAGTTAACTTTTTCACTAAAACAAAAAAGACATTTTGGTTTGTTATTTCATCTTATTTCTTCTAAAAATTTTATACAAGATTCTTGGTTTGGAAATTTATTTATTATGTCTAAAATATTCATTTTCAATCACCTTTAATTAGATTTTATCTTATATAAGTTTATAAAATTATTAAAACTAAATGTCTTCAGTTTACTATAAATTTGTTGTTAGAACCTGAAATGGCAACCCTTTTTAGGACTATTTTTTGGTAGACATTTTTTCTTGATATTTAATGGGAGTTAAGTAGTTTAAAGTGCTGTGGATTCTTATATTGTTATATCAATTGATATAATCAAATAATTCTAATTTTAACTGTATTAATGATGTAAATTTTTTGTCATTAATAAATTCAGTCTTGAAAGTTTTAAAAGTTGCTTCAGCAACAGCATTGTCATAAGGACAACCTTTTTTACTTAAAGAGCGGGTAATATTGAATGCTAATAAAAGTTTGTTAATAATTTTATTATTAAATTCGTTACCTCGATCGCTATGAAATATTTGCATATCTTTTAAACAGCGATTTGATTGCATAAATGCTTGATATACCAATGATGCATCTTTTTTAGTACCTACACTATGTCCAACAATTTCGCGGTTAAATAGGTCTATTAATAAGCAAATATAGTTTCATTTACCATTAACTTCAACATAACTAAGATCACTGACAATCACCTCATTTTTAATTCTATTATTAAAGTTTCTATTAACAATATTAGTGATTTGTTCATTATTTACTTTATTACGATGATTTTTAAATGATAATTTAGTGTATTTTGACATTAAATTATGTTTATCCATAATTTTTTTAATTTTTCTTTTTGATAAATAAATTTCTTGTTTTTCTAGTATGACTTTTAATCTTCTTGTTCCATAAACACATTTGTTTTCTTTAAAAGCACTAATAACAGCTTGATCATAAATATTATTTTTGATTTTATCTTCTTTTTTCTTTAAATTAAAATAATATGTTGATTTAGAAATTTTTAAAAAACGACACATTGGGCGAATCTTATATTTTCATTTATTATTTGCAATAATCTCTACTTTCTGCCTATTATTAGTGCTGCTTGCTTTAAAATATCATTTTCCATTCGTAATTGTTTTAATTCTTTATTCATTTGAATTAATTGTTTTTCTAAATCAGAAAGATTATCTTTAGTTTTAAAACTTCCCGAATTAGTAAATTGCTTAATTCATTTATATGCAACTGCTCTTGTAACATTGTACTCTTTAACAAGACAAGATACTGATTTGCCACTTTGATATAAAGCTACTATTTGTTTTTTAAATTCATCTGTATATGAAGTAATATTGGCCATAATTATATTTCCTTTCTTTTAACAAATATTGTTATTTGTCTACATAATTAGTGTCCAATAAATTGTAGCCGATCCAAACCTGTTTAGAATCTTTTAGAGAATAAGGTAAAATTACTATATATTTTAAAATAAGAGGTATATATGCATAAAAATTATCCAAGTCATGTGAAATGGCAACCCTTTTTAGGACTATTTTTTGGTAGACATTTTTTCTTGATATTTAATGGGAGTTAAGTAGTTTAAAGTGCTGTGGATTCTTATATTGTTATATCAATTGATATAATCAAATAATTCTAATTTTAACTGTATTAATGATGTAAATTTTTTGTCATTAATAAATTCAGTCTTGAAAGTTTTAAAAGTTGCTTCAGCAACAGCATTGTCATAAGGACAACCTTTTTTACTTAAAGAGCGGGTAATATTGAATGCTAATAAAAGTTTGTTAATAATTTTATTATTAAATTCGTTACCTCGATCGCTATGAAATATTTGCATATCTTTTAAACAGCGATTTGATTGCATAAATGCTTGATATACCAATGATGCATCTTTTTTAGTACCTACACTATGTCCAACAATTTCGCGGTTAAATAGGTCTATTAATAAGCAAATATAGTTTCATTTACCATTAACTTCAACATAACTAAGATCACTGACAATCACCTCATTTTTAATTCTATTATTAAAGTTTCTATTAACAATATTAGTGATTTGTTCATTATTTACTTTATTACGATGATTTTTAAATGATAATTTAGTGTATTTTGACATTAAATTATGTTTATCCATAATTTTTTTAATTTTTCTTCTTGATAAATAAATTTCTTGTTTTTCTAGTATGACTTTTAATCTTCTTGTTCCATAAACACATTTGTTTTCTTTAAAAGCACTAATAACAGCTTGATCATAAATATTATTTTTGATTTTATCTTCTTTTTTCTTTAAATTAAAATAATATGTTGATTTAGAAATTTTTAAAAAACGACACATTGGGCGAATCTTATATTTTCATTTATTATTTGCAATAATCTCTACTTTCTGCCTATTATTAGTGCTGCTTGCTTTAAAATATCATTTTCCATTCGTAATTGTTTTAATTCTTTATTCATTTGAATTAATTGTTTTTCTAAATCAGAAAGATTATCTTTAGTTTTAAAACTTCCCGAATTAGTAAATTGCTTAATTCATTTATATGCAACTGCTCTTGTAACATTGTACTCTTTAACAAGACAAGATACTGATTTGCCACTTTGATATAAAGCTACTATTTGTTTTTTAAATTCATCTGTATATGAAGTAATATTGGCCATAATTATATTTCCTTTCTTTTAACAAATATTGTTATTTGTCTACATAATTAGTGTCCAATAAATTGTAGCCGATCCACATGTCACTAAAGAACAATTTGAGAACATAAGATTAATTTTAGAAAATGTCAAAAAGAAAACAAAAGGTATCAGTCACTTAAGTTTACCAATTAATATTTTCAATCTGTAATATAATTAAAAATAATTAATACAGAAGGAGAAATTATGAATTATAAAGTTTATTCAAAAGAAACAAAATTAGCCGTTGTTAATGAGTATTTAGTTGATAAAAAACTAAAAATACATGAAATTCAAGTCAAATATAAATTATCAACTCCAGTATTAATTTATAATTGGGTTAACCAATATCAAATTAAAGGTGAAAATGCATTCACCAAAATTTCTAAATCCCAAACTTCTCACAGGATCGATAAGAAAGATATTGAAATTAAACTATTAAACAAAGAAATTGATAAACTTAGAAAACAAGCTTTAAAAGATGAGGTTGAAAAAGAACTTTTAAAGGAGCAATTAGCCTGTGAAAAGAAATTAACAAGGGGAAAAAATAGTAAATTATTAAAATATAAGTGTTTTTTAATAGTAGAAAAATATAAGCAAAAAGGTCATCAATTAAATAAAATTATTGTTTACATAGCTATTAGCAAAACAGCATACTATTTATGAGTAAAAAAAGGTAAAAAGCAATATCAATCAAAAATTAATGATAATTTGATACAAGCAATAAACAAAATAGTTCTCATTAAAAATGAAAAAAAGTACATTAATATCACTAGTTTTGAAAAAGTAAGATTAGAGTTAAAAATAAAAAATAAAGGTCTTAAATGCAGTAAAACAAGCATAAAACAAATATTAAAAGATAATAATATTAAATTATTATTAGAACCTAAATCAACAAATAGAGTAGTAGAAAATAGTGATTTAAAAAATAATAAAGATTTATTAAAACGTAATTTTTCAAGTAATAACTTTCTTGAAAAAGTTGGTATGGATGGCACATGATTTAAAAATATAATTATTGGTGATAAAAAAACAAAATTATTAGTTGTTTTTGCTACTGATATGTACAGTAATTCAATTGTTGGCTGAAAAATAAACAAAAGTGAAAATGCCAAAACTGTGTTAAATGTGGTTAATCAAATAGAATTAGCGAGTGCTAAACAATGTAATTTTACGACTATTCAATCAGATTTAGGTTCTGCTAATACAAGCGAAATTGTTAGTAAAGTTTTTAATACAAGTACTAATCTAATTCACTCAAAAAGTCTATCAGGTTTTAAAGGTAATCAAGTTAGTGAATGTTTAAATCGTTGAATTAAAAGAGATTTTAAAATGATGTTTGGTAGCACTTTTGAAAGTATGGAAAGTTTTAATAAAATATTAGAAAAATTTGTTAGATATTGAAACAATGATAGAATAGTTATTAGATTGAAAATGCCTCCAAATCAATTTGTACAGATTTGAAGACAAGAAAGTAAACTTATCTAACCAATGCCATATTAAATTTATAAAATTATTGTAATATAGTTTTCTATACCATTATATTTTTATACAAATTAACATCATTAAATGTTTTTCATATTTAATTCTAAACTATCAAATTAAAAACTAATTAATATTATTTTTAATAATATCTGTTATTTCTTTAACAGCAATATCTAAGTCATCATTAATAACAATATAATCATATTCATGTTGAACTTTAAATTCTTCTTTTGCTTTATTTAACCTTTTCTCAATAATTTCTTCTGACTCGCTAGCACGCATACGAATTCTTTGTTCTAATTTTTGATAAGAAGGAGGCATAATAAAAATACTCATAATATCATTGCGATGTTCATAATTTTTTAAAACTTGACTAGCACCATCAACCTCAATTTCCAAAATAACATTATAACCTTGATTTTGCAAATTTAAAACATAACTCTTACTAGTACCATAGTAATTACCAATAAAATTTGTATATTCTAAAAAATCATTACCTTTAACATGATTTAAAAAAGTTGATACATCAACAAAAAAATAATTAATGCCATCTTGTTCTTTATTACGTGGTTTTCTTGTTGTCATTGAAACTGAATATGCTAAATTTAACGATTTATCAGCAAATAATTTAGCAATAATTGCACCCTTACCAACACCACTTGGTCCAGAAAGAATAATTAATTTTCCTTTTTTTTGTTCCATTTACATTCTACCTTCTATTTTTCATAAAATTGAATTATTTTAATATATATATTACCGTATTTTTTATTAGATACTACTTTAAAATGGAAATTTAATTGTAAATTTTCAAGTGGTACATTTGTTTCTAAAACAATTAAAGCATTATTAGCAAGTAAATTTTTTTTATAAAAAAAATCAATAATTCACTGTTGACAAGTAATATTTGCAAACGGTGGATCAATAAAAACAATATCACATTGTTGTACTAGTGTTTTACTAAAAATTTGATAATCCAAATTACTTAATTTTACTTGCTCTTGTAAATTACAAGCAAGACAATTTTGATTAATAATATTACAAGCAGCTTTGTTAATATCATTTGCAAAAGCAAATTTTGCCCCTCGTGATAAACTTTCAAGAATTAAATTACCGCTTCCAGCAAATAAATCAACAACAATTTTATCTTCAAAACTACAATAATTTAACATAATATTAAAAATATTTTCTTTAATTCGATTTAACGTTGGTCTTGTTGATAAACCTTCTAAAGTAATTATTTTTTTTCCTTTTAATTTTCCAGCAATAATTTTCATGTTTTCTCCAAAATTTAGTTTATAATAACTTTATCATTAAATTTGATAAAAGCAAGTTAGTTTAATTTATTATTTATTACAAACTGATGAAAGGATCTGCAATGTTAAAAAAATTACAAAACGAAGTACCATCAGCATCTTGAATTACTGAAGATACAAAACCTAGTTTATTAAGACCTTGTGCTGATGTTATTTTACCCTTAACACCTAAAGATGAAAATATTATGAAACGTATGATTGATTGAGTAAAAGCATCACAAGATAAAGAATTTAATGCTAACAACACTTTAACCGAAGCTATTGGTATTGCTGCACCACAAATTGGAGAAAATATAAAAATGTATTATATTTTATTACCAATTCCTAATAAAAATGAAAAAATTATTTACTATGAACATGCATTAATAAATCCAAAAATCATCGGTAAAAGCGAACAAATAGCTTATTTAAAAAAAGGTGAAGGTTGTTTAAGTGTAACTAATCACCCTCATGAAGGTTTAGTTCCACGTAGTTATAAAATCAACGTTACAGGTTATGACTATTTAAAAAAGAAGAAAGTAATTTTAACTGTTAGAGGTTATGAAGCAATTGTTTTTCAACATGAGCAAGACCATTTAGAAGGAAAACTCTTTTATCATCACATTAATAAGGATAATCCTTGACTTAATGATGATAAATGGATTATGATATAAAGTAGAATGATAAACTTAAGTTTTTAAATTGCTTTATTATAGTTAAATATAATATACCAAATAAGTAATAAGTAAAAACATGATTAAATTAATTACTTTTTTTATGTTATGTTTTATGTTATTTCTTTATAATTTTAAAATGAATGAAGGAGAAAAAATATGAGTGATACACCCACAAAAAATACTATGCCAGTTAAAAAGTTCGTCACTAAAATCTTTGCGCTTGGTGGGCTAGAAGAAGTTGGAAAAAATACTTATGTAATTGAACAAGATAATGAAATTATTATTATTGATGCTGGAGTAAAATTTGCTGATGCTTCTATGCCAGGAATTGAAGCAGTAATTCCTGATTATAGTTACCTAAAAGAAAATAAACATAAAATTAAAGGAATATTTATTACTCATGGTCATGAAGATCATATTGGTGGTATACCATACTTATTAAAAGAAATTAGTGATATTCCAGCTATTTACGCTCCTAATTTAGCAGCAGCTTTAATTCGTCATAAAATTAAAGACAAAGGAATAAAATCAAAAATAAAAATAAATATTGTTGATGGTAATAGTAAAATTAAAATTAACAGATTTATTATTAGCTTCTTTGCTGTTAATCATTCAATTCCTGATGCATATGGAATTTGTGTAGAAAATTCAAATGGAACTGTTGTTACAACAGGTGATTATAAATTTGATTGAACACCTTTAGGTCATAAAGCAGATATTGATAAAATGGCACAAATGGGTCAAAAAGGAGTAACATTATTTTTAGCAGATTCAACGAATGCTGAAGTACCCGGTTATACAATGACAGAAATGCTTGTTGTTAAAAGAATTAGTGAAATATTTGCTAAAGCGAAGGGCAGAATTTTAATTTCTACTTTTGCTTCTAATGTACACCGTTTACAACAAATTATTGAAGTTGCAACAAAACATAATAGAAAAGTAGTAGTTGTTGGAAGAAGTTTAGAAAGAATAGTTAATGTTATTCGTCAAATGGGGCATTTAAAAGTTCGTGATAGTTCATTTATTAAAGCAGAAGAAGCTAAAAAATATGATAATAATCAAATTGTTATTATTTGTACGGGTTCCCAAGGTGAACCAATGGCAGCGTTATCAAGAATTGCTAATCGCGAACATCGTCAAATAAAAATTATACCTGGTGATACAGTAATATTCTCTTCATCGGCAATTCCCGGTAACCGTGCTGACGTTGAAAGAGTAGTTAATAAACTAACACGACTTAGTGCGATTGTTGAAGAAAATTCACCATTAAATTGATTACATACTTCTGGTCATGCTTCACAAGAAGAACAAAAACTAATGTTAAATTTAATTAAACCATCATACTTTATGCCAATGCATGGTGATTATCGAATGTTAAAAGTTCATAAAGAAACAGCTGTATCAATCGGAATCCCTGAAGAAAATATATTTATTTGTGCTAACGGTGATCCAATTATTATGGATAATGGTAAATGTTCTTTAAGTGATAAACGCATTGTTGCTGATCCTATTTATGTTGATGGTGGAAAAGATATGTCTGGAGTAACAACTGCTGCAGTAATTCGTGATAGACAAATTCTTTCTAAAGATGGTTTAATTGCAATTGTTGTTTCTATTGATTCACAAAATAATAAATTATTAGCACCACCAACGTTTATTTCTCGCGGTTCTTTCTATGTTCGCGATGCAGCACCTTTAGTATCTGAAGCAATATCATTACTAACAAAAGCTATTAATGAAGTATTAAAAAGTGAAAGACCTACTTTTGCGACAATAAAAAATGCTATCAAATCAACATTAGCACCTTATATATTTAAAAAGAAAAGAAGAAATCCTTTAATTATTCCTGTTATATTAAATAAAAAATAGTTTTTAAAACTATTTTTTATTTTTTTGATATATTTTATTAAAATAATTAGCATCGAGTATGTATTTATATTGTGTTATTATTAAGGATTAACTATTAATTCTTCTGCTACAAAAATCATAAATTCACCGATTTTAAATCTAACTGTAATTTTATCATTGGCTATAAAATTACCTGTTAATTTATCATTTTTTGTTACTAACAATTTTAATGATCCTTTATTTAATAATTTTTGGATTCCAAAGATTATTTTAACATTATCTTTAGAATTATCTAACATTGAAGTCAAATCACTCTTAATTTGAAATTTACTTACTGATTGACCTACTTTAAATTCACTTTGAAAATTACTATTAAAATCTGTTTTTTTAATTGAAAAAATATCATGACCAACTACTCCATTTGGATTTGTTTTTGTAACTACTTTATATTTATCAGTTTTTGTAACACCATTTGTAAACATTATATTATATGAACCTTTTACAATATAAAAATCATTTTTCCCTGTTACTGGATTTAAATCAACATTAATATTTGAAATAATAGTAGTTACATTATTTAATTCTGTTTCATTAAAAATAGCATCTTCTAATTTTGTACCACTATCAATTTTAATATTTAAGACATTTTTTAAAAATTGAAAACTTTCTTCATCTTTAGCTCTTTTATCATTTTTAACCAAATTTATTACCTTAATATTAGTTGTATTGATTTTTCAAGTTACTTGTGATTTATCATTTTCATCAACATTAATAATAGGCATTAATAATCCTTCGCCAGTAGCATTAGTCAATTTTAAATTTTGTGAAACTTTTGCATTTAATAAATTTTCTTCGAAATCTTGATTATCACATGCGATAACTGAACTTGTGCTAACTGTAGTTAAGGCAACTGTTGACATTAATCTTAATACCGCTTTTATAATATTCATATTTTTCTCCTTAATCTTTAAATCTTTTTTACTATACCTATTATATATAATTTTTGTTATATTGCATTAATTATTATTTTATTATCATTTGAGTGTTTACTTAATTAATTGTATAAATTTAATATATATAATTAGATAAAAATTATCTTTATATTTGTAAAGTTTGTTTATTATTAATTGTTAAAAAATTATTATCATCTTCAACTAAATTTATGTTATTTTTAAAATAATCAAAAGCATCAATAGCAACTTCATCAATATCATAATAATAATTTATAATATTTAATCTATTTTTATTAGCATTTTTATCTTTTTTGTTTAAAGGTTTAATAAAACAAGATTCTTTTCTTGATAATAAATCAATATTTTTTTCTAAAAATATTCTATCTTCTTCATTTACTTGATCTTTTAATTTAATTGCTACAGCAGTTTCTTTTTTTAGTAACATACAAGCATGATTTCATGCTGAATTCCCCGAACTATCTTTATAATCAATATCAAATGGTCATTTTTTTACTAAATAAGTTACTAATTTTTGTCAATCATTTAATACTGCTATATGCAATAATGAATAATTTTCCTCTTCAAATTTTAGACTGTTGATAAATTCTTTTTTTAAAAAAAGAATTAGTTGCCCATCAATATTTTTGGTTTTTTTATTAATATAATCTTCATAATTTTGCAATATTTTAATAAATTTTCTTTCTATTTTTTTTGAATAAATTCTTTCTTTATTTTTATTAAAAAAAATGTTCATTTTATTTATCATTTTTTTAACATTTAATAAATTTTCTCTTTTTAAACTACTTACTTGAATGATTATCTTTTTTATCTGTGAATGATTATATTTGGTTGCTAATAATAAAGCAGTATTACCATTTACATCTACATCATCAATATTAGCATTATATGCTAATAAAGTTTTAACTATTTCTAAATGAGCATTCCTCGCAGCTCACATTAAAGGCGTATAACCATTTTCATTTATACAATTAACATTTGCACTATTTATTAATAAAGTTTTAACTATATCCAAATGTCCATTTTTAGCAGCAACAATTAAAGCGGTTTCTTCAATTATATTTTCATGATTAACATTAGCTCCATTTTTGATTAAAATATTAACTATTTCTAAATGACCATTTTGTGCTGCTCATATTAAGGCGCTCAAACCATTCATAGCTACATGATTAACATTATTTCCATTTTTTATTAAAGTATTAACTATTTCTAAATGACCTTTACCTGCAGCAGCAATTAAAGCAGTATAACCACAAATTTTTGTTATAGAATGAACATTTGCACCTTTATTTAATAACAAATTAACTATTTCTAAATGACCATTCCTCGCAGCTCACATTAAAGGCGTATAACCATTTTCATTTATACAATTAACATTAGCTCCCAATTCTAATAAAGTTCTGACTATTTTTAAATGACCATTCCTCGCAGCTCACATTAAAGGCGTATAACCAAACATATTTTTTCTATTAACATTAGGATAATTTGTTAATAAGGCATTAACTATTTCTAAATAATTAGATTTAATTGCTAATATTAAAGCAGTATTACCATTTATAGAGACATGATTAATATTAGTGCCATTTGCTAGTAAATCATTAACTATTTCTAAATGACCTTTACCTGCAGCAGCAATTAAAGCAGTTTCGCCATATCGATTTTCATGATTAACATTAACATTATGTGTTAATAAAGTTTTAACTATTTCCAAATTTCCATTTTCAGCACTTAAAATTAAAGCAGTATTACCAAATTGATCCTCACAACTAACATTAACATTATGTTCTAATAAAAGATTAATTATTTTTGTATAATTTTTTTTAGTAGCTAAGATTAAGGCAGTATTACCATTTACAGATATGTAATTAACATTAGCATTATGTGCTAATAAAACATTAACTATTTCTAGATAACCTTTTTCAGCAGCTCACATTAAAGGCGTATAACCATTTGTATCAATATAATCAATATTAATATCATCTTTTAATATTTTATTAACTACATCTAACTTTTTATTTTTAATAGCATCTATCATTTTTGCTTCTTTGTTATTAGTATTTATATTTATTCCAAATATTTCCCTAACTCACTCAAACATATTCTTTTCCTTTCATTGTTTTTAAAAAACAATGTATTTAAAATATTATTCTTTAAAATTTACTTTCATTATATATTTTTTTCTCCATTTTACAATGTTTAATTCCAGCGTCTAAAAATATTTCAGAACAAACTTTATAACCTAAATTTTTATAAAAATTTAGTGCTTGAATTTGTGCATGAAGAGATATAACTTTAAATTGATTTTTAATTGCAACTTTTTCCATAAATTCCATTAATTTTTTACCAATACCTAATTTACGATATTCTTGCAATATACACACTCTTTCAATCTTTACATTATCTTCAACTTTTCGCATTCTACTAGTAGCTATCGGTTTATTATTATCATCAAAAACTAAAAAGTGAATCGATACATCTTCAAATTCATCAATTTCTTCTTCAAAAGGAACCTTTTGCTCATTAACAAAAACTTTTTTTCTAATAGACTTACTGCATAACTAGTTAACTTTTTATTTTTTTGTTATTATTAAAATAAAATTTGAATAGTTAAGGATAAACTTTATGACATATTTTGAATTAAAAGATAAATCTGATCAATATTTTTGTAAAATAGTGGGTGGCATTGGTTAGATAAGTTTACTTTCTTGTCTTCAAATCTGTACAAATTGATTTGGAGGCATTTTCAATCTAATAACTATTCTATCATTGTTTCAATATCTAACAAATTTTTCTAATAGACTTACTGCATAACTAGTTAACTTTTTATTTTTTTGTTATTATTAAAATAAAATTTGAATAGTTAAGGATAAACTTTATGACATATTTTGAATTAAAAGATAAATCTGATCAATATTTTCGTAAAATAGTGGGTATTAATAAACTCGTTTTTAACGAAATTTTAAATATTTTATTAGAACATCAAAAACTCAAAACTACTATTGGTGGAAGGCCATATAAAATGTCAATAGAAGATCGACTAGTAATGAGTTTAAGATATTTATATGAAAATCGTACATATCATAGTATTGGTGCTGAGTATGGTATGGTTGATACTACTGCTTTACGAAATATTCGTTCAATTGAAGATATTTTAATAAAGAATAATAAGTTTAATAATTTAACAAATAAAAATATTTTTTTAAAAAGAAGAATTAAAAAATAAAATTTTGATAATTGATGTAACAGAGGTAGAAACAGAACGACCAAAATATAACCAAAAAGATTGATTTTCTGGTAAAAAATGAATGCATACTGTTAAGTTTCAAACCGTAATTAATGCAAATACTAATGAAATTTTAAATATTTTTTCTGATATTGGTAAAAATCATGATTTTAAAACTTTTAAGAATTCAAAGTTAAAGTTTTTACCAGAAACTATAATTCTTGCAGATAAAGGTTATCAAGGTTTACAAAAAATTCATGCTAATACATTTTTACCCATTAAAATTAGCAAAAATAATCCTAAAACAAATAAAACCAAAATCTTTAATAAGATTATTAATAAAACTCGTAGAAAAATTGAACATGTTTTTGCATTTTTAAAATGTTTTAAGATTATTGGTTATAAATTTAGAAAAGCCAGAAAACGAATATTTTTAAGATTTAATTTAATTGCAGGATTTTATAATTTATCATTAAAACTTAAAAACGTTATGCAGTAAGTCTATTTTTAATGAGAACTATTTTGTTTATTGCTTGTATCAAATTATCATTAATTTTTGATTGATATTGCTTTTTACCTTTTTTTACTCATAAATAGTATGCTGTTTTGCTAATAGCTATGTAAACAATAATTTTATTTAATTGATGACCTTTTTGCTTATATTTTTCTACTATTAAAAAACACTTATATTTTAATAATTTACTATTTTTTCCCCTTGTTAATTTCTTTTCACAGGCTAATTGCTCCTTTAAAAGTTCTTTTTCAACCTCATCTTTTAAAGCTTGTTTTCTAAGTTTATCAATTTCTTTGTTTAATAGTTTAATTTCAATATCTTTCTTATCGATCCTGTGAGAAGTTTGGGATTTAGAAATTTTGGTGAATGCATTTTCACCTTTAATTTGATATTGGTTAACCCAATTATAAATTAATACTGGAGTTGATAATTTATATTTGACTTGAATTTCATGTATTTTTAGTTTTTTATCAACTAAATACTCATTAACAACGGCTAATTTTGTTTCTTTTGAATAAACTTTATAATTCATAATTTCTCCTTCTGTATTAATTATTTTTAATTATATTACAGATTGAAAATATTAATTGGTAAACTTAAGTGACTTATGCCCTTTTAATAATTCACAATTTTCCTCTTCTTGTCGAATTAAATTATTAATATTTTGATTTATATTGATTTTTCCAAATGAAAAAATTTTAATAAAAAAATTTTTAACTTTATTAATTTTTTGTTTTTTTAACTTTAAAATTTGATTTTTATAATTAATTATCGGACTTCTCCCCACATGTACTTGTGGAGGGAACAATGAAACTGAATGAGTTCAACAATGCTTTTCAAACTGAACAGCAATGTCTTGCATATATAGCAAATTTGAAAGAAAACAAATGTATTAGGTGTTCTAGTTTTAATTTGAATACTTCTGATTTAAAAAGAATAAGATGTTTGAAATGTAATCAAACATTTAGTATTCTCACCGGTACCATATTTTCAAGGTCACAAACATCTTTAAGATCATGATTTTACCTCATCTTTAGATAAATAAACACCAAAGATGGAATTCCGTCAACTGATGTTTCAAAAGAATTGGGAGTGACCTTAAAAACAGCATGGAGAATGGGTCATAAAATTAGAACACGTATTGCAAAACAAGAACCTCAATTTATTGTTGAAGGCACAGTGCAAATTGATGAAATGTATCTTTCACATATGGCTTTTAAAAAACAAGGAAGATCCTTGAAAAATAAAACATTGATTATTGGCATTTATGAAAAAACAACTAATAATTTAATTGTGAAAGTATTGAAAAATGCAAAGAGTAAAAGTCTTTTGAATTTTGCAAGAAGCCACATTTCTTCAAAATGTCATGTATATACTGATGATTGAAAAGGATATTGCGATTTCAAATTGGTTTTCCCAAAACATAAAACAGTTAACCATCAAGATGGTTATGTTTCAAAAACTGGTGTAAATACCAATCAAATTGAATCAGTTTGAAAACATATAAGAAGAACATTTAAAACACATATCAAAGTTGCAAAACATTATGTTTATTTATATGCCAAAGAAGTTGCATATAAATTCAACAAGATACCTAGTTTTGAAATTGTAATGCTGTGTTTAATATTAAAATATATTACATAAATCTTAGAACCTGTTTAGAATCTTTTTAATAAAATTGAAATAAAGGAAAGAACAACCATTTGTAAACTAGTATTTAATTTTCTTTCACAATTTTTTCATAATCTTCTACATTTTTCTAATCAAGCAAAACTTCGCTCTACAACTCATCTTTTTGGTAATACTACAAAAGAATGTAATTCATTACGTTTTACAACTTCAACATTCGCATTTATAATTGTTTTGATTGCAGAAGCAAATTTTTCACCAGTATAACCAGCATCTACTATTATTTTTTGAACTGTAGAAAGATTTTCTTTTTCATTTTGAATCATTATTATAGCACTATTACGATCTTTTTTTCTGCTGTAGTTACGTAAATTGCATGTGGTAAATCTTGAGAATCAACAGCAATATGACGTTTTATTCCTGAAATCTTTTTACCAGCATCATAACCTTTGTTTTTAGTAGTATCTGTATTTTTAACACTTTGTGAATCAATTATACAAAAACTGGTTTTTTCTTTTCGATGATTATTGATACGAACTTTTCTAACTAATTTTTTTAAATTAATTGTCATATGCTAGGTTCTTTACCATTATTTTTACTTCAAATTTGAAAATAATAACGGAATTTTACGCTTATTGGTTAACACTTAATTCTTAATAAATAATTTAATTATGATATTTTTAAATGTGATTTTTTCTTTACGGTTATTATATTTAAAACAAAATTCATTTAAATAAGATTGGAGTCATTTTTTTGAAACTCAATGAAATTGGCCGATAAAACCTCTTTTTAATATTGCTCAAAAACTTTCTATTGTATTTGTATGAATACCATTATAAGAAAAATATTTTTTGTGATTAACTTGTTCATGTGGTAAAATTTTATTCATTTTATAATATCCACGATATTCATCAGTAAAAAGAATAGAATTGTTAATATCAACATTTTCTTTAACTATTTTCATTAAATCTTCAGATTTAATACTTTTATTTTTTGCATGAAATAATTTAACATTACCATTTCGTTCAATAATGCCAACAACACACTCTTTACTAGTTCCTCTACCACGTAATGAGTTATTTTTATTATCAACATCATTATATTTACGCGGTTTTCCACCCACATATGTTTCATCCATCTCTAATATTTTTGCTAATAATTTAATCTCATCATTAGCCATTCCTTTCTAATTTTATGCATCATTTTTCATACAGTTGCTAAACGTAAATTTAAGTCTCTTGAAGCTTGAGATGATGATAAACTTTTTTTAGCATTAGCCATTAATACTATTAAAATAAATCACTTTTGAAGTGGTACACGTGTATGATGAAAAATAGTTTGAGCAGTTACACTAAAAGACTTATGACATTTTTTGCATTTATAACGCGACTCTTTTAAAACAGAGTTAACTTTTTCACTAAAACAAAAAAAGACATTTTGGTTTGTTATTTCATCTTATTTCTTCTAAAAATTTTATACAAGATTCTTGGTTTGGAAATTTATTTATTATGTCTAAAATATTCATTTTCAATCACCTTTAATTAGATTTTATTTTACTAATATCTAATTATAGTTTTCAGAAATAATAATAGACTTACTGCATAACTAGTTAACTTTTTATTTTTTTGTTATTATTAAAATAAAATTTGAATAGTTAAGGATAAACTTTATGACATATTTTGAATTAAAAGATAAATCTGATCAATATTTTCGTAAAATAGTGGGTATTAATAAACTCGTTTTTAACGAAATTTTAAATATTTTATTAGAACATCAAAAACTCAAAACTACTATTGGTGGAAGGCCATATAAAATGTCAATAGAAGATCGACTAGTAATGAGTTTAAGATATTTATATGAAAATCGTACATATCATAGTATTGGTGCTGAGTATGGTATGGTTGATACTACTGCTTTACGAAATATTCGTTCAATTGAAGATATTTTAATAAAGAATAATAAGTTTAATAATTTAACAAATAAAAATATTTTTTTAAAAAGAAGAATTAAAAAATAAAATTTTGATAATTGATGTAACAGAGGTAGAAACAGAACGACCAAAATATAACCAAAAAGATTGATTTTCTGGTAAAAAATGAATGCATACTGTTAAGTTTCAAACCGTAATTAATGCAAATACTAATGAAATTTTAAATATTTTTTCTGATATTGGTAAAAATCATGATTTTAAAACTTTTAAGAATTCAAAGTTAAAGTTTTTACCAGAAACTATAATTCTTGCAGATAAAGGTTATCAAGGTTTACAAAAAATTCATGCTAATACATTTTTACCCATTAAAATTAGCAAAAATAATCCTAAAACAAATAAAACCAAAATCTTTAATAAGATTATTAATAAAACTCGTAGAAAAATTGAACATGTTTTTGCATTTTTAAAATGTTTTAAGATTATTGGTTATAAATTTAGAAAAGCCAGAAAACGAATATTTTTAAGATTTAATTTAATTGCAGGATTTTATAATTTATCATTAAAACTTAAAAACGTTATGCAGTAAGTCTAATATTTTATTAAAACTTTCCATACTTTCAAAAGTGCTACCAAACATCATTTTAAAATCTCTTTTAATTCAACGATTTAAACATTCACTAACTTGATTACCTTTAAAACCTGATAGACTTTTTGAGTGAATTAGATTAGTACTTGTATTAAAAACTTTACTAACAATTTCGCTTGTATTAGCAGAACCTAAATCTGATTGAATAGTCGTAAAATTACATTGTTTAGCACTCGCTAATTCTATTTGATTAACCACATTTAACACAGTTTTGGCATTTTCACTTTTGTTTATTTTTCAGCCAACAATTGAATTACTGTACATATCAGTAGCAAAAACAACTAATAATTTTCTTTTTTTATCACCAATAATTATATTTTTAAATCATGTGCCATCCATACCAACTTTTTCAAGAAAGTTATTACTTGAAAAATTACGTTTTAATAAATCTTTATTATTTTTTAAATCACTATTTTCTACTACTCTATTTGTTGATTTAGGTTCTAATAATAATTTAATATTATTATCTTTTAATATTTGTTTTATGCTTGTTTTACTGCATTTAAGACCTTTATTTTTTATTTTTAACTCTAATCTTACTTTTTCAAAACTAGTGATATTAATGTACTTTTTTTCATTTTTAATGAGAACTATTTTGTTTATTGCTTGTATCAAATTATCATTAATTTTTGATTGATATTGCTTTTTACCTTTTTTTACTCATAAATAGTATGCTGTTTTGCTAATAGCTATGTAAACAATAATTTTATTTAATTGATGACCTTTTTGCTTATATTTTTCTACTATTAAAAAACACTTATATTTTAATAATTTACTATTTTTTCCCCTTGTTAATTTCTTTTCACAGGCTAATTGCTCCTTTAAAAGTTCTTTTTCAACCTCATCTTTTAAAGCTTGTTTTCTAAGTTTATCAATTTCTTTGTTTAATAGTTTAATTTCAATATCTTTCTTATCGATCCTGTGAGAAGTTTGGGATTTAGAAATTTTGGTGAATGCATTTTCACCTTTAATTTGATATTGGTTAACCCAATTATAAATTAATACTGGAGTTGATAATTTATATTTGACTTGAATTTCATGTATTTTTAGTTTTTTATCAACTAAATACTCATTAACAACGGCTAATTTTGTTTCTTTTGAATAAACTTTATAATTCATAATTTCTCCTTCTGTATTAATTATTTTTAATTATATTACAGATTGAAAATATTAATTGGTAAACTTAAGTGACTGATACCATTTGAATTTTCATAGTTTTCTCCTTAAACATAAATAGACTTACTGCATAACTAGTTAACTTTTTATTTTTTTGTTATTATTAAAATAAAATTTGAATAGTTAAGGATAAACTTTATGACATATTTTGAATTAAAAGATAAATCTGATCAATATTTTCGTAAAATAGTGGGTATTAATAAACTCGTTTTTAACGAAATTTTAAATATTTTATTAGAACATCAAAAACTCAAAACTACTATTGGTGGAAGGCCATATAAAATGTCAATAGAAGATCGACTAGTAATGAGTTTAAGATATTTATATGAAAATCGTACATATCATAGTATTGGTGCTGAGTATGGTATGGTTGATACTACTGCTTTACGAAATATTCGTTCAATTGAAGATATTTTAATAAAGAATAATAAGTTTAATAATTTAACAAATAAAAATATTTTTTTAAAAAGAAGAATTAAAAAATAAAATTTTGATAATTGATGTAACAGAGGTAGAAACAGAACGACCAAAATATAACCAAAAAGATTGATTTTCTGGTAAAAAATGAATGCATACTGTTAAGTTTCAAACCGTAATTAATGCAAATACTAATGAAATTTTAAATATTTTTTCTGATATTGGTAAAAATCATGATTTTAAAACTTTTAAGAATTCAAAGTTAAAGTTTTTACCAGAAACTATAATTCTTGCAGATAAAGGTTATCAAGGTTTACAAAAAATTCATGCTAATACATTTTTACCCATTAAAATTAGCAAAAATAATCCTAAAACAAATAAAACCAAAATCTTTAATAAGATTATTAATAAAACTCGTAGAAAAATTGAACATGTTTTTGCATTTTTAAAATGTTTTAAGATTATTGGTTATAAATTTAGAAAAGCCAGAAAACGAATATTTTTAAGATTTAATTTAATTGCAGGATTTTATAATTTATCATTAAAACTTAAAAACGTTATGCAGTAAGTCTAATAATATTTTAAATTAATTATATAATTAATTTTTAAATTTAATCTAACAATTAGTGAATTTTTAATTATTGTTATAATTTAAGTAAGCGATTTTAAAAAATATTTTTTGGGGAGGAATAAATTTTGGAAATACAAAAAATTCAATTTAAAAAATTACGACCGCATAATTTTTTGGGAGGGCAATATTTTGTTTTATTATTTTTTTGAATAATATTTATTACATTACTAATTACTGCATTAGTCTTATTTTTAAATGAAAGAACAAGAATTGATAAAGAAAATAATGTTAAAGAACTACTAGAACAAATTGCTAATGCAAAACAAGAAAGTGACAAAACTCCTTTCTATAAAAAATTAATGGATATTTATTATCCATTAATTGATTTTTCATTAATGTCATTTATTTTTACTAAACATGATGATGCACCAATAAGTGACTGAGGAAGTGCATGAACACAACGTTTAAATAGCATTAATACTGCTTATTCATATATCTTTATTACAATTTTAATCGCTTTAATCGCTTTACTTTTTTATATTATTATCATTATTAAACTTTATTGTCGTCGAGCATTTCAAAGAAAATATGGTTTAACAACTCAATTCGCAAATGATTATCCAATTTATGATATTAAAATGTATCTAGGTTTTACAGTTAATTTAGCTATTGTTTTTAGTTTTTTCAATTTTCTAACAAGTATCATTGTATTAATTTATGGTGTTATCTTGGTATTAACTTCTTATTTCTTTTGATATATTTTAAAAATTAAAACAGAAATATTAATTATACATAAATGATGAAAAACACCAAACTTTGCTTTATTTTTATCTGTTATTTTATTCCAAAATGGTTATACTTTATTAAAATCAATATTTGCTCAAAAATTTAATGTTAACTTGGACTTAATTTTATCAATTATTTTACCAATTGGAACAATTACCATCTTCATTACCTTATTAATCAAAAATATGCTTAATTCACAAGTTACAGCAGTAAAAAATGCTATTAAAACAATTGGTGCTAAAATTAGTGCTTTTCAAATTTTCTATTACACACAAAAAGAAAAATCTTTAGAAGACTACATGTTTGTTAGCCAATTACCAACACTTGTTCGTATACCATTACAAAATAATAGCATTAATACCAAACAAGCAGTAATGCTAATGGCAACTATTGATGAAACAATAATATTTTTAAAAAACACTTTCATAAACCAAAAGAATTAAACTATATGCTTTTTCACTTATTTAATAGAATAGACTTACTGCATAACTAGTTAACTTTTTATTTTTTTGTTATTATTAAAATAAAATTTGAATAGTTAAGGATAAACTTTATGACATATTTTGAATTAAAAGATAAATCTGATCAATATTTTCGTAAAATAGTGGGTATTAATAAACTCGTTTTTAACGAAATTTTAAATATTTTATTAGAACATCAAAAACTCAAAACTACTATTGGTGGAAGGCCATATAAAATGTCAATAGAAGATCGACTAGTAATGAGTTTAAGATATTTATATGAAAATCGTACATATCATAGTATTGGTGCTGAGTATGGTATGGTTGATACTACTGCTTTACGAAATATTCGTTCAATTGAAGATATTTTAATAAAGAATAATAAGTTTAATAATTTAACAAATAAAAATATTTTTTTAAAAAGAAGAATTAAAAAATAAAATTTTGATAATTGATGTAACAGAGGTAGAAACAGAACGACCAAAATATAACCAAAAAGATTGATTTTCTGGTAAAAAATGAATGCATACTGTTAAGTTTCAAACCGTAATTAATGCAAATACTAATGAAATTTTAAATATTTTTTCTGATATTGGTAAAAATCATGATTTTAAAACTTTTAAGAATTCAAAGTTAAAGTTTTTACCAGAAACTATAATTCTTGCAGATAAAGGTTATCAAGGTTTACAAAAAATTCATGCTAATACATTTTTACCCATTAAAATTAGCAAAAATAATCCTAAAACAAATAAAACCAAAATCTTTAATAAGATTATTAATAAAACTCGTAGAAAAATTGAACATGTTTTTGCATTTTTAAAATGTTTTAAGATTATTGGTTATAAATTTAGAAAAGCCAGAAAACGAATATTTTTAAGATTTAATTTAATTGCAGGATTTTATAATTTATCATTAAAACTTAAAAACGTTATGCAGTAAGTCTATTGAACGAAATGGTAATGTTAAATTATTTCATGCAAAAAATAAAAGTATTAAATCTGAAGATTTAATGAAAATAGTTAAAGAAAATGTTGATATTAACAATTCTATTCTTTTTACTGATGAATATCGTGGATATTATAAAATGAATAAAATTTTACCACATGAACAAGTTAATCACAAAAAATATTTTTCTTATAATGGTATTCATACAAATACAATAGAAAGTTTTTGAGCAATATTAAAAAGAGGTTTTATCGGCCAATTTCATTGAGTTTCAAAAAAATGACTCCAATCTTATTTAAATGAATTTTGTTTTAAATATAATAACGGTAAAGAAAAAATCACATTTAAAAATATCATAATTAAATTATTTATTAAGAATTAAGTGTTAACCAATAAGCGTAAAATTCCGCAAAATTTTATAAACGATGTATTTTATTAAACAAAAACGATGAAATTATAGTAACTGGTCAAATCTTTAATACTTTAAATATTCCTAAAATCGTGCATTTTGTTCAATCAATGTTAAATGATTTAAAAAATGAAAGGAATAAAAAATTAATTATATTAAAAAACAACAAAAATTCTATAATGGTACAGAAATAGATTTAATACTTGATATTTTATTACAAAAAATAATTAATGGTGAATTTAATAATGAATAAATTAACTAGAATTGAAATTTGTGTAAATAATAACAAATTAACTCATAAAGATTATCAATGATATACAAAAGAATATTCTAATTGAATACAAGAAGATAGAAAAATTAAATATGAAATTCAAGATAATGGAAAAACATTAAAGGTATGAATAGATGAAAAAATGAAAAAAATCTAATAAAAGAATCTGATTAAGTAAAAATTGATGTATGAAATGTTTAGAAATAATAGTTAATAATTTACGGAATTTTACGCTTATTGGTTAACACTTAATTCTTAATAAATAATTTAATTATGATATTTTTAAATGTGATTTTTTCTTTACGGTTATTATATTTAAAACAAAATTCATTTAAATAAGATTGGAGTCATTTTTTTGAAACTCAATGAAATTGGCCGATAAAACCTCTTTTTAATATTGCTCAAAAACTTTCTATTGTATTTGTATGAATACCATTATAAGAAAAATATTTTTTGTGATTAACTTGTTCATGTGGTAAAATTTTATTCATTTTATAATATCCACGATATTCATCAGTAAAAAGAATAGAATTGTTAATATCAACATTTTCTTTAACTATTTTCATTAAATCTTCAGATTTAATACTTTTATTTTTTGCATGAAATAATTTAACATTACCATTTCGTTCAATAATGCCAACAACACACTCTTTACTAGTTCCTCTACCACGTAATGAGTTATTTTTATTATCAACATCATTATATTTACGCGGTTTTCCACCCACATATGTTTCATCCATCTCTAATATTTTTGCTAATAATTTAATCTCATCATTAGCCATTGCCTTTCTAATTTTATGCATCATTTTTCATACAGTTGCTAAACGTAAATTTAAGTCTCTTGAAGCTTGAGATGATGATAAACTTTTTTTAGCATTAGCCATTAATACTATTAAAATAAATCACTTTTGAAGTGGTACACGTGTATGATGAAAAATAGTTTGAGCAGTTACACTAAAAGACTTATGACATTTTTTGCATTTATAACGCGACTCTTTTAAAACAGAGTTAACTTTTTCACTAAAACAAAAAAGACATTTTGGTTTGTTATTTCATCTTATTTCTTCTAAAAATTTTATACAAGATTCTTGGTTTGGAAATTTATTTATTATGTCTAAAATATTCATTTTCAATCACCTTTAATTAGATTTTATTTTACTAATATCTAATTAAAGTTTTCAGAAATAATAATGTATATATGGATCGGCTACAATTTATTGGACACTAATTATGTAGACAAATAACAATATTTGTTAAAAGAAAGGAAATATAATTATGGCCAATATTACTTCATATACAGATGAATTTAAAAAACAAAAATTATTGCAGGAATAGTTAGTTCTGCGGTTTTATTTAGTGATGCAACTGCTGGTATTTTATATAATTCTGAAATGGAAGAAAAGATTGAAGAAGATGAAATGGCAACCCTTTTTAGGACTATTTTTTGGTAGACATTTTTTCTTGATATTTAATGGGAGTTAAGTAGTTTAAAGTGCTGTGGATTCTTATATTGTTATATCAATTGATATAATCAAATAATTCTAATTTTAACTGTATTAATGATGTAAATTTTTTGTCATTAATAAATTCAGTCTTGAAAGTTTTAAAAGTTGCTTCAGCAACAGCATTGTCATAAGGACAACCTTTTTTACTTAAAGAGCGGGTAATATTGAATGCTAATAAAAGTTTGTTAATAATTTTATTATTAAATTCGTTACCTCGATCGCTATGAAATATTTGCATATCTTTTAAACAGCGATTTGATTGCATAAATGCTTGATATACCAATGATGCATCTTTTTTAGTACCTACACTATGTCCAACAATTTCGCGGTTAAATAGGTCTATTAATAAGCAAATATAGTTTCATTTACCATTAACTTCAACATAACTAAGATCACTGACAATCACCTCATTTTTAATTCTATTATTAAAGTTTCTATTAACAATATTAGTGATTTGTTCATTATTTACTTTATTACGATGATTTTTAAATGATAATTTAGTGTATTTTGACATTAAATTATGTTTATCCATAATTTTTTTAATTTTTCTTCTTGATAAATAAATTTCTTGTTTTTCTAGTATGACTTTTAATCTTCTTGTTCCATAAACACATTTGTTTTCTTTAAAAGCACTAATAACAGCTTGATCATAAATATTATTTTTGATTTTATCTTCTTTTTTCTTTAAATTAAAATAATATGTTGATTTAGAAATTTTTAAAAAACGACACATTGGGCGAATCTTATATTTTCATTTATTATTTGCAATAATCTCTACTTTCTGCCTATTATTAGTGCTGCTTGCTTTAAAATATCATTTTCCATTCGTAATTGTTTTAATTCTTTATTCATTTGAATTAATTGTTTTTCTAAATCAGAAAGATTATCTTTAGTTTTAAAACTTCCCGAATTAGTAAATTGCTTAATTCATTTATATGCAACTGCTCTTGTAACATTGTACTCTTTAACAAGACAAGATACTGATTTGCCACTTTGATATAAAGCTACTATTTGTTTTTTAAATTCATCTGTATATGAAGTAATATTGGCCATAATTATATTTCCTTTCTTTTAACAAATATTGTTATTTGTCTACATAATTAGTGTCCAATAAATTGTAGCCGATCCAAAGAAATTGAAATTGAAAAGAAAAAACTTAGAAATAATTTTTCCTAAAGGAAAAAGAAATTTAGGTAAAATTTATATTGGACAAAACATAACTACTATAAATGATGATGAAAAAGTAAAAAAAGATACGCTTTTCTCATCATTTATGTGATAAAATTAAAAAATAGTACATAAAGGGAGAAAAGCGTATCTACGGACTTCTCACCACATTTTTAAATTAAACACAGCATTACAATTTCAAAACTAGGTATCTTGTTGAATTTATATGCAGCTTCTTTGGCATAAATAAACATGATGTTTTGCAACTTTGATATGTGTTTTAAATGTTCTTCTAAGAACCTGTTTAGAATCTTTTTAATAAAATTGAAATAAAGGAAAGAACAACCATTTGTAAACTAGTATTTGGCATCAGTCACTTAAGTTTACCAATTAATATTTTCAATCTGTAATATAATTAAAAATAATTAATACAGAAGGAGAAATTATGAATTATAAAGTTTATTCAAAAGAAACAAAATTAGCCGTTGTTAATGAGTATTTAGTTGATAAAAAACTAAAAATACATGAAATTCAAGTCAAATATAAATTATCAACTCCAGTATTAATTTATAATTGGGTTAACCAATATCAAATTAAAGGTGAAAATGCATTCACCAAAATTTCTAAATCCCAAACTTCTCACAGGATCGATAAGAAAGATATTGAAATTAAACTATTAAACAAAGAAATTGATAAACTTAGAAAACAAGCTTTAAAAGATGAGGTTGAAAAAGAACTTTTAAAGGAGCAATTAGCCTGTGAAAAGAAATTAACAAGGGGAAAAAATAGTAAATTATTAAAATATAAGTGTTTTTTAATAGTAGAAAAATATAAGCAAAAAGGTCATCAATTAAATAAAATTATTGTTTACATAGCTATTAGCAAAACAGCATACTATTTATGAGTAAAAAAAGGTAAAAAGCAATATCAATCAAAAATTAATGATAATTTGATACAAGCAATAAACAAAATAGTTCTCATTAAAAATGAAAAAAAGTACATTAATATCACTAGTTTTGAAAAAGTAAGATTAGAGTTAAAAATAAAAAATAAAGGTCTTAAATGCAGTAAAACAAGCATAAAACAAATATTAAAAGATAATAATATTAAATTATTATTAGAACCTAAATCAACAAATAGAGTAGTAGAAAATAGTGATTTAAAAAATAATAAAGATTTATTAAAACGTAATTTTTCAAGTAATAACTTTCTTGAAAAAGTTGGTATGGATGGCACATGATTTAAAAATATAATTATTGGTGATAAAAAAACAAAATTATTAGTTGTTTTTGCTACTGATATGTACAGTAATTCAATTGTTGGCTGAAAAATAAACAAAAGTGAAAATGCCAAAACTGTGTTAAATGTGGTTAATCAAATAGAATTAGCGAGTGCTAAACAATGTAATTTTACGACTATTCAATCAGATTTAGGTTCTGCTAATACAAGCGAAATTGTTAGTAAAGTTTTTAATACAAGTACTAATCTAATTCATTCAAAAAGTCTATCAGGTTTTAAAGGTAATCAAGTTAGTGAATGTTTAAATCGTTGAATTAAAAGAGATTTTAAAATGATGTTTGGTAGCACTTTTGAAAGTATGGAAAGTTTTAATAAAATATTAGAAAAATTTGTTAGATATTGAAACAATGATAGAATAGTTATTAGATTGAAAATGCCTCCAAATCAATTTGTACAGATTTGAAGACAAGAAAGTAAACTTATCTAACCAATGCCTTATTATTTTTATACTTTTTTTAATTATTTTTAAAAAATTATCTATTTTATTAAGAATATTGTTAATATTATATTAAATAATAACTATTAAAAATTTAAGGAGAAATTATGGAAAATAAAATTAATTTAGATAAATTAACTATTAATTCAATTCGTATGTTAGGAGTACAAGCAGTTAATGCTGCTAAAAGCGGCCACCCTGGCATTGTTTTAGATGCTTCACCAATGACTTTTTCTTTATTCAAAAATCATTTATCTTTTAATCCAAAAAATCCAAAATGATTTAATCGTGATCGATTTGTTTTATCAGCAGGTCATGGTAGTGCTTTATTATATTCAATATTACATCATGCTGGTTATAAATATACAATTAATGATATAAAACAATTCCGTCAATTAAATAGTAATACACCAGGTCATCCTGAATATAATTTAGACTATGGAGTAGAGACAGCTACTGGACCATTAGGTCAGGGTATTGCTAATGCTGTTGGAATGGCGCTTACTGAGAGTTTTCTTAGTGCTAAATATAATCAAAAAGATCTTAATATTATTGATCATTATACATATGCAATTTGTGGTGATGGTGATTTACAAGAAGGTATTGCGCAGGAAGCACTTAGTTTTGCTGGACATTTTAAATTAAATAAACTAATTATTTTATATGATTCAAATGATATTCAATTAGATTCATCTGTTAAATTAGTATATTCAGAAAATTTAAAAATGCGTCTTCAAGCATTAGAGTGAAATTATTTAAAAGTTGAAGATGGTGAAGATGATAAACTTATTTCTGAAGCTATTAAAAAAGCGAAAGTTACTGATAAACCAACTTTAATTGAAATTAAAACTATAATTGGTTATGGAGCTAGTAAACAAGGAACACCAAGCGTTCATGGTTCTCCTTTAATGGAAGATATTAAAACAGTTGCTAAAAATTTAAACTGAGAATATCCTGAATTTACTGTTCCAAAAGAAGTAAGTACTTACTTCACACAAACAGCACTTAATCATGGTTCTAAAATAGAATTAGCTTGAAATCAAAAAGTTGAAAAATATGCAAAATTATATCCAAAATTGTATGATGAAATTAAATCATCATTGAAAAATGAAATTTTTAATGATGATTATCAATTAAATAAAATTGATTGAAGTTCAATTATTGGAGTAAATCCACAAGCAACAAGAGTAGACTCTGGTAATATTTTAAAACTTTTATCAGCTCATTGTCCAACATTAATTGGTGGTAGTGCTGATTTAGCTGGCTCAACTAAAGCATTAGTAACAGACAAAGATTTTCTACCTCTTGATCATTCAGGAAGACATATTCATTATGGAGTAAGAGAATTTGCAATGGGTGCTATTGTTAACGGTATGACGTTACATCAAGGCACAATTCCTTTTGGTTCTACTTTTCTTGTGTTTAGTGATTATCTAAAGCCTGCATTACGATTAGCAGCTTTAATGTCAATTCCATCTTTGTTTATTTTTAGTCATGATAGTATCGCAGTTGGCGAAGATGGCCCTACTCACGAACCAGTTGAACAACTAACAATGTTAAGAACTATTCCTAATTTTAATGTAATTCGCCCTGCTGATACAAAAGAAACAATTGGTGCATATTTAATGGCATTATCTAGTAAAACTAACCCTAGTGCTATTATTATTACTAGACAAAATTTACCACAACTTGTAAATAGTAATATTGAGGCAGTTCAAAAAGGTGCTTATATTATTAGTAAAGAGAATAGTAGTAAAGCTGCTTTAGATTTTATTATTATTGCTAGCGGTAGTGAAGTTTCATTAGCTATTGCTAGTCAAGAACAACTATGAAACGATCAAAAACTTAATGTTCGTGTAGTTTCAATGCCTTCTACTTTTATTTTTGATAAACAAGATAAAACATATCAAAATAAAATTTTACCTAATGATATTATAAAAGTTGCTATTGAAATGGGTTCTAAAGATAGTTGGTATAAATATGTTGCAGGTAATGGCTTTGTTATTGGCGTAAGTACTTTTGGTATTTCTGCTCCTGATAAGATGGTACTAGAAAAATATGGCTTTACATCAAATCAAGTGTGTGATAAAATTAATAAGTTTTTAAACAGTAAGTAAGGAGAAATTAATAATGATGGTTTGGTGAGCAGTATTAATCATTGGCATTGCTAGTGCGTTAATTGGTGGATTAGTTGGTTTTATTGTTACTAAGAAGATTTTCGAAAAACAATTACAGAAAAATCCTCCTATTAATGAAAATATGATTCGTGCAATGTATTTACAAATGGGGCGTAAACCTACTGAATCTCAAATTAAATCAGTAATGCAAGCAATGAAACGTCAACAAAGTACTACTAAAAAACGATAATTTATATTTGTGATAAATTTAATGTTCTATATATACGCTTGTTGATGGTTTATCTTGTGCATAATTTTCTTCTTTTAATTCTTGTTTAATTTTTTTCTGTCATTTTTTTCTTGATTAGTATTTAATTTATTAATATTACATTTAAATATATTCTTTATTTTTTGTTCAATTTTTAAAATTCTTTTCTTATCAATTTTTAATCCAATTAATATTAAATTTTCTTTTATATTTTTTACTGAATTATTTGTATTTAAATGTATTATATATTAGGCATCAGTCACTTAAGTTTACCAATTAATATTTTCAATCTGTAATATAATTAAAAATAATTAATACAGAAGGAGAAATTATGAATTATAAAGTTTATTCAAAAGAAACAAAATTAGCCGTTGTTAATGAGTATTTAGTTGATAAAAAACTAAAAATACATGAAATTCAAGTCAAATATAAATTATCAACTCCAGTATTAATTTACGGAATTTTACGCTTATTGGTTAACACTTAATTCTTAATAAATAATTTAATTATGATATTTTTAAATGTGATTTTTTCTTTACGGTTATTATATTTAAAACAAAATTCATTTAAATAAGATTGGAGTCATTTTTTTGAAACTCAATGAAATTGGCCGATAAAACCTCTTTTTAATATTGCTCAAAAACTTTCTATTGTATTTGTATGAATACCATTATAAGAAAAATATTTTTTGTGATTAACTTGTTCATGTGGTAAAATTTTATTCATTTTATAATATCCACGATATTCATCAGTAAAAAGAATAGAATTGTTAATATCAACATTTTCTTTAACTATTTTCATTAAATCTTCAGATTTAATACTTTTATTTTTTGCATGAAATAATTTAACATTACCATTTCGTTCAATAATGCCA
This sequence comes from Spiroplasma endosymbiont of Notiophilus biguttatus, assembly GCF_964030985.1. Classification (NCBI taxonomy): domain Bacteria; kingdom Bacillati; phylum Mycoplasmatota; class Mollicutes; order Entomoplasmatales; family Spiroplasmataceae; genus Spiroplasma; species Spiroplasma endosymbiont of Notiophilus biguttatus. The sequence goes on along the minus strand of NZ_OZ034993.1, from coordinate 1,078,151 downwards.
ACAACACACTCTTTACTAGTTCCTCTACCACGTAATGAGTTATTTTTATTATCAACATCATTATATTTACGCGGTTTTCCACCCACATATGTTTCATCCATCTCTAATATTTTTGCTAATAATTTAATCTCATCATTAGCCATTGCCTTTCTAATTTTATGCATCATTTTTCATACAGTTGCTAAACGTAAATTTAAGTCTCTTGAAGCTTGAGATGATGATAAACTTTTTTTAGCATTAGCCATTAATACTATTAAAATAAATCACTTTTGAAGTGGTACACGTGTATGATGAAAAATAGTTTGAGCAGTTACACTAAAAGACTTATGACATTTTTTGCATTTATAACGCGACTCTTTTAAAACAGAGTTAACTTTTTCACTAAAACAAAAAAGACATTTTGGTTTGTTATTTCATCTTATTTCTTCTAAAAATTTTATACAAGATTCTTGGTTTGGAAATTTATTTATTATGTCTAAAATATTCATTTTCAATCACCTTTAATTAGATTTTATTTTACTAATATCTAATTAAAGTTTTCAGAAATAATAATGTATATAAGTTATTGCCAATAAACGTAAAATTCCGTTAATTTATAATTGGGTTAACCAATATCAAATTAAAGGTGAAAATGCATTCACCAAAATTTCTAAATCCCAAACTTCTCACAGGATCGATAAGAAAGATATTGAAATTAAACTATTAAACAAAGAAATTGATAAACTTAGAAAACAAGCTTTAAAAGATGAGGTTGAAAAAGAACTTTTAAAGGAGCAATTAGCCTGTGAAAAGAAATTAACAAGGGGAAAAAATAGTAAATTATTAAAATATAAGTGTTTTTTAATAGTAGAAAAATATAAGCAAAAAGGTCATCAATTAAATAAAATTATTGTTTACATAGCTATTAGCAAAACAGCATACTATTTATGAGTAAAAAAAGGTAAAAAGCAATATCAATCAAAAATTAATGATAATTTGATACAAGCAATAAACAAAATAGTTCTCATTAAAAATGAAAAAAAGTACATTAATATCACTAGTTTTGAAAAAGTAAGATTAGAGTTAAAAATAAAAAATAAAGGTCTTAAATGCAGTAAAACAAGCATAAAACAAATATTAAAAGATAATAATATTAAATTATTATTAGAACCTAAATCAACAAATAGAGTAGTAGAAAATAGTGATTTAAAAAATAATAAAGATTTATTAAAACGTAATTTTTCAAGTAATAACTTTCTTGAAAAAGTTGGTATGGGGATGGCACATGATTTAAAAATATAATTATTGGTGATAAAAAAACAAAATTATTAGTTGTTTTTGCTACTGATATGTACAGTAATTCAATTGTTGGCTGAAAAATAAACAAAAGTGAAAATGCCAAAACTGTGTTAAATGTGGTTAATCAAATAGAATTAGCGAGTGCTAAACAATGTAATTTTACGACTATTCAATCAGATTTAGGTTCTGCTAATACAAGCGAAATTGTTAGTAAAGTTTTTAATACAAGTACTAATCTAATTCACTCAAAAAGTCTATCAGGTTTTAAAGGTAATCAAGTTAGTGAATGTTTAAATCGTTGAATTAAAAGAGATTTTAAAATGATGTTTGGTAGCACTTTTGAAAGTATGGAAAGTTTTAATAAAATATTAGAAAAATTTGTTAGATATTGAAACAATGATAGAATAGTTATTAGATTGAAAATGCCTCCAAATCAATTTGTACAGATTTGAAGACAAGAAAGTAAACTTATCTAACCAATGCCCTATTTCTGTTTTTAATATTATTTAGATGTATATAAAAAAATCAGTATTAATAAGTAAATACTGATTTAATATTAGTTATCTTTTAGTGATAGTGCTGTTAATAATTTATTGTATGTAGCAACATCTTGTTTTTTAAAGTATTTTAAGAAACGTTTTCTACTTGCTACCATTTTTAACAAACTTCGTTTTGCAGTAATATCTTTTTTTTGTACTTGTAGATGGGCTGTTAATTCTAAAATTCTTTTTGTTAAATTAATAATTTGAACTGTAGAAGAACCAGTATCTTTGGCATTTAAGCGAAATTTTTTAATCAATTCATCTTGTTTAATTTGTTGCATATTTGTCAACTCTCCTTTAAATATAATTCGGCTTAAGCAAAGCTAATATCGGAGAGAATATTAACAATGTTAAGTCAACACGGTTATAATAGTACATTAATTTTAAACATAAAACAAGTATTTTTTTAAAAAATATTTTTATTGATTTTGTATAAAGAGATGATTTTTTATTTTTTTTCTTCATTTGCTTTTTTATTTTTTTTATCAAAAATAGTCACTTTACGTTCAGTATGATTAAGAATTCTTTTACAATTATCTCAATGACGAATAATAATTAATACTCAAATTAGAGCCATAGTTATATTAACAATATAGTATTGAGTGTCTTGTTGGGAAAGAAAAGCATGCAGTGGCATATTCGGTATTCATGATAAGATAAAAGCAAGTATCATCATTAACATTGAAGATAAAGATGACATTCTACTTAAATATAAAATAAATCATCAACTAGCAATTGTGATAACGCAATAAATAGGATTAATCATTAATAGTACTCCTAATGAAGACGCAGCTCCTTTGCCACCACGAAAACCATAAAATAGTGGTCAACAGTGACCAATAATTGCAGCAAGACCAGTTGGATAAATGTATGCTTGTTTAAATATTGTTTCATAATTAGGATTAGTAATATCAATAAAGGTTAAACCGTATGCAATTAAAATAGGAATAGCCGGCTTAAAACCATCAATAATTAAAATAATAGCTCCTCATTTACCACCCATAACTCGTGTTGAATTAGTAGCACCAGCATTTTTAGAGTAATATTCTCTAACATCGGTTTTAAATTTTAATTTACTAATAATAATTGAAGGTGAGATTGAGCCAATTAAATAACCAATGATAATAAAAATAAAAGTTCCTAATAGATTAATATGTGCCATTTTTTTCTCCATTCTTGTGCAAGTATTATGTTAATAAAAATTTTATTTTTTAGAAGTTAAATTGTTCTTTTTATCTTTATTATAATATAAATTATAAATTATTAATGTTAATAATATGATATTAATAACTGTACCAAAGGCATTTGCTGCTAGTAAGGGAATGTTTTTAATTAAACTAGCATAAATTATGAATGAAGTTAATCCTATTTGATATATGCTATAAGAAATTAACGATAAACCTTTTGTGTTTTTAGTTTTAATTAGTTTAATAGTTTGTGGTAAAAAGGTACCTGAAATAAAAAAGGCACCTATATATCCAATAATATCAATTGCAATATTAGACATTTTTTTCCTCCTTATTTTTTTGTTTAATTAAATTGTTAACAATAATACCAATTATTATGAAATTTAGTGTAGCAGTAATAGTTTGACAAGTAATCATAGGAATATCATGACGAAGTATGCCAAATATTAAAAAAGTAAGACCCCCCAGTTGATAGATACTATATGAAAAAATAGAAAGACCTGAAGTATTTCTTGTTTTAATTAGTTTAATAGTTTGTGGTAAGAATGCCAAAGGAATACAAATGGCTGCAATATACCCCAATATTTCTATAAAAATGTTCATTTTTTCTCCTTTTAATTAATTTAATTTATCATAATAATTATAATAAAATATTGTGAAAATAGTTATTTATTTTATTTTAAATAATAAAAAATGTGTTTAGCAAAACACATCATTAATTTATTTCGGAATTTTACGTTTATTGGCAATAACTTATATACATTATTATTTCTGAAAACTATAATTAGATATTAGTAAAATAAAATCTAATTAAAGGTGATTGAAAATGAATATTTTAGACATAATAAATAAATTTCCAAACCAAGAATCTTGTATAAAATTTTTAGAAGAAATAAGATGAAATAACAAACCAAAATGTCTTTTTTGTTTTAGTGAAAAAGTTAACTCTGTTTTAAAAGAGTCGCGTTATAAATGCAAAAAATGTCATAAGTCTTTTAGTGTAACTGCTCAAACTATTTTTCATCATACACGTGTACCACTTCAAAAGTGATTTATTTTAATAGTATTAATGGCTAATGCTAAAAAAAGTTTATCATCATCTCAAGCTTCAAGAGACTTAAATTTACGTTTAGCAACTGTATGAAAAATGATGCATAAAATTAGAAAGGCAGTGGCTAATGATGAGATTAAATTATTAGCAAAAATATTAGAGATGGATGAAACATATGTGGGTGGAAAACCGCGTAAATATAATGATGTTGATAATAAAAATAACTCATTACGTGGTAGAGGAACTAGTAAAGAGTGTGTTGTTGGCATTATTGAACGAAATGGTAATGTTAAATTATTTCATGCAAAAAATAAAAGTATTAAATCTGAAAATTTAATGAAAATAGTTAAAGAAAATGTTGATATTAACAATTCTATTCTTTTTACTGATGAATATCGTGGATATTATAAAATGAATAAAATTTTACCATATGAACAAGTTAATCACAAAAAATATTTTTCTTATAATGGTATTCATACAAATACAATAGAAAGTTTTTGAGCAATATTAAAAAGAGGTTTTATCGGCCAATTTCATTGAGTTTCAAAAAAATGACTCCAATCTTATTTAAATGAATTTTGTTTTAAATATAATAACCGTAAAGAAAAAATCACATTTAAAAATATCATAATTAAATTATTTATTAAGAATTAAGTGTTAACCAATAAGCGTAAAATTCCGATTTATTTTTCTTCTTCTTTAATGAAACAATTTTTACATAAAGATTTTCCTTCTTTTGTATCAAGAATATCAAAAGCTTCAAACATCATTCCGCAATCAAAACATTTTACGGTTTTTGTTAAAGATTCATCATCAGTTTTATTGTTTATTTTCTTGAATCATTTCATTATATCCTTCCTTTCTAAATATATTAAATAAGTGTGTTATCAACACACTTATTTAATATATTTATTTAGCACAATCTTTACATAAACATTTACCATCTGCTGCTTTAGTGCATTCAGATGAACTTTTCATTTTCCCACAACCATCACATTTTTTTTGATCTTTTGCTTCTCCAGTTTTATCCTTTTTTTTAAATGGTCACATGTATATAACTTCCTTTCCACATATCATAATTATTCTACTCAATTATAACAAATTTTATTATTTTCTATGGTATTAACTATTTTTAAAACTTTTTTGTTAAATTTTCTTAATTATTTTTTTCTTTTAAGAATATTATTTTTGATTTCTTCAATTTCTTCAATATCAGTTATTAGACTTACTGCATAACTAGTTAACTTTTTATTTTTTTGTTATTATTAAAATAAAATTTGAATAGTTAAGGATAAACTTTATGACATATTTTGAATTAAAAGATAAATCTGATCAATATTTTCGTAAAATAGTGGGTATTAATAAACTCGTTTTTAACGAAATTTTAAATATTTTATTAGAACATCAAAAACTCAAAACTACTATTGGTGGAAGGCCATATAAAATGTCAATAGAAGATCGACTAGTAATGAGTTTAAGATATTTATATGAAAATCGTACATATCATAGTATTGGTGCTGAGTATGGTATGGTTGATACTACTGCTTTACGAAATATTCGTTCAATTGAAGATATTTTAATAAAGAATAATAAGTTTAATAATTTAACAAATAAAAATATTTGTTAAAAAGAAGAATTAAAAAATAAAATTTTGATAATTGATGTAACAGAGGTAGAAACAGAACGACCAAAATATAACCAAAAAGATTGATTTTCTGGTAAAAAATGAATGCATACTGTTAAGTTTCAAACCGTAATTAATGCAAATACTAATGAAATTTTAAATATTTTTTCTGATATTGGTAAAAATCATGATTTTAAAACTTTTAAGAATTCAAAGTTAAAGTTTTTACCAGAAACTATAATTCTTGCAGATAAAGGTTATCAAGGTTTACAAAAAATTCATGCTAATACATTTTTACCCATTAAAATTAGCAAAAATAATCCTAAAACAAATAAAACCAAAATCTTTAATAAGATTATTAATAAAACTCGTAGAAAAATTGAACATGTTTTTGCATTTTTAAAATGTTTTAAGATTATTGGTTATAAATTTAGAAAAGCCAGAAAACGAATATTTTTAAGATTTAATTTAATTGCAGGATTTTATAATTTATCATTAAAACTTAAAAACGTTATGCAGTAAGTCTATTATGTCTAAAATATTCATTTTCAATCACCTTTAATTAGATTTTATTTTACTAATATCTAATTAAAGTTTTCAGAAATAATAATGTATATAAGTTATTGCCAATAAACGTAAAATTCCGATTTGTTTTATTAACAATTAAGATGAAAATTGTTTTAGAAAACTAAAACAATCAGTAAAAATTTTAAAATTAGTTGATAAGGCATATAAATTTTGTTAATAATCAAAAATTATTGATTAGCGCATTCTGGACATTTCATAATTTTTCTTGCTGTTTTTGAGTTTGAAGCTAAATCATTACCATTAATTTCTTTATTACAACTTGAACAGTGTAACACTTTTCTTTTTTTCATATCTCAATCTCCTTTATCTTTTTTTATTAATGTTTAAAATTATAGCATCATTAATAAAAAATACTTTTTTGATGAAAACAAAATGATAGTTATGCCACTCATCAATTAAATATTTTTACAAAATTCGATAATAATAACTATTATAATATTTGTTCTTATTATCTATGTTGAAAATAAGCTCTAAAAATATTATTAATCATTTATTAAAAATTGGTTTAATACTATTTTCAACCAAAATTATAAAAAAATATTGGATAATATATTATCCAATATTTTAAGTTATTAATAATTATTTTATCACTTATTTACTATTAAATATCCATAAAATAGAACCAAGCGCCATGATAATATGTGGTAAAGCATTAATATAAGTTCATGTTGACTTATAATCTACACCTTTACCAACAAATAAACCAATAACTATTATAATTGAAAGAAATGATATAAATAGCGCTCATAGTCTTGATCATAATCCAGGTTTAACTGAAAAAGGTATTAGAATATAAATAATACCTATTATAACTAATGTAGCTCCATTTTCATTTCAGCCATAGAAACTATAAGTTATAACTCCTGCTGCATACAATAAACTAAAAACAATAATTCATACAGCACCAATTAGCATTAATATTTTAGGTAAAGTTAATAACTTAAGACTTTTCATTTTTTCCTCCTTAAATATTTTTTACATTAATTGTGATTTTAGTATTTTTTTAAGATTATTAATATCATCAATTGTAACATTTTCTTTTGTCCTATTAATTAAAAAACCTTTTTCACGAATATATTTTGGAATAATATGAACATGATAATGAAATACTTCTTGAAATGCTTCGCTACCATTATTAGTTAAAATATTAAATCCTTTAATTTCAGGAATAGTTTTTATTAACAAATTAGCAATTTTATGAGTTGTGATACTAACATCACCTACTATTTTAGGCGTAGTATCAATAAAAGTTTCAAAATGTTGCTTTGGAATTACTAGAATGTGTCCTTTAGTTACAGCATTGATATCCATGAATGCTGCTGTATTTGTATCTTCAAAAATTAAGTTATTTGTATTTTTAATAATTGTACAAAAAATGCATGCTTTATTTGTCATATATTTCACCTCAACTTACTTTATAAGTATAACTTAAATTATTCTAATATTTTAAAAAACATATACTAAGTATATGTTTTTTAAAATTTAAATATTATTATGGATAAAACTCTTTTACTTTACTTCAAAATCCTTCTTCATATATATTATTTTTTGGAATATATGTTGGAAATAAATTTTGAGCAGCGATTTTAAAGTTTTCAGTTGCTGGTGAATCTTTAGTTGCAGAATCACTAGCAGATATAGAATATAACATTTGTCAAAATATATTTCACTTTGTTTCTTGGGTAATAGTGCTTTCGTTACCATCACCCCTTATATACTTAGAGAAATCTGTCTTAAGACTAGCATTACCACTATTGCTTCATGAATGAATTAAATTACTAATTTCTGGAACTCAGCCTTCGTTTTTATTATTTTTTAAAAAACTAAAATCTAAATTTTGTAGAAGGTTTAGGAAATAAATAGGAGCAGAATAAGTAAATGTAGCAATATTATTATTCGTAGTGTAATGTAATCCACCATTAGGTACTCAACCTGCAACTAATACTCAATTAGCTGCAGTACTTAAGAAACCATTAGCACCAAAATTAGGATCAATTTCACTAATAGTTGAGGCATTACCGCTTGTTAATTGAATAAAAAAATCAGAATTTAAAGTTTTTCCTTTTCCTGAATCATCATCTTTAACAATTGACTCTCACTTTGGAGGTTCAGAAGGGCTATTATTTCATTTTTTATCAATGCTTTGCGCATTTGCTAAATCAGTAGTAAAATTTCACGTTGCATTATAGTTACTCTTTTGTCAACTAGTAGTATCTTGTAATTGACTTATGTAAAGGTTATTTGTTTGGGTTGAAATTATAAGTTTACCTGCTGCATTATCTTTAATATCAACAATATTATCTAAAATATAAGACATTGTAAATAAAGTTTGATTTAATGCTGGTAAAATTTCATATTGATAATATTGTTGATAACGAAAACGTAATCATCATTGGAAACGTTTTAAATATTTTGAATAAGTTGGAATACCTTCATTAGAAAGACCTTTTTGTGTTTTATTAATACCAGCACTACTATTTCACTTTTTAGCATCATTTGGTAATAATTTACCAATTTCGTCACTATAATTGTCATCTGGATGTTTAGCAATGGCAGCTAATTGTTCATCAAAAGCAACATCTCCTTTATCACCATAATCTTTATATAAACTATCAGGAGTAAATATTTGATCAGGATCATTAACTTTACCAGTAGCATCATTTTTTTCTTTATAAAAATCTAAATTTTGATAATTAAATTTACTTGTACCATCCTGATGTCAACTTTGATTTTGAAATAATAACTCATTATTATCTGCTGCTGATACTTTATCTAGTGAATTAGCTGTATTAATACCACTTAAATACTTTTGAGTTAATAAACTTAATCCTAAATCATCTTTAAGTTTTATAAAAGCTTTATTAGCTTCTCCCATTGCAGTAGTACCATCTGCATTTTTTGTGTTTTCACTATAATGAAGTTTATTATGAAAAAATCCATAAAATTTCTGCTGAGCAATTGTTCCTTCAACATCTTTTAAAATAAAATCAAGACCTTGTGAATAAGTATTCTTAAACTGAGCAGAAATCGTTTCATTAAAATTTACTCCTAAAAAATTAAATAATACACGATTTTTATAATCATCAGGAATTTTACCACTAGGTAAATTAGTCATATCACGTTCATTATCACAAGCAACTAATAATAATACAGGGCCAGATAAAAGAGTAATTGAAGTTAATAATGGTAAAATCTTTTTTATCTTTTTCATTTTTTTATACCTCCCGTCTAAGAACTAATAATACTTGGATCATATCATCATAATGTTCGTTTCCCAACAACATCTAGATAATTAGCAATATTAATATCCATACGAGCAACTGGTGCATCTTGCGTAAAACCATCTCATGTATTATTAGTTTTTATAATATTATCCTTAAATGTTGCATTAATATTAATACCTTGTCTATTGTTTCAACGATTTTCTTTAGTTTTGTCAAATCAACTTTTCATTTTTTCAACAAAGTCATTAATTTTCTTATCAGTTGGATCAAGAGGACTTGAACCAAATATATCTTGTAAATTTCAATGAATTAAACTCGAGTTATTATTAAAATATAAATTATAATCTCATCAAGTTGCATCACCAAGACTACCAGTACCTCCCGCTCCTCCAGTAAAGTCTGTTAATGCAACATTTAAATTAAAAGTAGGAGTTGTATTTGGAGTATATTTTTGTAGTAAAAAACCAGTTTGTAAATAATCAAGATAAGGAGAATCAGATAATCCACCTGGACGTTCAGATAATGGCGCTAAGTCTTTTCACTGATAATTATCTTTTCTATGATTTTTAAATGTTTTAATTATATTATAAGTAGATTCATCACTTTTAGGTTTGTCTTGCTGTTGATATGTGATACCTGGCGTTTGAATAAAATGAATACCACCAGTATCAATAAAAATACCAACTCCAGGTCCATTATTAACTGCAGCATCAGGAAGTTGTGGTCCTTTTATATCTTTCATATAAACTAAATCATTATATTGACTAGTACCATCTTTACCTTTATCTTTAATACTATCACGGTCTATATAAGGAATTAAGTCATCTAAACCCTTTTCCTTGTCAGTTGGTGAAGTAAATTGTGTTAATTTATATCGTTGAATACCATCAACATTTTTACCAACACCTTCAGCACTAGTTACATAACGATATAAGTAATAATAAAAAGGACTATTCTCTTGTGAAGATTTAGTAATATCCATTAATCCTAAATCACCAGTTTTACTAACATCAGTAGTAGCAGCACCTTTTTCTTCAGTAAATGTTTGATCAAAACCATTAGTACTAATATTCTTTAAAATTTCATTAATTTTAGTTTTATTTTGAGAAAACTGAGAAACATTAATCTTTTCTTGTAAAGGTTTAGCAGTAGAGTCAAAAGGAATAACAATTTGACGAGTTCAAATTAATTCTTGATTTCTTAACATTACTTTAGATATTTTAGATTGATTATCACTTAATAAGCCATCAATAGTATTGTATGAATCTGTTTCATAATTAGTATCATTCTTATCATCACTAGTTTTTACAACAGGAAGACTAATATTAACACCAGTTCATGTTTTAGCAAGTTTAACATTATAATCTAATTTTGCAATAGTATCCTTTTCAAAATTATTAGCATTAGCGACAACTCAAATTTTGCTAAAATATTTACCAGCATCAGTAATACTTGTTTTACCACTAATGTATTGCTGTACACTTTCATAAGTACCATTTGGATTATTAGTACTCTTTACTTGTTCTCATAAATCCTTTAATCAAATATTAATTTCATTTTGATTGTAGTATTTATAATCCTTATAATTACTAGTAACATAACTACGTTGAATAATACCTAAAGCACTCTTTTTTAAAATATTATCAATGTAAGTATTAACATCATCATCCCCCAATACTTTCTTTCATTGTTTTTCTCATGAACGACCATATTTTGCTTGCAATGATTTTATTTTATTTTCCATTTCAGATTGAGCCGCCGTCAAAGCAGCAAGATAATCATCTTTATATTCTGGAGTATTTTTTAAAATTGAAAGATTAATATATTGATTAATATCAGTATATAATGTTTTACCTCATCCACTATTGGGATTATTTAATAAGTAATTAAAAAAGGTATCAGTCGTAGTACTTGTATCTATAAAAGCACTATTTCAGTCGAAAACATTAGTTGTGCCTCTTTCATTTGAATTATTACAAGCTATAATAGACATAGTTGATGTTGATGATAACGTGAAAGCTGCAACTAAGGCAAGAATATTGCGCACTTTATTCACTCCTTTTAATTAAATCTATAGCAAAAAAAAGATTTTTTAATTTATTTTACTAAGATATCTTAACATAAAATTTATATTTAAGGGATAGTTTTTTCTAATTAATTTTAAAATGAAATAACTAATTAACAATTATTTATTTTAAAAAATTTAAAATATTAATTTTTTTAAATATTATTACTTTATAGTCCACAATTAATATTTTATTCATTTTTTAATTTTAAGAAAATTAGCACAAAATTAAGTGTATAATCATTAGTATAAGTATATTATATTTGGTGTAATGATATAGGAGTAAATATGAATAAAAAAATAAACATTAATGATAATACCTTTAAAACTGATTTTCCCTTTTTTAAAAATAAACCTGATTTAGTTTATTTAGATACAGCGGCTTCTTCACTAAAACCACAAATAGTTATTGATGCTGTTAGGGATTATTATGAAAAATATTGTATTAATCCACATAGTCAAGATTATCAACTTGCTGTTAAGGGAAATGATATATTTGAAGATACTAGAAAAAGAATTAGTAAATTTATTAATAGCAACGAAAACGAAATAGTTTTTTGTCCTTCAGCAACTTTTGCTTATAATCAAATTGCTTTTGGCTTAGAAAAACATTTACAAGAAAATGATGAAATTTTATTAACCACTTTAGAACATAGTTCATTACTCTTACCATTTTATCGTTTGATGCAAACTAAAAAAATTAAAATAAAATTTATTGAAACAAATAAACAAGGAGTCATTACTGTTGAAAGTTTAAAAAAAGTTTTAACACCTAAAACTAGAATAGTTGCTTTTGCAAATATTAATAATTCTTTAGCAATAGAAAATGATACTGAAACATTAACTAATTTTATTAAAGAATATGGTAAAAAAAATGTTAAAAATGATAATTGAATTTTTAAAAATATTTTAGTAATAATAGATGGTGCACAATCAATAGGACATATAAAAACTGATGTTAAAAATTGAAATATTGATTTTTTTGGATTTTCTGGTCATAAAGTTTTTGGTCCAACTGGAATCGGTGTCTTTTGAGGAAAAAACGAATGATTAAATATGCTAGATCCACTAATATTGGGTGGAGGCATGAATGGTGATATTTATGAAAATGGTAAATTTAACTTATTAGATAGTCCTTATCGTTTTGAAGGTGGAACACAAAATATTGCGGGTGTATTTGGGTTAGGTGCAGCTATTAAGTATTTATTAAACATTGGTATTGAAAATATTAGAAATCATGAAATTTTACTAAAAAAATACGCAATTGAACAATTAACAGCGCAGTTAGGAAATAATATTGAAATTTATAATATTGATGGTAATAGTAGTAACATAATATTTAATATTAAAAAAGTATTTGCAAAAGATGTTGCTAATTTTTTAGGAACACAAAATATATGCGTACGCAGCGGAACTTATTGTGCTAAATTATTACCTAATATAATTAACGCTGAAGTAACAATTCGTCTTAGTTTTTACATATACAATTGCAAAAAAGATATTGACTTATTAGTAATAGCTTTAAAAAAAGGGATTAATGAAGGAGGAGATTTTTTAAATGAATTCTTTTAATAACAATCAAGACTATTATCGCAAATTAATTGTTGAACACTATAGTAATCCAAAAAATAAAGGTTTTAAAAATTTACCAAATAGTTTGACATATCATCAAAACAATGAATCATGTGTTGATAATTTTCATGTTGAAATTTCTATTAAAAATAAAGTTATTAATAGCGCACGCTTTACTGGAATTGGGTGTGCTATTTCAACTGCAGCAACCGATCTTTTTTGTATTTTAATTGAAGGTAAAATAATATCACAAATAAAAGAAATTATTATTAATTATCAAGCAATGTTATCAGAAAAGAAATTTAATGATAAAATAATTGAAAATATGATTGCTTTTAAAAATGTACCAAGACAGCGTAATCGAATTAAATGTGCCCTTATTGGTATTAATGGTATTAATAAAATAATTGAGAAAGAATGTGAAAAAAATGGAAATGGAAATTAAGGATAAAATTAGTTTAAGAACCATTTATTTAAAAAAATTAAAAAATGTTTCTAAAAATAATTATCAAAAGTGAAATAAAATTATTTTCATTAAATTTATTGAATCACATTATTTTAAACAAAATAATGTATTTGCTCTTTATAATTCCTTAACATATGAAATAGAAACTAAAGAAATTATTGAATTATTATGAAAAAATCTAAAACAAGTTTGTTTACCAAGAATAAATGGTGAACATTTGGAATTTTACTTTATTAATAGTTGAAATGATATTGTATTTGATAATGATTTTAAAATCGGACAACCAAGTTTAAATTGCCAAAAAGTTATGGGAAGTCAAATTGATTGTATGTTAGTGCCATTAATTGCTTTTGATAAAGATTATTACCGTATTGGTTATGGTAAAGGCTTTTACGATCGTTATTTATCTAAAAATAAATTTAACTTTAGTAAAATAGGGCTTGGTTTTGCTATTCAAAAAATTCCCTATATAATTAATCATGATAATTGAGATATACCATTAGACTATATTTTTACTAATTAATTAGTAAGTTATAATTTTAATCTAAAATTAAATACACCAATCAATAAATAAAAGATAATTTAATTAATCAAATTATCTTTTATTTATTTTTATTGTATATTCATTTTTTCAATTATAAGACTTACTGCATAACGTTTTTAAGTTTTAATGATAAATTATAAAATCCTGCAATTAAATTAAATCTTAAAAATATTCGTTTTCTGGCTTTTCTAAATTTATAACCAATAATCTTAAAACATTTTAAAAATGCAAAAACATGTTCAATTTTTCTACGAGTTTTATTAATAATCTTATTAAAGATTTTGGTTTTATTTGTTTTAGGATTATTTTTGCTAATTTTAATGGGTAAAAATGTATTAGCATGAATTTTTTGTAAACCTTGATAACCTTTATCTGCAAGAATTATAGTTTCTGGTAAAAACTTTAACTTTGAATTCTTAAAAGTTTTAAAATCATGATTTTTACCAATATCAGAAAAAATATTTAAAATTTCATTAGTATTTGCATTAATTACGGTTTGAAACTTAACAGTATGCATTCATTTTTTACCAGAAAATCAATCTTTTTGGTTATATTTTGGTCGTTCTGTTTCTACCTCTGTTACATCAATTATCAAAATTTTATTTTTTAATTCTTCTTTTTAAAAAAATATTTTTATTTGTTAAATTATTAAACTTATTATTCTTTATTAAAATATCTTCAATTGAACGAATATTTCGTAAAGCAGTAGTATCAACCATACCATACTCAGCACCAATACTATGATATGTACGATTTTCATATAAATATCTTAAACTCATTACTAGTCGATCTTCTATTGACATTTTATATGGCCTTCCACCAATAGTAGTTTTGAGTTTTTGATGTTCTAATAAAATATTTAAAATTTCGTTAAAAACGAGTTTATTAATACCCACTATTTTACGAAAATATTGATCAGATTTATCTTTTAATTCAAAATATGTCATAAAGTGGCATTGGTTAGATAAGTTTACTTTCTTGTCTTCAAATCTGTACAAATTGATTTGGAGGCATTTTCAATCTAATAACTATTCTATCATTGTTTCAATATCTAACAAATTTTTCTAATATTTTATTAAAACTTTCCATACTTTCAAAAGTGCTACCAAACATCATTTTAAAATCTCTTTTAATTCAACGATTTAAACATTCACTAACTTGATTACCTTTAAAACCTGATAGACTTTTTGAGTGAATTAGATTAGTACTTGTATTAAAAACTTTACTAACAATTTCGCTTGTATTAGCAGAACCTAAATCTGATTGAATAGTCGTAAAATTACATTGTTTAGCACTCGCTAATTCTATTTGATTAACCACATTTAACACAGTTTTGGCATTTTCACTTTTGTTTATTTTTCAGCCAACAATTGAATTACTGTACATATCAGTAGCAAAAACAACTAATAATTTTGTTTTTTTATCACCAATAATTATATTTTTAAATCATGTGCCATCCATACCAACTTTTTCAAGAAAGTTATTACTTGAAAAATTACGTTTTAATAAATCTTTATTATTTTTTAAATCACTATTTTCTACTACTCTATTTGTTGATTTAGGTTCTAATAATAATTTAATATTATTATCTTTTAATATTTGTTTTATGCTTGTTTTACTGCATTTAAGACCTTTATTTTTTATTTTTAACTCTAATCTTACTTTTTCAAAACTAGTGATATTAATGTACTTTTTTTCATTTTTAATGAGAACTATTTTGTTTATTGCTTGTATCAAATTATCATTAATTTTTGATTGATATTGCTTTTTACCTTTTTTTACTCATAAATAGTATGCTGTTTTGCTAATAGCTATGTAAACAATAATTTTATTTAATTGATGACCTTTTTGCTTATATTTTTCTACTATTAAAAAACACTTATATTTTAATAATTTACTATTTTTTCCCCTTGTTAATTTCTTTTCACAGGCTAATTGCTCCTTTAAAAGTTCTTTTTCAACCTCATCTTTTAAAGCTTGTTTTCTAAGTTTATCAATTTCTTTGTTTAATAGTTTAATTTCAATATCTTTCTTATCGATCCTGTGAGAAGTTTGGGATTTAGAAATTTTGGTGAATGCATTTTCACCTTTAATTTGATATTGGTTAACCCAATTATAAATTAATACTGGAGTTGATAATTTATATTTGACTTGAATTTCATGTATTTTTAGTTTTTTATCAACTAAATACTCATTAACAACGGCTAATTTTGTTTCTTTTGAATAAACTTTATAATTCATAATTTCTCCTTCTGTATTAATTATTTTTAATTATATTACAGATTGAAAATATTAATTGGTAAACTTAAGTGACTGATGCCCACTTAAATTTTATAAAAACTGAATTAATTAAAATTATTTTATATTTTTTTATCAAAATGAATCCAAAATTAAATAATAAAAAATGATATTTTTAGTAAATCTTAATACTAAAAAATAAATATTTCTAAAAAAATAATGAAAAAAATACATAGGAGACAAATAAACATGCGTTGATATAACTTAACATGTGCTACACTTTTAAGTTCATTATCATTATTAACTATTAATTCAAATTAATTCAAAGCATTGTTCTTTAAATAAAGGAGAACAAGCTATAGAACAAGTTGATAACTTATATGTTATTGGTGATAGTTTATCAGATAATGGCGCACTTGTTGGGGCTGGAACTCAATTTTTTAAAGGTAATAAAATTCTTCCAAAAATTCAAGAAATTAAAATGGAAGAACCTTATCATAATAATCAGTTTTGTAATTGTCCAAATGCAGTTAGTGTTGTAGCAAATTATTTTCATAAACCTTTAACACCAGCATGGAAATTTCAAAAAATACCATTGGTTGGCAAAACTTATCAACAAATTGGCGAAAATTATGCTGTTGGTGCTGCCAGATTAGGATATAGTATCTATCCAGGCGGATTTTTGTTAGTAAATTTTCAACACAAGCACAAGTTACTTCTTTACTTTCACAACATAAAAATATTAATGATCATGATTGAGTACTATATGTAATGGGGGCTAATGATCTTTTAGCAGTAATGCAAGATACAACTTCTCCTTTCTTAACATGAAAACTTTATTTAGATTTTGCAATCCTTAATGAAAAAATATCAATAATGCGACTACTTAAACATCATGTAGCAAATATTGTTGTTACTGATGTTCCAGATATTAGTGAAACTCCTGCTTATAATAATGATCCTATCCTAGAGACAAAAGCAGCAACTTTTAAATATTTTTCATTCGCAATGAAAAGCAATGATAAAAACTTTAAAATAAGATTACCCAAAACAAATTAATGATTTTGAACTTTCATCAGTTGTTAAACAAACATTAAATGATTTAGGTAAAAGGCGAATGAATATTAAAGAAGGAGCTACTGATATTAGCTTTTATGAATCATTTTTAAAAGATGGTATTTTACAACCCAAATTAAATCCCGGGGTAACTTTAGATACAGTTAATAACTACTTCTTTGTCGATACTGTTCATCCAACTGAAATACCATCAAAAGTAATTGGTATGCAGTTAGCTCATTTTATTACTAATAAAATTAAACAAAATTTAAATGATTAACAAAAAAAATAAAAAATAATAACAAATAGGAGGTACAAATTATATGTATAAAAGCAATGGAAATTATGAAGCATTTGCACAAACTAAACCAGGAAAAGAAATAGAAGATAAAAAAGCATTTTTAGTAGGAGCAGGATTAGCTTCTTTAGCCGCTGCTACATTTTTAATCAGAAATGCAAAAATGAATCCAGAAAATATCCATATTTTTGAAGAATTAAGTATTGCTGGTGGTAGTTTAGATGGGATTTTAATCCAGATAAGGGCTTCATTAGTCGTGGTGGACGAGAAATGGAAAACCATTTTGAATGTCTATGAGATTTATTTCGCTCTATTCCATCTTTAGAAATTGAAAGGGCTTCAGTTTTAGATGAATTTTACTGATTAAATAAAGAAGATCCAAATTATTCTAAGTGTCGACTTATTCATCAACAAGGGAAAAGAACAGAAGATAATGATAAGTTTACTTTGAATGAAGAGGCTTGTAAACAAATAATTGATGAAATGGCAACCCTTTTTAGGACTATTTTTTGGTAGACATTTTTTCTTGATATTTAATGGGAGTTAAGTAGTTTAAAGTGCTGTGGATTCTTATATTGTTATATCAATTGATATAATCAAATAATTCTAATTTTAACTGTATTAATGATGTAAATTTTTTGTCATTAATAAATTCAGTCTTGAAAGTTTTAAAAGTTGCTTCAGCAACAGCATTGTCATAAGGACAACCTTTTTTACTTAAAGAGCGGGTAATATTGAATGCTAATAAAAGTTTGTTAATAATTTTATTATTAAATTCGTTACCTCGATCGCTATGAAATATTTGCATATCTTTTAAACAGCGATTTGATTGCATAAATGCTTGATATACCAATGATGCATCTTTTTTAGTACCTACACTATGTCCAACAATTTCGCGGTTAAATAGGTCTATTAATAAGCAAATATAGTTTCATTTACCATTAACTTCAACATAACTAAGATCACTGACAATCACCTCATTTTTAATTCTATTATTAAAGTTTCTATTAACAATATTAGTGATTTGTTCATTATTTACTTTATTACGATGATTTTTAAATGATAATTTAGTGTATTTTGACATTAAATTATGTTTATCCATAATTTTTTTAATTTTTCTTCTTGATAAATAAATTTCTTGTTTTTCTAGTATGACTTTTAATCTTCTTGTTCCATAAACACATTTGTTTTCTTTAAAAGCACTAATAACAGCTTGATCATAAATATTATTTTTGATTTTATCTTCTTTTTTCTTTAAATTAAAATAATATGTTGATTTAGAAATTTTTAAAAAACGACACATTGGGCGAATCTTATATTTTCATTTATTATTTGCAATAATCTCTACTTTCTGCCTATTATTAGTGCTGCTTGCTTTAAAATATCATTTTCCATTCGTAATTGTTTTAATTCTTTATTCATTTGAATTAATTGTTTTTCTAAATCAGAAAGATTATCTTTAGTTTTAAAACTTCCCGAATTAGTAAATTGCTTAATTCATTTATATGCAACTGCTCTTGTAACATTGTACTCTTTAACAAGACAAGATACTGATTTGCCACTTTGATATAAAGCTACTATTTGTTTTTTAAATTCATCTGTATATGAAGTAATATTGGCCATAATTATATTTCCTTTCTTTTAACAAATATTGTTATTTGTCTACATAATTAGTGTCCAATAAATTGTAGCCGATCCATGAATTATTTTTAACAAAAGAAGTAAATCTAAATAATAAAACAATCGAAGAAGTATTTCCAAAAGATTTTTTTAAATCAAATTTTTGATGATATTGATCATCAATGTTTGCTTTTGAAAAATGATATAGTGCTATGGAAATGAGAAGATATATTATGAGATTTATTCATCATCTTGGTGGATTACCAGATTTATCAGCACTTAAATTTACTAAATACAATCAATACGAATCACTTGTTTTACCATTAATTTCTCACTTAGAAGAACAAGGTGTTGTTTTTCACTATGAAACAACAGTAAAAAATATTATAATTTCAGAAAATGAAAATAAAGAAAAATTGCAAAAAAAATCATTTTTCAAAAAAAGAATAAAGAACAACAAATAATATTAAAAGAAAATGATTTCGTTTTTGTAACCAATGGCAGTATTACTGAAAGTACAACATATGGTGATCATAATACTCCAGCACCAATTAGTGAACAACTCCAATTAGGTGGAAGTTGAGAATTATGAGAAAATTTGGCAAAGCAAAGTAAAAATTTTGAAAAACCAGAAAAATTTTATGCAAATTTACCAAAAGAAAGTTCATTTATCTCAGCAACATTAACAACTCTAGATAAAAAAATGGCACCTTATATTGAAAAAATCAGTAAAAGAGATCCATATGCTAAAAAAGTTGTAACTGGTGGAATTGTTACTGCTATCGATTCAAGTTGAATTTTAAGTTATACCTTAGAACCTGTTTAGAATCTTTTTAATAAAATTGAAATAAAGGAAAGAACAACCATTTGTAAACTAGTATTTAATTTCTTTCACAATTTTTTCATAATCTTCTACATTTTTCTAATCAAGCAAAACTTCGCTCTACAACTCATCTTTTTGGTAATACTACAAAAGAATGTAATTTATTACGTTTTACAACTTCAACATTCGCATTTATAATTGTTTTGATTACAGAAGCAAATTTTCACCAGTATAACCAGCATCTACTATTATTTTTTGAACTGTAGAAAGATTTTCTTTTTCATTTTGAATCATTATTATAGCACTATTACGATCTTTTTTTCTGCTGTAGTTACGTAAATTGCATGTGGTAAACCTTGAGAATCAACAGCAATATGACGTTTTATTCCTGAAATCTTTTTACCAGCATCATAACCTTTGTGGATCGGCTACAATTTATTGGACACTAATTATGTAGACAAATAACAATATTTGTTAAAAGAAAGGAAATATAATTATGGCCAATATTACTTCATATACAGATGAATTTAAAAAACAAATAGTAGCTTTATATCAAAGTGGCAAATCAGTATCTTGTCTTGTTAAAGAGTACAATGTTACAAGAGCAGTTGCATATAAATGAATTAAGCAATTTACTAATTCGGGAAGTTTTAAAACTAAAGATAATCTTTCTGATTTAGAAAAACAATTAATTCAAATGAATAAAGAATTAAAACAATTACGAATGGAAAATGATATTTTAAAGCAAGCAGCACTAATAATAGGCAGAAAGTAGAGATTATTGCAAATAATAAATGAAAATATAAGATTCGCCCAATGTGTCGTTTTTTAAAAATTTCTAAATCAACATATTATTTTAATTTAAAGAAAAAAGAAGATAAAATCAAAAATAATATTTATGATCAAGCTGTTATTAGTGCTTTTAAAGAAAACAAATGTGTTTATGGAACAAGAAGATTAAAAGTCATACTAGAAAAACAAGAAATTTATTTATCAAGAAGAAAAATTAAAAAAATTATGGATAAACATAATTTAATGTCAAAATACACTAAATTATCATTTAAAAATCATCGTAATAAAGTAAATAATGAACAAATCACTAATATTGTTAATAGAAACTTTAATAATAGAATTAAAAATGAGGTGATTGTCAGTGATCTTAGTTATGTTGAAGTTAATGGTAAATGAAACTATATTTGCTTATTAATAGACCTATTTAACCGCGAAATTGTTGGACATAGTGTAGGTACTAAAAAAGATGCATCATTGGTATATCAAGCATTTATGCAATCAAATCGCTGTTTAAAAGATATGCAAATATTTCATAGCGATCGAGGTAACGAATTTAATAATAAAATTATTAACAAACTTTTATTAGCATTCAATATTACCCGCTCTTTAAGTAAAAAAGGTTGTCCTTATGACAATGCTGTTGCTGAAGCAACTTTTAAAACTTTCAAGACTGAATTTATTAATGACAAAAAATTTACATCATTAATACAGTTAAAATTAGAATTATTTGATTATATCAATTGATATAACAATATAAGAATCCACAGCACTTTAAACTACTTAACTCCCATTAAATATCAAGAAAAAATGTCTACCAAAAAATAGTCCTAAAAAGGGTTGCCATTTCACTTTGTTTTTAGTAGTATCTGTATTTTTAACACTTTGTGAATCAATTATACAAAAACTGGTTTTTTCTTTTCGATGATTATTGATACGAACTTTTCTAACTAATTTTTCAAAAAATTAATTGTCATATGCTAGGTTCTTTACCATTATTTTTACTTCAAATTTGAAAATAATAATATAGAGTTTGTCATTTTAGAAAATTTTTTGGTAACATTCTTCATTGACAACCACTTTTTAATACATATAAAACTGCACAAAATACTTCATATAAATCTAAATTTCTTGGTTTTGTTTTCTTTTTGACATTTTCTAAAATTAATCTTATGTTCTCAAATTGTTCTTTAGTGACATGACTTGGATAATTTTTATGCATATATACCTCTTATTTTAAAATATATAGTAATTTTACCTTATTCTCTAAAAGATTCTAAACAGGTTCTTAAATCGTCAACCACACTTTAAAAGCCAATCAGATGATCAATTAGTTGTTTGAATCTATGGATTACTTTCAAATAAGGAAGGAGATTATATTAAAAAAGTATTACTGAATTTTCTGGCATGGAAATAGCTCAAGAGTGATTATATCATATTGGTGTTCCTGAAGAAGAAATCTTTGAACTTGCTAAAAACTCATGTAATGTGGTACCAGTTTATATGCCATTTATTACCTCATATTTTATGCCAAGAGAAATTGGTGATCGTCCTTTAGTAGTTCCAGAAAGTTCAAAAAATTTAGCATTTATTGGTAATTTTAGTGAAACTGAAGATGATACAGTTTTTACAACCGAATATTCAGTGAGAACTGTTATGGAAGCTGTCTATAAATTATTAAACGTTGATAGAGGAATACCAGAAGTTTTTGCTTCAGCATATGATATTAGAGTACTATTGAATTGAACTCATATTTTATGAGATAAGAAAAAAATTAATGATATACAAGTTCCTCTTGTCTTAAAAATTTTCCGTAGAGGTGCATTAAAAAAATCAAGGGAACTTTTCTAGAAGAATTACTTGAAAAATCAGGATTACTATAATAAATCCCAATATTTTTAATAATATTTATAAAATAAAATATCTATTTTAACTTACCGTTTTAAGTATAAAATAAAGAAAACTATTAAAAAAACGCTTTTCTCAGTATTTATGTGATAAAATTAAAAAATAGTACATAAATACTGAGAAAAGCGTATCTACGGACTTCTCCCCACATTTTTAAATTAAACACAGCATTACAATTTCAAAACTAGGTATCTTGTTGAATTTATATGCAGCTTCTTTGGCATATAAATAAACATGATGTTTTGCAACTTTGATATGTGTTTTAAATGTTCTTCTTATATGTTTTCAAACTTATTCAATTTGATTGGTATTTACACCAGTTTTTGAAACATAACCAACTTGTTGGTTAACTGTTTTATGTTTTGGGAAAACCAATTTGAAATCGCAATATCCTTTTCAATCATCAGTATATACATGACATTTTGAAAAAATGTGGCTTCTTGCAAAATTCAAAAGACTTTTACTCTTTGCATTTTTCAATACTTTCACAATTAAATTATTAGTTGTTTCTTCATAAATGCCAACAATCAATGTTTTATTTTTCAAGGATCTTCCTTCTTTTTTAAAAGCCATATGTGAAAGATACATTTCATCAATTTGCACTATGCCTTCAACAATAAATTGAGGTTCTTGTTTTGCAATACGTGTTCTAATTTTATGACCCATTCTCCATGCTGTTTTTAAGGTCACTCCCAATTCTTTTGAAACATCAGTTGACGGAATTCCATGTTTGGTGTTTATTCATATAAAGATGAGATAAAATCATGATCTTAAAGATGTTTGTGACCTTGAAAATATGGTACCCGTAAGAATACTAAATGTTTGATTACATTTCAAACATCTTATTCTTTTTAAATCAGAAGTATTCAAATTAAAACTAGAACACCTAATACATTTGTTTTCTTTGAAATTTGCTATATATGCAAGACATTGCTTTTCAAACTGAACAGCAATGTTGAACTCATTCAGTTTCATTGTTCTCTCCACAAGTACTTGTGGAGAGAAGTCCGTAAAAAAATTAATGATATTGTTACAAATAACATTCATTTCTTTAAAAACAAACAAGTTGTTAACAAATTTAATATTCTAATAATCTTTAAATTTAAAATCAATTAATAATTTCTCATTCTAATGTTTAAAAATTCATAAAATTAATAATATTAATTTTAACTTCAAGATTAAATATAATGTTATAATGTTTCTATGTATTATTAAATTATACAAAAGAAAGAGGAATTAACTTATTATGAGTACAATTATTAAAAATGAAGAAAATGAATCAAATATTCAACAATTTCAAGTTGGCGACATTATTACCGTAACTCCAACAGGAATAAAGGAATTTGGAGTTTTTTGTAAGTGTCCAAATGGATTTTCTGGTTTAATTCACATTAGTCGTATTACCCCTAAATTTGTTAAAAATGTTAGTGATTATTTTACAATTGGTACATCAGTTAAAGCAGAAATAACAGGTATTGATCATATTAAACAACAATTAAGTTTAAGTACAAAAGAGCAAGGATTAGTTGCAAAAAATAATTCTTCAATTGAAGAAAATGGTAAAGGATTTGCACCAATAAGAGAAACTGTTGATAATTGATTTAAAAAAGAAGAAAATAATTAAAATACTATTTTTCTTCTAAATAATAAAAAATATTGCTATTTAATAGCAATATTTTTTATTATTTTCTTGCAATCCAAAATTTTTACAACTATATTTTTATTATAAATATTAAATAGTATTATTACGAATTAATATTTTAATTTTAAATACTATAAGGAGGTTATAGAATAGTGATAAAAACTAATTTAAAGTTTACTAATTTAGATATAAAAGAATTATCAACTTTATATCAAGAAAAAGTAACGGAGATTAACGCTGAACTGGAAAGTAATGCTAAAAATGAAGATGGTTGATTAGGATGAATTGATTTTCCATTTGCATACCAAAAAGACATTACTTTTCAAGAGTGTTGAAAACGAATGAAAATTCTAGCATTGAAACTAGAAAAAGAAATACAAGTTTTAGTAGTAATTGGTATTGGTGGCTCATACTTAGGTGCTAGAGCAGGAATTGATATGGTGCAAGGTTTATTTAATAATACAGCTCCTGTCAAAGTAATTTATATGGGTAATACTATGAGTTCAACTTATGTTCACCAAGTTTTATCATATTTAAAAGATAAAGAATTTGCTATTAATGTTATTTCTAAATCAGGAACTACTACTGAACCAGCAATTGCTTTTCGTTTGTTAAAAGAACTATTAATTAAACAAAAGAAAAATAAGAATATTATTAATAATAGAATTATTGCTACTACTGATAAAGCAAAAGGAGTACTCCATGATTTGGCAAAAGAAGAAGGATATGAAAGTTTTGTTATCCCCAATAATATCGGTGGTAGATACTCTGTTTTAACTCCTGTTGGTATTTTTCCGATGATGGTAGCAGGAATTAACTGCGAAGAAATTATTGCTGGTGCACAATTAGCAGCAAAAGAATGTAAAAGTGATAAAATCGATGTTAATGATGCCTATTTATATGCAGTTTCTCGCTATCATTTACATAAAACTAATAATAAAGCAGTTGAAATTTTAGTAAGCTATGAATTACAAATGCAAATATTATGTGAATGATGAAAACAATTATTTGGTGAATCAGAAGGTAAGGATGACAAAGGATTATTACCAGCTAGTGTTGTTTTTTCAACTGATTTACATTCAATGGGCCAATTTATTCAAGAAGGTTCAAAAATGTTTTTTGAAACAGTAATAAAAATCAAAAAACCTAATGAAGATATCAAAATTCCACTTGATAAAGAAAACAATGATCAATTAAACTATTTAACAAAACATTCTTTACATGAAATTAATAATATTGCCTTACAAGGAACTATTGAAGCTCATAGTGATGAAATAGTAGGAAAAACTCCAAATATTTTATTAGAATGGGATACAATGGATGGCAAAATGTTTGGTTATGCTAGTTATTTCTTTATGAAGGCTTGTGCTGTTAGTGCAAAATTATTAGGTGTTGACCCATTTAACCAACCTGGTGTTGAAGTATACAAAAAGAAAATGTTTACATTATTAGGTAAAAAATAATTTCCTAATAATAAATTTCGGAATTTTACGCTTATTGGTTAACACTTAATTCTTAATAAATAATTTAATTATGATATTTTTAAATGTGATTTTTTCTTTACGGTTATTATATTTAAAACAAAATTCATTTAAATAAGATTGGAGTCATTTTTTTGAAACTCAATGAAATTGGCCGATAAAACCTCTTTTTAATATTGCTCAAAAACTTTCTATTGTATTTGTATGAATACCATTATAAGAAAAATATTTTTTGTGATTAACTTGTTCATGTGGTAAAATTTTATTCATTTTATAATATCCACGATATTCATCAGTAAAAAGAATAGAATTGTTAATATCAACATTTTCTTTAACTATTTTCATTAAATCTTCAGATTTAATACTTTTATTTTTTGCATGAAATAATTTAACATTACCATTTCGTTCAATAATGCCAACAACACACTCTTTACTAGTTCCTCTACCACGTAATGAGTTATTTTTATTATCAACATCATTATATTTACGCGGTTTTCCACCCACATATGTTTCATCCATCTCTAATATTTTTGCTAATAATTTAATCTCATCATTAGCCATTGCCTTTCTAATTTTATGCATCATTTTTCATACAGTTGCTAAACGTAAATTTAAGTCTCTTGAAGCTTGAGATGATGATAAACTTTTTTTAGCATTAGCCATTAATACTATTAAAATAAATCACTTTTGAAGTGATACACGTGTATGATGAAAAATAGTTTGAGCAGTTACACTAAAAGACTTATGACATTTTTTGCATTTATAACGCGACTCTTTTAAAACAGAGTTAACTTTTTCACTAAAACAAAAAAGACATTTTGGTTTGTTATTTCATCTTATTTCTTCTAAAAATTTTATACAAGATTCTTGGTTTGGAAATTTATTTATTATGTCTAAAATATTCATTTTCAATCACCTTTAATTAGATTTTATTTTACTAATATCTAATTATAGTTTTCAGAAATAATAATGTATATAAGTTATTGCCAATAAACGTAAAATTCCGATAAATTTAATAAAAACATAAAAAAGGCATCAGTCACTTAAGTTTACCAATTAATATTTTCAATCTGTAATATAATTAAAAATAATTAATACAGAAGGAGAAATTATGAATTATAAAGTTTATTCAAAAGAAACAAAATTAGCCGTTGTTAATGAGTATTTAGTTGATAAAAAACTAAAAATACATGAAATTCAAGTCAAATATAAATTATCAACTCCAGTATTAATTTATAATTGGGTTAACCAATATCAAATTAAAGGTGAAAATGCATTCACCAAAATTTCTAAATCCCAAACTTCTCACAGGATCGATAAGAAAGATATTGAAATTAAACTATTAAACAAAGAAATTGATAAACTTAGAAAACAAGCTTTAAAAGATGAGGTTGAAAAAGAACTTTTAAAGGAGCAATTAGCCTGTGAAAAGAAATTAACAAGGGGAAAAAATAGTAAATTATTAAAATATAAGTGTTTTTTAATAGTAGAAAAATATAAGCAAAAAGGTCATCAATTAAATAAAATTATTGTTTACATAGCTATTAGCAAAACAGCATACTATTTATGAGTAAAAAAAGGTAAAAAGCAATATCAATCAAAAATTAATGATAATTTGATACAAGCAATAAACAAAATAGTTCTCATTAAAAATGAAAAAAAGTACATTAATATGACTAGTTTTGAAAAAGTAAGATTAGAGTTAAAAATAAAAAATAAAGGTCTTAAATGCAGTAAAACAAGCATAAAACAAATATTAAAAGATAATAATATTAAATTATTATTAGAACCTAAATCAACAAATAGAGTAGTAGAAAATAGTGATTTAAAAAATAATAAAGATTTATTAAAACGTAATTTTTCAAGTAATAACTTTCTTGAAAAAGTTGGTATGGATGGCACATGATTTAAAAATATAATTATTGGTGATAAAAAAACAAAATTATTAGTTGTTTTTGCTACTGATATGTACAGTAATTCAATTGTTGGCTGAAAAATAAACAAAAGTGAAAATGCCAAAACTGTGTTAAATGTGGTTAATCAAATAGAATTAGCGAGTGCTAAACAATGTAATTTTACGACTATTCAATCAGATTTAGGTTCTGCTAATACAAGCGAAATTGTTAGTAAAGTTTTTAATACAAGTACTAATCTAATTCACTCAAAAAGTCTATCAGGTTTTAAAGGTAATCAAGTTAGTGAATGTTTAAATCGTTGAATTAAAAGAGATTTTAAAATGATGTTTGGTAGCACTTTTGAAAGTATGGAAAGTTTTAATAAAATATTAGAAAAATTTATTAGATATTGAAACAATGATAGAATAGTTATTAGATTGAAAATGCCTCCAAATCAATTTGTACAGATTTGAAGACAAGAAAGTAAACTTATCTAACCAATGCCCAATGCCCCTTAATTAAATAACATCTTTAACAATAGTAATGCCATTTTTAAGCATTGAATATCATGCATATTGATTTAAAATATGAGCTGGATGCTCTGGTTGATCATAAGTATTTGTCATTGTCATTGGAACAATAACATTTACTTCTTTATTGTGCTGATTAAATCAAGTTTTACAACTAATAGCAAATTGATAAATACAAATATCAGTACAACAACCAACAATAATAATGTTATCCCATTGTAAATTTGGCTTAAAATCAAAAGCAAAAAAACCATTAGTACTATTTTTTTTAATAATCTTAATATTGTCAGATTTTAATTCTTCTACTAACTCTGATTCAATAGTATCTTCCAAACAATGACTAGGAAAAGTATGAAATTCGGGACTATGTTCATTATGAGCATCATTAAAAGCAATAACTTTAGTTTCATTAGTATTTACTTTTGCTAATAAATTTTTAATTGGTTTAATAATTGAATTAATATTAGGTGAAAATAAATTTCCTTTTTTAGCAAAGCCATTAACCATATCAACAATAAATATAATATTATGACCTTTTAAAGCTTTAAAATCTAAATTAACTGTTTTATCCAAAGTTTTATTTATTATTTCAATAAATGAATCATTATTTTTCATTATTCACCTCTATTTTTTAAAAATTAATCGTTTAATAATAAATCAAATTATACTACAGCCAGAACAAATTGGCATTAAGAAAATAGTAAAAATAATCCCTACTTTTAAAAAGAAAATATCTACTGTTATTCCCTGACTACTTTGATAGGTTAAACTATC
The DNA here is from genome assembly GCF_964030985.1 of Spiroplasma endosymbiont of Notiophilus biguttatus. Lineage (NCBI taxonomy): Bacteria > Bacillati > Mycoplasmatota > Mollicutes > Entomoplasmatales > Spiroplasmataceae > Spiroplasma > Spiroplasma endosymbiont of Notiophilus biguttatus. Next base: position 1,048,956 of record NZ_OZ034993.1, on the reverse strand, counting down.
AATTACACCATTTATATAAATAACATTAAATCCATTAAAAATGTTATCTATTTTAATGCTTAATAACATAATTAACCCTAATAACAAAAATATAAAACCAGAAAAAAATAAAATAGTAACTATTTTTTCATCAAAAGGTAATTTTTTTCATCAATTTTTAGTTATCATTATTATCACCTATTTTTTTTAATTATATCATTGTTATATTACTGCTATAAAATAAATAAATAAATCTTACTTTAATTTGAAAAATAAGAATTTTTTAAAATTAATAAATTGCTATTTTTATTTTTTTACTACTTTTAAATAACAACTGTATCCAAAAATAATAATACTTGTAAATAATAAGATTGGAGTAGCAATAATCGCTAAGATTACTCCTATTTGTAATTGCGCTGCTGTACCTGTTAAAGTTGCAGTTCCACCTAATGCAGCAACTGCAATTTTTAATTTATCAAAAAAATCAGCTAATGACATAGTAACACCAAAATTAGTTATACTACCCTTAATAAAATCTCCAATAGTTCAAGGATGAGAATTTCTTAAAATTCAAAACCCATCATGACTTTCAGCCACTTTAGCTCCTAATGGTTTAACTGTTCAAGATACTGTTCCGATTAAAATTAATCCTAAAATCATTACTATTAACATAGTTATAAATACGTAAATGCTAATTTTATCTAACTTTGATAATTTTTTTCATATTTTTTGCATAAAATAATTTCACTTTCTTTTAATATAAATATGGCTCAGAAAAATTGTAGCAAACTTTAAAAAATATATTATATTTAAAATATATAAAACTGAAAATAGGTATAAAATAGTAATATTTAATATAAAATTATTTTTTTTGGTTTTTTCTTTTAAAAAATAATTAAAAATAAAATAATTTTACATTATCTTTAAAAAATAATTGTAAATGTGAAAAATATCTATTATAATGATTAAGGTTTTTTAAGAATAAATAATTCTAATAAAACAATAAATAAGGAGTATTAGCTCAGCTGGGAGAGCAATTGCCTTACAAGCAATAGGTCGGCGGTTCAAGTCCGTCATACTCCACCATTTACCTGCTGATGTGGCTCAATCCGGCAGAGCAACGGTTTTGTAAACCGTAGGTTGCAGGTTCGATTCCTGTCATCAGCACCATTATTATTTATGGAGGGGTAGCAAAGTGGCCAACTGCACCTGGCTGTAAACCAGATCTCTTCGAGTTCGGGGGTTCGACTCCCTCCCCCTCCACCATATTACTTATTGGGGTGTAGCCAAGCGGTAAGGCAACGGCCTTTGACGCCGTCATGCGTTGGTTCAAATCCAACCACCTCAGCCATATATATTTTATTAACTTGTCCTCGTAGCTCAGCGGTAGAGCACTCGGCTTTTAACCGAGGTGCCGCAAGTTCGATCCTTGCCGGGGACACCATTTGATGCCCAGGTGGTGAAATGGCAGACACGTCGGGCTTAAGATCCGATGACTTTTACAGGTTGTGCGAGTTCGAGTCTCGCTCTGGGCACCATTTTATATATTTATTAATGACGAGGAAGTATTCCTCATTTTTTATAAGTAAGTAAACTATATTTTGCCCAGATGGCGAAATGGCAGACGCAGCAGACTCAAAATCTACCGAGAAATCATGCGGGTTCGAGTCCCGCTCTGGGCACCACTAATATTAAATTATTAGTATAAAAAGGTATTCTTAAAAGAATACCTTTTTATTTTTATAATATTAAATATTATAAAAATGATAATCGACGTTCTGAAGATGGTTGTTTAACAGGAAAACATTCTTCAAAATTTAATGCTTCTGTATTAAGTGGTTTAGGATCAGATATTTCAATAACACTAGAAGTTGGCATTACTGATTGTGTTTCCTCTTCATTATTAATTTTTTCTGGATTAAAAGATTTATTTAATAATGAATTATTATCATCATCACTATCTTCAGAACTTGATGATGATGGTGAAGATGTACTGCTAGAAACATTTTCATAATTACCTTCCTCATCAAAATCATTAACATCCGCACATCAATTTTCATATAATTCTATTCCAGTATTTACTAATAAACCAGTACCAACTGTTGCAAGACCAGCTATTGTTTCTCAAAAAGCCATTGATCTTTTTTTATAAAATGGTTGATCATCATTATTATTTGGATTACTTAATTCATGATATGCAAAAAGACTAACACCAGTAATTGCACTAGCAATAGTTATTGGTGCTAATAAACTTGCTGCTGTATTACCTATTTTTTGTCATATATTACGTTGTTGATTTATTGCATTTTCTTCATTATTAGGTGCACAACATTCTAATATTTTTTTACTCACTGTCACTATATGATTTAAACTTGAAGCTGCTGCTGTAATAAAAGCATATGTAACAGGTAATGTATCTGGATTGGGTGTTGGTCAGTTAAGTCAAGCTACTGCTAGTGGTAATAATGGTGCTGTTGCAAAACTTAGTTCTGTTAATAAATTATTAATATTTCGATATCTTAATATTAAATTAGTTAGCGAAATTTTTGAATTAACTGCTCCTTCCACCATAAAACATAATGCTGGTACTAGTGATAATACTCCATCTTGATATAATAAATAGTTACCCCCAGTTACCATTGAATTACCAAAAGTAAGTAACACATCTCTTATAGTAGGTGCTACCCTATTTCTATTATTAGTTGATATTAAATCATTTGGTAATAATTGTTCTGTAGAAGAATAACTTCTTGCTGGTGATGAATCCATATTTTTCATCCTTTCTAAAAAATAATTTAAAATAATAAAATTAATATAAAAACACCCATATTAAGAATTACAATCCTTAAATATGAGCTAAACTCTAGTCTTTATCTATTACTTCTTGTATTATAACCCTATATTAAATAAATGAAAGTAATATAATCATTAATATTGAAATTATGAAAAATAATTTGGACGATTGTCAAATTTACGAAATAATTAATTATCATATTAGTAACTTATTTCCAAATGAATTATTTGAAAAATCATTAAAATTAGACAAAATTACTCTCTTTTCTTAAAACATTAAATTTATATTTTATATTCGACGTATTTAAAAAAATAAAATATACATTTTATAAGTTAAATTAAAATTATTAACAAGGAAAAAGACAAAAAATAATCTTGTCTTTTTTTGTAATTGTAAAATTTTAAAATTTTTATTATTAGCACCCTTTAAATATCTACTACACGCAGTGACCAAGTAGGAGAAAGTTAATAATTAATAATCTTCTTTAACGCTATTATCAACACGTGTTAGAACCTGTTTAGAATCTTTTTAATAAAATTGAAATAAAGGAAAGAACAACCATTTGTAAACTAGTATTTGGCATCAGTCACTTAAGTTTACCAATTAATATTTTCAATCTGTAATATAATTAAAAATAATTAATACAGAAGGAGAAATTATGAATTATAAAGTTTATTCAAAAGAAACAAAATTAGCCGTTGTTAATGAGTATTTAGTTGATAAAAAACTAAAAATACATGAAATTCAAGTCAAATATAAATTATCAACTCCAGTATTAATTTATAATTGGGTTAACCAATATCAAATTAAAGGTGAAAATGCATTCACCAAAATTTCTAAATCCCAAACTTCTCACAGGATCGATAAGAAAGATATTGAAATTAAACTATTAAACAAAGAAATTGATAAACTTAGAAAACAAGCTTTAAAAGATGAGGTTGAAAAAGAACTTTTAAAGGAGCAATTAGCCTGTGAAAAGAAATTAACAAGGGGAAAAAATAGTAAATTATTAAAATATAAGTGTTTTTTAATAGTAGAAAAATATAAGCAAAAAGGTCATCAATTAAATAAAATTATTGTTTACATAGCTATTAGCAAAACAGCATACTATTTATGAGTAAAAAAAGGTAAAAAGCAATATCAATCAAAAATTAATGATAATTTGATACAAGCAATAAACAAAATAGTTCTCATTAAAAATGAAAAAAAGTACATTAATATCACTAGTTTTGAAAAAGTAAGATTAGAGTTAAAAATAAAAAATAAAGGTCTTAAATGCAGTAAAACAAGCATAAAACAAATATTAAAAGATAATAATATTAAATTATTATTAGAACCTAAATCAACAAATAGAGTAGTAGAAAATAGTGATTTAAAAAATAATAAAGATTTATTAAAACGTAATTTTTCAAGTAATAACTTTCTTGAAAAAGTTGGTATGGATGGCACATGATTTAAAAATATAATTATTGGTGATAAAAAAACAAAATTATTAGTTGTTTTTGCTACTGATATGTACAGTAATTCAATTGTTGGCTGAAAAATAAACAAAAGTGAAAATGCCAAAACTGTGTTAAATGTGGTTAATCAAATAGAATTAGCGAGTGCTAAACAATGTAATTTTACGACTATTCAATCAGATTTAGGTTCTGCTAATACAAGCGAAATTGTTAGTAAAGTTTTTAATACAAGTACTAATCTAATTCATTCAAAAAGTCTATCAGGTTTTAAAGGTAATCAAGTTAGTGAATGTTTAAATCGTTGAATTAAAAGAGATTTTAAAATGATGTTTGGTAGCACTTTTGAAAGTATGGAAAGTTTTAATAAAATATTAGAAAAATTTGTTAGATATTAGACTTACTGCATAACTAGTTAACTTTTTATTTTTTTGTTATTATTAAAATAAAATTTGAATAGTTAAGGATAAACTTTATGACATATTTTGAATTAAAAGATAAATCTGATCAATATTTTCGTAAAATAGTGGGTATTAATAAACTCGTTTTTAACGAAATTTTAAATATTTTATTAGAACATCAAAAACTCAAAACTACTATTGGTGGAAGGCCATATAAAATGTCAATAGAAGATCGACTAGTAATGAGTTTAAGATATTTATATGAAAATCGTACATATCATAGTATTGGTGCTGAGTATGGTATGGTTGATACTACTGCTTTACGAAATATTCGTTCAATTGAAGATATTTTAATAAAGAATAATAAGTTTAATAATTTAACAAATAAAAATATTTTTTTAAAAAGAAGAATTAAAAAATAAAATTTTGATAATTGATGTAACAGAGGTAGAAACAGAACGACCAAAATATAACCAAAAAGATTGATTTTCTGGTAAAAAATGAATGCATACTGTTAAGTTTCAAACCGTAATTAATGCAAATACTAATGAAATTTTAAATATTTTTTCTGATATTGGTAAAAATCATGATTTTAAAACTTTTAAGAATTCAAAGTTAAAGTTTTTACCAGAAACTATAATTCTTGCAGATAAAGGTTATCAAGGTTTACAAAAAATTCATGCTAATACATTTTTACCCATTAAAATTAGCAAAAATAATCCTAAAACAAATAAAACCAAAATCTTTAATAAGATTATTAATAAAACTCGTAGAAAAATTGAACATGTTTTTGCATTTTTAAAATGTTTTAAGATTATTGGTTATAAATTTAGAAAAGCCAGAAAACGAATATTTTTAAGATTTAATTTAATTGCAGGATTTTATAATTTATCATTAAAACTTAAAAACGTTATGCAGTAAGTCTATTGAAACAATGATAGAATAGTTATTAGATTGAAAATGCCTCCAAATCAATTTGTACAGATTTGAAGACAAGAAAGTAAACTTATCTAACCTCCTCCCTTATATAAGGGAGGAGGTTTATTTTTTACTATTACTTTTTTAAAATTTACTTAAAAACCTTGTTTTTTCTTATTCTTTATTTTTAATAATATCATTTATTTAATAAAATAAAATTTTCATTTTCTATATATTTTCCAACACACCTTATTAATAAATAACATTACAAAATTTTATTTACTGAAATTGGTTTTAATAAAATATTTTTTTTGTATAATTAACTGTTATAAAGGAGGTCATTTATTAATATGAAAAAACAACGCTTAAATATCTCAAAATTAGGATTCTTACTTTCAGTAATGGGTTCAGCAGTAGGATTAGGTGGTATTTGAGGATTTCCAACTCAAATGTATAACCATCACGGTGCTTTTCTAATACCCTTTTTAATATGTATGGTAATTTGTGCAATACCCGTTTTATTTATTGAAATGACAATTGGTAATAAATATCGTAAAAATCATATTGAATTTTTTAGTGAAGTTGGAGGTAAAAAAGGTGCTTTTTTCTCTTGATTGCATTCAACAACCGTTATTTTACTAAGTACTTATTATAGTGTTTTAGTAGGATGAACTTTAATTAATATTATTATTAGTTTTACTTCTAATTTAAATAAAGGTTCTTATTTTTATCATAATATTTTACAACAAACAAATGATCAAGATATTAGCAATTTAAATAGCCTAGGTAACTTAAATTGAATGATTTTACTTGCAACAATTGGTGTATGAATTATTTTAGGTATTATTCTACTAGGTGGTGTTGAAAAAGGAATTGAAAAAGCCAATAAAATTATGATTCCATTTTTATTTTTAATGATTATTATTTTAGCAATTTATACTAGTAACTTATCAGGTGCCAAACTTGGATTAAATGTAATGTTTGATTTAGATGCTAAAGAATTATTAAATCCTGGATTATGAAAAGATGCTTTTGGTCAATCATTCTTTATGTTATCAACATGTACAGGAACCATTTATATTTATTCAGCTCATGCTCCTGAAAAACAAGATAGTACTAATCAAGCTTTTGTAGTAGCCTTTGGCACTAGCGTTATTGGTATATTAACAACAATTATTGTTTTTAATTCAATAGGTGCAATTGCTCAAAATCAAGGTAAAACTGATATTAAAGATGTATTTCAAGCAGGACCTGCTTTGATTTTCCAAGTAATACCACAATTATTTGCTATTATTAATAATCAAGTTCCTATTTTAGGAAATATTTTAGCAATATTATTTTTTGTTACACTTTTCTTTGCAGGTATGTCCTCACTAACTGGTCAAGTTGAATCAATGGTAAATGGTTTAGAATATGAAATTCATTTAAAGCGCAAACAAGCATTAGCAATATCATTATTAGGAGCAATGGCAGTATCAGTATTATTTACCTTTAGTAATTCACCAGCGCTGTTTAATGGGCTAGCAATTTGAGTAGCGCAAATTTGATTACTAATAATTGGATTTATTTTATTAATTGGTATTAGTCCATATGGCTGAAAACTATATGATACATTAAAATTATATAATAATGAAAATTCATGAATGAAATGAACAAAAGGATATAAAATAGTAATTTTAATTATCGCACCAATTTTAATTTTAATTAATATTGCTACTGGTATCTATGATTTTATTATTAATATTATCAATGCTAATTTTGTCTATGGTACAGTTGGTCTAACACTTGGTGTTGGGTTAGTTTTACTTTTAACTTTTATCTTAACTTATCATAAAAATATTCATAATGGTTTTAATAAATTATTTAAAATAAAACCAAAAACTGAAAGAGGTTAAAAACATGGATGTTGCAGCAATTATTTTGATGGTAATTTCTTTAGTAAGTATTATTGGTCTTTTTATTTTCTTTGTCATAATGGATTTTAAGAGTCATAAAAAACAAAAAAGAAAAGAAAAAAACAAAGAATAATATTTTTTAAAATATTTTAGTATACTTATGATAAAGTATTATAATTAGGTTTTTTTGTAATCTGGCATCAAAATGCCAGATTACAAAACTTATTATTAAATGGTGAGTGAAATGGAAAAAAATAAATTAAAACAAATTTTATTAATTAGCAAAATAACTTTAACAATTGCTTCTTTATTTTTATTTTTAGTTTGACTAATGTTTATGACTAATAATTTTTTTCCTAAATCTCAGAACTCATTTGTTGCCAAAATTATGAATACTTCAATTCAAATTATGATTTGACCAATTACTAGTATAATTCTATTTATTTTTATTATGCCAATATGAGTTACTAATAAAAAACAAATTTTATTAGTATTTTTAACATTGTCACTAATTATCACAATATTGTGCATAACTTTTCTTTTTAGTTTAAATATTAATAAATTCTGAATTATATGATTAATTGCTCATTTTTTTGCTATAGCTTCAATTATTTTTGTCATTGTTTCTTATTTCTTTAAAGAAAAAATTCTTTTATTTAAAAAGAAAAAAATAAATATATTGAAAAAAACATTAAAAAATAATTTTTTTTAACTTGTTTATCAAAAGTAGTTGACTTTAATTTTAGTAATATGATATAAATACATGGTGGTTAACATAACTGCGGGTGTCGTATAATGGTATTATTACAGCCTTCCAAGCTGAAGACGTGGGTTCGATTCCCATCACCCGCTCCATTATAAAATAAAAAAAGGCGTATTAATTACGGCTTTTATTTTTTTATAATGGTTTATATTTTAGGACCTTTTTTATTTTGTAGTACTACTGGTGTTTCTTCATCACTAGAATTACTGCATGCACATTTATTAACTGTTTCTGCTCATGAATTTACTGGATACATAACTAAAGACATTCCATTAGTTCTTTCTGGTAATGATTCTAAATATTTTATTTTATTATTTGTGCATTCTTCTAAATTAATTTTCATTAGTTATCCCCTACTTCTTTTAAAATTCGACTATTAAAAGCATCTGCTAAGAACTTATAAACTTTTACTTCAGAAATATTTTTTAGATCATAACAATTAATGATGTCAGTTAATTTTAAAATCACATCATGATATTTTATAAAGTAAGTTTTATTTTCAACATTTGCTCACTTTTCTAAATTCATTGCATAATAAATTATCCCATCTCTATAAAATTGTGATTTCATATTTCTCACTCCTTTAAACGATATAATAAAACAAAAAACCTAATTTAAATACAAAAATTTAAACGAGGTCTATAAAAAACCAAAATATTTTGTTCCAAAGTTCCTTTAAAACTTTAATACAATTGTAACTCATTTACAAGAAATTCCAAGTAAAATCAATAAAAAAATTTAATAACTTAAAATTAATATAAAGAGATAAATAAAGATTGCATTTGCAATCTTTATTTATAATTGTCCTGAAATTGTTTTTAAAACAAAAATTTTTATATTCACTGATTGGAACCTCAGTTTTATTTTAAATCACTCACTTGTTTTTATCATTTTTTTAACTAAGTTTTTCATCTCTACATAGTCAGGTGTAACAATAGAAACAAAAATAATCATTTATTTCATAATTTGTAACTCAACCTCACAATGTTTCTTATTGACTAATCTGGGGTCTCAAGCATAAGCAAGAACTGTTCTATTGCTTACTGCTACTTTAATTAATTTGTTTTAGTTTTATCTTTAGGAATTTCTTTTAATCTTTTTTTTCCTTTTCTTTAAAACTTTAATTTAATAAAAATCCTAACATAGAGATATATCTATATTAGGACTGAACAGTTATTAAATTATGAATATATAATAACATAAAAAATAATACTTTTGATTAAAATTATAATTAACACTTATATAAGTATTAATATTTAATTTCATATACATGTATTTTTTATAAACAATTAAATTATAAAACTTCTAAGGAAGTAACTATTTCTAATTAAACAATAGTTATCTAATACAGAAATAAATGAAAAATATCTATATTAAATATAGAAATTATGATATAATTTTCCTAAAATTAATATAAGTTTTTACCTATTTACTTTTATTTTAAAGTAAATAGGTTTTTAATTTGAAAAAGGAGATATTTAGAAGTGCCATATAGTAAAAAATCAGAAAATCTTATAACAGAAAAAGAAAAACAAGTTTTTAAAGAAAAAATAACAACAAATTCAAGAAAAATTAAACCAGAATTACCAATAACAACAACACTTGCTGAAATATTACTAAATAATGATGAAAACCTTGTTGGTACTATTACTAGTGATCAGCATCTTAATAAAGATAACAAACAAGTACCATTATATAAACTAATTAAAACTTCAGAGCCAAATAAAAAATAAATATTGAAGCAATAAATTCTATTAAAAATGATAAACAACCAATAACAACTCTAAATAAAACCAATTCACAATCAATATAAAAATAAAATAAAATTATTAAAGATTGAAATTGAAATTTTTAATAATTTTATTTTTTATTATTTAATTAAAAGTTTATGTTTAGATTAACTACTAAAATTTATTTTCTTCTTATTTTATAGTATGATTTACCTATAAACTTAATTTTTTATTATAAAGGAGAAATAATAATGAATGTACTAAAAACATATGAGATTTGAAAAAAGCAAAACTTACCACAACACTTAAAAAAACAATTAACTACAATGTCTAAAAGTGAAATTGAAGATGCTTTTACTACAACTTTAGAATTTGGTACAGCTGGCATGCGTGGTATTACTGGAGTTGGTACCGGCAGAATTAATGAAATTATTATTATGAAAGCAACTGTCGCATTTATTCAATATTTAAAATCTGCCTTTTCTGAAAAAGACTTACTTCGTGGTGTTATTATTGCTCATGATAATCGTCACTTTTCAGCAGAATTTACAATGTTAATAGCAAAAACTTTAGCTAAACATAAAATTCCTGTTTTTTTATTTAAAAATAATGATTTAAGACCAACACCAGTACTTTCATATAGCATTAGAAAAGTTAATGCTCTTGCTGGAATTGTTATTACGGCCAGTCATAATCCTCCTGAATATAATGGTTATAAAATTTATGATCAATATGGCTGTCAATTTCTTCCTAATGTTACCAATATAATTGGCAACAAAATGGAGCAATTGCCTGATGATTTTCAATTAACATTTGATTATGATACTAAGCTAATTAAAGAAGTACCTTCAACAGTAGAAGATAATTATCGTGATGATATTAAAAATTTACAGTTTTATCCACAAGTTAAAAATCGTAACTTTAAAATTGTATTTTCTAATCTACACGGTACTAGTCGTGAATGAGTTAAACCAATTTTAGAACAATGCGGTTATGAAATTATTTTAGTAACAGAGCAAGCTAACTATGATCCTGATTTTAAAGGTGTAGTGTCACCTAATCCCGAAGTAAAACCAACATTTGATTTAGCAATTAAACATGCTAAAAAACATGATGCACCATTAATTATTTTAAATGATCCTGATGCTGATCGCATTGGTATTGCTGTAATACATAATAATGATTATGTATTATTAACAGGTAATGAAACAGCACCAATTTTATTAGAATATTTATTAAGTCATTATCAACTTAATAAAACAATGCCAAAAAATCCTGTTATGTACAATACATTTGTTACTTCAAATTTATCTGATATGATTGCTAAATCATATGGATGCCAAGTCATTAAAACGTTAACTGGTTTTAAATGAATTGGTGCAGAAATGCTAAAAGAAAAAGCACGTAACATTAACTTTGTTTTTGGTTTTGAAGAAGCATATGGTTATGTTATTAAAGATATTACTCGTGACAAAGATGGTATTCAATCAGCAATAGTAGCAGCAGAAGCAGCTTGATATTATCAAAAGTCACAAAAAACATTAGTTGATGTTTTAGAAAATATTTATCAAAAATTTGGATATTATTACTGTTATACTGTTAATCTTATTTTAAAAGGAAAAACAGGACAAAATACTATTAATAATATGTTAGAAACATTAAGAACTAGTAAAATACCAACACTTAATAATATTAAAACAATTAAAGTTGAAGACTATCAAACTGGTTTACATGGAATGCCATCGCAAAATTTACTAAAATTTTACTTCAGTGATGGTTCATGATTTGCTGTTAGACCTAGTGGAACTGAGCCAAAAATTAAATTTTATTTTGTTTGCATTGATAAAACCATTAATGATGCACAATTAAAAATGAGAAAAATGTATGAAGAATTAGCTATCAAATATCTAAATATCAAAGATATAAAATGATAGAAAGGAACTAAAAAAATGACAGTAATTAAAGATATTAAACCTAATAATGTTTTAAGTTTAGTAGTAATTATTAATAGAGTAATTCAAGGTGTTGCTTCTAACAATACTAATTATTTAAACTTACAATTACAAGATAAAACTGGGACAATTTCAGCAAGAATTTGAGACGTAAGCAAAGAAACTATTGATCAATTAACAACAGGACAAGTAATTAAAATTGAAGCAAATAGCATTAATTATAATAATGAAATACAACTAAAAATTAATAATTGAAATATTATTAGTAATCCTAGTGAATATTATGATTTATTACTTACACAAGCACCAATTAATATTATTGAAGCATGAACTGAAATTAGTCAAACAATAAAGGAATTTAAAAATCCAATTTTAAAAAAAGTATTAATCCAATGTTTTAATAAAAAAAATATTGATGATTATAAAAAGTGACCAGCAGCAGTTAAAATGCATCATGCTGTTCAAAGCGGTTTATTATGACACTCAGTAACAATGTTAAGAATGGCAAAACAAGTAGTAGTGCTTTATAATGATCGTAACATTAATAGTGAATTATTATATGCAGGAATCATTATGCATGATTATGGAAAAATGGTTGAATTAAATAATAATCCTATTAGTTCATATACACTATCAGGTAAAATGATTGGTCATATTTCATTAGGTGCAATGCAAGTTACACTTGCTTGTAAGGAATTAAATATTAACTTAGAGGAAGAAATCGTAGTTTTATTACAGCATCTAATATTAGCTAGTCATGGCAAATATGAATATGGTTCACCTGTCTTACCAAAAACAATAGAAGCTGAAATTTTACATCATTTAGATAACTTAGATGCAAAGATCTATGCAATTGATGAAGCATTGGTTAATATTAATGTTGGTGAATCAACTGCTCGTATTGCAAGTATTGAAAATAGAATGTTCTATAAACATCAAAATTTAAAAGAAAAAAAATAAAGATGTTACTTGAATTTTTTTCAAGATTTAAAATATATTTTAAATCATAAAAGAATTAGTTCTATTTTAAAATAATTTTAATTAAGTTTCTATTTGAATAAAACTAAGTTATATTTATTCAAATAGGAAAGAAATAACCATCTTCTTCTTTTACACTACCATAAAAAATTATTATTAATGCTGGTTTTTTTGTTTCTTTATTTTCAAATCAATTATCAGAAACCGGCTTTTCATTTACATCATAAATTTCATTTTTATTTGTAAGTTTATTAAAATCAATTTTTTCCTTATACATACCTTCTAATATTGACTTAGTAAGATATTCAAATTTTTTTTGGATTTTCTTTAAACTATCTGTAACATTTGCAATTGCCTGCTGTTTATCTGATGTAGCAGGAATTGAAGGATTTTCTGGTGCAAGTTTGGCTACTGGTTTAGTTCTCTCTGCAAAATTATTTTGCATATCAATATCTGAAATAATTGTTTGTTTAGTTATATCAATCATTGTTGAACCTTGATAATTTGGATCATTTGAATTACTACTTATTTTGACAAATATTTTAGATACTTTTTCAAGTTCTTGTTTATTGTTTGTTATTTCTTCATTATTTTCGTTATAAAATTGAAGTTGATAACCATCAGCTAATGGTGTTGACTTAAATTCATCAAAACTATTTATATTACTAATTAATTCTTTATAATTTTTACTTGGATTAGCAATAATGTCTAAACCAGTTAATTGAGTAATAGTACTTAAATCAGTTTTATCAGATTGTTCTTTTAAATTTATTTTAATTGGTGCTGATGAACCTTGATAATTCAAATCATTACTATTGCTAGTAATAACTATATATAAATCACCAACTTTTTGTGATTTAGTAGTTATATCATTTTTAGCTTCTTTATCACTAAAATATTTAATTACAGGGTTAACTAACTTTGGATTTAAGTTTTTAACTTCTGTTGTATTATTTATTAATGTATCTAATTTTTTATTACTTTTATTAACATCTACAGTAATATTTGTTGTTAGTTTAGTAATTTTATCTTTTAATTCTGTTTTTTGTATTGTGTTATTATCACAAGCAACAACTGATAATGGTATTGGTGTTGATATTGTTAAGATCGATAATAATTTTACTAAGTTTTTCATTTTTTACCTCGCTTAAAAATAATAAGTTAATTTAAAAACCAATAAAGATTTTGAATTAATAATATATGAAAACCAAATATTTTACAATATAACTTTAATATGCAAAAATACTTGTAAATTAAATTATTTTTAAAAAAATTTCTTTTCTTTTTTATATATTTTAAAATTATTTTTAATTAAAAATGATAATTATCTATTACTAGTAAAGAAAATATGATATTAGACTTACTGCATAACTAGTTAACTTTTTATTTTTTTGTTATTATTAAAATAAAAAGTTAACTAGTTATGCAGTAAGTCTATTTAAAGGTAGTAAATCATTTATTAGAGTTATGGGTGTATATAGTAATTCAAATGATAGAATACCTTTAAAAGGGCTTTCTAGAAGTGAAATTAAAGGTTTTGATTTAGCAATTGAATGATGTGAAGAAGCAAATGAATTTAGTCAACAAGAATTTCAAGCAATTACATTTGCATTAGGTAATGCTAAAAAAAGAATTAAAATAAAAAGTTGTAATCCAGATAATATTTATCAATATTTTATTGAATATATGAATAAAATAGTACCTTTTAATTTAGAAATTATGAAAGAAAATAATGAACAAATTAAATCAGTATTTGATAATAATATATTTAAATTATTTCATTATTCAAATTGAAAAGTAAATTCTCATAATTTAACATTAGATATGATTAATGATTTAGAAGAATTAAAAGTATTAGACCCTATTAAAGCACAAAGTTGATATTATGGGGTACCTAGTATTCTTACTGGTGCTATATTTGCAAGATATTTAGATAAAGTAGGTACTAAATTAGATTTTCAAGTACAAAGATTAACTGGTGGATTAGATATTGGTATGGCAACAAGTAGTAGTGGTCATCCAACTGCTGCTTCATTATGATTTATTGGTGAAAATGAAAACGGAAGAAGAGCACATAAAGAAAGTGAATTTTATCATAGTAATGTTACTATGCAATATAAAGATACTGATACATTAGCAAATGATATTATTAATTATTATTTAAATGAAAGTAAACGTTATATAGCAATGTTATTTGGTTTTATTTGTTATGTTGATTATGGTAATGGTGGATTAGTATTTATTGATGTTTTAAAAAGTTGAGTTAAAAAACGTAATATAACATGATTAAAATTTATAGCAGTAGATAAATCAATTTTATATTTAAATGATAGAATTGATTTTACAACAATTTGTATGCTTAAAAATATTATTAGTTTTAATTGAGAAAAATGTTCAGAAACTAAAAGACAATATAGTTTAATGCAATGATTAGATAAAAAGAAATTAGATAGTAATAATAATACTCCTAAAATGTTAGATTTACATGATGATACTTGAGATAGTGATATGTATGCTTTAATGCATGAAATGAAATGATTAATTAATGGTATTAATAATAAATTATTAATTAATAAAAATAAATTTAATGGTGATGAATTATGATAAATACAATGGAATATTTAAGTTGTGATAAATCAAATTGATATATTGATATACCTATGATTATTGCTCAAAAATCAACTAAATTATGATTAGGTAAAGGTTTTTTATTTAATTCAAGTAAAAAAGAAATATTAGATTATTTAAATGAAATGAATTTAAAAGATAAATGATTAGAAAAATTTTATAAATTTGGTTTACAAAATAGTTTAATGGGTAAAGTATTTATTATGATTATAGTTAATGAAGATAATAGTAAATCACTTAAAATATTACCTAATAGTTTTTGTGGTAGAGTTGCTAAATATAATAGACTTACTGCATAACGTTTTTAAGTTTTAATGATAAATTAGACTTACTGCATAACGTTTTTAAGTTTTAATGATAAATTATAAAATCCTGCAATTAAATTAAATCTTAAAAATATTCGTTTTCTGGCTTTTCTAAATTTATAACCAATAATCTTAAAACATTTTAAAAATGCAAAAACATGTTCAATTTTTCTACGAGTTTTATTAATAATCTTATTAAAGATTTTGGTTTTATTTGTTTTAGGATTATTTTTGCTAATTTTAATGGGTAAAAATGTATTAGCATGAATTTTTTGTAAACCTTGATAACCTTTATCTGCAAGAATTATAGTTTCTGGTAAAAACTTTAACTTTGAATTCTTAAAAGTTTTAAAATCATGATTTTTACCAATATCAGAAAAAATATTTAAAATTTCATTAGTATTTGCATTAATTACGGTTTGAAACTTAACAGTATGCATTCATTTTTTACCAGAAAATCAATCTTTTTGGTTATATTTTGGTCGTTCTGTTTCTACCTCTGTTACATCAATTATCAAAATTTTATTTTTTAATTCTTCTTTTTAAAAAAATATTTTTATTTGTTAAATTATTAAACTTATTATTCTTTATTAAAATATCTTCAATTGAACGAATATTTCGTAAAGCAGTAGTATCAACCATACCATACTCAGCACCAATACTATGATATGTACGATTTTCATATAAATATCTTAAACTCATTACTAGTCGATCTTCTATTGACATTTTATATGGCCTTCCACCAATAGTAGTTTTGAGTTTTTGATGTTCTAATAAAATATTTAAAATTTCGTTAAAAACGAGTTTATTAATACCCACTATTTTACGAAAATAGTGATCAGATTTATCTTTTAATTCAAAATATGTCATAAAGTTTATCCTTAACTATTCAAATTTTATTTTAATAATAACAAAAAAATAAAAAGTTAACTAGTTATGCAGTAAGTCTAATGAACAAGAACAATCAGCAGAATTTTATTTTATTAATGAACAAGCAGATAGTGCAACTTTAACTTGAGTAACAATTCAAAATGGAAAAGTTAAATATGAAACATATAAAGATAATAATAAAGATATTATTTTAGGTTCTACAAAAACAAAATTAAAACCAAATATTACTCCATTAAAAACTTATGAAATTAAAAATCCATTTAATTATATACCAATTTTTGAAATAACTAATTTACCAATTATTAATTTATATGGTAATGCTACAACTTTAAATGCTTATCCAGATTGTACACCAGTATGAGATTTAATTTGAGATTTAAATCGTGTAATTAGACAAAAAAGATTAGAAAGAGAATTAAATGTTACTACTTTATTTGCAGCATTAGATAATAGACTTACTGCATAACTAGTTAACTTTTTATTTTTTTGTTATTATTAAAATAAAATTTGAATAGTTAAGGATAAACTTTATGACATATTTTGAATTAAAAGATAAATCTGATCAATATTTTCGTAAAATAGTGGGTATTAATAAACTCGTTTTTAACGAAATTTTAAATATTTTATTAGAACATCAAAAACTCAAAACTACTATTGGTGGAAGGCCATATAAAATGTCAATAGAAGATCGACTAGTAATGAGTTTAAGATATTTATATGAAAATCGTACATATCATAGTATTGGTGCTGAGTATGGTATGGTTGATACTACTGCTTTACGAAATATTCGTTCAATTGAAGATATTTTAATAAAGAATAATAAGTTTAATAATTTAACAAATAAAAATATTTTTTTAAAAAGAAGAATTAAAAAATAAAATTTTGATAATTGATGTAACAGAGGTAGAAACAGAACGACCAAAATATAACCAAAAAGATTGATTTTCTGGTAAAAAATGAATGCATACTGTTAAGTTTCAAACCGTAATTAATGCAAATACTAATGAAATTTTAAATATTTTTTCTGATATTGGTAAAAATCATGATTTTAAAACTTTTAAGAATTCAAAGTTAAAGTTTTTACCAGAAACTATAATTCTTGCAGATAAAGGTTATCAAGGTTTACAAAAAATTCATGCTAATACATTTTTACCCATTAAAATTAGCAAAAATAATCCTAAAACAAATAAAACCAAAATCTTTAATAAGATTATTAATAAAACTCGTAGAAAAATTGAACATGTTTTTGCATTTTTAAAATGTTTTAAGATTATTGGTTATAAATTTAGAAAAGCCAGAAAACGAATATTTTTAAGATTTAATTTAATTGCAGGATTTTATAATTTATCATTAAAACTTAAAAACGTTATGCAGTAAGTCTAATAGAAGATCGACTAGTAATGAGTTTAAGATATTTATATGAAAATCGTACATATCATAGTATTGGTGCTGAGTATGGTATGGTTGATACTACTGCTTTACGAAATATTCGTTCAATTGAAGATATTTTAATAAAGAATAATAAGTTTAATAATTTAACAAATAAAAATATTTTTTTAAAAAGAAGAATTAAAAAATAAAATTTTGATAATTGATGTAACAGAGGTAGAAACAGAACGACCAAAATATAACCAAAAAGATTGATTTTCTGGTAAAAAATGAATGCATACTGTTAAGTTTCAAACCGTAATTAATGCAAATACTAATGAAATTTTAAATATTTTTTCTGATATTGGTAAAAATCATGATTTTAAAACTTTTAAGAATTCAAAGTTAAAGTTTTTACCAGAAACTATAATTCTTGCAGATAAAGGTTATCAAGGTTTACAAAAAATTCATGCTAATACATTTTTACCCATTAAAATTAGCAAAAATAATCCTAAAACAAATAAAACCAAAATCTTTAATAAGATTATTAATAAAACTCGTAGAAAAATTGAACATGTTTTTGCATTTTTAAAATGTTTTAAGATTATTGGTTATAAATTTAGAAAAGCCAGAAAACGAATATTTTTAAGATTTAATTTAATTGCAGGATTTTATAATTTATCATTAAAACTTAAAAACGTTATGCAGTAAGTCTAATGAAACAGTTAAAGAAATGCAAGAAAATGGTAATATTATTGAAAATCCTAAAAAAGATATGTTTGTTAATGTTGGTAGTGCTGGATATGATAAAAATGGTAATGGTGGTATGCAAATTATTCAAGGTAACCCTAAATTTAATGAATATTGATTAGATTATAATGATACTGCTAAAGTAATATTTAATGGTGCTGGATATGATTATGATGAACATGGTAATGATGTTTATACTAATAAAACACAAAGTATGTTTAATAATAAATATGATATGGAAACAACCGAAATAAAAATAGCATTTTATAGTGCTTATTTTTATCGTATATTTGATTTATTACTTATTAGTGAAAATTTATGAAATGGTATTGGAGAAAGACCTTATAGTTTTAAATTTATTCCAATTGCTATGACTGACCAAATAGTACAAGACCAAATTATTAATTCAAGATTAAATAATGGCACAATGACAATAATTGAAGCAATTGGTGAATATGATAATATTGACCAATTAATGGCTGAAAATAAATTAGAAAATATTATTAATGAAAATCAAAAATTAAATAAAAATTTAGGAGGTAATGAAAATGAGCAGACATCAACAAATACAATTAATGAAACACGCTCACATGAGATTAAAGATGCAACAAATATTAATTAAAAGACAATCACATTGAAAAATATTTCCATTTATTATAAATAATGGTGCTATACCTTTAACTGAAACTGGTTATAAACCAATTAATAGTAAGATAAGTGATTTTGGGCAATATGAATTAATATTAACTGGTAATACTCCAGTTGTATGTATTTGAAAAAATAGTACAAAAATATATCAAAAAAATAAAGGAATTATTGACCAAGAAACACATAAAGTAAAAGGACAAGATGAATTTTATACAAAACAATATAAAATTGGTGATTATTGAAATGCTTATTTAATTGATGATACAAGTGGTGTAGATTTTAATAATTTACCAAATAATCAAATATTTAAAACAGTACAAACTAAAAGACAATATACTTTAGTAATGTTTGAAGAACATATTACAATTGATGATTATTTACAATTCTTTTGTGTATTTAATGATGAAAATGAAAATATTGGTGGTAATAGTGGTAAAAATCAAGATAGACAATTATTATATATTTCAAATGTAACAAATTATTATAGTCCTTATAATGGTGCATTTAGTATGCAAGTTTTAACTTTTAGTAGTTTAAATGATAGAGTAATAAGTAGTGGTCAAAATACACTTGATTTTGTACAATATGCAAGCCCGGGTAGTGGTTATGCTTTTCCTACTATTGAGAATGGAAAAATAACCTTAAATCGTTGAAATGGCAACCCTTTTTAGGACTATTTTTTGGTAGACATTTTTTCTTGATATTTAATGGGAGTTAAGTAGTTTAAAGTGCTGTGGATTCTTATATTGTTATATCAATTGATATAATCAAATAATTCTAATTTTAACTGTATTAATGATGTAAATTTTTTGTCATTAATAAATTCAGTCTTGAAAGTTTTAAAAGTTGCTTCAGCAACAGCATTGTCATAAGGACAACCTTTTTTACTTAAAGAGCGGGTAATATTGAATGCTAATAAAAGTTTGTTAATAATTTTATTATTAAATTCGTTACCTCGATCGCTATGAAATATTTGCATATCTTTTAAACAGCGATTTGATTGCATAAATGCTTGATATACCAATGATGCATCTTTTTTAGTACCTACACTATGTCCAACAATTTCGCGGTTAAATAGGTCTATTAATAAGCAAATATAGTTTCATTTACCATTAACTTCAACATAACTAAGATCACTGACAATCACCTCATTTTTAATTCTATTATTAAAGTTTCTATTAACAATATTAGTGATTTGTTCATTATTTACTTTATTACGATGATTTTTAAATGATAATTTAGTGTATTTTGACATTAGACTTACTGCATAACTAGTTAACTTTTTATTTTTTTGTTATTATTAAAATAAAATTTGAATAGTTAAGGATAAACTTTATGACATATTTTGAATTAAAAGATAAATCTGATCAATATTTTCGTAAAATAGTGGGTATTAATAAACTCGTTTTTAACGAAATTTTAAATATTTTATTAGAACATCAAAAACTCAAAACTACTATTGGTGGAAGGCCATATAAAATGTCAATAGAAGATCGACTAGTAATGAGTTTAAGATATTTATATGAAAATCGTACATATCATAGTATTGGTGCTGAGTATGGTATGGTTGATACTACTGCTTTACGAAATATTCGTTCAATTGAAGATATTTTAATAAAGAATAATAAGTTTAATAATTTAACAAATAAAAATATTTTTTTAAAAAGAAGAATTAAAAAATAAAATTTTGATAATTGATGTAACAGAGGTAGAAACAGAACGACCAAAATATAACCAAAAAGATTGATTTTCTGGTAAAAAATGAATGCATACTGTTAAGTTTCAAACCGTAATTAATGCAAATACTAATGAAATTTTAAATATTTTTTCTGATATTGGTAAAAATCATGATTTTAAAACTTTTAAGAATTCAAAGTTAAAGTTTTTACCAGAAACTATAATTCTTGCAGATAAAGGTTATCAAGGTTTACAAAAAATTCATGCTAATACATTTTTACCCATTAAAATTAGCAAAAATAATCCTAAAACAAATAAAACCAAAATCTTTAATAAGATTATTAATAAAACTCGTAGAAAAATTGAACATGTTTTTGCATTTTTAAAATGTTTTAAGATTATTGGTTATAAATTTAGAAAAGCCAGAAAACGAATATTTTTAAGATTTAATTTAATTGCAGGATTTTATAATTTATCATTAAAACTTAAAAACGTTATGCAGTAAGTCTATCATATAAATAACACAATAGATACTGCTTTAACACTATCTATTAAACAAGGTCATGAAAATATAGTTAAATTTTAGTAACAAATGGTGCTAATGTTAATTATATAAACAAAAATGATGATACAGCTTTATTATTAGCTGCTAAAAAGGTTACACAAAAATAGTTGAAACTTTATTAAAAAATTACGGAATTTTACGCTTATTGGTTAACACTTAATTCTTAATAAATAATTTAATTATGATATTTTTAAATGTGATTTTTTCTTTACGGTTATTATATTTAAAACAAAATTCATTTAAATAAGATTGGAGTCATTTTTTTGAAACTCAATGAAATTGGCCGATAAAACCTTGGATCGGCTACAATTTATTGGACACTAATTATGTAGACAAATAACAATATTTGTTAAAAGAAAGGAAATATAATTATGGCCAATATTACTTCATATACAGATGAATTTAAAAAACAAATAGTAGCTTTATATCAAAGTGGCAAATCAGTATCTTGTCTTGTTAAAGAGTACAATGTTACAAGAGCAGTTGCATATAAATGAATTAAGCAATTTACTAATTCGGAAAGTTTTAAAACTAAAGATAATCTTTCTGATTTAGAAAAACAATTAATTCAAATGAATAAAGAATTAAAACAATTACGAATGGAAAATGATATTTTAAAGCAAGCAGCACTAATAATAGGCAGAAAGTAGAGATTATTGCAAATAATAAATGAAAATATAAGATTCGCCCAATGTGTCGTTTTTTAAAAATTTCTAAATCAACATATTATTTTAATTTAAAGAAAAAAGAAGATAAAATCAAAAATAATATTTATGATCAAGCTGTTATTAGTGCTTTTAAAGAAAACAAATGTGTTTATGGAACAAGAAGATTAAAAGTCATACTAGAAAAACAAGAAATTTATTTATCAAGAAGAAAAATTAAAAAAATTATGGATAAACATAATTTAATGTCAAAATACACTAAATTATCATTTAAAAATCATCGTAATAAAGTAAATAATGAACAAATCACTAATATTGTTAATAGAAACTTTAATAATAGAATTAAAAATGAGGTGATTGTCAGTGATCTTAGTTATGTTGAAGTTAATGGTAAATGAAACTATATTTGCTTATTAATAGACCTATTTAACCGCGAAATTGTTGGACATAGTGTAGGTACTAAAAAAGATGCATCATTGGTATATCAAGCATTTATGCAATCAAATCGCTGTTTAAAAGATATGCAAATATTTCATAGCGATCGAGGTAACGAATTTAATAATAAAATTATTAACAAACTTTTATTAGCATTCAATATTACCCGCTCTTTAAGTAAAAAAGGTTGTCCTTATGACAATGCTGTTGCTGAAGCAACTTTTAAAACTTTCAAGACTGAATTTATTAATGACAAAAAATTTACATCATTAATACAGTTAAAATTAGAATTATTTGATTATATCAATTGATATAACAATATAAGAATCCACAGCACTTTAAACTACTTAACTCCCATTAAATATCAAGAAAAAATGTCTACCAAAAAATAGTCCTAAAAAGGGTTGCCATTTCAACCTCTTTTTAATATTGCTCAAAAACTTTCTATTGTATTTGTATGAATACCATTATAAGAAAAATATTTTTTGTGATTAACTTGTTCATATGGTAAAATTTTATTCATTTTATAATATCCACGATATTCATCAGTAAAAAGAATAGAATTGTTAATATCAACATTTTCTTTAACTATTTTCATTAAATCTTCAGATTTAATACTTTTATTTTTTGCATGAAATAATTTAACATTACCATTTCGTTCAATAATGCCAACAACACACTCTTTACTAGTTCCTCTACCACGTAATGAGTTATTTTTATTATCAACATCATTATATTTACGCGGTTTTCCACCCACATATGTTTCATCCATCTCTAATATTTTTGCTAATAATTTAATCTCATCATTAGCCATTGCCTTTCTAATTTTATGCATCATTTTTCATACAGTTGCTAAACGTAAATTTAAGTCTCTTGAAGCTTGAGATGATGATAAACTTTTTTTAGCATTAGCCATTAATACTATTAAAATAAATCACTTTTGAAGTGGTACACGTGTATGATGAAAAATAGTTTGAGCAGTTACACTAAAAGACTTATGACATTTTTTGCATTTATAACGCGACTCTTTTAAAACAGAGTTAACTTTTTCACTAAAACAAAAAAGACATTTTGGTTTGTTATTTCATCTTATTTCTTCTAAAAATTTTATACAAGATTCTTGGTTTGGAAATTTATTTATTATGTCTAAAATATTCATTTTCAATCACCTTTAATTAGATTTTATTTTACTAATATCTAATTATAGTTTTCAGAAATAATAATGTATATAAGTTATTGCCAATAAACGTAAAATTCCGAAAAATTATGCCAATGTTAATCATAAAACAAAATTTGGTAATACTGCTTTAACAAAAGCCGCTAAAAATGGTCATTTAAATGTAGTTGAGTTATTAATAGAAAATGGTGCTGATATTAATCAAATAAATTTACGTGGTGAAACTGCTTTAATAAGAGCACAAAAACAAAAACATACAAAAGTAGAAAAAATTTTAATAAAACAATAGACTTACTGCATAACTAGTTAACTTTTTATTTTTTTGTTATTATTAAAATAAAATTTGAATAGTTAAGGATAAACTTTATGACATATTTTGAATTAAAAGATAAATCTGATCAATATTTTCGTAAAATAGTGGGTATTAATAAACTCGTTTTTAACGAAATTTTAAATATTTTATTAGAACATCAAAAACTCAAAACTACTATTGGTGGAAGGCCATATAAAATGTCAATAGAAGATCGACTAGTAATGAGTTTAAGATATTTATATGAAAATCGTACATATCATAGTATTGGTGCTGAGTATGGTATGGTTGATACTACTGCTTTACGAAATATTCGTTCAATTGAAGATATTTTAATAAAGAATAATAAGTTTAATAATTTAACAAATAAAAATATTTTTTTAAAAAGAAGAATTAAAAAATAAAATTTTGATAATTGATGTAACAGAGGTAGAAACAGAACGACCAAAATATAACCAAAAAGATTGATTTTCTGGTAAAAAATGAATGCATACTGTTAAGTTTCAAACCGTAATTAATGCAAATACTAATGAAATTTTAAATATTTTTTCTGATATTGGTAAAAATCATGATTTTAAAACTTTTAAGAATTCAAAGTTAAAGTTTTTACCAGAAACTATAATTCTTGCAGATAAAGGTTATCAAGGTTTACAAAAAATTCATGCTAATACATTTTTACCCATTAAAATTAGCAAAAATAATCCTAAAACAAATAAAACCAAAATCTTTAATAAGATTATTAATAAAACTCGTAGAAAAATTGAACATGTTTTTGCATTTTTAAAATGTTTTAAGATTATTGGTTATAAATTTAGAAAAGCCAGAAAACGAATATTTTTAAGATTTAATTTAATTGCAGGATTTTATAATTTATCATTAAAACTTAAAAACGTTATGCAGTAAGTCTAATGTTCTTTAGAATCTAATAAAAATGAAATCAATGCAACTAATTATAAGGGAGTATACCGATGTTGTCAATAATATTCAAATTTGTCTTTAAATTATAAGATTAGACGAGAATAATTTAGACTTCAATATGCAATTGTATGTTAATCTTAGCACTTGTAAAATATTAGTCAACAATAATACTTACTTTTATAATTCAAAAATTCTTATTAATAGTTACTTTAATAAGTTTTATTTTATTTTTGGTTTTTTTAAAATTTTTAATTTTAATTTATAATAACTGGATGGCAGTATTTATTTGATAGCATTTAAAATTAACCATTTTTGTATACATATCAATGTTATAGGTTCTATCACCAATCATATGCTTTAAAATTTGTTTAATATTCGTTTCAGTAAAACAACCAATATTTTCAACTAATGCTTGGTTTAATACACCATCTTTGGCATTAATAAAATAACCAACTTTTAATTTTTTATATTGTAAAGTTAATGATTCTAAAAAATCAATTAATTCATAATATTGACCTTTGGAAAATAAATTTATTGCATTTTCATAGTGTAATTTAGCAATTTTATTTTTTCTTCTTCCAGCCATTATGCCAAGAAATAAAACATGAAAAGCATGAAATTTATCTAAAATAAATTTAGCATTTAAAATTGTAGCAGTTTTTCTAATTCATTTTGCGCTATCTCCGCAAACTACTAAATTTGCTTGTTCAAAATTTTCAAAAAATAAATTACCATATTTTTCAATTAATTTTGCAGTTTTTTCAGCACCAATTTCTGTTTTTGATACTCTTATTTGACATGCAGCTCTTTTATTAATTAATTTTCCATTTTTCTTTTTACCAGTACAAAATACTATTAATCTCATAGAACATTTTTTACAATTTTTAGTATTGTGTTTTTCATTAAACTTAAATTTTCTATGCCCATCATCAATATTTATATATAAAGTTTGATTTGGTTGTAATACTATTTTAGGAATATTAACTTTTGGTAATTCAAATTTTTGATATGTTCTGCAAACTGTACTATTACTTATTAAATCTTCAATAAAAGTATCACAAACATCACGATACTTTTTATCATCAGCAAAATATTTTAAAATTTGTTTAATAACATTTGGTGCAAGTTTGCTATATTTTTTAACACCAAGATAGTTATCTAATAACGATACATATTCATTTTTTTGTTTTTCTGTGTTATAATAAGTACAAATACGTCGTTTATAATTTAATAAACCTTTTTTTGTTTTTAATTTTCTTTTTCTAAATCTATATGATTTATATACAGATTTATCACATGTATTTCATAAATAATCATCTATTTTTGAAAATAATTCCTCTGTTTGTTTTAAACTTAATTCATCTTGATTAAAATCGTGTTTGTCTCAATCAAAATGATTTGCGAATGGTAATATAAACATTTTTAATGTTCCTTTCTAAATTTGTTTTGTTAATAATTTAAGTTTAATTTTTTTAAAAAATAAGGAGTAAAAATGGCTTTTATTACTAGTTATGCACAATTAAATAAAAAATATAATCTTAATTTTAGTGATAATAATTATGGTTTTAGTTGAGATATTTTTAAAGAATTTGTTGGTGATGAATGAGCAGAATTTTTCACAACCAACTGTTTTTATCGTTTTGTTCCAACAGCACGATTAACAAGAAAAACTTGAAACTGTTTAGCGTTTGATTTATTTATATGTTGTAATTTTAGTGATAGTAGTGTTCAAGAAGTAAGAAGATATGAAAATACTCATAATGAAACCACTATTGGGTCTTTAATGGATGTTTGTCAATATTTAGCAGATAACTATAATATTCATTTAGGAGTAAATAATCCACATGGTATTAAGTGAAAAATAACTAAGGATGGTGGATGTATTATTTTTCCCAATAATCAACAAATTGATTTTATTGGTTATGCTAATGGTAATAAAATTTTTGGTAAAGCAGTTGGTGGTTCAAGTTATTTATGTTCAAGAACTGATGAAATTATTATGGCAGAAGAAAAAGAAACATTAAGTGAAAAACAATTAACTCAACGTTATGAACGTTTAAAATTATCAATGTTTCGTAGTAATCGCATTAAAGTATCAAATCAACCAATTAAAGACTGAAGTTGAACATTTATTGATAGAAATGTATTTAGTTCAACTTATGGTCAAAAAATTACTCGTTATTTTTATAAAAATCATTTTATTTCTTTTACTTGTAATCCTTATGATAAATATCATCCATTTTATTTACTTTATTGCACGCCATATTTACCATTAAATGATAAAGTGACAGATACTTTGAAAAAAATTGGTAAGATTTATTATGAAGACACCGAAGCATTTTCGGGTTTAGGATTATTTATTTTAAGATTTACATTATTGCCATTTTGAAATAAATTAGAACCAGTAACTAAAAAATTAATTCTAGAACTCAAAAAGAAAAATCCTGATGAATTTAATACTGTTTATTATGGCTTTGAATTTTTAGATAGTGATGCTACTATTTTTCCTTTTCAAAAAACATTAAAATATTGACAAAAATATGATTTAAAACAATTTTATAATCAAGAAAAAGATATGTATAAATTTGATTTTTATAGTGTTGGTATTGATTGAGCAACTGGTCACAAAGACCATACAGTATTTATGGTAGTGGGTTTTAAAGAATATAATAATACTGGCTATTATGATGCTTATATTATTTGTGAATTAGTAGTTACACCAAATGACTTTATAAATGAAAACGAAAAAATTAGTGCTTATGTAAATGAAGTTTTGGGATTAATAGATAATTTTGAAGATTTTGCACAAACTGTTTATTTTTATGATGATAAAGCAAGAACTGCTATTGATTGATTAAATCAAAAATTAATCGATGAACATAATACTACTTTAATAACACAAACTGCTATTAAACACGCTTCAAATTTAAATCAAGAAGCAGGATTAACTAATAGAGTAGTTTGAATGAGAAATATTATGAGTTATGGAAATTTTTATGCTAATAAAAATGATTTACCAAAGACCACTCAATGTTTAGAAGAATTACGTTATGACCAAACCAAAACTAACATTCCTGACAAAAATATGTATCAAGACCCATATGATGCATTGTTTTATGCACTATATCCATATAAAAATATAATTAGGGGTAAAAATAATGCTACTGTGAAAAAAAACATCTTCACATTTGCCATATAATAAACAAGTACAATATAATTAATAGTTATGATTTCACAAAATAAACGCCTTGAATTTAGGCGTTATTTTTCGTTTAAAAGCATACTTGTAAAAATAATGAAAAATAGTACAATTTTAAAGTAAAATTAAGACATAAGGAGTAATTTAATATGAGTCAATTTGAAAAACATAAAATAGAACAATCTATTAAAGATTTTAAGAAAAATATAGAAAATGCTCATACAGAAATATCTTTTTTAGAAAAGAAAAAAAATCAAGATGAAATGGCAACCCTTTTTAGGACTATTTTTTGGTAGACATTTTTTCTTGATATTTAATGGGAGTTAAGTAGTTTAAAGTGCTGTGGATTCTTATATTGTTATATCAATTGATATAATCAAATAATTCTAATTTTAACTGTATTAATGATGTAAATTTTTTGTCATTAATAAATTCAGTCTTGAAAGTTTTAAAAGTTGCTTCAGCAACAGCATTGTCATAAGGACAACCTTTTTTACTTAAAGAGCGGGTAATATTGAATGCTAATAAAAGTTTGTTAATAATTTTATTATTAAATTCGTTACCTCGATCGCTATGAAATATTTGCATATCTTTTAAACAGCGATTTGATTGCATAAATGCTTGATATACCAATGATGCATCTTTTTTAGTACCTACACTATGTCCAACAATTTCGCGGTTAAATAGGTCTATTAATAAGCAAATATAGTTTCATTTACCATTAACTTCAACATAACTAAGATCACTGACAATCACCTCATTTTTAATTCTATTATTAAAGTTTCTATTAACAATATTAGTGATTTGTTCATTATTTACTTTATTACGATGATTTTTAAATGATAATTTAGTGTATTTTGACATTAAATTATGTTTATCCATAATTTTTTTAATTTTTCTTCTTGATAAATAAATTTCTTGTTTTTCTAGTATGACTTTTAATCTTCTTGTTCCATAAACACATTTGTTTTCTTTAAAAGCACTAATAACAGCTTGATCATAAATATTATTTTTGATTTTATCTTCTTTTTTCTTTAAATTAAAATAATATGTTGATTTAGAAATTTTTAAAAAACGACACATTGGGCGAATCTTATATTTTCATTTATTATTTGCAATAATCTCTACTTTCTGCCTATTATTAGTGCTGCTTGCTTTAAAATATCATTTTCCATTCGTAATTGTTTTAATTCTTTATTCATTTGAATTAATTGTTTTTCTAAATCAGAAAGATTATCTTTAGTTTTAAAACTTCCCGAATTAGTAAATTGCTTAATTCATTTATATGCAACTGCTCTTGTAACATTGTACTCTTTAACAAGACAAGATACTGATTTGCCACTTTGATATAAAGCTACTATTTGTTTTTTAAATTCATCTGTATATGAAGTAATATTGGCCATAATTATATTTCCTTTCTTTTAACAAATATTGTTATTTGTCTACATAATTAGTGTCCAATAAATTGTAGCCGATCCAAGAATTTAATAATATATCTTTAAAAGACACATCTTTTGATTTTACTGATTGAAATAAAAAAATAAATTCTAAAATTAAATACCACGAATCTGTAATAGATTATTTTAATGAAAAAATATATCAAAGTAATGAATTATTATTAATATTAAATACTAAAAAAGCACCAGTTTTTTCAAAAAAAGTCATAAATAGTATTGATAATAAAATGGAAAAATCTAAACCAATTAATATTGCAAAAGGTAAAAAAATAAAACCATAAATTATTGTAGAAAGGAAAATAAAATGAAAACATGAATTAAAACAAATTTAAGTAAAATAACATTAGCATTAGCACTAACTGGTGCAGTGACAGGAACAATAGGATTAATCATGGGGGGGGTACTTACCCATAATATGGAAAATTATTATTTAAAACCAAATGGTGAAAAAGTATATGGAACAACAACTATTTGACTTAATAAACATACTAGTAGTGATATTTTTGAATTATATTTTGGTAGTAAACCAGTACATCCAGATGATATTGTATGAGATGGTACATATCCAAATTGATATTTTAAATAATTTAAATTTCTAAATTTATATAAGAAATATTCTCGTTATATTTATCAAATAGGTTAATATTAGTTAAATTTATATTTTGATTATTAGTTATTAAAATTAAATCATAATTTCCAGCTCCAAATACACCACTTATTTCAATCCGATTTAAGTTATTAATTGGATTTTCAATTTGCAATTCAAATTCATCATTATTATCAATTTGCAATATTTCTTTATAAAACTCTAATTTAGAAAATAATTGAGATTTATTTGAACCATATAACTTTAAAGCATTTTCAATTTTATTTTTATCAATAATTGCTCTTGTAAAATATTTACCATATTCACCATTACCGAGCGTTCAATCGGCAGGAATTAAAGATGGAATATTATTGGTTTCTAATTCGTTTGTAATAGATAATCAATTAAATTGGTTATCATCCAGTTTAAATAATTGATTTTGACTAATATCATTATTTTTTAATTTAATATTATTAATATTTGTAAAATCAAAATATGCAGATTTTAATATTACTTTTGCATCTTTAAATTCTCAAACTTTATCAGAAGTAGAATGTATAGGATTTGATTTTAATTCAAAATAATATGGTAATAATAACTTATAATCATCATTTAAACCTTTGTTAATAGACATATTTGAATAAATATTATTTGATAACATAATAACTATTTGTTTAATTATTTTAGCCTCTGGTAAGTTTATATAACTTGGATAATCTAATTTTCATTGTTTAAATAGGTTGGTAATAACATCATCAGATTTTTGTCCTTCAAATTTTTGACGTAATTTTGCTATATCATTTGTTGGATTACCATTACTATATTCTGCTCCATCAAAATTCCTATTATAACTATATGTATAAGTTAGCATATCTAATAATACTTTTTGCAAACTATCAATTGGTGGTTTGTCTTTTATTTCTAATTCTATATCTTTAAATTTATCATTGGTAGCAATACTTACATATTCTTTTCCTAAAACATCATGAATTTTTCATACTTCTTTATCTTTAAGTTCTTTTTCGTTAGGTAATGGTCATTCATGAAAATCAATAGAACTTAAAAAATATCCTAATCAAGCATTTGTTACTCGTGCATTATTAATAATTTCTTTTCTTGTTTCTCTACCACCACCAATAGCAATTAAATCTAAAACTGATTTTTCTTGTCCTATAAATTGTTTTGCTAAATTTCAAGGTAATATTTGTTCACTAAATCATTGTTGTAATATTCTAACTTTTGGTTGAGTTTCAATAGGCATTGATAATAGCGGAAATGCTATCTTATCTTTAACGAATAATTTAGGGTATACTTCCATATTGTCAACTTCACCAAGTAACTTTATATTGCCAAAAATCATGCTTCTAGGCGCTTTAATTTTTAAACCAATAACTTTGGTATCTTTATCTAATGGTTTTTGCAATTTAATAATAATTGGATAACCATCTCTTGTTTTAAAATCTTTAATTTTAATAATAGTTATACTTTTAGTACTTCTAGTTTTTGGATTTTGATAAGGTTGGGAATAATTATTAATAATATATAAATTATCAATATTATTTTCAGTTAATGGTTCATTTATACTAACTGCATATAACTTAAATTGATTTAATAAATTTATTTCTTGAAATATTAAATTTTTAATATCAGTCATACTATATTCAATAGTATTATCATTAATATTTGTGCTAGCTCTTTGATTTAATTGCATAGTAAAGTCTGATGTTTCAACAGCAGTAGTTTTTAATACTTTATCAATATCAATAAAACCTATTTTAATAGTATTTGCTGAAAATCTTAAACTATTATTTTCATTATTTTTAAATAAACGTTCAATTTCATAAATATAAATTGTTCTTTTTTTAAATTCATCATATGCTCTATTAATATCAGGGTCACTAGTAGCACCCATCATATTAGTAAAATCATAAGGAATATTATCAATTAAATAATCATTTTCTGCTTCTGCTTGATTAAGTTTAGTTTGTTTCTGTGGAAACTTCGTTTGTGGTTTGTTGTCTTTGCTGTCCATTATTATCTCCTATTAATTGATTATTTTCGGGGTTAAATAATTTTAATTTAACTGTTAAATTATTAATTTCTTGTTCATCATTAATATTAAATGTTTTACTATTTAATAAATCTTTATCTACGCTTACTAATATTTGAATAAATTTAAGAATATCAATATTAAATTGTCATAATTTTTGTTCAATATAATTAATAGTTGAAATATTTACTGCTGTACTTTCGGGAACTGATTGTTGTGCAGATTTCTTTTGACTTGGTATATGAATACCACAACGTTTAAATATTTCATTAACATTTCAATCGTATATATCAGTTAAATTTTTACCTTTAAAATTACTACTTGTCATATTAATATTTTCGTTTTGTTCGTTATTATCTCCGCCACTTTTAAATATGTAGTTTTTAGTAACCAAAGTTCTTACTGCTTGTTCTAATGTTGATTGAACATTACCATAAGTTTGATTAAAAATAAATTTAGGTGAGTTTAAAATAGTATCTAAAACAATTTGTTCATAAATAACATCTAATGCTTTAATTTTATCCATTACTTTATCACAATCTGCTAATTCATTTGCTTTATTTCTCATAATTGCTATTGGAATATAATTAATATTTAATGTTTGTTCTTGTTCTAAATTGGGATTATTAATATACGTTTTAAAATCTAATGGCAGTTGTTTTTTATTATCATTAATACTATAAATTGCACGATTAATAGTTACTTGTTCATTATTTAGTTTATAAATTTCAAATAATCTTACCATTTGTGCATTTTGTTCATAACTATCATAAAAAATAGTACATTGAATTAATTTACCAGTAATGTCATAAACTCTTTGTTGAATATCAACTACTTGAAAATATAAATCATCATTAGCAATAAAAATTAAATAACCACTAATTCCTAATTTACTTAACTTAAAAATAGAATTTCAATTTTTTCTATAAAACTCTTGTTGAATTAAATACTGTTTAATAGTTTCATTATTAATTTCTAATGGAGCATTATATAAATTAGCATTATTTTCTGCTACAAAATCAGTAAAATAAGTTTCATGATTAAAATCATTAAAACCAAAATAACTTAAAATAGAAGCATGTGTACTCTTATCTTTTAAAAAAGTTAATTTAGGTTTTTCTTGATTATTAATACCTTTATCTTTTCTTAAAAACCTACCTAACATAATATTCACCACCTTTTTTTAAAATATTTGATTAATTTTTAATACAATTTTTACTATAATAAATATAATTAAACCCGCAATAGCCGAAGATAATAACACTCCAATTAAACTTAAAATAATTTTTATAATTTTTCAAATCATAATTTTATCCTTGTAATTCTTGTAATTTTCAAAAATTACCATCATTAGAATTATTTTTTCATGATATTTTATGTTGATTAATTACTATTATTAAATGTGAAAGATTAGTATCTTTTCAATGTGGTAAATTAATTCATAAATCATTAAAACTACTTCCATCAGTATAAATTCAATAAAATTCACTTATTAAACAAGGATATTTACCAATTAATCCAGTACTTCTTTTATTATTAACATCATAAAATATTCTATAATGTGTATTGGTTTTCAATTCATAAATAATTGTTTCTCTATCTTGTGAAAATGCTACATCTTTTCAATTTGAGCCACTTGATTGTTTATCTTTTATTTCATTAATAGCACCAGCAACAGTTTTATTTTCAGTTTCTAAATTAGGAATTTCTTGACTTACAGCATTTATTTGAAATGCAATAGGAAATTGTGATTTTACATCTTCTAATTTTTTATCTAAAGTTCGTAAATTAACAGCATCTTGTGGTTGTGTAGGGTCTGCTATATCAACAATTCTAGTATTATTTGAAGTAATAATTCTTTTTTCTTTAGGTTGAATAATATTTGGACTATTAGGGTCTATTAATCATAATGATTCACTACCACTAGTAGCACTGATTTTATTATTTTCATCAATCTTAATATTTTCACCAGCAATTAATTTATCTTGTTTTTTATCTAATAAATTATTAGTTTCTATTTTTGTGTAATAATCGCGTTCAGTACCTTCTTCTGCTATAAATTCAGTTGGTGTACCCTTTCCAATATATTTATATATATCAAAAATTATTGGTTTATACTTTTGTTTAGCACTAGTAACAATAAATTGTTGTAATTCAAAATTAAATAATAATGTTATTTTATCAACATCAACATCAACATTTTCAATTACTATAATTTTTTGTGGTGGATTACCAGCGTACCCTAAATTAATTTTTGTTAATTTTTTAGCATCATTATACCCATGGGTACTATCAATAAATTCGTATGCTCAATAAATAATATATCATTCATTTGCATATAAATCTTTATTATCAATTTTCTTTCATAAAGGACTAGTTTCAATATTAAATCAATTATTTTTAACATCATTAATATTTTCGTTTGCTTTAATTAATTTACTATTTAATTTTGTTATATTGTTTTCATTTGTAGTAATTCTTTTTTGTTGTTTAGCAGAAAAATCAGCAGTTGCAGCATGAGTAAAATCACCAATTTGTGGATTATTTTGTAATGCTTCGGGTGGTAATGTACCAATTTCATTAGGTCAATTTAAAATCATAGTTTCAGTTTCTTTATCATATTCTGTTGCTACATATCCTTTATTGATAAAATTAGTTACAGCACCACGAAAAACTTCATGTTCATTATCATCAATAACATCATCATATAGTTTAATTTGTTTTGACAATGTAAATTCTTTTTGTTGTTCAATTAGTTCATCAACTTGATTTCTAGTATAAAATGCTTTTAAGTCAATTTTTTCAACATCTATTTCATCATCATTATAACTTGAAAATATTTGTTTTAATTCAGTTAATCTTGCTCATATTTTCATTCTACTAGGTGCTAAATCTCAAACATTAATTGTAGGGATACTACTTGCACTAAATTGACTACCATTATTAAATTGAATAGTAGCATCAACGTTAAATTCAATTGGTGTACGATTAAATACTCAATGCTCAACCATTACATAAACCATATCTCTTAATGTTTCTTTAATTAATTCATCTTTAAAACTATCAAAAGAAAATTTAGATAAAATAAAATCAAGATAAGCATTAATATCATTTTGAGCACGAATAGCAAATGTTTTAAATCAATCATTAACATTTGGTCATGTTTTTATATATTGTGATGGTGATTCTGTAATTTTTCCAGTTAAAGGATATCAGTTATTATAATTTTCTAAACTGACACCGGTTCAAAGTTTATTAATCATATTTTATCATTCCTTAAAAAACGCTTTTTTATAATGTTTAGTTCTTGTTTTAGTTTTTCTATGTGCTATATGAATAATTTCTTTTTACCCTTTTCTACAACTTGACTATATGCAAATTTTTCTAAATGATGTAGTAGTCCTGTACCAAATAAAGTATTAACTGAAAATTTTAAACCAGCACTTTTAAATGATTTATTAATATTTTCAATAGGGTTATTAATAACATTTACTATTTTATGATAAGTTCTAATTGTTCTAAATATTTCTCTATAAACTTTAAAACTATCTCTAATTACTTGTTGAACAACTGGTGGTGCAAATGCTATTGATTTTAATCACTTATTATGATTTACTCCATAACCAATGTATCAGCCAGTATATCATCTATATCAATGAAATGGATGAATTTGAGTGACGAAAGTTTCTGCCTTAACAATACTATCAACTACTACAATTGGTTTATATTTAGGATTACGATGATAAATACTAATAGCACATTTATCTAATGACAAAAATTGAATTTTACAGCCCATAAATACTGGTGAATTCAATGGAATTAATTGTGCATGTCTGATTGCTTTTTTCTCAGCACTACTAAATAAATCAGTAACTTTTTCTTTTAATTTATTAATTTTTTCAATTGCTTTTTCTTCTAATTGTTCAAATTTTTCTTGTAATTTATATATACTTGCTCGTAATTTTTCAAAATATGGTGTATCTTTTCAAAATTTATTAAAACTCTTTTTTAAATAAAATCTAATATCAAAATATTTAAAAGTTTGATTGGTTTTTAATACCAATTTATGAATTGAACTATTTTTAAAATTAAATTTAATAGCATCAGCACGAATTTTTTGTAAGTCCAAAATTAAAGATTTACCATATCTATTATCTGCATATATTGTATGAACTAAATTTAATCAATCATTTTGATTCATTTTTAATACTTCTTTTAAATTACTATTATATTTCTTTAAAAAGTTATTTGCTTTTTCAATATCCTTGATTTTAAATTTTGGAGTTAATTGTGGGCTTAATTTTATTAATGTATTTTGTAATATTAAATAATCTTTTAACTCTTGTTCTTCTAATTTTTGAAAATTATTTTTGAATTGTCTTTCAGCAACAAAACCTAAATTTTGAATTATTGTTTCACG
The DNA here is from genome assembly GCF_964030985.1 of Spiroplasma endosymbiont of Notiophilus biguttatus. Classification (NCBI taxonomy): domain Bacteria; kingdom Bacillati; phylum Mycoplasmatota; class Mollicutes; order Entomoplasmatales; family Spiroplasmataceae; genus Spiroplasma; species Spiroplasma endosymbiont of Notiophilus biguttatus. The sequence continues at coordinate 1,012,040 of NZ_OZ034993.1, read as the reverse complement.
ATTAGGAGCATAACTATAATTAAATAAATAACGTTTATTGCCAATAATCTTATCTGTTAAAAACTCTTTTCCACTTACTTGATTAATTATTTCTTGTAAGTTTTTAACTTCTTTAACACCAATTTGTTCTAGAGTTTTAGTTTTTTGTGCTAGTTTAATAAATTTAGTAGTACGATAACCACGAGTAATTCTATTAAGTCCTGCAAATGCTGGTAATAAATTAAAGAAAGTATTTAATGATGTTACATTTCCTTTTAAATAATCATAAACTTGATTAATAGTAAAATCAGTTGCAAACTCAACACCAGTAGCACTAATACTAGCAATTAAATCACTTGCACCTAATCCAAGTGCTAAATCTTCACTTAAACCACCAGTAAAAGGAGCAAGTGCTACTGCTATAACTTGTACACCAATCATTTCTAAAATTTCTCATCATAAACTTTTATGCTCTTGTTGTTGACTAGTTCTAGTATGTTTTGGTTTATTTATTTTTAAGAGTGTTGCTGTATTTGCTGTACCAATAGGCATGATTAATGTCCTTATTATTTAAGAGTTATTTTTATAGGATTTGTTGAGCCTTGATAATTTGCATCATTAATATTTGCAGTAATAATTACATATAAATCCCCTGCTTTTTGATTTTGATTACTTACATCAGTTTTGCCTTGTGCATCACTAAAATATTTAATATTTGCATGTACTAAGTCTAATGCTGGGTTCAAACTAGTAATTTCTCTTGAATTTTTTATTGCTGTATCTAATAATTGATTTTTTCTGCTAGTATTAGCAGTAATATCAGTTGTTAAAGTTGTAAGTTTGCTACTTAAATCCGTTTTAGTAATAATTCCACATAACATTCAACGTGATGTTGTTTCTTTTTTTGACATATAAGGAATTGATTGACCTAGTACTTCACCACCAACTTTATATGCTCTACCAAGTTTACCATCAGCAATTTCTTGAACATATACAATTGTTTGTTGTAACATATATCTTTTCATTGCTCTTGGTGTTGCTAAAATAAAAGGTATAATTTGTTTTTTATTTTCACTATCAGTAAATGCCATATAATCATCCATTACAATTTGACATAATACACCTTTGATATATAAATCATTACCATTTAATCTTAGTTGTTGAGCAATTTGGTTATCTGTAATTAAACCTTTATTATTAGCCAAATAAACAATAGTATCATAAAGATTATTTGTAATAAAGAAACGACAATTTGCACTATTTCTTAATTGAAATAAAGTATTTCAAGCAGATAACATTGCTTGTATATGTCCTGTTGGTGATGTATCACTAATTATTACTTTAGTTGCATTATCACTAATGACTTGTATATCATCAGTTGCTAATTTATCTGCTAAATCATTAGCAACTTCATATTGCATACTTTCTAGTAAATTTTGCCCATTTTCAGCATTTAAATCTACAGCAGCAATAGTTTCACCTGCAACATATAATTTTTCAATTATTTTCGGAATAGTATCAGTTTGTGCATAAGTTACATCTATTCTTTGACTTTTATCATTTCATGCAATAACTTTAATTGATGGGTCTTTTGGAACTTTAATAATAAATTCTATTTTAGTAGAATTAACTATTTCAATTGGAAAAAAGTTTGCTCATGGACTATTTGATTGTTTAAAAAATTCAATAAATTCTGGTACTTCAACTAGTTTTTCTGTATTATTTAAGTTTGTTTGAATATTAATTGCCATTTTTATTTTTCCTTTCTGTTATAAATTATTTTTCTTTTTATAATCCAATAAACTACTTTTTATTGAATTGGGTTGATTTGTTAATATTGTTTCTGGTTTACCACCTGTATTAATTGGTTCTTTAAATATTGGTTGTTCTTTAATCATTTTTTTAATAGTATCTTCTATTTTTGAATTTTCTATATTACTAGTTTTAAACTTTAAATAGTCATAAAATTCATTTTTAACTTGATATTTTTTAAATATATTAATTATTTCTTTTTCTTTAATTTCTTTATTAAGTTTATTTAACTTATTTTCTAATTCAACAATCTTAGTTTCTTGCTCTTGTTGTAAATTATTACTTTCAGTTAAAGGTTCAGTTGTTTCTTGAACATTAGTTTCATTTTCTAACATTTATATCACACCTTTATTATTTACTTTCTTTATTAATTTTTTCATTTAATTTTGCTAATTTTTTTTGATGTTTTATTACTTTATTATTTGCTCGAACATGTTTTGGGGTTGTAATAAATCGTTTAAATCAAACAATTAGTTCCCTACAAATTAATGTTCCTACACTTGTTCCAATAATAATTAATTCATGCAATAATTCTTTCATTTCAATATTTTCCTTTCAATTATTTATTTTTTAATTATTCGTCAAATTGACCACCATTAATTCTTTCAATCATTGACTGATAATTACTTATAATAGTTACTAATAAAGAAATTTCTTTATTTAATTGTTCCATTCTTTCTTTAAGCGTATTTATTTCGTGATTATAATATTCAATTAATTTTTCTTTATTCATAAATTATTCACCTCCTTTATAAACTGTTATATACAGTTGGTCGATATACTGGTGATATTCTATCTACAACATCATTAATTAATCTTGCATTTTCACTAGTAAATGTTGTTTCTTGCATTTCTTCAACATTATGATTGGTTTCCATAGGCAATAAATTATGAATAATTTCAGATGCACCAGCAACTATTGTTGGAACTGCATAAGCATTACTAAAATCATTATTAATACCCATAGCAACCCCACTTGATATTAAGCAACCACCAGTTGCCATATTTGCTATTTTACGTATAGTTTCAAATTTACTTGGTATTAATTCAGTAATTCCAGCAACCAAATTGGCAATACCATATGAATTTAAAGATATATAAGTATCTCAATCCATTAAAGATTGTTCATTAACGTTATTGTTAGTTACTGATAATGTTAATGTTGGTCATGGTGGTGTTTCTGTAGTTGTTGTAGTTGGGGTAATAGGATTTATTGTTTCAGTAAATTTACTATAATTTGCTAAACCAATTGTTCCTAATCCTAATGCTATTTTTTTACTTGAATTTAATAATTTACTTTTTAAATTTGGCATTTGATTTAAATTTCATATATCAATTCCTAATTTTTTAGAAAATAATAAAGCATTTATACTACCTAATATTGGATTTCCTATTAATTGACCATAGTATGCAGAAGTTCCTATCATACCAAATAATGGACTTGCTCCAGTTCTTATTAATTTTAATAAAGTGTAATTACTTGATTGTACAGTTATGTCATTTGGCATTTCCTTCTACTCCTTCTACTTTTTGTTTAATAAATACTTCTATTCAACCTTGATAATTGAAATTATCTCCAACTAAAATTGCGGTATTAGCATGTGGTTGAGAAACAATTAAATATTTAGCAATGACATTAGGATATTTTCATAAAATCAATGCTTTTATATCATTACTGTCTGTTAAATCTTTGGGATTTGGTGAAAATATTTCTATTTTATCTTGACCAAACAAATCTATTAATTTAATCATTATCAAATTCACCATTTTCAATTCTTTCTTTTAAATAAAAGACATATTCTGTATAAGTTCTATGTGGGTTTGTATCATTTATAATTTTATTGATATCTAAAATTATTTTTTCTTTACTAATGCAATTTTTATGCATTAATTTTCGTGTTTCTTTAACTTGTTTTAAGTGTATTTCACAAAAATATCTTTCATTAACATTATGTTTATCTCTTGTAGTATTTGTACTATTACATTCAATTATTTTATAATAGGGTAGATCATATGAGTTATATGATACTTTTGTATCATTTTCAGTTCAGTTACATTTCATTATTTATTCTTCCTTATCAAATTCACCATTTTTAATTCTTTTAATTAGTTCATCAATACCTTTTATATTTGGGTCTCTATTTGAAGATAATAAAAATTGTTTTCCATTATAAGCATTTGCTTTATTATTAATTAAATATTTAATTAATTTTTCTTTATTCATATCTATTTCTCCTTTTTTTCAATTTCTTTTGCTATATCATTTAATTTTGTTAATACTTTATAATCTTTTTTTAAATCAATTATTATAAAAATTAAAAATATTATTAGTGTTATACTTGTTATTAATATTGGTGCTATTAATAAAATTTTTCATAATATCATTTTTTACTCTTTTCATTTTTTAAATCATTTAACATTGATTGAACAAAATGCACGATTTTTAGGAATGTTTAAAGTATTAAAGATTTGACCAGTTACTAAAATTTCATCATTTTTGTTTAATAAAATACATCGCCTATAAAATTTTGGGTTGTTAAAAATTAAAGTAACATAGTTTAAACCATTTCACTGACCTCGAACACTATAATATAATTCTTTATTACCTTTTTCGTAATATTTTGCTTCAATAGTGTTACTAAGTTTTACTGTTAATTTGATGTAATTTGCTTTATCTTTCATGTTTATAATTTCCTTAAATAATTATCAAAAATTAATATTTTTTTATTATTTTTTAAATAATATTGAATATGCTTATAAGCATCTTGTTCATGTTTTGTTAATTTTATATTTCCTTTATAATCTGTTATTTTATTTTTATTTTTTGGGTGGTTTTCGAAATAATCTCAATTCATAACATCTTGTATCAATACCATTAAAGCACCAATAATTTTAGGAGTTGCTAATGGATTAGTTAATAATTGTTTTGAACTTAAAAAGAAATTTTCTACAATAACTAATATTTTTTTATCAATAAATTTTTCTTTAATTAATTGAAATTTTTCTTTATACATATTTTTAGTTCATAAAACAGTTAATGTATTAAATGTTTCATTAAAAACAATATTATTAGTTTCATTTGAATATATAACAATTCCATTATTACCAATACCAGCGGGGTCAATACCAATAATTAAGTCATATTGCATTATTAATCAAATTCTCCACTATTGATTTTTTGAATTAATGAATAATATATTGCATCATTATTTGTACTTCTATATCCATCATTTTCAATTTTATTTTCTAAATATTTAATGAATTTTCCTTTATCAATAAAGTTATCAAATTTTTTTCATAAACCGTTATATAATCTGTCATTATTTTGTTTAAGTAGTTCTATTTCTAATTTTAATGAATTAATTTCTTGTTCTTTATTCATATTTATACCTCCTACTTAACCTAATATTTAAAATACAGTCATAACAAATTGCTTTACTATTTTTATCTCTTAAAAAATATTTTCTTGTTTTTATATCATTAGTATTAAAGAATAAATAATCTAATTTATTTTGTTTACATGTTCAACAAAAATACTTTTTCATTATGAGTTGAAATTTCCTTATACGAAGTAACTATATAATTAATTGGTAAATCATCATGTTTATATGGATTATTTATTTTAAAGCCTTTTCTGTTTTCTTCTCACGTAATGTTATATTTAAAACAAGGATTAGTAATTTTAGTTTTGTTATCTGTTATTTCACCCATAAATCAACTATTATGCTGTTCATAAAATGTTAATGGTTCAAGTTTTATATCATTAAGATAATATTCTTTTGGAACAGTTGGTTTATTAACAGTTATTTTTTGGTCTTTAATATATGGTTCTAATAATTTTATTAATTCATTACCACTTAATTCTCTTTTAATATTTTCTAAATTAAAAACTCAATATGTGTAACTGTTATCAACAATAAAAGAATTATTTTTAATCATTCATTTTGGAAGTGATAATTTATATTCAACATAATCAATAAGAATAGATTGTGGTTTATCTTTTACAATTTGTTCTTTTTTAAATTCTATTTGCATAATAATCCTTTCCTAATATGTTCTGTTGCTTCTAGCATAAAGAACATATATTTTGATTTTTAGATTATTAATAATACTACTATTCGTTTTATTCATTCCATGAAAACTGGGCTCAAAAATAAATTGTGAAATTTTAAAAAACATTGAGGCATTCGATTCAATATTTATTTAATTTGCGTTTAGCAAATTAATATTTTAATTGAACCGGCACCGCTCAATTTTTTTTACAAGTTTGAAATTTATTTTCTCGCCCAAAAAATTTTTCAAAAAAAATAAAAAATAAAACCAACACTTGCTCACTGGGGAGTGGCAAGGTTGGTTAAATAAAGAATAGAATTAATACAATAGGTCCCTACAACAGGTCTATATATACTAGTTTCCAATCCGCTCCCACCCCAAGGATTACCATTAAATGGTTAGTATATTTTATTAGGTATCACTCCACTTTTTATTTATCCATGCAAGTCCACATGCTAGCCACTATTTTGAACAACTGTGTTGTGGTTCACTTTTTTAATTCCTTAACACGTGTTGATAATAGTATTAAAGAAAGTTATTAAAAATTTTAAAATTTTACAATTACAAAAAAAGACAAGATTTTTATTCTCGTCTTTTGTCATTTATTTTTAATTTAAGGGTTAAAAAAATTAGGAAGTTATTTTTGAAAATTACTAGTTATCGACATCTTCGGTACGCTCCCAATTATAATAATAAACCATCAATAAAGGTTGCTGTTTAATCTTATATATTATAAAACTTTTCGGAATTTTACCACATGAACAAGTTAATCACAAAAAATATTTTTCTTATAATGGTATTCATAAAAATACAATAGAAAGTTTTTGAGCAATATTAAAAAGAGGTTTTATCGGCCAATTTCATTGAGTTTCAAAAAAATGACTCCAATCTTATTTAAATGAATTTTGTTTTAAATATAATAACCGTAAAGAAAAAATCACATTTAAAAATATCATAATTAAATTATTTATTAAGAATTAAGTGTTAACCAATAAGCGTAAAATTCCGAAACTTTTTATTATTTATGCCATATTTTTAATATTATTAATTAATTTATAATTAATAGGATTATTAAAATTATTATCTTCATGCACACATTTTCCAAAATGAATATCATTAATACCATTTTTTAATAAAACATTAACATTTTCTAAATTAACTCCACCACCAGCAAGAATTTTTATTGGTAAATTTAATTTTTTTAATTCTTTAAATTTATTAATGTTATTCACAATATTATCTTGACCACCAGAAGTTAAAACTGTAGTAACACCTAATTTTACTAACTGCTCTAAAGCTTGTTTTTTATTAAAAATTTCATCAAAAGCACGATGAAAAGTTACTTTTAAAGGTTTTGCTAATTTAATAACTTCACTCATTCTTTCAACATCAATGTTATTATCTTTAGTTAAAATGCCACAAACAATACCTGATGCATGAGTTGTTTTAATAAATTGAATATCTCTTTTAAAGATTTTAAAGTCATTATCAGTAATATTAAAACCATTATTGTTATTTCTAACCATAACCATTACTGGTTTCAACGAAATTTTACATGCTTCAACAATCAATTCATAACTTGGAGTATAACCACCAAATTCCATAGCAGTACAAAGTTCAACTTGATTAGCTAAAGAATTATTAATTTTTTCTATATCTTTTAAAGATGTAGCTATTACTTCTAAAAACATAAAATATTTCTCCCTATCTTATTTTTTTGGTAAATAAGTTTTCAATAAACTAACTTTATCTAATTGCTCTCAAGGTAATTGTAAATCATTTCTACCAAAATGACCATAAGTTGATAATTGTTGATAATTTTGTTTAGATAACTCTAATTTATCAATCATAGCACTAGCAGAACAATCAAAAACTTGATAAATAATTTCTGTTAATTTTGCTTCTGTTAAACCGGAAATAATAGTTTGATGAGTATTAACAAATATTGCAATTGGTTCAAGAGTTCCAATTGCATAAGCTAATTGTACTTCACAAATCTTTGCTAAGTTAGCAGCAACAATATTTTTAGCAATATACCTAGCATAATAAGCACCCGTTCTATCAACTTTAGTGGGATCTTTTCCTGAAAAAGATCCCCCACCATGACAAGCAGCTCCACCATAAGTATCAACCATTAATTTTCTTCCTGTTAAACCAGTATCACCAGCAGGTCCACCAATTACGAATTTGCCAGTTGGATTAATTAAATATTTAAAATCAAGATTTAAATGATATTGATTAGCAACATATTGCATAATTTCTTTATGAATAAATGTTTTAAATTGTTTTTCATCATAATTTGCTTGATGTTGAATGCTCATTAAAATAGTATGTATTTTTAAATTTTTAGGTTCTTCTTGATCAATATCAATAGTAACTTGCGCTTTCATATCAAGAAGTGCATACTTAAATTTTTCTTCCTTTCGTAACTTTGTAGCCCGTTTAATTAATTCATGTGCTAAAACGATTGGTAATGGCATATATTCTGATGTTTGTTGACATGCATAACCAAACATTATTCCTTGATCACCAGCACCGATTTGATGATTTTTTAATTCAACGCCTTGTAAAATATCGGGTGATTGTTCATGAATTAACACTTTAATTTCACAAGTAAAACCATTAAATCCAATTTCATCATTTATATAACCAATTTCAGTAATAACTTTTCGCGCAATTGCTTGATAATCAACTTGAGCATGACTATGAACTTCACCCCCAATTAAAACAAAATTTGTAGTAATAAAAACCTCACATGCTACTTTGGCATGTGGATCTTGTTTTAAAAAAGCATCCAAAATTGCATCAGCAATTTGATCGCAAATCTTATCAGGATGACCAGGAGCAACAGACTCACTAGTAAAAAGAGGATAGATAATATTAGGTATTAATTTCATATTTTTTAACCTTTCTCAAGTAAAATATTTTTTGTAATTCATGGCATAATTTCATTATCAAATATATCTTTAATATTAGGTTCATTAATTAAAGCATGTTTACCATCAAAAATAAAAACATAACTATGATGTTTCTTCCAATATTTTTTATTAATTTTAAGTTGATGAAAATCACTAAATACATCATCAGCACTTTGTAAGATTAACGTTGGAAGTTCTGAATTACTAATTTCCATTATACTTTTTTTATTAATTTTTTTAAATTGTAGTAAAAAACGTAATGATCAATTTTGACGATTACTATATCTTTGATTTATATTAGTAATATGAGCATTATTACTAGAAATATCTTGATTTTCAACATAAATTGGCATTTGAATATTAGAATTAAAAATAAAAGCAAAACAAAAGCAAATAATAAAACTTAATGAAAATTGACAAAGATTTTTTTTAGTTACTAAATTACTAGTAATTAATGCTGATACTTGTGAATTATTTTTAGCAGCATGACTAGCAATAGCTGCGCCTAATGATTCACCAAAAACAATAATTTTTTGATTAGGATATTTAGATTTTACTGCACTTATTATATCTTTTAAATCATTAATATCAGTACCTAATGATTTAAATTTTCAATCTTGTCCATTTTTACCAATACCTCTTCGATCATAAGTAATCAAAGATAGTTGTGATTTTTTACAAAAAGAACTTAATAATTTAAAATCATCTTTTTGACCTTGCAAGCCATGAGCACCAATAATAATGATTGTACTTTTATCAACCATTTGTTTAAATAATTTTACTTCATAACCATCACGTAAAATAATTACCTTTTCTCGTATTTCAGCAGCTTGTTGTACATGAACATTGTCTTTAATTTTTGCCATTAATAAAATTCTTAAAATTATTAATATACTAATCCCAATTAAAATTGAATATAAACCATTTTTATCAGTAAAAAAATTAGCATTATTTCATATCATGTTAAAGTTAGTCCCTTCCTATATTTGTAATTATTCGTAAATTTTAAAATTAGGTGCTTGTGGATGAATAAAAATACGTTCAATTTTTTCTGCTTTATTTGTCTCATCATTAATAGTCAATAAAACGGCTGAAAATTGACCTTCACCATCAGCTGGACTAAATTTTGCCGGCATACTTTTTTTATCACGAATAATAACTTCTTCAGCTTTAGCACCAATAATGGAATAAAACGGACCTGTCATTCCAACATCACTAATAAAAGCAGTACCTTTTGGTAATAAACGATTATCTGCTGTTTGAACATGAGTATGAGTTCCTACTACACAAGTAACTTGACCATCAAAATTTCAAGCAAAAGATAACTTTTCCGCTGTTGCTTCAGCATGAAAATCAATAATATGAATGTCACTTTTTTCTTCACTATTTTGTTTATCAATCGTAATAAGTTGTTCAAGAGCAAAATAAGGATTATCAGATTTATCCATGAAAGTACGACCAATTAAATTTGTTACACGCACTTTTTTATTACCAACTTTAACTAAAATTGTACCATTACCTGGATGATAAGGATTATAATTTAAAGGACGTAATAAATCTGGAGTTGTATTAATATACTTAGCAACATCAGGATGACCAAAAATATGATTACCAGTAGTAATAATATCAATACCAGCATTTTTTAATTCATCATAGTGTTTTTTACATAATGATTTACCATGAGTAGTATTTTCACCATTCGCAACTACTAAATCAATCTTAAATTGATTTTCATATTCCTTTTTTATTTTAGGAATTCAATATTTAACCATTTGTCTACCAACAATACTGTAAATATCACCAATTATTAAAATTTTCATTAATTTCCACCTGCTTTATTCTATTTTATCAATTTCTTGTAAAACTTTAATAAAATTATACTTTTCCGTATATTTTTCATATATTACTTGTCTTTGTTTATATTTTTCATAAAGATACAACTTACTTTCATATTTATTTAATAAAATAATAACTTTTTGCAGACTATCATAAACAGCCGTTCGTGATACTTTTTGTAAATCAGCGATTTCTTGTAAAGATAAATTCTCAATAAAGTAATTTGTAAAATATTGTTTTTGTTTTGCTGTTAATAATGTATTATAAAAAGCAAATAAACTATAATATAAAACTTGTTTTTCTAAACTATTCATTTTCATACTCCGCAAACAAATCACTTGTTAAACTAAAAATATACTTATCTAAATCAAACTCTTCCAAGTCATTAATACCTTCACCAAAACCCATTAATTTAACAGGAATATCTAATTCTTCTTTAATAGCAAGAATAATACCACCTTTAGCAGTACCATCCATTTTTGTTAAAATAATGCCAGTCAAAGAAACAATTTTCATAAATTCTTGTGCTTGATTAATACCATTTTGTCCAGTTGTACCATCAATTACTAACAATGTTTCATTAGCTTCATGTCCTAATTTCTGAGTAATAATTTTATTAATCTTTTTTAACTCCTGCATCAAATTAACTTTATTTTCTAATCTTCCTGCTGTATCAACAATAATAACATCACAACCTTCAGATTTAGCTGCTTCAATTCCAGCATAAACAACACTAGCTGGATCTTGCTTTGGTGTTCCTAAATAACAAGGAATACCAATTCTTTCTGCTCAAATTTGCAATTGTTCAACGGCACCAGCACGAAAAGTATCAGCAGCAACTAGAATTGGTTTTTTACCTTGTGTCTTTAATTTAGCTGCTAATTTAGCTGCTGATGTTGTCTTACCATTACCATTAACACCAACAACTAAAAATAACGAAATATTATTACTACTAAAATTTAATCTTGTAGAAACTAACTGACCATCAGTATAAATAACAAACATTTTATCAATAATAATATCATTAATAACTTTTGGTTTTGTTAATTTTTGGATTTTAGCTTCATGACGAATTTCATCAGTAATAGTTTCTGCCATTTTGTATCCAACATCTGCTAAAATTAATACTTCAGTTAATTCTTCAAAATATTGTTCATCAAGTTGATGATAACGCGCTGCTAACGCTTTAATTTTAGATGCAAATAATGTTCTTGACTTTTTAAGTCCCTGATCATATTTAGTTGTCTTTTGACCAAATAATTTTGTCTTTAAATTTTTAAAAAATGCCATATTTTCACCTACATTATTATACCAACAAATAACTAGTTATTTATGACATTAATACTTTAATTTTATTAAAATATTAATAGTACGATTTAAAAGTTTTATTTAATAAGTAATTTATTAAATTAAAATATAATAATAAATACAAAAAATATTAATCAATTTTTCTTGATTTTAGCTAAAAATAAAAGATTGCAAAAGCAATCTTTTTAACTTGTTTTATTAAATACATGATGAATTTGATGGTTTATATCCACTTGCTGACTGTTTATTTTTCAGATCCATTGCATTTATTATTCTAGCTTTATTAAATTTTATTTTTCTTATTTCTTGTTCCAATAATTGTTTTTCATTATTAATTATTATTTTATCTGATAATAATTTATTAAGCTCATTATTTTTAATTGAAATATCCTCATTTATATTTTTATTCTTATTAACGCAACCAAAAGTAAAAATAATAATAATATAATTTAATGCTGAACTTATTTTTTTCTGTTCAAAATGTACAATTTCTCTTTCAATATTGCTAATTCTTTTAGTTATATTTAGTAAAATTTGTTGATTTTGTTTTATTTTTAATTTTTTCATTTTTTTAAAAAAAAACTCAGAAACTTTCTTATCTTTTGCAAAAGATTTTACAAAAGATAAACTATCATTACCCATTTTATCTTTCTCAATAAAATTAGCACCTTTATCAACTAATAAATTAATAAATTTTAAATCAGCATTACCCATTATAGCATAATGTAAAGGAGTATTATCTCTATTATTTTTGGCATTTATATTAGCACCATATTTAATTAATAGATCTGCAGTTTCTAAAAAATTATGAAAACATGCATAATGTAAAGGAGTATTACCAGAATTATCTTTTTCATTTATATTTAAATTATTTATTTTATTAGTAAGAAAATAAATAACTACCTTATTATTACCGTTTTGTAAAGAGTAAATAAAAAGTTTTTGATCAAAAACTTTTCTTAAGTTTTCATCTGTTAATATTCTTTTTGCTTCATTCAATTCTTGCATTTTAAGTTTTGATTGAGGATTATTATTTTTATCTGGGTGAGTTTTTAGAGCATTCTGTTTGAATTTTTTTTTAATTTCTGCTACTGATGCTGTTGTTAATACATTTAATATATCATAATAATTAAAAATTAATGATTCATCTTTCAAAATTTTTTTTCTCCTTTCAAAATAAAAACCCATTTACTTTAAAAATAAAGTAATGAGTTAAAAACTATATTTAGTTTTCAAATAAAGTATACATATTTCACTATCAATTTGGTAAATTTAAATATTTAAATTCGGAATTTTACCACATGAACAAGTTAATCACAAAAAATATTTTTCTTATAATGGTATTCATACAAATACAATAGAAAGTTTTTGAGCAATATTAAAAAGAGGTTTTATCGGCCAATTTCATTGAGTTTCAAAAAAATGACTCCAATCTTATTTAAATGAATTTTGTTTTAAATATAATAACCGTAAAGAAAAAATCACATTTAAAAATATCATAATTAAATTATTTATTAAGAATTAAGTGTTAACCAATAAGCGTAAAATTCCGTTTAAATTTACCAAACATTCTTTAGTGAACTTTATTTTATTCATCAGATTTTAATAATTCAATTAAATTCATTTTATTTAATTCATGATTATTAATAATAAATGTTGATATATATATACCACCAATTATGGTAAAACTTACTGGTAATATTCATCATGTTATTGTAAATGGTAAAGCCACACCAACAAAACTAGTAAGAATAGAAATTAAACCATAAATTGCAAGGAAACCTAGGGCAAACCCTACAATATAACCAAGTAATGCTCAAGGTGTAAAAATACCTAAAGTAAAAGAATTAATTTCTCAATTAGTATATCCTTCTGCTTTCATATGAGCCATAAAACGACGAAATTGATCGGTAAATAAATCAGTAATCATAATAACAATTAATATTGAACAAATAATCGTTGTCACAATAAATAAAGCACTAGCACTGAAAGCAATATCTGACATTTTAGTAATCATCGCTTGTTGTCTTGATAGTAAATAATTTTTTTTGACCATTGGTATATTTTGATTACCACTTAAACTAGTAGTTGCATAAATAGTATAATCATCTAAATTTGATTTAAAACTCATTCTTCCAATTAAATCAAAAACATTAGCATTAGCACTTAACTTACCATTAAATCATTGAAATACATCGGTTCCTGAATAATAAGGATTATCATCAATATAACTATAACCCATAATTTCATTAGCTCATTTTTGATCAATATAGGCTTTAGGAGCATCATAAGAATCTTGAATTCCTACAACTTGATATGTATGAAGTGGATTGTCATTACCCATAATATTTTTTCATCATGTTGGCATGTTATTTTTAATATCTGCTTGTAAACTATCAGCATTAATATTATTTTCTTTAGTTAAAATATTATTATTAACCATTCCCATAAATCATTCTGCTGGGCGGTTTAATAAAATACTTAATGGGTCTTTAGGATCAAATCCATTATATGGCTTTACCAAATCATATGAAAAAGGTCTAATTCATTCACCTGTTGAATCTAAAATATGTGATAAATCAAAATCAATAGTTTTAGCATTATCAGCTGTTGGAATTTTACCACTTTTAGCATTAGGACTAATATCAGGAGGTAATTTTAATCAAATATCATTAACATTATTTCAAGTACTAGGTTCATTATTTACAATTGGTTGTCCTTTAGCATCATACATACCATTATACCTAGTACCATGGCTATCACTATATTCTTTATTATTATCAGATAATTTTATTTTTTGATCACCGCGATAATTTCATTTTGTTCCACTTTTTGATCAGATGCCACCATTTGTAGTATAAGCACCTGATGGTGGCATCTCACCATAATATCAATTTTCTTTTGGTAAAGGAACACTTTTACCATCAATATTTTTATAACATAGAGTATTAACTTGTGGTACACCACTAAATTGTGAGCCAACATCTAATCCAAATTTAGATTGAAAAGCACGGTTGATAATCATTGGAATAGTATTAGCATTAGCATTATATTTTAAAGCTTTAACTTCATCATTTTTTAATACTAACATTGCAGTATCAGGATTAATGCCAATAACATCCATTAATTCTTTTTTAGCAATTTTTGTACTTTCATCAACACCAACTTTAAACTGTGTTACTAATTCTTCATCTGGACCATTAATATCACCATTATTAGTACTTTTTGGATTAAAAGCAATAGTATTATGACCAATACTAAAATAATCATAAGGATCTTCTTTAATATTGGGTCTTGGCAAACTATCAATACTCTGACGAACAAAGCCTGGTAATACTTGCTTTAAAATTTCTTTAATTGCCTCTGGACCAGGTGGCACTCCGGGATTAGGAACTTGCAAAATATTAGGTAATTGACCACTTGCAAAATTAACAATATTATATGAAAATATTTTTGATGGTGTATTATCTTCTTTACTTAAATCAGTTAATAACTGATTACTAAAAGCTTTGCCACCCAATCAACTATATGATCAAACTAAATCACTAAGATCTAATGTCCCTGTTGATTGTTCTTGATAATAAGAGGACATTTTTTTTATAAACTCTGTTCTTTCAGATTCAGGAAAAGATGAATCAAAAGTAAAAATATCAGCAAAATTATTAGTTAATTTTTCTTTTTTAAACAATAATGGATTATATCACCCAACTCGTGCCTTTTTCTCATCATAAACAATTTTATCTTCAGGTCAAGGCATAGCACCATAAGTTGGATAATATTTCTCATCGTTTGGTCAATTAAAAAAATCTCATGAATATAATCCATATTTACTCATCGGCATATTCGGCATTGGTGTTTGATACTCATAATAATTTTTATATTTTTGAGTTTTGAAATAATTAACTTTTAAACTATTAATAGTGGCAAGAACTAGTGTTGTTGCTACAATTGAAAGTGAAGCTAAAGTAATAACTCCTGAAGTAACTAAAATTTTTTTTCAACTAGTTTTTGATAACGATAATAAAAAACGAAGACGAAAATTATTTTGTAAAAACTTGCTAGCTCTACTTTTAGGAACACCTAAAGCTAAATCACTATCTTTTTTAATTAAAAATAAAGGATCACGTTTTAAAAGACGAAAGGCAGTTAATAAAGTAACAATTGTAATAAAACCAATAATTAAAACAATTGAAATAAATAATGGAACAACATCAAAGTTAAAAACATTATATGGTAAAACAAATAAAGTATTAAAGATCTCAGTTAAATATACCTGAATTACAAGACCAACAATTCAGCCAATTGGAATTGCAATTAATAGTGTTAATAATGGATATGCCAAATAAGAAATCGTAATTTGTCATGTTTTATAACCTATTGATTTTAAAATACCCATTGAAACTTGTCCGTGTTGAATTGCTTTTTTAACAATTAAAGTGGTAATAAAAATAACAACCGTTAGTAAAAATAATACTCCTGCTATTGCTGCATATAAAAAGCCAATTATTGCTGAATTAAATATCTTTTCTTTACTATTATAAATCGAAAACTGACTATTACTACTTGTAACTACAGGATTTGGATTAATAAGGTATGTAGAAGATGATTGTGGTGTTGGATCTGTATTACCGTATTTCTCAACTAAATACTTATTATAATCATATTGATTTAAATCACTAACACCATTATCACTAAATATTGTTTTTTGAAAAAAATCATTAAATAAATCAACATCAAATTCATGAATACTATTTTTAGGAACATTATTTCATTTTGTAAAATACATTAAAGTATTATCAGTTTTTTCTGCTGTCTTATATCAATCTCCATCATTTCACGCTGAAGGTGTAACATAAGCAATAAATTCAGTTCTTGTATTGGGAATTGGATTTAAGTCACTAATTGTTGGATAAATATCATAAGCATCACCACCAATACCACTAACAATAAAGTCAGTACCATTAATATTAATATGATCGCCTGGTTTATATGCTTTATTACTTTTATTTTTTCTTGCATATTGTGGCGTAATAACTATTTCATTTTTACTTGTTGGTTCAACACCTTCAAAGACTTTTAGATTAGTATGATTTAAACCATTAGGTAAACCAATATCAATAATCTTAGTATTAATTTGAGTATTATTGACTACTCCAACACTGGCACTAAATTGATTACGAACATATAAATCACGCATTTGTAATGCTGCAACCGCACGAATTAAATATGTAGAAAGTGCGTCTCTTTCAGTACCATCACTAATCATATTATAGTTAAAAGGTGAATGATAACCAATAGAAGTATTAGTAAAATTAGTATAAATGTTACTATCTGATTCTTTTGCAGAAAAATTACGATAAATTCTCATTCATTGACCATTCATACCATAATCATTGTCTAATCTTGGATCGAGTTCAGTTTCCTTAACTACCTTAATAAAAAGCTCATTTCTTTCTGTTGGAACTTGCAAATTAACACTATCAGGAATAGTAGCATCATTAGAAGAAGATCTAAAATTTATTTTATTTTCTAAAATTCAAGTGGTAACTTTATCATTATCAGTCTCTTTTAATATTGGATCTGTTGAATGTTTTGTAATCCATTCCTTAATAAAAGTATTAATAGATTGAACAATATTGGGTGCTGTTTTTTTTAAAAAAATATCGCGATATAAATCATCTGCTGCTGTTTTAAAATGATTTTTTAAATTCTCATTAGAAGCATTTTTTGATTTTAATAATAATTGACCATAGATGCTTGCTTTAACATTATTATTATTCAAATTAAAAATTAAAGGATTATCCGAATTTGTTCATCTTATATCATTAAACCCAGTAATATTACCTGTATTATCACGAGTATAATCAATAGTTAAGTTATCTTTAGTGATTGGTAGGATTTCTTGATCTGTACCTATTTTTGTATCATCAAAATAAAGCGCTTTAGTACTTTTACTATTAGTTCCATCTTGAACATAAAATCGACCTAACTTTAAACTAAAAGCTTGATTAGCAATTTGTTTAATACCTTGTGACACTGGTGAATAAGGTAAAACAGCATCAAACTTAAGATCATTTAATCCTAATTCATTAGCTCCTCCAATCATTCTAACGTACGATATTCAACTTCCAGTAACCAACGAAGTTGCAAAAGCAGTAAGTAATAATAAAATAACTAATTGTAATTTACTTTTTCATGTAGCAACTAAAGTCTGCTTTAATAGCAATGCATTCTTAAATAAACTTTTTTTTGCTTTCTTATTAGTAGATACCATTTTTTTATTATTCGCTTTTTCGGGTTTATTTAACCTTGCCATTACAGTTCTCCCTAATTCCTGAAATTAAAATTTTGCATTTAATTTTAATTATTAAGTTCAAATATGGATTAATAATATCACACTTATACAAAATTAATATATAGGATAATTTTAAAATAAATAGTAGATAGTTTTTATAATGTTTAATTTTTCTCTGTTTGATATATTACCATATTTAAATTGTTTATTTAAATAAATTTTAAAATTAAAATAACTAATGATACAATTTGTAAGAAATGAATTTAATTATTTTCAGAGTTAAATGTATTAAATTTTAGTAAAATAAAATTGACAAAAATAACACTTTATTTAAGGAGAACTGCTATGAAAAAAGTATTTACCAAGTTAGGAATTATCTTAATAGCAAGTGCCACTATTTTACCTCTATCAGCTTGTACCTTTAATTTTTATGTTAACTGTGTAACTAATAGTATCGCTAAAAGTTTTGCTGATCAAACTTCTGCTTTAATTAAAAGTATGGTTATGTCAAAAGAGTTGGGTGCTGATACTAGTAGTACTAATGATGATATTATGGGAAAAATTAAAAATAATAGTATTAATAATTTAACTAAAAACACTAGTTTAGATAATTGAGGTGATTTACAAACACGTTGAGGGAAAAATGGAAAAATTGATGTAAATAATTTTGATCCTGATAATTTTTTTAAAGCTTCTGGAACAGGTCAATTAACTAAAACCATAAATAGTAAAAAGCAAGTTAATGATGTTTTTTCATCACTTGATTATATTAGAACTATATCAATTATGGCTAACCCACAATTAGAAAATATAGTTGTAGGTGCTGGTATGGACCCCATTTCTAGTTTTTTAAAATCATTACAAGGTGACTTAAGTACTTTACCAGCTGGATTACAATTAGTTGCTAATTTAATTAATAACTATGGTCCTAATTTTTTAAATCCGCTAACTAGAATATTTGGTAATTTAGTCAATGGCAGTTGATCTGATCAACAAACTTCTACACCTACTGATGAAGAAACATTAACTAAGTTTATGAATAATTGAAAAAATGATAGTGGTCAACCTTATAGTGCTTGAAATGATGGAGAAAGATGAAAAATAAGCCCAACTTTCGTTCCTGGTCACACAGTAAGTAATTGAAAATCAAAACAAGATTATGATTTATATCATGGTGGAACTTTAATTAATTACTTGTTTTGAAAAATGAGCGAAGACAATAAAATTTCTGGTAAAGATGGTAAAACTCCACGATATTTAGGTGGCATTCTTTCAGAACATATAACTGTTACTGGTTCAATTACCGATCGAAATGTTGATTTTGATTATAAAGGTTTTTTTGCTGATATTGAAAGATACCTTCCCTATCTTTTAACTAACCCACTTTATATCTTAACAATTATTGAAGCAATTATTCCGGTTATTAAAAAATGAATATTAGATATGCCAGATATTACCCAAGGTGTTAAAAACTTAACAATTGGTAATGGTTATCCATCAAAGCCAAATGCTGGTAGTTATAATTTACTTGATATTATTAATACTATAAAATCTTTAATTAACCAACCAGAAAAATTAAAACAAATACTTCTAACCGTATTTGGTAAAACTACAACAGAAACTCGTGGTTTTGATACATTTCTTTATGACGTTAAACTCAATTTAGAAATAACAGGAATTATTCCAATGCATGTAAACTTGACTTTAGGCGGCCTTATTGGTGATAGTGCATATGATCCTAGCCCATTAATTGATACCATTATCAAAGAAATTAATACAGATAGTGTTAAAAACACTATCACTAGTATTACTGATCTAATTACCAAAATTTCAGAACAATATCCAGGTAATGAAGGTATTAATATTGATTTACAAGATTTAGAGAATTTTTTATTTAATAATACTACTGGTCTCTTAATAATTCTTAAAAATGATACTATTGTTACTCTAAAAAACGTAATTAATAAAAGTGATGTAACAGCAACCGATGTCGAAGAATTATATAAATCATTAGGTGGACACATTAATAAAGATGATCCAGAATTTCCAACTTTTACTCAAGGTTCAATACTTGATATTTTACAAAAAACTATGCTTCAATCAAACAGTCAACTAAATAATATTTTAAATTTATTACTTGGTACTACTGATGAAAATCATAAATTAGGAATTAAAAATATTATTACTGCTGATAATAATCAATGAATTAAAGATAACTATGAAGCTTATTTTGATGCTGATAATAAAACAGGTATTAATAAAAAAATAGGTAATACTTGTAATATTACTATGACTAAAACTACTACCAATAGTATTGAAACAATTAATTTAAAATATGGTTTTACATATAAAATTAAAAACACTACATATCATTTTATTATCACTGCTATTGATATTGAAAACTTAATTGATTTTCAAGGTATACGTACTTTTAAATTTAAAAGGATTACTTTAGTAAAATAATAAACTAATTTTAGTAATATTATTTACTAGATATTTAATAAAAAAATCGGAATTTTACGTTTATTGGCAATAACTTATATACATTATTATTTCTGAAAACTATAATTAGATATTAGTAAAATAAAATCTAATTAAAGGTGATTGAAAATGAATATTTTAGACATAATAAATAAATTTCCAAACCAAGAATCTTGTATAAAATTTTTAGAAGAAATAAGATGAAATAACAAACCAAAATGTCTTTTTTGTTTTAGTGAAAAAGTTAACTCTGTTTTAAAAGAGTCGCGTTATAAATGCAAAAAATGTCATAAGTCTTTTAGTGTAACTGCTCAAACTATTTTTCATCATACACGTGTACCACTTCAAAAGTGATTTATTTTAATAGTATTAATGGCTAATGCTAAAAAAAGTTTATCATCATCTCAAGCTTCAAGAGACTTAAATTTACGTTTAGCAACTGTATGAAAAATGATGCATAAAATTAGAAAGGCAATGGCTAATGATGAGATTAAATTATTAGCAAAAATATTAGAGATGGATGAAACATATGTGGGTGGAAAACCGCGTAAATATAATGATGTTGATAATAAAAATAACTCATTACGTGGTAGAGAAACTAGTAAAGAGTGTGTTGTTGGCATTATTGAACGAAATGGTAATGTTAAATTATTTCATGCAAAAAATAAAAGTATTAAATCTGAAGATTTAATGAAAATAGTTAAAGAAAATGTTGATATTAACAATTCTATTCTTTTTACTGATGAATATCGTGGATATTATAAAATGAATAAAATTTTACCACATGAACAAGTTAATCACAAAAAATATTTTTCTTATAATGGTATTCATACAAATACAATAGAAAGTTTTTGAGCAATATTAAAAAGAGGTTTTATCGGCCAATTTCATTGAGTTTCAAAAAAATGACTCCAATCTTATTTAAATTAATTTTGTTTTAAATATAATAACCGTAAAGAAAAAATCACATTTAAAAATATCATAATTAAATTATTTATTAAGAATTAAGTGTTAACCAATAAGCGTAAAATTCCGAAAAAAATAGTTATCATAATAATAATTATTTTTAAGTATAAAATATATGACTATATACTATACAATTTTAATTTTAATGCTATACTTAATTAAGTGCTTATTAATCTCATTATATCAGATATTATTATCAGATTTATCAATTAGGCGCCAGAAAGAAGAGGCATTGTTAATGGAAAACAATCAAACAATCGAAGCATTATTAGAAGAAATTAAAGTTTTAAAAGAAACAGTAATTACTATTAATGCAAGTTTAACAACACTTGTAAAAATCACAGAAGAACGTGAAAAACGTTTTGCTGAACGTGGAGCAAGAACACAAGGGGATAGAAATTCTTCTGATCGTGGAAACTTTAGACCACGTTCTGACCGTGGTGATTCTAGTTGAGGAAACAGTGGTGGATTTAGCAGACGAGACCGTGACGACCGTAATCGTAAAGGGTAATTTAAACAAATAAAAAAATACTTATAACTAAATGTTAGTTATAAGTATTTTTTTATTTGTTTAAATGTATAATGAAATTAAATATTAAAAATAACTATTTTAATTTCACTAATTTGTTAATTTTTCAAAATCTAAAACGCCATCAACTCAACTATTATTAAAATTAGTATCATGAGTTGTCAATAATACAGTACCTTCAAATTGTTGCAATGCTTTTAATAAAGACTCTTTAGCCAAAACATCAATATGATTAGTTGGTTCATCTAAAATTAATAAGTTGTAAGGTTTTAATGCAAATGCTGCTAATCTAACCTTAGTTTGTTCGCCACCAGAAAGTAAGTTCATTGGTTTCATTACTAAATTACTACGCAAACCAAAACTTGCTAAAATTCTTCTAATCTCAACATCATTTAATTTAATATCTAACTCTTTTAAATAATTAAATGGAGTAGTACTAGTCATTACTTCAGTTTGATGAAAATACGCTACTTGCATTCGATCATCTAAATTAATATTTCCAGCAAGTGCTGGAATATTACCAGCTAACGTTTGCAAAAAAGTAGTTTTACCAATTCCATTATATCCTTTAACAACTCACTTACTACCAGTTTTAATAACAAAAGTAAGTGACTTAATTAATGGTTTATGATAACCTATTTCAAGGTTTTTAGCTTGGACAGCAATTGAACTTGTTGTTTTATAATACTTAAAATAAAAATTTGGCGGAGTCTGAATTTGTTGTTTTTCTAAAACATTAATTTTAGACAATTGCTTTCTTCTTGATTCAGCACTTTTAGCAGTTGAAGCACGTGCTGCATTTTTACTAATATAAGTTTCTAATTTTTCAATTAATTTCTTTTGATTTGAATATGCTGATTCATATTGGCGATGATGTAAACTTTTTTGTTCTAAAAAACTTTCAAAATTACCAACATAACGAGTAATCATATAATTATCAATATCGAAAATAATATTACATGTTGTATTAATAAAATTACGATCATGTGACACTAATAAAAATGCACTAGGGTAATTTTGTAAAAACTTAGCTAATCAATTAATTTGTTCAATATCCAAAAAATTAGTTGGCTCATCAAGTAATAAAAAATCATCTTCATTTAATAATAATTTTGCTAATAATACTTTTGCTCTTTGACCACCACTTAAACTACCTAAAGTTTGTTCTAAAAGTTGTAAATTAATACCTAATCCATCAACTAAACGACCAATTTTTTTACTAATAGTATCAAATCCTTGGTGTGTCAATTCATCTTGAATTTTCATTGCTTTTGTTAATAATTCTTCACTATAATTATTAGCCATTTCTGCATATAAATTTTCCATTTGTTGTTCACGTTCAAAAAGTTTTTGATAACTTTCACGCAAATATTGTAAAACTGTTAATTCTAGATTAACCTCTTGATGTTGTTCCAAATACCCAATTTTAATTTTAGTATGAATATTTAAATTAATATGATCTGCAGATACTGTTCCATTAATAATATTTAATAATGTTGTTTTACCAACACCATTCATACCAATTAATGCCACATGTTCACCTTTATTAATTTGTAAAGTGGTGTTTTTATATAAAACTTTTCCACCATTAGCGTGTGTTAAATTCTCAATTGTGACAATACTCATCTTATACCTCATTAATATTTTTTAATTACTTAGTAATAATAACATGAATGTTAATCTTAAAATAAGAGAAAACAGAAAATAGTATTAATTTTATAGGGCATTGGTTAGATAAGTTTACTTTCTTGTCTTCAAATCTGTACAAATTGATTTGGAGGCATTTTCAATCTAATAACTATTCTATCATTGTTTCAATATCTAACAAATTTTTCTAATATTTTATTAAAACTTTCCATACTTTCAAAAGTGCTACCAAACATCATTTTAAAATCTCTTTTAATTCAACGATTTAAACATTCACTAACTTGATTACCTTTAAAACCTGATAGACTTTTTGAGTGAATTAGATTAGTACTTGTATTAAAAACTTTACTAACAATTTCGCTTGTATTAGCAAAACCTAAATCTGATTGAATAGTCGTAAAATTACATTGTTTAGCACTCGCTAATTCTATTTGATTAACCACATTTAACACAGTTTTGGCATTTTCACTTTTGTTTATTTTTCAGCCAACAATTGAATTACTGTACATATCAGTAGCAAAAACAACTAATAATTTTGTTTTTTTATCACCAATAATTATATTTTTAAATCATGTGCCATCCATACCAACTTTTTCAAGAAAGTTATTACTTGAAAAATTACGTTTTAATAAATCTTTATTATTTTTTAAATCACTATTTTCTACTACTCTATTTGTTGATTTAGGTTCTAATAATAATTTAATATTATTATCTTTTAATATTTGTTTTATGCTTGTTTTACTGCATTTAAGACCTTTATTTTTTATTTTTAACTCTAATCTTACTTTTTCAAAACTAGTGATATTAATGTACTTTTTTTCATTTTTAATGAGAACTATTTTGTTTATTGCTTGTATCAAATTATCATTAATTTTTGATTGATATTGCTTTTTACCTTTTTTTACTCATAAATAGTATGCTGTTTTGCTAATAGCTATGTAAACAATAATTTTATTTAATTGATGACCTTTTTGCTTATATTTTTCTACTATTAAAAAACACTTATATTTTAATAATTTACTATTTTTTCCCCTTGTTAATTTCTTTTCACAGGCTAATTGCTCCTTTAAAAGTTCTTTTTCAACCTCATCTTTTAAAGCTTGTTTTCTAAGTTTATCAATTTCTTTGTTTAATAGTTTAATTTCAATATCTTTCTTATCGATCCTGTGAGAAGTTTGGGATTTAGAAATTTTGGTGAATGCATTTTCACCTTTAATTTGATATTGGTTAACCCAATTATAAATTAATACTGGAGTTGATAATTTATATTTGACTTGAATTTCATGTATTTTTAGTTTTTTATCAACTAAATACTCATTAACAACGGCTAATTTTGTTTCTTTTGAATAAACTTTATAATTCATAATTTCTCCTTCTGTATTAATTATTTTTAATTATATTACAGATTGAAAATATTAATTGGTAAACTTAAGTAACTGATGCCAAATACTAGTTTACAAATGGTTGTTCTTTCCTTTATTTCAATTTTATTAAAAAGATTATAAACTGGTTCTAAGATAAGTAGAACAAAATTATTGCAATTTTTCCAAAAATATTTATCAAAAAATAAAAAACTTATATAGAGTATGAATATATTTTTTTAAAAAAACTGAAAATATAAATTATTTCTAAAAATAATAACAAATTTCCTTGCAATTTAAATATTATTTGTTATTATTCTTATAAGGATTTAGATAGCCTAGGTCCTTTAAAATTAAGGTAATATGTCAAAACATTATTCAATTATAATATTTTTAAATATAAAAATTTAAAATTAATCTAAAACCCCTAATTTAAACTCTATAACCCCAATAACCTTAAGTTTTATTTATAAATAACCCCCCTTTTTTTTTATAAATGACATATTACCTTAGCAATAATTCTTGTGTAGACAAGAGCTGAAAAGCTCTTGTTTTTTTATATATAAAAAAGAAAAAATGAATTTAAAAATTAAAAATTAAATGTTATAATAAATATTAAGTTACAGAACTCTAATCACTATAAATATAATAATTCTCTTAAAATTAACCCTAAAACCTTATATTTATAATGTTTTCTACACAATTAAATCTGTAACTTAATTATTGTTCGATAGCAAGAAAAAAATCTTGTTTTTTTTATGTTGTAATTTTTTAATTTTATATGAAGTTATACTTACTTATTGTTATAATAATTTTATGAAATTAGGTGAATAAATGAAAAAAGCATTAATTATTGATGGTAACAATTTACTATTTAAAGCATATTATGCTACTGCATACCAAGGAGTTAATCTACATTCGCTACAAGGTATTCCAACTAATGCTGTCTATGCTTTTATTAGAATGTTGACTAAGTACTTAAAATCTAACAACTATGCTAGTGTTTTTGTTGCATTTGATGCTGGTCGTAAAACATTTCGTCATGAAACTTTAGCAACATATAAAGGAAAACGAAGTGAAACTCCAGTTGAATTAATTGAACAATTTAATTTAGTTAAAATATTTTTAGACTTAGCACAAATTCCTTGAGGACAAATAAATAATTATGAAGCTGATGATATTATTGGCAGCATTGTTAAAAAAAAAGTTGCTAGTAATTATCAAATTGATATTATGAGTAGTGATAAAGATTTATTACAACTATTAGATAATAATATTAAAATCCTTAATCCACAAAAAGGGATGAGTGATTTAAAGGTTATTACTATTTCTACATTTCAATCAGAATATGAATTATTACCATATCAAGTTACCGATCTAAAGGGATTAATGGGTGATAGTTCTGATAATTTACCTGGCATTAAAGGGATTGGTCAAAAAACTGCCATTAGTTTATTAAAAAAATATAATACATTAGAAAACATTATTGAAAATGTAGAACAATTAAAACCAAACGTTAGTAAGTTAATTAAACTTAACTTTAATAATGGTATTATTTGTAAACAACTAGCGCAACTTAATTTAAATACACCAATTACTGGTAATTTAGAAACGTTTAATTATAATATTGAAAATTTAAATAATGAAAAGTTACAAGATTTTTACAAGCAATATAATATGAACTCTTTATTAATACAAGACACTAATCCTAAAATTAATAAAAATAGTACATCTCACATTCAAATTATAAATCAGTGAAGTCAAGAATGAAATTGTGATTCAAATTACTTATGATTAGAAATTTTTGGTGATAATTATAATCGTCATAATATTATTGGTTTTGGTATTAAAAACGAAAAAGGAACATTTTATATTAATAAAATTAATGCAATTAATTGTTCTAATTTTCAACATTTCTTACAAAATAAAAAACTACAAAAAATAACTTGAGATTTAAAAAAAGTTATTATCGCGGGACTACGTTTAAACCTGATAATAAATAATATTATTTTTGATCATATGTTAGCTGCTTACCTTCTTTATGCTAACGAAAAAATATTACCAGAAAACATTGCTGTTATACTCAATGTCAATGTTAAAGATAATTTAAGCGCTGATGATTTCTATGGCAAAGGTATTAAAAAAAATATTCCCAATGATGAAAAAGAAATAGCTATTTTCTTAGAAAAAAAATTAAATTTTTTAACAGATTCTCATCTCATTCTTATAAAAAAATTAAAAGATACCAATAACTGAAGTTTATATCAAGAGATTGAACTACCTGCTGCTTTTGTATTAATAAATATGGAGCGTAACGGTGTTAATATTGATCAAAAAAAATTAAAATTACTAACCGATAA
Source organism: Spiroplasma endosymbiont of Notiophilus biguttatus (assembly GCF_964030985.1). Lineage (NCBI taxonomy): Bacteria > Bacillati > Mycoplasmatota > Mollicutes > Entomoplasmatales > Spiroplasmataceae > Spiroplasma > Spiroplasma endosymbiont of Notiophilus biguttatus. Next base: position 984,495 of record NZ_OZ034993.1, on the reverse strand, counting down.
AACTTTATTAAAAATCCAAGATTTAGAATTACAAATTAAAAAAGAAAGTAATAGTAATTTAAATCCAAATTCACCAAAACAAATTAGTGAATACTTATTTAAAGAATTAAAATTACCTAATTACAAAAAAGGTAGTACTGCTTTTGAAGTTTTAATTAGTTTAGAAAATCAACATCCAATCATCAATATTCTTTTAGAATATCGTAAATTACAAAAATTATATTCCACTTACTTACTTGGTTTACAAAAATATATTTTTGATGATGGTAAAATTCATAGCATTTATAATCAAGTGCAAACCAGTACTGGTAGATTATCTTCATTAGATCCTAATATGCAAAACATTAGTATTCGCGATAAAGAGCAAAGAGAAGTTCGCAAAATCTTTATTCCAAGTAAACCACATACTAAAATACTATCCTGCGATTATTCGCAAATTGAATTAAGAATATTAGCTCATATTAGTGCAGATGAAAATTTAATTAAAGCTTTTCAACAAAACCATGATATTCATCGTGAAACTGCAAGTAAAATATTAAATATACCTTTAGCAGAAGTTAATAACGAACAAAGACAAAATGCAAAAGCTATTAACTTTGGCATTGTTTATGGCATTTCTAGTTTTGGTTTATCACAACAAATAGGAATTAAAGTTGAAGATGCTAAAATATTTATTAATAAATATTTTTCGGTTTTTCCAAAAATTAAAAATTATATTAATAATATAATTGACTTTTGTGAAAAAAATGGATACGTTCAAACAATTTTTAATCGTAGAAGAGAAGTAATGGAAATTACAAATAAAAATAAGGTGATTCAAAATTTTGGTAAACGAATAGCAATGAACATGCCAATTCAAGGTAGTGCTGCTGATATTTTAAAATTAGCAATGAATAAAATTTATGAAGAAATAAAAAAACAAAATATTGATGCAATATTAATTGCACAAATTCATGATGAATTAATTTTTGAAGTTGAAGATAATAAAGTTAATGATGTTATTACTAAAATTACTAAAATTATGTCTAACGTTACTAAATTAAAAGTTCCCTTACTAGTTAATACTAGTATTGGTGATAACTGATTTGAATTAAAATAAATTTCGGACTTCTCCCCACATGTACTTGTGGAGGGAACAATGAAACTGAATGAGTTCAACAATGCTTTTCAAACTGAACAGCAATGTCTTGCATATATAAAAAATTTCGGAATTTTACGTTTATTGGCAATAACTTATATACATTAGACTTACTGCATAACTAGTTAACTTTTTATTTTTTTGTTATTATTAAAATAAAATTTGAATAGTTAAGGATAAACTTTATGACATATTTTGAATTAAAAGATAAATCTGATCAATATTTTCGTAAAATAGTGGGTATTAATAAACTCGTTTTTAACGAAATTTTAAATATTTTATTAGAACATCAAAAACTCAAAACTACTATTGGTGGAAGGCCATATAAAATGTCAATAGAAGATCGACTAGTAATGAGTTTAAGATATTTATATGAAAATCGTACATATCATAGTATTGGTGCTGAGTATGGTATGGTTGATACTACTGCTTTACGAAATATTCGTTCAATTGAAGATATTTTAATAAAGAATAATAAGTTTAATAATTTAACAAATAAAAATATTTTTTTAAAAAGAAGAATTAAAAAATAAAATTTTGATAATTGATGTAACAGAGGTAGAAACAGAACGACCAAAATATAACCAAAAAGATTGATTTTCTGGTAAAAAATGAATGCATACTGTTAAGTTTCAAACCGTAATTAATGCAAATACTAATGAAATTTTAAATATTTTTTCTGATATTGGTAAAAATCATGATTTTAAAACTTTTAAGAATTCAAAGTTAAAGTTTTTACCAGAAACTATAATTCTTGCAGATAAAGGTTATCAAGGTTTACAAAAAATTCATGCTAATACATTTTTACCCATTAAAATTAGCAAAAATAATCCTAAAACAAATAAAACCAAAATCTTTAATAAGATTATTAATAAAACTCGTAGAAAAATTGAACATGTTTTTGCATTTTTAAAATGTTTTAAGATTATTGGTTATAAATTTAGAAAAGCCAGAAAACGAATATTTTTAAGATTTAATTTAATTGCAGGATTTTATAATTTATCATTAAAACTTAAAAACGTTATGCAGTAAGTCTATTATTATTTCTGAAAACTTTAATTAGATATTAGTAAAATAAAATCTAATTAAAGGTGATTGAAAATGAATATTTTAGACATAATAAATAAATTTCCAAACCAAGAATCTTGTATAAAATTTTTAGAAGAAATAAGATGAAATAACAAACCAAAATGTCTTTTTTGTTTTAGTGAAAAAGTTAACTCTGCTTTAAAAGAGTCGCGTTATAAATGCAAAAAATGTCATAAGTCTTTTAGTGTAACTGCTCAAACTATTTTTCATCATACACGTGTACCACTTCAAAAGTGATTTATTTTAATAGTATTAATGGCTAATGCTAAAAAAAGTTTATCATCATCTCAAGCTTCAAGAGACTTAAATTTACGTTTAGCAACTGTATGAAAAATGATGCATAAAATTAGAAAGGCAATGGCTAATGATGAGATTAAATTATTAGCAAAAATATTAGAGATGGATGAAACATATGTGGGTGGAAAACCGCGTAAATATAATGATGTTGATAATAAAAATAACTCATTACGTGGTAGAGGAACTAGTAAGAGTGTGTTGTTGGCATTATTGAACGAAATGGTAATGTTAAATTATTTCATGCAAAAAATAAAAGTATTAAATCTGAAGATTTAATGAAAATAGTTAAAGAAAATGTTGATATTAACAATTCTATTCTTTTTACTGATGAATATCGTGGATATTATAAAATGAATAAAATTTTACCACATGAACAAGTTAATCACAAAAAATATTTTTCTTATAATGGTATTCATACAAATACAATAGAAAGTTTTTGAGCAATATTAAAAAGAGGTTTTATCGGCCAATTTCATTGAGTTTCAAAAAAATGACTCCAATCTTATTTAAATGAATTTTGTTTTAAATATAATAACCGTAAAGAAAAAATCACATTTAAAAATATCATAATTAAATTATTTATTAAGAATTAAGTGTTAACCAATAAGCATAAAATTCCGAAAAATTTTAAAGAAAACAAATGTATTAGGTGTTCTAGTTTTAATTTGAATACTTCTGATTTAAAAAGAATAAGATGTTTGAAATGTAATCAAACATTTAGTATTCTCACGGGTACCATATTTTCAAAGTCACAAACATCTTTAAGATCATGATTTTACCTCATCTTTAGATGAATAAACACCAAACATGGAATTCCATCAACTGATGTTTCAAAAGAATTGGGAGTGACCTTAAAAACAGCATGGAGAATGGGTCATAAAATTAGAACACGTATTGCAAAACAAGAACCTCAATTTATTGTTGAAGGCACAGTGCAAATTGATGAAATGTATCTTTCACATATGGCTTTAAAAAACAAGGAAGATCCTTGAAAAATAAAGCATTGATTGTTGGCATTTATGAAAAAACAACTAATAATTTAATTGTGAAAGTATTGAAAAATGCAAAGAGTACAAGTCTTTTGAATTTTGCAAGAAGCCACATTTCTTCAAAATGTCATGTATATACTGATGATTGAAAAGGATATTGCGATTTCAAATTGGTTTTCCCAAAACATAAAACAGTTAACCATCAAGATAGTTATGTTTCAAAAACTGGTGTAAATACCAATCAAATTGAATCAGTTTGAAAACATATAAGAAGAACATTTAAAACACATATCAAAGTTGCAAAACATCATGTTTATTTATATGCCAAAGAAGCTGCATATAAATTCAACAAGATACCTAGTTTTGAAATTGTAATGCTGTGTTTAATTTAAAAATATGGGGAGAAGTCCGTAGATACGCTTTTCTCAGCATTTATGTGATAAAATTAAAAAATAGTACATAAAGGGAGAAAAGCGATAAATTTTTAAAATTTTTATTAATATTTAAAATAAATTAGTTTAATATATTTTATTGGAAGGAAAATTAAAATGCCAGAATTACCCGAAGTTGAAACTGTTCGCAAAACTTTACAACCACTTTTAACTAATCATAAAATTATTGGTGTTAGAATTCTTTTAAATAAAATTATCAAAACGCCAAGTATTGAACAATTCACAAAACAAATTATTGGACAAACAATAAATGATGTTCAAAGAGTTGGTAAATTATTAATATTTATATTAGATGATTATGTATTATTAAGTCATTTAAGAATGGAAGGAAAATATTATTTTCAACAAAACGATCAATCAATAAATTGAAAACATGTCTTATTAATATTAGAATTAGACAATAAATACGAATTACGATATCATGACACAAGACAGTTTGGAACCTTTCATTTACAAACTAAAAATGAATATCAAAAAATAAAACCTTATATTAATATTGGTCCAGAACCTTTTAATAATAATGTTACTACTGAATATTTAAAAAATAAATGAAAAAATAAAAGTCAAAGTATTAAAGCAACATTATTAGAACAAAATGTTATGAGTGGTTTAGGAAATATTTATGCAGATGAAGTATTATTTTATGCTAGTATTCATCCGCAAAGCATTACTAAAAATTTAACACTTAAACAATTGCAAGAAATTATTAATAAGGCAAAATTTGTGCTTAATAAATCAATAAAACTTGGTGGATCAACAATTAGTAGCTATACTTCAAGCCTTGGTGTAACAGGTTACTATCAACAAGAATTACAAGTTCATACTAGAGCAAAAATGCCTTGTTTTAAATGCCATACTATTATCAAAAAAATAAAAATAAACCTTCGTGGAACTTACTTTTGTAGTCACTGTCAAATTAAATATTAACTGTGGAAAACTCAAAAGAATATATTAATAAAGAATATTTTTAATAAATAATAGTGGAATAAATGTGGATAAGTATGTGTTTTAATCATTTCACTTTATTTATATTCTTTATGTGCATATAATTATCATACCATGAAAGAAATGGATAGTAAAAAGAAAGTTAGGGAATGAATATGAACAGAACAATAAATGATATTGATATTTTTAAGTTGAACCAATCGGAATATATTAATAACGAAGATTACCAAATTTTATTTATGTTATATCAACCAATAATTGGTATTGAAGCAATAAATTTATATTTAACTTTAGTTCAAGAAAAGTTATTAACAAAACGTATTAATCTTGATTTCAATCACGGACGAATTAAATCTTTATTAAAGATAACTTCCACTCAATTACTTGTTGCTTTCCAACAACTTGAATCTGTTAACCTTATTAATACTTACTACTACTCTTTAAAATCTACTTACATTTATCAATTGTGTTCTCCCTTATCTGCTGATGATTTTTTTGCTAATATCCATTTAAACTCAGAACTTCTTAAACAATTAGGGACTTTAAATTATGAAAGACAAAAATTTTATTTTTTAAAAAATGATATTGAAATTACAGAAAATTATGTTAATATTACTCAACAGGAAAATACTATCCCTCAATCTTTAAAATTAAAAACAGCACTTAATAATATTTATGCTACACAAAAACAAATATCAATTTCTAGACCAATTTATTCATTTCAAAATAAAAATCAAATTAACGCTATGAAAGTTAATTTAAATTCTAATAGTAATACAGTTATATCTAAAGATAATTCTGACTTTATTAATACCACATTAAATTTAATGCAACAAAAATTACCTGAAGAATATTTAAAAAATTTAACTGGTAAAATACCAACTGATAAATTAAAAACAACATTAGAAATATTAACTAATAACTTTCAATTAAATAATGCTGTAATTAACTGCTTAATTGAATATGTTTGATTTAAAAATAATAAACGTTTAGAACCAAACTATATTATTAAAATTGCTGAAACCTTTCAAGAAAATCAAATTAATAGTATTGATGATGCTTTATCTCATTTAAAACTTGCTTATGCTCGTAGCAAAAAAAATCCACAGCAACAATTTCAACAAGAATCATTATGGTCTACTACAGAACAATCAACAACAAATAATTTCAATAAAAAATTAATTAAAAAATATAAGGTTGATAATATTAATAAAAAAGATATAACATTAACTCAAGAAGAAATAAATAATATTTTAAAGGAATTTGATGCTCATTAATTTAATTATTAAAAAACACTATTATTAAGTAAGGAAATGATTATCATGAAACTTAAAGCGACAACTATCTTAAAAGAAAACATTAACAATGCTGAACTTCATGACTTTATTAAAAAAAGCAACTTAACCAACAGCAAACTAGAACCATATGTTGATTTATTAAAAACTTATATTGACAGCTACAATTTATGTAAAAAACGAGAAAATCTTAGCAAATGTCTACAAAATGTTAAAGGATATCGTTATAAACTAGTAATGTTACCTAATCAAAAAATAAGCTTAGTACTAACGGATTGTCTTCATTCTATTAATAGATCTGTTCAACAACAAGTACATAATAATTTTTTAATTAAATACTATGATGATAAACTTTTATCACTTTCATGAAGTAAAAATTTTAATGCGTCAACTAATGCAAGAAAAGAAATCATCCAGTATTTACATCAATCTTTAAAACACAAAAGTTATCAAGGTTTATACTTATATGGTGACACAGGCAGTGGTAAAACTTTCATTTTTATCTTATTTGCAAATAAATTAATTCAAAAAAATCAAACTGTTTGTTTTATTGTATGACCTGAATTTGTTATGGACATTAAAAAAAGTTTCAAAAATGATACTGATACTAATCAACAAATTGAGCAATTAAAATCATGTGACTTATTATTTATTGATGATTTAGGTGGTGAAACTGTTAGTGCTTGAGAGCGTGATGAATTATTATTTAGTATTCTTAATGCACGAATTTTACCATTAAAAACTACATTTATTAATTCTAACTATAGTATTAGTGAACTATATCAACATTATTATTTAAGAAATAGTAAATCAGAAGAAATTAAAGTTAAACGCTTATTAGAACGTATTCAAACTTTAACTATACCAATTGAATTAACTGTTGAAGAATCACAAACTACAATTGAAAATATTAATATTGACAATATTAATAATGAAATAGAATATATACCAATATAAAACATAGTACTTTTCATAAAAAAATAAAATAATGAAGATTATAACTAAAATAAAGGAAATAATTTACGGACTTCTCCCCACAAGTACTTGTGGAGGGAACAATGAAACTGAATGAGTTCAACAATGCTTTTCAAACTGAACAGCAATGTCTTGCATATATAGCAAATTTGAAAGAAAACAAATGTATTAGGTGTTCTAGTTTTAATTTGAATACTTCTGATTTAAAAAGAATAAGATGTTTAAAATGTAATCAAACATTTAGTATTCTCACGGGTACCATATTTTCAAGGTCACAAACATCTTTAAGATTATGATTTTACCTCATCTTTAGATGAATAAACACCAAACATGGAATTCCGTCAACTGATGTTTCAAAAGAATTGGGAGTGACCTTAAAAACAGCATGGAGAATGGGTCATAAAATTAGAACACGTATTGCAAAACAAGAACCTCAATTTATTGTTGAAGGCACAGTGCAAATTGATGAAATGTATCTTTCACATATGGCTTTTAAAAAACAAGGAAGATCCTTGAAAATAAAACATTGATTGTTGGCATTTATGAAAAAACAACTAATAATTTAATTGTGAAAGTATTAAAAAATGCAAAGAGTAAAAGTCTTTTGAATTTTGCAAGAAGCCACATTTCTTCAAAATGTCATGTATATACTGATGATTGAAAAGAATATTGCGATTTCAAATTGGTTTTCCCAAAACATAAAACAGTTAACCATCTTGATGATTAACTGTTTCAAAAACTGGTGTAAATACCAATCAAATTGAATCAGTTTGAAAACATATAAGAAGAACATTTAAAACACATATCAAAGTTGCAAAACATCATGTTTATTTATATGCCAAAGAAGTTGCATATAAATTCAACAAGATACCTAGTTTTGAAATTGTAATGCTGTGTTTAATTTAAAAATGTGGGGAGAAGTCCATAGATACACTTTTCTCAGCATTTATGTGATAAAATTAAAAAATAGTACATAAAGGGAGAAAAGCGATAATTTATTAATAAAATAAATGTTTTATAAATAAATCCATATTTTATGAGAAATATTAACAATATTTGTTTATAATATACTTAGTCATTAATCAATATAAAAAACAAACACATAAAAGGAGTGACTTAATAATGGCAATTAAAATTGCAATTAATGGATTTGGACGTATTGGCCGCCTTGCCTTCCGTCAGTTATTTGACAAAAAAGAAATTGATATTGTTGCTATCAATGATTTAGGAAATGTAGAAGCTCTAGCATATCTATTACAATATGATTCAGCACATAGAACTTGAAAACACGGAAAAATCAAAGCAGACAAATCAAAAAACACTATTAATGTTGATGGTAAAATAATTAAAGTTTGTCAAGAAAAAGACCCAAAAGCATTACCATGAAAAGCCAATGCTGTTGATATCGTAATTGAAGCAACTGGACGTTTTACAACAAAAGAATTAGCACAAGCACATATTGATGCTGGAGCTAAAAAAGTTGTGATTTCAGCACCTGCTAAAGGAGACTTAAAAACTATTGTTTATAATGTTAACCATGATATTCTAAAAAGTACTGATAATATTATTTCTGGTGCTTCATGTACTACTAATTGTCTTGCTCCTGTTGTTCATGCTCTAGAATCAGAATTTGGAATTATTAAAGGATGAATGACAACAGTTCATGCTGCAACTAATGACCAACGTTTACTAGACTTAGAACATTCAGATTTCAGAAGAGGACGTAGTGCTATGTCTAATATTGTTCCTGCAGCTACAGGTGCTGCTGCAGCTATTGGTTTAGTTATCCCTTCTGTTAAAGGAAAACTAGATGGTTCAGCAATGCGTGTTCCAATTATTACTGGTTCAATTGTTGATTTAACAATTGAGTTAAAGAAAAATGTTACTGTTGAACAAGTTAATGCAGCAATGAAAAAACATAGTAGCGAATCATTTGCTTATAATGAAGATCCAATTGTTTCAACTGATATTATTGGTTCAAGTTTTGGTTCAAGTTTTGATGCAACATTAACAAAAGTTATTGAAGTTGAAGACAAACAAATTGTTAAAGTTTTTGCTTGATATGATAATGAAATGTCATATGTATCACAATTAGTAAGAACAGTAATACACTTAGCAAAGCTAAAATAATTTTTAAATAGTTTAATTAAAATATTAAACTACAAAAATGCATCTTACCAATTACAAGATGCATTTTTATTAATAGCTTTAAAAATATATTAAAATTATAATATGAAAAAAGGAGATGAAAATTATATGAATAAAAAAACATTAAAGGATCTTGATTTTAAAAATAAAAAAGTTATTGTTCGTTTTGACTTCAATGTACCATTAGAAAATAATAAAATTACCGATGATACAAGAATAAAAGCAAGCATCGAAACTATTAAGTATTTACAAAATCAAGATGCAAAAATAATCATGTTATCACATCTTGGAAGAATTAAATCTGAAGCAGATAAAGCAAAAAATAGTTTAGCACCTGTTGCAAAAAGACTAAGTGAAATCTTAAAAGAAAATGTAATATTCATTAATGAAACTCGTGGTACAAATCTTGAAACAGCTATTAATAATCTTAAAAACAAAGAATTACTTTTAATAGAAAATACTCGTTTTGAAGATTTAAATGGTAATAAAGAATCTACTAATAATCCCGAATTAGGTAAATATTGAGCACATTTAGGTTATGTATTTGTTAATGATGCTTTTGGTACTGCACACCGTGCTCATGCATCTAACGTTGGTATTGCTACTAATATCAAAAATAGTTGTGTTGGTTTATTAATTGAAAAAGAATTAACAATGCTTAATAAAATCACCGTTAATCCAGAACATCCTTTTATAGCAGTACTTGGTGGTGCTAAAGTATCAGATAAAATTGATGTTATCAAACAATTATTAACAAAAGCTGATAAAGTTCTTGTTGGTGGTGGTATGGCTTATACTTTTATGAAAGCATTGAATTATAAAATTGGTGATTCATTATTAGAAAAAGATAAAATTGATATTGCTAAAGAAATTATTGAATTAGGAAAAGAAAAATTAATACTACCTATTGACTTTGTAATTGCTCCGGAATTTAAGGATATCAAAAGTAAAATTACTACTAATGAAAATATTGACGATGGATATGAAGGAATGGATATTGGACCAAAAACAATTAAATTATTTGAAAATACTTTAATTAATGCTAAAACTGTATTTTGAAATGGACCATTAGGAGTTTTTGAAATGAGTAACTTTGTTAATGGAACAAAAAATATTTGTAAAACTATTTCACAACTAAAAGGTGCATTTACACTAATTGGTGGTGGTGATAGTGCAGCAGCAGCAGTTAAATTTGGATATGAAAATAAATTTAGCCATATTTCAACTGGTGGAGGTGCTTCATTAGAATATCTAGAAGGTAAGGATTTACCTGGTATTAATGCTATAGAAAATAAATAGTGAAAATATATGATTACTCAAGATCAAACAACAAGTATTTTTATTCTTATTAGTTTATTTTTAATTACGATGGTTTTAATATTTCAATTATTCCAATTTATTTTTTGATTAATTATTATTTTAAAAACTAAAAAAAATATTTTAAAGTTAAAAAATCGTGATTTTAATGAAACTACTACTTGAAATAAATATCAAACTTTAAGTAGTGTACTTGTTATTAAGTGAAAGAATAATTCTCAAAAATGAAGTAATTTAACTCTACCAATTATTAATTTATTTTTTATAAGTGGTGTTATTATTACTATTATTTGTTCTTTATTATATTATATTCTAATTCAAAATAGCAATACTAATATTAACAAGGAAACATTAGCAATTTTTAGTTTCCTTAGCCTACTTATTATTACTATAAGTTGATTATTTTGAACAATGTTTTATGAAAAATTTCGTAAGCAATTAATGACATTAAATACAGAATTAAATTAAACACAGCATTACAATTTCAAAACTAGGTATCTTGTTGAATTTATATGCAACTTCTTTGGCATATAAATAAACATAATGTTTTGCAACTTTGATATGTGTTTTAAATGTTCTTCTTATATGTTTTCAAACTGATTCAATTTGATTGGTATTTACACCAGTTTTTGAAACATAACCATCTTGATGGTTAACTGTTTTATGTTTTGGGAAAACCAATTTGAAATCGCAATATCCTTTTCAATCATCAGTATATACATGACATTTTGAAGAAATGTGGCTTCTTGCAAAATTCAAAAGACTTGTACTCTTTGCATTTTTCAATACTTTCACAATTAAATTATTAGTTGTTTTTTCATAAATGCCAACAATCAATGTTTTATTTTTCAAGGATCTTCCTTGTTTTTTAAAAGCCATATGTGAAAGATACATTTCATCAATTTGCACTGTGCCTTTAACAATAAATTGAGGTTCTTGTTTTGCAATACGTGTTCTAATTTTATGACCCATTCTCCATGCTGTTTTTAAGGTCACTCCCAATTCTTTTGAAACATCAGTTGACGGAATTCCATGTTTGGTGTTTATTCATCTAAAGATGAGGTAAAATCATAATCTTAAAGATGTTTATGACCTTGAAAATATGGTACCCGTGAGAATACTAAATGTTTGATTACATTTCAAACATCTTATTCTTTTTAAATCAGAAGTATTCAAATTAAAACTAGAACACCTAATACATTTGTTTTCTTTCAAATTTGCTATATATGCAAGACATTGCTGTTCAGTTTGAAAAGCATTGTTGAACTCATTCAGTTTCATTGTTCTCTCCACATGTACTTGTGGAGAGAAGTCCGAAATATTATTTTAAAACAAAAAATGAAGCAATAATATTTTTGAAAAAATATAAGAAAATCTATGAGCAACGAATAACAAAAACTAAACAAAAATATGGACAATCAATACCATTATTAAATGGTTTACAACTTAATCAAGAACAAGTACTATTAAAAGTAAAAGAGTTAATAAGCACAATAACATTAAAAAATAACAATAATGTTTTAATAAAAATAAAATTAACTGATCCAATTGAAAATATATATACAAGTCTTTTAGAATTTGAAGATCAACAAGCAGACACATTAACACTACTTTCTGATATTTATTATGATAACACACCAACCCAATCACAACAAAATTTAAGTTCTTTTACTATTGATAATAGTATAAACATTAAAGAACAAAGTCCTGAAGAAATAGAAGAAATAAAAGATGAAAAAAAATATGAGTTTCTTAATTCTGAAAACTCACAAATAGTAAAAAATAAACTAGCAAAAAAAGTAGTATATAACATATAAAAACTTTCGGAATTTTACGTTTATTGGCAATAACTTATATACATTATTATTTCTAAAAACTTTAATTAGATATTAGTAAAATAAAATCTAATTAAAGGTGATTGAAAATGAATATTTTAGACATAATAAATAAATTTCCAAACCAAGAATCTTGTATAAAATTTTTAGAAGAAATAAGATGAAATAACAAACCAAAATGTCTTTTTTGTTTTAGTGAAAAAGTTAACTCTGTTTTAAAAGAGTCACGTTATAAATGCAAAAAATGTCATAAGTCTTTTAGTGTAACTGCTCAAACTATTTTTCATCATACACGTGTACTACTTCAAAAGTGATTTATTTTAATAGTATTAATGGCTAATGCTAAAAAAAGTTTATCATCATCTCAAGCTTCAAGAGACTTAAATTTACGTTTAGCAACTGTATGAAAAATGATGCATAAAATTAGAAAGGCAATGGCTAATGATGAGATTAAATTATTAGCAAAAATATTAGAGATGGATGAAACATATGTGGGTGGAAAACCGCGTAAATATAATGATGTTGATAATAAAAATCGGAATTTTACGCTTATTGGTTAACACTTAATTCTTAATAAATAATTTAATTATGATATTTTTAAATGTGATTTTTTCTTTACGGTTATTATATTTAAAACAAAATTCATTTAAATAAGATTGGAGTCATTTTTTTGAAACTCAATGAAATTGGCCGATAAAACCTCTTTTTAATATTGCTCAAAAACTTTCTATTGTATTTGTATGAATACCATTATAAGAAAAATATTTTTTGTGATTAACTTGTTTATGTGGTAAAATTTTATTCATTTTATAATATCCACGATATTCATCAGTAAAAAGAATAGAATTGTTAATATCAACATTTTCTTTAACTATTTTCATTAAATCTTCAGATTTAATACTTTTATTTTTTGCATGAAATAATTTAACATTACCATTTCGTTCAATAATGCCAACAACACACTCTTTACTAGTTCCTCTACCACGTAATGAGTTATTTTTATTATCAACATCATTATATTTACGCGGTTTTCCACCCACATATGTTTCATCCATCTCTAATATTTTTGCTAATAATTTAATCTCATCATTAGCCATTGCCTTTCTAATTTTATGCATCATTTTTCATACAGTTGCTAAACGTAAATTTAAGTCTCTTGAAGCTTGAGATGATGATAAACTTTTTTTAGCATTAGCCATTAATACTATTAAAATAAATCACTTTTGAAGTAGTACACGTGTATGATGAAAAATAGTTTGAGCAGTTACACTAAAAGACTTATGACATTTTTTGTATTTATAACGTGACTCTTTTAAAACAGAGTTAACTTTTTCACTAAAACAAAAAAGACATTTTGGTTTGTTATTTCATCTTATTTCTTCTAAAAATTTTATACAAGATTCTTGGTTTGGAAATTTATTTATTATGTCTAAAATATTCATTTTCAATCACCTTTAATTAGATTTTATTTTACTAATATCTAATTAAAGTTTTTAGAAATAATAATGTATATAAGTTATTGCCAATAAACGTAAAATTCCGATAAAAATAACTCATTACGTGGTAGAGAAACTAGTAAAGAGTGTGTTGTTGGCATTATTGAACGAAATGGTAATGTTAAATTATTTCATGCAAAAAATAAAAGTATTAAATCTGAAGATTTAATGAAAATAGTTAAAGAAAATGTTGATATTAACAATTCTATTCTTTTTACTGATGAATATCGTGGATATTATAAAATGAATAAAATTTTACCACATAAACAAGTTAATCACAAAAAATATTTTTCTTATAATGGTATTCATACAAATACAATAGAAAGTTTTTGAGCAATATTAAAAAGAGGTTTTATCGGCCAATTTCATTGAGTTTCAAAAAAATGACTCCAATCTTATTTAAATGAATTTTGTTTTAAATATAATAACCGTAAAGAAAAAATCACATTTAAAAATATCATAATTAAATTATTTATTAAGAATTAAGTGTTAACCAATAAGCGTAAAATTCCGAAAACTTTTAAATAAATTAACTAATGCTATTCTTTTAAATTAAAAAAAGAATAGCATTTTTAATAACAAATTAAAGATTGACTACTATCATTTAATTCTGAATTATTATCTCAATTATCCAACATATCATTAATTACTCTAATTGAAATAGATCAAATCTAATTAATTGATTATTAACATCAATAATTAAGTTATCTACCATTCTCTCTAATTATCATTGAAACATTAATGGTTTTTCTTTATTTTGTAATTCTTCTTTTTTATTGTTCAATTTTGTTAATATTTCCATTAAGCTAACTGTACTATTTTCATTTCAGTTATTATTTATATTTACAAAATCATTTCTTAAATTTTCAATTTCACTAATAGTTTTATTTATATACATTGCTTCTGCTCTCTTTTCATATCATTCAGGAAATATTTTTTTATATACAAATGGCCCCATAATAAATAATACTAATAATGAACTAGTAACAGCACCCATTAGCATTCGAATTGGTAATGAAAATAAATTTTCATTATTACCAAGTGCTTTAACAATTTTTTCATTACATAAATATGTTATACCAATGCCTGCTATATTGTACTAAACAAAAAAAACACTACCAATAATGCCCACTTTTTTTCATATATTTAATCCTTGATGATTATATATTAATTGTTGTCTACTATCTTCTGATATTCCTTCTTGTCTTATCATAATTTGCTCCTATTTTCCTAATTTGAGTTAATAAAATTAATCGGAATTTTACGCTTATTGGTTAACACTTAATTCTTAATAAATAATTTAATTATGATATTTTTAAATGTGATTTTTTCTTTACGGTTATTATATTTAAAACAAAATTCATTTAAATAAGATTGGAGTCATTTTTTTGAAACTCAATGAAATTGGCCGATAAAACCTCTTTTTAATATTGCTCAAAAACTTTCTATTGTATTTGTATGAATACCATTATAAGAAAAATATTTTTTGTGATTAACTTGTTCATGTGGTAAAATTTTACGGAATTTTACGCTTATTGGTTAACACTTAATTCTTAATAAATAATTTAATTATGATATTTTTAAATGTGATTTTTTCTTTACGGTTATTATATTTAAAACAAAATTCATTTAAATAAGATTGGAGTCATTTTTTTGAAACTCAATGAAATTGGCCGATAAAACCTCTTTTTAATATTGCTCAAAAACTTTCTATTGTATTTGTATGAATACCATTATAAGAAAAATATTTTTTGTGATTAACTTGTTCATGTGGTAAAATTTTATTCATTTTATAATATCCACGATATTCATCAGTAAAAAGAATAGAATTGTTAATATCAACATTTTCTTTAACTATTTTCATTAAATTTTCAGATTTAATACTTTTATTTTTTGCATGAAATAATTTAACATTACCATTTCGTTCAATAATGCCAACAACACACTCTTTACTAGTTCCTCTACCACGTAATGAGTTATTTTTATTATCAACATCATTATATTTACGCGGTTTTCCACCCACATATGTTTCATCCATCTCTAATATTTTTGCTAATAATTTAATCTCATCATTAGCCATTGCCTTTCTAATTTTATGCATCATTTTTCATACAGTTGCTAAACGTAAATTTAAGTCTCTTGAAGCTTGAGATGATGATAAACTTTTTTTAGCATTAGCCATTAACACTATTAAAATAAATCACTTTTGAAGTGGTACACGTGTATGATGAAAAATAGTTTGAGCAGTTACACTAAAAGACTTATGACATTTTTTGCATTTATAACGCGACTCTTTTAAAACAGAGTTAACTTTTTCACTAAAACAAAAAAGACATTTTGGTTTGTTATTTCATCTTATTTCTTCTAAAAATTTTATACAAGATTCTTGGTTTGGAAATTTATTTATTATGTCTAAAATATTCATTTTCAATCACCTTTAATTAGATTTTATTTTACTAATATCTAATTATAGTTTTCAGAAATAATAATGTATATAAGTTATTGCCAATAAACGTAAAATTCCGAAATTAATTATTAATATCTTAACATAAAACTAACATTAATATTTTATTAAATAATCAATTAATAGTATTTAATATTCTAAAATAAAAAGTAAAAAAACTAATTAATACAAATAAGTTTATTAAATAAGATAATTAAAAATTCTTTTCATTTTTAATATAATCTCCTATATTAGACTTACTGCATAACTAGTTAACTTTTTATTTTTTTGTTATTATTAAAATAAAATTTGAATAGTTAAGGATAAACTTTATGACATATTTTGAATTAAAAGATAAATCTGATCAATATTTTCGTAAAATAGTGGGTATTAATAAACTCGTTTTTAACGAAATTTTAAATATTTTATTAGAACATCAAAAACTCAAAACTACTATTGGTGGAAGGCCATATAAAATGTCAATAGAAGATCGACTAGTAATGAGTTTAAGATATTTATATGAAAATCGTACATATCATAGTATTGGTGCTGAGTATGGTATGGTTGATACTACTGCTTTACGAAATATTCGTTCAATTGAAGATATTTTAATAAAGAATAATAAGTTTAATAATTTAACAAATAAAAATATTTTTTTAAAAAGAAGAATTAAAAAATAAAATTTTGATAATTGATGTAACAGAGGTAGAAACAGAACGACCAAAATATAACCAAAAAGATTGATTTTCTGGTAAAAAATGAATGCATACTGTTAAGTTTCAAACCGTAATTAATGCAAATACTAATGAAATTTTAAATATTTTTTCTGATATTGGTAAAAATCATGATTTTAAAACTTTTAAGAATTCAAAGTTAAAGTTTTTACCAGAAACTATAATTCTTGCAGATAAAGGTTATCAAGGTTTACAAAAAATTCATGCTAATACATTTTTACCCATTAAAATTAGCAAAAATAATCCTAAAACAAATAAAACCAAAATCTTTAATAAGATTATTAATAAAACTCGTAGAAAAATTGAACATGTTTTTGCATTTTTAAAATGTTTTAAGATTATTGGTTATAAATTTAGAAAAGCCAGAAAACGAATATTTTTAAGATTTAATTTAATTGCAGGATTTTATAATTTATCATTAAAACTTAAAAACGTTATGCAGTAAGTCTATTATCCTTTCAAAGTTGCTAACATTACAGCCTTAATAGTATGTAAACAATTTTCTGACTGTTGAAATACCTTTGATGCAGAAGATTGAAATACTTCATCAGTAACTTCTAATTCACCTGTTCCACCATATTGCTTAACAATATCTTGAGTAATTTGTGTATTACCATCATGAAAACTTGGTAAAGAGTGTAAAAATATAACATCTGATTTTGCAATTTTCATTTTTTCATTATTAACTTGATATGGCATTAATTCTTTAATTCGTTGTTTTAATAAAACTTTATCTTCACATACAGATGATCAAACATCAGTAGCAACTACGTCAGCATCTTTACTTGCTGTTTTATAATCTTCTGTTAAAATAATAGAACCACCAGTTTCTTGAGCAATTTCTTGACATTGTTTTAATAGTTGAGGATATGGTCATAAATTTTTATTAGTACAGATTACTAAATTCATTCCTAATTTTGCACTAATAATCATATAACTATTAGCCATATTAAAACGAGCATCTCCAAAATAAACAAATTTAATACCTTTAACATTTTTATTTTTTTTACACTCTTGAATTGTCATGATATCAGCTAGCATTTGCGTTGGATGATATAAGTCAGTTAAGCTATTTCATATTGGAACACCGGCATTTTCAGCTAATTCTTCAACATCAGTTTGTTTATATCCACGAAATTGAATACCATTATAAATTCTACCAAGAAATTTAGCAGTATCAATAATTGATTCTTTAATTCCTAATTTACTACTAGTTGGATCAAAATATGTTGAATGCATTCCTAAATCACAAGCAGCAACTTCAAATGCGCTTCTTGTTCGTAATGAATCTTTTCGATATAATAAAGCAACACTATAACCTTTTAATGGCTGCTTTTCTATTCCTTTTTGTTTTGCAATTTTTAAAGTAGCAGCTAATTCTAATAAGTAATAAATTTCTTCTGGAGTAAAGTCTAATAAACAAATAAAATTTCTGCCTTTTAAATTAATAGCCACGATATGTTTTCTTCCTTTCAGATCCTAATATCTTTATTTAATTTAACATTGATATACAATGTGGACAACACTCTGACCACACGACAATTCAGAATTAGTAATTTCATAAACATGGATATGTATTATTATATTTAATTTTTAACTAAAATTTATTAACACCAGTAATTATTTTGTTAATAAATTGTTGAACTGAAAGTTGCTTTAAATATTTTCTAGTGAAATAATATATTCTTTTTTAGAATTCCATTTTTTCAAAATTTGATTGATTAAGTAAAAACATTTTTTTATCTTGGATAATACCCATTGCAACAAACTTTTTAATATAAAATACTCCAATACCATTTCTGATAAAAATTTTAGCAAGTAATAAAACTATTTTTAATTTATTAATTTCTGAATATATATTAACAGCAGACTTACTTTGCATTCAGTATTCTCCTTAACTTAAAATATTCTTTTTTTCTCTCTCATAGTTAACATTTAAAACCTTTTTTTATATTTTTGCAATAAATATACAAAAAATTACTAATTAAAATATATATATTAAATTAATAAGTGTATTTTATTGTATATTTAAAATTTTATTTTGATAGTTTTAAATTTTAAATATACAATAATAAATGAAAATGAAAAATATTAGTTTAGTAATTAAATGTAAAATTAAAAAAACAAAACTTTAAAACTTACTAAAATAGAATATTTTATAAAAGTTTTGAAAATAATGTTTTATCAATAAAACTTAATATAATTTTAAATTTAAAATTTGTACCTATAATTTAGATACAAATTTTTATTATTTCTCATTTTGCTGTGTGTACATCACAATACGTAAAATAAGTTGTAATATTTCATAAATCATACGAATCAAGTAATAAATAAACTTAATTTGGAAAATTCAACTAATAGCACGTATTTCTTTTTCATTTAAAACACCAACAAGATTTTGACAAATTTCTTTTCTTGATTTAGCATAAAAAATCATTTGCATTGATGAAAAAAAAATCAATAAAATACTACCTATAATTGATAAAACAATTGAGAGTATATTGGCGCTCGCTACTGATAAAGTAATTCAAGAATTAGCAGGTGAAAGAGCAAATAGAATAGCAAGTGCAAAAGGAATTAAAACAAAAAATAATGTTATTTTACGAGAAAAATCTCATCAAAAAGTATTAAAACGACTACTATTTGAACTACTTACTGCTCAAGTACTTTCCATTGCCATTGCTAAAGTATAAATAGAACGACGGTGATAAGTTCATGGTAATAATCTTAAAGTAAAATTACCATTATTAAATAAATATGGTCTTAAATAAAAAAATCTGGGTTCAACAGTAATACTATTAACATTACCAAATCCCTTAAATTTTATTCTTTTTGCATTAATACCGTATTTTTTTAAATATTTTTGAGATAACTCGCCACCAGTTAAATTAGCACTATTTTCACGATGAAATCAAGAATACTTAATTCAAGTAAAAAATCAAATCATAGTAACAACAAACAAAATTACACCAACAATAGCTACTAAACTTGCTAAAACAATTAAACTAGTTGATCAAGTCTTTGGATCATTTGGGTTAACTGAGGATAATAATAAATTAGTCATAATCTTCTCCTTTCTAACTATTTGAATAGAGTCTACAATATTATAACATAGTATTATTCAACCACGAAAAGAAAGTTATAAACTTCCTGTTCACCATCAACAATTTCATATTCAATATCATAATCTTCATCTAAAATTTTTTTCATAAAATTAATTTGATCTTTTGAATAACCTTTACCTTTAAAAATAGTAATTATTTCTGCACCATCTCAAATTAATTTAGTAAATAATACTTTAATTACATTAAATAAATTCTCATTTGAAGCAATAATTTTTTCTTTACCATCTTTATTACGAAAACTAACAGCAGAAAAAAAGTGTTTTTTTCCAATTTTAATACCATCTATTTCAACATCACGATCAGCAACTGTTATATAACCAAAAGCAGCATATTTAATTTCACTTCACATATTTTTATTATTTTCTTTTGCACTTAATTCAGGATTGAAATTTAAAGCAGCACGCATACCTTGAGCAATATTTTTAGCAGGTAATACAAAAACTTTTGATTTTTTTTCTAATTTTCTTGCTTGTTCTGCCGCTAAAAATAAATTACTATCATTTGACAAAATAAAAACATTTTTTGCATCAACAATTTCAATTGCCTTTAAAAAATCATCTGTTGATGGATTAATTCTTTTTGAATACATAATAATATTGTTAACCTTTAATTCATCTCTAAAAAAGGTTTCAATTCCTCTACCAGGAACAGCAGCAATTAAAGCAAATTTATTATTTAATTTACGAATTGGTTTAATAGTTTGTGTATGTGCTTTTGCCTGTTCGGTCATATTTTCAATTTTTACTTTTAAAATTTCACCAAATTTCTGAAAATAATTTAAAATTTGACCCGGTTTTAAAGTATGAACATGAACTTTAATTAAATCTTCATCATCTACTAAAACTATTGATTGACCATCCATTGTTTCTAAATCAGTTCGTGTTTTACTTAAATTAAAATCTAACTTACTAACTTTATTTAATTTTACAATAACTTCTGAACAATAACCAAAGTTTTCTTGATTTAAAACCATTTCTAACTTTGCTGTATCTTGTTGTTCTAATTTTTTCTTTGGTGAAATAGCTTTACCATGTTTTAAACCATAGACCATACCTTCAATAATATAAACTAAACCAGCACCACCCGAATCAACAACTCCTACTTTTTTTAAAATTGGTAATAAATCAGGTGTTCTCTTTAATGATTTATTCATTCCTTCTAGTAATTTTTCAAAAATATAAAGCGAGTCTTTGCCTGTTATTTCTAATTCATTAATATAATTAGCACCATCTTTAATAATAGTAAGAATAGTACCTTCTACTGGTTTCATAACTGCACGATATGCATAATCTTGAGCACTTTTTCAAGATTTTAATAAATCCTCATTACTAATGAAATCATTTTTTAAATCTTTTGTTTTTATAGTTTGAAAAAAACCACGAAAAATTTGAGATAAAATAACTCCAGAATTACCACGTGCACCCATCATTAAACCTCGAGAAAAAGTAGTAGCAAATGTTTTTAAACTATCATATTCTTTGCCATTTAATTCTTTTATAGCATTCATCATTGTTAAATTCATATTTGTTCCAGTATCACCATCAGGTACTGGGAAAACATTTAATTTATCAACTTCAAAATGATGATTATAAAGATTATTAGCACCGCTAATAAGCATAACTTTTAAGGTTTTAATATCAATTTTTTTCATTTAATTTCACCTTATATTTTCTTTTATTCTTCAATTAAATCATGAACAAAAATGTTAAGTACTATATAGTCTTGATGTTTAATAATCTTTTCAACAATATATTTTAAATTTTTCTGAGCTTGATTCATAATATTTCAAATATTATTATTAAAAAAACAAACTATATTAATATCAATAATTCAACCTAAATCAGCTTTGTTAACTTTAATTCCATAATTATTATCTTCTTCATAAATATTGGCAACACCTGGTACAGATAAAATACTTTCTGATAATGCT
This sequence comes from Spiroplasma endosymbiont of Notiophilus biguttatus, assembly GCF_964030985.1. NCBI lineage: Bacteria > Bacillati > Mycoplasmatota > Mollicutes > Entomoplasmatales > Spiroplasmataceae > Spiroplasma > Spiroplasma endosymbiont of Notiophilus biguttatus. The sequence continues at coordinate 962,287 of NZ_OZ034993.1, read as the reverse complement.
TTTTTAATAATGTTCATAATATCTTTATCTTTCTCCACATAATCACCCCTATTATATTAATAATAAATTAAATTTATACAAAATAAAATCTCTTACAATTTTTATAGTGTCTTATATTATACCTAATATAATATAGGCATTGGTTAGATAAGTTTACTTTCTTGTCTTCAAATCTGTACAAATTGATTTGGAGGCATTTTCAATCTAATAACTATTCTATCATTGTTTCAATATCTAACAAATTTTTCTAATATTTTTATTAAAACTTTCCATACTTTCAAAAGTGCTACCAAACATCATTTTAAAATCTCTTTTAATTCAACGATTTAAACATTCACTAACTTGATTACCTTTAAAACCTGATAGACTTTTTGAATGAATTAGATTAGTACTTGTATTAAAAACTTTACTAACAATTTCGCTTGTATTAGCAGAACCTAAATATGATTGAATAGTCATAAAATTACATTGTTTAGCACTCGCTAATTCTATTTGATTAACCACATTTAACACAGTTTTGGCATTTTCACTTTTGTTTATTTTTCAGCCAACAATTGAATTACTGTACATATCAGTAGCAAAAACAACTAATAATTTTGTTTTTTTATCACCAATAATTATATTTTTAAATCATGTGCCATCCATACCAACTTTTTCAAGAAAGTTATTACTTGAAAAATTACGTTTTAATAAATCTTTATTATTTTTTAAATCACTATTTTCTACTACTCTATTTGTTGATTTAGGTTCTAATAATAATTTAATATTATTATCTTTTAATATTTGTTTTATGCTTGTTTTACTGCATTTAAAACCTTTATTTTTTATTTTTAACTCTAATCTTACTTTTTCAAAACTAGTGATATTAATGTACTTTTTTTCATTTTTAATGAGAACTATTTTGTTTATTGCTTGTATCAAATTATCATTAATTTTTGATTGATATTGCTTTTTACCTTTTTTTACTCATAAATAGTATGCTGTTTTGCTAATAGCTATGTAAACAATAATTTTATTTAATTGATGACCTTTTTACTTATATTTTTCTACTATTAAAAAACACTTATATTTTAATAATTTACTATTTTTTCCCCTTGTTAATTTCTTTTCACAGGCTAATTGCTCCTTTAAAAGTTCTTTTTCAACCTCATCTTTTAAAGCTTGTTTTCTAAGTTTATCAATTTCTTTGTTTAATAGTTTAATTTCAATATCTTTCTTATCGATCCTGTGAGAAGTTTGGGATTTAGAAATTTTGGTGAATGCATTTTCACCTTTAATTTGATATTGGTTAACCCAATTATAAATTAATACTGGAGTTGATAATTTATATTTGACTTGAATTTCATGTATTTTTAGTTTTTTATCAACTAAATACTCATTAACAACGGCTAATTTTGTTTCTTTTGAATAAACTTTATAATTCATAATTTCTCCTTCTGTATTAATTATTTTTAATTATATTACAGATTGAAAATATTAATTGGTAAACTTAAGTGACTGATGCCCATCAACTTTGAATAAAAAAACTAATGCTAATAATTGTATACTTTCATAAATGTTTTCTTTAATCTTTATTTTCTGTTACGTCAATAATAACTTCACTATTATCATCAAGAATTTCTTTAGTTATAAATTGACCAACGCTTTCAACACCAGTTTTATCAGCAACTGTTTTTAAACGACTTAATTGTTTTTCTAACGGAACTAATGTTTTATTAATGCCAACATAAAGATCGTGATTTTCTATTAAACACTGTAAAAAATTATTATTTAATAACTGAATATGAACGGAAATATTATATGTATGATTACTATTTCTTTCAATACCAACTTTAGCAATCATATCTTTTTTAATATATTTAGAATACTTTTCTTGTAAATAATTAAAATTTTTATCAACAGCATTTTTAATTTCATAAGTAATATTAATATTTTTTCCATGGACAATAACTTGCATGATTAATTGCTCCTATCTTTTAATTATTATATACATTTTCCCATAAACAAATAAATTTTAAAAGATAATAGTGTAATTAAATTTAAATTATTAACAACTAAGCAAAATACCAATTATATTTATAATATGCTTAATATCATCTTCAATTAAATTAATGATTAATACTCTATTTTTTATCTTTTCATGATTTTTGTTTTAAAAAATTTTGTTTTCCATTAAAAGTAATAGTTGTTTTTCAACGTGGATAATTATTACCTTTAGTAATAGCATTAGTATTATTTATTGGTTGTAAATTACTAATATCAGAAGTACCTCCATGAAATAAAGGTCGTTGATGTATAATAGTTCAATTATAACTTTTAGGATTATCATTAAGTTTAACATTACTAATAAAGTTGTTTCTAAACATTAGCGCACCTGCATAGTCTTTTCGATATAACTGTGGATTATAATCATCAATAATTTCTCCTTTATTTCATACTTCTTCAATTTGTTGTGATGTTCAAGTTACTTCACTATTAACAACATTACTATTGTTATTAGTTTGAACAGGATTTGGATTACTAGTTACTTGATTATCAAGTAATTTTGATTGTGGAAGTGCACCTCCACCAGTATTATTAATAACTATATTTATACCTTGTGTTGATTTATCGTGTTCATTAAAAATCGATCTGTAAATGATTGGCCCAATAGTTTGTTCACCAAAAAGAGAATTTTGTTCAACACTTGCAGGTATTTCTGTTACTGATAAAGCATTATTATTTGTCAATGATGCTTTTTTTCATTTATTTCTTAGATTAGCCATTATTAATCATAAAGAAAAAAGTACTAAAAAAAAACTACAAATTAATGCAAAACCTCAAGGTAAAATAAAAAATAAAACATTAATAATTTTTTTGTCCATAACATAACTATAAATTTTTTTATAGCCATAACTTATTAATAATCCTGAACCAATAAGTAAGACAAGCGAAATTACTACTACTATTAATGCTCATATTAAAGTTATTACTCCATATTCATTTAAAAAAATAAATGGAATTGTAATAAACACTAAAGTAATAACCGAAAAAATTAAAGTAAAAATTGTTAAAATCTGAAAAGTAAGAGTAAATTTAATGCCTTTACTATTAATTACTTCAGTTAAAAGTGTTAAAATCTCATTAATATTAGTACGATAAAGTATAAGTCATAATACTCAACTTATAATCAAAGTTATTGCCATTAACCCCGAACTAACATTAATTCCTCAACGATTATGAGAATTAATCTTTCTATAATTCTCTGCTGACACTTCCATACTAAAACCTCACAACTCTAAAATCTCATTAAAATCTCATATATTAAATTCTATCATAAATGATGATTAACATGTTTAACGACAATTATGAAATATAAATGAAAATATAACGTTTATAAAAATACTTCTTGAAAATTAAAATTTAGATTTAATTTAATAAAATGTATCATAATATTTTTAATAAACTTTAAATTTACAATGTTCTTTGGGATAATCTTTTGTTAAAGATTGTTGATTTTGTGATTCTGATTTATTAATTTTTTCAATATTTAATCTTTCATCTAATGATTCATCTTCAAAAAAATTCCTTCTACTCTCTTTTTTTGCTAATCTATTTTTTTCTAAAATATCAAATAAACTTTCTGCTTTTAATTCAATATTTAATTGAGATTGTAATAATGTTTTATCTGTTTCTAACGTGGTAGTCATTTTTAATTTTGCAAGTTCTAACTGCTTAGTTAAAATATCTTGTTGTACCCTACTTCTTTCTAGACTTAATTGTTCAATTTCTTTTTGCCTAATTAAATTTTCTGCTTCTATCTTCCTTTTTTCTAATTAGACTTACTGCATAACGTTTTTAAGTTTTAATGATAAATTATAAAATCCTGCAATTAAATTAAATCTTAAAAATATTCGTTTTCTGGCTTTTCTAAATTTATAACCAATAATCTTAAAACATTTTAAAAATGCAAAAACATGTTCAATTTTTCTACGAGTTTTATTAATAATCTTATTAAAGATTTTGGTTTTATTTGTTTTAGGATTATTTTTGCTAATTTTAATGGGTAAAAATGTATTAGCATGAATTTTTTGTAAACCTTGATAACCTTTATCTGCAAGAATTATAGTTTCTGGTAAAAACTTTAACTTTGAATTCTTAAAAGTTTTAAAATCATGATTTTTACCAATATCAGAAAAAATATTTAAAATTTCATTAGTATTTGCATTAATTACGGTTTGAAACTTAACAGTATGCATTCATTTTTTACCAGAAAATCAATCTTTTTGGTTATATTTTGGTCGTTCTGTTTCTACCTCTGTTACATCAATTATCAAAATTTTATTTTTTAATTCTTCTTTTTAAAAAAATATTTTTATTTGTTAAATTATTAAACTTATTATTCTTTATTAAAATATCTTCAATTGAACGAATATTTCGTAAAGCAGTAGTATCAACCATACCATACTCAGCACCAATACTATGATATGTACGATTTTCATATAAATATCTTAAACTCATTACTAGTCGATCTTCTATTGACATTTTATATGGCCTTCCACCAATAGTAGTTTTGAGTTTTTGATGTTCTAATAAAATATTTAAAATTTCGTTAAAAACGAGTTTATTAATACCCACTATTTTACGAAAATATTGATCAGATTTATCTTTTAATTCAAAATATGTCATAAAGTTTATCCTTAACTATTCAAATTTTATTTTAATAATAACAAAAAAATAAAAAGTTAACTAGTTATGCAGTAAGTCTATTCTATGTTTTTATCTTCTATTTGCTTAGTTAAAATAATTAATTCTTTTTCATTTATTTCTAACTTTAATTGTTCAAGTTCTTCTTGCTTAATTAAATTTTTTGCTTCTAATCTTTCTTTTTGTATTTCTGATCTTATTTTACTAATTTCTAATTCCTTAATTAATTTTTTATCGCTTTTCTCAGCATTTATGTGATAAAATTAAAAAATAGTACATAAAGGGAGAAAAGCGTATAATAATTACTATATGGTTAATATACTTAATACTGATATATTATATATTAATTTATAATTCAAAAATAAAAAAATTAAAAATATAAAAAGTACTAAAAAAGAATAACAATCAATAAAAACCTATGACTAATTAAAATATCTGATCAATCATAGATTTTTAATATAACTTTTTATATTCTTAATAAATCAATTGATTTACATCTTTATTATAATTTTTAATTTGATTTAAATAAAAAAAATAAACAAAACTGTTTATTTCATAATTTCACATATAATGGTGGGACTAAATGGACTTGAACCATCGACCTCACGCTTATCAAGCGTGCGCTCTAACCAGCTGAGCTATAGTCCCAAAAAGAGCAACAGAGATATTATATATTTGTTCAATCACGATTGCAATATATAATAACAATATTTTATTTAATTTTTATTTAATATTCTTATAATAAAATTTATATTTTTAAAAGTAAAAAAAATTTTTTGTATAATTTATTCATACAAGGTTTTTTATTAAGAGGGGATTGAGAATGACAAAGATTAAAATACATATCTTAAAAATTGAAAAATGAAATCAAAATCTAGGAAAAGAAGCAACACTAAATGATGATGATATAAAAGATATAAATGAGAATGAGAATATAGAGCAAATTAATGATGACATTATTGCAAAATCACCTACACTTTCATAATCATATTTTTTAGTATATATTTATTAATAATTTTTAATAAAAAAATACTAAATATGAATTAAGTAAAATGATATAATTTATATATAATTTACTTGTTAAATTATATAAGTTTGAGAGGTAAAAAAATGAATGGCAATAAAAATGAAATGAAAATAAAACTCAAAGAAATTTATTTATTAAAATATAAAACAAATCAAAGTGATGATATAAAATATAAAGCATTTGAAACATTAGAATTAGCAACACTATTTCATCTAAGTTTTAAAGAAATAGTTACAAAATTTGGATATCCTAATCGCGAAATTATTCATTATGAAATTATTGTAATACCATTTAATTTAGATGCAAGTAGAATGTTGAATCAAATTAATAAATCAAAATAATATTTAGAAAATATTTAAATATTTTCTAAATATTATTCATTTATATAATTAAATAAACTATTAATTAAAATTTTGCTTATACAATCAATAATTGTAAAAACACTATAAATTTGTTATCATTTTTACATAAAATAATATAGTTTTTAACTTATTAATTTTATAATATAAAAATGTTTTTTTATATTTAAAGAGGTATCAAAATGAAAAAATAGAAAATATTACAGTTAACAACTATAATATTATTTGCAATCACGGTTTTAATTACAATTACTGGTTTATACTTAATTTGATTTAGTAACTTTTATTTTAAATTCGATAATAATGAACAATGTTATTCAAATTTTAAAGTTGGATATACAATGTTAAAACATCTTGGTTTAAGTTATACTATTAGCACTTCAGCAAGTTCTTTCTGTAACTTAAGTCATTTTCCTGATAATTACTATTGTTGAATTCAATTACAAATTGGAGTTATCTTTTGTATAATTATCGTTCCAATCTTATTATATACAGTATTTCTATTCATAGTAGTTATTTTTATTTTTAAAATAAAAGATAAAAATAAAAATTTTTGAGATGCAATCCAAAATTGTGAAATAATTAATAATTACTATGTTCATTAATTTTTATTAATATTTTAAAAATGAAACTTAATTTTGCTAATTTTTGTTTTAACTAAATATTCTCTAAACATTATAATATTTTTATTATAATGTTTTTTATTTTTTTAACAATTTTATTTTATTCTTTGTCATTATTTAATGATAATTTCCTATTAGTTATCGAGTAATAATTTCCCAAAAGTGAAGTTAAATATACTTGGTGATAAATATGGAAAGAAGCATGACTATGAAAGAAAAATATAAGTACAAATTTATAAATAATATTATTATTAATAAATTATCTAAACATCAAGCCAAAAATAAACTTAACCTAACTATTAAAAGAATTAACCAATTGATTCAAATTTTTAATAAAGAAGGTAAAGTGGGTTTTATTCATAAATCTCGAAATAAAATTTCTAATAAGGCAATAAAAATTGAAATTAAAAATAAAATTATAAACTTATATAAAACAAAATATTATAATTTTAATTTTCAACATTTTCATGAAAAATTAATTAATAGACTTACTGCATAACTAGTTAACTTTTTATTTTTTTGTTATTATTAAAATAAAATTTGAATAGTTAAGGATAAACTTTATGACATATTTTAAAAGATAAATCTGATCAATATTTTCGTAAAATAGTGGGTATTAATAAACTCGTTTTTAACGAAATTTTAAATATTTTATTAGAACATCAAAAACTCAAAACTACTATTGGTGGAAGGCCATATAAAATGTCAATAGAAGATCGACTAGTAATGAGTTTAAGATATTTATATGAAAATCGTACATATCATAGTATTGGTGCTGAGTATGGTATGGTTGATACTACTGCTTTACGAAATATTCGTTCAATTGAAGATATTTTAATAAAGAATAATAAGTTTAATAATTTAACAAATAAAAATATTTTTTTAAAAAGAAGAATTAAAAAATAAAATTTTGATAATTGATGTAACAGAGGTAGAAACAGAACGACCAAAATATAACCAAAAAGATTGATTTTCTGGTAAAAAATGAATGCATACTGTTAAGTTTCAAACCGTAATTAATGCAAATACTAATGAAATTTTAAATATTTTTTCTGATATTGGTAAAAATCATGATTTTAAAACTTTTAAGAATTCAAAGTTAAAGTTTTTACCAGAAACTATAATTCTTGCAGATAAAGGTTATCAAGGTTTACAAAAAATTCATGCTAATACATTTTTACCCATTAAAATTAGCAAAAATAATCCTAAAACAAATAAAACCAAAATCTTTAATAAGATTATTAATAAAACTCGTAGAAAAATTGAACATGTTTTTGCATTTTTAAAATGTTTTAAGATTATTGGTTATAAATTTAGAAAAGCCAGAAAACGAATATTTTTAAGATTTAATTTAATTGAGGATTTTATAATTTATCATTAAAACTTAAAAACGTTATGCAGTAAGTCTAATGAAAAAACCATTAAAATTGCATATAGTACAGTTTATACTATATTAATTAAAGAAAAAAATACTTCACCAAAAAGACATAAAAATAAGAAAAATAAGTTACATCCAACTAGAAATCGTACAACAAATTTTGGTGAATTAATTCAAATGGACACAAGTAATCATCATTGATTTGATTATGATAAACCAAAAGCATTGGATCGGCTACAATTTATTGGACACTAATTATGTAGACAAATAACAATATTTGTTAAAAGAAAGGAAATATAATTATGGCCAATATTACTTCATATACAGATGAATTTAAAAAACAAATAGTAGCTTTATATCAAAGTGGCAAATCAGTATCTTGTCTTGTTAAAGAGTACAATGTTACAAGAGCAGTTGCATATAAATGAATTAAGCAATTTACTAATTCGGAAAGTTTTAAAACTAAAGATAATCTTTCTGATTTAGAAAAACAATTAATTCAAATAGACTTACTGCATAACTAGTTAACTTTTTATTTTTTTGTTATTATTAAAATAAAATTTGAATAGTTAAGGATAAACTTTATGACATATTTTGAATTAAAAGATAAATCTGATCAATATTTTCGTAAAATAGTGGGTATTAATAAACTCGTTTTTAACGAAATTTTAAATATTTTATTAGAACATCAAAAACTCAAAACTACTATTGGTGGAAGGCCATATAAAATGTCAATAGAAGATCGACTAGTAATGAGTTTAAGATATTTATATGAAAATCGTACATATCATAGTATTGGTGCTGAGTATGGTATGGTTGATACTACTGCTTTACGAAATATTCGTTCAATTGAAGATATTTTAATAAAGAATAATAAGTTTAATAATTTAACAAATAAAAATATTTTTTTAAAAAGAAGAATTAAAAAATAAAATTTTGATAATTGATGTAACAGAGGTAGAAACAGAACGACCAAAATATAACCAAAAAGATTGATTTTCTGGTAAAAAATGAATGCATACTGTTAAGTTTCAAACCGTAATTAATGCAAATACTAATGAAATTTTAAATATTTTTTCTGATATTGGTAAAAATCATGATTTTAAAACTTTTAAGAATTCAAAGTTAAAGTTTTTACCAGAAACTATAATTCTTGCAGATAAAGGTTATCAAGGTTTACAAAAAATTCATGCTAATACATTTTTACCCATTAAAATTAGCAAAAATAATCCTAAAACAAATAAAACCAAAATCTTTAATAAGATTATTAATAAAACTCGTAGAAAAATTGAACATGTTTTTGCATTTTTAAAATGTTTTAAGATTATTGGTTATAAATTTAGAAAAGCCAGAAAACGAATATTTTTAAGATTTAATTTAATTGCAGGATTTTATAATTTATCATTAAAACTTAAAAACGTTATGCAGTAAGTCTAATGAATAAAGAATTAAAACAATTACGAATGGAAAATGATATTTTAAAGCAAGCAGCACTAATAATAGGCAGAAAGTAGAGATTATTGCAAATAATAAATGAAAATATAAGATTCGCCCAATGTGTCGTTTTTTAAAAATTTCTAAATCAACATATTATTTTAATTTAAAGAAAAAAGAAGATAAAATCAAAAATAATATTTATGATCAAGCTGTTATTAGTGCTTTTAAAGAAAACAAATGTGTTTATGGAACAAGAAGATTAAAAGTCATACTAGAAAAACAAGAAATTTATTTATCAAGAAGAAAAATTAAAAAAATTATGGATAAACATAATTTAATGTCAAAATACACTAAATTATCATTTAAAAATCATCGTAATAAAGTAAATAATGAACAAATCACTAATATTGTTAATAGAAACTTTAATAATAGAATTAAAAATGAGGTGATTGTCAGTGATCTTAGTTATGTTGAAGTTAATGGTAAATGAAACTATATTTGCTTATTAATAGACCTATTTAACCGCGAAATTGTTGGACATAGTGTAGGTACTAAAAAAGATGCATCATTGGTATATCAAGCATTTATGCAATCAAATCGCTGTTTAAAAGATATGCAAATATTTCATAGCGATCGAGGTAACGAATTTAATAATAGACTTACTGCATAACGTTTTTAAGTTTTAATGATAAATTATAAAATCCTGCAATTAAATTAAATCTTAAAAATATTCGTTTTCTGGCTTTTCTAAATTTATAACCAATAATCTTAAAACATTTTAAAAATGCAAAAACATGTTCAATTTTTCTACGAGTTTTATTAATAATCTTATTAAAGATTTTGGTTTTATTTGTTTTAGGATTATTTTTGCTAATTTTAATGGGTAAAAATGTATTAGCATGAATTTTTTGTAAACCTTGATAACCTTTATCTGCAAGAATTATAGTTTCTGGTAAAAACTTTAACTTTGAATTCTTAAAAGTTTTAAAATCATGATTTTTACCAATATCAGAAAAAATATTTAAAATTTCATTAGTATTTGCATTAATTACGGTTTGAAACTTAACAGTATGCATTCATTTTTTACCAGAAAATCAATCTTTTTGGTTATATTTTGGTCGTTCTGTTTCTACCTCTGTTACATCAATTATCAAAATTTTATTTTTTAATTCTTCTTTTTAAAAAAATATTTTTATTTGTTAAATTATTAAACTTATTATTCTTTATTAAAATATCTTCAATTGAACGAATATTTCGTAAAGCAGTAGTATCAACCATACCATACTCAGCACCAATACTATGATATGTACGATTTTCATATAAATATCTTAAACTCATTACTAGTCGATCTTCTATTGACATTTTATATGGCCTTCCACCAATAGTAGTTTTGAGTTTTTGATGTTCTAATAAAATATTTAAAATTTCGTTAAAAACGAGTTTATTAATACCCACTATTTTACGAAAATATTGATCAGATTTATCTTTTAATTCAAAATATGTCATAAAGTTTATCCTTAACTATTCAAATTTTATTTTAATAATAACAAAAAAATAAAAAGTTAACTAGTTATGCAGTAAGTCTAATAAAATTATTAACAAACTTTTATTAGCATTCAATATTACCCGCTCTTTAAGTAAAAAAGGTTGTCCTTATGACAATGCTGTTGCTGAAGCAACTTTTAAAACTTTCAAGACTGAATTTATTAATGACAAAAAATTTACATCATTAATACAGTTAAAATTAGAATTATTTGATTATATCAATTGATATAACAATATAAGAATCCACAGCACTTTAAACTACTTAACTCCCATTAAATATCAAGAAAAAATGTCTACCAAAAAATAGTCCTAAAAAGGGTTGCCATTTCACATTTTTACATGCTGCAATTGATGATGCTACAGGAAATATTGTTGGACTATGATTTGATCATCAAGAAACATTAGATGGTTATTATAATGTTTTTTATCAAATTTTAACTAAATATGGCATACCAAAAACATTTTATACTGATAACAGAACGGTTTTTGAATATAAGAAAAGAATCGACTCAGGTAAACTAAACCCAGAAAATGATACTTATACTCAATTTCAAAAGTGCTGTAATGATTTGGGTGTCGAAATAATTAGAACTTTAATTCCACAAGCTAAAGATAGAATTGAACGCTTATTTGGAACACTTCAAAATCGATTAATTAGTGAACTAAGATTTCATAAAATTAAAACCTTAGAATCTGTTTAGAATCTTTTTAATAAAATTGAAATAAAGGAAAGAACAACCATTTGTAAACTAGTATTTAATTTTCTTTCACAACTTTTTCATAATCTTCTACATTTTTCTAATCAAGCAAAACTTCGCTCTACAACTCATCTTTTTGGTAATACTACAAAAGAATGTAATTCATTACGTTTTACAACTTCAACATTCGCATTTATAATTGTTTTGATTGCAGAAGCAAATTTTTCACCAGTATAACCAGCATCTACTATTATTTTTTGAACTGTAGAAAGATTTTCCTTTTCATTTTGAATCATTATTATGGCACTATTACGATCTGTTTTTTCTGCTGTAGTTACGTAAATTGCATGTGGTAAACCTTGAGAATCAACAGCAATATGACGTTTTATTCCTGAAATCTTTTTACCAGCATCATAACCTTTGTTTTTAGTAGTATCTGTATTTTTAACACTTTGTGAATCAATTATACAAAAACTGGTTTTTTCTTTTCGATGATTATTGATACGAACTTTTCTAACTAATTTTTTTTAAAATTAATTGTCATATGCTAGGTTCTTTACCATTATTTTTACTTCAAATTTGAAAATAATAATATACAGTTTGTCATTTTGGAAAATTTTTTTGGTAACATTCTTCATTGACAACCACTTTTTAATACATATAAAACTGCACAAAATACTTCATATAAATCTAAATTTCTTGGTTTTGTTTTCTTTTTGACATTTTCTAAAATTAATCTTATGTTCTCAAATTGCTCTTTAGTGACATGACTTGGATAATTTTTATGCATATATACCTCTTATTTTAAAATATATAGTAATTTTACCTTATTCTCTAAAAAATTCTAAACAGGTTCTAAAAGAAAGCAATGAGTTAAAAACTTATATTAATTTTGTATAAATTAATTATACAAAATTAAAAAAATAAACAGTTTAATCTTCCAAAATAACTTATCTTTTTAACAAATATTTTTGGGAAATTTTAACTCGATATTGACATTTTATTTTATTCTTTTAAAAAGTAACTTCCCTTGATAATTTTGATTAGTTTTATCATTATAATTTTTGCTTCCAATATATAAATTATTATCTGCAGGTAATAAACTCACTACCGCACCATAATCTTTATTTCAACCAAATACTTCAGTAAAAGTAATAGCACCATCAGATGACTTATATAATCCACCTTTAAATTTATTATCAACAACTTGAACTCTGCTTCCAACATATAAATCATTATTAACAACAGCTAAACTTCAAATCTCACTATAATTTTTATTATTTTTTCAACCAATAGTTTCTGTTATTTTTTCTCCTTTAAGAGAAAGTTTAAATAGTCTACTTTCATATAGTTGATTTCTACTTCCAATATATAAATCATTACCAAAAACTATTAAACTCCAAACTTCACCATTATTTTGATTTCATTTTTTTAACACTAATATTCCATTAGGCTTAAATATCAATAAATTTCCAGTATATGTACCAGTTTTAGTACCAATATACAAATCATTATCAATAAACGCTAAACTTCTAACTTCACCATATGTTTCAATTCAGTCTTTAATTTCTGATACTTTTTTATTAGATTCAATCATAAATAACTTACCATAACAATCAGAAGTTCTTGTTCCAACATATACATTATTGCCCATAACTACCAAACTATAAACTTTTCCTGTTATTTCTGATATTCGTGTCGAAATATTTTGTTCAAGAGAATATCTAAAAACTCCATTAGCAAAAGTTGCTACATAAATAGTGCCATCATTAGTAACAACTAAACTAGAAATATAACCATTAATAACATTAATTAGTGTTATTATTTTATCTTTTGTATTAATTGCATTATCTTTAATTTTATATACACCATTACTAGTTCCGACATATAAATCATTATTTATATTTAATAAAGTTGATATTGCACCATAAGATTCAGGTCAATTAAAAATATTTAATTTTTCTTGATATACTCCCTCATTTTGAACTAATATTTCAGAAGTTGCTATAATACCCCGATTAATCCACCAGCCAAAACTGTCCCACAAACCATTCCTACAATAACTTTTCTTTTTCCTTTAATTTCTTTTGGCATAAACTAAAATCTCTCCTTAATTTTATTAAGTTTTTTGTAAATTAATTTTACATTATTCTTAAAACAAATTATTGATATTCTGATTTTAAACATATATAGTGTTTATAATAAAAACACCTCCAATTGATCTAAAGAAATACAAATTTAAAAAAAGTAAATTATAAACAAAAATAATATATAAAATTCTAATAATACTATCAAAATAATAAAAAAATATTAGATAATAGTAGTAAAAAAAGAGTCTGAGACTCTTTTTTTACTATATTAACGTTTTGAGAACTGTGGTGCTTTTCTGGCTGCTTTTAAACCATATTTTTTACGTTCTTTTTTACGTGCATCACGAGTTAATAATCCAAATTGTCTTAATAATGCTCGATATTCTTCTGACACCTTAACTAAAACATTAGATAAAGCTAAACGTGCGGCACCAGCTTGACCAGTTCTTCCACCACCTTCAACTTTGATATTAATTTCAAAGTTTTCTAACGTATTAGTTACTTTTAAAGGGAATAACATATCTTGAACTAAGATTTCTTGTTCTAAATATTTTAAAGGCTCAAAACCATTAATTAATATTCTCGATTGACCAGTATTTTTTAAATGAACACGGGCAGTTGACGTTTTACGTCCGCCTGAACTTGAATAAGTTACGGGTTTATTAGATGTTGTCATAAAAGTCTACTCCTCTTGGCCTAATGTTAAAACTTCGGGGTTTTGGGCTTGATGTTGATGTTGATCATGGTTATAAACATGAAGATGTGTAAATTGCTTACGACCTAAGGTAGTATTTGGTAGCATACCTTTAATCGCTATCTCTACTAATTCAGAAGCATCTTTAGCAATCATACTTTGTGCATTACGTACACGTAATCCACCAGGATATTGTGAATGGTTATAATACTTCTTATATTGTAATTTATTACCTGTTAATTTAATTTTGTTTGCATTAATAATAATAATATAATCTCCACAATCTAAATGTGGTGTAAATGAAGGTTTATTTTTACCACGCAATATCATTGCAACTTTAGTTGCAAGACGCCCTAAAATTAAACCACTGGCATCAATAACATATCATTTTTTTTCAATGTTACTGAAATTCATTGTTGTTTGACGCATTTTTTTCTCCTTACAGTGTAATTTTTACCGGGACTACATTGCTTAAAGCATTAATAATTATATAGAAACTTATTTAAAAAAACAAGTATTATCAAAGATTTAATAATTATTTTTAGGCATCAGTCACTTAAGTTTACCAATTAATATTTTCAATCTGTAATATAATTAAAAATAATTAATACAGAAGGAGAAATTATGAATTATAAAGTTTATTCAAAAGAAACAAAATTAGCCGTTGTTAATGAGTATTTAGTTGATAAAAAACTAAAAATACATGAAATTCAAGTCAAATATAAATTATCAACTCCAGTATTAATTTATAATTGGGTTAACCAATATCAAATTAAAGGTGAAAATGCATTCACCAAAATTTCTAAATCCCAAACTTCTCACAGGATCGATAAGAAAGATATTGAAATTAAACTATTAAACAAAGAAATTGATAAACTTAGAAAACAAGCTTTAAAAGATGAGGTTGAAAAAGAACTTTTAAAGGAGCAATTAGCCTGTGAAAAGAAATTAACAAGGGGAAAAAATAGTAAATTATTAAAATATAAGTGTTTTTTAATAGTAGAAAAATATAAGCAAAAAGGTCATCAATTAAATAAAATTATTGTTTACATAGCTATTAGCAAAACAGCATACTATTTATGAGTAAAAAAAGGTAAAAAGCAATATCAATCAAAAATTAATGATAATTTGATACAAGCAATAAACAAAATAGTTCTCATTAAAAATGAAAAAAAGTACATTAATATCACTAGTTTTGAAAAAGTAAGATTAGAGTTAAAAATAAAAAATAAAGGTCTTAAATGCAGTAAAACAAGCATAAAACAAATATTAAAAGATAATAATATTAAATTATTATTAGAACCTAAATCAACAAATAGAGTAGTAGAAAATAGTGATTTAAAAAATAATAAAGATTTATTAAAACGTAATTTTTCAAGTAATAACTTTCTTGAAAAAGTTGGTATGGATGGCACATGATTTAAAAATATAATTATTGGTGATAAAAAAAGAAAATTATTAGTTGTTTTTGCTACTGATATGTACAGTAATTCAATTGTTGGCTGAAAAATAAACAAAAGTGAAAATGCCAAAACTGTGTTAAATGTGGTTAATCAAATAGAATTAGCGAGTGCTAAACAATGTAATTTTACGACTATTCAATCAGATTTAGGTTCTGCTAATACAAGCGAAATTGTTAGTAAAGTTTTTAATACAAGTACTAATCTAATTCACTCAAAAAGTCTATCAGGTTTTAAAGGTAATCAAGTTAGTGAATGTTTAAATCGTTGAATTAAAAGAGATTTTAAAATGATGTTTGGTAGCACTTTTGAAAGTATGGAAAGTTTTAATAAAATATTAGAAAAATTTATTAGATATTGAAACAATGATAGAATAGTTATTAGATTGAAAATGCCTCCAAATCAATTTGTACAGATTTGAAGACAAGAAAGTAAACTTATCTAACCAATGCCTTTGGTGGTGCTTCACAATTCAATAAAGATCT
This sequence comes from Spiroplasma endosymbiont of Notiophilus biguttatus, assembly GCF_964030985.1. NCBI lineage: Bacteria > Bacillati > Mycoplasmatota > Mollicutes > Entomoplasmatales > Spiroplasmataceae > Spiroplasma > Spiroplasma endosymbiont of Notiophilus biguttatus. Next base: position 945,805 of record NZ_OZ034993.1, on the reverse strand, counting down.
TTCAGATTGAGATGTAGAAAAAGTAATAGAATATATTGACTTTTTCTGGAATTCAGGAATAACTGATAACAAAAAAATACCAAAATTCAATAACTAACTTTTTAAATTAAATACTAAATTTTATTATATAAATTTAAATTATTTTTCGGACTTCTCCCCACATGTACTTGTGGAGGGAACAATGAAACTGAATGAGTTTAACAATGCTTTTCAAACTGAACAGCAATGTCTTGCATATATAGCAAATTTGAAAGAAAACAAATGTATTAGGTGTTCTAGTTTTAATTTGAATAATTCTGATTTAAAAAGAATAAGATGTTTGAAATGTAATCAAACATTTAGTATTCTCACGGGTACCATATCTTCAAGGTCACAAACATCTTTAAGATCATGATTTTACCTCATCTTTAGATGAATAAACACCAAACATGGAATTCCGTCAACTGATGTTTCAAAAGAATTGGGAGTGACCTTAAAAACAGCATGGAGAATGGGTCATAAAATTAGAAGACGTATTGCAAAACAAGAACCTCAATTTATTGTTGAAGGCACAGTGCAAATTGATGAAATGTATCTTTCACATATGGCTTTTAAAAAACAAGGAAGATCCTTGAAAATAAAACATTGATTGTTGGCATTTATGAAAAAACAACTAATAAATTAATTGTGAAAGTATTGAAAAATACAAAGAGTAAAAGTCTTTTGAATTTTGCAAGAAGCCACATTTCTTCAAAATGTCATGTATATACTGATGATTGAAAAGGATATTGCGATTTCAAATTGGTTTTCCCAAAACATAAAACAGTTAACCATCAAGATGGTTATGTTTCAAAAACTGGTGTAAATACCAATCAAATTGAATCAGTTTGAAAACATATAAGAAGAACATTTAAAACACATATCAAAGTTGCAAAACATCATGTTTATTTATATGCCAAAGAAGCTGCATATAAATTCAACAAGATACCTAGTTTTGAAATTGTAATGCTGTGTTTAATTTAAAAATGTGGGGTGAAGTCCGTAGATACGCTTTTCTCAGCATTTATGTGATAAAATTAAAAAATAGTACATAAAGGGAGAAAAGCGTTATTTTTTAAAAAAAAATAATAACTAAAATTTAATGATATTTAATTGCAAAAATGAAAAAATAATATTTGACAAATAACATTACTTATCCTATAATTGATAAGCATTCACGAAAGCAGCAAATAAGTATTATTAAGTTGCAAATAGTTTACCCTCAAAGATTATTCTTTTTATTAATCTTAATAGTAACCAGTGCTGTTCTGGCGAATTGTAAACTATCTTAATGAGAACTTATTAAAGTCTCTTTGTGTTTGTATACATTCCAAGGAGGTTTTTATTATGTCAAGATATACTGGTCCAGTTTTTAGAAAATCAAGAAGATTAAACTTCTCAATTCTTGAATCTGGTAAAGAATTTGCAAAGGGAAAAAAGCGAACATTCGCTCCTGGACAACATGGTCAAAAAAGAATTAAACTTTCTAACTATGGATTACAATTACAAGAAAAGCAAAAAATTCGTTTCACTTATGGTTTAAATGCTCGTCAAATGAAAAATTTATTTGATGAATCAAAAAAAACTCATGGTGTTACAGGTACTAACTTGTTGGTATTCTTAGAATCAAGATTAGATAATATTGTTTTTCGTTTAGATCTATCTTTAACAAGAAAAGGTGCTCGTCAATTAGTAAATCATGGTCATGTTTTAGTTAATGGTAAAAAAGTTAATATTCCCTCATATCGTGTTAAAATAGGAGATAAAATTACTATTACTAAAAAAGCACAAAAAAATTCAAAAATTATTGAAGCATTAAATGCTAACGCTTCAACATTACCATTTATTGAATTCAATAAAAAAACATTTATTGGTACATATGTACGTCATCCACTACGTGACGAACTAAATACTGATATTAATGAAGCATTAGTTGTTGAATCATATGGACGTGCTTAAAATTAATAATTAATTTAAAATCTGTTATCAATTGATAACAGATTTATTTTTTAAATGGTAAATGTCAATAAAAGCATTTACCATTTTTTGTTTTTGAAAAAAATAAAATATAAATTAACGGACTTCTCTCCACAAGTACTTGTGGAGAGAAGTCCGTTATTATATTGTTGTTCTTCGGGTGCACTCTCTATTATTTCTTTAAGTAAATCTATCATAATTTTATCTTCCTTTGCTTATTAAAATTTAACTTAATAAAAATCCTAATATAGAAAATATCTATACTAGGAAAGAACATTTATTAAATTACTAGGTAATAATATCATAATTTTTTTAAAACACAAAGAAAAATTACTACTCCAGTTATAAATAAAAATTAAATGCTCAACTATTTTTTTATAAAAATATTGAAATAGAAAAAAATATTTTTTTTATTTTTATTAAAACGGATTATAAATATTTTTTAAATTCTGAATAATATGCTCTCTCACTATTACATCTTTAATTGAATTAGTAAAAGCAGAAATTTTAGGCTTTAAAAGATTATAACGACCCATATTTTGTGGAAGTGTAGTATCTATTATTGGCATATCTTTTAAATTATCATCGAATATTTGTACTACTTCCGAATATAAATTAAGTATATTAGCATAAGCATTAAAAACTGATACGATATAATTAACGTCTAAAAAATTATCAACTCCGTGTTGTTGCAAGAGATCTATAATTATTTTTTTATTAGCAATGATATCACCTGTTGATTCCATCTCTTTTAAAGCATTAGCAATTTTATCGGTTTCATCTACTCTTAATATAGCTATCATTTTTAACTTTTCAACAGTACTGTAACATTCCTCATAAGTTGTATTATTTTTTAATTCATTTATACTCTGTTTTAATGTTTCACTATTTTGATATAAAGCAATAACAGTGTTAATGTCTGTTACATTAACATTTAAAAAAGGAATATTATTATCAATACTACTAAATATTTTATGAGTAACAGAAGTTGTCGGTATTTCATTTTTAATAACACCATAACTTAATAATTTATTACCAAAAACATTAGTACCCATCATAATAATTACGATACTACCTAAAATACTCATTCTAATAAAATTAATTAAAATTCCAGCTGTAGCATTTATTGCTCTGTGTTCAATTTTATTTTTATTAAAAAGCACAAAATATAAAATAATATAGATTATTCAAAATAAAATATTAAAGGCAATAATTCAAACAATAGCATATATCAAAAAGCCAATATTATCAGTTAATAAATTCTTAAATGAAGCAAAACTACCACTAAGACCACTAAATCATGGTGATACCATATTTTTAAAAGAATTTATTAACATTGGTTTAAATGCCAACATTAAACCAATACTAAGTAAATTAACAACACTAATAAATGTTAATGATCTTCCCCCAATAAAAAAACCGGTAATAATACCAAAAATAATAATAGCGAAAATAATAATATCCCATAATAATGGAGAAACATTAATAAATATCATATTTAAATACCTTTCCTTATTTATAAACAACTATAAAATAATGACGCTTACCTTTTTTAATAATTGTTACTTGATTATTAATTGCATTTTTTTTACTAATAAGAAAATTTATATTAGTAATTTTTTCACCATTAACAATAATTGAACCTTGCATAATCAGTTCTCTTGCTATTCTTTTCGAATTACAAATTTGATTATTAACTAAAAAATCAATTATTTGTTCATTATGATTAAGATTAAAATGTGGTACATCTTTTAAAACCTGTAAAATCTCAGATGACTTCATTTGATGAATCCGATCATGGAAAAAAGCATTAGTAATATTAATAGCACTAAAATATCCATTTAATTTATGAATAAATACCGTTAATAAAGCTGCTAAAATCTTTTGTCCATAATGTTGTTTAACATCACTGTTATGAATTACTAAAATTTTTGTTATTTGTTCTTCACTAAATAAAGTTAAAGAATTAAAAAAAGTAGGCAAATCTTTATCTTCTTGATTAAATAAAAATTGATATAACTCATAAGGTGAAGTTTTTTCACTATTTAAAAATATAGCGCCTTTTTCACTTTTACCAAATTTTTCACCATTAGATTTAGTTAATAAATTAATAGTAATACCGGCAGCATGATGTTCATCACCTTTTTGTTTTCTAATTAAATCTAAACCGGCAGTAATATTTCCTCATTGATCACTACCACCAGATTGAATATAACATTGCTCTTTTTCATATAAATGATAAAAATCATACGCTTGTAATACCATATAAGAAAATTCAGTATAAGAAATTCCAGAATTTAAACGATTAGCAATCATTTCTTTACCTAACATTTGATTAACGTTAAAATGTTTACCAATATCACGCAAAAAAGTTATAATTGTTAGTGGACCTAATCATGTTTGATTATTAATAATTTTAATTGGCTTAATTTTATTATTTAATGTTCCCAATGGTAATTTTAAAAATGTAATTCAAGTTTCTACATAACTGTCACAATAATTTAACAATTGTTTAAAGGAAAGATTATTTAAATCACTTTTCATAGTAACTCACTTTTGATCAAAATTACAAATTTCATATAAAGTTTTTAGTAATGATGCTGATAATCCTAATTCTTCTCATGGTAATGGCAATGTTTTTAAAATACTACTTAAAGTCTGTTGATATTGATTATTTGGATTAATACTTTTAATAATCATTTCTAATGTTTTATATTCTTTATCATTTAATAAATTACATGTTTTAATTAATTCTAATGATGTTAAATTATCAATATTTTCATAACTTAATAATGTTACTAACTGCTCTTTTATTTTTCTAACATTAGTTTGTAAAACATTTTCATCTAATAAATTACGTTCTTTATTTTTACCACTTGGATCACCAATCATTGCCGTTGTACCACCAATAACAGCAATTGGTTGAAAACCAAATATGGCAAAACGATGCAATAAAATAATTTGCAGTAAATTACCTAAATGTAATGAATCATTACTTGGATCAAAACCACAATATATTCCTTTTCCTAATTTTCCTGCATTAATTACTTTATCTATGCTACTAATATCTTTTAAGATATTACGTCATTTTAATTCGTCAATAATATTGGATTTTATTATATTATTCATAGCATCTCCTATTTATTTTCATCTAAAATATCATCAACTAACAAATCAATAGTTGTAATAATTGTATCGTTATTACTTGCATTATTGTAATTAATAGATGTAGTTTCTTTAAATATTTTATCGCGAAATTCTAGATAGCGCGATGGTAAACTATCATATATTTGTTGTTGTTCTCTATTTTTTTTAATTTGTGCAATTCTAGTATTATCAAGATTACTAGAATTATTATACGTTACTTCTTTTTCGCGAAAAATATTTTCTTTAGTTTTTTTATCAACATATTGCTCAATAATGCTAGAACTGCTATCGGCTTTTTTAATATTAATTGGAATCGTAGTTATTTTTTGATGATTAAGACCAAATATAGGTGAAATAATACTAGTTAGTTGATAAGGTTCTTTTTCAACATTATCAACATTAGTAGTAACATTTTCAATTTCAACTTCTGGATTTTCTATTGTCATAATAACTCCTTAATGATAATCAATAATTAAATTATATCATTTTAATGATTAATTATTCCTAATATAAGGTGAATAAATTTCATAATCTTCATTAATATAAAATAATTACTAGTGAATATAAAATTAATTTTAATAAAAAAGTAGTACTTATTTATAAAGTACTACTAAAAGTGTATTAAATTGATTTTATTCAACACTAAATGTGTCATATAAATTTGAAGTATCAATATTATCAAACCCTACAGCAAAAAACTCACTAATAGATGAATCCAACCCATTAATTATTTTTAAGATTGCAACTAAAGATACGTTTCTTGTTCCTCTTTCAGCATCAGAAATATAATTACGATGTAGGCCGCTTGCTTCTCCAAGTTTCTCTTGTGAAAATTTTCTACCTTTTTGATTACGTAAAGTTTTCATTCGTTTTCCAAAAGCATTCAATAAATCTTGACGACCTTTGCTTAAAATTTCTTTCTTTTTCATTGTATGGCCTCCTCTTATACTTTTTATATTAACTTACAATGTTTCTTGATACTTTTTCTTAATTTCGCGAATTAAATGATTAACCCCAGACTTAGTAATGACAAAACCAGTTTCTTGATAGTAAAGTTCACCCAATTCTGAAAGTGATGCTTCAGGATTTTTTAATCTTAAATTTGAAATAATTTGAGCTTTTAATGACAACGCTTTGAAAAGTTTTTTATCCTTTAAAACGGAAATCATTATAACTTGCTGGTCTCCAGCATTTAAAATTTTTTGTTGATTAGAAATATCAATATTATTAAAACGATTAATATTATTAAATAATTCTCGTGAAATGCGTTTATCTTCAAAAGCGAAAACTGCTTGTGGACAATCAATTATTTTTAAAAAGTCAGAAATTACATTAGATTTTTTTAGATAAAGCACCGTTTTATTACGACGTTTTATTATTTTAAAGTTTAATTTAAAAGTTTGTAATAAAATATTTTTAATTTTTTTAGCCAACATATCATTATGAAATTGCAATTCCAAATGGTAGTTAGGTGTTGAAGGAGAATTGATACTGCCAACTACAAGGAAGATTCCTGCGATATACGCTCTTATACAATGCTCTTTTATTATATGCTGGTGCATAGCTTCTTTCTCAATAAAAAGATATTTATCTTGAAGCATTAAATCATTAATAATAAAATTGATTTTATTATTAATACGAATATTATACACCTTTGGACGCTCAAATTTATTTAAAACATCCACCATAACTATCAATCTTACATCTTTATATTGATTTTTTAAAAATTTATATATTAACCTAGTGGTTTTGTTATGAAAACTATGAATAATAATCTCATTATTTATTTTATCTGAATTTGTAATCTTACCATTAATAAGCGAATATGCTGATAGTAAAGATTTCTGACAACAATTTTTAAAATTTTTTTGACAGATTTCATCTTTTACACTTGTTGTAAATGATATCATTACTATCACCTCAATTGTACACTTTATTCATTAAAATTATCAATAAAATTTATTAAATATTGTGCTGCAATCGCTCCATCATTAACAGCAGTTACTATTTGTCTTAAATTTTTAGAAATTACATCACCAGCTGCATATAATCCTGGGATTTTAGTTTGACACTTATCATTAACTATAATATAACCATTGCTATCACAAATATCTAAATCTTTAACAAATTTTGTAACAGGATCAGAGCCAATATAAGGAAATAAGGCATCAGTAGTAATTTCACTAATTTCCTTAGTTTTAATATTTTGAATTTCTAATTTACCTACTTTTTTCTTATCCTCAGTACCTAATACTTTTAATACAACATGATTAGTTATTAAATTAATATTTTCATTGTTTTTAACTTTATTAACGGTTTTATCATCAGCACGAAATTGATCACGGCGATGAATAAGATTAACTTTATTAGTAAATCTTATTAAATATAAAGATTCTTCACAAGCAGCATAACCACCGCCAACTACACTAATAATTTTATTCTTAAATAAAGCACCATCACAAACAGCACAATAAGAAACACCACGATTAGCATATTCCTCTTCACCAGAAACACCAATTTTACGTTCTAATGAACCAGTCGCTATAATTATTCCTTTAGCAGTAAGAACATCACCACTACTTAAAATGACTGTTTTAATTTTATGATTTTCACTATCTGTAATTTTAATAACTTCATCAGTAACAAATTCAACTTGTAGTTTCTCAACTTGCTTTTGCATTTTTTCTGATAATTCAGGCCCTAAAATATAATCATAACCTGGATAATTTTCAATTTCAGAAGTTTTAATCATTTTTCCACCAACAATATATTTTTCAATAATCACAGTTTTAAGATTTGCTCTTTGTGCATAAATAGCAGCTGTCATTCCTGCTGGACCACCACCAATAACTACTAAATCATAATCATATTTATTTTCTTTATTAGTATGATTTTTCATATAATCATTCTCCTTTACGAAATCTTGATGGTGCAATAATTTGTGCAAATATTACTAAAATAACACCTAAAATAATTCACATTCCAGAAACTATCATTGAAGTTGAAACATTGGCTATTTTCATAATGTCTCTATTATCACGAAGTGGTTCTAAAATCATTCTAATAATACCATAAAAGACAAAGTATAAACTACCTGATACTCCTGCATACGTTACTCGATAATTATTAGGATTATACATAGTATTTAAAGATTTAGAATGTGGTTGCATATTATATTTAATCTTTAAATATCATTTTTTTATCTTTGATTTAACTTTCGAATGTGTTTTAACATTTTTTCAAGGTATTTTTTCAACACTTTTAACACTATTCTTATTGGATGTAAAATCAAAATATGCTTGTTTTCAACTTTCATATTTAAATTTACGATATCCATGAAATTTTTTAATAATTTTTCAAGGTTTTAAAAAATCTTTTCCAACAATTGGATTAGTCTTTAAAGGCGAAATAAATTGCGAAGAATCTAATTTTCATGGTTTTTTACTAAACATTTGTCCTGTTTTTGGTACAAAAAACGTTAAAAAGAATCAACCAAATAATGAAGATAATGACTCATATAAAAACAAAGGTTGACAATAAACAGCAACAAGATCTGGTTTATCACTATTAAAACCATAATGTAAATGATTATTTATTCATGTTGGTAATCAACTGAAAGGATGACCAACATCAGCTCCTAGTAATTCTTGATTAAAAAAATTACCTCATCTACCAATAGCTTGGCCTAATAAAATATTTGGAACAATACAATCAATAAAAACTCACATTGAAATTTGTAACTGTTTTGAAGTACGATAAAAAATAAAGAACCCTACTATCATTCCAACTGTAACGCCTCCTTCAATTGCCATACCACCTCTTCAAACAGCAACCACATCAAGTGCATTTTCAATTGTGCTAGTATTATTAAGAACATATCATGCTCTTGCTCCTATTAATCCTGCTAATGCAATAACTAATGTTCCTCATTCTAAAGTTTTAGTTGGAATATTACGGCGATATAATTTTATTCATGAAGCAATAACAGCAATTAAAAACCCTACTGCCATTAATACCGAATAAATATGAATTCCCGTTCCTGGAATATCGGTAATTAAACTATTGTATCCATCATCATTAATCATATTTTTTTCCTTTTTGATAATTTAATAATTAAATTATTTCTTTTTTGTTAAATTTCTAATTATTTGTTTTTGAAAACTAGCAGTAGCGTCTTGACCTTCATCTTTTAACTTTAAACTAATAACTGCTGCTTCAATTAAATCAGCTAAATTTCTTCCTGAACTAACAGGAATAATTATTTTGGGCACTTTAATTTCAAAAAAAACATCAAAGTTATTATGATCACCAAGTCGATCAACTTTAGTTCAACCATCATTTTCAATTCTAATTAAATTAATAATTAAATTTACTTGACTCTCATGCATTATAACATGATATCCATACATTTTGGTAATATCTAGAATACCTATTCCTCTAATTTCAATTAAATTTTTAATAATCGGATTAACTTTTCCTACAATTTTATTATTGACTTTTAAAATATCAATACTATCATCACCAACAAATAAGTGCCCATTACGTAATAAATCTAATGTTGTTTCTGATTTACCAATACCACTTTCACCTGTAATTAGGACACCATAACCAAAAATATTTACTAAAGTACCATGTAAACGTTTAGATTCAGATAAACGTTCAGCAATATAAGTAGAAATTGTTGCTGCAAATTCAGAAGTAAAAAATAATACTTCAATAATTGGAACTGTTGAATTAATCGCTTTAGCACAGTCACATAATTCTTTTTTAAATTTAAAATTAGGTGTTACAAAAATAGCAGGAATATGATCTTCTAAAATATTACTAAAATGGTTCTTAAATTCTGTTTTTGGTAAAGAGGAAATATATTCTCTTTCTTTACTGCTTAATAAAATTATACGACGACTACGTGAAATTTGTTTAGTTTTAAACCCCGTTAATTCTAAACCACCACGATTAGTACCAATATTAGTAATAATTCTTTTTTCAATTGGAATTTTGGGATTAATATATAAAATTGTTAAATTAAATTTTGTTACTATTTCACCAACACTAAGGTTTTCCATACTTAATTTCCTGCCTTTTATAATTAAAATTTTTGATTAATTTTAAACATAATATAATTATATATAATATATTGACAGAAAGTTTATTATTAACAAAAATTCTAAAAACATTGAAAAACTATTGAATAATATAACGGACTTCTCCCCACATGTACTTGTGGAGGGAACAATGAAACTGAATGAGTTCAGCAATGCTTTTCAAACTGAACAGCAATGTCTTGCATATATAGCAAATTTGAAAGAAAACAAATGTATTAGGTGTTCTAGTTTTAATTTGAATACTTCTGATTTAAAAAGAATAAGATGTTTGAAATGTAATCAAACATTTAGTATTCTCACGGGTACCATATTTTCAAGGTCACAAACATCTTTAAGATCATGATTTTACCTCATCTTTAGATGAATAAACACCAAACATGGAATTCCCTCAACTGATGTTTCAAAAGAATTGGGAGTGACCTTAAAAACAGCATGGAGAATGGGTCATAAAATTAGAACACGTATTGCAAAACAAGAACCTCAATTTATTGCTGAAGGCACAATGCAAATTGATGAAATGTATCTTTCACATATGGCTTTTAAAAAACAAGGAAGATCCTTGAAAAATAAAACATTGATTGTTGGCATTTATGAAAAAACAACTAATAATTTAATTGTGAAAGTATTGAAAAATGCAAAGAGTAAAAGTCTTTTGAATTTTGCAAGAAGCCACATTTCTTCAAAATGTCATGTATGTACTGATGATTGAAAAGGATATTGCGATTTCAAATTGGTTTTCCCAAAACATAAAACAGTTAACCATCAAGATGGTTATGTTTCAAAAACTGGTGTAAATACCAATCAAATTGAATCAGTTTGAAAACATATAAGAAGAACATTTAAAACACATATCAAAGTTGCAAAATATCATGCTTATTTATATGCCAAAGAAGCTGCATATAAATTCAACAAGATACCTAGTTTTGAAATTGTAATGCTATGTTTAATTTAAAAATGTGGGGTGAAGTCCGTAGATACGCTTTTCTCAGCATTTATGTGATAAAATTAAAAAATAGTACATAAAGGGAGAAAAGCGTTTATAAAATTAATAATCCTAAAAAAATTAAAAATTATTATGATATAATTTTTTCAAAATTGTTAAAAATTAAAATATTAGAAATTGGTGTTAACTTTTTATGAATAGCAACTATATTCCTTTTGAATTAGTATTAAAAACTATTATCTCATCATCTATCAATCAAAATTTAAATCATATTTATGAAACTATTGATAAAAATAAAAATGAAAAAAATACTGGTAATTTAGTTTCTGAAAAATGAGATTACCATTTTATTAATTATTTAGGACAATTAAGTCCAATTGGAAGTGGTACTCCTCCACAATTACCACCAAGAAATAAAATATAAATAAATATTACTAATTAATATTATCTAAAATTTGAATAATAGTTTTAACTATCTTTTCAGCATTTTTTTCATTCTTAAGAACATATAAATAATCTTTTAAATACTTAAAATTTTCTATATCATTTTCTATTTTTATGAATATTTCTTTAGTAGCATAACCAGTTGAAGCTATAGGAATTATTATTTTATTTTTATCTCTAGCAATTTCAAATTCATTTAACACACCTTTTGATAAAACAATATTATTATTTTCATCCATTTTATTACCAAAAATAAATAGTACAATGTCTGCTTTATCTATTAACTGATTACGATATTCTGGTCAACTTTTTTTAAATTGTTGGGGAAATGGTCATACATCAAGAATTTTATCCAAAATGACATTATTTTCTTTAGCATACTTAACAGCACCACTTACTATTTCATCACTAACGCCGATTCCAAATGCATTTATTATTTTTTTATTTTCTTTACATAAAAAATTTGATAAATCAAATACAAATTTTTTACTTTTTTTTATAGTGCCAAATTCTTCATAACTATTAGCTATACCTGAAATAAAAATATTTCTCTTCAAATTATTATTAGTTGCAGAATTAAATATTTCTGCTTTTGAATCGCAATGATTGTTTAATAATGTTTTAAAATTAATATTTTTAAAACAATTGTGGTTTATAGAATTGAATAACTTACCATAAATTGTAAGAGAAAAAGAATCGTTTGAAAACTGTAATTCTGTTTCAGGAATAAATTTACTATATAAACTATTTTCTCCTAATGTTCCATCGCCATAACCATAATATTTATCATTAATATCCAAATTAAGTGCAGTTAAATCAATTGCATAATAATACCATACTTTAGTGCTTATTTTTGAAGCATAATGAGTACCTAAAAAATAAATAGGAGTATCTTTTGTTAAAAAAATGCCAGTTTCTTCTCTCATTTCATTATAAACTGTTTCCAAAGGATTATTATTTTCCACTCCACCAGTAATTGAACTATATTTACCCAGTTTATTTTTATTAAATAAAGGATTACTCTCACATGTTTGCATAAAATAACGACTACCATCATCTTTAATTATAAATGGTAATATTGCGACACCTTTGTTATTACATCAAGGTTCTTCAACACCATGCATAAAGTCTACTTTAATTAATTTAACTCATTCTTTTTTCATATTTATTTTTTCCTTTATAATAAAATTATAACTCTTATAAATAAATATTTCTAATTAATTCTTATTATTATTTATTAATTTAATTAATTCTTGAGCCATAATATTATGTGCTCATTTATTAGGATGAATGCTATCAAAAAAGAAATAATTATTAATATTTTCTTCATTAATACCTTCATTGAAATGAGGAACAATAATACCATTATTAATTATTTCACTAAAATCAATAGTAACTGCTGCATCAACAATATTGTTATTAATATTCAAGTTTTTAAACTTATTAATAGCATTTGTTATTGCTGTAAACATATCATATTTAATAATATTTTTTTTATTTTTATTTAATTCTTCAATAACACTATCTAACATTTTATTAAAATTAGTAGTTAAATTTAAAATACGCTCCTTGTCTTTTTCTTTATTTTTAAATAAAGGGATAATACTCATATTAGGCACATTACATAGTAAAATACGTTGAGCACCCTTATTTATTAATTTAGTTAAAGCATTTTTTATTAACTCAACTGCTTTATTAATAATTTCTTCTTGATCACTTAATAATGATTGCTTAAAAGCATATAAAATATCATTACCACCAAACTCAACTAAAATTATATCATTACTATTAATATGATGCTGACTAATTAAAGCATCTACTTGATGAGTAATATCAAAATGATTAATAACAAAGCTTTCTACTGTTAATTCTTTTTTTCTACTAGCTAAAGCTCCACTAACTGCATAATTATTACCAATTTGCTCATCAGCAAATAAAAAAAGGTCAAATCTTCAAGCAGAAGTTAAATTTATATGCAAATAATCAGAAATAATTTCTGCTGCCACAGGACCATTAGAAAAAGAATTTTTATAAAATGGTGTCAACATTTTAACTATTTTAGGTATTTTTAAATGCTTAAAAAGAGCTGTAAAACCACTTACTAATGCTCCTGTATCTGATAAACTATCTCCTAAAACATAAAAGTTACCTTTTATTTTTTCATTATTATTCATGACTTCTCCTTCTAACAATAAACTTAAACTGAAAATATCTTAACATAATTGATTTAGCTTATCATAGTACAAAAAATAATTATGCTAAAAGTGGATATTATCATATTTAAATGGCATTGGTTAGATAAGTTTACTTTCTTGTCTTCAAATCTGTACAAATTGATTTGGAGGCATTTTCAATCTAATAACTATTCTATCATTGTTTCAATATCTAACAAATTTTTCTAATAGACTTACTGCATAACGTTTTTAAGTTTTAATGATAAATTATAAAATCCTGCAATTAAATTAAATCTTAAAAACGTTATGCAGTAAGTCTAATGAATTAGATTAGTACTTGTATTAAAAACTTTACTAACAATTTCGCTTGTATTAGCAGAACCTAAATCTGATTGAATAGTCGTAAAATTACATTGTTTAGCACTCGCTAATTCTATTTGATTAACCACATTTAACACAGTTTTGGCATTTTCACTTTTGTTTATTTTTCAGCCAACAATTGAATTACTGTACATATCAGTAGCAAAAACAACTAATAATTTTGTTTTTTTATCACCAATAATTATATTTTTAAATCATGTGCCATCCATACCAACTTTTTCAAGAAAGTTATTACTTGAAAAATTACGTTTTAATAAATCTTTATTATTTTTTAAATCACTATTTTCTACTACTCTATTTGTTGATTTAGGTTCTAATAATAATTTAATATTATTATCTTTTAATATTTGTTTTATGCTTGTTTTACTGCATTTAAGACCTTTATTTTTTATTTTTAACTCTAATCTTACTTTTTCAAAACTAGTGATATTAATGTACTTTTTTTCATTTTTAATGAGAACTATTTTGTTTATTGCTTGTATCAAATTATCATTAATTTTTGATTGATATTGCTTTTTACCTTTTTTTACTCATAAATAGTATGCTGTTTTGCTAATAGCTATGTAAACAATAATTTTATTTAATTGATGACCTTTTTGCTTATATTTTTCTACTATTAAAAAACACTTATATTTTAATAATTTACTATTTTTTCCCCTTGTTAATTTCTTTTCACAGGCTAATTGCTCCTTTAAAAGTTCTTTTTCAACCTCATCTTTTAAAGCTTGTTTTCTAAGTTTATCAATTTCTTTGTTTAATAGTTTAATTTCAATATCTTTCTTATCGATCCTGTGAGAAGTTTGGAATTTAGAAATTTTGGTGAATGCATTTTCACCTTTAATTTGATATTGGTTAACCCAATTATAAATTAATACTGGAGTTGATAATTTATATTTGACTTGAATTTCATGTATTTTTAGTTTTTTATCAACTAAATACTCATTAACAACGGCTAATTTTGTTTCTTTTGAATAAACTTTATAATTCATAATTTCTCCTTCTGTATTAATTATTTTTAATTATATTACAGATTGAAAATATTAATTGGTAAACTTAAGTGACTGATGCCCTTCATCTTTTACTTTCACTAAAAATTTTCGGAATTTTACGCTTATTGGTTAACACTTAATTCTTAATAAATAATTTAATTATGATATTTTTAAATGTGATTTTTTCTTTACGGTTATTATATTTAAAACAAAATTCATTTAAATAAGATTGGAGTCATTTTTTTGAAACTCAATGAAATTGGCCGATAAAACCTCTTTTTAATATTGCTCAAAAACTTTCTATTGTATTTGTATGAATACCATTATAAGAAAAATATTTTTTGTGATTAACTTGTTCATGTGGTAAAATTTTATTCATTTTATAATATCCACGATATTCATCAGTAAAAAGAATAGAATTGTTAATATCAACATTTTCTTTAACTATTTTCATTAAATCTTCAGATTTAATACTTTTATTTTTTGCATGAAATAATTTAACATTACCATTTCGTTCAATAATGCCAACAACACACTCTTTACTAGTTCCTCTACCACGTAATGAGTTATTTTTATTATCAACATCATTATATTTACGCGGTTTTCCACCCACATATGTTTCATCCATCTCTAATATTTTTGCTAATAATTTAATCTCATCATTAGCCATTGCCTTTCTAATTTTATGCATCATTTTTCATACAGTTGCTAAACGTAAATTTAAGTCTCTTGAAGCTTGAGATGATGATAAACTTTTTTTAGCATTAGCCATTAATACTATTAAAATAAATCACTTTTGAAGTGGTACACGTGTATGATGAAAAATAGTTTGAGCAGTTACACTAAAAGACTTATGACATTTTTTGCATTTATAACGCGACTCTTTTAAAACAGAGTTAACTTTTTCACTAAAACAAAAAAGACATTTTGGTTTGTTATTTCATCTTATTTCTTCTAAAAATTTTATACAAGATTCTTGGTTTGGAAATTTATTTATTATGTCTAAAATATTCATTTTCAATCACCTTTAATTAGATTTTATTTTACTAATATCTAATTATAGTTTTCAGAAATAATAATGTATATAAGTTATTGCCAATAAACGTAAAATTCCGAAAATTTTTGCATTCATTGATACTGTTTTTCTATTATTTTTAAATTTTTAAAAAAAATCTTTTTCAAAAAAAAATAAATCAATATTCTAAGTATTGTATATTAGAAGAAGTACTAAAAACTTCTTTTAACTTTATTATATTACTTTTAACATTTTGTATAGTTGAATTTATAAGTATTTCTTTTAAATTTGGTACTACTTCTAAAGACATTTTATTTCTCTACTTCTTTTGTTAAAATTCAAGAATACTACAGAAAATAATTAAATTATTTTCTATTCAAATCACGATTAATAACTGCTTTTAAATATTGTCCAGTATAAGAATTAGGATTTGTTATTACTTGTTCTGGTGTTCCTGTAGCAATGATTTCACCACCAAATTTACCACCCTCAGGTCCTAGATCAATAATGTAATCAGCAACTTTAATAACTTCTAAGTTATGTTCAATTACAACAACAGTATCACCATGATTAACAATTTTATTTAAAACTTCAATTAACCTTTTAATATCATCAACATGTAAACCAGTAGTTGGTTCATCTAAAATATACATAGTTTTGCCAGTAGCACGTTTTTGTAATTCTTTAGCTAGTTTTACTCTTTGTGCTTCACCACCAGATAATTCAGTAGCGGGTTGTCCTAATTTTATATATCCTAGTCCCACTTCTTGTATCATTGCTAATTTTTTATGAATTTTTGGATGATTAGCAAAAAAAGTTAATGCTAAATCAACAGGCAGTTCTAGTACATCATAAATATTTTTACCTTTATATTTAACTTGTAATGTTTCACTATTATAACGTTTTCCTTCGCATATTTCGCAAGTTACATAAACATCTGGTAAAAAGTGCATTGCAATTTTAATAACACCATCACCAGAACAACGTTCACATCTTCCTCCTGGTACATTAAATGAAAATCTACCTTTAGCATATCCTCTAATTTTTGCTTCTGGTGTTTGCGTAAATAAATCACGAATATCATCAAAAACTGAAGTATAAGTAGCAGGATTACTTCTTGGTGTTCTACCAATTGGTTCTTGCGAAATAGCAACAATTTTATCAATAAATTCAATCCCTTTTATTGCTTTATGTTTTCCTGGTCGTTGTCCTTTTAAACCCAAATACTTTTGAATACTAGTATATAAAATATCATTAACAAGTGTTGATTTACCACTTCCTGAAACACCAGTAACACAAATAAATTTACCTAAAGGTAATTTAACATTTATTTTACGTAAATTATTAGCTTGTGCTTCTTGAATTTCAATAACTTTACCATTACCACTTCTTCTTGATTTAGGTAACGCAATAAATTTTTCACCATTTAAATATTGTCCAGTAATTGAATTAGGATTATTAGCAACTTGCTGTGGTGTACCTTCAGCAATTACTTCACCACCATAAATTCCAGCTTTTGGACCAATATCAATTAATCAATCTGCTGCTCACATTGTATCTTCATCGTGTTCTACTACTAATAATGTATTATCAAGATCTCGCATTTGCTTTAAAGTTTCAATTAACTTAACATTATCACGTTGATGTAAACCAATTGAAGGTTCATCAAGAACATACAATACTCCTGTTAATTGTGAACCAATTTGAGTTGCTAATCGAATTCGTTGTGATTCACCACCAGATAAAGTTTGTGCCATTCGTGATAAGTTTAAATAACCTAAACCAACATTAGTTAAAAAACTTAAACGATTAATGATTTCTACTAATATTAATTTAGCAATTTCTTGTTGATAAGGTAATAATTTAATATTTAACATAAATGTTAAACTTTCTTCGATGTCTAAATTAGTGTACTGACTAATATTCATTTCTTTATTATTTTCATCTTTAATTTTAACTGCTAGTGCAAATTCATTTAATCTTGTTCCTTGACAAGTTAAACAAGTACGTTCACTCATAAATTTACGATAATAATCACGGGCAAAATCACTAGTTGTTTCTAAAAAACGCCTTTCAATTAAAGTGGCAATGCCTTCAATATAATCATGATTAGGATATTTACGACCATTTGTCGAAGTAATACTAAAAGTAATGGCTTCATCACTACCACGCATAATATAATTAAGTTGTGCTTTTGTTAAATTTTTTAATGGTTGATTCAAATCAATTAAATAATGATAACAAAGAACTTTTAATTTTTGTCATTCTAAATTACTAGTACCAACTAAGTTTTTATAATACTCAATGCCACCATCATTAATTGATAATTTTAAATCTGGCATTAATAATTCTTCATCAACTTCTAATTTTACTCCTAAGCCTTTACAATCAAAGCACGCTCCACTTGGTGCATTAAAAGAAAATAAACGCGGTTCTAAACTGGGAATTGAAAATCCACAAATTTTACAAGCATATTTTTGAGAAAATAATCACGTTTCATTTGTTTGCAATAAAATAACCTTTGCTAAACCATTACTATGATTTAAAGCAACTTCTAAAGCATCATGAATTCGTGAAATAGTATTATCATCATTGATAAATTTAATACGATCAATAACAATATCAATATCATGACGTAATGATTTATTCAATTCAATTGGTTCATCTAAACTATATATTTTATTATTAATTTTAACTCGCAAAAAGTTTTCTTGTTTTAATTTTGCTAATAAATCTTGATGACTACCTTTTTTAGCATTAGTAACTGGTGCTAAAATTTCAATATTAGTATTATCTTCTAACGTTTTAATTTTATTAACCATTTCTTTTAAAGTTTGCGTGCTAATTGGACCATGACCCTTATTACAATAAGGAGTTCCAATCCGTGCATAAAGTAAACGCAAATAATCATAAATTTCAGTAACAGTACCAACAGTACTGCGAGGATTATTACTTGTAGTTTTTTGATCAATAGAAATTGCTGGTGCTAAACCATCAATAGCATCAACATCAGGTTTTTCACTGTTTCCTAAAAATTGACGAGCATAGGCTGAAAGTGATTCAACATATCTTCGCCTTCCTTCTGCATAAATTGTATTAAAAGCTAATGATGATTTACCACTTCCTGAAACACCAGTAATAACTACTAACTTATACTTTGGAATTTTAATATTAACATTTTTTAAATTATGTTCACGTGCACCTTTAACAGTAATATATTTTTGATTATCTGTCATTTATTCCTCCACTTATATGCTCTTTGTAATTAATTATATACTATATATAGTTAACTTTAATAGCATTATTTATAATTAATATTAAAGAATATCAATTATAATTAGTTTAAAATATTATCTAAATCATTATTTAAACTATTAAAATTATTTATTGCAAAAAAGTATATAAAAACTTAAAATACAAAAAATGAACAATATATATTCAAAAATGAAATACAGCAATTGCTCATTTTATAATAAAATTTAAAAAATAGAATTAATTATTACTAAAAAATGTTATATTCCAATTATTTTTTTCTAATAAAAAAATAATTGGAATAATTTTATTTACTTAAATTATATAAATTTATCCATTAACTTTATTTATCTTATTTTTTTTCTTTCTTTTTATTAACTTTAACTACTACTATTTTCTCCTTGATATTGTCAAAGTTCAGCAAATATTAATACTAGCTAAATTATTCTCAGTATTAGAACCTGTTTAGAATCTTTTAGAGAATAAGGTAAAATTACTATATATTTTAAAATAAGAGGTATATATGCATAAAAATTATCCAAGTCATGTCACTAAAGAACAATTTGAGAACATAAGATTAATTTTAGAAAATGTCAAAAAGAAAACAAAACCAAGAAATTTAGATTTATATGAAGTATTTTGTGCAGTTTTATATGTATTAAAAAGTGGTTGTCAATGAAGAATGTTACCAAAAAATTTTCCAAAATGACAAACTGTATATTATTATTTTCAAATTTGAAGTAAAAATAATGGTAAAGAACCTAGCATATGACAATTAATTTTAAAAAAAATTAGTTAGAAAAGTTCGTATCAATAATCATCGAAAAGAAAAAACCAGTTTTTGTATAATTGATTCACAAAGTGTTAAAAATACAGATACTATTAAAAACAAAGGTTATGATACTGGTAAAAAGATTTCAGGAATAAAACGTCATATTGCTGTTGATTCTCAAGATTTACCACATGCAATTTACGTAACTACAGCAGAAAAAACAGATCGTAATAGTGCTATAATAATGATTCAAAATGAAAAAGAAAATCTTTCTACAGTTCAAAAAATAATAGTAGATGCTGGTTATACTGGTGAAAAATTTGCTTCTGCAATCAAAACAATTATAAATGCGAATGTTGAAGTTGTAAAACGTAATGAATTACATTCTTTTGTAGTATTACCAAAAAGATGAGTTGTAGAGCGAAGTTTTGCTTGATTAGAAAAATGTAGAAGATTATGAAAAAATTGTGAAAGAAAATTAAATACTAGTTTACAAATAGTTGTTCTTTCCTTTATTTCAATTTTATTAAAAAGATTCTAAACAGGTTCTTAAATAATATTGAATATGTTTGTAAGCATCTTGTTCATGTTTTGTAAATTTTATATTTCCTTTATAATCTTCTATTTTATTTTTGTTTTTTGGTTCATTTTCATGATAATCTCAGTTCATAACATCTTGTACTAATACGATTAAAGCACCAATAACTTTTGGGGTTGCTAATGATTAGTTAATAACTGTTTTGAACTTAAAAAGAAATTTTCAACAATAACTAATATTTTTTTATTGGGAAATTGCTTTTTAATTAATAGACTTACTGCATAACTAGTTAACTTTTTATTTTTTTGTTATTATTAAAATAAAATTTGAATAGTTAAGGATAAACTTTATGACATATTTTGAATTAAAAGATAAATCTGATCAATATTTTCGTAAAATAGTGGGTATTAATAAACTCGTTTTTAACGAAATTTTAAATATTTTATTAGAACATCAAAAACTCAAAACTACTATTGGTGGAAGGCCATATAAAATGTCAATAGAAGATCGACTAGTAATGAGTTTAAGATATTTATATGAAAATCGTACATATCATAGTATTGGTGCTGAGTATGGTATGGTTGATACTACTGCTTTACGAAATATTCGTTCAATTGAAGATATTTTAATAAAGAATAATAAGTTTAATAATTTAACAAATAAAAATATTTTTTTAAAAAGAAGAATTAAAAAATAAAATTTTGATAATTGATGTAACAGAGGTAGAAACAGAACGACCAAAATATAACCAAAAAGATTGATTTTCTGGTAAAAAATGAATGCATACTGTTAAGTTTCAAACCGTAATTAATGCAAATACTAATGAAATTTTAAATATTTTTTCTGATATTGGTAAAAATCATGATTTTAAAACTTTTAAGAATTCAAAGTTAAAGTTTTTACCAGAAACTATAATTCTTGCAGATAAAGGTTATCAAGGTTTACAAAAAATTCATGCTAATACATTTTTACCCATTAAAATTAGCAAAAATAATCCTAAAACAAATAAAACCAAAATCTTTAATAAGATTATTAATAAAACTCGTAGAAAAATTGAACATGTTTTTGCATTTTTAAAATGTTTTAAGATTATTGGTTATAAATTTAGAAAAGCCAGAAAACGAATATTTTTAAGATTTAATTTAATTGCAGGATTTTATAATTTATCATTAAAACTTAAAAACGTTATGCAGTAAGTCTATTTTTAATGAGAACTATTTTGTTTATTGCTTGTATCAAATTATCATTAATTTTTGATTGATATTGCTTTTTACCTTTTTTTACTCATAAATAGTATGCTGTTTTGCTAATAGCTATGTAAACAATAATTTTATTTAATTGATGACCTTTTTGCTTATATTTTTCTACTATTAAAAAACACTTATATTTTAATAATTTACTATTTTTTCCCCTTGTTAATTTCTTTTCACAGGCTAATTGCTCCTTTAAAAGTTCTTTTTCAACCTCATCTTTTAAAGCTTGTTTTCTAAGTTTATCAATTTCTTTGTTTAATAGTTTAATTTCAATATCTTTCTTATCGATCCTGTGAGAAGTTTGGGATTTAGAAATTTTGGTGAATGCATTTTCACCTTTAATTTGATATTGGTTAACCCAATTATAAATTAATACTGGAGTTGATAATTTATATTTGACTTGAATTTCATGTATTTTTAGTTTTTTATCAACTAAATACTCATTAACAACGGCTAATTTTGTTTCTTTTGAATAAACTTTATAATTCATAATTTCTCCTTCTGTATTAATTATTTTTAATTATATTACAGATTGAAAATATTAATTGGTAAACTTAAGTGACTTATGCCCTTTTAATAATTCACAATTTTCCTCTTCTTGTCGAATTAAATTATTAATATTTTGATTTATATTGATTTTTCCAAATGAAAAAATTTTAATAAAAAAATTTTTAACTTTATTAATTTTTTGTTTTTTTAACTTTAAAATTTGATTTTTATAATTAATTATCGGACTTCTCCCCACATGTACTTGTGGAGGGAACAATGAAACTGAATGAGTTCAACAATGCTTTTCAAACTGAACAGCAATGTCTTGCATATATAGCAAATTTGAAAGAAAACAAATGTATTAGGTGTTCTAGTTTTAATTTGAATACTTCTGATTTAAAAAGAATAAGATGTTTGAAATGTAATCAAACATTTAGTATTCTCACCGGTACCATATTTTCAAGGTCACAAACATCTTTAAGATCATGATTTTACCTCATCTTTAGATAAATAAACACCAAAGATGGAATTCCGTCAACTGATGTTTCAAAAGAATTGGGAGTGACCTTAAAAACAGCATGGAGAATGGGTCATAAAATTAGAACACGTATTGCAAAACAAGAACCTCAATTTATTGTTGAAGGCACAGTGCAAATTGATGAAATGTATCTTTCACATATGGCTTTTAAAAAACAAGGAAGATCCTTGAAAAATAAAACATTGATTATTGGCATTTATGAAAAAACAACTAATAATTTAATTGTGAAAGTATTGAAAAATGCAAAGAGTAAAAGTCTTTTGAATTTTGCAAGAAGCCACATTTCTTCAAAATGTCATGTATATACTGATGATTGAAAAGGATATTGCGATTTCAAATTGGTTTTCCCAAAACATAAAACAGTTAACCATCAAGATGGTTATGTTTCAAAAACTGGTGTAAATACCAATCAAATTGAATCAGTTTGAAAACATATAAGAAGAACATTTAAAACACATATCAAAGTTGCAAAACATTATGTTTATTTATATGCCAAAGAAGTTGCATATAAATTCAACAAGATACCTAGTTTTGAAATTGTAATGCTGTGTTTAATATTAAAATATATTACATAAATCTTAGAACCTGTTTAGAATCTTTTTAATAAAATTGAAATAAAGGAAAGAACAACCATTTGTAAACTAGTATTTAATTTTCTTTCACAATTTTTTCATAATCTTCTACATTTTTCTAATCAAGCAAAACTTCGCTCTACAACTCATCTTTTTGGTAATACTACAAAAGAATGTAATTCATTACGTTTTACAACTTCAACATTCGCATTTATAATTGTTTTGATTGCAGAAGCAAATTTTTCACCAGTATAACCAGCATCTACTATTATTTTTTGAACTGTAGAAAGATTTTCTTTTTCATTTTGAATCATTATTATAGCACTATTACGATCTTTTTTTCTGCTGTAGTTACGTAAATTGCATGTGGTAAATCTTGAGAATCAACAGCAATATGACGTTTTATTCCTGAAATCTTTTTACCAGCATCATAACCTTTGTTTTTAGTAGTATCTGTATTTTTAACACTTTGTGAATCAATTATACAAAAACTGGTTTTTTCTTTTCGATGATTATTGATACGAACTTTTCTAACTAATTTTTTTAAATTAATTGTCATATGCTAGGTTCTTTACCATTATTTTTACTTCAAATTTGAAAATAATAACGGAATTTTACGCTTATTGGTTAACACTTAATTCTTAATAAATAATTTAATTATGATATTTTTAAATGTGATTTTTTCTTTACGGTTATTATATTTAAAACAAAATTCATTTAAATAAGATTGGAGTCATTTTTTTGAAACTCAATGAAATTGGCCGATAAAACCTCTTTTTAATATTGCTCAAAAACTTTCTATTGTATTTGTATGAATACCATTATAAGAAAAATATTTTTTGTGATTAACTTGTTCATGTGGTAAAATTTTATTCATTTTATAATATCCACGATATTCATCAGTAAAAAGAATAGAATTGTTAATATCAACATTTTCTTTAACTATTTTCATTAAATCTTCAGATTTAATACTTTTATTTTTTGCATGAAATAATTTAACATTACCATTTCGTTCAATAATGCCAACAACACACTCTTTACTAGTTCCTCTACCACGTAATGAGTTATTTTTATTATCAACATCATTATATTTACGCGGTTTTCCACCCACATATGTTTCATCCATCTCTAATATTTTTGCTAATAATTTAATCTCATCATTAGCCATTGCCTTTCTAATTTTATGCATCATTTTTCATACAGTTGCTAAACGTAAATTTAAGTCTCTTGAAGCTTGAGATGATGATAAACTTTTTTTAGCATTAGCCATTAATACTATTAAAATAAATCACTTTTGAAGTGGTACACGTGTATGATGAAAAATAGTTTGAGCAGTTACACTAAAAGACTTATGACATTTTTTGCATTTATAACGCGACTCTTTTAAAACAGAGTTAACTTTTTCACTAAAACAAAAAAGACATTTTGGTTTGTTATTTAATCTTATTTCTTCTAAAAATTTTATACAAGATTCTTGGTTTGGAAATTTATTTATTATGTCTAAAATATTCATTTTCAATCACCTTTAATTAGATTTTATTTTACTAATATCTAATTATAGTTTTCAGAAATAATAATAGACTTACTGCATAACTAGTTAACTTTTTATTTTTTTGTTATTATTAAAATAAAATTTGAATAGTTAAGGATAAACTTTATGACATATTTTGAATTAAAAGATAAATCTGATCAATATTTTCGTAAAATAGTGGGTATTAATAAACTCGTTTTTAACGAAATTTTAAATATTTTATTAGAACATCAAAAACTCAAAACTACTATTGGTGGAAGGCCATATAAAATGTCAATAGAAGATCGACTAGTAATGAGTTTAAGATATTTATATGAAAATCGTACATATCATAGTATTGGTGCTGAGTATGGTATGGTTGATACTACTGCTTTACGAAATATTCGTTCAATTGAAGATATTTTAATAAAGAATAATAAGTTTAATAATTTAACAAATAAAAATATTTTTTTAAAAAGAAGAATTAAAAAATAAAATTTTGATAATTGATGTAACAGAGGTAGAAACAGAACGACCAAAATATAACCAAAAAGATTGATTTTCTGGTAAAAAATGAATGCATACTGTTAAGTTTCAAACCGTAATTAATGCAAATACTAATGAAATTTTAAATATTTTTTCTGATATTGGTAAAAATCATGATTTTAAAACTTTTAAGAATTCAAAGTTAAAGTTTTTACCAGAAACTATAATTCTTGCAGATAAAGGTTATCAAGGTTTACAAAAAATTCATGCTAATACATTTTTACCCATTAAAATTAGCAAAAATAATCCTAAAACAAATAAAACCAAAATCTTTAATAAGATTATTAATAAAACTCGTAGAAAAATTGAACATGTTTTTGCATTTTTAAAATGTTTTAAGATTATTGGTTATAAATTTAGAAAAGCCAGAAAACGAATATTTTTAAGATTTAATTTAATTGCAGGATTTTATAATTTATCATTAAAACTTAAAAACGTTATGCAGTAAGTCTAATATATAGTAATTTTACCTTATTCTCTAAAAGATTCTAAACAGGTTCTTATACGTTATTTACTTTCTTGTGCTAATAAAAAATTTTTAATATGGGCACCATAAAGATAATTAACAATATTCTTATTTTTATTAACAACACGATGACAAGGAACAATAATTGCTAATGGATTTTTACTTAAAGCTGAACCTACTGCCCTACTTGCTTTTGGATAACCTATCTTTTGTGCCAACTCTTGATAAGTTAAAGTTGTCCCAAATTGAATAGTACAAGTTTTACTCCATACTAATTCTTGAAAAGAAGTTCCTTTTAAAGCTATTGGTAAGTTAAAATCACTTAATTTTTTATCAAAATACATTGCTAGTTGTTTTAAACAATTAGTTACCACTATATTACTACTATCCTTAGCAACTTGACGAGTATTAACGAAACTAACTTTTACTACTTGTTCTGCAACTACTATGATTTCAATTAAACCTATTTTAGTAGTTAAATAACCATATTTTTTCATATTTTTTATTACCCCTTTATTTTATTTAAACTATTACTTTATTTTACGAGTTCTTGTAATATTTTACGGACTTCTCCCCACATGTACTTGTGGAGGGAACAATGAAACTGAATGAGTTCAACAATGCTTTTCAAACTGAACAGCAATGTCTTGCATATATAGCAAATTTGAAAGAAAACAAATGTATTAGGTGTTCTAGTTTTAATTTGAATACTTCTGATTTAAAAAGAATAAGATGTTTGAAATGTAATCAAACATTTAGTATTCTCACGAGTACCATATTTTCAAGGTCACAAACATCTTTAAGATCATGATTTTACCTCATCTTTAAATGAATAAACACCAAACATGGAATTGTGTCAACTGATGTTTCAAAAGAATTGGGAGTGACCTTAAAAACAGCATGGAGAATGGGTCATAAAATTAGAACACGTATTGCAAAACAAGAACCTCAATTTATTGTTGAAGGCACAGTGCAAATTGATGAAATGTATCTTTCACATATGGCTTTTAAAAAACAAGGAAGATCCTTGAAAAATAAAACATTGATTGTTGGCATTTATGAAAAAACAACTAATAATTTAATTGTGAAAGTATTGAAAAATGCAAAGAGTAAAAGTCTTTTGAATTTTGCAAGAAGCCACATTTCTTCAAAATGTCATGTATATACTGATGATTAAAAAGGATATTGCGATTTCAAATTGGTTTTCCCAAAACATAAAACAGTTAACCATCAAGATAGTTATGTTTCAAAAACTGGTGTAAATACCAATCAAATTGAATCAGTTTGAAAACATATAAGAAGAACATTTAAAACACATATCAAAGTTGCAAAACATCATGTTTATTTATATGCCAAAGAAGCTGCATATAAATTCAACAAGATACCTAGTTTTGAAATTGTAATGCTGTGTTTAATTTAAAAATGTGGGGACAAGTCCGTAGATACGCTTTTCTCAGCATTTATGTGATAAAATTAAAAAATAGTACATAAAGGGAGAAAAGCGTTATTTTATTATCAAAATTTTGTTTTAACAAATCTGAATTTTCAACAATCTTTTCAATAGATCAATCTCATCATTTTATATTTTGTAATTTTTGAACTATTTTTTTAGAAAAACGATATTTTATAATTTTAGCGGGATTACCACCAATAATTGCATAAGGAGGCACATTTTTTGTAACTACACTTTTAGCTGCAATTACTGCCCCATTACCAATAGTTACCCCTCTTAAGAGTCACATCATGACCAATTCAAACATCATTTTCTATCACCGTTGGTGATTTAATCGGAAATTTATCTAATTTATCTTTTTCTGTAACTTCTGATAAATTTAATGATTTATAAAATAATGGTAAAGGAAACGTTGAAACTGCACAATAATTATGATTAACACCATTCATTATAAATAAAACACCTTGCGCAATTGAACAAAATTTACCAATAATTAATTCATCATCTATCATATTTGGAAAATGATAAATTATATTTTTATTTTCAAAATCAATAGCTGCTTGTTCACCATTAAAATCATGATAATAAGTATAATCACCAATAAAAATTTTAGATTTAGTAATATAATTTTTCGGAATTTTACGCTTATTGGTTAACACTTAATTCTTAATAAATAATTTAATTATGATATTTTTAAATGTGATTTTTTCTTTACGGTTATTATATTTAAAACAAAATTCATTTAAATAAGATTGGAGTCATTTTTTTGAAACTCAATGAAATTGGCCGATAAAACCTCTTTTTAATATTGCTCAAAAACTTTCTATTGTATGAAATGGCAACCCTTTTTAGGACTATTTTTTGGTAGACATTTTTTCTTGATATTTAATGGGAGTTAAGTAGTTTAAAGTGCTGTGGATTCTTATATTGTTATATCAATTGATATAATCAAATAATTCTAATTTTAACTGTATTAATGATGTAAATTTTTTGTCATTAATAAATTCAGTCTTGAAAGTTTTAAAAGTTGCTTCAGCAACAGCATTGTCATAAGGACAACCTTTTTTACTTAAAGAGCGGGTAATATTGAATGCTAATAAAAGTTTGTTAATAATTTTATTATTAAATTCGTTACCTCGATCGCTATGAAATATTTGCATATCTTTTAAACAGCGATTTGATTGCATAAATGCTTGATATACCAATGATGCATCTTTTTTAGTACCTACACTATGTCCAACAATTTCGCGGTTAAATAGGTCTATTAATAAGCAAATATAGTTTCATTTACCATTAACTTCAACATAACTAAGATCACTGACAATCACCTCATTTTTAATTCTATTATTAAAGTTTCTATTAACAATATTAGTGATTTGTTCATTATTTACTTTATTACGATGATTTTTAAATGATAATTTAGTGTATTTTGACATTAAATTATGTTTATCCATAATTTTTTTAATTTTTCTTCTTGATAAATAAATTTCTTGTTTTTCTAGTATGACTTTTAATCTTCTTGTTCCATAAACACATTTGTTTTCTTTAAAAGCACTAATAACAGCTTGATCATAAATATTATTTTTGATTTTATCTTCTTTTTTCTTTAAATTAAAATAATATGTTGATTTAGAAATTTTTAAAAAACGACACATTGGGCGAATCTTATATTTTCATTTATTATTTGCAATAATCTCTACTTTCTGCCTATTATTAGTGCTGCTTGCTTTAAAATATCATTTTCCATTCGTAATTGTTTTAATTCTTTATTCATTTGAATTAATTGTTTTTCTAAATCAGAAAGATTATCTTTAGTTTTAAAACTTCCCGAATTAGTAAATTGCTTAATTCATTTATATGCAACTGCTCTTGTAACATTGTACTCTTTAACAAGACAAGATACTGATTTGCCACTTTGATATAAAGCTACTATTTGTTTTTTAAATTCATCTGTATATGAAGTAATATTGGCCATAATTATATTTCCTTTCTTTTAACAAATATTGTTATTTGTCTACATAATTAGTGTCCAATAAATTGTAGCCGATCCAGTATTTGTATGAATACCATTATAAGAAAAATATTTTTTGTGATTAACTTGTTCATATGGTAAAATTTTATTCATTTTATAATATCCACGATATTCATCAGTAAAAAGAATAGAATTGTTAATATCAACATTTTCTTTAACTATTTTCATTAAATCTTCAGATTTAATACTTTTATTTTTTGCATGAAATAATTTAACATTACCATTTCGTTCAATAATGCCAACAACACACTCTTTACTAGTTCCTCTACCACGTAATGAGTTATTTTTATTATCAACATCATTATATTTACGCGGTTTTCCACCCACATATGTTTCATCCATCTCTAATATTTTTGCTAATAATTTAATCTCATCATTAGCCATTGCCTTTCTAATTTTATGCATCATTTTTCATACAGTTGCTAAACGTAAATTTAAGTCTCTTGAAGCTTGAGATGATGATAAACTTTTTTTAGCATTAGCCATTAATACTATTAAAATAAATCACTTTTGAAGTGGTACACGTGTATGATGAAAAATAGTTTGAGCAGTTACACTAAAAGACTTATGACATTTTTTGCATTTATAACGCGACTCTTTTAAAACAGAGTTAACTTTTTCACTAAAACAAAAAAGACATTTTGGTTTGTTATTTCATCTTATTTCTTCTAAAAATTTTATACAAGATTCTTGGTTTGGAAATTTATTTATTATGTCTAAAATATTCATTTTCAATCACCTTTAATTAGATTTTATTTTACTAATATCTAATTAAAGTTTTCAGAAATAATAATGTATATAAGTTATTGCCAATAAACGTAAAATTCCGTAATTTTTTATTAAAAACATTGTTGGTATATTAGGATTAATTTTAGTATTTGGACTTATCAAAATACCTTTTTGTGCTTTATTGGTCAACTTATTTTACTCCTTTATTTTTCACTTTCAATACTCAAAATTAAATCACGAAGTGAAGCTGCCTTTTCAAAATTTAAATCTTTAGCTGCTTGTAACATTTCAACTCTCAAATCAGCAATTATCTTTGCTTTAGCAGCTATTTTTATTTTACCTTTACTTGAATTTAAAATTTTTAAATCAACATCTAATTCTCTAGTACTTACGATTTCACTCAACGGTTTTTTAACAGTAACTGGTACTATATTATGTTTTTTATTATAAGCAAGTTGAATTTCTCTTCTTCTTTGTGTTTCTTCAATTGCTTGTGTCATTGCCTCTGTCTTAATATCTCCATATAGTATAACATGACCATTAACATTTCGTGCTGCTCGGCCAATAGTTTGAATTAATGATTTAGTATTACGTAAAAAACCAGATTTATCAGCATCCAAAATACAGATTAATGACACTTCTGGTACGTCTAATCCTTCACGTAATAAATTAATACCAACAATAACATCAAAAACACCTTTTCTTAAATCTAACAAAACTTTAGTACGTTCTAATGTTTTTAATTCATTATGAATATAAGCAACTTTAATTTTTTGTTCTTGTAAAAAATTTGATAATTCTTCTGCCATTCTAATTGTTAAAGTAGTAATAAATACTCTTTCATTATTTTTTGTTCGTAATTTTATTTGATTAATAATATCTTCCATTTGATTTTTAGTTGGTTTAATTTCAATTGTTGGATCTAATAAACCTGTGGGACGAATAATTTGTTGAACTGGTACATTAAAGGGTTCAACTTCATTTTTAATTAAAGATAATTCATAATCAGCAGGAGTTGCTGAAGTATAAATAACTTGCTTTAACTTATTAGAAAATTCATTAAAATTTAAAGGACGATTATCCAAAGCACTAGGTAAACGAAAGCCATATTTTACTAATGTTTCTTTTCTGCTGCGATCAGTATTATACATTCCTCTAATTTGCGGTAATGTCATATGAGATTCATCAATAATTGTTAAAAAATCATCTGGAAAAAAATCAATTAAAGTATAAGGTGCTGAACCCACTTCTCTATTTTCTAAATGACGAGAATAGTTTTCAATACCACTGCAAATACCAAATTCTTTTAAGGATTCTAAATCATGTTCTGTTCTTTGTTCTAATCTTTGCGCTTCTACTAACATATTATTTTTTCTTAGTTGTGCTAATGTTATTTTTAACTCTTCAGTAATTTTAATAATTGCCTGATCAACACGATTTTTACTAGTAATATAATTTTGCGCAGGAAAAATTGTAATAAAAGGAAAACGCTCTAAAACATTAGCACCTAATGTATCAATACGTGCTATTTCTTCAATTTCATCACCAAATAAACTAATTCTTAAATAAAATTGATCATTTCAAGATGGAGCTAACTTTATTAAATCACCTTTTGCACTAAAACTACCAGGTTCTAATGTAACATCATTACGTATATATCCATTTTTAATTAGTCTTAATAATAAATCTTTTCTATTAATTTTTTGTCCTTTTCTCAATTCAAAAAAGTTATCTTTATATGCTGTTGGTTCTTGTTGACCATAAATTGCTGCTACTGATGCCACAACAATAACATCTTTACTAATAGATAAACCATTTAAAGCACTTAATCTTAACATTTCAATTTCTTGATTTTGTTTAGAATTTTTATCAATATAAGTATCAGTTTTTGGTAAATATGCCTCAGGTTGATAAAAATCAAAATATGAAACAAAATATTCAACGCGATTTTCAGGAAAAAAAGTTTTCAATTCTCCATATAATTGCATAGCTAATGTTTTATTATGTACTAAAATTAAAGTTGGTTTTTGCACTTGCGCAATAACATTGGCCATCGTAAAAGTTTTACCCGTACCAGTGGCTCCTAATAATACTTGGTATTTAATATTATTCTTAATAGCTACTACTAATTTTCTAATTGCTTCAGGTTGATCACCTGTTGGTTTATAAGGTGCTTTTAATTTAAACATAAATTTATATTCCTTTAAAATATTCTATATAGAATACCATATTATTTTAAATAAAATAAAACTTTTATATAATTAAAATTATTATAAAACAATATAAATAGTATACTTATTTTTTGATTTTTATAAGTATAAAAAAATTATAATAAATTTCTTAAAAAATTTAAAGTTTAGTTATCAAATAAATCCAATGTTTAAAAATTCAGTTATTATCGTTTATATTTTATTTTACTTAGAATATAGTAAAATTTTAGACAGAAAATTAAAATAATTTTTATATAAATTAAAGAAACTAAAAAGGTGGGATGATTATGAAAACACTATTAACAACAGTAAGTCTTTTAACATTTGCAACAAGCACAGGAAACTTAAATTCTATTTTAAACACCGAAATTAAAACTACAAATATTTTAAATAATGAACCAATAAAATATGATGGTGAAGATAAAATTTGTAATGTCTGAAAAGAAAATTGAAAAAGTCCTGCAACATTTTAGTGTATATAAAAAGTAGTACTTTAGATACTTGATTTAAGCTTTTTTCTTTAAATTAACTTGAAAAATTAAAAGAAAAAATATACTATGATACTTCATCTTTTCCTTATCAAGGTAATGGAAGAGAAAAGATTAGCATATATGAATTAACTGAAAAATTAATAAATAATTTTTCATCTTTAATTAATGTACGTGGATATAATATGTATGGAATTATAGTAACTTATCATGAAGCACCTAAGGAATTGTCTTTTCTAGCACCACAATTTTCACCAAATACTCACGATAAAATATAATAGAAAAATATTATAAATTTTTATGACATGATACTTTAAAAATTGCAATAAGCCAATATGAATGACAAAACATTTTAAATACTAATAAAAATAAAACTGAAATTTTTAATATTATTTCTAGATTTCCCGAATGAGATGCAAGTGGTTGAAAAGATTATATTTCAAACGAAGATTTATATACTTTATCTGAAAAAATTATTGAGAATTTTAATTAATTAAAAACTAAATTCAAAAATAGTAATACAGGATGAAAAGTAGTGACTAACACTACTGGCTCATGAACAGAACTTAAACAAGAATAAAATATACTTACAAAAAAATAATCAAAAGAAAGAGAAAAAAATATAATGTTTAAAAAATTTAAAGAAATTTTCAAAAAGAAAAAATGACATTGTGATTATTGTAAAGAAAATTATCCTCTACTTTGTCCAATCAAAGGATTAGAAAAAGATGGAGAAGATTTTGAAAAAAAACCAAAAGATTAATTTCGGAATTTTACGCTTATTGGTTAACACTTAATTCTTAATAAATAATTTAATTATGATATTTTTAAATGTGATTTTTTCTTTACGGTTATTATATTTAAAACAAAATTCATTTAAATAAGATTGGAGTCATTTTTTTGAAACTCAATGAAATTGGCCGATAAAACCTCTTTTTAATATTGCTCAAAAACTTTCTATTGTACTTGTATGAATACCATTATAAGAAAAATATTTTTTGTGATTAACTTGTTCATGTAGTAAAATTTTACGGAATTTTACGCTTATTGGTTAACACTTAATTCTTAATAAATAATTTAATTATGATATTTTTAAATGTGATTTTTTCTTTACGGTTATTATATTTAAAACAAAATTCATTTAAATAAGATTGGAGTCATTTTTTTGAAACTCAATGAAATTGGCCGATAAAACCTCTTTTTAATATTGCTCAAAAACTTTCTATTGTACTTGTATGAATACCATTATAAGAAAAATATTTTTTGTGATTAACTTGTTCATGTAGTAAAATTTTACGGAATTTTACGCTTATTGGTTAACACTTAATTCTTAATAAATAATTTAATTATGATATTTTTAAATGTGATTTTTTCTTTACGGTTATTATATTTAAAACAAAATTCATTTAAATAAGATTGGAGTCATTTTTTTGAAACTCAATGAAATTGGCCGATAAAACCTCTTTTTAATATTGCTCAAAAACTTTCTATTGTACTTGTATGAATACCATTATAAGAAAAATATTTTTTGTGATTAACTTGTTCATGTGGTAAAATTTTATTCATTTTATAATATCCACGATATTCATCAGTAAAAAGAATAGAATTGTTAATATCAACATTTTCTTTAACTATTTTCATTAAATCTTCAGATTTAATACTTTTATTTTTTGCATGAAATAATTTAACATTACCATTTCGTTCAATAATGCCAACAACACACTCTTTACTAGTTCCTCTACCACGTAATGAGTTATTTTTATTATCAACATCATTATATTTACGCGGTTTTCCACCCACATATGTTTCATCCATCTCTAATATTTTTGCTAATAATTTAATCTCATCATTAGCCATTGCCTTTCTAATTTTATGCATCATTTTTCATACAGTTGCTAAACGTAAATTTAAGTCTCTTGAAGCTTGAGATGATGATAAACTTTTTTTAGCATTAGCCATTAATACTATTAAAATAAATCACTTTTGAAGTGGTACACGTGTATGATGAAAAATAGTTTGAGCAGTTACACTAAAAGACTTATGACATTTTTTGCATTTATAACGCGACTCTTTTAAAACAGAGTTAACTTTTTCACTAAAACAAAAAAGACATTTTGGTTTGTTATTTCATCTTATTTCTTCTAAAAATTTTATACAAGATTCTTGGTTTGGAAATTTATTTATTATGTCTAAAATATTCATTTTCAATCACCTTTAATTAGAGGCATTGGTTAGATAAGTTTACTTTCTTGTCTTCAAATCTGTACAAATTGATTTGGAGGCATTTTCAATCTAATAACTATTCTATCATTGTTTCAATATCTAACAAATTTTTCTAATATTTTATTAAAACTTTCCATACTTTCAAAAGTGCTACCAAACATCATTTTAAAATCTCTTTTAATTCAACGATTTAAACATTCACTAACTTGATTACCTTTAAAACCTGATAGACTTTTTGAGTGAATTAGATTAGTACTTGTATTAAAAACTTTACTAACAATTTCGCTTGTATTAGCAGAACCTAAATCTGATTGAATAGTCGTAAAATTACATTGTTTAGCACTCGCTAATTCTATTTGATTAACCACATTTAACACAGTTTTGGCATTTTCACTTTTGTTTATTTTTCAGCCAACAATTGAATTACTGTACATATCAGTAGCAAAAACAACTAATAATTTTGTTTTTTTATCACCAATAATTATATTTTTAAATCATGTGCCATCCATACCAACTTTTTCAAGAAAGTTATTACTTGAAAAATTACGTTTTAATAAATCTTTATTATTTTTTAAATCACTATTTTCTACTACTCTATTTGTTGATTTAGGTTCTAATAATAATTTAATATTATTATCTTTTAATATTTGTTTTATGCTTGTTTTACTGCATTTAAGACCTTTATTTTTTATTTTTAACTCTAATCTTACTTTTTCAAAACTAGTGATATTAATGTACTTTTTTTCATTTTTAATGAGAACTATTTTGTTTATTGCTTGTATCAAATTATCATTAATTTTTGATTGATATTGCTTTTTACCTTTTTTTACTCATAAATAGTATGCTGTTTTGCTAATAGCTATGTAAACAATAATTTTATTTAATTGATGACCTTTTTGCTTATATTTTTCTACTATTAAAAAACACTTATATTTTAATAATTTACTATTTTTTCCCCTTGTTAATTTCTTTTCACAGGCTAATTGCTCCTTTAAAAGTTCTTTTTCAACCTCATCTTTTAAAGCTTGTTTTCTAAGTTTATCAATTTCTTTGTTTAATAGTTTAATTTCAATATCTTTCTTATCGATCCTGTGAGAAGTTTGGGATTTAGAAATTTTGGTGAATGCATTTTCACCTTTAATTTGATATTGGTTAACCCAATTATAAATTAATACTGGAGTTGATAATTTATATTTGACTTGAATTTCATGTATTTTTAGTTTTTTATCAACTAAATACTCATTAACAACGGCTAATTTTGTTTCTTTTGAATAAACTTTATAATTCATAATTTCTCCTTCTGTATTAATTATTTTTAATTATATTACAGATTGAAAATATTAATTGGTAAACTTAAGTGACTGATGCCCTTATTGGTAACTTTTTTTATATAAAAAAATGTGGGAGCGTGGCGAAGATGTCTATAACTAAAAAGTTTTAAAATTAGCTCCTTTCTTTTTTAAACCCTTAAATTAAAAATAAATGACAAAAGACGAGAATAACATCTTGTCTTTTTTTGTAATTGTAAAATTTTAAAATTTTTATTATTAGTACCCTTTAAATATCTACTACACGCAGTGACCAAGTAGGAGAAAGTTAATAATTAATAACAGTCTTTAACGCTATTATCAACACGTGTTAGGGAATTAAAACAGTGAACCACAACACAGTTGTTAAAAATAGTGGCCAAAACATGTGGACTTGCATGGATAAATAATAAGTGGAGTGATACCTAATAAATTATACTAACCAGTAATGGTAATTCTTGGGGTGGGAGCGAATTGGAAACTAGTATATATAGACCTGCTAGGGAACCTACTATATTAATTCTATTCTTTATTTAACCAACCTTGTCACTCCCCAGTGAGCAAGTGTTGGTTTTATTTTTCGGAATTTTACGCTTATTGGTTAACACTTAATTCTTAATAAATAATTTAATTATGATATTTTTAAATGTGATTTTTTCTTTACGGTTATTATATTTAAAACAAAATTCATTTAAATAAGATTGGAGTCATTTTTTTGAAACTCAATGAAATTGGCCGATAAAACCTCTTTTTAATATTGCTCAAAAACTTTCTATTGTATTTGTATGAATACCATTATAAGAAAAATATTTTTTGTGATTAACTTGTTCATGTGGTAAAATTTTATTCATTTTATAATATCCACGATATTCATCAGTAAAAAGAATAGAATTGTTAATATCAACATTTTCTTTAACTATTTTCATTAAATCTTCAGATTTAATACTTTTATTTTTTGCATGAAATAATTTAACATTACCATTTCGTTCAATAATGCCAACAACACACTCTTTACTAGTTCCTCTACCACGTAATGAGTTATTTTTATTATCAACATCATTATATTTACGCGGTTTTCCACCCACATATGTTTCATCCATCTCTAATATTTTTGCTAATAATTTAATCTCATCATTAGCCATTGCCTTTCTAATTTTATACATCATTTTTCATACAGTTGCTAAACGTAAATTTAAGTCTCTTGAAGCTTGAGATGATGATAAACTTTTTTTAGCATTAGCCATTAATACTATTAAAATAAATCACTTTTGAAGTGGTACACGTGTATGATGAAAAATAGTTTGAGCAATTACACTAAAAGACTTATGACATTTTTTGCATTTATAACGCCACTCTTTTAAAACAGAGTTAACTTTTTCACTAAAACAAAAAAAGACATTTTGGTTTGTTATTTCATCTTATTTCTTCTAAAAATTTTATACAAGATTCTTGGTTTGGAAATTTATTTATTATGTCTAAAATATTCATTTTCAATCACCTTTAATTAGATTTTATTTTACTAATATCTAATTATAGTTTTCAGAAATAATAATGTATATAAGTTATTGCCAATAAACGTAAAATTCCGTTATTTTTTATTTTTTTTGAAAAATTTTTTGGGCGAGAAAATAAATTTCAAACTTGTAAAAAAAATTGAGCGGTGCCGGTTCAATTAAAATATTAATTTATTAAACATAAATTAAATAAATATTGAATCGAATGCATCAATGTTTTTTAAAATTTCACAATTTATTTTTGAGCCCAGAATTGCTGGAATTAATAAAACGAATAGTAGTAGTTATTAATAATATAAAAATATATGTCCTGTTGCTTCTAACATAAAGGACATATTAGGAAATGATTATTATGGCAATAGAAATTCTTGATTATGAAGCACTAAGAAAGATTGATAATAAAATTAAAAAAAGAAGAAAAAGATGTGTAGAATGTGACGAATTATATAATGATGATTATTTAAATATGACTTATTATTTTAAAACAGAAGAAGAATCACAACAACATGATATTAAAAAATATGAAGATGATTATGATATTGAAGAACATTTGGATTATACAAAACCATATGGATATGTTTGTGATTGATTGTAGAAGTGATTAATATGAATAAAGAAAAAATATTTTCTTATAAAGACCAAGAAATTAATTCATTAAAGTTGGAAATAGAACTACTTAAACAAAATAATGATAGATTATATAACGGTTTATGAAAAAGATTTGAGAACTTTATTGATAAAGCAAAATTCATTACATATTTAGAAAATAAAATTGAAAATGATGGATATAGAAATGCAAATAATGATGCAATATATTATTCATTAATTCAAAAAATCAATAGTGGAGAATTTGATTAATAATGCAATATGACTCAATTATTGGGATTGACCCTGCTGGTATTGGTAATAATGGAATTGTTATATATTCAAATGAAACCAATAATATTGTTTTTAATGAAACATTAAAAACTAAAACAGTTTTAGAAAGTAAAAATTTGTTTTAAGAATACTTTTTAACAATTCAACATCATTTTGATAATAAAAAAATATTAGTTATTGTAGAAAATTTCTTTTTAAGTTCAAAACAATTATTAATTAATCCATTAGCAACTCCTAAAATTATTGGTTCATTAATGGTATTAGTAGAAGATGTTATGAATTGAGATTTGGCATCAGTCACTTAAGTTTACCAATTAATATTTTCAATCTGTAATATAATTAAAAATAATTAATACAGAAGGAGAAATTATGAATTATAAAGTTTATTCAAAAGAAACAAAATTAGCCGTTGTTAATGAGTATTTAGTTGATAAAAAACTAAAAATACATGAAATTCAAGTCAAATATAAATTATCAACTCCAGTATTAATTTATAATTGGGTTAACCAATATCAAATTAAAGGTGAAAATGCATTCACCAAAATTTCTAAATCCCAAACTTCTCACAGGATCGATAAGAAAGATATTGAAATTAAACTATTAAACAAAGAAATTGATAAACTTAGAAAACAAGCTTTAAAAGATGAGGTTGAAAAAGAACTTTTAAAGGAGCAATTAGCCTGTGAAAAGAAATTAACAAGGGGAAAAAATAGTAAATTATTAAAATATAAGTGTTTTTTAATAGTAGAAAAATATAAGCAAAAAGGTCATCAATTAAATAAAATTATTGTTTACATAGCTATTAGCAAAACAGCATACTATTTATGAGTAAAAAAAGGTAAAAAGCAATATCAATCAAAAATTAATGATAATTTGATACAAGCAATAAACAAAATAGTTCTCATTAAAAATGAAAAAAAGTACATTAATATCACTAGTTTTGAAAAAGTAAGATTAGAGTTAAAAATAAAAAATAAAGGTCTTAAATGCAGTAAAACAAGCATAAAACAAATATTAAAAGATAATAATATTAAATTATTATTAGAACCTAAATCAACAAATAGAGTAGTAGAAAATAGTGATTTAAAAAATAATAAAGATTTATTAAAACGTAATTTTTCAAGTAATAACTTTCTTGAAAAAGTTGGTATGGATGGCACATGATTTAAAAATATAATTATTGGTGATAAAAAAACAAAATTATTAGTTGTTTTTGCTACTGATATGTACAGTAATTCAATTGTTGGCTGAAAAATAAACAAAAGTGAAAATGCCAAAACTGTGTTAAATGTGGTTAATCAAATAGAATTAGCGAGTGCTAAACAATGTAATTTTACGACTATTCAATCAGATTTAGGTTCTGCTAATACAAGCAATTGTTAGTAAAGTTTTTAATACAAGTACTAATCTAATTCATTCAAAAAGTCTATCAGGTTTTAAAGGTAATCAAGTTAGTGAATGTTTAAATCGTTGAATTAAAAGAGATTTTAAAATGATGTTTGGTAGCACTTTTGAAAGTATGGAAAGTTTTAATAAAATATTAGAAAAATTTATTAGATATTGAAACAATGATAGAATAGTTATTAGATTGAAAATGCCTCCAAATCAATTTGTACAGATTTGAAGACAAGAAAGTAAACTTATCTAACCAATGCCTAAAAAGAATAAGATGTTTGAAATGTAATCAAACATTTAGTATTCTCACGGGTACCATATTTTCAAGGTCACAAACATCTTTAAGATCATTATTTTACCTCATCTTTAGATGAATAAACACCAAACATGGAATTCCGTCAACTGATGTTTCAAAAGAATTGGGAGTGACCTTAAAAACAGCATGGAGAATGGGTCATAAAATTAGAACACGTATTGCAAAACAAGAACCTCAATTTATTGTTAAAGGCACAGTGCAAATTGATGAAATGTATCTTTCACATATGGCTTTTAAAAAACAAGGAAGATCCTTGAAAAATAAAACATTGATTGTTGGCATTTATGAAAAAACAACTAATAATTTAATTGTGAAAGTATTGAAAAATGCAAAGAGTAAAAGTCTTTTGAATTTTACAAGAAGCCACATTTCTTCAAAATGTCATGTATATACTGATGATTGAAAAGGATATTGCGATTTCAAATTGGTTTTCCCAAAACATAAAACAGTTAACCATCAAGATGGTTATGTTTCAAAAACTGGTGTAAATACCAATCAAATTGAATCAGTTTGAAAACATATAAGAAGAACATTTAAAACACATATCAAAGTTGCAAAACATCATGTTTATTTATATGCCAAAGAAGCTGCATATAAATTCAACAAGATACCTAGTTTTGAAATTGTAATGCTGTGTTTAATTTAAAAATGTGGGGAGAAGTCCGTAGATACGCTTTTCTCAGCATTTATGTGATAAAATTAAAAAATAGTACATAAAGGGAGAAAAGCGTAATTTTATTGAAAAAATGAAAGAAATTAAAGATTCAAAAAAATAAAATAATTATTTTTATTATTGAGGTAATTTTATATCTTCATAAATGGGAAATTTTTTTAAAAGCATATCAACTTTTTTTCTTAACTCATTTAAAGCATCATCATTAATACCCTTAGGTAATTTTCAAGCACTAATAATAATCTTTCCTAATTCAATAAACTGCTCTTCTTTAAAACCTCTCGTTGTCATTGCTGGACTACCAAAACGAACACCACTAGTAATAACAGCTGGTAAAGGATCAAAGGGAATACCATTCTTATTAGCAACAATATTAATCTTTTCTAAAATATCAACAGCTTCTTTACCATTTAAACTGTTAATATTAGTAACATTAACAGTTAATAAATGATTATCAGTTCCACCCGCCACTACATGAAATCTTGCATCAAGAAAAGTTTTTGCTAATGCTTGAGCATTTTTAATTACTTGCATTTGATAAGTTTTAAATTCTGGCATTAATGCTTCATAAAAAGCTTGTGCTTTTGCTGCAATAATATGTTCCAATGGTCCACCTTGATTGCCAGGAAATACCGCACTATCAATTTTCTTTTTTAATTCTTCAGTACAAAGAATAGCACCACCACGTGGTCCTCTTAATGTTTTATGAGTTGTTGTTGTTGTAATATCAGCATAACAAATAGGATTTTGATGTAATCCAGCAGCAATTAATCCAGCAATATGCGCCATATCAACCATTAAATATGCTCCAACAGTATCGGCAATTTTACGAAACTTTGATCAATCAATAAGTCTTGAATAAGCACTAGCTCCTGCTACAATAATTTTTGGTTTACATTCTTTAGCAATTTTTAAAATTTCATCATAATCTAAATACTCATCCTTTTTACTTACACCATAATTAACACCGTGATAAATTTTACCAGAAAAATTAATTTTATAACCATGAGTTAAATGACCACCAGCATCAAGTTCCATACCAAGAATAGTATCACCTGGACTTAATATAGCAGCATATGCTTCAGCATTAGCTTGACTACCAGAATGAGGTTGTACATTAGCATGAAAATTACCTTTTTTACATTGACCTGGTTTATGATTACAATTAAATAATTGTTTAAAACGTTCAATTGCCAAATTCTCAATTTTATCAACATTTTCGCAACCATTATAATACCTTCTCCCTGGATAACCTTCTGCATACTTATTAGTTAATATTGTCCCAGCAAGTGTAAGTACAGCTGGTGATACATAGTTTTCTGAAGCGATTAATTCAATATGATTTTGTTGACGTTGTCATTCATCTTTCACAATTTTTTTTAATTCTGAGTCAAGACCCTTATTAAAAGATTTATCCATTTTTAAACATCCTCTCTTTAATAATTTAATAGTAAAATTATTTTAGTTTTGCAACTCTTAATTGATGTCTTTTTTCATCACTTGTTTTAGTATTTAAAAATAATTTCACAAGTTCTACTGCTTTATAATCAGAAATAATTCTAGCACCTAGTGCTAAAACATTAGCGTCATTATGAAGCCTTGCTAATCTTACTGTTTCTTCTTCATAGCAAAGAGCACAACGAACACCATTAATACGATTGGTAGCAATGCTAATACCAATACCAGTACCACAAATTACAATACCAAAATCTGCTTTTTTACTAACAATAGCATTTGCAACATTAAAACCAAAATTAGGATAATCAACAGGTTCACTGCTATTTGTTCCTAAATCTAAAATTTGATAGCCTTCTGTATGTAAAAATTTAATAATTGGTTGTTTAAATTCATAAGCGGTATGATCATTACCAATAGCAATTACTAAACCATTAGTTTTCAACTTTATCACTTCCTTAGTTTAAATATTAGTTTTATTATACCTATTAATTTTAAAATTAATATATTTTCTTTTTAAAATAATTTTTATTACAAAAAGAAAAATATTTTTTTCCTATAATAATCAAATTTAATCATTATTGCTATTAATAAATATGTTAAAATACTGCTAAAAGAAAGGTGAGATTCTTATTATGAAAATTAAAAAAATGATCGGAAATAAGTATGCATTAATTATTGAAAAAGATGAAATGATTATTAAAACTTTAGAACAATTTGCTATTAAAGAAAAAATAGGAATGGCACTATTCCAAATGATTGGTGCTGTTACTAATGTCACTTTAGGCTATGTTCCTAAAAAAAGTAATGATTATGTAAAAAAAACTTTTCTTGAACAATATGAATTGTTATCAACAATTGGAACAATCATTTGAGATGAAAAAGATACAAATAAACCAATTATTCATTGTCATACTACTTTTGGTGATGATAATTTTAACGTAATTGGTGGTCATATGTTAGACGCGAAAGTTGCTATTAAGGTCGAAGTAATAATTGATATTTTAAGTAATGAAAAAATATCACAAGTTATTGATAATAAAAGTAATTTTCATATTTGAAAATTATCTTAATTTAAGGAAAATCTTAAAAGAAATGGTCATATTATTACTAATATGACCATTTCTTTTAAGATTTTCCTAATGAACCAAATTCTGTTAGTAACTCTTTAGTTTTAAGTTTAATTGCTTCCATTCCTGATTTAAAAATTTTTCTAGGATCAAACCCTTTATCTTCATTAAGTTTTCCTTCTGTAACATATTTTTCAATAGCTGTGGCAAACACTTCTTGTAATTCAGTATTAACATTAATTTTACTAATTCCTAAATTAATAGCTTTTTTAACCTGATCTTTTGGAATTCCAGAACCACCATGTAATACCATTGGTTTATTTGAAGCTACTGATAAATTTTTTAACACATCAAAATTTAAACCATCTCAATTTTTAGGATACTTTCCATGAATGTTATTTATTCCGGCTGCTAAAAAGTCAATTCCTAAAGCCGCCAATGATTTACAATCTTCCTC
Source organism: Spiroplasma endosymbiont of Notiophilus biguttatus (assembly GCF_964030985.1). Lineage (NCBI taxonomy): Bacteria > Bacillati > Mycoplasmatota > Mollicutes > Entomoplasmatales > Spiroplasmataceae > Spiroplasma > Spiroplasma endosymbiont of Notiophilus biguttatus. The sequence continues at coordinate 901,475 of NZ_OZ034993.1, read as the reverse complement.
ACTAGCAATTTCACCACTACCAATAATTCCATCTTCTTCGCCACCAATAGTACCTGCTTCTGCTTCAACAGATGCATTTTTTTTCTTAGCATAAACAACTACTTCTTTAGTACCTTTTATATTTTCATTAAAATCTAAATGAGAACCATCAAACATAACAGAACTAAAACCAGCATCTAACGCTTTCTTACAAGAATCTACTGATTGACCATGATCTAAATGTAATGCTACTGGAATAGTAATATTCAAATCATTCAATAACGCTAAAGTCATACTAGCAACTGTGTTAAATCCACCCATGTATTTAATAGCACCTTCTGAAACACCTAAAATAACAGATGATTTAGTTTCTTGTGCAACTTCAAGAATAGATCTTGTTCATTCTAAATTATTAATATTAAAATGAGCAACGGCATATTTACCTGCTTTTGCTTTATCAATCATATTTTTTGCACTAACAAATTTATTCATTTCTTTTCCTTCTTTCTTAAAATATTATAACCTTATATTATATATTTTCATAAAAAATCTAGTTGCATATATATTTTGAGAATATACAATTCATAAAGATTTAATAATTTTAAAATTAAATTTTCTTACTTTATCATTATTTTTTAATAATACTTTTAATTAATCCTAAAAATAAAGGATTTGGTTTATTAATTCTTGATGTGAACTCAGGATGAAACTGACTTGCAATAAAGAAAGGATGTACTTTTTTTGGCAACTCAATCACTTCTACTAAATCTTCTTTATTATATATACCACTAAAAATTAATCCATTTTTTGCAAGTAATGTTTTATAACTATTATTAAATTCATAACGATGACGATGACGTTCAATAATAATAGTTTGTTTATAAAGAGATTTTGCTAATGAATCATTAATTAAAGTGGTTGGATAATTACCCAGTCTTAAAGTTCCCCCAATTTGATCACTTTTATTTTTACCACGTAATAAATCAAAAATAGGGTTTTTAGTTTTTTTATTAAATTCAGTAGAATTAGCATCTTGTAAGTTACATACATTACGAGCATATTCAATACAAGCCAACTGCATACCTAAACATAATCCCAAGAAAGGAATTTTATTAACTCGAGTATAATTAATTGCATTGATTTTGCCTTCAACACCACGATTACCAAAGCCACCAGGAACAATTATTGCTTGGAAAGGAGAAAGCATAGAACTAATATTTTTACTATCTAAACTTTCAGCGTTAATAATTTTATAATTAACTTTAGTATTAAGACTATAACCTGCAATTTTCAATGATTCAATTACTGATAAGTAAGCATCACTTAAATTCGAATATTTTGCCACAATACCAACAGTAACTTCTTGATTAATATTATCTAACTTTTTAACAATTGCATGTCATTCTGACATATCTGGTTTAGTTTTATTTAATTTTAATAATTCTGAAACTACTTCATCAATTTTTTGTTGTTCCAAAGATAATGGCACTTTATAAATATTATCACAATCAGGAATTGCTAAAACATGACTGCGTTTAATATTACAAAATAAAGATAATTTATCAAAAATATGATCAGGTGGCATAGTTTCACTACGACAAACCAAAATATCAGGTTGAATACCTAATGATAATATTTCTTTTACTGAATGTTGACTGGGTTTCGTTTTAAATTCACCAACTGAATGTAAATAAGGAATTAATGTAGTATGAATAACAATAACATTTTCATGACCTTTTTCGTTTTTAACTTGTCTAATGGCTTCAATAAAAGCTAATGATTCAATATCACCAACTGTTCCACCAATTTCGGTAATAACAACATCAGCCTTACTATTAATTGCGGAATTAAAAATGTGTTTTTTAATTTCATCAGTAACATGAGGTACAACTTGTACAGTTTTCCCTTCATAAAAACCATCACGTTCCTTTTTTAAAACAGTTTGGTATACTTTTCCAGCAGTAATATTGGAGTCTCTAGTCAGATTTTCATCAATAAAACGTTCATAATGACCTAAATCTAAATCAGTTTCAGCACCATCACTAGTTACATATACTTCACCATGTTGATAAGGACTCATAGTACCTGGGTCAACATTAATATAAGGGTCAAATTTTTGCATAAAAATCTTAAGATTTTTTTGCTTTAATATACGCCCAAGCGATGCTGCTGTAATTCCTTTACCTAAAGATGATACAACACCACCAGTAATAAATATATACTTTGAATTCATTAGTTTTCTCCTAAATATTAATTAATAATATCATTATTATTCATCATCATAACTATCTTCTAATGGTTGAATACTAATGGTATCTAAATCATCATCTTCTACGTCTTCACTTAAATCTATAGTTTCATCATTATCTGTAACTGTTTCAGTACTATCAATTTCTTCTTTTGTATTACTTGGAATTTCTACTCTTGTCATATGTTCTTTAATTTCTTCTAATGAAACTTCATTACGTGGATATCAAAGTTTATCATTTTTTAAGAAAAAATTGGTATTTAAAATAATTCCAGTATAAAGTTCACCAGCAATTTTTTCTTCATCTTCTTTAGAAATATTACATTGTTTTTTAACATGTGTTCAAATTTCATTTAAACTACTTTTTTTCTTTTTGCATAAAAAACTATATGCTACTTCTACTAATGTTTGTTTGTTTTGCATTTCTTAATCACCTTCTAAATTGTATATTATAAATAATAAAAATATATTTTTTACATCTTTTTAGGCGCATCCACACCAATTAAATTTAAAGCATTGGCCATTATTTGTTTTATTGCTAAAACTAATGTTAATCGTTGAGTTGTTAATTGTTGATCTTCACTAATAACTTTATGTTTATTATAATAAGAATGAAATAACTTAGCTAATTTTTGAATATAATTTGTAAGCAAATGTGTTTGATGCTGTTTTTCAATTTTTTGCAAAATAATTATATATTCATCTAATGTAATCAATAATTCTTTTTCCTTTTGTTCTGTTAATAAATTAATACTATTTGCAATTTTAAATTTTGGATAATTCTCCATAATTTGATTTATACGCGCATGAACATATTGAGCATAATAAACAGGATTTTCGTTAGATTGTTGTTTAGCAAGTGCTAAATCAATATCAAGATGTGATTCAACTGATCTTGATACTAAAAAATAACGTAAAGCATCCTTTCCAATTAAATCTATCATATGTCTTAAAGTTATTGATGTTCCTGCTCTTTTTGACATTTTTTGTTCTTTGCCATTATCAATAACCTTTACCATTTGCATACATAAAATATCAAGTTTACTGGCATCATTATTAAGCATATATAATCCTGCTTTAATTCGTAGAATATATCCATAATGATCTGCTCCTCAAATATTAATTAACAAATCACTACGTTGAAACTTAATATGATGATAAGCTAAATCAGGAAGCATATATGTGTAAGTTTTGTCTTTCTTAACAATTACACGATCTTTATCATCTTCAAACAAAGTAGTTTTTAAGAAAATAGCACCATCAAGTTGATAAGTATTACCTTGCATTTCAAATTGTTTGATTAAATTAGAAATAACATTTTCTTTATATAAAAACGATTCAGAAAATCAAATATTAATTTTAACTTTAAATTTTTTTAAATCTTTTTTAATTTCTGAAAGCATATAATTAATACCAAATTCTTTAAAAATTAAAGAAGAAGTTTCATCAAAAGGTTTATTTGCAAATTTATTACCATTTAATTTCAAAAATGATTGTGCAGCAGTTAAAATTTCAAAACCACGATAACTTTCTTTTGATAATTCAAAAGCATTGCCACAAAGATTTTGATAATTTATGAAAATTGAATTGGCCAAAACATTAATTTGATTACCAGCATCATTAATATAGTATTCTCTAACTATATTATATCCTCTATGTTCTAATATATTAGCTAAACTATCACCAATAGCCGCATTTCTTGCATGCCCTAAATGTAAAAGTCCCGTTGGATTAGCACTAATAAATTCAATATTATAAGTAATATTTTTTTTATTAGATTGACCATATAATGATTTCTCATTAATAATTTTCATTAATAACAAACTAAATACTTCAACATTAATATTAATATTAATAAAACCAGGAGTAATATAATCAATTTTTTTAATTAATGGGTGTTTCTGATGAATATTTTTAACTATAATTTCGGCAATGTCTAATGGTTTTTGTTTATATTTCTTTGCTAATATCATTGCTATTGATGTAGAATAATCACCTAAGTCATTATTTTTATTAATTTCAATAACAACCTGATTCAATTCTACTTCATAATTTGCAAATGCTACTGCATCAAGAATAATAGTAGTGAGTTCATTAATAACATAACTATCCACAGTTCAGACCCCTTTCAATATCTAAAATATTATACTCATAAATTTAATTTATATCATATAAAAAAATAAAAATAAATACTTTTTTATAAAAGTTGCTCAATTGTATTATTAACATACTGTATAAAACCAATTCTAATTAAAAATTCCAAAATAGCAACATCATTGTAATTTAAATCAATTAATTCTTGATAGTTACCAAAAATTTGATTATCAAGCACATTTCTTAATTTATCATTAATTTTTTTTGGATCATCCTCGATATTAATTCCTGAAACTTTAACTAATTCCGAATCAATTTTTTTTTGCATTTTAACTTTAGTATTATCATCTTTATATAATTCTATTAATTTTAAATATAATTCTTGTAATAAACTTAAAGCTTTGACAAAATTACTTAATAATTCTTGCTCATTAATTATATATGAATTTAAATTATGAAAATAATTATGATTTATTTCAGCTTCATATCTTGCTGCTTGACCACCAGGATTAATTTGTTCAAAATAACGTAAACGTTCTCTTAAATTTAATAATATTTTACTCATTTCTTCATTTTCAACTCTTGTAGTACTAATTAATTTAATTAATCGTATTAAATTATGAAAATTAAATTTTTTCTTACTAGCCGAAGGTTCAACTTGAATATATTTTCTTAAACAATGCTTTAGTTTTAATTCTAACGATTGATATACTGAAAAAAGAGTAATATGAAAATTATCATATCCAATACCTTTTTTAATATTTAAAATAGCGTTAACTGCATACATATTAGCGCGATCATTATCATTACCCAAAACATTAGTTAAATGCAAAGTTCTTGGAAACTTATTAATCATTATAAGTAATGTTTCATTAAATTTAAGTTTTAACGTATTATCTTTAAATTTAATTTGATTTATTTTAACTGATTTTAAATCATTATATTCATTACCTATTATAAGATAGGCAAAAATAGAAAAATAAACAATTACTTTTTCTTTAAAGTTTATTCAAGTAAAATTTAAAGTTTTAATAGCATTTTCAATCTTTTCTTTATTAATTAATACACCCAATATCACTATTACTTCTTGCGTTGCTAAATGATATTCATGTGAATTTAAGTAAAAATCTCCTGGCGTTAAATCTAAAATATTTGGATAGTCAAAAACTTTATTAATTGATTTTAAAATTTTCATAATTACCTCGTTTTATAATACTTTTAAATTTCTATTTCTTTTTTAAAAAATAAATTGTATTTGCTGCTTTAATTGGATCTTGCAAAATTTGTGAAATTTTTTCTAAAGTAATATACTCTTCGTTTTTTGTTTTAATAATAATTGGATCTTTTTTAAAATAATAAAGTACATTTTTTAAATCTTGTTTAACACCAATAACATTAGTGCTATTTTGACTTGTTAATAATAACAATTCACTTTCTCAGTTAAAACAAAATAAAATTACTTTTGATATTTTTACTAACTCATTATCTTTTTCAAAATTAATAATATCTTGCATTAACTTAATTAAAGTAGCATCTGTTCAATTTAAATATGTTTGTATTTCAACACTTTTTCCCTCAAAAATAGCAATAAAATCATGAATATTGACTTTAAATGAATAAGTTTTATCAAAATATAATTCAGTTATTCTTGAAAATAATTTTTGTAAATAAAGATCAAAAAGGATTCCACTTTTATGATAATAAACTTGAGAATACATATGGAACCTTGTGATTAAATAATTTTCAATAGCAGAAATTGCCTTGTATGAAAAAACTAAACCCTCTTTAATATCAATTATCATATTCGTAATAATTCAATCAATATCAATACTTCCATAACCAACTCCTGTAAAATATCCATCACGCATTAAATAATCAATACGATCGCAATCTAATTGCGATGATACCAATTGAATTTGATATTTAGGATAATTTTTATAATCCTTCTTAAGGATACCAATAATAGCATTAATATTAATATTAAATTGTTTTAAAATCATGTTAATTTCAGTACTATTATCATTAATAATAGCACAAGTATAATCTTCATGAGTAAAATTTTCTTTTTTATTAACATTAAGATTTATGATTTTTTCAAAAGTGTGTGAAAAAGGACCGTGTCCTAAATCATGTAATAAACCAGCAATTTTAATGTTTGTTTTTTCTTCTTTATTAAGTAAAGAAGAACCTTCAACCTCACTAAGGACACGATTTAATATATGATAAACACCGATACTATGAACATATCTAGTATGAGTCGCATTAGGAAAAGCAATTTGCACCCCACCAAGTTGATTAATTCATCTTAATCTTTGAAATTCTTTACAAGATATTAACGCCTGAATAACGGGTTCGCTGATATTAATATTTTTGTGTATAGCGTCACGAATAAAAGTTACTTTATAATTATTGCTTGACATAAGTTTTAACCTCTCATTAATATCTTATAAATTTTAGGTATTATTAATTTTATTTTAATAGTAACATAATATTAAATTTTTCTGCTATTTTATTAATTATTTTAAGTAAAAAGAACAATTTAATAATTTTTATCGCTTTTCTCCCTTTATGTACTATTTTTTAATTTTATCACATAAATGCTGAGAAAAGCGTATCTACGGACTTCTCCCCACATTTTTAAATTAAACACAACATTACAATTTCAAAACTAGGTATCTTGTTGAATTTATATGCAACTTCTTTGGCATATAAATAAACATGATGTTTTGCAACTTTGATATGTATTTTAAATGTTCTTCTTATATGTTTTCAAACTGATTCAATTTGATTGGTATTTACACCAGTTTTTGAAACATAACCATCTTGATGGTTAACTGTTTTATGTTTTGCGAAAACCAATTTGAAATCGCAATATTCTTTTCAATCATCAGTATATACATGACATTTTGAAGAAATGTGGCTTCTTGCAAAATTCAAAAGACTTTTACTCTTTGCATTTTTCAATACTTTCACAATTAAATTATTAGTTGTTTTTTCATAAATACCAACAATCAATGTTTTATTTTTCAAGGATCTTCCTTGTTTTTTAAAAGCCATATGTGAAAGATACATTTCATCAATTTGCACTGTGCCTTCAAGAATAAATTGAGGTTCTTGTTTTGCAATACGTGTTCTAATTTTATGACCCATTCTCCATGCTGTTTTTAAGGTCACTCCCAATTCTTTTGAAACATCAGTTGACGGAATTCCATATTTGGTGTTTATTCATCTAAAGATGAGGTAAAATCATGATCTTAAAGATGTTTGTGACCTTGAAAATATGGTACCCGTGCGAATACTAAATGTTTGATTACATTTCAAACATCTTATTCTTTTTAAATCAGAAGTTCAAATTAAAACTAGAACACCTAATACATTTGTTTTCTTTCAAATTTTCTATATATGCAAGACATTGCTGTTCAGTTTGAAAAGCATTGTTGAACTCATTCAGTTTCATTGTTCCCTTCACAAGTAAATGTGGGGAGAAGTCCGATTTTTATTTATAATAAAATCAAATATTATATTTTCTATATGAGTAATAATAATTATTTTTGTTTAATATTTAAAATTTAATTTTACATTGTTAATAATGGTATCATAACCTAATAATTTAATGGTGCTAACTAAATCAGGTCCATGCATTTGTCCTGTCGTAATAATTCTAATTGGCATAAATAATAATTTACCATTAACATTAGTCTCTTTTTTAACTTCATTAATAATCTTTTTAAGATTATCACTAGTTCAATTTTTACAATCAATAATCTTTTTAATAAATGTTGTACAAACTAAGTTACATTCATTATCATTCAAAAAAGTCTTTGCTTCTATATCTACCTTAAAATTATTTTTAAAAAATAAACTTACCAATTCATTAATTTGACTACCATATTCTAACTGTGATTGATAAATTAATAATACTTCTTTTCATCATTCAATAGTTTTGCTATTTCAATTATATTTTTCTTTAATAAAAGGTGTTACTAAAACTAAGTATTGGTCCACATTTAATCTTTTAATATAATAATTATTCATTCACACTAATTTTTCTGAATCAAACATACTTGGTGCTTTACTTAAATATTTTGGGGTAAATAATTTAATTAATTGTTCTTTAGTATAAATTTCTTTTTCTTCATGCGAACTTCATCCTAATAAAGCAATAAAATTAAAAATTGCTTCTGGTAAATAGCCTTCTTTACGATATTGATGAATAAATTGGATAATGCTACCATCACGCTTTGATAATTTTTTACGTTTATTATTAACAATTAATGTTAAGTGGGCAAAAATTGGCATTTTCCAATTAAAATATTCATAAATAACTAATTGTTTTGGTGTATTTGATAAATGTTCTTCACCACGAAAAACATGACTTATTTCCATTAAATGATCATCAATAACAACAGCAAAATTATAAGTAGCCACTCCATTTGATTTAATAATAATGTAATCTCCTAAGTCTACTGAATTAAATTCAACATTACCACGAACTAAATCTTTAATTTTATAACTTTTATTAGTGGGAATTTTAACTCTAATAGCATATGAAATTTTATTTTGTAAATTTTCTTCAATTACAGACTGCTCTAATTTTGAACATGTTCTATCATACTGGAAAGCTAAAATATTTTTATCTGCTTGTTTCTTACGCATTTCTTCTAGATATTGAGGTGTACAAAAACAATAATATGCTTTTTTTTCTTTTATTAGTATTAATGCATGTTGAATATATATATTTAAACGTTCAGTTTGTTTATAAGGAGCATATTTACCTGGTAAATCAATAGTTTCATCAGGAATTATTCCCATTCAACGTAAATTATCTAATTGTGAACTAATTCCAACTTCAATATTACGTTCTAAATCAGTATCTTCAATTCTAACTATAAAATCTCCTTTGTTATTTTTTGCAAATAAATAATTAAATAATGCTGTTCTAGCACCACCAATATGTAAATACCCAGTAGGACTAGGTGCATATCGTACACGAATTTTCATATTTTCACCATCTTTATTAAATTTAAGATTTTTTAATATTATTAACTTTTTTTCTATTTTATTAGTCTTATTTTTAGAATTTAATTTTTTTTATTATTTTTAGAGGATTTCAGTGCTTTTTTACGATTAGTTTTTGATTGTAATTTTTCATTTACTTCTTCATCAAGAAAAATTGTAATAGTCTGTGTATCATTTGGATCAAATTCATTAGAACTTGGTAGTGGTTGTTTTAATTCTGGTTCAAAATCAATTGCTGCTTCAATGCGTTGACGATAAAAGTGATATGTTTGAACATTAATTAAATTTAATTTAAGTAATAAAATAACTGCTGCAACAAGTAATGCAAAACATAACCCAAAAATTGATCAAACAATTGTTGAAGAAACTCAATGTCGATAATAAAAGCTTGGTACTTCAATTGTTCCTCCTCTATTAGGTATTATTTGTGCACTGTCATTACTTCATTCACAATAAAGCAATTGACCAGAAAAACTTATCAAAAATCCAACAACAAAAATTATAAAGTTTACAACTAAAAATACAAATTTAAAACGAGGAGATTTTTCAAGAAAAACTCTTGCCGTAAAAATACAACTAATCAAACCGAAATTGCTTACAACTAAACCTATTACTGGTAAATAATAAATTGCAGTATAACTTGAAGGATTAAAACTTGGTGAAGGTTCTGCAATTTCAAAACCATAATAATATAAATCTTTTAAAGCTGTATTTTTTGACAAAGCAATTAAAAAAAATAATTCATAAATAATAAATGTGCTTAATAATAAATAAAAACTAATAAACCACCAATTACGAATTCTCATAAATCTGTCCCCCCCTTTTTATTTAATATTCAAAGTTTTTTTACTAAATCCTTTTTCTTGTTTTCTAATTTTTTTTAATTCTTGTTTTCTAATTCGTCTTTGTTTTTTTTCCATACTTCTAGTAGTATAAATTTCATAATCTGAATTCATAAATGTAAATTTTCTACGCATAATTCAAAAAAATAGTTGTGTAATCAAAATTAAAAAAAGACTAAAAACAATAAATATTCTTGCAATAATTGGATTAATTCAATGATAATTTTCATTATATAATATTCCAGATTGTGAAATATAAGTTAATTGTACTTCTGAACTTAACATTACACTAAGAATTAATAATCAAAAAGCAGTATAAAACATTCTACTGCTATACTTTGAAGATACAATACTTACTCTAGGAGCAAATATTAATAAAACCATACTTATGGTAATTGCAATTAAACAAAAAATTGGTGCATAAAATAAATTCAAAATATGATAATTAAAATCAGTAAGTTCTACGTTATATAATTTATATTTTGATACATTAATAGCAGCAAATAATGAAAAAATAAAAACTGATAAAAAAAGAACTATCGATATTCCCAAATAAACAAAATATGCATTTTTAGTCTTTTGTTCATATGGAATAAAACCTGTTTTTTTGTTTTTAATATTATCTAAATCTTTGATTTTCATTATTTTCACCTACTTTATTTTTCATTAGGTAATTCTTCAACTACTAAAATTAAAATAATCGCTGCTATTACTTCACATATTCATACAATTAATGATATTAATGAAAAAAATAGTAATACTGGTATTGATCAAAAAACTAGACTACCGCTTAATATTAATGTTGATAATATTAATGTTGAAATAGCAGTAATTCTAAATGAAGATTTCTTTTTAAGTTTCTTTGCTGGTATCATAAAGCAAATAATACTGACTAAAATTGCAATTCCAACATATGATAATGATAAAGCTAATTGCAGTTTACTAAATTCAAATCCCATTTTTTGCCCAACAAATGCATTAACTATTAATAGTATTAAAAAAGCAATACTACCAATAATTTGCACAATTGGTGATCAAAAAAGTAAAGCTCTTGAAACTTTTATTTTATTAAAAACATCAAACTTTTTAGTTTTTTTATTTGGAACATAATTGTTTTCTTGAATGTCAGAATCAGGATTTTGTAAATTACTTTTTAACATAATAAATTTTCCTTTCTTGCTAGTATATTTTCAAATTAATTATAACAAAACTATAACCTTTTTATAATTAATATTATCTTAAAACTAAACATTAAAAAGGAAATGACAAATATCACCATCTTCAACTATATAATTTTTACCTTCAACTCTCATTTTTCCCTTTTCCTGAACATTTTTTTCACTACCCAATAATTCTATATCTTGATAATTATAAACTTTAAGTCTAATAAAACCTTTCATGAAGTCTGTATGAATGATACCAGCACACTCTGGTGCTTTCATTCCTTTAATAAAAGTTCAAGCATGAACTTCTTTGGGTCCAACAGTAAAATAAGTACCTAAATTTAATAGTTTATAAGTTGCTAATACAATTTGATCAATTCCTGATTCAAAAATATTTAACTCTTTAAACATTTCTTTTTTTTCTTCTGCTTCTAATTCAGAAAGTTCACATTCTGTCTTAGCACACACAACAATTACAGTAATATTTTTTTTGCTCATATATTGTTGTAATTGTTCAACATATTTATTGGTTTTAGTAATTAAATCTTTTTCATTAATATTAGCAATAACAATTATTGGTTTAGCAGTTAAAAAATTATAAGGTTTAATCATTAGTAATTCTTCTGAACTTAACTTTTGATTACGAATAGCAATACCATTGTTTAATTCATTATTAATTTTCTCTAATAAAGCAACTTCAGCAATACCTTGTTTATCTCTAGTTATTTGTGATTTTTTACGGACTTTTTCTTTTCGTTTACTTATTACTTCTTGATCAGCTAACATTAATTCCAATTCAATAATTTCAAAATCATTAATTGGATCAATTTTATTTTGAACATGACTAACATTAGTATCATCAAAACAACGAATAACTTCACATATTGCATCAACTGTTCTAATGTTGGCAAGAAATTGATTACCTAATCCTTCACCTTTACTAGCGCCTTTGACAAGTCCAGCAATATCATGTAATTCTAAAATGGTTGGTACAACTTTTTGTGGATTAAAGATTTTTATTAAATTTAAAATTCTTGAATCATTGACTGGAACGCTACCAATATTTGGTTTTATAGTAGCAAAAGGATAATTTTCAATTAATACTTGTGAATTGGTAATGGCTTTAAATAATGTTGATTTACCTACATTAGGTAAACCAACGATACCAGCAGTTAACATATAATATACACCTGTTTCTTTTACTTATATGATTACATCGTATCATATAAATTATAAAGAAAAATATAAAATTAATTATCAATTAAGAAAAATTTAATTTTGAAGTTGATTTGAATGCTAATGGTACAGTATTTGCTAAATTATTACGGCATCAGTCACTTAAGTTTACCAATTAATATTTTCAATCTGTAATATAATTAAAAATAATTAATACAGAAGGAGAAATTATGAATTATAAAGTTTATTCAAAAGAAACAAAATTAGCCGTTGTTAATGAGTATTTAGTTGATAAAAAACTAAAAATACATGAAATTCAAGTCAAATATAAATTATCAACTCCAGTATTAATTTATAATTGGGTTAACCAATATCAAATTAAAGGTGAAAATGCATTCACCAAAATTTCTAAATCCCAAACTTCTCACAGGATCGATAAGAAAGATATTGAAATTAAACTATTAAACAAAGAAATTGATAAACTTAGAAAACAAGCTTTAAAAGATGAGGTTGAAAAAGAACTTTTAAAGGAGCAATTAGCCTGTGAAAAGAAATTAACAAGGGGAAAAAATAGTAAATTATTAAAATATAAGTGTTTTTTAATAGTAGAAAAATATAAGCAAAAAGGTCATCAATTAAATAAAATTATTGTTTACATAGCTATTAGCAAAACAGCATACTATTTATGAGTAAAAAAAGGTAAAAAGCAATATCAATCAAAAATTAATGATAATTTGATACAAGCAATAAACAAAATAGTTCTCATTAAAAATGAAAAAAAGTACATTAATATCACTAGTTTTGAAAAAGTAAGATTAGAGTTAAAAATAAAAAATAAAGGTCTTAAATGCAGTAAAACAAGCATAAAACAAATATTAAAAGATAATAATATTAAATTATTATTAGAACCTAAATCAACAAATAGAGTAGTAGAAAATAGTGATTTAAAAAATAATAAAGATTTATTAAAACGTAATTTTTCAAGTAATAACTTTCTTGAAAAAGTTGGTATGGATGGGCACATGATTTAAAAATATAATTATTGGTGATAAAAAAACAAAATTATTAGTTGTTTTTGCTACTGATATGTACAGTAATTCAATTGTTGGCTGAAAAATAAACAAAAGTGAAAATGCCAAAACTGTGTTAAATGTGGTTAATCAAATAGAATTAGCGAGTGCTAAACAATGTAATTTTACGACTATTCAATCAGATTTAGGTTCTGCTAATACAAGCGAAATTGTTAGTAAAGTTTTTAATACAAGTACTAATCTAATTCACTCAAAAAGTCTATCAGGTTTTAAAGGTAATCAAGTTAGTGAATGTTTAAATCGTTGAATTAAAAGAGATTTTAAAATGATGTTTGGTAGCACTTTTGAAAGTATGGAAAGTTTTAATAAAATATTAGAAAAATTTATTAGATATTGAAACAATGATAGAATAGTTATTAGATTGAAAATGCCTCCAAATCAATTTGTACAGATTTGAAGACAAGAAAGTAAACTTATCTAACCAATGCCGATGAAATAACAAACCAAAATGTCTTTTTTGTTTTAGTGAAAAAGTTAACTCTGTTTTAAAAGAGTGGCGTTATAAATGCAAAAAATGTCATAAGTCTTTTAGTGTAACTGCTCAAACTATTTTTCATCATACACGTGTACCACTTCAAAAGTGATTTATTTTAATAGTATTAATGGCTAATGCTAAAAAAAGTTTATCATCATCTCAAGCTTCAAGAGACTTAAATTTACGTTTAGCAACTGTATGAAAAATGATGCATAAAATTAGAAAGGCAATGGCTAATGATGAGATTAAATTATTAGCAAAAATATTAGAGATGGATGAAACATATGTGGGTGGAAAACCGCGTAAATATAATGATGTTGATAATAAAAATAACTCATTACGTGGTAGAGGAACTAGTAAAGAGTGTGTTGTTGGCATTATTGAACGAAATGGTAATGTTAAATTATTTCATGCAAAAAATAAAAGTATTAAATCTGAAGATTTAATGAAAATAGTTAAAGAAAATGTTGATATTAACAATTCTATTCTTTTTACTGATGAATATCGTGGATATTATAAAATGAATAAAATTTTACCACATGAACAAGTTAATCACAAAAAATATTTTTCTTATAATGGTATTCATACAAATACAATAGAAAGTTTTTGAGCAATATTAAAAAGAGGTTTTATCGGCTAATTTCATTGAGTTTCAAAAAAATGACTCCAAACTTATTTAAATGAATTTTGTTTTAAATATAATAACCGTAAAGAAAAAATCACATTTAAAAATATCATAATTAAATTATTTATTAAGAATTAAGTGTTAACCAATAAGCGTAAAATTCCGTTCATTTTTTCATTAAACAAATCAGTTAAATCCAATACATTGTCTTCAGAAATTTGTTCTTTTTCTAATCAATTATTAATTTTTTGATTAAATAATTTAGTTAAAATTACTACATCTTCTTCAAAAATTTTTCTTTTTTTTAAACAAAGAATTAATCATTTTTACTCAATCAATTTCATCTTTATATTTTCTAAAATAATACGTTTAAATAACGTATTCTTATCTTTTTCTGGCATATTTAATTTTCCTTTCAATGTTAAAATAAATTATTTTAAATAACATTATAACATCAAATATAATGATAAAAACTTTTACAATAGTAAATAATTATAAATAAGTAAGACTTAAAAAATAAATATAACTTTTAGGAGAAAAATATGAAAAAGAAACTTTTAACTTATCCTCATGATATATCAAAAAAGTTATTAATCATACTAGGTATAAGTAAAATTGCAATTGGTTTCTCTATCTTATTTGTTTTTATTACAAACTTAATTATCTATACTAATTCAGGATTAATATTTCCTTTTAGAGAAATATCATAAAATAAATTTACAAGATAAAAAATGAGTATAAATACTTTAAAACATTTATACTCATTTTAAATTTATATTAATTTTAAAAATTCTAAAATTCGATTTAATTCTTTGTGATTACTATAATTAATTATTAATTGTTTTTTATTGATTTTTACTTTAGTATCTAAAGTTCTTGATAAAGTATTTTCTAATGCTACTAAATGAAGGTCTGATTTTTTATTAACATTTTGTTTTTGATTTAAACTTAATTGTTGCATCTTAATAACATCTTCAACCTTACGAACACTTCATTGTTCACTATATGTCCTTTTAGCAATAGTTACAATTAAATTAAGATTAGTACCTAAACTTAATAATGGTTTAACATGACCCATTGTTAATTCATTGCGTTGAAGCATTTGTAAAATCTCTACTGGCAATTGTAGAATTCGTAAAGTATTAGTAATGTGACTACGTGATTTATTAACTTTTTGTGAGAGTTGTTCTTGAGTTCATTTCATTTTACTAATTAAAGTTTGATAGGCTTGTGCTTCTTCAAAAGCATTCAAATCAACACGTTGAATATTTTCAATCAAAGCAAATTCCATTAATTGTTGATCTGTTACTTCAATAGTTACTGCAGGTATTTCTGTTAGACCTACTAATTTTGCAGCTTTAGTTCTACGTTCACCAGCAACTAATTGAAAAACACCATCTGTTATCGTTTTTTTAACAATAATTGGTTGAATTAAACCGTGAATTTTAATTGAATCACTTAGTTCTTTAATTTCTTGTTCATTAAATACTACACGTGGTTGATATGGATTAGGAATAATTTTAGCAAGAGAAATAGTTTGTGAAAAAGTTTTAGCAATTTCTGGTGAACTTTCAATGTTAGTTATTAAATCATTTAAACCCTCACCAAAAATTGATGCTAAGCCTTTAGCAGAAATACGATTTTTTTTATCATTAGACATTATTTAACACCTCATTCACTAAACTTTGATAAGCAATAGCACCACTGCAACGTGGTCGATAACTAAAAATATTTTTACCATGACTTGGTGCTTCACTTAGAGTTACATTTCTTGGAATATAATTTTTATAAACTTTTTCTCTAAAATTTTTTTGAATTTCTTTGATAACTTCAACAGAAGAAGTCGTTCTAATATTAACCATAGTTAATAAAATGCCTTCAATCTCTAAATTGGGATTAAATAATTGTTGTACTAAACGAATAGTAGATAATAATTGTACTAAACCACCTAATGCATAAAACTCAGCTTGTAACGGAATAATAACTGAATTAGCTGAAGCTAAAGCATTACGATTAACTAATCCTAAACTAGGTGGACAGTCAATAATAATAAAATCATATACTTCCTTTACGGGTTCTAATTTTTCTAATAAAATATTTCTTTTATTACGAGATTGCTCTAATAAAAATATTTCGGCTCCCGCCAAAGAAATGGTCGATGGTAATAGATCTACTCCTTGACAAACTTCGGTTTTAATTACTTTTTCTAAGGGAACATCATGTACTAGAACATCATATATATCTTGTTCAACTTTATCAGCAGCAAAACCCATTGAAATAGTAGCACTACCTTGTGGATCTAAATCAATAAGTAACACTTTTTTATTTTTTATACCTAAACCTGCAGCAAGATTAGTAGCAGTAGTTGTTTTTCCAACTCCACCTTTTTGATTAGCAATTGCAATAATTTTGCCCATAATAATTACCTTTCTAAATTAATAGACTAATATTTTATCCTACTAATTAAGTTTAACACTAATTTTAATTAATATTATTTACAAAGGTTTACTTTTAATTTGTTGATAAGGTCTTGGATATTTTAAAGCACATAATTTATATTTTTGAAATTGAAGGATTGTTCTTTGACCATAGTTATTTGGTAATTGAACAGTAAATTGATTAATTAACTTTGCACCCATTGTGTTAATACTATTTTGTGCCAATGCAAGTTCTTCTTCAACTTTAAGACCCTTATAAGCAATAAATAATCCTTCAACTTTAACTAGCGCTAAACATAATTCACTTAAAATATTTAGCGGTGCTAATGCTCTTGCTGTTACAATATCAAATGTTTCGCGATATTGATGAGCAAATGTTTCTGCTCTTTGATTAATTATATAAACGTTTTCTAAGTTTAGTTCAGTAATTACTGTTTTTAGAAATTGACATTTTTTTGTATTAGATTCAATAATAGTTAATTGTAATTTGGGAAAACAAATTTTTAAAATTATTCCTGGTATACCAGCACCACTACCAAGATCACAAATATTTTGATCCTCCAAAATGATATTATTACTAATTAAAAGAGCATCATAGAAATGTTTATAATAAACTTCTACTTCTTCAATGATCGTTGTTAAGTTATATTTTTTATTTTCAGCAATTAAAATTTTATAATACTGACTTAATTGTTGTTCCATTATTGGGGTTAAAGTTAAATTAGTTAAACCTATAGCTCAATCTTTATTCATTGCTTACTCCTAAATCAATCATTTAATAAAATACTTTATTTAAAGTAGACTATAAATATAATGCTTTAAATAATTAAATTATATTTAAATATAATGTTTTTTAGTATATGTTTGAAATTTTATCACATAACTACTATCCTTCAAAATTTAATGTTATTTTTAATTAATTATTAATTAAATAATTTAAAATGTTTAAAATATCATTTTCGTTGTATTTTCTTTAAACTCAAATATAATTGACACATATAATAAGAATTATTAAAAAATTATAAAAGTTTTTTAACTCATTGCTTAATTTAAAGTAAATGAGTTTTTATTTTTTAATTTATATCATTGAAAGGAAAAATAAAAAAATGAAAATTTTACTTAATTTTTCAAACAAACTAACAAAATCTATTAATAATAGTTCATTAAACTTAACCAGTATACAAATTAACAATTGAACAAATCCTATCCAAGAATATAAAAATAAACTTGAACAAATATATCAAAATTTTCTAAAATCACAAGAATTATCAAAGGCTTTATTTAATAAATCAATAAATATATATATAAACCACATTTCATAAATAGAATGAAAAGAGAAATACTATTTATTAAACTAAATGAAGAAAAAAAGATATAAATCTACAAAATATAAATAAATTGACTACACATGAAATTGAAATACTCACAAAAAAAGAAGTACAAAGATTGACAACTGAAGAAATAGTAATTTTAACACCAAGACAAATACAAGCATTTACAGAATGACAAATTACTTGATTCACGATTGAACAAATTCAATCATTGACAAAAAAACAAATAGAATCATTTACTACTTTACAAATCACTTGATTTACCAAAAAACAAATATCATGATTTACAAATTTACAAATAACTTGACTTAGAACCTGTTTAGAATCTTTTTAATAAAATTGAAATAAAGGAAAGAACAACCATTTGTAAACTACTATTTAATTTTCTTTCACAATTTTTTCATAATCTTCTACATTTTTCTAATCAATCAAAACTTCGCTCTACAACTCATCTTTTTGGTAATACTACAAAAGAATGTAATTCATTACGTTTTACAACTTCAACATTCGCATTTATAATTGTTTTGATTGCAGAAGCAAATTTTTCACCAGTATAACCAGCATCTACTATTATTTTTTGAACTGTAGAAAGATTTTCTTTTTCATTTTGAATCATTATTATAGCACTATTACGATCTGTTTTTTCTGGTGAAGTTACGTAAATTGCATGTTGTAAACCTTGAGAATCAACAGCAATATGACGTTTTATTCCTGAAATCTTTTTACCAGTATCATAACCTTTGTTTTTAGTAGTATCTGTATTTTTAACACTTTGTGAATCAATTATACAAAAACTGGTTTTTTCTTTTCGATGATTATTGATACGAACTTTTCTAACTAATTTTTTTTAAAATTAATTGTCATATGCTAGGTTCTTTACCATTATTTTTACTTCAAATTTGAAAATAATAATATACAGTTTGTCATTTTGGAAAATTTTTTGGTAACATCCTTCATTGACAACCACTTTTTAATACATATAAAACTGCACAAAATACTTCATATAAATCTAAATTTCTTGGTTTTGTTTTCTTTTTGACATTTTCTAAAATTAATCTTATGTTCTCAAATTGTTCTTTAGTGACATGACTTGGATAATTTTTATGCATACATACCTCTTATTTTAAAATATATAGTAATTTTACCTTATTCTCTAAAAGATTCTAAACAGGTTCTTAGAATGTTTATTTCTATAATAACAAGCACGACATACAATATTTTCAGTTTGTAATATACTATTCAACTTATCTAATCCTACTGATCTAATATCATTTACTGAAAAATCTAAATCTTGTGACTGTTCATAGTCTTTAACGGTACTTAATTCACTCTTTAAAGAGTGAATATAATTTAAAGCACAACTATTATATCTTTGTAAATAAGACTTAGGAAATCATAAACTAAAAGTCATAGTTTCATCACTAAAACTAGGTGGTAATCCACCACGTTTAATTATTTTCTTAGTTTGTCTTTTAGATAAAACAACTTTATTATAATCATCAGTATTAGTATAAATATTCAATTTAAATTTAACTAAAAATAACAAAATACGCATTCTTTTAACTTGAACAATATACTCTACTCTTTCTGGTATTCTATCGGGGTGTTGTTCAATCATATACATAATTCCATTAAATTATGACCTATTAACTTATAAAACATTCCTAAACTTTCTTCTGTTTCTTTAAATTCAGATGACAAATCATTAATCTAAAACAACCATATCACACTCTTTAAAAGTATAATTACTATTTAATTAATTAAATTTAAAAACATTATCATAAGAACAATGATAACTATATTCATTACGTACCTTAATAGGAATAGGGCACTACTCCCCTTATGTTTTTGGGCTAAACAGTAAGCGAGAACAGATTTACCAGTACGTGGTTGGTGCTAAAATAATATAACTACCTAAATGTTGTAATATCTTTATATTTTTATAGTTATTATTTAATATATTATCACAAAAAATAAAAACTGAATTTATTAAAAACATTTAAAATATTATTTTTATTAAACTTAATAAAGGATTTAAAACATTGCTAGCATATAATTTTATTGTCATTTTCTACCTGTTTTAACATAAGGTTGCGCTCAACTTTTTACTAACTCTGTATTAGGACGAAAAATCATTAATGAAACTAATGCTATTAAATATGGAAACATGCCTCATAATCAACTTGGAATATTATTACTAATAACTATAAATGTTTGTGAAGCATTAATATACTGATATAAAAAAGAAAAAATAAAACAAATAATAGAAGTTAAAAAAAATCTACTGTGTGCCATCATTCATAAAGCAATTGCCAAAAATCCAATACCAGCAAAATTATTACTATAAATAAAAGTACTTGGAAGCACATAAACAAATAAAGCACCGGAAAAACAAGCTAAGGAACTAGAAAATAGCGAAATATAAAATCGAGAACGACGAACATGAATATAATTTAAAGCTACTGCCGTTGGATTCTCACCAATTCCTCTAATGTATAATCCAAGTTTAGTTAAAAATAAAATAGCTGCAAAAATATAAATTGCTAAAAAGGTTACCAAAATTGCAATTCAAGAAAATTGATAAATATAAATACTTGATAATGAATAATTTATTTCTCCAGTAAATGTTAATGGTAAAATTACTGCTAATCCATAACCAAAGTAATTAATAACCATTGATACTAAAAATTGATTTGCTCTAAACAATAAGGTTGCTAAACTATGAATTAAACCAAATACAATTCCGATGATAATAGTAATAAAAAATGCCAAAATTGCAACTCCACCACCAAAATTATTTTTTAATTGTGAAATAATTATACAATATGTGGCAGCACCAGTACACATAATACCATCAAAACCAAAATTAACAATTCCTGATCTAGTATTTAAAATTCCACCTGTACATAACAATAATAATGGACAAGCAAATAATAATGTATTAACTAAAATTGTTGAAAATGAGAGAATCATAATTATTTTTTTCTCCTTTTCTTTTTAAATATTTTATCTTTTTTTAAAAATTTTGAAGATTTTAATTCAATATTAACAATTTTAACTTTTTGTTGTTCTTCCTCAATTATTTCTTTTTTTCGTATTAACTTCTTTTTTACTCTTATTAAATATTCTTTAATAGCAACAGAATGAGTTAAGTAATGTCAAATAAAAGGGTAAATACCAATAATGTAAATTGTTATTGATAATATTATTATTGCAATTTCTGGATTTTTCAAATACATAAAAGCATTATTTTCAATAGGACTAATAAATAAACTCATAAAAAATGATGAAAATAAAATAACTCCTGGTGTATATCCAGCTAAGGCAGCTACTACTATCCCATAAAATCCTTCTTGAATTGGAGCAGAAAGCGAAGGTAAATTATTATTAACTCCTAAAAAATAAAGATAACCAGCAATTCCTGCTATCGCTCCTGAAATTGGTAAAATTATCAAACCTTGATATTGGGGATTTAATCTGGCATATTTTGCAGCAACAGGGTTTTTAGCAATTGCATTTAATTTAAAACCAAGAGTGCGATTATTAAAAATAATAATTGCGATTAATAAGACAATAATAGCAATAATAATACCAGCAGAAAATAAATTACTAATACTAAAAGGTCCACTAATTAATGAAAATCTAAGATTAGTAATTTGTGTTGGAATTTTTAAGTTATGATAAGCATTACTAGTTATTAAACCTTTATATCCTTCTCAAGCAATAAAATTAAACAAAATAGTGCTAATAATTTCATGAATTTTAAAATAAGTTTTTAAAATTGCAATAATTAAACCCGCTAAACCACCAATTAAAACTGCAATTAATAAAAGAAAAGGAGTAATTAATTGACTATAACCACCGCTTTTATAAATAGCTACTGCCAATACATATGTTACCATAGCACTAAATAACATTTGACCAGTAACTCCAAAGTTGTAAATACGATACTTAAAAGTAATAGCTACTGCTAATCCTGTTAATATTAATACACTATATGTTTCAATTAAATTACTAAAACTTACCAAACTAGTTAAAGGATTAATAAAAATAGTTTTCCAAAATGATAATGGATTAACTTGTAAACATAACATTAATAAACTAACAAAAAATAGAGTTATTAATAATAATAGTGCACCCACTAATCAAAAATTTCATTTTTTAATATTTTCCAGCATTTTTTAACCCAACCTTGATTTAATATTTTCCATTTTTTTATTAATTCAACTAGTAATTTTGACAAATGGTCTTTTCAAATAATTAATTGTTTTAATTATTTTTTCTTTTTCAAACTTCACTTTGTTTGTGGTAATTGGTACATTTTATCAGTTTTAATAATTATTTCATTTGTAATAGGATAATCATTCCATAGTGCTGGATTGTTCATTATTTCAACTTTAACATTTTTATTTTCCAATTTACAAACAAATTGTTTGTGATAAATAACTGCTACTCGTTGACACAATAATTGTAATAAGTACGGATCAGTATCAATAATTAAAATACTTGAACCACTTTCGCGTAACTCTATTATCTTTTTAATAATTAATAATGAAGAATTTTCATCTAAATCAGAAAATGGATTAGATAAAATTAATAATTGTGGTTGCTCTTCAATACTTCTTGCTAATACAAATTTCTGCATTTCTCCTTTTGATAATTTATTAATTTTAATAAAAATATTATTATCATTAAATATTTGATATTTTTTAATAATTTCTCGTACTTTTTTATTAACAACGGGTATTTTGACAACTCCGGATTTAGTTACATATTTTTCTTTATTATAATTTCAAAAGGTAAAATTTTCAAATAAAGTTGCATCGGGAATTATAGCAGTATTACTATAATGTCCAGATATTCAATCAATTCCTAAATTACTAATTTCTTGCGGTTTAAAATAAGTTACTTCTTGTTCTTGAAAAAAAATGCGTCCTGTTTGCGTTTTAATCATCCGTACTATACTTTCAAGTAAAACCTCGCTATAAAGGTTTTCATAATCATAAATACCATATATTTCACCAGGACGAATTGCAAATTCAATATTATGAAAATTTGAAATATTAGGTTTATTCAAAGAAAGATTATCAATATAAAGCATTGGTACTGAATTTATCGATTTTGGCTTTTTATAATTAAAAATCTTACCTCAATAATTAGTTATAAACAATTTAGTATTTTCTTCTAATTTTATTACTTTTGTTTTACCAATATTTAAGTTTTCAATTCAAGATACTCGGTTAGCAACCATCTTAGCAAATTCTTCATCTCTAGTTGTAAAAAGAACTGTTATTTCTTCATTACGAAATGTTTTAAAAATCATTCAAAACTCTACTTTTTGACTATCAGATAAACCAACAGTTGGTTCATCTAACAACAATATTTTAGGTTCTTTGAATAAAGCACGAAGCAAAGATAATTTTTTTAATTCTTCAATCGCAAGTGTTGATACTCTCTTATTTAAATTAAGTTTAATTTTATATTTTTCCATTAAATTATTAATTTTAAATTCAGCTTCTTTTCAATTAGGAAAAATTTTGGCAATAGTTGGTTCATTACCAAGTATAATATTTTGTTTAACAGTAAGATTGTCTAAGAAAAAATCATCTTGACCAGCATAAGCCATTCTAAAATAAAGCATTTCACTAGGATCACGAGGAAAATAACATCCTTTTCTTAAACTATTAATAACAATTTTTCCTTTAGAAGGTTGTTCAAAACCAGCAAGCATTTTAATTAACGTTGATTTACCAACACTATTATTACCAACAATGGCATGAATTTCTTGTGTTATTTCTAAATTAACATTTTCAAATATAATACGAGTATCATAATATTTACTAATTTTTTGTAACTTCAATATTGTTTTTTCCATAATTATATATCTCCATACTGATTAGTAAAATCAATGTCATTAACACCATAAGTTTTAATTTTACTTTCTGAAGCACTAGGTACAATTTTAAAATCAGGATTAATTTCTTCTTTAAATGTCTCATCAAGAATTTCTAAACTAGGCATAAAACCAAAAGCTAAATAATTAATATCATCATAAACATAATCATTATTATTAATATTAGATCCAACAAAACTAATGGTTTTACTATAAGTTGGACGTGAAGATATTAACCTAGCAGTATAAGCAATAATACTGTTATATCAATAATTAGTATTAATAATAAAATTAACACCATGTGCTTCATATAATGATTGGACAATCTGACCAACACCCGCAACACTGTCAGCACTATAAATATTACTTGTTACAAAACTATCATGAGGATTAGCATAAATAATTTTATATGTAATTTTTGGATTATCAACACCATTAATTACCTCAGCAAATTGATTCAAAATAGTTTGATCATAATCAATGCCAATATTATTAATAATACCAATTCTAACTATCAATTTACCGTTGTCATCAACATCAAAATTATATTTTTTATTTATTATTCCATTCTGAACATTATCAACAAAGTGTTCTGCGATTTTACTGCCATAATTTAAGAGGCTACTAGTTACGTTATCACTGTTATATCTAATATCATAAATATTATTATTCACTTTAACAGTATCAGCAATAATATTATTAAAAAAATAAAATTTAACATTCTGAAATTGTTGTAACACTCTAATTAAGTTTTTAGTAGAATAACTACTAATTTTACTGTGATGTGGAATATACTTTTGAAAACTAGGATTTAAAATATAAACTTTTTTGATATTATATGTAGATAAAAAGTTTCTCAACATTAATGCATAATAATTATCATCTTGAGAACTAAACAATGTTACTACATGATCTTTACCATAAAAAATTTGTAACTTTTGATAAACAAGTCGGTCATAAATGTTTTGATTTTGTGCTTGTTGATAACTTGTTATTAATAAAACTGTTGGTTGTAAATTCCAAGTACAAGCATAAATACTACTACTAATAGTAGTTATTGTTGGCAAAATTATAGTGAATAATAGAAAACCTCGAAACATAAAAACCACCTACTAATAATACTTATTTATAATTATACAAGAAATCTTAGTTTAATATCAAACAATCAATTTATTGCAAATTAATTAAACAGTTTATTAAAGAAATAATAAAGAATATAGATAAAGAGGATTTATGACAAGTAATTTTCTTAATAGTAATATTGGTTTGTTATTATTTTCAAAGTTATTTTCTTTTGTTATTCCTAAAATGTAATGAGAAGAAATTTTAATTTTATTTTTAGTCGCATTTACGTTCTTATTTATATTTTTTTCTAAATCATTTATTTGAAATTCTAATTTTTCAATAGACTTACTGCATAACGTTTTTAAGTTTTAATGATAAATTATAAAATCCTGCAATTAAATTAAATCTTAAAAATATTCGTTTTCTGACTTTTCTAAATTTATAACCAATAATCTTAAAACATTTTAAAAATGCAAAAACATGTTCAATTTTTCTACGAGTTTTATTAATAATCTTATTAAAGATTTTGGTTTTATTTGTTTTAGGATTATTTTTGCTAATTTTAATGGGTAAAAATGTATTAGCATGAATTTTTTGTAAACCTTGATAACCTTTATCTGCAAGAATTATAGTTTCTGGTAAAAACTTTAACTTTGAATTCTTAAAAGTTTTAAAATCATGATTTTTACCAATATCAGAAAAAATATTTAAAATTTCATTAGTATTTGCATTAATTACGGTTTGAAACTTAACAGGCATCAGTCACTTAAGTTTACCAATTAATATTTTCAATCTGTAATATAATTAAAAATAATTAATACAGAAGGAGAAATTATGAATTATAAAGTTTATTCAAAAGAAACAAAATTAGCCGTTGTTAATGAGTATTTAGTTGATAAAAAACTAAAAATACATGAAATTCAAGTCAAATATAAATTATCAACTCCAGTATTAATTTATAATTGGGTTAACCAATATCAAATTAAAGGTGAAAATGCATTCACCAAAATTTCTAAATCCCAAACTTCTCACAGGATCGATAAGAAAGATATTGAAATTAAACTATTAAACAAAGAAATTGATAAACTTAGAAAACAAGCTTTAAAAGATGAGGTTGAAAAAGAACTTTTAAAGGAGCAATTAGCCTGTGAAAAGAAATTAACAAGGGGAAAAAATAGTAAATTATTAAAATATAAGTGTTTTTTAATAGTAGAAAAATATAAGCAAAAAGGTCATCAATTAAATAAAATTATTGTTTACATAGCTATTAGCAAAACAGCATACTATTTATGAGTAAAAAAAGGTAAAAAGCAATATCAATCAAAAATTAATGATAATTTGATACAAGCAATAAACAAAATAGTTCTCATTAAAAATGAAAAAAAGTACATTAATATCACTAGTTTTGAAAAAGTAAGATTAGAGTTAAAAATAAAAAATAAAGGTCTTAAATGCAGTAAAACAAGCATAAAACAAATATTAAAAGATAATAATATTAAATTATTATTAGAACCTAAATCAACAAATAGAGTAGTAGAAAATAGTGATTTAAAAAATAATAAAGATTTATTAAAACGTAATTTTTCAAGTAATAACTTTCTTGAAAAAGTTGGTATGGATGGCACATGATTTAAAAATATAATTATTGGTGATAAAAAAACAAAATTATTAGTTGTTTTTGCTACTGATATGTACAGTAATTCAATTGTTGGCTGAAAAATAAACAAAAGTGAAAATGCCAAAACTGTGTTAAATGTGGTTAATCAAATAGAATTAGCGAGTGCTAAACAATGTAATTTTACGACTATTCAATCAGATTTAGGTTCTGCTAATACAAGCAATTGTTAGTAAAGTTTTTAATACAAGTACTAATCTAATTCATTCAAAAAGTCTATCAGGTTTTAAAGGTAATCAAGTTAGTGAATGTTTAAATCGTTGAATTAAAAGAGATTTTAAAATGATGTTTGGTAGCACTTTTGAAAGTATGGAAAGTTTTAATAAAATATTAGAAAAATTTGTTAGATATTGAAACAATGATAGAATAGTTATTAGATTGAAAATGCCTCCAAATCAATTTGTACAGATTTGAAGACAAGAAAGTAAACTTATCTAACCAATGCCCTCTAAAAGATTCTAAACAGGTTCTTATACTCTTTTTGTTTTTCATTATTCATAAATTTATCACCCCTTAAATTTGTGTCATTGTGTCATATTTATGATTTTTATTACTGTTTAATTTCCTTTGATCATCATAAATCAAAATCTTTTTTAAAGTTTAAAATGCAAGTAAAAATATTTAATATATAAAATTAACGATCTTAATTAAAAAATCGCTAATTTATTAAATATTTAAATTTGGATATTTGCGTTTTAAAAAAAATAATAAAACTTGAATATCAGCAGGACTAACACCAGAAATTCTTGTAGCATGACCAATTGTTAATGGTCTAACACGCTTTAATTTTTCTCTAGCTTCACCAGTAATACTTTCTACTAAATCATAGTCAATATCACTAGGAATTTGTTTTTTTTCTAAACTATTAGTTTGTTGTGCCATTTTTAGTTGTTGATTAATATACCCTGAATATTTAATTGTAATTTCTAATTCCATTAATTCATGATATTGTAAATCCTTTATTAAAGGTAACTGTGGAGTAAACATTGATAATTTAACACCTGGGCGTTTTAATAATTCATAAGCAATAATATGATTGTCGGGAATTGGACCTAAATTATTATTAATAATGTACTTAGCAACTTCTGAATTGGGACTAACTTTAATAGTTTTTAATTTTTCAATAATATTGGACATTAATGTTTGTTGAATATTAAATTGTGATCAACGTTGTTCACTAACTAAGCCAACTTGATAACCATATTTAATTAATCTTGTTTGAGCATTATCATTTCGTAATAATAAACGATGTTCAGCTAAGGAAGTTAATAAACGATAAGGTTCAACAGTTCCTTTCGTTACTAAATCATCAATTAAAACTCCGATATATGCTTCATTACGCTTTAAAATTAATGGTTTTTCTTTTTTTATTTTTAAATGTGCATTAATTCCAGCTATTAAACCTTGACACGCTGCTTCTTCATAACCACTAGTACCATTAATTTGACCAGCACTAAATAAGTTTTTAATTAATTTAGTTTCCAATGTTGGTCATAATTGTGTTGGTTTAAAAGCATCATATTCAATAGCATATGCTCATTTTAATACTTCACAATTTTCTAAGCCAGGTAACGTTCTCAACATTTTATCTTGCACATCAATTGACATTGATGTTGAAAAACCTTGGACATAAATTGAATCCAAAGCAAGTGATTCTGGTTCTAAGAAAATTTGATGACGAGGCTTATCAGCAAAACGTACTACTTTATCCTCAATACTTGGACAATAACGTGGTCCAGTACCCTGTGCTTCACCATTATACATTGGTGATTTATCTAAATTATTATTAATAATGGTATGAGTTTTATCATTTGTATAAAGCAAATAACAAGGTAATTGTTTTGCTAATGGTAAAAAATTTTTAGTTTCATGTGAAAATGCTAAAGGTAAATCACTACCTAGTTCAATATTAGTTTTGTCAAAATCAATACTATTTTTTTTAATACGAGGTGGTGTTCCTGTTTTTAAACGTATCATATTAAAGCCTAAAATTTTTAATTGTTCAGAAATACCATTACTTGTTCTTTGACCATCTGGTCCTTCTGATTTCTTATTATGACCTTGTAAAGTTAAAGCTGTCATATAAGTACCAGTAGTCAAAATCACAATTTCACTAGTAATTTTTTCACCATTCTCTAAAATAACACCTTTAGAAGTTTTTTCTTCAATTATTAATGATTGTACCATAACTTCTAAAATTGTTAAATTTTCTTGTTTATTTATTGCATTTTGCATATATTGTGAATAAGCAATTTTATCAGATTGAGCACGAATAGCTCAAACTGCTGGACCACGTGAATGATTTAATAGTTTCATTTGCAAAGCAGTAGCATCTGCTGCTTTAGCCATTTCTCCACCAAGTGCATCAATTTCACGGACCACAACTCCTTTGGCGGGTCCACCAATAGAAGGATTACATGGCATTAATGCAATTTTAGTTTTATCAAGAGTAATAATAGCAGTTTTATGACCTGCTCGTGCAGAAGATAATGCCGCTTCAACACCAGCATGACCCGCACCAATTACAATAATTTCATAGTCATATTTCATTGATTTCACCTCCATTTCATAAAATATTACATATCAAAAATTAATAACATCAAAAATAAGAAATTTTATTTTTAATTTCTTTAGTAATGTTATCATAAACAAGCAAAATATTCATGTACTTTTTAGACTTTTATTAAATAAAAATTGAATTTTAGTTAATAATCTTCTCGATTATAATTCGTTATATTTTATACAAGATATAAATATTATTTAAAGAATTAGTGGCACCTAAAAATAGTAACTGTTTTAACTAGTAATCATTAATACTAATTTAAAATAAGCAATTACTTACTTTTAAGTATTTTATTTATTAGCACAAGATGTGTTTTTATTGAAAAGACACTTTTGTCATTAACATTAGTGACTGTATCCAATGGTGATAAAACATATGCAACATCTATTTCTTTTTCCATAACTGTAACCTCTTTTGTATACAATTTGATTTAAATAATTTATCTTAATATCCCTACATAAGTATAATTATAATGTTAATTTTTAAATTTGCAAATTTTTATTTACTATATAACCATAACCAGATTTAATACCTTTAAACTTAAAAAGTATTTTTATATATAAAAATACATCTCATATTAATTAAGATAAAGAATCACCAAATAATCTACTCATTTTAATATTAAGACTATTACATAAAGTTTTTAAATGGTAATGTTCACTGAAATGTATATTAATTAATTTATGTAAAGTGGTAACATCTGCCAATGGATCATGATGATCAAATTTAATTTGATTACTATGAGCAAGAGCACTTAAACGGTTATTAGGATAATCATATGTTCTTCTAAATAACTTAACTGAACAAATGTAAAAAAAATTAGGACATTTTAAATCATAATGATTAATTAATGATCTTAAGATATTAATGTTAAAGTTAGCGTGATGAGCAATAACAACAGTATTTTCAGTAAAAAAAGTAACGATGTCTACTCATAATTCTTTAAAGTTTGACATTAAAGATACGCTTTCACTTGTAATTCCATGAACATGAGAAAAAGTAAATTCTTCAGGATGTGGTTTAATTAACGAACTATAAGTTTTGACAATTTTACCTTGTGTTACTTTTATCATAATTAATTGACAAGCACTTGTTTTATTCGAATTTGCCATTTCAAAATCAATAAAAACATAATTAGTATTATCAATCCCTCAATCATGAACACTAAACTTTTTCTTACTGTTTAATTTTGTTTGCTTTCTTTTTAATAACATTTTTTTAGCAAAAAGATTTTTACTATCTTTACTTTTATACTGTTTAAAAGGTGTAATTATTTCTTGTTTTCCTTCTATATTAACTTTTGATTCAGAATTATCATCTGTTTCAAAATCATCATTTGTCTTCTTGAATTTTACACTTTTAAAAAACATATTAATGGCAATAGCACCTTTCTATCTAAATTTTCATAAATTAATATTAATTATTCCTTTGATAAATTATAACATTGATAAGTTAGAGTAACTATATTTTTACTTATAAAACTTCATTTTTTGCAAAATTCATTAATTAACTAATTATCATTCTTTAGCAACTAACTTAATAGAATTTATAAAAATAATATTATGAATAAAATATTATCTTGTTAACAATAAAAAAAGAACCTGTTTATTTTGTGATACCTATACTATTAATTGTATTGCACTTGTTTATTATATTGGAAATATGAAAGTACTTTTTTTCACAGTACCATTATTTTAATCATAATTACGTTCTTATGTGGATTATTGTGGATAAAATAAAGCAAAATAGATTATTAATATAATTTATCATATTTTAACACTTTAAATTTATGTAAATTAAAATTAATAATTGATGCAGAAACAGATTAGGAGAATTAAATATGAGTTTTAATTATTTATGAACTTTAAAAGAAGCAACTGAAAGAATGTATCAATCATTTAGAGATGATATAAAAAATCAATGAGAAAAAACAGATTGAAAATATTAAAAGAAAGAGATAAAAAATATATTCCAGTTAAAATTAAAGAAAGAACTAGAAATACTATCAATGGTCTTGTCACTTATAAATACTATGATGAAAAATGAAAAAAATGAGTAAGAGTTTGTTTATTAGATGAAGAATTACAATTACCTAAATAGGCATTGGTTAGATAAGTTTACTTTCTTGTCTTCAAATCTGTACAAATTGATTTGGAGGC
This sequence comes from Spiroplasma endosymbiont of Notiophilus biguttatus, assembly GCF_964030985.1. NCBI lineage: Bacteria > Bacillati > Mycoplasmatota > Mollicutes > Entomoplasmatales > Spiroplasmataceae > Spiroplasma > Spiroplasma endosymbiont of Notiophilus biguttatus. Next base: position 869,639 of record NZ_OZ034993.1, on the reverse strand, counting down.
ATTTTCAATCTAATAACTATTCTATCATTGTTTCAATATCTAATAAATTTTTCTAATATTTTATTAAAACTTTCCATACTTTCAAAAGTGCTACCAAACATCATTTTAAAATCTCTTTTAATTCAACGATTTAAACATTCACTAACTTGATTACCTTTAAAACCTGATAGACTTTTTGAATGAATTAGATTAGTACTTGTATTAAAAACTTTACTAACAATTTCGCTTGTATTAGCAAAACCTAAATCTGATTGAATAGTCGTAAAATTACATTGTTTAGCACTCGCTAATTCTATTTGATTAACCACATTTAACACAGTTTTGGCATTTTCACTTTTGTTTATTTTTCAGCCAACAATTGAATTACTGTACATATCAGTAGCAAAAACAACTAATAATTTTGTTTTTTTATCACCAATAATTATATTTTTAAATCATGTGCCATCCATACCAACTTTTTCAAGAAAGTTATTACTTGAAAAATTACGTTTTAATAAATCTTTATTATTTTTTAAATCACTATTTTCTACTACTCTATTTGTTGATTTAGGTTCTAATAATAATTTAATATTATTATCTTTTAATATTTGTTTTATGCTTGTTTTACTGCATTTAAGACCTTTATTTTTTATTTTTAACTCTAATCTTACTTTTTCAAAACTAGTGATATTAATGTACTTTTTTTCATTTTTAATGAGAACTATTTTGTTTATTGCTTGTATCAAATTATCATTAATTTTTGATTGATATTGCTTTTTACCTTTTTTTACTCATAAATAGTATGCTGTTTTGCTAATAGCTATGTAAACAATAATTTTATTTAATTGATGACCTTTTTGCTTATATTTTTCTACTATTAAAAAACACTTATATTTTAATAATTTACTATTTTTTCCCCTTGTTAATTTCTTTTCACAGGCTAATTGCTCCTTTAAAAGTTCTTTTTCAACCTCATCTTTTAAAGCTTGTTTTCTAAGTTTATCAATTTCTTTGTTTAATAGTTTAATTTCAATATCTTTCTTATCGATCCTGTGAGAAGTTTGGGATTTAAAAATTTTGGTGAATGCATTTTCACCTTTAATTTGATATTGCTTAACCCAATTATAAATTAATACTGGAGTTGATAATTTATATTTGACTTGAATTTCATGTATTTTTAGTTTTTTATCAACTAAATACTCATTAACAACGGCTAATTTTGTTTCTTTTGAATAAACTTTATAATTCATAATTTCTCCTTCTGTATTAATTATTTTCGGAATTTTACGTTTATTGGCAATAACTTATATACATTATTATTTCTAAAAACTATAATTAGATATTAGTAAAATAAAATCTAATTAAAGGTGATTGAAAATGAATATTTTAGACATAATAAATAAATTTCCAAACCAAGAATCTTGTATAAAATTTTTAGAAGAAATAAGATGAAATAACAAACCAAAATGTCTTTTTTGTTTTAGTGAAAAAGTTAACTCTGTTTTAAAAGAGTCGCGTTATAAATGCAAAAAATGTCATAAGTCTTTTAGTGTAACTGCTCAAACTATTTTTCATCATACACGTGTACCACTTCAAAAGTGATTTATTTTAATAGTATTAATGGCTAATGCTAAAAAAAGTTTATCATCATCTCAAGCTTCAAGAGACTTAAATTTACGTTTAGCAACTGTATGAAAAATGATGCATAAAATTAGAAAGGCAATGGCTAATGATGAGATTAAATTATTAGCAAAAATATTAGAGATGGATGAAACATATGTGGGTGGAAAACCGCGTAAATATAATGATGTTGATAATAAAAATAACTCATTACGTGGTAGAGGAACTAGTAAAGAGTGTGTTGTTGGCATTATTGAACGAAATGGTAATGTTAAATTATTTCATGCAAAAAATAAAAGTATTAAATCTGAAGATTTAATGAAAATAGTTAAAGAAAATGTTGATATTAACAATTCTATTCTTTTTACTGATGAATATCGTGGATATTATAAAATGAATAAAATTTTACCATATGAACAAGTTAATCACAAAAAATATTTTTCTTATAATGGTATTCATACAAATACAATAGAAAGTTTTTGAGCAATATTAAAAAGAGGTTTTATCGGCCAATTTCATTGAGTTTCAAAAAAATGACTCCAATCTTATTTAAATGAATTTTGTTTTAAATATAATAACCGTAAAGAAAAAATCACATTTAAAAATATCACAATTAAATTATTTATTAAGAATTAAGTGTTAACCAATAAGCGTAAAATTCCGATTATTTTTAATTATATTACAGATTGAAAATATTAATTGGTAAACTTAAGTGACTGATGCCATATACTTTCTTATACTATTGAAATAATAAAGAAATTTTTATCTTTGATTATTAATACTTTTAATGTTAAAATTATTCAAATTAAATATGTAAAATGCCTTTTATATATAAAATTATTAACAATCAAAGTACGAAAAATTTATAGATTACATTTTATAAATAAAATAATATTAGAAGGATATGGGCAAACAGATAGGGTTGAATTTTATGAACGCAAAAGAATTAATTGCAAGAGTATCAGATAAAACTAAATTTAACATTCAAGATATTGAAATAGTTTTTAATTGTGTAATTGAAGAAATTAAAAATATTAACCAACTAGGTAAAGTAATCACTATTCCTAATTTTGGTACTTTTAAAATCAAAAAAGTAAAACCCTGTTTACGACGCAATAGTAAAAATAATGGACAACACGTAGTTAGCAAATACAAATATATTAAATTTATACCCTATAAAAAATATAAAAAATACATTCGTTGTAAACCAAAACCAACAATACTAAATAATGTCAACTATTAAAATGTATGACCTAAAATGTGAGGAAAACTAATGAAACAAAGTAGTATTAATAGAATAAAATTAAGACAAAAAGTTAATATAAATTCAATTGAAATGTTTAAAGCATGCTTGCAATATAATTCACAATTTCAACCGAAAGTTAAAATTGAATTAGCAAAATGGCCAATGTATTTTGAATATTGAGAATACCTAGAAAAACATGAAAATATAATTCCCTTTTCAATTAAAACATCAATTGACAATTTAACATTATACGGTAACCTTTTAAAAAATCCGCTTAAAAATGAAAATAATAATAAAACAATAATTTTATTACACGGAATAACTAATACAAGATTTTGAATATTTAAACAAGCTTTCATTTTTTTACGTGCTGGCTACAATGTTATTTGATATGATGCTCGTAACCATGGTGAAAGTGATGCATCACCAACAACTTTTGGTTTAAAAGAATCACAAGATTTACAAGACATTATTGAATATTGTTGTAAAACATACAAACAAGAAACTACTGCTTTAGGATTATATGGTTTTTCATTAGGTGGCGCAACATTAGTAATATGAAGCAATTTATATGCAAAACATAAAATTAATCAAAAAATAAAATTCATTATTTCTGATTGTACATTTAGTCGCTTAGATCGTACCTATATTGAAAAACTATACAATTATGCTTTCTTACCTACTAATTTAATGCTGAAATTAAGTCGTAAAAAAGCACAAAAAACATTTGGTGTCGATGGTTTACAAGAAATACAACCAATTAAATATTTAAAATTAATACCTGATATGCCAATGTTATTTCTTCATGGTCAAAATGATCACTTTATTAACTACACTAATGCTAACGAATTATTTCAAGAAAAAATTCGTTATGAAATATCAAAAAAAAGTTCATTATACACTATCCTTGACGCTAACCACGGTCAAAGTTTTTTAATTGGTGATTTAGATCACACAGTTGTTAATGAATATAATTTAGTAACTGATAAAGGTATTAGTGACACTACTTTAGAATTTGTTCAAAAATGAATGAATACTTAAGATAAACACTATTAATTGATTTTTTTATTAAATATATATTATAATTAATGAGAGTGGAGCGATGATAAAAATGAAAATTAAAGTTATTATTATTGGTGCTGGCGCGACTGGGATGGGAGTTGCGAGTAAATTATTACGTAGTGAAAAAAATAGTGATAAAAATTTTGATATCCATGTTTATCAAGAAAAAAACTATATTTCACTTGGTGCTTGTGGTATTCCTTATTATATTGCTAATGAATTTAAAGATAAAAAACTTTTAAATGACCGTACAAAAAAAGATTTTTCAGAAAAAACTAATAATAAAAATAAAATTAAAATTCATTTAAATCAAAATGTTATTAAAGTCGATACAGCAAAACAAGAAATTCATGTCAAAAAAACGACAGACGATAAAACTAAAGCAAAAGTTGTATCTTATCATGCCTTAGTTATTGCAACAGGAGCCAAACCAAAAATTCCGCCACCTTTTAGTCATGGTATTTTACCACATAATGTTTATAATGTTTTTACTAAAGAAGATGCCATAAATCTAAAAAAAGCAATGAAAAACGCTAAAAAAGTAGTTATTATTGGTAGTGGATTCATTGGCATGGAAATGGCAGAAGCGTGCTTAAAACAAAAAAAAGATGTCACAATCGTTGAAATGAAAGATTGATTAATGGCAGACGTTGTTGATAAAGAATTTAGTCAATTAATTTATGATGAACTAACCAAAAAAAATATTAATCATAAAACTAAATCAAAAAACGATGCCACTATTTTACTAAACTATCAAGTTGAAGAACTAATGATGACTCATAATAATGTTAATGATTTGCGTTTAAGAAGCGTAAATGATAAAAAAAATGGAAAAACTATACCTTGTGATTTAGTAATATTAGCAGTTGGTTTTGAACCAAATACGAATTTTTTACAAAATAGCAATATTGAATTAAACAAAAATAAAGCGATTATTATTAATGAATTCTGTCAAATTCCTTCTAAAGAAAATGTTACCAAAAAGTTTTCAAATATGTATAGTGGTGGTGATTGTGCACAAATATATAGTCAATTTGATAAATCATCAATATATGTTCCCTTGGCAACTAATGCTAATAAAATGGCACGTATTATTGCTGATAATATTAAAAACCCAGAACATAAATATCCAGGAACTTTAGGATCAAGTATTTTACGTGTTGGTAATTTAGAAATAACAAAAACTGGTAGTTTTGATACGATTGATAAAAATAAAATTGGTACTGTTTATATTAAAGATTATGATCTACCAAGATATTTAAAACAATCTCGTCCTTTATACTTGAAACTATTTTATGATAAAACAAATTTCCAATTACTGGCAGCACAAATGGCAGGCTATAATCATGCCACATTAAGAATTAATGCTCTTGCTACTGCCATTTGAAATAAAATGGACATCCGTGATTTACAAAATTTAGATTTAGTTTATTCACCTCCTTTTGCTCGTACTAGTGATATTATTCATATAGCAAGCAGAAAAGTAACATCGTCATAACCTATAAAAAATAAAAAGAATGAGGTAGCAACTATGACAACTCTTAGTAATGACAATATTAACTTATTAAGAGACTTTGTTGGTATTTCACACTGACAAAGTCTAATTGGGATAATTGTCTTTTTTATTATTATCCTAGCACTTTCTATTTTTATTAAAAAAACTAAACCTAAATTTCCAATTCGTATTTTTACTGGAATGGGATTAGGATTAATTTTTGGTATTACTATCCAAGCTATTACTGGTTTTAATAGTCATAACATTACTTATCGTAACTTACCTGGAACACCAGTAAAACCTAATCTTGACTATATACCCTGAGTTGCAGAAATTGTACACTGAATTGAATTATTAAAAACTATTTTTATTATTGGTATTAGCATGTTAACTATTCCATTAGTATTTTTAGCTATTGCTAGAATTACTAGTAAAAAAATAGTAACTCAAAAACAATAACTAAAGTTTCAGGAGTTGGTATTACTATTTTATTAATAAATATGGCTATTGCTTTTAAAATTGGCCAAGGTTTTAATTTAACTGATGGTGGTAGTTATGACAAAACTACTGCCAAAACAATTCCTAAAATTATCATTAGTTATGTTCCTAGCAGCTTAATTGGTGTTTTTACTCAAACATTAATTATTCCAATCATTGTCCTTGGTGCTTTAATTGGATTTGCAATTAAAACTAACTAAGCATAATGAAGAACGAATCGACAAAGCAAGAAACACTTTAGAAACAATATGAAAAATTATTATTTCAATATTAATGATGAATAATGTTTATTAAAATTATGCCATTTGCTGTTATGAGTATGCTAGCAACAGCAATTATTAATCAACCAATTGGTGCACTTGCTAATATTGGTATTATTATTGGAGTTACTTATTTAGCACTACTTATTACTTTCTTATGACATTTATTATAATTATATTTATTTGGTATTAATCCTTATCGTTGATTAGTAAAAGCACAGAAACCAATTATTGCTGATTTTACAACTCAGTGTTCTAATGCCGCTTTACCAATTGCTATGAATACCTTAAAAGAAGAGGGTAGTGATACAGTAATGCCGCTTTCAACAACAATAGGTTTAAGTGGCTGTGCTGGAGTGCAAGCTGGAATTATTTTATCTTTCTTATGATTCAGTGTTATCCTTCCTGGTAATTTTCCCAACTGAACAATCGCTGTTTTATTTATTAATGGTTTAATTGTAACACTAGTTGCTTCATTAGGAATTGCGGGAGTACCAGGAACTGCTGCTGTTGTAACGGCTGGTGTTTTAGGTGGTGTCTTGGTTTTGGTAGCTATTATTCTGCTGTTTATGGTATTATTGGTGCTTTAGATGGTTTATTTGATATGGGCAGAACTGCAGTTAATATTTCTGGTGGTTTACAAGCTACTGTTATTGCTTCTCGCAATCAAGAATTAATTGAAGATGAAAAACTTTTATTAAAAAAATACTCTTTTAAGGGTTTACACATTTTAACAAAGAAAGTTGGAGCCAAATTGTTAATTAGATCTGAAAAAAATGATAAGATTCAAGCATTAAAAAAAGATACTAAAGTTAAAATTGAAGCATTAAAAAAAGTAAAAAATAGTGAGAATGATATTAAATTTTTAAAAGAGCAATTAAAAAAAGATATTAAAGCAATTAAAAATGGCAAAAACATCTAAGAACCTGTTTAGAATCTTTTCATAATCTTCTACATTTTTCTAATCAAGCAAAACTTCGCTCTACAACTCATCTTTTTGGTAATACTACAAAAGAATGTAATTCATTACGTTTTACAACTTCAACATTTGCATTTATAATTGTTTTGATTGCAGAAGCAAATTTTTCACCAGTATAACCAGCATCTACTATTATTTTTTGAACTGTAGAAAGATTTTCTTTTTCATTTTGAATCATTATTATAGCACTATTACGATCTGTTTTTTCTGCTGTAGTTACGTAAATTGCATGTGGTAAACCTTGAGAATCAACAGCAATATGACGTTTTATTCCTGAAATCTTTTTACCAGCATCATAACCTTTGTTTTTAGTAGTATCTGTATTTTTAACACTTTGTGAATCAATTATACAAAAACTGATTTTTTCTTTTCGATGATTATTGATGCGAACTTTTCTAACTAATTTTTTTTAAAATTAATTGTCATATGCTAGGTTCTTTACCATTATTTTTACTTCAAATTTGAAAATAATAATATACAGTTTGTCATTTTGGAAAATTTTTTGGTAACATTCTTCATTGACAACCACTTTTTAATACATATAAAACTGCACAAAATACTTCATATAAATCTAAATTTCTTGGTTTTGTTTTCTTTTTGACATTTTCTAAAATTAATCTTATGTTCTCAAATTGTTTTTTAGTGACATGACTTGGATAATTTTTATGCATATATACCTCTTATTTTAAAATATATAGTAATTTTACCTTATTCTCTAAACAGGTTCTAAAATAGAAATTTTATTTATAAAAATAAATGGTTTATATTAATAAACCATTTATTTTTATAAGATTCTTTTACATATTTTCTTTTACTAGATTCAAAACTAGTTGCTACCATTATTATTTATATATGACATGATAATCAAAATATTTGAAGTAAAACTACTTTTGCCATCTATGGCGAAGGATGATATAAACTAGTTAATTTTAAATTAAACTCAATTACTTTTAATAATAAATAATAACTTTATATATTTCTTTAGTTAAATTTAATATATGGAGATAAACAAGAAAATCAAAGAAATTAATAGTAAAAATATAACTTAAATTACACTTCCAATAAAAAATTATTTATTTTTTCAAAAACAATATTCATATTTAATTTCTTAGGTTTAAAAGAACCATTGTTATTAATTTTCATAAACATTTCTTTATACCACAAAGAAAGTTGTTCATAAAAATTTTTATTTATTTTATCTTTATTTTTAATTGTCATCATCATAATTTCATATCAATTTAAATTACATTTATATGGTTGAAAACCTTTTAAATCTCATTGTATGCAACATTCAATAATTAAAAAATCAGGGGTTGCAACAAATTCAAAATCATTGTATTTAGTATAACATTTAAATAATGAATTAACATAATGCTTTCGTTTTTGCATTTCTAATTCTCATTTATATAAAAGTAAATTAAAGTAGTTGCGTTCCAAGTCTAAAAATGGTTGCATTGCCATATTTGTAATTTTTTTATTTAAACAATGATCATACATTAGTAATTCCTTACGCAATGCAGTTAAACTCATATCTGGTGTATAAATAAATAATTCATACGGAATAATTCTCATTATTAATTTTCCATTCTAATATTATTTAACTTTTACTTTATTTTGTTCTTTTTTAATTAATTTATTAACTAAAAATCTAATTCCTTTATACACTTCTAATAATCACATTGGTATTGTTGATAAAGCAATACAAAGTAATCAATCAACTGCACGAAAACCAGCATAAATACCAAAAGCATTGCTAATAACAACAGGTGTAAAAATAATAAAAGTATTAATAGCAAAAGCACTAATCGCCGCAACTCAAATATATTTATTTTTTCAAGTAATCTTATTAAAAATACTTGTATTAGCACCTGAAACAAAAGAAAATGCATAGAAAACAGGAGCATTAGTCATTATGACAAAAACAAAACCTTCACTATTATTTTCATGTAAAATTTGAGGTAAAAAATGAAAAGCTAATAGTAACAAGGTACTTAATATTATACTAACAATACCAATAAATCCTCAACTACCAGTAAGAATTCTATCATTCCGTTTCGTTGGTTTTCTAAGCATTAAATCAGGGTTATTAGGCCCCATTGACATTGGAATTGCAATAACAGATTCAACAATTAAATTAATTCATAAAATTTGAATTGGTTGTAATAATTCATTTCATCCAAAAATAGCACCAATAACAATTGAAAATACTTGGGTCATATTAGTAATTAAAATAAAAATAACAATTCTTTTAATTTTACTATAAATATTGCGCCCTTCTTCAATAGCATCAACAATAGTAGCAAAATTATCATCAGTTAATACTATTTGTGAAGATTCTTTAGCAACATCGGTTCCCGTAATACCCATCGCTACTCCAATATCTGCTGTTTTTAAACTAGGAGCATCATTAACACCATCACCAGTCATTGAAACAACCTTATTATGACTCTGTAATGCTTTAACAATCTTAACTTTATGTTCGGGAGAAACACGAGCAAAAACTCGATATTGATTAATATTAGCATTAAATGATTCTTCTGGAATGTCATCAATAGTATTACCACTAAGTGCTTGTGTTTTATTTTCAATCAAACCTAATTCTTGACCAATAGCAACAGCAGTATTTAAATGATCACCAGTAATCATAATTGTATCAATACCTGCTTTTTTAGTTTTAACTAAAGAATCTTTAACTTCGTTTCTTGGTGGATCAATCATTCCAACTAATCCTAAAAAAGTTAAATTACTTTCAACTTCACTAATATTACTATAATCTTTCGTATTATTAACAGTTTTATAACTTGCTCCTAAAACACGTAATGCTGAATTTGACATTTCTTCCATACTTGCAATTATTTCTTTTTTAATTTGTGGAGTTAATACTACTCTTTCATTATTAATAAGAGCATGAGTACAAATATTAATCATATTATCAACTGCACCTTTAACAAAAACATAAGTTTCTTTATCATATTCATTAATTGTTGACATTAATTTACGATTGGAATCAAAAGGTATTTCATAAACTCGAGTATGTTTTTCATTAAGTGCCTTTGTTGGAAACTTTAATGTTTCTGATCAATTAATAAGTGCTGCCTCTGTTGGATCACCAATAGTTTTATTTTTACTAACTTCACTATTATTACATAATACTAAACAATCTAAAAATAATTGTTCTTGCTTAGTTTTCTTTTTAAAGTCATTACTATCATTAACTGATTTTATTAAATAATATTTTTTAACAGTCATTTTATTTTGTGTTAAAGTTCCGGTTTTATCAGAACAAATAATATCAACTTGGCCTAATGTTTCAACAGCAGGTAAATGTTTAACAATAGCATGTTTTTTTGCCATTCTTGAACTTCCCAGTGATAATGAAACGGTAACAATAACTTGCAAACCTTCCGGTATTACTGCTATTGTCAAAGCAATTCCAAAAATTAAAGCATTAATAGCAGATACTTTAATTAAGAAAAATTGTAGTAAAAACATAGTTAAACCTAATAATAAAGCAAAAACTGAAATTATTCTAATTAAAAAAGACATTTGTCGCGTTAATGGTGACTTAGGTTCTTTTTCTTCTTGTAATAACTTAGTTATTTTTCCAATTTCAGAAGTTTTTGCTGTTGCATAAACTAAACCAAGACCACTACCTGTCGCAACAGAAGTAGACATAAAAGCAAGATTAGTTCTTTCACCAATTGATAATTTTTTTTCAGTTAGTGCTTCAGTAGTTTTACTAATTAAAGTTGATTCACCAGTTAAAAGTGATTCATTAGTACGTAAATTATAAGACTGAATAATACGCAGATCAGTAGGAACAAACATTCCCGCATCTAAATAAACCAAATCACCCACCACTAAATCTTTAGCATCAACATCGTATTTATTACCATTACGAATTACTACTGCTTGTGAAGAAACTAACTTCTTTAAAGAATCCAAAGAAGCTGTGGCTTTTACTTCTTGATAAGTAGCCAAAGTAGCATCAACAATTACAATTAAAAAAACAACTAATGCTTCTTGTCATTGACCAATAACAGTAGCAATAATTGCTAATGCAATTAATACTAAAACAAATGGTTCAATAAAATGTGCTAAAACTATTTTTCAAATTGGCTTTTTTTTCGTAACTGGTAATTGATTAGGTCCTGTTTCTATTAGCAATTGAGCTGCGGCTTCTTCAGTTAAACCTGTAACAAAATTAGTATTTAACTTTTTTGCTAATTCCTTAGTTGTATCATTTCAAATCACAATTATTTAACCCCCTTTTTAATTTAATCCATCATAATTCCTTTTCAAAATTTTTTATCATTAGATTGTGGCCCTAAAGCAGTTTGCGGTAATTTTTGAATTTTTAACATTTCTTCTTCTGTTAGTTCAAAACCCCCAATATCGGGATTACTAATAATTCGTTCTGGATTAGTTGATTTAAGGATAACTATTTGCCCCAATTGTCAAGCTCATCTTAAAGCAATGTGACTAATAGTAACTTTGTATTTATTTGCTAATTCTTGTAATAATGGTATCTCATCCACTCTACCACCTAGCATTGTTCTTCATGAAGTAACAGCAATATTATTCTCGTAACAAAAATCTATTGTACTTTTTTGATTAAAACCAGGATGTGTTTCAATTTGATTAATTGCTGGTTTTATTTTTATTTTTTTTAAAAAATCTTTCAGTTGTGAACTATTAAAATTTGAAATACCGATTGCCCTAACTTTACCATATTCATAAAATTCTTCTAAGGCTCTTCAACATTCAAAAGTTTGTTTAGTTGGTCAATGAATTAAACATAAATCTAAATAATCTAGTTTTAAACGAGTCAGGATACCACGAAAAGCATCTTTAGTAAATTCATATTCATGATTGTCATTTCAAATTTTAGAAGTAATAAATAAATCTTCCCTTTTAACTTCTGGATTTTCTGCTAAAAAATCTTTAATTGCATTACCAATTATCTCCTCGTTTTTATAATATTCTGCAGTATCAATATGACGATAACCATTTTGCAAAGCACAAATTACTGAATTATAAATAGATTTACTATCAACCATTAAATATGTACCTAATCCGAATTGAGGAATTTTGACACCATTATTTAAAGTTATCGTTTTTTGTAAAATTTGTTCTTTTGTAAGTTTTACCATTTGTCTAATATCCTTTCAAACAAAATATTAATTATAACCCACTGTAAAACGTTTTTTAATAAATTTTTGTTCTTTAATCTCATTAATAATAGCAATTGCAGCATCACCATAACTAATTTCACTTTTTCCTTCTTTATTAACAATTAAATGATTGTTACCAATTTTAAATTTGCCTAAAGTTGGTAATTCTGGATCATAGTATAAAGAAGGACTGAAATATGTTCAATTAATGTCACTGCTACGATAAGTAGCTAATGCTTGAACTTGTTGTTGTGCATGCTCTTTTCATGCTTCAGGAAATGCACTTGTTTCTACTAATATTTCATTCTTATCATTTAACAAACTACCAGCACCACCAACAATTAATAACCTTTTAATATTTTGACATTCATGCATGATAGTAATTAAGTTTTTAGCAACTTGCTGATGAATATTTTGGGGATTATCAATAGTAGGACCGTAAGCACTAATTAAAATATCAACATCATTAACAACCGCTTTAATACTACTTTTATTAGTAAGATCAGCTTTTTTAATGGTTAATCGATTATCATTGTTAAGAATTGGCATTTTAATAGGATTTCTAGTAATGGCAACAACTTGATATCCCTGTTTTAAAGCTTCTTTAGTTAAAGCAAATCCTGATTTTCCTGATGCTCCAATAATTCCAATTTTCATAGTTAGTACTCCTTTTCAAACTTAATTTTAACGAAGAGTCAACAATATACTATAGTAATTATAGCATAAGTACACCTTATATTAGGTATTAGTTTGGATGTTAGCAAATCATAAAGTTATTATTTTAATTTATAATATTGCTACTTTTACTTACAAATTTACAATTATATATAATAATTTAACGCTTTTCTCCCCACATTTTTAAATTAAACACAGCATTACAATTTCAAAACTAGGTATCTTGTTGAATTTATATGCAGCTTCTTTGGCATATAAATAAACATGATGTTTTGCAACTTTGATATGTGTTTTAAATGTTCTTCTTATATGTTTTCAAACTGATTCAATTTGATTGGTATTTACACCAGTTTTTGAAACATAACCATCTTGATGGTTAACTGTTTTATGTTTTGGGAAAACCAATTTGAAATCGCAATATCCTTTTCAATCATCAGTATATACATGACATTTTGAAGAAATATGGCTTCTTGCAAAATTCAAAAGACTTTTACTCTTTGCATTTTTCAATACTTTCACAATTAAATTATTAGTTGTTTTTTCATAAATGCCAACAATCAATGTTTTATTTTTCAAGGATCTTCCTTGTTTTTTAAAAGCCATATGTGAAAGATACATTTCATCAATTTGCACTGTGCCTTCAACAATAAATTGAGGTTCTTGTTTTGCAATAAGTGTTCTAATTTTATGACCCATTCTCCATGCTGTTTTTAAGGTCACTCCCAATTCTTTTGAAACATCAGTTGATGGAATTCCATGTTTGGTGTTTATTCATCTAAAGATGAGATAAAATCATGATCTTAAAGATGTTTGTGACCTTGAAAATATGGTACCGGTGAGAATACTAAATGTTTGATTACATTTCAAACATCTTATTCTTTTTAAATCAAAAGTATTCAAATTAAAACTAAAACATCTAATACATTTGTTTTCTTTCAAATTTGCTATATATGCAAGACATTGCTGTTCAGTTTGAAAAGCATTGTTGAACTCATTCAGTTTCATTGTTCCCTCCACAAGTACATGTGGGGAGAAGTCCGTAATTTAATTACAAAAATCTTTTTTAAAAAAGATAAAAAAATAATATTATTAATAATAATTTATTAAATGTTCATTATTAGTATAGATATTTTTTATATAAATTATTTTTTTTAATTTTATTAAGTTATTTTAAAAAAATAAAGATAAATATTCAAATTCAAAATTTACTTAAATTAACAAATAATAATGATAATTTAGAAACTCAAGATGTAAGTTTAAATAGTGAAACAAGATTTAATGTTAATGAAATTAATAATTGAATGTCTTTATCAACAAATACAAAAATATATAATTCAAAAATACCAAAAAGTTTGAATTAAAAAAATAAAATGTAATAAAAAATATTAATTTAAATAATTAATATTTTTTATTTTCTTAATATTTATCATAAAAAGTATAAAGTAATGATAAGATTGCAGCACCAATTAAAACATCATTTTGATTATGATTTGCTACTTGCCTAGTAAAACTAGGTAATAAACAAATATTATTAAAAAAATATTGATCAATAATTCTTCCAATATTATTATTTGTTAATGAAAATTGTTCTTTTAATATTTTACAATAATCATTATTATTTTTAATTAGTATTAAAGTTTTTTTAGTAGCACCAACATCAAGATGTAAAGTTTTTTTATATAAAGGTAAATTTAAAACTTGATCATTATTTCAAATATCATATAAATCAAAAATTTTATGTTTTTGAAAAAAATAACTAACTTTATTTTTGAATTTACTTTCATCATTATGATAACTCAAATAGTTTTTTAGCATTAATATCTCAGTTCTAGCACCAAGTAAAATCAAAGATTTAATGTTATATTTTAATAACTTATTAGTTAAAAATTTAAAAAATTGTTGCTGATGTTTAACAAGTTTTAAATCTTCATTTAAAATATTTGGTTGTGGAATAATAGTTTTAACAAACAAATGTAACTTTTTATTTTGTAAATTGCTAACACTTAAATCTTCTTTTTTATTAATAATTAATAATGCAATTGAAAAAATTTTTTCAAAATCATGAGCATATGAATTGTTCTTTTTTTTATGTAATAAATTACGAAAAGTCTCAAAATCAAAAATAAGAATTGGATATTCAATCTTATCTAAAAATTTACCAATAACATTAATATTTAATTCAATATCTAAGTTATTTATTTTTAATTTTTCCATTGCAATACCTTTTCTAATACATTTATTTGATAAGCGTACTGATTTCACTAACTTCATTTTTAATAATTTTAGTTTTTGATGGATAACCATAACCAGCAGACACTAAAATTGTAACATGATACTTATTAGGTTCAATAATCTTATTTGATTCTAAGTAAGTTAATAATTGCTGTTCATTAAAACCACCTAATACAACATTATCAATTTCATGAGCAGTTAATAATAATAAAAGATTTTGTAATAATATAAAAGTTTGACATTGTGCCCAATGATTTATTTGTGTTTTTTTGTCATGGTCAAAAAAATTATTAAATGTTGATTTATAAATCTCATATTGTGGTTTTGTTAAATTGCGTCTTTTCATAACAGTATCAACAAATCATTGATTACTAGTATTGAAATTTTCACCACTATAACTTAATAAAATAAATAAATGTGAACAAGTACTAACTTGTTGTTGATTATTTATGATTGGTTGCAATTGTGCTTTAATTTTAGAATTACTAATAACTAAAATTTTTCATGGTTCTAAACCATATGAAGATGGGGTATGACGCACATAGTTAAGAATATCGTTAATTTTACTATCACTAATAATTTTACTAGGATCATAATTACGAATTGATTTACGATTTAAAATTAGACTTTCCAGCTCTTTAACATAAGGCATTGATTTGTCATCTCTTTTCTATAAATTAATTTTACTACTAAAATATTTTTAATTAAAAATCTTTATTCTCAAAAGAGAATAAAGATTTTTAATTTAATGTGATTATTTAATAACTTCAGTAACTTGTCCGGCACCAACAGTTCTTCCACCTTCACGGATTGAGAATTGAGTACCTTTCTCAAGAGCAACTGGATGAATTAATTCAACAGTAATAGTAACATTATCACCTGGCATAATTAATTCTGACTTTTCACCTTTATTAATAAAGTCTCCCATACTTCCTGTAACATCAGTTGTACGGAAATAAAATTGTGGTCGATATCCTGGATTAAATGAAGTATGACGTCCACCTTCTTCTTTAGTTAGAATATAAACTTCACCTTTAAATTTAGTATGTGGAGTAACTGATCCTGGTTTAGCAATAACTTGCCCACGTTGAATATCTTCACGTTTAACTCCACGTAATAATACTCCAACGTTATCACCAGCTTGCGCTTCATCTAATAATTTTCTGAACATTTCAATACCAGTAACAACAACTTTTTTAAGACCTTTGTTAATACCAATAATATCAATTTCATCATTAACTTTTAAAGTTCCACGTTCAATTCTTCCAGTAGCTACTGTTCCACGTCCAGTAATAGTGAAAACATCTTCAACAGCTAATAATACTGGTTTATCAACTTCTCTTTTTGGTGTTGGGATTCATTCATCCATTGCTGTTAATAATTCTTTAATTTTTTCTTCTCATTCTTTTTTACCATCTAATGCTCCTCTTGCAGAACCACGAATAATTGGTGTATCATCACCTTCAAATTCATACTTAGTTAGTAATTCACGAATTTCCATTTCAACAAGTTCTAATACGTCATCGTCTACACTTTCCATATCACACTTATTTAAGAATACAACAATTTTTTTAACTCCAACTTGACGTGCCAATAGAATGTGTTCACGTGTTTGTGGCATTGGACCATCAGTTGCAGAAACAACTAACACTGAACCATCCATTTGAGCTGCACCTGTAATCATATTTTTAATGTAGTCAGCGTGACCTGGACAGTCAACGTGTGCATAGTGACGAGTTGGTGTTTCATATTCAACGTGAGCTGTATTAATAGTAATACCACGTGCTTTTTCTTCTGGAGCAGCATCGATAGAAGCATAGTCCTTAAACATACCTTTATACCCATCTGCTTCATGTTTTGAACAATAACTAGTAATTGCAGCAGTTAATGTTGTTTTTCCGTGGTCAACATGACCAATTGTTCCAACATTAACGTGCGGTTTTGTACGTTCAAATTTTTGTTTTGGGCCTGTTGATACAGGCTTTGATTTTTTTACTTCTTTTTCTGCCATTTTTGTTTCCTCCTTGGAAATAATTAATACTTATTTTTATTTAATTAAATTAAACACTAAGATAATTTTAAAGTAAAGTTATTATACTTTCAATTAAATTATTTTATTTTTTAGTAATTCTTCCTTTTTGATATTTACCAGCAACTGCTTCAGTAACTGATTTTGGTGCTTCTTCATAATGTGAAAAAGACATTGTATATGTTCCGCGTCCTTGGGTCATTGAACGTAATTCAGTAGCATAACCAAACATTTCAGATAAAGGCACTTTAGCTTTAACAACTTTACTATTACCACGCATTTCATCTGCTTCAATAGTACCTCTTTTACCAGAAATTTTACCAACAATAGAACCATAATATTCATCTGGAATAATAACTTCAACATTCATAATTGGTTCTAATAATACTGGTTTTAATAAATCTTTATTATCTTGTAAAGATTTAGAAGCTGCAATATTAAAGGCACGTTCTGAAGAGTCAACAGGGTGGAATGAACCATCATATAATGTTGCTTTAACATCAATAACTGGATATCCAGCAATTAAACCATTAGCTAATGATTCAATTAATCCTTCTTGTACTGGTTTAATGTATTCACGTGGCACTTTACCACCAACAATTTTATCAACAAACTCAAATCCTTTATCTGGATTTGGTTCAAATTTAATAATAACATGTCCATATTGACCACGACCACCTGATTGATGAATATATTTACCCTCAGCGCGCTCACAAACTGCTTTAATTGTTTCACGATAAGCAACTTGTGGATTTCCAATGTTAGTTGCTACTTTAAACTCACGTTTTAAACGATCAGTTAGGATGTCTAAATGCAGTTCTCCCATTCCTGAAATAATTGTTTGTCCTGTTTCTTTATCTGATGAAACACGGAATGTTGGATCTTCTTCTGCAAGTTTTTGTAAACCTAAACTCATTTTTTCTTGATCAGCTTTTGTTTTAGGTTCAAGCGCTAATGAAATAACTGGTTCTGGAAACACCATTTTTTCTAAAATAACTTCATGTTTTTCATCACATAATGTATCACCAGTAGTTGTATCTTTTAAGCCAACAATAGCAGCAATGTCACCAGCATAAACCTTTTTAATTTCAGCACGACTATTGGCATGCATTTGTAAAATTCGACCAACGCGCTCTTTTTTTTCTTTAGTTGAGTTTAATACATAACTACCAGATTCTAATGTTCCTGAATATACTCTAAAAAAAGTTAGTCTTCCAACAAAAGGGTCAGTCATGATCTTAAATGCCAACGCTGAGAAAGGTTCTTCATCACTAGAATGACGTTCTACTTCTTTTGATGAAACAGGTAATATTCCTTTAATTGCAGGTACATCTAATGGTGAAGGCAAGTAATCAATAACTGCATCTAACATTAATTTAACACCTTTATTTTTAAAGGCACTACCACATAATACTGGGAAAAACTCAGCAGCAATTGTTGCTTTACGAATTACTGTCTTAATTTCAGCAACCGTTACTTCTCCTTCAGCATATTTCATAAAGAAATCATCATCAAAGTGGGAAAGTGCTTCTAATAATTCCTCACGTCTACTTGCAATAACATCTTTAAGTTCTTCAGGAATTGCAATTTCTTTATAATCCTCATTTGGTTTACCATCAAAATGGTATGCTTTCATCTCAATTATATCAATAATTCCATTAAAAGCATCTTCTGCACCAATTGGTCATTGAATTGAATGAGCATTAGCACCAAGACGATCTTTTAATGTTTGAATTGAATGAGCAAAGTCAGCACCAATTTTATCCATTTTATTTGCAAAAACAATTCTTGGTACATTATACCTAGTTGCTTGATTTCAAACAGTTTCAGTTTGTGGTTCAACTCCAGTTTGCGCATCTAATACGGCAACTGCTCCGTCTAAAACTCTTAATGAACGTTCAACTTCAACAGTAAAGTCAACGTGACCTGGAGTATCAATAATATTTATTCGATTATTTCTTCAAACAGCAGTTGTTGCGGCTGAAGTAATAGTAATACCACGTTCTTGTTCTTGTTCCATTCAGTCCATAGTTGCGGCACCTTCATGTACCTCACCAATTTTATGAATTTTACCAGTATGGTATAAAACTCTTTCTGTTGTTGTAGTTTTACCAGCATCAATATGAGCCATAATTCCAATATTTCTAGTATTTGCTAGTGAATATTCTCGACCTGATTTTTCTGCCATCTTCTCTCTCCTTTATTATCATTTATAGTGAGCAAAGGCTTTATTAGCTTCAGCCATACGATGAATTTCATCACGTTTTTTAATTGATGAACCATTACCAGTAGCAGCATCCATAATTTCGGCTGCAAGTTTATCTTGCATACTATTACCATATCTTGCTTGTGAATAAGAAACTAATCAACGAATTGCTAAAGTTATCTTACGAGTAGCACTAACTTCAATAGGAACTTGATAGTTTGCGCCACCAATTCTTCGAGTTTTAATTTCTAATTGTGGTGTAATGTTAGCAATTGCCTTTTCAAATACTTCTAATGGTATTTGTTGGGTTTTTTCTCCAACAATTTTAAAAGCATTATAAACAATTTTTTGAGCTACACTTTTTTTACCATCAATCATAATGGCATTAATTAATTGAGTAACAATTTTTGAGTCATAAATTGGATCAACAACTAATTCTCTTTTAATAGCTTGATTTTTACGCATTTAGTTTTACCTCCTTATTTCTTATCTTTTGGTTTTTTAGTTCCGTATTTAGAACGACCTTGATTACGATTTACTACTCCGGCAGTATCAGAATACCCACGAATAACATGGTATCTAACTCCAGGTAAGTCTTTAACTCTTCCACCACGGATTCCAACAATAGCATGTTCTTGCAAATTATGACCTTCTCCAGAAATATAAGCAGTAACTTCCATACCGTTAGTTAAACGAACACGAACAATTTTTCTTAAAGCTGAGTTAGGTTTTTTTGGTGTTCTTGTAGTTACTACAAGCGCTACACCTTTTTTTTGCGGACTGCTAATTGAAGAAGTTGTTTTTGTTAATGAATTATATGAAACATTTAACGCTGGTGATTTAGATTTGTATTTTTTATCTGTACGTCCTTTACGTAATAGTTGGTTCATTGTTGGCATTAATCGTTAGCCTCCTTTATGATTTTAAAGAATTAATTATATACACAATTCCTAGTGTATCAAAATTTAGTCCAATAAATATAATACCAGTTTTTAATAGTAATAGTCAAATAAATTTTGAAAAATAATTAGAAAAAATGACATAATTTAAATTATGTCATTTTAAAATAATATATATTAATTATTTATTCAATAGTATCTTTAAATGTAAATGTTCCTGAAATTTTATCACCTTGTGCTGTAACTGTAAATTTAACTTCACCAGCAACTTGTTTATCTTCTTTTTTCTTATCATTAGTTAAAGTAAAATCAGTACCTACACTAACATCTAATTTAGTTGTTTTTTTAATTGCTGCTGCAACTGCATCATTAATTTCTTTATTAGTATTTAAATCACTAAAAGTTTTTTCACTATCTACTGCTGTTTTAAGATCATCAACTTTAACATCTTTAATATCTTGCTTAGCAACAGTTAAAGTATCTTTAAATGTAAATGTTCCTGAAATTTTATCACCTTGTGCTGTAACTGTAAATTTAACTTCACCAACAACTTGTTTATCTTCTTTTTTCTTATCATTAGTTAAAGTAAAATCAGTACCTACACTAACATCTAATTTAGTTGTTTTTTTAATTGCTGCTGCAACTGCATCAGTAATTTCTTTATTAGTATTTAAATCACTAAAAGTTTTTTCACTATCTACTGCTGTTTTAAGATCATCAACTTTAACATCTTTAATATCTTGCTTAGCAACAGTTAAAGTATCTTTAAATGTAAATGTTCCTGAAATTTTATCACCTTGTGCTGTAACTGTAAATTTAACTTCACCAACAACTTGTTTATCTTCTTTTTTCTTATCATTAGTTAAAGTAAAATCAGTACCTACACTAACATCTAATTTAGTTGTTTTTTTAATTGCTGCTGCAACTGCATCAGTAATTTCTTTATTAGTATTTAAATCACTAAAAGTTTTTTCACTATCTACTGCTGTTTTAAGATCATCAACTTTAACATCTTTAATATCTTGCTTAGCAACAGTTAAAGTATCTTTAAATGTAAATGTTCCTGAAATTTTATCACCTTGTGCTGTAACTGTAAATTTAACTTCACCAACAACTTGTTTATCTTCTTTTTTCTTATCATTAGTTAAAGTAAAATCAGTACCTACACTAACATCTAATTTAGTTGTTTTTTTAATTGCTGCTGCAACTGCATCAGTAATTTCTTTATTAGTATTTAAATCACTAAAAGTTTTTTCACTATCTACTGCTGTTTTAAGATCATCAACTTTAACATCTTTAATATCTTGCTTAGTAGTTTGGTCACCACAAGCTACAACTGAAGTTGTAGATACTGTTGTTAGGGTTAATGCACCCATAAGTCTTAATAAATTTTTCATTTGCATATCTTAGTACCTCCGAAATAGTTATTTACTTACTTTTTAAATTTTAACATACAAGAAAATGAATGTAAAGATTTTTTTCACTTTGCACTTGTCAATTAACATATAAATTTATTTTATATGTTCAAATCTTCTTTTTTTTACTAGTCTTTGATTTTCATTAAATAAGGTTTTTTTAAAAAATGTTATATAATAATAAGTATCATTTAAGGCATGTTTTTATAGCATACTTATGGTAATTGGTGAAGAAAGGGTTGAAAATTTTATGCAAAAAAGTCAGATAGCACGAGCTGTACAAAAAAAATTAGAATTATCAGAAAAAGAATACAAAGAAGTGTTAGAATTTATCTTAGATAAAATTGCTACTGCTTTAATTAAAGGAGAAAAAGTAACACTACGTAACTTTGGAACTTTTACTATTAAATACCGCAAAGCTCGACCGGGAGTAAATCCACAAAATTCAGAACCGATGGCTATTCCTAGAAAACGAGTAGTTAAATTTAATTCTTGTAAAGCATTAAAAAAGAGAGTTAATGAAGGTAAATAAATATTTTATTTTAGGAATGACTTCAATCAAATATAGATTGTATGTTCATTCCTTTTAATTTGTAAAACTAACAACCTTTTTTAATCTCAAATAATTAAAAAATACTCTGTTTTAAATGAGTATTTTTTATTTTCTTCATAATATTAAGATATCTTTTTATAAATTACTTAATCTATTATATTTTTATTAAGTACTTTTTTTCTATTAAATTAGATACTTGTGTTTTTTTATCTTTAGTTGTATGAATAAATGGTTTAGATTTTCAAAATGTATAAATTAATAATGGTAATAATATAAAAGCAGCAAATAAATCAATAAAGCCAAGAAATAAATAAAAATAAAAACCATTATGAGAAACATGTGCAACATAATATCCTAAACTTAAACAAACAATTGGCATTATAATTGTTCGTTGTAAACTAGCAAATAATGATAATTTACCACGATTAATTGATTGATAGAAAATAACAGCAACATAATGTAGTGTAGCTAATGGATAAAAAGCAAACTGCATAATAATATAAACTTTAAAGAATCTTGCCATTTCTAAATCTACGCCAAAGAAATTCATCATATATTGCCCTGCTATTACTACTAATAATACTGAACCAATTAGCAACAATAAAAGTAATAAAGTTAAACGTCACATCAATTGTCAAACACGACTAAAGTCCTTTGAGCCATAAACATAGCCAATTAATGCTCTTGCTCCTTGCGTAATTCCAATAATAGGTGCATTAATCAAAATTAACCAAGGCATAATACCACCATATAATTGAACAAAAACCGGAATGCCAGTACTTCCACCACCATGATAGTCTGGAGGTGGCAATGTATTTAAAATTTTAGTAGTAACCATTGCCAAGATACTTTGAGCAATGTTTTGTAATAAAGAAGTTGCACCAATTAATAAAATACCCGTTACTATTACTCATTTAAGTTTTAAGTGTGCTATTTTAAATCTTAAATTATCGGCACTATATCAAATAATACCTATTGAAAATAAATTAATGCTTGCTCAAGCAATAATAGTTGCATATGCAGTACCTTCCATTCCTAGTTTACCAGGAATAACAAAAATAAAATCTAAAGATATATTTACTAAACAAGCTGCAACATTAATTAAAATTGTTCATAACATCATTCCTTCACTACGTAACAATGAAACTAAAAAATAAGCAAAAAAAAGTAATGGTGTAGCAAGAATTAAAATTTGTGAAAATCTAACTGCTTCTTTAATTATTATTTCCCTAATTATTGGATTACTTCCAGCATCACTTCCGGCTTGAAATTCAATAATACTCTGACAACTAAAATACATAATGATCATAAGAACAATAGAAACTAAAAAAGATAATAAAAACCCATTTCCCAAATATTCTGACATTTGTTCTCGTTTATTTTGACCATATGCAATTGAAAACTTAATACCTGTTCCAGTTGCAACCATTAAAGCAAAGGAAACCATCATTGAAGAG
Source organism: Spiroplasma endosymbiont of Notiophilus biguttatus (assembly GCF_964030985.1). Taxonomy (NCBI): domain Bacteria; kingdom Bacillati; phylum Mycoplasmatota; class Mollicutes; order Entomoplasmatales; family Spiroplasmataceae; genus Spiroplasma; species Spiroplasma endosymbiont of Notiophilus biguttatus. The sequence goes on along the minus strand of NZ_OZ034993.1, from coordinate 845,860 downwards.
GGAACAGCAGCATAAGTAGTAGCAATATTAATAATTTTTAATGCTTGTTCAGCAGTTATCATTATTCCTGAATTTTGATAATTATTATAACGATCAATAATACTTTGTCCACCTCATTGTGTAGCAATTCATTTATCAAAAATTTGATAAGTAGAAAAAATAATTACAGCAATTAAAGGTGGTGTAACCATAATAAAGATTGCTTTTCATGGATTTGCCGTGCTAAAAATAGCTTGTCTTTTCAACTTGTTTATTGAATTTCTTTCTGTTCGTTTATTGAAAGTAACTTTAGCAAGATTTTCTTTTTCCATAATATTATCCTTTCTAACAAAATTAATCTAATTAATATTATATTTTATAAAAGCTCATAACTAAAATATCTATTGCTGGCATAAATAAAAAACATGTTTAGTATTTTAAAAAATGTTAGAAGAAAAAAATTAAAATATAAATTTTTATAAAAAATATAATTACATTATAACCTAATAATAAATAAATATTTAAAAAATAATCTCTTTAATTTATTTTTATTTAAAAATTATCATTAATTCCAATTGGAAAAACAATTGGAATTTTGTTAGTTTTTCACTTAGTTCCTGTAGGAAAATCAGGTGTAAGAACCTGTTTAGAATCTTTTTAATAAAATTGAAATAAAGGAAAGAACAACCATTTGTAAACTAGTATTTAATTTTCTTTCGGCATTGGTTAGATAAGTTTACTTTCTTGTCTTCAAATCTGTACAAATTGATTTGGAGGCATTTTCAATCTAATAACTATTCTATCATTGTTTCAATATCTAACAAATTTTTCTAATATTTTATTAAAACTTTCCATACTTTCAAAAGTGCTACCAAACATCATTTTAAAATCTCTTTTAATTCAACGATTTAAACATTCACTAACTTGATTACCTTTAAAACCTGATAGACTTTTTGAGTGAATTAGATTAGTACTTGTATTAAAAACTTTACTAACAATTTCGCTTGTATTAGCAGAACCTAAATCTGATTGAATAGTCGTAAAATTACATTGTTTAGCACTCGCTAATTCTATTTGATTAACCACATTTAACACAGTTTTGGCATTTTCACTTTTGTTTATTTTTCAGCCAACAATTGAATTACTGTACATATCAGTAGCAAAAACAACTAATAAATTTGTTTTTTTATCACCAATAATTATATTTTTAAATCATGTGCCATCCATACCAACTTTTTCAAGAAAGTTATTACTTGAAAAATTACGTTTTAATAAATCTTTATTATTTTTTAAATCACTATTTTCTACTACTCTATTTGTTGATTTAGGTTCTAATAATAATTTAATATTATTATCTTTTAATATTTGTTTTATGCTTGTTTTACTGCATTTAAGACCTTTATTTTTTATTTTTAACTCTAATCTTACTTTTTCAAAACTAGTGATATTAATGTACTTTTTTTCATTTTTAATGAGAACTATTTTGTTTATTGCTTGTATCAAATTATCATTAATTTTTGATTGATATTGCTTTTTACCTTTTTTTACTCATAAATAGTATGCTGTTTTGCTAATAGCTATGTAAACAATAATTTTATTTAATTGATGACCTTTTTGCTTATATTTTTCTACTATTAAAAAACACTTATATTTTAATAATTTACTATTTTTTCCCCTTGTTAATTTCTTTTCACAGGCTAATTGCTCCTTTAAAAGTTCTTTTTCAACCTCATCTTTTAAAGCTTGTTTTCTAAGTTTATCAATTTCTTTGTTTAATAGTTTAATTTCAATATCTTTCTTATCGATCCTGTGAGAAGTTTGGGATTTAAAAATTTTGGTGAATGCATTTTCACCTTTAATTTGATATTGGTTAACCCAATTATAAATTAATACTGGAGTTGATAATTTATATTTGACTTGAATTTCATGTATTTTTAGTTTTTTATCAACTAAATACTCATTAACAACGGCTAATTTTGTTTCTTTTGAATAAACTTTATAATTCATAATTTCTCCTTCTGTATTAATTATTTTTAATTATATTACAGATTGAAAATATTAATTGGTAAACTTAAGTGACTGATGCCGGATAAACTTTATGACATATTTTGAATTAAAAGATAAATCTGATCAATATTTTCGTAAAATAGTGGGTATTAATAAACTCGTTTTTAACGAAATTTTAAATATTTTATTAGAACATCAAAAACTCAAAACTACTATTGGTGGAAGGCCATATAAAATGTCAATAGAAGATCGACTAGTAATGAGTTTAAGATATTTATATGAAAATCGTACATATCATAGTATTGGTGCTGAGTATGGTATGGTTGATACTACTGCTTTACGAAATATTCGTTCAATTGAAGATATTTTAATAAAGAATAATAAGTTTAATAATTTAACAAATAAAAATATTTTTTTAAAAAGAAGAATTAAAAAATAAAATTTTGATAATTGATGTAACAGAGGTAGAAACAGAACGACCAAAATATAACCAAAAAGATTGATTTTCTGGTAAAAAATGAATGCATACTGTTAAGTTTCAAACCGTAATTAATGCAAATACTAATGAAATTTTAAATATTTTTTCTGATATTGGTAAAAATCATGATTTTAAAACTTTTAAGAATTCAAAGTTAAAGTTTTTACCAGAAACTATAATTCTTGCAGATAAAGGTTATCAAGGTTTACAAAAAATTCATGCTAATACATTTTTACCCATTAAAATTAGCAAAAATAATCCTAAAACAAATAAAACCAAAATCTTTAATAAGATTATTAATAAAACTCGTAGAAAAATTGAACATGTTTTTGCATTTTTAAAATGTTTTAAGATTATTGGTTATAAATTTAGAAAAGCCAGAAAACGAATATTTTTAAGATTTAATTTAATTGCAGGATTTTATAATTTATCATTAAAACTTAAAAACGTTATGCAGTAAGTCTTTTATCATTTTTCAAATAAAGATGGTTGATTATAAAATGAGGGAAATTGTTAATAATTAAAAGATGATAATTATTTTCGGAATTTTACGCTTATTGGTTAACACTTAATTCTTAATAAATAATTTAATTATGATATTTTTAAATGTGATTTTTTCTTTACGGTTATTATATTTAAAACAAAATTCATTTAAATAAGATTGGAGTCATTTTTTTGAAACTCAATGAAATTGGCCGATAAAACCTCTTTTTAATATTGCTCAAAAACTTTCTATTGTATTTGTATGAATACCATTATAAGAAAAATATTTTTTGTGATTAACTTGTTCATGTGGTAAAATTTTATTCATTTTATAATATCCACGATATTCATCAGTAAAAAGAATAGAATTGTTAATATCAACATTTTCTTTAACTATTTTCATTAAATCTTCAGATTTAATACTTTTATTTTTTGCATGAAATAATTTAACATTACCATTTCGTTCAATAATGCCAACAACACACTCTTTACTAGTTCCTCTACCACGTAATGAGTTATTTTTATTATCAACATCATTATATTTACGCGGTTTTCCACCCACATATGTTTCATCCATCTCTAATATTTTTGCTAATAATTTAATCTCATCATTAGCCATTGCCTTTCTAATTTTATGCATCATTTTTCATACAGTTGCTAAACGTAAATTTAAGTCTCTTGAAGCTTGAGATGATGATAAACTTTTTTTAGCATTAGCCATTAATACTATTAAAATAAATCACTTTTGAAGTAGTACACGTGTATGATGAAAAATAGTTTGAGCAGTTACACTAAAAGACTTATGACATTTTTTGCATTTATAACGCGACTCTTTTAAAACAGAGTTAACTTTTTCACTAAAACAAAAAAGACATTTTGGTTTGTTATTTCATCTTATTTCTTCTAAAAATTTTATACAAGATTCTTGGTTTGGAAATTTATTTATTATGTCTAAAATATTCATTTTCAATCACCTTTAATTAGATTTTATTTTACTAATATCTAATTATAGTTTTCAGAAATAATAATGTATATAAGTTATTGCCAATAAACGTAAAATTCCAATTATTTTTATCATAAGAGCAAAAGATTAATTATAATAATTTAATGAATCATTGCTTTCTTTTTTTCTATAGCAAATACTTTAAATTTAAATAGTTTTACATATTGTCTTGAATAGAAAAGCACAAAAGAAAATTAAAATTGACATCTTAACAAATGAGTAAATTATAGTAACAAAAAAATTATTATTTACAAATTCCACTGCTCTTCTAGCAATATTTAATCCAAATATTAAGCGTAATAATAAACCTGTCATAAATTCAACACTAATTACTTTATTAAAAGCAATATGGAAAAATAAAATAAAAGTAGTACCATGAAATAAAAAGGCTAAAGTTTTATTATAATTAATATTTAACATAATAAAGGGAATAAATAAAAATAAAGCTTGCAAAATTTCCATAATATCTCAATAAATTAAAGGAAAATAAAATATCATTCGACAACTAATAATAACAATAAATAAAGAAAAACTAAGTAATGAATAAACCATATTATCTTTTATCTTTTCTCAATTTATTCATCACTGAAAATTAAGACCAATTAAAAAAGCTAATAACCCAGGTATCAGTTGTAAAAATCCACCCTCACGAAATGATACATAAAATAAATCTCAATTAAAGTTATCATATCAACCTAACTTACTAGTAACTTGCAAATGAATACTAAATATTAAAACTATTATTAAAAAAACACTAGTAATAACTAAAGTTATTATTTTAACAATATTTCAACTTTTATTACTTAAAGAAAAATGGTTAGTAACAACTTTTACTAATGCACTACCACCAATAATAATTCATATCATTCATTTACCATAATCAAAAAATAATAATTTAAATCACAATGCTATCATATAACCTGTTGTTACGTATCCTTCTTTAAAGGCAAAAAAATCTAAATACATAAAACTTGTAATTAAAGACAAAATCATAATAGCCAGTATTAATTTACTATACTCTTTTCAACTAAAATTATTATTGGCACTTAAAAAACCAAATGATATCAATATAACAAATAACATTGGTGAACAAAAATAAGCATTAAAGGCATGTAAACTACCACCAATATTTAAAGTAACATTTTGTACATTATTTCAAACAATAAAAATAGTAGCAAGCACAATAAGTAATCTAATGCCATTATTTCGAAAATTAATTTGTTTAAAATTGATAATATCCATTAGACTTACTGCATAACGTTTTTAAGTTTTAATGATAAATTATAAAATCCTGCAATTAAATTAAATCTTAAAAATATTCGTTTTCTGGCTTTTCTAAATTTATAACCAATAATCTTAAAACATTTTAAAAATGCAAAAACATGTTCAATTTTTCTACGAGTTTTATTAATAATCTTATTAAAGATTTTGGTTTTATTTGTTTTAGGATTATTTTTGCTAATTTTAATGGGTAAAAATGTATTAGCATGAATTTTTTGTAAACCTTGATAACCTTTATCTGCAAGAATTATAGTTTCTGGTAAAAACTTTAACTTTGAATTCTTAAAAGTTTTAAAATCATGATTTTTACCAATATCAGAAAAAATATTTAAAATTTCATTAGTATTTGCATTAATTACGGTTTGAAACTTAACAGTATGCATTCATTTTTTACCAGAAAATCAATCTTTTTGGTTATATTTTGGTCGTTCTGTTTCTACCTCTGTTACATCAATTATCAAAATTTTATTTTTTAATTCTTCTTTTTAAAAAAATATTTTTATTTGTTAAATTATTAAACTTATTATTCTTTATTAAAATATCTTCAATTGAACGAATATTTCGTAAAGCAGTAGTATCAACCATACCATACTCAGCACCAATACTATGATATGTACGATTTTCATATAAATATCTTAAACTCATTACTAGTCGATCTTCTATTGACATTTTATATGGCCTTCCACCAATAGTAGTTTTGAGTTTTTGATGTTCTAATAAAATATTTAAAATTTCGTTAAAAACGAGTTTATTAATACCCACTATTTTACGAAAATATTGATCAGATTTATCTTTTAATTCAAAATATGTCATAAAGTTTATCCTTAACTATTCAAATTTTATTTTAATAATAACAAAAAAATAAAAAGTTAACTAGTTATGCAGTAAGTCTATTACTTAAATTCCTCACTATGATCATACATATTTGTCATATCAAAAAAAGGTGTTAAAATTGGCTGACCATCTCAAATTATTGGTTGTGAATTAATATCTAATAATCAAACAATAGTAGCCGGAATATCATAAATTTTAATTTTATCTAGAATAATTCCGTGTTTTGGAATACAATTTCCTGCAAAAAGCAAAGGAATTTTTTGTTCAGCATCAGAAAAATGACCATGATATTGTGAAACACCTCCATGATCAGAACTAATAATTAATAAGGTATCTTCTCACATTTCTAAATCTTTTAAATTTTCAATAATACCTCCAATATATTTATCAGTCTGACTAATTGCTTGATAATATTCTTCACTATTTCATTCACGTGAATGACCTGCTAAATCAGGATTAACATAATAAAAAAATGAAAATAAAGGTTTATTAATTAATACATTTTTGGTATTTTCAAAAGTCTGTTTATCATTTTCTGTTGCACAATAATTGCCATTATTACTAATTAAAGTTTTTATATTTTCTTGCCCTTTGGGCTGAAAATTAGCAATCATTTCGCCTTCACTAGCATAACCAAATAATTTTTTTGAAGGACCATACTGATCAATAATAGAACTAAAAATACTTACTTGATCAGCTTTTACTTCAGCATGAACAGTATGATGAACATTCCACAAATCTTGATCAACAACACCATGCTTAACAGGATCTGTAGCAAACATAACACTTGCTCAATTTGCAGCAGAAGAAGTTGGTAAAACATCACGTGCTTCCAGTGTATACGGCACCATGATGCATTAAATAGTTCATATTTGGACTATAACCACTTTTTAATGCATAACTCGCCATACCATCAACACCCACCATAAGTACATGTTTAGGTTTTTTTGCTTTGGGAACCAATTGATTAGTTGGTTCATTTGTTAAATAATCGTTACTATGTGGTACATAATTTAAAATTGGATTGTGATAACTATCGTAACTAATAGTTATCACAATCCAAACTACTACTCACACAATATTTATTAGTAAAAAAACAGTTATTTTTTTAGAATTAAACATCATAATACACCCTTTTAATGAAATAATGATTATTAAATTTTACTATAAATAAATTTATGAAGTAATTATATATTAAATTCTTGACTTTCATCATCCTCTAACTAATAAACTAACTCCAAGAACAAAACATATTGGTACAATAATGATTAAAAAAATAATTGCAAAATAAACTTGTTCAAAAGGATGAGAAACATAAGTATTTTTAGCCGCTTCTATATCTAGTTGATCTCAATTATAAAACAAATTAATAATACCATAGTGTTTTAAACTTCAAAAACCGTTACCAAGAAAATTATTATAATGATCATTAAAAATAGCTGTTCCAAATAGTATTAAACTAATTATTAGAAAAAGCAAAGTTAAAATGCATAAGAATAATCCTAGTTTTTGTTTTCAATCCCAAGATGTAACTTTTTTATATTCTACATTTTTATCCATATTTAACACTTACTAAACACTAAGAATATAATCAACGTTTAAAATAACCAAATATTAAAGATAAAACACTAATGCCAAGAAAAATAGCAGTTAAAATTACTGTAAATACAATTCCAACAACTACTTGAGCAAGAGGATAAGTTAAAAGTTTATCACTAGTAGCATCTGTTCACATTTGATCATAGCCAGCTTTGCTTAAAAAACTATCAAGTCCTCATATAAAAATAGCATGAAAACCATTTCCAGCATATTGTGAACTTCCACCACTTGGGGCTTTAAAATTGGCTGTTGCAATTAAAATTAGTCCTAACGCTAAACAAAGCAAACTAATTACCAGTGAGGCAAAGCCAATTTTTATTCCTCAATTTTGTTTCTTAAAAAGATTTATAAGATTTTTCATTAAGGTTTCTCCTTTACTACCTAATTATTTTATTGTTTTACCAAAATAATATATTAATTGGTATTATCACAATAAATAAATTATAGCGTAAATTTTTTTTAAATAATAAAAAAATTATGAATAATAATATAGAAAAATCATTAGTATTTTTACTAATGATTTTTCTATATTATTATATTATTCTTCAATTAATACTTTAATACCAGGGCCCATTGCTGTAGTAATACTTATATTTTTAATATAAGTACCTTTAACTGCTGCAGGCTTAACTTTTCTTAAGGTATTAAGAATTGCTAAATAATTATCTTTTAACCCTTCTTGTGCAAATGATACTTTACCAAAAATAACATGAATATTACCTTGCTTATCAACACGATATTCAACTTTACCTTTACGAATATCAGCTATTGCTTTTTGAACATCAATTGTTACTGTTCCAAGTTTTGCTGTAGGCATTAATCCTTTTGGTCCTAATACTCTACCAATTTTTCCTAACTCACCCATCATTTCGGGTGTCGCAATAATGACATCAAAATCAAATCAACCTTTTTGAATTTTTTCAATCATTTCCTTACCACCAACAAAATCAGCTTGACTTTCCATTGCCTCTTTTTGTTTAGTAGTAGTTATTACTAAAACACGTTGTGTTTTTCCAGTTCCTGCTGGTAAAACAATAGAACCACGTAACATTTGATCAGCATGTCTTGGATCAACATTTAAACGAAATGCTGCTTCAACTGTTGCATCAAATTTTAATGATGAAGTTTGTTTAGCTAATTCTAAAGCACGATCAATTGGATAAACTTTAGTATTATCAACTAATTTTGCAACTGCAAGATATCTTTTACTTCTATTCATATTAAACACCTTGCTTTCCATCTTCAACAGTAATGCCCATATTCTTGGCTGTTCCTGCAACAATTTTAATTGCATCTTCTAAAGAATAAGCATTTAAATCAGGTAATTTAATTTGAGCAATTTCTGTAATTTGTGCAATAGTAAGTGTTCCTACTTTTGTTAATTTAGCATTTGATGAACCTTTTGCAAGTTTCAATGCTCTTTTTAAAAAAAATGTTGTTGGTGCAGTTTTTATTTTAAAGTCGAAAGTTTTATCTTTATATGCTCTAATAAAAACTGGAATTGGAATCGGATTAACATCATCTTTTTGATCTTTGGTTTTATCGTTAAATTCTCTACAAAAACGTGGCATATCAATACCGAATGATGCTAAACTAGCACCTGGTTTGGCACTACCAGCTGGTAATTGAATAATACCTTCACGATTAATATTTTTTTTATCTGCCATGAGCAACTCCTCCTAAATGGATTCTCACTGTGGTCCAAACGAATAAATCTTCCACAAGTTTAAACATAATTAAAGTCTATTTACATATAAATAGTACTTTACAAATAATAACATCATTATAATTAGTAGTCAAATATATTTTAATTTTATTTTGTAGATTAGACACACTTTTTGGACTAATAAAAGTTTTCGGAATTTTACGCTTATTGGTTAACACTTAATTCTTAATAAATAATTTAATTATGATATTTTTAAATGTGATTTTTTCTTTACGGTTATTATATTTAAAACAAAATTCATTTAAATAAGATTGGAGTCATTTTTTTGAAACTCAATGAAATTGGCCGATAAAACCTCTTTTTAATATTGCTCAAAAACTTTCTATTGTATTTGTATGAATACCATTATAAGAAAAATATTTTTTGTGATTAACTTGTTCATGTGGTAAAATTTTATTCATTTTATAATATCCACGATATTCATCAGTAAAAAGAATAGAATTGTTAATATCAACATTTTCTTTAACTATTTTCATTAAATCTTCAGATTTAATACTTTTATTTTTTGCATGAAATAATTTAACATTACCATTTCGTTCAATAATGCCAACAACACACTCTTTACTAGTTCCTCTACCACGTAATGAGTTATTTTTATTATCAACATCATTATATTTACGCGATTTTCCACCCACATATGTTTCATCCATCCCTAATATTTTTGCTAATAATTTAATCTCATCATTAGCCATTGCCTTTCTAATTTTATGCATCATTTTTCATACAGTTGCTAAACGTAAATTTAAGTCTCTTGAAGCTTGAGATGATGATAAACTTTTTTTAGCATTAGCCATTAATACTATTAAAATAAATCACTTTTGAAGTGGTACACGTGTATGATGAAAAATAGTTTGAGCAGTTACACTAAAAGACTTATGACATTTTTTGCATTTATAACGCAACTCTTTTAAAACAGAGTTAACTTTTTCACTAAAACAAAAAAGACATTTTGGTTTGTTATTTCATCTTATTTCTTCTAAAAATTTTATACAAGATTCTTGGTTTGGAAATTTATTTATTATGTCTAAAATATTCATTGGCATCAGTCACTTAAGTTTACCAATTAATATTTTCAATCTGTAATATAATTAAAAATAATTAATACAGAAGGAGAAATTATGAATTATAAAGTTTATTCAAAAGAAACAAAATTAGCCGTTGTTAATGAGTATTTAGTTGATAAAAAACTAAAAATACATGAAATTCAAGTCAAATATAAATTATCAACTCCAGTATTAATTTATAATTGGGTTAACCAATATCAAATTAAAGGTGAAAATGCATTCACCAAAATTTCTAAATCCCAAACTTCTCACAGGATCGATAAGAAAGATATTGAAATTAAACTATTAAACAAAGAAATTGATAAACTTAGAAAACAAGCTTTAAAAGATGAGGTTGAAAAAGAACTTTTAAAGGAGCAATTAGCCTGTGAAAAGAAATTAACAAGGGGAAAAAATAGTAAATTATTAAAATATAAGTGTTTTTTAATAGTAGAAAAATATAAGCAAAAAGGTCATCAATTAAATAAAATTATTGTTTACATAGCTATTAGCAAAACAGCATACTATTTATGAGTAAAAAAAGGTAAAAAGCAATATCAATCAAAAATTAATGATAATTTGATACAAGCAATAAACAAAATAGTTCTCATTAAAAATGAAAAAAAGTACATTAATATCACTAGTTTTGAAAAAGTAAGATTAGAGTTAAAAATAAAAAATAAAGGTCTTAAATGCAGTAAAACAAGCATAAAACAAATATTAAAAGATAATAATATTAAATTATTATTAGAACCTAAATCAACAAATAGAGTAGTAGAAAATAGTGATTTAAAAAATAATAAAGATTTATTAAAACGTAATTTTTCAAGTAATAACTTTCTTGAAAAAGTTGGTATGGATGGCACATGATTTAAAAATATAATTATTGGTGATAAAAAAACAAAATTATTAGTTGTTTTTGCTACTGATATGTACAGTAATTCAATTGTTGGCTGAAAAATAAACAAAAGTGAAAATGCCAAAACTGTGTTAAATGTGGTTAATCAAATAGAATTAGCGAGTGCTAAACAATGTAATTTTACGACTATTCAATCAGATTTAGGTTCTGCTAATACAAGCGAAATTGTTAGTAAAGTTTTTAATACAAGTACTAATCTAATTCACTCAAAAAGTCTATCAGGTTTTAAAGGTAATCAAGTTAGTGAATGTTTAAATCGTTGAATTAAAAGAGATTTTAAAATGATGTTTGGTAGCACTTTTGAAAGTATGGAAAGTTTTAATAAAATATTAGAAAAATTTGTTAGATATTGAAACAATGATAGAATAGTTATTAGATTGAAAATGCCTCCAAATCAATTTGTACAGATTTGAAGACAAGAAAGTAAACTTATCTAACCAATGCCTTCATGAAACTACACCGTTTAGATCACCACAGAGTAATGGTAAGATTGAAAGATTTCACAGAAATTGAAGTAATTTATTTGAAATAAAACCATATTTAAATAGTGATTTTAGTTTATTTCAAAAATTAGTGAACTCTTTTCAAGAATATTATAACAATTCTAAACCACATAAATCATTAGGATTAATGACTCCTATGGATTATTTTGATAAACTTTTATTAGATAAAAAATAGTCCAAAATGTCTGTACTACCTTACAATTTTAATTTTATTTTACATAAAAACTAAATAGTTTAAACTAAACTTTAATTTTTTTACAACTATCATATTCTACTTTAATTTCGGTTTGACGACCAAACATATCAACAGAAACTGTTGCGACACCCTTATCTTCATCTAATTTAATAACTTGTCCTTCTCGGCCTTGTAAAGCACCAGAAGTAATATGAACAAAATCATTCAACTCAAAATCACGAATAATTTTTTTTGTCTCTTTAACTTTAGGTTGTGATGAATTTTTAGAATTACGATATAACATTTCATTAACTTCTTTAGTAGAAAGTGGAGTTGGTGGTACACCTTTACCACTAGAACCAATAAATCCATTAATACCTGTTGTATTACGAATATCATATCAAGTATCTTCGGTTAAAATCATATGAATAAAAATATAACCCGGAAAAATATTTTTTTCAGTTATTTTTTTATCTTTATCTGGTATTGCTTCTTTAACAACTCTAACTTGAAAAATATTATCTTTTAAATTTAATTTTTTTTCAATTTTATTTTTTAAATCAGCAGCAACTTTATCTTCATGACCTTTGTTACAATTAACAATATATCATTGTGCTTGCTCAATTCGATGTTTATGTGTTTCTTCTAATGATGTAGTTCTCACTAAAGGGGCTTCTTTTTTTATTCTTTCGCTCATTTTTTGGCATCTCCATTTTTTACATTATTTTTAATAAAGGTAATACAAATAGTAATAACTGCTCAATTCCATAAAAGAATAGTGCTAAGACAGCAATAAATAATACTGTTGTAATAAATTTATTATTTAATTGTTTTCTTGGTGTTCAACGAGTTCTTCTAATTTCTCTTGATAAGTATAAGAAAAAATATTTATGATAAGTTCTCGATTCTTTTTTATAATAAAAACGTTCTTCAGGCGTACGATTTTTACGTTCTTTTTCTCAAATTTCGCTAATATTAACCTTTTTATTTTTATCGGCTGTTCGTGGATCAAAACTTGGCTTTCCTTCAGAACTTCTTTTTGTTCTTAAAGGTTTAATTTTACGTAAAATATTAAATTTACTTTTTAAAAGAGCCAATTTTTCAGGATTAATTTTTGGTTTTTCTTTTGACTTGTCTTCTGCACTCATGAAAATTTCTCCTAACGTGATTCCTTATGTAAAGTATGTTTTTGACAATGTTCACAATATTTTTTTAGTTCCATACGCTCTTTATATTTAATCTTATTTTTGTATGTATGATAATTACGATTTAAACATACACTACAAATTAAAATTATTTTTTCGTTCATTAAATTCACCTAGAAAATTTAACCATTTTTAATTATATTATTATTTAAAATAAGTGTCAATTTTAAAATATTTTTATTTTAAAAACAAAGTTAAATTTTTAATCTTTCTTTAAAATTCATCATTTCTAAAATAATTGTACAAGAAAAAATAAAATAATAAATAAAAAATAATTTTTATTAACTATTAATACTTCCTAAAAGTGGTTGTCTTTCATTGGATTCTATGATAACTTCTGGCATATCATTATTTGCATTTGTAACAAATTCTGGTTCAAACTCATAATCAGGAATTTTTAACTTTATTCTTTCTCGTTGACTATTATCTTCAACCTCCGTTACTAATTCCACCTTTTTATTTTCGGGAGTATAATTATCTATTCATTCTTTAAACTTTGTCAATGTTGCTCTTCAATCTTTTATTTTTCCGGGTTTAACAAAACTAGGAATTGTTTTATCTGAATGTCTCATTTCAAACTTATCTCAATTATTTTTTTCTAAATACTCATATATTTCCTTTAAATCTTTATTACTTAAAATACCTTTATATAAAGAAAAACTTTTTGTAATATGTTCTTTTCTTTCATTAATAATTTTAATAATAATTTCCTCTTTACTATTTGAAGTATTAGATTTACTCATTGTAGAAAAATATGTGTGACTAACATCCATTATTGCTGAAATTGACATTAAATTTCCTCCCACAATATTACCATTTGTAAAATTAAGGCTTGCAGTTGCAAAAGTAGTAAGTGATTTTAAGTATTCAATAGTTCTTGTTACTTTTTGAATTTTATATAAATCAAAACCTGATATTCCACTAAGCACTTTAACTAATCCATTTGTACCAGTAAATAATTTATTTAATGCAATAGAAATCATTTCTGGAGTTAATTCATTACTTACAGCATCTTCTGTTAATTGTTCAGCAATTGCAGCATAAAGTCTTTCATCATTTGGTGGTAAAGTAGGAAAAGTAGGTAAATTTGGCTCGGTAGTTGTACTACCACCAGTTTCATTTAAATTATATGCTTGTCAAATAACTCAACCACCAAATGCAGCATATAACATATCAGCTATTCCACTTTTAATTAATTGATAACGTTTTTCAATATTACTATCCCTAGTAACAGACTTAAGTCCTGCTATTGTTAGTAGAACTCCTGTTGTCGTATTAGTTCAATTTTGTGCACTTAATGCTCCTGCTCTAATTGGACCATGAAGATTATTCAACGCTCATTGTACTTCTTTTCATGTTTCTTCTTTATTCATTTTCATTTTATTAATTCCTTTCATAGTTAAAGTTGTTTTAAATTAATTTTTTTATTTTATTGATAAGATGATACATAATTATTCATTAATAATGTTACTAATCGTTCATCTACTAATATTTATTGAGAAAGATGGTCCAATATCAAAAGCACGAGATATAGAACTACTTCTAAGTTGTTGATATATAATGTTTTCATCATGTCAAATAAATATATAAATAACTAATCCTTGTGATTTATGACCTGCAGGTGGCTGATTTACTACTCGTCAAACTGATAATTGATTATCTTTGTCTTGAATTTTTTTGGTATTAAAGTTTAGTTCATTACTTTTAATTGTTGTTGTATTATTCATAACACTATAAGTTATGCTGTCTGTAGAACTAGCAAAAATTGTTGAATATAAAAACATAAAATTATTTCATGAATCAGCATAATCACTTCATTTTAAAAGCGTAGTTATTTCTGAATTATAATCTATTAGCTTTCCTCCATCTTTTGGAAAACTATGACTTAATGTTAAATTATTATTAGTATCCAAATTTTTGCTATCATATTGTAAACATCCAACGCTAATAATGTTACCAGTACTGTCAACTAAATATCTAATACTCATCTTTTTACTATTATTTTCAATTGAAAAATTGTTAATAACAGATTCTAAATTTGGACTATCAATCATATTATTGAAAATATTTTCAGAAATTTTTTCTGCAGTGCTTTCATTATTTTTTAAACTACTTTTAGTAATAAATTGTTTAACAAAGTCAAGACAAATTCCCCTACTATTTTTTGAATGAGACTGAGCAATATAATATAAACCCAATGTTTCGCTTAAATTATCATAGTTCTTAATTACATCAACAATACCTTTTGTTCCAACTAATGATATATGAGTGTTAGCACCACCAAATTGAATAAAAGTAAAATTACTTTTAGACTTTTTATTTGAAATATAAGCTGTTGTTGATATTTTGCTCAAGTTTTGTTTTTGAAAAATTTGCAAATCATTAGTACTTGTTAATTGTTCTTCTTTATAATTAATAGCAGCAATTTCTTTATCAAACTCATTAATAACATCTTTATTTATCTTTTCAGGGTTATAAGTTAATTTAAAATCATCAATATAAATATCTTTTACATAAGGTTCTAAATTTGGATTATCAATAATGCTTTTAACATCAAAAAGATGATATATTCCATTTTCATCTTGACTATTTAAAATAGTACTATTACTTAAATTACCATACGTAGTATTAGTAACTACTTCATTAATTTCAGTTTTATTTTTATTTTCTTGTTTTAATTTATTAATACTTGTTAAATTATTAGTAATACTAGTGTTAGCAACAATATTAGTGGTTGCTAATGTTAAACTAAGTCCCAACCATAAATTTTTATTTTTTAACATTTTATTTTGCACCTCAGAATTTTATTTTTTAGTAAATCTATTATAAATTTCATTTATTTTTTTTCATAAATGTTATGGATTTTTGGTTGATAATATTTCGTATCTTTTAACTTTGTTGGTAAATACTGTTGTTGTACATAATCATTAGCATAATCATGTGGAAATTTATATAATTTATCTTTACCTACTGGTTTTTTTAATGTTTTAGATCAATTATGTTTCAAATAATCAGGAATTGGATATATTTTTCCTTGTAAAACATCACTATATGCTTTTTGTACTGCCAAATTAGCACTATTTGATTTCTCACTAAGTGCCATTTCAATAACTACTAAACCAAGCGGAATTATACCTTCAGGCATACCAATTTGACGAAAAGTATCAATAGCAGTTTTTATCCTAATTGCTAAAGCAGGATTAGGAAGTCCAATATCTTCGTAAACAATAATCAACATTCTTCTTAATAAAGCTTCATAATCACCAGTTACTAATAACCTTGCTAAATAATGCAAAGCAGCATTAACATCACTGCCTCTAATTGATTTTTGTAATGCTGACTTTAAATCATGATGTTCATTTCCCTCTTTAGCATTTCAATTACTTGCTTTAGAACCTGTTTAGAATCTTTTTAATAAAATTGAAATAAAGGAAAGAACAACCATTTGTAAACTAGTATTTGGCATTGGTTAGATAAGTTTACTTTCTTGTCTTCAAATCTGTACAAATTGATTTGGAGGCATTTTCAATCTAATAACTATTCTATCATTGTTTCAATATCTAACAAATTTTTCTAATATTTTATTAAAACTTTCCATACTTTCAAAAGTGCTACCAAACATCATTTTAAAATCTCTTTTAATTCAACGATTTAAACATTCACTAACTTGATTACCTTTAAAACCTGATAGACTTTTTGAGTGAATTAGATTAGTACTTGTATTAAAAACTTTACTAACAATTTCGCTTGTATTAGCAGAACCTAAATCTGATTGAATAGTCGTAAAATTACATTGTTTAGCACTCGCTAATTCTATTTGATTAACCACATTTAACACAGTTTTGGCATTTTCACTTTTGTTTATTTTTCAGCCAACAATTGAATTACTGTACATATCAGTAGCAAAAACAACTAATAATTTTGTTTTTTTATCACCAATAATTATATTTTTAAATCATGTGCCATCCATACCAACTTTTTCAAGAAAGTTATTACTTGAAAAATTACGTTTTAATAAATCTTTATTATTTTTTAAATCACTATTTTCTACTACTCTATTTGTTGATTTAGGTTCTAATAATAATTTAATATTATTATCTTTTAATATTTGTTTTATGCTTGTTTTACTGCATTTAAGACCTTTATTTTTTATTTTTAACTCTAATCTTACTTTTTCAAAACTAGTGATATTAATGTACTTTTTTTCATTTTTAATGAGAACTATTTTGTTTATTGCTTGTATCAAATTATCATTAATTTTTGATTGATATTGCTTTTTACCTTTTTTTACTCATAAATAGTATGCTGTTTTGCTAATAGCTATGTAAACAATAATTTTATTTAATTGATGACCTTTTTGCTTATATTTTTCTACTATTAAAAAACACTTATATTTTAATAATTTACTATTTTTTCCCCTTGTTAATTTCTTTTCACAGGCTAATTGCTCCTTTAAAAGTTCTTTTTCAACCTCATCTTTTAAAGCTTGTTTTCTAAGTTTATCAATTTCTTTGTTTAATAGTTTAATTTCAATATCTTTCTTATCGATCCTGTAAGAAGTTTGGGATTTAGAAATTTTGGTGAATGCATTTTCACCTTTAATTTGATATTGGTTAACCCAATTATAAATTAATACTGGAGTTGATAATTTATATTTGACTTGAATTTCATGTATTTTTAGTTTTTTATCAACTAAATACTCATTAACAACGGCTAATTTTGTTTCTTTTGAATAAACTTTATAATTCATAATTTCTCCTTCTGTATTAATTATTTTTAATTATATTACAGATTGAAAATATTAATTGGTAAACTTAAGTGACTGATGCCCTTATCCATACTCATCACCTTTGTTTTTTAATTTAACGTCGTGAAGTTATTTTAACAATAGAACTAAAATTAATAAAGGTTAAATTATTATTTTGAATATTAACATACAAGGATTGAAGCATTTTATATTCTTTATCATCATCATATTTAATAATGATACCAATGTTTTTTAAGTGCTGATATTTATCATTTTGTTCAGAAATACTAACAAATGCAATACTATTTATCTTTTTTATGATATCAGAAATAATTATTTTTTGAAAATGAATTTGATAGTTATCACCATCAACATTAATTCCTATATTCATTTCTAAACTAATGTCATTAGTGGGAGAAAAATTATTCATATCATTAATAGCTTCTTGAAATAATAGTGAAATAAGTGAAATAGAATTGTCTTTAAAAGTAATTGGATATATTAAACCACTAGCAAGAACATTTGGATATAAATCAATAGAATTTAAATCTTTAACATTAAAATTGTTATTTTTAAAGGTTTTTTCATTTGCTTCTTTATTTTGACATTGAATATTTATTGAAAACTGGATAGTATCTTGCAACTGATTTTTACCAACGATTGTTACTATTATAGATTTTGGTTTTTGATAATTTCCAGTAACCGCATTACTAGTAATAATATAATCTTGATCATTAAAATCTTGATGTCATTTTTGCTTACCAAACTCATTTATTTTTTTACTAATAAGGAAAGCAATATGATTATCAATATCCACTTTGCTAACATTAGTATTATCTTCAATAGTTATTAATTGATTAATTACACTTTCATCATTTTCCAATACTGTTTTAATAACAGATAATGATTTTTTTGTTCAACTACCTTGAACAAAAAAATTAATATTTAATTGACCTTTAATAATTTCACTACTATTTTTAGCACAAATAACAACTGTTATTTTCTTTTTTATCATATAATTATCAAGACTTTTTATTGAATCATAATTAATAATAAAATCATTTTTTGTTACTTTATCTGATAATGCTTTTTCTTTATTAATTTCTTCTAAAAATTTCTCTTCAATAATTTTATTGATTTGAGATTCTATTTCATTTTTAGTTCCTTTTGTAGCATCTGACATTACTATTGTTTGTGATGGAATTGTAATTTTATTGTCTAAATCAGAAATATTAAATTTTTCTGGAATAACATCATTTTCAACACTAAAATTGAAATTTAAATCACAAGGAAGCAAACCATAATTACTGCCAAACTGATTAACACTTATTTCAATTTTAAACTGTTTTATTTTTTCTTTATAAGATGGTATTTTTATTGAAAAATTATTTTTAAGTGCATTTTCATCATTAATTTTAATATTAATAGCTGGATTTACTGATAAATGTACAAAAAAGTTATTAGGAATATCTATTTTATTTGTTTGCAATACATTATCAATCTTTTTTAATAAATCACTAAGATAAAAATTTTTTAATTTTTTATCAGTAGATATTAAACTAATATTCTTTAATTCATCCTTGTAATCTATCAAATTATATTTTTTATTTAACGGACAATTATTCTTATAATAATCTTCTCAATTTTTATCTTGATTAAGATTTCAGTTGTTGGAATTATTAGTATTTATGGCACTATTTCATTGATTATTTGCAATAATTAAAACCATAGTAGTAATAATTAAAATAATAACAACAAATAACAAAGAAAAAATTTTAAACCAATGTTTTTTTTCTTGCTTAACATTAGGTTTTTCCTTATAATTTGATTTTTCATTTTGATTAATACCAATTTTATACATTATTTCCTCCACCAAAAATGGCTAATAAAACATAAAAAAACTTTATAATGATTAAAAAATAACTACAAAGCAATAGCTAAATTATATAAATAATAATATAACAATAAAACTTATAAATTAATTTTTAAAATTAAAAAAATAAAATTAAAATATAAATTTTATTGTTGTCTTAATTCTATCATAGTAATTTTCATTAAATATATTTTTTGTAACTATTTTTTAATTTTAACTTTACTCGTGTTCAAGCATTATCAATTTGCTTATAGGTAAAATTTAATTTTTTCATAATTTGATGAACATTATATCCTCTTCGTTTTAATCTTAAAACTTCATTTTCATTAATAGTAAAATTTGTAATACTAATAACTTCTTCCAAAAATTAAGTATATTCACAATCATTTTTTTGATATAAATAATCATTATATTTTAAGGCACAATTAATAATTTTATGATTATTATTTAAAAAAATTTTAATATAAGTAAATATTCCTCATTTTACTTCATAATATAAAAAATTTTGAAATGACTTGTTTTTTCTTTCTTGAAATTTAAAAATTGCCTTTAAAAAAATAAAATAAAAAGTTGATTTTAAATCATTTGTTTCCAACGGAATAGCAAAAAACTTTTTAATAATATTTCGTAAAAAAAATCATTTTTCAATTCATATTTTTTATATAAAAAATTAAAAGCAAATTCATTGTTTTCAATACAATACAAATAAATCAATTCATTATCATTCATAATTAAGTCCTCCTAAATATTTCAAATAACAAACTAATTATGAATTACTAATCAACTAATTATTTAAAGTTATGATATATTAGTATTTAATTTTGAAATTCTTAATATTACATATTTAATCCATAATCTGTTTAATAGTTGATTGACTCATTATTGATGATGAATCCAACAAATTTATCTTATCTTTAAAGATTTCTACTTCTGTTTATGGTATGTAATAGTTAAATATTTGGATCGGCTACAATTTATTGGACACTAATTATGTAGACAAATAACAATATTTGTTAAAAGAAAGGAAATATAATTATGGCCAATATTACTTCATATACAGATGAATTTAAAAAACAAATAGTAGCTTTATATCAAAGTGGCAAATCAGTATCTTGTCTTGTTAAAGAGTACAATGTTACAAGAGCAGTTGCATATAAATGAATTAAGCAATTTACTAATTCGGGAAGTTTTAAAACTAAAGATAATCTTTCTGATTTAGAAAAACAATTAATTCAAATGAATAAAGAATTAAAACAATTACGAATGGAAAATGATATTTTAAAGCAAGCAGCACTAATAATAGGCAGAAAGTAGAGATTATTGCAAATAATAAATGAAAATATAAGATTCGCCCAATGTGTCGTTTTTTAAAAATTTCTAAATCAACATATTATTTTAATTTAAAGAAAAAAGAAGATAAAATCAAAAATAATATTTATGATCAAGCTGTTATTAGTGCTTTTAAAGAAAACAAATGTGTTTATGGAACAAGAAGATTAAAAGTCATACTAGAAAAACAAGAAATTTATTTATCAAGAAGAAAAATTAAAAAAATTATGGATAAACATAATTTAATGTCAAAATACACTAAATTATCATTTAAAAATCATCGTAATAAAGTAAATAATGAACAAATCACTAATATTGTTAATAGAAACTTTAATAATAGAATTAAAAATGAGGTGATTGTCAGTGATCTTAGTTATGTTGAAGTTAATGGTAAATGAAACTATATTTGCTTATTAATAGACCTATTTAACCGCGAAATTGTTGGACATAGTGTAGGTACTAAAAAAGATGCATCATTGGTATATCAAGCATTTATGCAATCAAATCGCTGTTTAAAAGATATGCAAATATTTCATAGCGATCGAGGTAACGAATTTAATAATAAAATTATTAACAAACTTTTATTAGCATTCAATATTACCCGCTCTTTAAGTAAAAAAGGTTGTCCTTATGACAATGCTGTTGCTGAAGCAACTTTTAAAACTTTCAAGACTGAATTTATTAATGACAAAAAATTTACATCATTAATACATTTAAAATTAGAATTATTTGATTATATCAATTGATATAACAATATAAGAATCCACAGCACTTTAAACTACTTAACTCCCATTAAATATCAAGAAAAAATGTCTACCAAAAAATAGTCCTAAAAAGGGTTGCCATTTCAGTTTTTGTTATTAAATCTTTATTTTTAATAGAGCAAGTTAAAGTAGTAAAACCACCTTGATTTTTATGATAAACATGAGCTTTGTATAATAGACTTACTGCATAACTAGTTAACTTTTTATTTTTTTGTTATTATTAAAATAAAATTTGAATAGTTAAGGATAAACTTTATGACATATTTTGAATTAAAAGATAAATCTGATCAATATTTTCGTAAAATAGTGGGTATTAATAAACTCGTTTTTAACGAAATTTTAAATATTTTATTAGAACATCAAAAACTCAAAACTACTATTGGTGGAAGGCCATATAAAATGTCAATAGAAGATCGACTAGTAATGAGTTTAAGATATTTATATGAAAATCGTACATATCATAGTATTGGTGCTGAGTATGGTATGGTTGATACTACTGCTTTACGAAATATTCGTTCAATTGAAGATATTTTAATAAAGAATAATAAGTTTAATAATTTAACAAATAAAAATATTTTTTTAAAAAGAAGAATTAAAAAATAAAATTTTGATAATTGATGTAACAGAGGTAGAAACAGAACGACCAAAATATAACCAAAAAGATTGATTTTCTGGTAAAAAATGAATGCATACTGTTAAGTTTCAAACCGTAATTAATGCAAATACTAATGAAATTTTAAATATTTTTTCTGATATTGGTAAAAATCATGATTTTAAAACTTTTAAGAATTCAAAGTTAAAGTTTTTACCAGAAACTATAATTCTTGCAGATAAAGGTTATCAAGTTTTACAAAAAATTCATGCTAATACATTTTTACCCATTAAAATTAGCAAAAATAATCCTAAAACAAATAAAACCAAAATCTTTAATAAGATTATTAATAAAACTCGTAGAAAAATTGAACATGTTTTTGCATTTTTAAAATGTTTTAAGATTATTGGTTATAAATTTAGAAAAGCCAGAAAACGAATATTTTTAAGATTTAATTTAATTGCAGGATTTTATAATTTATCATTAAAACTTAAAAACGTTATGCAGTAAGTCTATTATAAATCAATAACTATTTATTATAATTATAATATAAATTCTGTAAGTGATATACATGGTAGTGGTTATGGTACTAAAGAAAGTTTTAATCCAGCAAAAGAATTAACAAGTTCAATTGAAATTAATTTAAATGATTTAATATTTTCAAAGTCAATACCTAATATTGATAAAATGAAACATTTTGAAAAAGGTAAAATTGGTAACCATTCTTCTGGATATGCTTATGCTTATTATCAAGGTAATAAATCACAATATAATTTAGTAACTTATGAATTCACAGTACGTGCTGGTATTGAATCAAAATTTAATAATAATCCAATTGGATTTGATATATTAAGTAATTCAAACGATAATTTAAATTGAAAAATTAATATTTTTATTACACCTTGTAAAGGTCATGTAGAAACTATTATAGATTTCAGTGAAAATTCTTATGCTAAAATCTATATAAATCAAGAATTAGCAGGTATTAGTAAAATAATTTTAAATGCAAGATAAAAATAGTATATAATTATAATTATTTATTAAGTATTATGATATGGAGAAGATTAAATATGATTGAACTATGATTAGCAGATGTAATAATACTTTCAGTAATGTTTGGAATAGTATTATTATTAATTGCATGTAAAGGTCATGATTTATGTCATAGAAATAAATATGTTGGTTTAATTTTTTTGTTTATTTCTTTGAATGTTTTTGGACTAATTTGAGGTATAAATATACTATCAAAATCTAACCAAAATAATATTTCCCCACAATCTAATTAAAAAGTTACCAATTAAGGTAACTTTTTTTATATATTATTAATAGTAAGATAGTTATTATTTGTTTTATATTTACTAATAAATTTACGCTTTTCTCAGCATTTATGTGATAAAATTAAAAAATAGTACATAAAGGGAGAAAAGCGTTAAATATTTTAAAAAACTTATTTAAACGTAGAAAAAATCATTATCCAAGTAATAACAGTACAAATATTGAAAATAGCGAGTTTTTTTCTATAATGAACAAAAAATGTTATCAAAATTAAAAGAATTAAGTGAAAAAAAGATAAAGAATTAAAGGAATTAACTAATGAAAATAACAACACTTCTAAAGTAATATTACTTTCTTCAAATATTTTAGAACTAAGATCAAAAATTTGAACTTTGGAAGAAATGTTAGAAAAGAAAATAACAATAAAAATAAAACAATTAGAAAAAAGTAAAATAAATATAAAAATTTTTGGGAGCGTGGCGAAGATGTCTATAACAAAAAAGTTTTAAAAATAGCTCCTTTCTTTTTTAAACCCTTGAATTAAAAATAAATGATAAAAGACGAGAATAAAATCTTGTCTTTTTTTGTAATTGTAAAATTTTAAAATTTTTATTATTATCACCCTTTAAATAGGCATAAGTCACTTAAGTTTACCAATTAATATTTTCAATCTGTAATATAATTAAAAATAATTAATACAGAAGGAGAAATTATGAATTATAAAGTTTATTCAAAAGAAACAAAATTAGCCGTTGTTAATGAGTATTTAGTTGATAAAAAACTAAAAATACATGAAATTCAAGTCAAATATAAATTATCAACTCCAGTATTAATTTATAATTGGGTTAACCAATATCAAATTAAAGGTGAAAATGCATTCACCAAAATTTCTAAATCCCAAACTTCTCACAGGATCGATAAGAAAGATATTGAAATTAAACTATTAAACAAAGAAATTGATAAACTTAGAAAACAAGCTTTAAAAGATAAGGTTGAAAAAGAACTTTTAAAGGAGCAATTAGCCTGTGAAAAGAAATTAACAAGGGGAAAAAATAGTAAATTATTAAAATATAAGTGTTTTTTAATAGTAGAAAAATATAAGCAAAAAGGTCATCAATTAAATAAAATTATTGTTTACATAGCTATTAGCAAAACAGCATACTATTTATGAGTAAAAAAAGGTAAAAAGCAATATCAATCAAAAATTAATGATAATTTGATACAAGCAATAAACAAAATAGTTCTCATTAAAAATGAAAAAAAGTACATTAATATCACTAGTTTTGAAAAAGTAAGATTAGAGTTAAAAATAAAAAATAAAGGTCTTAAATGCAGTAAAACAAGCATAAAACAAATATTAAAAGATAATAATATTAAATTATTATTAGAACCTAAATCAACAAATAGAGTAGTAGAAAATAGTGATTTAAAAAATAATAAAGATTTATTAAAACGTAATTTTTCAAGTAATAACTTTCTTGAAAAAGTTGGTATGGATGGCACATGATTTAAAAATATAATTATTGGTGATAAAAAAACAAAATTATTAGTTGTTTTTGCTACTGATATGTACAGTAATTCAATTGTTGGCTGAAAAATAAACAAAAGTGAAAATGCCAAAACTGTGTTAAATGTGGTTAATCAAATAGAATTAGCGAGTGCTAAACAATGTAATTTTACGACTATTCAATCAGATTTAGGTTCTGCTAATACAAGCGAAATTGTTAGTAAAGTTTTTAATACAAGTACTAATCTAATTCACTCAAAAAGTCTATCAGGTTTTAAAGGTAATCAAGTTAGTGAATGTTTAAATCGTTGAATTAAAAGAGATTTTAAAATGATGTTTGGTAGCACTTTTGAAAGTATGGAAAGTTTTAATAAAATATTAGAAAAATTTGTTAGATATTGAAACAATGATAGAATAGTTATTAGATTGAAAATGCCTCCAAATCAATTTGTACAGATTTGAAGACAAGAAAGTAAACTTATCTAACCAATGCCATAAAATATTATTTTTTTCATAAATTTAAATATTATCAAAAAATATAGGTTCTTAAAATTTACGATAATTTTAACGTTTCAACATAAATATAGTTTGCAATAATACCACAAGCAACGCTAGCATTAAATGATTCTATTTTTGGACTTATTGGTATTTGAACAATATAATCGGTATGTTTTAATAACTTTGGACTTATCCCTTCACCTTCATTACCAATAATTAATGCTAAGTTGCTACTACAATCAATAGTAAAATAATCAATTGCTTTTACTGTTTTAGCAGCAGCCAAAATTCAAAATTTATATTTTTCTTGTAAATTATTAATTGCGGAAGTTAAATTATTAACTTGACAAATTGGAATAATACTTAGAGCACCGGCTGCAGCCTTTGCAACTGCACCATTTATTTCAGATTGATTACGATTTAAAACAATTACACCATCAAACTCATTACCCACTGCAATTCTTAACATTGAACCAAAATTATGTGGATCAG
The DNA here is from genome assembly GCF_964030985.1 of Spiroplasma endosymbiont of Notiophilus biguttatus. Lineage (NCBI taxonomy): Bacteria > Bacillati > Mycoplasmatota > Mollicutes > Entomoplasmatales > Spiroplasmataceae > Spiroplasma > Spiroplasma endosymbiont of Notiophilus biguttatus. Next base: position 819,548 of record NZ_OZ034993.1, on the reverse strand, counting down.
AAATACGATCTAAAATTAAAATTCTTAAAAATTTAGATGTTGAACCAATATTAATTAATTCATCAAAAGAAAAATATTGATAGTCTTTAACATTAGCAGCAATATTTTGATGTTTAGTAGTACCTAATAAATTATTCATTGCTTGTAAACTAATAATTTCATAAGGAATATTTACACTTTTTAAATCTTTTTTCAATTCTTGGTACTTATCTTGAACTAAAAAAACTTTTTTAATTTTTATTAATGATGATGATAATAATGCAGCAATAATAGGGTGATAACCATAAATATATTGTAATGCCATAATTTTGCTCCTTTAAATAATATTCAAATCTTTTAATTCTTGACGAATTTTATCAGCTTCTTGGTATTGTTTTTCCTTTTTTAGTTGCTCTCATATTTTAATTTTATTTTTAATTTTTTCAGAATAATTACCAACTTTAAAATCAAATCCTAATATTTTTAAAGCAAAGGTAAAAGTATAAAAAATTTCTTGAAATTCTTCATTAAAATTTTTTTTAATAAGTGCTTCATTTAATTTTTTAATCATATTTTCAATTAAAGTAATAGTATTAGTTGTATCAATATTATTTGATAAATTTTTAATAATTTGTTGATAATAAATTGAATGATGATTATTATTACATGTTATATTGTTAATAAATATTTGATATGTTCATTGTTTTAAAACATTTTCATATTTTTTTGTTGACACTAATCCATTTTCAATTGTTTCCTTATTAAAATCGATTGGTTGTTGATGATCACGATTTAATATCAAATATCGCAGTACATTTGGGTGATATTGCTGACAAAATTCTTTAACCAAAATAAAATTATTTAAAGATTTTGACATTTTTTCATTAGCAATATTAACATGACCATTATGTCATCAAATATTTGACATTTTTTTATTATTAGCTGCAACAAATTGAGCTCGTTCATTTTCATGATGAGGAAATTTTAAATCAACACCACCACCATGTAAATCAATAGTTTGACCATTAAATAAATCCTCAACAAAACAAGCACACTCAGTATGTCAACCAGGTCTTCCTTTTCCTCACGGACTATTTCAACTAATACCTATTGTTGTTGATTTTCACAAAGCAAAATCTAGATTATTTTCTTTAGCAACTAAATTTTTAATTCTAAAATTTGGAATTAAATCTTCAATATTTTTATGTGCCAAACTTCCATAATCTTTTAACTTATTAACTTTAAAATAAACATCACCATCAGTAACATATGCATAATCTTTAATAATTAATTTATTAATAAATTCAATAATCTTTGAAATATATTCACTTACTTTTGGTAATTTTGTAGGAAAAATAATATTTAATTTTTCTAAGTCTTCATAATATGCTAACGTGTATTTTTCAGTAACTTGTTGTTCTGTTATTTTTAAATCCGCAGCTTTCTTAATAATTTTATCATCAATATCAGTAATATTATGAACATAATTTATTTTATAATTTTGATGAATTAACAAACAATGTAAAACATCAAAAACAAGTACACCACGAATATTGCCAACATGAATATAGTTATAAACAGTAGGACCACATAAATACATATTAACTTGCTTTTTATTAGGGGCAAGCATCTGCAATGTTTGTGAAAAACTATCATAAATTTTAATCATTTAATTAACCCTTCTTAATAAAGTTTAGTTTTCATATACTCTATTATACTGTAAAGAATATCAATCTGTAACAAAATAATTTTTTAAATTTAAAACTCTCTTTAATAAAGAGAATCATTAATAATTAAAAAAGTATTAATTATTTGAAATTTCATAATTTTGATAGATATCATTTTTATGTTTTTATTTTTTTCAGTTATATATAAATTTCCTTTATTAGCAGAAGTTATTGTTCCAATATAAATAGTATCATTAATATTTGTTAAACCTCAAACTGCACCATTAGTATCTTCTCAACCAAGCATCAATTCAAAACTTTTATCAGGTTTACTTTTATATAAATTTCCTTCACCATTAATATCTGTTATTGCTACATAAAGTGTACTATACTATCAACATTTGTTAAACTTCAAACTTCACCGTTAATATTTTTTCAAGTAGAGACTGGCTCAATCTTAGCATTAATATCATTCGTATTTATTTTATATAAATTTCCCTTTTTATTAGCAGTTGATGTTCCCACATAAAGTACACCATTAATATTTGTTAAACCTCAAACTGCACCATTGTCTTGTTTTCAATTACTCATTAATTCAAATTTGCCATCACTATTACTTTTATATAAATTTCCTTTACCAGATATTGATGTTCCTATGTAAACTGTGCCCTTAATATTTACTAAAGCATGAACTACACCATTAGTATCTTCTCAATTAGAAACCTTTTTAAAATTAGTAATAGTACAAGATAAAGAGGCATCAGTCACTTAAGTTTACCAATTAATATTTTCAATCTGTAATATAATTAAAAATAATTAATACAGAAGGAGAAATTATGAATTATAAAGTTTATTCAAAAGAAACAAAATTAGCCGTTGTTAATGAGTATTTAGTTGATAAAAAACTAAAAATACATGAAATTCAAGTCAAATATAAATTATCAACTCCAGTATTAATTTATAATTGGGTTAACCAATATCAAATTAAAGGTGAAAATGCATTCACCAAAATTTCTAAATCCCAAACTTCTCACAGGATCGATAAGAAAGATATTGAAATTAAACTATTAAACAAAGAAATTGATAAACTTAGAAAACAAGCTTTAAAAGATGAGGTTGAAAAAGAACTTTTAAAGGAGCAATTAGCCTGTGAAAAGAAATTAACAAGGGGAAAAAATAGTAAATTATTAAAATATAAGTGTTTTTTAATAGTAGAAAAATATAAGCAAAAAGGTCATCAATTAAATAAAATTATTGTTTACATAGCTATTAGCAAAACAGCATACTATTTATGAGTAAAAAAAGGTAAAAAGCAATATCAATCAAAAATTAATGATAATTTGATACAAGCAATAAACAAAATAGTTCTCATTAAAAATGAAAAAAAGTACATTAATATCACTAGTTTTGAAAAAGTAAGATTAGAGTTAAAAATAAAAAATAAAGGTCTTAAATGCAGTAAAACAAGCATAAAACAAATATTAAAAGATAATAATATTAAATTATTATTAGAACCTAAATCAACAAATAGAGTAGTAGAAAATAGTGATTTAAAAAATAATAAAGATTTATTAAAACGTAATTTTTCAAGTAATAACTTTCTTGAAAAAGTTGGTATGGATGACACATGATTTAAAAATATAATTATTGGTGATAAAAAAACAAAATTATTAGTTGTTTTTGCTACTGATATGTACAGTAATTCAATTGTTGGCTGAAAAATAAACAAAAGTGAAAATGCCAAAACTGTGTTAAATGTGGTTAATCAAATAGAATTAGCGAGTGCTAAACAATGTAATTTTACGACTATTCAATCAGATTTAGGTTCTGCTAATACAAGCGAAATTGTTAGTAAAGTTTTTAATACAAGTACTAATCTAATTCATTCAAAAAGTCTATCAGGTTTTAAAGGTAATCAAGTTAGTGAATGTTTAAATCGTTGAATTAAAAGAGATTTTAAAATGATGTTTGGTAGCACTTTTGAAAGTATGTGGATCGGCTACAATTTATTGGACACTAATTATGTAGACAAATAACAATATTTGTTAAAAGAAAGGAAATATAATTATGGCCAATATTACTTCATATACAGATGAATTTAAAAAACAAATAGTAGCTTTATATCAAAGTGGCAAATCAGTATCTTGTCTTGTTAAAGAGTACAATGTTACAAGAGCAGTTGCATATAAATGAATTAAGCAATTTACTAATTCGGGAAGTTTTAAAACTAAAGATAATCTTTCTGATTTAGAAAAACAATTAATTCAAATGAATAAAGAATTAAAACAATTACGAATGGAAAATGATATTTTAAAGCAAGCAGCACTAATAATAGGCAGAAAGTAGAGATTATTGCAAATAATAAATGAAAATATAAGATTCGCCCAATGTGTCGTTTTTTAAAAATTTCTAAATCAACATATTATTTTAATTTAAAGAAAAAAGAAGATAAAATCAAAAATAATATTTATGATCAAGCTGTTATTAGTGCTTTTAAAGAAAACAAATGTGTTTATGGAACAAGAAGATTAAAAGTCATACTAGAAAAACAAGAAATTTATTTATCAAGAAGAAAAATTAAAAAAATTATGGATAAACATAATTTAATGTCAAAATACACTAAATTATCATTTAAAAATCATCGTAATAAAGTAAATAATGAACAAATCACTAATATTGTTAATAGAAACTTTAATAATAGAATTAAAAATGAGGTGATTGTCAGTGATCTTAGTTATGTTGAAGTTAATGGTAAATGAAACTATATTTGCTTATTAATAGACCTATTTAACCGCGAAATTGTTGGACATAGTGTAGGTACTAAAAAAGATGCATCATTGGTATATCAAGCATTTATGCAATCAAATCGCTGTTTAAAAGATATGCAAATATTTCATAGCGATCGAGGTAACGAATTTAATAATAAAATTATTAACAAACTTTTATTAGCATTCAATATTACCCGCTCTTTAAGTAAAAAAGGTTGTCCTTATGACAATGCTGTTGCTGAAGCAACTTTTAAAACTTTCAAGACTGAATTTATTAATGACAAAAAATTTACATCATTAATACAGTTAAAATTAGAATTATTTGATTATATCAATTGATATAACAATATAAGAATCCACAGCACTTTAAACTACTTAACTCCCATTAAATATCAAGAAAAAATGTCTACCAAAAAATAGTCCTAAAAAGGGTTGCCATTTCAATGGAAAGTTTTAATAAAATATTAGAAAAATTTGTTAGATATTGAAACAATGATAGAATAGTTATTAGATTGAAAATGCCTCCAAATCAATTTGTACAGATTTGAAGACAAGAAAGTAAACTTATCTAACCAATGCCCTTTCCTTTATTTCAATTTTATTAAAAAGATTCTAAACAGGTTCTCAGAAATTTTAATTAAATAATTATTTTTTGGTTTATTCTTCACATACTCTATTATATTGTAAAGATTGCGGATCTGTAGCAAAATAATATTTTTTAAATTGATTTTCTAAATTTAAAGTTTTCTTTAATGCAGAATAACAAGTAATAATTAAAAAAACATTAACCGTTAAATCAATAGGATATTTTATAACTCTTAATGGAAAATACATTAATCATAAAGGTGGTAATCCAGAAAATAATATTTTTAATGCAATAGGATCAGTACCAGTAATAATTAATGAAGTAATAGCATAAGCAATTGGCAAATATCAATAAAATGTCTTTTTACTATAATAAATTTTAGTAAAATTTAATACTAAATAGTAAGGTAATATACATCATAAAATACTAGTAAAAGTAAAAAATAAACATGGTGATGCACCACCAATACTAAATAATAAACCTAAAAAATCACTAGCAATACCACTAAGAAAACCTAATAATCCACCACAAAAGAAACCTATTAAAACTAATATAAAATTACCCAATTTAATTTCAAAATATTTAGAAAATGGTAAACTTTTTAACATTAAAGCACCTGTTGTATTTAAAGAAACAGCTAATGCTAACATTATTCCACTTAAGCAAATAAATTTTATTTGCCTTATCTTTTTTTTATTATCTTTATAATCAAAAACTGTGATCAATAAAAAAACAATTAAAATTAACACTCCACCAATTATATTCAATAACAATACATTCATTTAATTACCACCCTTTTTTATCATAATTATTTTTTTTGTTCTTAAATAATTAAGAACATCTGCTAAAAAATAACAAGAACCGGTAATTAAAATTATTTTATGAGCGTTACATTCAATCATTTTTTGATAATCAAAAATTTCACCAGTAATACTATTTAAATTACTATTACTACAAATAATAATATTATCTGAAACTTTTTTTAAACAACTAATTAATTTTTGTGGATATTTATTTTTTAAACAAGAAAATATAATTTGTTGAGGAATAATTTTATTAATTTTTAGCGTTTTAATTAATGCTTTAATACCATCAATATTATGAGCAGCATCAAAATAAATAGTTTTATCATTAATTTGATATTTCTCAAATCGTAATCTAATATTAGTATCATTAATGATTTTTAAAGCTTGTTTAATATTAATTTCTAAAAATGTTTTTGAAATTACTGTTAAAACTAATTTTTTATTTTCTTGATAGTATGGTTGATTGATTAATCTTGAAGAATATATAGGTTTATAACCTTCCATATCAATTTGCTTTTTTAATTTATTATTTAAATTACCTGAAATAAAAACATTTTTTGTCGTTGGTTTCACTATTCCCAATTTTTGATGTAATATTTCAGATGTAGTTTTACCAAGTCTATCTTGATGATCTTTACCAATTGAAGTAATAATAGCATATGTTGCATCAATGATATTTGTAGGATCAATTTTTCCACCAATTCCAACTTCAATTATTGCTCATTGCACATTTTGTTCTTGAAAATAAATTAATGCAATTAAAGTTAAAATACCAAAAAAACCTAATTGATAATATTCAATATCATCAAAAATCAAGCTTCTAATACGTACTAAATCTTTGTTACTAATCATCTTGTTATTAACAACAATTCGTTCATTAACAAACTCAATATGGGGAGAGGTAAATAAACCAATTTTTTGTTTTAAAGTTTGTGATAATATAGCAAAAATTAAACGTGATACCGAACCTTTACCATTTGTTCCAGCTACATGAATATACTTAATATTATTGTTTAAATACTTTGGAGTAATAATTTTTAATTTTTTTAAACAATCTTTATTTGAATATTTAGATATTTTTTTAAAAAATTCTTCATTCATATTTTTAAAATCCTTTATTTAATAATTATTATTATCAATATTAATTAAAGGATTAACAGTTCTTCAAGTCACATAAATTATAATTGAATTAATTATAATTTTAAGAGGTGCTTGCACAATTCTCATAATCGCTGTTACTCCATAATCTTTGGCATTAGGATCAAATAAAGTCATATCAGCATAGGAGGCTATAAGCACTGTTGTTACATACTCGGCTACTACCGCTAATAAAATAATTGGTAAAATTTCTTTAATTCTATAAATTTCTTTTTTCAATAAATAATAAAATAAAACACTATAAATACTTAATAGGCCAATAATGCCACCACCACCCATAATACTAGCAAGAACATATTTATTAACAATAATTCCTGACATAGAATATGATGATTGCTTACCTGAAATAACAATATACATGCCACCACCAGCAAAGAAAATAATAAAAAAATTAATTAAAGCAAAAATAACTCATGGATAATCCTTTAGTTTTACTTTAAATATTCCAGCAATTCCTGCCAAAAAACCAGTAAAAATAATACAAAACATATAATAAATGCTAATATATGAAGGAACAAATAACATTACCAAAATATCTGTTACTGCAGCACAAATAATACCTATAATTGGACCAAACATATAACCAGTTATTTTAATCATTAAACCCTCAAAAGCAATTCTAATTGGTGGTAATACTGTAATGGGTATCGTAATAGAAACAATAATAGTTGCCACAACTGATACCGAAGATAACATTGTTATATAGGCAATATTTTTAGTAGTAAAACGAACACCTTTATATTTATCTTTACGAAATCATTTTCAAAAACTATTCATTAAAATATATGCTAACATTATGCTACTTAAAGTAATAATTAAATAAATAGCTGTAGATCTACTAAATAAATTCAAGGTATTTAAATCATATCGTTGAGAAAATATGTGATTAAATATTAAATTATTGGGCATTTAAATAACCACCATTCCCGAAATATTCTTTAAAACTATATTAATTTTAACAAATATATCATAACATTGTTTGCTTAAATACATATAATAAAATTATTATTTTTTTATTTTTATCACTTAATGGGAGTTTTATTTTTTGAAATCAATCAATTATTACTTTTGCTAAATGGTCTTGAATTAAAAAAACCATTATAAGCACTTAAAGGTGAAGGATGTACATTCTCAATAATAAAATGTTTTTCTCTATCAATTAGTATTTTTTTATTTCTTGCATTTTTACCTCATAAAATAAAAACAAGATTAGTACAGTTTAAATTTAAAAATGATAAAACATGATCAGTAAAAGTTACTCATTGATATTGTAAATGACTATTAGGCTGACTTTCTCTGACAGTTAAAGTTGTATTTAAAAGCAAAACTCCCTGCTTAGCTCAACTTGTTAAATTACCATCATTATCTTTTTCAATATTTAAATCATTTTTTAGTTCTTGAAAAATGTTTTTTAAACTTGGTGGTAATGGAGTATTTGTTTTAACACTAAACGCTAAACCATGAGCTTGATTTGGCTGATGATAAGGATCTTGACCTAATATTATTACTTTAACCTTTGATAAAGGAGTTATTTTAAAAGCTTGAAATATTTCTTCTCATTGAGGATAACAAAGATAAGTTTGATATTCTTTTTTAATATCTTCTAATAATTTAGTAAAATATGCTTCTTTATATTCTTGTTGAAAAAATTCTAATCATGAGGAATCAACAAATAAAGTTTTATTATACATTTCTTTCACCTACTACTTATGATAACTTTGATTATTAAGTATTTGTAATGAACAATATATTTGCTCTAATAAAACAACATAACATAATTGATGAGGTAATGTTATTTTATCAAAAGAAATTTTAATTAAATTAATATTGTCTTTTAATATTTGTGCTACACCATTCCTACCACCAATAATAAAACCAATTTTGCCTTGTTGATAAATTTGATTTTTATTAATCATCTGTGATAATTGTTCGCTACTTATTAATTGTCCTGATAAATCTAATAAAAATCATTGATAATCATTATTCTTTGATATGTATTCAGTGATTTTATTAGTTTCAATTTTAATATTATTAGGAATTGAATTTAATTTAGATTCCATAATATTTTTTGTTTCAATATTAGTTCGTTTTTTAATTCGTTCTAAATAATCTTTGGCAGCTGATTTTCAATATGTTTGTGACAACTGACCAATACAAACAATTTTAATATTTATCATTATAATTCTGAAAAAGTCATGTTATTTATTCTTTCATAAACCACTTTATATGGGTTACGAAAATCAACATCACCCAAAGCTTTATCAATAGTATTTATATTAATAACAACTATTTCTTTTTTATTTTTATCAACATATAAACTAAAACTTACATCAATTTTAATATTAAAATCAATTTTAAAAGTCTTGTTCATTTTTGAATCTTTCATTATAAAGAATAAATGAATTCAACCTTTTTTAGTAATAGTTTTATTTTTATCATCTTTAAAGTCAGTAATTTTTGGTGAAACAATACTAGTTTTAGCAACTTTCGAAGGGTTTTCTGCTTCTGTTGCTGTTTCATATGTAACATATCAATAACCATAATATTGCTGTTTAGATATATCATTATCAGTTAAACCAAAAACTAAAAGACTTCCATTTGCATCTTTACAACTAAATGGTTCATTCATTACTTTATCTGGATCATTATTAACATTATAATTAATACTCTCATAATTACCTGATTTATATTGATCACTATTATAAAAATCCCTAGCAGCATCTGTAACTTCTAATGCATTACGATCAATTCTAATTTTGTCTGCTGCTAGTTGCATAAATGCAGCAAGTGGTTTGTATAAAAGCTTAGTATCATATTGATAGTATTTATTATAAACATAATCAACTAAAGGATCACCATCTTTGTTTGATGGCTCGTTTTCAAAATTTGCTTGAATTTTTGAACCATCTCCAGTACCACAAGCCACAATAGTACTCACAGAAGAAGAAAGTAAACTAAGTGTTGAAAATAAAGTGATTAATTTACGCATTTGATTGTTATTCTCCTTAAACTAAATAATAATTAAATATTCACTAAGAATTGTAACTTATTTTTTTATAAAAAGCAAAAGGAAATTCATATAGGTAAAATTACATTTTTTAAAATTAAAATATTAATGTTTATTTTAATATTTTAATAAAAATTAACGGAATTTTACGCTTATTGGTTAACACTTAATTCTTAATAAATAATTTAATTATGATATTTTTAAATGTGATTTTTTCTTTACGGTTATTATATTTAAAACAAAATTCATTTAAATAAGATTGGAGTCATTTTTTTGAAACTCAATGAAATTGGCCGATAAAACCTCTTTTTAATATTGCTCAAAAACTTTCTATTGTATTTGTATGAATACCATTATAAGAAAAATATTTTTTGTGATTAACTTGTTCATGTGGTAAAATTTTACGGAATTTTACGCTTATTGGTTAACACTTAATTCTTAATAAATAATTTAATTATGATATTTTTAAATGTGATTTTTTCTTTACGGTTATTATATTTAAAACAAAATTCATTTAAATAAGATTGGAGTCATTTTTTTGAAACTCAATGAAATTGGCCGATAAAACCTCTTTTTAATATTGCTCAAAAACTTTCTATTGTATTTGTATGAATACCATTATAAGAAAAATATTTTTTGTGATTAACTTGTTCATGTGGTAAAATTTTATTCATTTTATAATATCCACGATATTCATCAGTAAAAAGAATAGAATTGTTAATATCAACATTTTCTTTAACTATTTTCATTAAATTTTCAGATTTAATACTTTTATTTTTTGCATGAAATAATTTAACATTACCATTTCGTTCAATAATGCCAACAACACACTCTTTACTAGTTCCTCTACCACGTAATGAGTTATTTTTATTATCAACATCATTATATTTACGCGGTTTTCCACCCACATATGTTTCATCCATCTCTAATATTTTTGCTAATAATTTAATCTCATCATTAGCCATTGCCTTTCTAATTTTATGCATCATTTTTCATACAGTTGCTAAACGTAAATTTAAGTCTCTTGAAGCTTGAGATGATGATAAACTTTTTTTAGCATTAGCCATTAACACTATTAAAATAAATCACTTTTGAAGTGGTACACGTGTATGATGAAAAATAGTTTGAGCAGTTACACTAAAAGACTTATGACATTTTTTGCATTTATAACGCGACTCTTTTAAAACAGAGTTAACTTTTTCACTAAAACAAAAAAGACATTTTGGTTTGTTATTTCATCTTATTTCTTCTAAAAATTTTATACAAGATTCTTGGTTTGGAAATTTATTTATTATGTCTAAAATATTCATTTTCAATCACCTTTAATTAGATTTTATTTTACTAATATCTAATTATAGTTTTCAGAAATAATAATGTATATAAGTTATTGCCAATAAACGTAAAATTCCGAAAATTAATATTGTCATAAAAGGAATTAAAAATTATATATTTTTTATCATTGATAATTGTTTTTGCCAATCTATTTCATCTTTAAAATAATCAGAATTATTAATTTCTTGTTGAAATTTCATTACTTCTTCATATGTTGGTAATTTGTCTTTATCTTCTTTTAACATACTTTCATATGTTGGTAATTCATTTTTATCTTGTTCTAAAATTTCTTCATCTAAAATATCGTTAGTATTTTCCATTAAAAAATTAAAGACTTCCAAATTATTATTTCAAACAGCTAATATTAAAGCATTATGTCCATATTCATTTACTTGATAAACATTTGCATTATTATCTATTAAATACTTAACTATCTCTAAATCATTATTTTTGATAGCTAACATCAAAATAGTGAAACCATCTTTAGTTACATAATTTATACTAACACAGTTCCTAACTAATAATTTAACTTTTTCTAAGTTATTATTCATAACAGCTTTTATTATTTTCTGATTTTTCTTATTAATAAATACTCTTATTTTTTTCGTAATGTACTTCTTAAGCATTTTCTCTCTTTCTATAAATTAAACTTGATACAATAATAAAGTTAATCTTATTAGTTTGTTTTAAACTGTATTTAATATTTCTGCTTTTGTTTCCGAAGATAATTGAGATTCTATTACACCCATATTATCTCATTTTTGTTCACTTGCATTTTTTGATTCTTCTGATAAAGATTGTTGTAACTCTGGAATTTCACTACTTATTAATTTTCATACTTCATTTAAAGATGTTAATTTTATTTCTTCTTCATTCAATGTATTTTTAATTTTTTGTTCTTCTTTTTTTGAATTTTTTTTATTTAAATTATTTTTTAAATTATCACAATTTTCAGTAGTTTTTTTACTTTCCATTGCAAAAAAATATCTAATATTTTCCAATGTTGTAGATAAATCTTTTACTTCATCTTCATGTAATTCCTTTATTGAAATTATTTTTTTTTCTAAATCATTTATTTGAAATTCTAGTTTTTCAATGGTTTTATTTTGTTCTTCAATTTTTTGATCTTGTCAACTAGGTTTCTCATTTTCTTGATTTATTTCGGTTTGGATTTCAATACTTACTAATTTTGATTGATTAATTGTTCTTAAAGATTCCTGAATTTTTTCCTTTTTTTCTCTAATTGCGTTTTCTATTATTTCTTTTTCTTTTAATTTAAAATTAATTTCTAAAGTTGTGAAATCATTTTTAAATTCATTTTCTATTTTTTCATTTTCTTCTCTTATGTTTTCTAAATTATTTTGAATGTTAAAATTTTCATTAAATTTCTCAATACTGTCAGCATTTTCTTCTCAATAATTTTCAATAATCTTAATAAATTCCATATTTTCTAATTTATTAACTTCTTTTAAGAAATTAATAAATATTTTTTGATCTTTACTAATATTTTTAATTCATTTTTCTTTTATTTTTTTAAGTTCAAACATCATCGTATGTTTATTTTGCTTAAAAAAATCCTCAATTTTATTAATTTTATCTTCTATTTTTTTTATTTTTTTATCATTAATATTTAACTCAGTATCATGTCTTGTAATATTATCTTGTAACTCCGCAATATAATCATTCTTTTTCTTAATATCACTATTCTTTTTTTTAATTACTACATCTATTTCTTTTAAATATTGTTTTTTTCCTTTTTTATCATCTGAAATATTTTTAATTAATATTTGATTTTCAATATTATTTTTATTTTCTTCTAAATCTTGCAAGTAACTAATTTTTTTATTTTTTATATTTTTCTTTCGTTTTTCTAAATTTTCAATTTGTTTTCTTTTTTCTGCTATCTCTTTCTGATGTATTCTAATTTGTTCTTTTTTTTCTTCTAATTCATTTTTAAATAATTCTATACTTTCTTTCACTTTATCTTTAGTTTTAATAATTTCCTCTTGTTCACTTATTAATTCCTTTTCTCGATCATTATATTTTTCAAATATATCATTGTATATTCTTTCTTCATTTTTAATAATTTTTTTAATATATCGGTTAAATATGTCATCTATTAATTCAAAGAAAAATACAAAATTTTTATCAAATTTACTTTTTAAATCTTTATCTTCTTTTAAAATCAATTTATATTCATCTCCACTTTTCATTCTAAATGCTCAAAAAGATAAAATTAATTGGGTCATAACTTCTTCTTTAAAAAGGTTTTCAAAAATTTTCTCTTTTTTATTTTCTAATTCTTCATTTTTTTGATATAGCCTACGAATTTCTTTATCAATTTTTATTTTTAATTCTCGTGTTTTTTTAAAAAACTCTTTTTTATTTTCAAAAATATTTAAATTTATTGTTTTTAAAAAAATAATATCATTACTTATTGTTTCACTTAAAAAATTAAAAAGATTAAAATAATCTGTGATTTCAATAAACTCAGTACTATTTTGATTAGTTTTATTAATTTTATTTTGTTCAATTAATGTTTTATTTTTCTCCAAGGATAATAATTTTTCATTTTGTTTTTTAATTTTATTATCAAGTTCTATTAAAAAATAATCTAATTGTCTAATTAATTTTAAATTTTCTTTTTTTTCTCAAAAATAAGAAAAAAAATTATATTTTAAATCATTTCTTAATTCCTTAATTAATTTATCTAAATCAGTTTTTTTATTTTCTTTTAATTGAGTTAATGGTGCTGATGTACTTGGGCTTTCAAAATCAGTATCTTCTGAATTAGAAAAAAAATTATTTTTTTCATTGTATTCTTTAAAAAAAATCTTAAAAGTTTCAACAACTTCGTCTAAATTTTCATCAGTTAAAGGATAATTTCTAAATTTTTTTATTAATTCATTAAATCAAGGCATAAATCTTATTCTCCTAAATTTTATTTATAAAATAAAAAAACCAATTGTTTTTAAATAAAACAATGGGTTTGAAAACTTATATTTTTCAATCTTTTGTGTTGATAAAAATAAAATGCTCTTTATTCTAAAGAACTATCTTGATTATAACTAATTAATTTATCTTTTTTTAAAAAAAAGATAAATTACTATTATATGTTTATATAATAAAAATTTATCACAAAAATTATTTTTCAGTTCTAGGTTTCATATGTGGAAATAATAATACATCTTTAATACTATTTTGACCAGTTATTAACATAACCAAACGATCAATACCAATTCCTAATCCACCTGTTGGTGGCATACCATACTCCAATGCTTCAACAAAGTCTAAATCCATAGTTGCTGCTTCATCATTACCACTATTTTTTTCTTTTATTTGCTCTTCAAAACGGTTATATTGTTGTAAAGAATCATTTAGTTCCGAATAAGCATTTGCATATTCTCTACCAACAATAAATAATTCAAAACGATCAGTAAACTCTTTACTATTTTTATTTAATTTAGCAAGTGGTGAAATTTCAATTGGATAATCAAAAATAAAAGTAGGTTGAATTAAAGTTTCTTCAACAAAAGATTCAAAAAATAAATTAATAATATGACCAGTACTATTATAATGTTCTGGAATATGAAGTTTATAACTTTTTGCAAGTTTTAATATAAGTTTAAATGTTTTATTTTTTTCAATTTTTCTAATATTATCATCTTCAATATTATGATATTTTAAAATCATATCACTAATTTCTTGGAAAATTTTAGTAAACTCTTCATCTTTGATCATGGCTTTTTTAATTGAATCAATCATACTAATTTTTGCTCATGATTTTTCAAAATTTAATATATTTTCATCATATTCTAATGTTAATTTATTATGTACTATATTAATTAAATGTTTTATACAAGATTCTATTAAATCCATCATATATTTCATATCTTGATAGGCAACATAAATTTCAATAGTTGTAAATTCTGGATTATGTTTTTTGCTCATACCTTCATTACGAAATAATCTACCAATTTCATAAACTTTTTCAAAACCACCAACTATTAATCTTTTTAAATGTAATTCAGTAGCAATTCGTAAATATAAATCGGTTTTTAATGTATTATGATAAGTAATAAAAGGTTTAGCAGCAGCACCACCATATACTTCTTGTAAAATAGGTGTTTCAACTTCTAAATAACCTTTATTATTTAAAAAATTTCTTAATTCATTAATAATTTGTGTACGTTGTAAAAACGTTTTTTTAGTTTCTTGATTCATAATTAAATCTACATATCTTCGTCGATAACGTTCTTCAATATCTGTTAAACCATGAAATTTATCTGGTAAAGGTCTAAGTGCTTTTGATAACATTACAATATCATAGACTTGAACTGTTAGTTCTCCTTTATTGGTTTTCATAACCTTACCTTTAATACCAAAAAAATCTCCTAAATCTGCATATTCTGCAAATCATTCAAATTTTTTTTGATTAACATATTCTGGTTTTAAATAAATTTGAAATTTACCTGTTTGATCTTGCAAATGAGCAAAGATTGAACCCTTTCCCATTTCTCTTTTTGTCATTAATCTACCTGCCATTTTAATTTGAACATTAGGTAAATTAGCAACAAATTTTGCTAACTCTTCTTTACTTTTATTTCTAAATTCGCTATTTAAAGTTTCACAATTATAATTTCTTTCTCAATTACGCCCATAAATATCATAATTTTGTTTATATAAATCTTGTATTTTTTGATATCTTAATGCTTCTTGCTCTGTTAAAATACGTCCATTAATTTCAAGTTTAGTTTCTTTCATTGTTTTCATCCTTTGTATTTAAAATAAAAAATTAAATTAAATAAGATTGTTTAGGTTTATACATAATGATATCAATTTTCAATACCAAATTCTACTGTCAACAATTAATTTTAAATTTTATAATAAAACCCTTATTATAAATATAAGGGTTAAAGCTTAATTTAAACATTTCTACTAATAGATATCTATAAAAATGATAGACAATTTATTAAACTTTTTTTACTTTCTAAATATTAATTTTGTATAAAACATGTTTTGCTAAAATATCACTTTTATTTATTTTTGGATGATAAAATTCTTTTATTTTTTTCATACCTATTCGTTTCATTACATTTTCTGATTTAATATTTAATATAGTAGTAAAACTATAAATTTCAGTGAATTTTAAATTGTTTTTTTGCATATCTTAAACATTCTTTAGCTGCTTCTGTTGCTATTCCTTCACCTCAAACACTTTTTTTAAAACGCCAACCAATTTCAATACATGGTCTAAAATCATCAATAAAATCAATTTCGCTAAAACCAATAAAATTATTGTCTTTTTTAAATTCAACAGCATAAAAACCAAATCCATTATTATTTAAATTATTTTTAATTTTCGAAAAATATTTTTTTGTATCATCTTTTGATAATGTACTAGAAAAATATTTCATGACATCTTTATCAGAATTTAATAAAACAAGTTGAACTAAATCACTATCTTTTCACTGTCTAATTTTTAATCTAGGTGTTTCAAAAAATATCATATTTTTACTCCTTTATTATGATATTTTTTCTATTAACAATTTGTTAGTTTATTTAATTAATAATATTAACTTCAATTTATTTCACTTGGTTTCATTGGTTTTTCATTATTTTTTACACTAATAATTTTACCATTTTTAACGTTAATAACAGTATTTGCAACATATTGGAAGTTAGGATTATGAGTAACCATAATAATTGATGTTTTATATTCTCGATTAACATCCAATAAAATCTCTAATACCTTACGCCCCATTTCCTCATCAAGCGCTCCTGTTGGTTCATCACAAAATAAAATTGTCGGATTTTTTGCTAGTGCTCTACCAATCGATACTCTTTGTTGTTGTCCACCCGATAATTGACTTGGAAACTTATTCATATGTTCATCCATTTCAATAACTTGAAAAATATCATCAATACTCATATTTTTATTTTTAGCAAGATTTTCACCAACTTCAGCATTTTCACGAGCAGTTAAGTTAGTTAATAAATTGTATTGTTGAAAAATAAAACCAACATTATCTCGTCTAAATTTAGTTAAATGACTATCTTTTAATAAAGATAAATTATATCCCACCACAAAAACATCACCAGTATTAGGTTTATCTAACCCCGAAATAATATTTAATAATGTTGTCTTACCACTTCCCGATGGTCCTAAGATAACAACAAAATCACCTAATTTAATTTTTAAATTAACTCCTTTTAGTACTTCGTATTCTAAGTCTCCAGTTAAGTAAGATTTTTTAACATCAAATAATTCAATAACATTAGTGTTAGTATCAGGGGTATTATTAGTCATTGATATAATTTTACCTGTTAAAATTTCTTTTGAATGAGTTTTTGTTAATTTTTTAATTGCTTTTTGATTATCTTTAAAAGCTTGCAATTTTGCTTTATTAGCTTCTATTTCTTCCTTTGATTCTGGTTTATCACGAGATTTATGGGTTACTGGTGGTATTGTACCTTCATTTTTAGATACTGACTTCTTTGTAAAACTAGATTCTAACTTATTTTTAGTTACTTGTTTACTTCCAATGTCTTTATCATCTTTTTTAATTATCTTATTATCTTTTTTCATAATCATTTCTCCTTTTTAATTCCATGCTTTTATAAATAACACACTCATTTTATCAATTACTTTACCTTATTTATATAGAAATGCTTAAAAAATATTTTAACTTCCTTGTAATAAAGCTGTTACTGGTTTGTATTTAATTAAATACAAACCAACAGCATAGCCAATAACCATTATTAAAAATACCATTCCAAAGCAAGACAAAATTGTAACTAGATTAGCAGCCACATTAAAAACAACGCCTGCTTTAGTTGCAATAATTAAAGTAATAATATTTCACACAACATAAGAAATAATAGTTCCTAAAATAAAAGCAACCAATAAAGCAATAATATAGGAGCCAATAATCAATCTGTTAATTTCATTTACACGATAACCCAAAGATTTCATCATTGCAATAATTAATAAATTATTATCTAAAATCATATTAACAATAATTACCAATACAAAAGCTACAGCAAATAATGTTAAAATTTTTGCAATATTTATAATTGTTCTAATTCCATCAAATATTTCAACCAATAATCTTTTAACTAAATCATTAATAAAAGGTATTTTATTAATAGGTTCTAAATTTTTTGCTAATATTTGTTCTTTAGTATATTCTGCAGATGGTTGTAAAATATTTATATAATTTAATGGAAAAATATTGCTCTCTTTAGATAATCAATGATTAAAAGAATCTGATATTGGTTTTGGTTCTTCTGACTGGGAAGGTTTTATTAATCCAATAGATGTTCGTAAATCATCAAGATTAATATAAACATTAGAATTGTCTAAATTATTTTCAATTATTCCTTTAACTTGATAAATTACTGGAATTGTATAATTATATCAACTTGCTAACATTAAAAAGTGATCATCAATTTTATAATCATTTAAAATTGATAATGTTTTTGAAATAACTGCTGGTAAAATATAAGCTGTAGTTTTTATATTTTGTCCTTGATTATCAGTATAAGTAACCTTTTGTACTTGTAAATTATGAGAATTATTAAAAATAGGATCAATATCACGATTTTTTGCTTCTTTAAAGTTAAATCAATTTTTTCAAACTAAATCTTGATTTGGATCATTATAAAGTCCTGTTGCTTTATTTTTTTTTGCGAGCATGCGACCTTGATTATGCCCTTTTCATTCATTAGGAGGCCTTAAATTTATTTCAATAGTTGGATAATAATTATTATTATAAATATTTAAACCTAAACTAATACCAGGCAACGGGTCTATTTCTGGATTAATACCTGTATTTGTTGAAATATAATTAAATACTTGATGGATATTTTGACAAATAGCTTCCATTAATGGTTCAGGTATTATCTTTTTTGGATTAATAAAATCTTCACAATCAGATTTGGTTTTAGTTTTTTGATAAAGGATATTAATTTCTTCACTATTCATAAAATAATTTTTAAAATTATTATTAATAATAAAACTTTCAATTTTTTTAGCTTTACTGTCATTATCAATATGAAAATCATCAGCTACTCATTGATGATATTTATTAGTACCCGTTTCTTTATCTTTCGCAATATCTTTTTCTGAAACTCAATCAAAAACATGCTTATCAATTTTTAAATTAGAATCATTAGTATATGTATACATTGATGAAGTTGATGTATTTCATTTAACGTCTTTATTGTAATATCCATATAAATTATTTATTTTATTATCAAATAAATCAGTAGCTGAACTTTGAAATAGTAATAAAAAACTAACAAAAATAAAAGTAAAAAATACTAAAAATAGTTTTCCAACCGATTTTAGAGTAAAAGCAATTGCCAAACGTTGTTTAAATGGTCAATAACGAAAAGGATATTTTAAAACTGAAATTAGTTTAGAACTTGAATTACTTGGTCTATCATAAATTAATAATAATGGACTAACGCGTAATTTTGTTTCAGATTGCATATAACTAATTACTATAAAAATAATAGGAATAATTATTAAACTTACAATAAATACTATCCAACTAAAAAATAGCACTGGTAATGGCATAAAAAAACCAATGTTATTTAACGAATTAAATCATATTTGTAATCCTAGACCAATACCTAAACCAATAATGCTGGAAATGAATGTTATCAAAAATATTAAAATTACAAAACTAATAGCAATTTGAAAATTACTATAACCAAGGGCTTTTAATAACCCTATCTGTGGTTTTTGTAAATCAATTTCTTTTCTAACATATGACATAATGATAAAAATAATAACTAATAATACTACAAGAGTAATTGCTGTAAACATTATATTTTCCATTTTAAAACTCTCTAAAATTTGTCCTGAACGAATATCTTCACTATCACTGCTAATAATTGAACCAAAACTAAAACTAAAAGTTTTAATTAAAAGTTCTTCTAACTTACTAACAAAATAACTATCGTTATTGTTAACTTTTAATAAAAATATATTATTTAAATTAGTTCTAAATGTAGAATCTTTTATTAAATTATTAAACCATTGATTTGACATATAAACAGCACTTGTATTTTCAGATGTGGGATTAGGATTTGTTGCAGTACGACTACCAGTAATTCCCCAATAAGCATAGCCAAAACCAACAACTTTTAACTTTTCAACTTTATCAATAACTGTTATATAATCATTTAATTTAATATTATTAATACGTGCAAATTCAGGATTGATTACTATTTCTAATGAATTAATAGGTTTAATACCTTCGGAAATATAAACTTCATTAATATTATTTCTTTTTGGAGCAAAATCAAAAGATTCACTTTCTCTTGAAGTATAAAATCCATTTTCTAATGAATAATAAATTTTTTTAAGAGAAATAACGTTTTCATAATCAAAAGTTTTAAAAAATGATTTAGCAAGTTCATAATGTTGCAAATTATAAATTTCATCATCTTTAACTTCGTTTTCTAAAATATCATTAAATAATATTCCTTGATAACTTAATCCTCAGTTTAACAAATAATTTTCAAAATCTTTATTAATATCTACTCCCGAAGGAAGGATAGGAAAACTATTATTTCTAAGATTATTTTCTTTAATTTCATCTATCTGTTCATCAATTTCTGGTTCTTGTGGATGACCTTCAAATTGTTTTTTGATAATTGTTTGGATTCTTGATGTTGCAGTAGCAGTATCTTTATAATTATTTAATAATTGTAAATTAATACGATAGTCATATTTACCACTATTGTTTAATACTGTATAAAAACCTGATTCAGCTCTTGATGCTGTACTATAAAGCGCAGAAAGAGTAGAAATTACAATAACTAATAGTATTATAATACCTAAATATTGTAATAATCTTTTCTTGATTCCTCTTAAAACATTAACAAAAAGATTGCTCATTATAACTCCAATATTCTTATACAACTTAAAAACTGCTAATAGTATAATTTTATCATAATAAAATAATGCTAATTATATTTGAACTATATTAAAAAATGAAAATTTTAATATTATTATTAACTTCTAAACTTATTTACTTAACTACTTTTTTTACATTTTTCTAAAATTGCAATTTTATTAAGGTCAGCAATACCAACATAAGGTAAGTTTCTTAATTTTTCATCGTAATCAAGACCATATCCCACTAAAAAATGATCAGGAACTTCAAAACCATATCAATCAGCTTCAATTTTAGCAACTCTTTTAGATTTCTTATCTAAAAGAGTAATTATTTTTACGGATTTTGCTCCAAGTTCTTGTAAATGATCACGAATTTTAAATAACGAATTACCTGAATCAATAATATCTTCAACAATTAATAAATCGCGACCCTTAACATTATTGATAACATCCATTCTTATTTTTGGTTTATTTACCGCCTTTGTTTGTCCTAAATATGATTCTACATACATAAAATCAACCAAACAATCAATCTTAAGGTTTAACATAAATTGTGATAAGAAGGGTAAACATCCTCTTAATATCCCTACTAAAATAATGGGCTCTTTATTATCTTTATAATAACTATTAACTGATTTTGCAAGTTCAATAATTTTATTATTAATTACATCAGTACTTAATAATATTTTTTCTACTAATTCATGTTTTTCCAACATTGTTTTTCTCCTTATTACTTTTTATATTATATTTACCAAATAAAAAAAGAAAATAAAACAAAACTTACACATTATCGAAAATATTAAAATAGTAACTTTTGTTTTTTTATTATAATAATTTAACGCTTTTCTCCCTTTATGTACTATTTTTTAATTTTATCACATAAACGCTGAGAAAAGCGTATCTACGGACTTGTCCCCACATTTTTAAATTAAACACAGCATTACAATTTCAAAACTAGGTATCTTGTTGAATTTATATGCAGCTTCTTTGGCATATAAATAAACATGATGTTTTGCAACTTTGATATGTGTTTTAAATGTTCTTCTTATATGTTTTCAAACTGATTCAATTTGATTAGTATTTACACCAGTTTTTGAAACATAACCATCTTGATGGTTAATTGTTTTATGTTTTGGGAAAACCAATTTGAAATCGCAATATCCTTTTCAATCATCAGTATATACATGACATTTTGAAGAAATGTGGCTTCTTGCAAAATTCAAAAGACTTTTACTCTTTGCATTTTTCAATACTTTCACAATTAAATTATTAGTTGTTTTTTCATAAATGCCAACAATCAATGTTTTATTTTTCAAGGATCTTCCTTGTTTTTTAAAAGCCATATGTGAAAGATACATTTCATCAATTTGCACTATGCCTTCAACAATAAATTGAGGTTCTTGTTTTGCAATACGTGTTCTAATTTTATGACCCATTCTCCATGCTGTTTTTAAGGTCACTCCCAATTCTTTTGAAACATCAGTTGACGGAATTCCATGTTTGATGTTTATTCATCTAAAGATGAGGTAAAATCATGATCTTAAAGATGTTTGTGACCTTGAAAATATGGTACCCGTGAGAATACTAAATGTTTGATTACATTTCAAACATCTTATTCTTTTTAATCAGAAGTATTCAAATTAAAACTAGAACACCTAATACATTTGTTTTCTTTCAAATTTGCTATATATGCAAGACATTGCTATTCAGTTTGAAAAGCATTGTTGAACTCATTCAGTTTCATTGTTCCCTCCACAAGTACATGTGGGGAGAAGTCCATAATTTAATTATTTCTTCTTAGGAACAACTGATATTGTATCACCATCAGTTCCTGAATTATTATCTTCCTTTTTATCATTTGATTCATTATCCTCTTTGGAAGAATTTTTACTGTTTTTTTGCATTTCTATTACTTCAATTGGTAATTTATTATGTTTATCAATATATTCTATTTGTTCAGCAGTAATTGTTTCTAAAGTCATTAATGATTTGGCAATTAATTCTAATGTATCTTTATGTTTTTTAATTGTTGCTACTGCTTCAATATAACAAACATCTAATAATTTTTTAATTTCTCCATCAATTTTAGATGCAATATCATCAGAAAACTTATTTGCTGCAAAAGCTGAATACTCATTACGTGGACTTTCAAATTGAACTAATCCTAATTCAGATGACATTCCATATTCAGTTATCATTTTTCTGGCAATATTTGTTGCTTTTTCTAAATCATCATGAGCACCAGTAGTAATATTTGCATTACCAAACATAATTTCTTCTGAAGCGCGACCACCTAAATAACCAGTAATAGTTGATCTTAAATGTACTTTTGAATAAAACATAGTATCTTCTTTAGGAGTCATAATAGTATATCCACCTGCTTGTCCACGTGGTATTATTGTAACTTTTTGAACTTTAGAAGCATATTCTAGTTTTAAACCAATAAGAGCATGTCCAGCCTCGTGATATGATACTATTTTTTTATCCATATCAGTAATTACTCTTGAAGTTTTAGCAGGTCCACCAACAACTCTATCAATAGCTTCATCAATTTCTACTAAACCAATAACTGTTTTATTATAACGAACAGCTAACAAGGTTGCTTCATTTAATACATTTTCTAACTGCGCACCACTAAATCCTGGCGTTCTCTCTGCTATTCTTTGAAAATTAACTTTTGGCGAAATATTTTTATTACGAGCATGTAATCGTAAAATTGCTTCACGTTCTTTAATATCAGGTCAACTTAAAGAAATTTGACGATCAAATCTACCTGGACGTAATAACGCTTCATCAAGTACATCAGCACGGTTAGTAGCAGCCATAATAATAACTCCCAAGTTAGTTTCAAATCCATCCATTTCAACTAATAATTGGTTTAAAGTTTGTTCATTGGTTGCAGTTGAAGCTGAGGCACGCTTTCTTCCTACTGCATCAATTTCATCAATAAAAATAATACAAGGAGCACTTTTTTTAGCAGTAGTAAACATTTCTCTAATTCTTGAAGCTCCAACTCCAACAAAAACTTCTTCAAATTCAGAACCAGAAATTGAAAAGAAAGGAACACCTGCTTCACCAGCAACTGCTTTTGCTAATAAAGTCTTACCAGTACCAGGAGGTCCTACAAGAAGAACTCCTTTTGGCACTCTTGCACCCATTTGTGCATATTTTTGTGGAAACTTTAAGAAATGAACAACTTCTTCTAATTCCAATTTTTCTTCTTTAATACCAGCAACATCAGTAAATCTAGTATCTGATGTTCTAATCTTAGCACGACTTTTTCCCATTGAAAAAGGATTCATACCACCACCGGCACCCATTTTATTCATTTTAGAAAATAATCAAAATGAACCACCAACTAATACTAATATTGGAAACATACTAATTAAAAATTTTTTTCAAAAGTGAACTAATTCACTAATAATTGTGGGATTAATATCAAAGCCTTTACCATCTTTATCTTTTCTGAATAATTTTTCAATAACATCATGATAAAAACCACCTGTAGCAGTTCCAGAAACTGTCGCTTCAAATCGTTTTACCTTACCATTAATTCCTAAAAAGCCTGTAATATAAGTAGTATGATCAAAAAATTGAACTTGTACTCTATCAATTTTGCTAACAGTATCACTACTATTACCAGGGAGTTTACCATCTCTAACTAATGTTTCTAATTGAAATTGATCTAAAGTTAAAGCATTACCTCTTAAAAAATACCACAATAAAATTCCAACAAATACTAAAAAAGCAACGAATAGTGCAACAATCATTCAATTAATTTTAATTCGCGTTTGCATTATTTTTTCACCTACGTTTAATTTCTAATTTATTTTCTTAAATAATACCATAATATTTTAGCACATACAAATTAGGTTTCTCACTAATATTGTTTTTATTTACTGATAATTTTGGAATTGCCACTACTTTTCCACTTGAATTTATGATTACTGGTCATATAAGACGTTCACGATATGGAATTTTATTATCAATAAATAAACGATTAATTTTTTTTGTACCAAATGGTGTCTCAATTTCTTCTTCACCATTATTAGTTCTAATTGTTAATGGAAAATCTGATTTATTAATATATAAAGCTTGAAATTCGCCACCTGTTGGTTCAGTTTTAGAAATAGTAATTTCCTTAAAATTATAGTTATTTATTTTAGAAATTTTATAACTAAATTGTTTTGGTTCATTTTTTTCACTAATATATGCAAAATTATATTCTTTAATAACTCAGGTATTTTCAGAAATACAAATAGTAATATTTGGTTTACTAGATTTAGTTAAAACTCTAACTATTTCTTTAATTTTAGCCTTTTTTAAAGATAAAACTAATTCTTCATCATATTGGCTTAAAAATTCATAAATAATCATTTGTTGTAATTTAAATTCATATTTTTTAAACTCATTAATAGCAAGCATATCATCATTAATAATGGTATTGTAAATTACTTCAAGTTCATCTTTCAGTAACTCTTGTTCACTATTTAATTCTTT
Source organism: Spiroplasma endosymbiont of Notiophilus biguttatus (assembly GCF_964030985.1). NCBI lineage: Bacteria > Bacillati > Mycoplasmatota > Mollicutes > Entomoplasmatales > Spiroplasmataceae > Spiroplasma > Spiroplasma endosymbiont of Notiophilus biguttatus. The sequence continues at coordinate 793,832 of NZ_OZ034993.1, read as the reverse complement.
AATTTCACTTAACATTAAATTAATATCAAAATCAGTAAGTTTATTAATTTGTTGTTGTCTAATTCGATTTCTTTCATAAATAATTAATTCATTTGTTTCATCAAATCCATATTTAATATGATACAAAGTTAAATAGTCAATAATATCTTCTTTTTTTAATTCTAACATTGGACGATAAACCGATAAAGATTTATATGTTGTTTTAAATTTTAACCCATAATAAGAAACTATTGCCTTTCGTTGTTTTTGAATAATATATGTTTCAAGTAAATCGTAAATATGATGTGCTACAACAAGATTATAAACTTGATATTTTTGAGCAATTTCATTAAAAAAATCATATCTAAGTACACGCGCTTGACTTTGAAAATTTTGTTTTTTATTGTATTCCTCTTCTTTAATATTTTTTACTTCTAAAGTTATTTTATTATTTGCGCAATATTCTCGAACAATTTGCTCATCAACATTACTACTTCAACGTTTATGATAATTAACATGACAAACAATAATTTTAAACTCATTACGTACTAAATTATCTAATAAAAACATACTATCTGGACCACCTGATACAGCTAATAAGTAAGTTATTTTTTTATTAAGTTTATTTAATCAATTAATATTCATTTTAAACACCTAACCTTACATTTATATTAAGATTATTTATATCACTTTGCTATTTCATCAATATAAGTATTATTTTCATTATGACAAATCAATGGTGGCAAAACAATCATTCCTTCTTTCGCTAAAATCCTGCTTCAATTAAAAAAACATTGGCAGCCTGATTAATTTTAGGATAAACTATTTGTAATTTTTTAGGTGTAATTTGATATTTTTTTAATAAAAGCAGTGTTTCGTTTATTCTTTCTACACTATTTATCATAACCAATCGCCCTTTGTCTTTTAATAATTTACTTGTGCTAACAATAATCTCCTCTAAATAAATATATACTTCATGTCTTGCTGGGATTTTTAAAGGTTGTGCTTTTACTTTGCTTTTATCTCATAAAGGAAAAAAAGGTGGATTGCATACAATTAAATTGACTTTTTCTTTTTCTCTTTGAGCATAAATTTTTATGTCTTCATGAACAATGACAATTCTTTTTTCTAAATCATTAAGTTTTATATTTTTTAAAGCAAGTTCAACAGCTGGTTTTTGAATTTCAATACCAATTATTTTTCCGTGAAATTTTGCTGCTAAAATTATTGGAATAACAGCATTATTAGTTCCAAAATCAATTATTGTTTTAGTACTAGGTTTTATTTTAATAAAATTACTTAATAAAATAGTATCCAAAGAAACACAAAACATATCTTTTCTTTGAATAAGTTTAATTTTTTTATCATATTGATTTAAAACTAAAATTTTTTTTGTACTTTCCATAATTTAATTATCACTTACCTTAATAAGAAAAGAATTTATTAATAAATTTAAGTTAACATTAAATTTTAATTTACTAATTGTAAATGAAATTTGTTCTAAAATATAAGCTATGCTTTTTAAATTACTAATTTTTCATAAATTAACTAAACTTTCAATAAAAAAATTATTAAAATCATACTTTTTAAATAAAAGAAAAGTTAATTTATTAAAAACTACTAAATTAAAAAATCTAAAAAAGTAAATAATTTCTTCTTTTAAACTAACTATTTTTTTATTCAAAAGTTGATTGTTAACCTTTTTATCATTATCATTAATAATAAATTGTTTAATAATTTCAATATATTTTTTTAATTTAAGTTTACTGGTTTCATCTGTTAAAAAAGTAGTATTTGAAAATATTTTTAATATTAATAATTGTTCATCGTCATAATTGTTACTAAAAAATATATCATTTTCTTTTGAAGAATTTATTAATTGACAACGAGATTTAATAGTAGGTAGTATTTGATTAATATTAGTGGTAGTAAAAATTACATAAATATTTTTAGATAATTCTTCTAAAGTTTTAAGCATAACATTTGAGGCTGAAGTTGAAGAAAATTCAATTTGATTTATTAAATAAATTTTATTAGCATCTTTTTCTAAATTTGTTTTAGAAAAATCATTAATAATTTCTAAAACAATATTTTTATTCATAATATTATTTTTACTAAAATCAAATCTTTTAAAATCAAAATAACTATTAGTTTTAATTTTAAAACAATTTTGACACATATTTTCTTCAGTACATTTTTTTAATTGATTATTATTTTTACAAATAATTTTTTTTATTAACTTATCACTAACATTTATATTTAATATTTTATTTTTCGAATACAATAAAATTACCTGTGGAATATTTTTCACCCCAAAAATAGAAAAATTTTCTGATTCTTCATTTTCAAATAAAATTACATTATTTTCCTTCATTAAATCCTCTAATTTTAATTTTTTTTTCTTTAAAACCTTTTTCTTCAACTAAATTTATGATTAATTCATAAACACTATTAAAAACTTTTTTTTCTGATAAATTAGCATTTATTGTATGAACGCGATTTGGATTACTAATAGCAATTTTTTTATAACCATTATATACTTTTTGATGAAATTCTATTGTCTCTTCATCTAATCTATTCAATTTTTCACCTTTTCTTAATAAAATTCGTTGTAAACCTGTTTCTGGTTTAATATCAAATAAAACTGTCAAATCAGGTTGATAATCTTCAAAAATAAGTTTTTGAATAAGATTTATTTTATCAATATCTAAATTTCTAGCATAACCCTGATATGCTAAAGTTGAGTCAGAAAAACGATCAGAAATAATGATTTTATTGCTGTTTTTATTTGGCAGAATTTTTTCAATTAAATGTTGTCTTCTAGCTGCAATATAAAGTAAAACTTCTGTTCATGGATCCATTAACATATTTTCTTTATTTAAAATAACTTGTCTTATTTGTTCAGAAATTTCGCTACCACCTGGTTCTCTCGTAATAATAACATCAAAACCATCTTGTTTTAATTGTTCTTTAATCATTTTTAAAACTGTAGTTTTACCTGCACCTTCTGGTCCTTCAAAGGTAATAAATAACATTTTTCTACCTCTTTCTATGCTAAAATTACTAAACTCTTCTAAAACTTACCAGCAATATTTTTTTCTTTTTCATCTATTTGTTTTAATGCTTTATTTAGTTCTGTTTGTAACATATCATTAATACTTGAATAATCATTTTCTGCTTCTTTTAATAGTCCTTCAATATTAATTGAAATTAGCTTACGTCCGCCTGTTATAATAATTTTAACCAAACCATCAATATCAGAAAAAGTAAATTCTTCTTTTTTAAATTTTGTTAACTTTCCTTGAATTGCTTGTGCTTGTGCTAACATTCTTTTCATATCCATATTTTTCACCTCATATTTTTATATTTCTTCAATTTCAGTAAATATTTTTTTAATAAAATTTAAAGTTGGATCTCTATCTACATTGGTAAACGAATAAATTACAGGTTTTGATATTACAATATCTACTGATTTTGGTAATATTTTTTTTGTTAGTAACTCTTGATATTTTTTTCTTGTTTCCTGTCATTGATTTTTATCAAGGGCATAAATCATATATTCATTTTCTAATAAAATGTTTAAAAATTCTCTATGTTCTTTACTTAAAAAACTTTGATTTATTAAATCAGATTGAATAATATTTTTGGTAATAATAATAATGCCATTAGTAGATGCTGCCGCAATAATAGTATTTATATAAACTTTAGTTATGTTTCTAAATTTATTATCATTAATAAATTTAGAAACATTTTTTCACTTTTCACTAACTTCTTTTCTAATATTTTTATCAGCTTGTAAAATTAAATTAATGGCTTTATCAATTATCTCATCATTTTTTAAATTTTTCACAGTTGGTACATCAAAAATTTCTTTTTCTTTAATATTAGTATTTTCTTCTTTTACTAAAATTGAAGTTAATTCTTTATCATTTTTGTCTATTTCGTTTTTTTTAAAAATTTTTGTTATTTCTTCATAATTTAATGAATATTTATTCTCAAAATTTTTAATTAAATTTAATATTTTTAATATTAATATTGGTTTTAAATCATCAACATCTTCTTGAATTAAAATTTCATTAAATGAATTTAAAATTAAAAGTAAATCAGATTTTACTACTTCAGAAAAAATATTTACTTGTTGAATATTTATCATTTTAAGTAATTCTATTTTTTTAGTAATAGCATAAATTAATATTTCTTCAAGAATATAAATAAAATCAATAATATTTTTTTTATATTGAATAGTATATTCGTCAAATAATGTTAATTGTTTTATTACTTGCTCAATATTACAATTAAATATATTAATTAAAAATAATATTTTATTTTTTTTTGATAAAACAGAAAATATTTTTTCAACATTTTTAAGTGCTATATTGTTAGCATAATTAAATGTTTTTTCTAAATAATTTAAACCATCACGTAAAGATCCTTCGCTCAATATTGCTAATTCTTCTACTGCTTCAACCTCAAAATTAATTTTTTCTTTTGTTAAAACATCAATAAAATGTTTTTTAGTTTCATTTACATTAATTTTTTTAAATTCAAATCATAAACAACGAGAAATTATAGTTGGAATTACTTTATATGGTTCTGTTGTTGCTAAAATAAAAATAATATGTTGTGGTGGTTCTTCTAAGGTTTTTAATAATGCGTTAAAAGCAGAAGTTGTTAACATATGAACTTCATCAATAATATAAACTTTATATTTGAAATTCATCGGTAATAAGTTAATATTATCTCTAATACTTCTTATTTCATCAACACCATTATTGGAAGCACCATCAATTTCTAAAATATCAATACAATTATTTGAACTAATGCTTATACAATTTTCACAAGTATTGCATGCATCTCCATCAATGTTATTTTGACAATTAATTGCTTTAGCAAATATTTTAGCCGTTGATGTTTTTCCTGTACCTTTTGAACCTGAAAATAAATAAGCATGATTAAAACTATTATTTAAAACAGAATTTTTTAATATTCTTACAATATTCTCCTGACTAATTATTTCTGAAAAAGAATTTGGTCGGTACTTTCTATAAAAAGATTTATGTTTCATTTAAATCACCTATATTTATCCTAACAATTTTTTATAAAATTTGTTATAAAAACACTTATTATAAATTACGAATTTCTCCAAAAAAACTTTGTAACATTTCTTTACTATCTAAATTTAAAGAATAAGTATATTCACTACGATGATTAAATCTTTTATCTAATGTTAAATTATAGAGTGATTCAACACATCCAAATTTACTATCTTTTAAAGCAAAAACAATATGCTTTATTCTTGTTTGTAACAAAGCACCTACACACATTAAACATGGTTCTAATGTTGTATAAATAGTACAATTTAATAAACGTCAATTATTAATTTTTTTACATGCTTTTTTTATTGCAATAATTTCCGCATGTTGAGTTGGATCTTTGTCTTTTTCCTTTTTATTAAATCCTCTACCAATAATATTATCGTTTTCATCAACAATAATTGCACCAATTGGAACATCACCATTAATAGCAGCTTTTTTAGCAAGCTTTAAGGCATTTTGCATGTAATTTTGTTTTTTCATTTAAAGAAACCTCTTTTTTTATTTTGAAAAATAAAACCACCGCACACAATCCTAATCCTTATGGCTGCTACTTTTCGGTCCTGACCCGGTTCAAATGTAATTGTTGCAATGGCATTATTAATTATAACAATTTTTTTATAAAAAAATAGATTTTTTTTAATTTATAATGTTTCACGTGAAACATTATAAATTAAATAGTTTTTAAATTATTCATATAAGGTTGTAAAACAATAGGTATATTTACAACATTATCTTCTTCAAAATAAAAATTTTCTAAAATTGCTGCAACAACTCGATCAATAGCTAATCCCGACCCATTTAGTGTATGTGGAACTATTTTCTTATTATCTTGACTAACTCTAGTTTCCATTCTTCTTGCTTGAAAATCTTCACAATTACTACATGAAGAAACCTCACGATAACACATTTGAGAAGGTAATCATAATTCTAAATCATAAGTTTTAGCAACACTAAAACCAATATCACCACTACATAAATTAATAACTCTATAAGGAATATCTAATTTTTGTAAAATTAATTCAGCATTTTTAGTTAATTCTTCAAGGGCATCATAAGATTTCTCAGGATCAACAATTTGAACTAATTCTACTTTATTAAATTGATGTAATCTAATTATTCCTCTTGTATCTCTACCAGCAGAACCAACTTCTGAACGAAAACATGGTGTATAAGCACACATTTTTATTGGTAATTCAGAAAAATTAATAATTTCATTACGATAAATATTTGTTAAAGGAACTTCTGCTGTTGGAATTAAATACTGTTCATTATTTAATTGAAATAAATCATCTTTAAATTTAGGAAGTTGCCCTGTACCAAATAAGTTTTCTTTATTAATAATTAATGGCGGTAAAAATTCAGAATAACCATTTTTTAAATGAGAATCAATCATAAAATTCATTAATGCTCTAACTAATAAAGCACCTTTATTTTTATACATAATAAATCTAGTGCCACTTAATTTAGTTGCTTTTGAAAAATCAATTATATTTAATTTTTCAGCAATTTCTCAGTGTGGTTTACTATTTTTTTTAATAATTTTTCCTCATTTTCTAACTTCTTGATTATTAGTTTCATCGTTTCCTTGTGGAACTGAAAAATGTGGCATATTAGGAATTACTAATTGTAATGCATATATTTTCTCTTCTAAATCTACAATTTTTAAATTATTTCTTATAATTTTTTCTTTTAAAATAATCATATCATCTTTAATTTTTTTTATTTCATCATTTTTTTTATTTTTTAATAATTCACCAATTTGTTTAGAATGCTTATTTCTTGTTTCTTCTAATTTTTGATTTTTTGTTTTTAAAGTTCTTATTTCTAAATCTAAATTAAAAATTTTATTTATTTCATTTTTATAACTTTGGCCCCTTGTTCCTATTTTACTAATAGTTTTTTCCGAATTATTACGTATTTTTTCTATATCAATCATTTTAGCACCTCTTAAATTAATCAATAAAAATAGTTTTTTCTTTAGTGATTGGGATTGTTACAATTGAAGAAATTGCATCATCTTCTGTTTTAAATCTAATTAACTTAACACCTATAGTATTTCTTCTTGTAGTTCTTATATCTTCTAAAGAAAATCTAATAACTGTACCTTTTAAAGTCATAATTAATAAATCATTACTATTATTAGTGTTATTTATTGAATTTATACCAATTAATTTTCCTGTCTTTTGAGCTAATTTCATTGAAATTATACCCTTACCACCACGATTTGCTAAACGATATTCTTCAAATCGTGATATTTTTCCATAACCTTTTTCACTAATGGAGATAACCAAATCACCATCTTGATTAGAACACATTCCAACTACATGAGTACCTTTTGTATCTATTCCTTTTACTCCACTGGCTATTCTTGACATTACTCTAACTTGATTTTCATTAATTCTAACTGCTCGTCCACTAGCCACAGCAATAATTATTTCATTATTACCTCTAGTTTTCAACACATCTACTAATTGATCATTTGAACGCAATTTGATAGCTATTTTACCGTTTTGATAAATAGATTTAAATTGATCTAAAGGTAAACGTTTAATAACTCCTTTTTTAGTAACAAAAAATAAATTAGCATTTATATCATAATTTTCTGATATAGCAATTATTGTTTTAATAGTCTCATTTTTTTCTGTTGCTATTAAATTAACAATTGGTGTTCCTTTAGCTGTTCTTGAATAATTTGGTACCTTATGAGCACGAATTCGATAAACTTTCCCTTTATTACTAAATATTAACAAATCAGAGTGAGTTGAAGTAATTAAAACTTTATCAATATCATCAGTATTAATGTCAGTGCCACCAGCACCTTTAACACCAACACCACCACGATGTTGAGTTCTATATGTATCTAAAGGTAAACGTTTAATATAACCACTTTTTGAAAGCGTTATAACCACTTGTTCTTCTTTAATCAAAGCTTCATCAATAATTTCACCTTCATAATTTTCAATAATTTCAGTTCTTCTATCATCACCATAATTTTCTTTAATTGTTGTTAACTGAGAAATCATTAATTCTATTTGCCTAGAAGGTTCATTAATTAAAGTTCTTAATCGAATAATTTCTTCATTAATAAATGATAATTCATTGTTTAATTTTTCTTGTTCTAAATCTGTTAAACGTTGTAGTTTCATTTCTAAAATAGCTTTAGCTTGTTTTTCAGAAAATTCAAATTTACTCTGTAAATTAGTTAATGCTTCTTCTGTTTTCTTTGATTCCTTAATTATTTTAATAATTTCATCAATATTTTGTAATGCTTTAACAAGACCAAAAATAATATGATATTGATGTTCATATTTTTTTAATTCAAAATTAGATTTATTAAGAATAATTTCAATTTGATGTTCAATATAAATTTCAATCATTTCTTTTAAATTCATTACTTTAGGTTGTTTATTATGTAATGCTAATAAATTTATTGTGAATGTTGTTTGTAATGAAGTAAATTTATATAGTTGATTTAAAATAAGTTCAGCATAATCAATATTTTTAATTTCTAATACTAATCTTATTCCTTCACGATTAGATTCATCTCGTAAATCAGTTATATAATTTACTTTTTTTTCTTGAACTGCTTTAACTATATTATTTATTAAATTAGTTTTATTAGTTTGATAAGGTATTTCTTCAACAATAATTGCAGGCTTACCATTTGATAATTTTTCAACTTTAGTTTTACTACGAACTGTTATTGTTGATCTTCCATTTAAATAAGCATTTTTAAATGAATTTACACCCAAAATCATTGCACCTGTAGGAAAATCAGGTCCTTTAACAATATCTAATATTTCCATAATATCACAATCAGGATTTTGAGCTACAAAAATAATCGCATCAACTATTTCTCTTAAATTATGTGGTGGAATACTTGTTGCCATTCCAACCGCAATACCTGTTGTTCCATTAACTAATAAATTAGGAAAATAAGCTGGTAAAACACTAGGCTCTTTTTCAGCACCATCATAATTTTCAACAAAAGTAACTGTATTTTTATTTAAATCTTTAACCAACTCTCCTGCCATTTTACTCATTCTAACTTCAGTATATCTCATAGCAGCAGCACTATCACCATCAATTGAACCAAAATTACCTTGGCCATCAGCTAAAGGGTAACGATAATTAAATTCTTGAGCCATTCTTACCATTGTTTCATAAACTGCAATATCACCATGAGGATGAAATTTTCCAATACATTCTCCAACAATACGTGCTGCTTTTTTATAAGGTTTATCATATGTCATACCTAAAATTGCTAAAGAATATAAAATTCGACGATGTACTGGTTTCAATCCATCTCTTGCATCTGGTAAAGCTCTTGAAACAATAACTGACATTGAATATTCTAAAAAACTAGTTCTCATTTCATCAGATATATTACGAACATATTTATTAGAAATAAATGTTTCATTTTTTTTAGTTATTTCGCTCATATATAAACTCCTAATTTTATTTTATTAACTTTTAAGCATCAATGTTTTTTACATATTTAGCATTTTCTTGAATAAATTCTTTTCGTGGAAATACATCTTTCCCCATCAATATTGAAAATGTTTCATCTGCTTCTGAAGCATCATCAATACTTACTTGTAATAAAATTCTATGTTGTGGATCCATAGTTGTTTCTCATAGTTGCGTGGCATTCATTTCTCCTAAACCTTTATAACGTTGAATGTTAAAATTAGTTCCATTAAAATTATCTTTAATTTCTTGCAATTCTTGATCATTATATGCATATTTAACAAATTTACCACTATAAAATTTGTATAAAGGAGGCTGAGCTATATATATATAACCAGCATCAATTAAAGGACGCATGTAACGATAAAAAAATGTTAATAATAATGTTTTAATATGTGAACCATCAACATCAGCATCGGTCATAATAATAATTTTATGATAACGTAATTTAGTAATATTAAATTCTTTACCAACACCACAACCGAAGGAAATAATAAGATTATTTATTTCTTCATCAGAAAAAACTTTTAAAAGTCGTGCTTTTTCAACATTAATTATTTTCCCTCTTAATGGCAAAATTGCTTGAATTTCTCTACTTCTTCCCAATTTTGCAGTTCCACCAGCTGACTCACCTTCGACAAGAAAAACTTCTGTTTTAGTTGGATCTTTAGAAGAACAATCTGCTAATTTACCAGGTAAATTAGAAAATTGTAAAGGATTTTTTCTCGAAGTCATAATATTCTCACGTGCTTTTTTAGATGCTAAACGTGCACTTACTGATAAAATAACTTTATTAATAATAATTTTTGCTTCAGCAGGATTTTCCATTAAAAATTTATTAATTATTTTTCCAGTTACATTAGAAACAATTTTTCTAACTTCAGAATTACCAAGTTTTGTTTTAGTTTGCCCTTCATATTGTGGATTAGGATGTTGAACTGAAATAATTGCTAAAATTCCTTCTTTAACATCATCTCCAGTAAATGTTTCATCATTATTTTTTAAAAGATTATTTTTTTTCGCATAAGAATTCAATTCTCTTGTTAATGCTAAACGAAAACCATCTTCATGTGTTCCACCTTCAGGTGTATTAATATTATTACAAAATGAAAATATTTGTGATTCTTCACTTTCATTATATTGAAAAGCTATTTCTGTGTTTATACCATTTATTTCAAACTCTCCATAAATAATTTCATGTTTTAAAGGTTCAAATTTATTATTTAAAAAGGCAACATATTCTTTAATGCCTCCTTCATAACAAAAAGTTTCTTCTTTATTCTCACGTTCATCAATAACTTGAATAGTTAAACCTTTATTTAAAAAAGCAAGTTGTCTTAATCTTGTTTTAATTATTATAAAACTAAAATTTACAGTTTCAGTAAAAATACTTTCATCAGGTTTAAATAAAACAGTTGTTCCTTTTTTATCACTTTGTCCAATAATTGCTAATGGTAATTCTGGTTTACCACCTTCAATGTATTTTTGAAAAAAAATATTACCATCACGGTAAATAGTAACTTCCAAATACTTACTTAAAGCATTTACTACTGAAGCACCAACACCATGTAAACCACCTGATACTTTATAAGAACCATTATCAAATTTTCCACCAGCATGTAATGTAGTAAAAACCGTTTCTACTGTTGAAATATTAGTCTTTGGATGTATATCAGTAGGAATACCTCGACCATTATCTTTTACTAATATTTCATTATGTTTAGTAATAGTTACAGAAATTTTTGTACAAAAACCAGCAATAACTTCATCAACAGCATTATCAATTATTTCTCAAACTAAGTGATGCAATCCTCTTTCTGCAGTGGAACCAATATACATTCCAGGTCGTTTTCTAACTGCTTCTAGTCCTTCTAAAACTTGAATTGAGTTAGCATTATAATCATTTGGAGTCCTTGTGTTCACTATTTTCACTCTCTTTCATCATTAAATGTTTTCATTAATTTAATAATGAAAACATTTAAAATTTCAAAAATAAATTCAAAAAAAGACTTTTTATTCTTTAAAATAAGCATATTATTTTACTTTACATTTTATGTATAAATTATACATTTTTTTTGATTTAAAACAACATATTTTTTTTAAAAGAAAAATTAAAAAATCTTTATTCAAAAATAATAAATTACTTTTTTTAAAATATTTAATAAAAAAACTATTTAAAATTTTCTATTAAATTAATAATACTATTTGCCATTTGTTGATGAAATCACATACCTGGATGAAATTCATCAAAATAAAAATATTTATTTAAGTTACTTTCATTAACTCCAAAATTAAAAACTGGTTTATAAGAATATTTTGTTTCTTTAGACATCATTCTACAAATTGTAGCACTAGTTTCAATAATTCCATCTGGAATTTTATTTTTAAAATCAATCATATCAGTTGCTAATTCTCTTGAAAGAAAAAAAGGTGTAATAATATTTTTATAAATTATTTTCATTTCTAATATCATTTTTTTTCATTGTTTTTGATATTCAATACATGTTTTACGTGCTATTTGTATTTTTTGTTGATTATTATGTAATATCTTTTTAATCTTTGGTGTTAATGTTAAGTCAGGAACATCACTAATAATAATTTTATTTGCATCATTTTTAATTAATAATTTTATTGCTTTTTTTTCTTCATTTATTACATTATTAATTTTACTATTAATAATAATAGGATCTGTTTTATTCATTAAATTGCCAATATCATTAGCTCCCATTTCTATTCAAATAACATCTTTTTTTTGTAAAGAATGTTGTAATAACAACATTTGTGTTTGATGAGATAAATCAAAAGTTTTAATAATATCTAAATTATTATCACTGCTATCAGCAACTTCTCCTCCATAAGCATAATTATTACCAAAACTTTGAAATGTTTTACCGTTGATGTTAAATAATCACCCAGGTTTAAAATTAATATTTAATTTTTCAGCAATTAATTGTGAAGCTACTTTATTACTACTTCAACAATTATTATAATAAGGTTTATCTAATTGAAAATGTTTAAACTTACCATTACTATTTTCTAAATATTGATTTTGTGCAAATGTTCCTGCACCAGTATCTGATAAACTATCCCCTAAAACATAAAATTCACTAATACTATCTTGCTTATTTTTACAAGCAATTATATTTAAATTAGTAAAAATTAAAATAGTAAACATACTTAATAACTGTAATTTCTTTTTCATTATTTTTTTACCTTTTCTGAATTTTTTAATTAAAAATAACTACTTTAGTTATATCATATTATTTTTCGCCAATTGGTAAAACTAGTTGTAATAACCCAATTTCTTCTTCACTATCAATAATTGTATATTTTTTTGGTCAAGAAATTTTCAAATTTACTTTTTTACATTTATTAAAAGATTTTAAAGCGTTAATAATTAATTTTGAATTAAAAACTACTTTTATTTCTTCTTTTAAACTTTTAGATTTTACAATATGAAATTTTTTAAATTGTTCAATTACTTCACCTATACTATCATTATTAGATAAACAATTAATTTTAAAATCATTTTTTTCTACATTGATTCAAAATTGAATCATAGGTGAAGTATCTTTTTTTGCTAAAATTATTGATAATTCAATAATTTTTAAAAATTCTCTAACGTTATTAATTTCAATAATATTTTTTTCTTTTTCTATAATATTTTTAATAATATCATCCGTATTTGGATAAGTACCTTCAATCATTCGTGTTTGAAATAAAAAATTTTCAATTTCAATAATTAAATTATAATCATTTTCAAAATAAAAATTTATATTTGAATTTAAATCACTAGTAATTTTATCAATTTCATTTATTAAATGAACTGGAATATTAAACTCTTTGTTATTAAATTCTAATTTTTCTTTAAAAGAAAATCATTTTTTTGCTAAACAATATCCATCAGTTGCTGTAACAAATAACTTTTGATCATTAAATTTAAAATTAATTCCACTTAATGCTGGTTTATTATTATTTGTATTTGTTGCAAAAGCAATTTGTTCATTTATATTTTGTAACAAACTTTTATTAAAAGATACTTTATTTTTAATATTTTTGTTAAAGTTAATTTTTGGAAATTTTTCAATTGTCAATGTACTTAATTTAAAGATAAAATCATTATTATCATTTTTAAAATTACTAATGATTAAGTTATTAATTTTAAGTTCAAATAAAATTCATTCATTTTCTAATTTACTAAAAATATCATAAATAATTTTAGTATTAATTAATACTAAACCAATGTTTAATATTTTTAAATATTTTTCATTATTATTTAGTTCATATTTTAATGATAAATTACCATTAGATGCAGTTAAAATTATTTTTTCTTTTTCAACTTCTAATAAAAAACAAGATAATTCTTCGTAATTATTATTAGAAATTGTTATTTTTATTATTTTTTTTATTATTTTGAATAATATAGAACTTTTGATTTCGATTTTCATAAATATCTCCCATTTTTAAACATTAATAATTATTATATATATAATATATAATTAATTATTTAATTATTAATAATATTACAATGTGGATTAATGTTAATAACTAATTTTAACTTATAAAATAAGTAAAAAATAAGGATCTTATATGTTAATAATTTATGATTAAAATAGTGGATTAATTGTGTTTTAAACATTCACGTGATAATCTTTCAATGGTTTTTTTAAATTCATAATTAATTTCAATATTTTTTTTAACTTTGTTATAAGCATTTATTACTGTTGTATGATCTTTACCTCCAAATTCAGAACCAATTTTTGTATATGATTCATTTAAAAGTGTTTTTATTAAATACATTGCTACATGGCGTGCTATTGTTATTGTTTTAACTCTAGAAGTACTAATCAATAATTTGATTGGAATATTATAATATTCACCTACAATTGTTTTAATTTTTTTAATAGTTAGTTTTTCTTTTAATGAAGTATTTGATGTTTTAAAAGCTTTCATAACGTCTTCAAGCACTATTAAATGATTAGGTTTTATATATAAAATGCTGTAAAAAATTAATCTATTTAATGCTCCTTCTAATTTTCTAACGTCACTATTAAAATTTAAAGCAATAAAACTTAAAGATTCTTCAGTAAAAATGCTTGGATCATAATTTAAAGACTTAATTTTTTCTTTCAAAATAATTAATGAAGTTTCAAAATCTGGTGAATCAATACCAACACTTAAACCACTTTGAAACCTTGAAACATTTCTTTCTTCAAAACCATATAAATCATCAGGATGTTTATCTGATGTAATAACAATTTGTTTTTGTTTATTAACAAAACTATTAAATATATGAAAAAATATTTCATTTGTTTTACTACGATTAGCTAAAAATTGAATATCATCGACAAGAAGAACATCGTATTGATTAAATGAATCTTTAAATTTTTCAATATCATTAATATTTTGTTTAATAATTTCTGGTACCATGCGGCCAAATTCTTCAGAAGATAAGTAAAGTACTTTTTTTTGATTATTATATTTTATTAATATTTCATTTTCAATAGCGTGAAGTAAATGTGTTTTTCCCAATCCAGAATTACCATAGATAAATAAGGGATTTCAATACCTACCAAGTTCTATGGTAATTGAAAATGCTGCTTGATAAGCATCGTTATTTGATTCACCTTTAACAAAGTTATTAAATTGAAATTGTTTTTTAATTTGTTGCAATTTATTAAATTCAACAAAATCTTTTTCTACATATATTTTTTGTTTCTTTGCTTCATTAAGTTCTAAAAATTCAATTTGAAGGTTTTGTTGAATAATTCTTTCTAAAATTTCTTTAACTTTAAATGTTATATTTTTAGTTAAAATTTCTTTTGCGAATAGCGAATCAACAATAATTAAACATTTATTTTCAAAAATATCATAAATATAAGTATTTTTAATATAATTATTAAAAATACTTGGATCAATCATTTCATCATATTGAAGAAAGTTTCTAACTTTATTTCAAATATTTTGAAAGTTTTCTAGTTTATTATCAGTGTCATTCATTTTAAAAACCTCTTTAATTAATATAATTATTGTGGATAAATTGTGGATTAATGTTGATAACTTTTTTATAATTATAATCTGTATTATACTTTTAAAAAAAATAAAAAAATAATATTTATTATTTAATATTATAAATGATTTATTTTTTTGTTAAACTAATATTGTTTTTATTAAAAATAAGCAGAATAATTTGTTAAGATATAAATATTATGTTAGAATACTTTTAATGATTTTATGATTTTTTATTAGAATTTTAAAAAAAAGGAGAAAAAAATGAAACCGACATATCAACCAAGTAAGAGAAAACATCAAAAAACTCATGGTTTTTTTGCAAGAATGAAATCTGCAACAGGCATTAATGTTATTAAAAGAAGACGTCAAAGAGGACGTAAAAAATTAACAGCATAGTTTAAAAAATAAAATAAGGTGAACAAAATATGGAAAAAAAATACCGCCTTTTGAAAAATCATCATTTTAAATATTTAATTAATGAAGGAAAAAGTATTTCAAATGGTCAATTTTTTATCTATTATATGAATAGAATAGATTTTGAAACTATACGAGTAGGTGTATCAGTAGGAAAAAAACTAGTTCGTTTTGCTTTTGCACGTAATAAGATTAAGCGTCAAGTATGAGGAATGTTAGTAGATATTAAAAAAGATTGACCAGTAGATATAGTAATTATGATTAGAAAAAATTATTTATCTAATACATATGAAGAAAATCTTAGTTCTTTATTACATCTTTTAATGAAAATCCCATTATAGGAGAGTAAATTTAATGCAATATAAAAAGTTTTTATTTCCTGAGCAACAGAAAAAAAACGTTTGATTAAAAATAACATGAAAGTGAACTAAAATTATTTTAGGAACTTTTTTATTGATGTCAACACTTTGAGGTTGTGGTCAGACTATGGGTGATCCTAATGTTGCAACTAGTGATGTTATTTCAGCTTATGATTTTCAAAGATATAATGTAGCGGCTGTTTTTTTTGAATTACTTATTGGTAACAGTGATGTAGCAAAAAATCACATTTTTCATTTTAATGGTAATAATATTTATGAATATGGATTTACAGGTATTAGAACATGAAGTGAAGCTTGAACGCAAACTAAATCACCGTTCTTTGGAATGTTTGTTTATCCAATTGCTTGAATTTTAGTTAGCATTTCTGCTGGATTAAGTGGTGGAATTGATGTAAATTCAAAATATTGATCAGTAAGTGTTATTTTTGCTATTATTTTTACAACGTTAATTATTAAACTTATTACATTAGTATTTACTTTTAAAGCCCAACAAAATCAGGAAAAAATGCAGTCAGTGCAAATGAAAACTTCCGAAATTCAAGCCAAATATAAACATTCACGTGATCCAAGTGCAAAACAAAAACAACAAATGGAATTAATGGCTATTTATAAAAAAGAAGGAATAAATCCAATGGTTGCTTTTATTCCAATGTTTTTATCACTTCCTTTCTTAACAGCTATGTTTACTGTTATGAAATCAACTAATTTATTAAAAAATACTGTTGTTGGTGCTATTAGTTTAGTTGAACAACCATGAACTATGGTTACTCATGGAGAATTTATGTATTTAATAATTATTGTTATATATATACCAACACAATTAGTTTCTATGCTATTGCCGATGTTTTTAAATCGTTCACGACAGAAGATTAAAACTAAAGAAGCAAAAGCTGCATTAAAAAAACAAGTTATTATTCAAAGCGTTATGATTTTTATGTTTTTATTTTATGTATGTGTTGCCCCTTCAGGATTGGGTATTTATTGAATTATTTCTGGAATATTACAAATATTTCAAACTCTTGGTTTTCATTACTATAATAAACATAAACGTAGTCGTTATAAAAAAAATGGTAGAATTAGTACACCATTTTCAAGTAAGATTAAAAAAATATTTACAAAATCTGAAATAGTTGTTCAACCTAAAAAAAATAAGTAATTTATTATAATGTGGAGAAAAAAAGTTGGAAGTTAAATCATTTTAAAAAAAATATTGATTTAGAAAACGGACTTCTCCCCACATGTACTTGTGGAGAGAACAATGAAACTGAATGAGTTCAACAATGCTTTTCAAACTGAACGGCAATGTCTTGCATATATAGCAAATTTGAAAGAAAACAAATGTATTAGGTGTTCTAGTTTTAATTTGAATACTTCTGATTTAAAAAGAATAAGATGTTTGAAATGTAATCAAACATTTAGTATTCTCAAGGGTACCATATCTTCAAGGTCACAAACATCTTTAAGATCATGATTTTACTTCATCTTTAGATGAATAAACACCAAACATGGAATTCCGTCAACTGATGTTTCAAAAGAATTGGGAGTGACCTTAAAAACAGCATGGAGAATGGGTCATAAAATTAGAACACGTATTGCAAAACAAGAACCTCAATTTATTGTTGAAGGCACAGTGCAAATTGATGAAATGTATCTTTCACATATGGCTTTTAAAAAACAAGGAAGATCCTTGAAAAATAAAACATTGATTGTTGGTATTTATGAAAAAACAACTAATAATTTAATTGTGAAAGTATTGAAAAATGCAAAGAGTAAAAGTCTTTTGAATTTTGCAAGAAGCCACATTTTTTCAAAATGTCATGTATATACTGATGATTGAAAAGGATATTGCGATTTCAAATTGGTTTTCCCAAAACATAAAACAGTTAACCAACAAGTTGGTTATGTTTCAAAAACTGGTGTAAATACCAATCAAATTGAATAAGTTTGAAAACATATAAGAAGAACATTTAAAACACATATCAAAGTTGCAAAACATCATGTTTATTTATATGCCAAAGAAGCTGCATATAAATTCAACAAGATACCTAGTTTTGAAATTGTAATGCTGTGTTTAATTTAAAAATGTGGTGAGAAGTCCGTAGATACGCTTTTCTCAGCATTTATGTGATAAAATTAAAAAATAGTACATAAAGGGAGAAAAGCGTTAGAAAAAATTATCAAAAATTTACCCCCAAAGACATTTTATATAAAATTAGGTATAGAAAAACGTTTATTTAAAACCATTACTAAAATTTTTATTTTTAATGAAAATGATATTAAAAATTATTTGAATGATAAATGACATGATTTATTAGAACTTTTTAATATAAAAAATTATCAAGAAGAAATAATATTAAAGGGTAATAGAATTTATATTAATATTAATTGTAAAAATAAAAATTCAATTTTAATTAGCAAAAAAGGTTATACAATTAGTGCTTTACAAAATTTACTTATTACTTATTTAGAAACAAAATTTAAAAATTAGAATATATGAAATTATAAAAAAATAAGAATAAATGAAGAAATGTTTCATTTTGAATCAATGCCTAATAATCAAATTAGAGTAATTTAAGATTTTAAATTTTAGATTGTTTAAATGAAAAGAGGAAAAAATGTTAAATGATACTATTACTGCAATTGCAACTGCACCTTTAAATCAAGCAATTAGTATTATTAGAATTTCAGGAAAAGATACTTATGAGTTATTAAATAAGATTTTTGACAAAGATATTTTAAATCAAAAAGGTCACACTTTAATAACAGGATATATTATTGATCATAATAAGAATAAAATTGATCAAGTTGTTTTGGCATGTTATCGTGCTCCCAAATCTTTTACAGGTGAAGATACAATTGAAATTAATTGTCATGGTGGAGTGCTAATAACACAAAAAATTTTGCAATTATTACTATCTACAGGTATGAGAATGGCAACAAGAGGAGAATTTACGAGAAGAGCTTATTTAAATGATAAAATTGATTTAATTGAAGCAGAAGCTATTAATGATTTAATTATGGCTGAAAATAATACTATTTTTAAAACTGCTATTAATAGTTTAAGTGGTAAAACAAGAGTACTAATTGATGAATTGTCTTCAGAATTACTAACTTTAATTGCTAATATAACAGTTAATATTGATTATCCTGAATACGATGGAGTTGAGGAAAAAACAATTGATAATGTTATTCCTTTAGTTGAAAAATTTTTAAATAAAATAAAAGTTATTAAAGAACATAGTAAAATTACTAAAACTATAAAAGAGGGAATTAATACAGTTATTATTGGAAAACCTAATGTTGGAAAATCTTCCTTATTAAATGTGCTTTTAAATGAAGATAAAGCTATTGTTTCTAATGAAGAAGGAACAACAAGAGATCTGGTGGAAGGCAAAATTAATTTGGGTGATATTAGTTTAAATTTAATTGATACAGCAGGTATACGTCATACTTTAAATGATATCGAAAAAGCAGGTATTGATAAATCATATAAGGCTTTAAATGAAGCAGATTTAATAATATTAGTACTTGATGGTTCAAAAGATTTAAGTATTGAAGATAAACAGTTATTAGAAAAAATAAAACATAAAAATTACCTTATTGCTATTAATAAAACGGATTTAAGGTTAAAATTAAAATTAGACATTAAAAATAATTTTAATGTGGTAAAAGTTAGTGCAATAATGGGCGAAATTGAAAATTTAATTTTAGGAATAAAAAATAAAATTATAACTACTGAAATTAATTTTGATAAGGAATTACTTTTTGCAAATACAAGACAATTAGCATATTTAGATGAAATTGAACTTAGTATTTCAGAAGCATTAAAAGATTTAAAAAAGAATATTTCTATAGACTTAATTATTGTTCACTTACAAACTGCATGAAATAAGATTTTAGAAATGCAAGGTAAAAAATTTGAAACTGATTTATTAGATGAAATTTTTAAAAGATTTTGTTTAGGAAAATAAAAGGG
The DNA here is from genome assembly GCF_964030985.1 of Spiroplasma endosymbiont of Notiophilus biguttatus. Classification (NCBI taxonomy): domain Bacteria; kingdom Bacillati; phylum Mycoplasmatota; class Mollicutes; order Entomoplasmatales; family Spiroplasmataceae; genus Spiroplasma; species Spiroplasma endosymbiont of Notiophilus biguttatus. Next base: position 773,505 of record NZ_OZ034993.1, on the reverse strand, counting down.
AAGGTAAAATATATGGCTAATAATGGAATTTTTGATACTCATTGTCATTTAATGTCAAAACATTATGATGAAACAGAAATATTAAAATTATTAACTGATGCTTATTCAGCAGGTGATAGTATTGGTAGTATTTGTAATGTTGGTTTTGACTTAAATACTAGTAAGCAAGCTGTTAGTCAAATTTATGAATTTGAGAGTGAAGAAAAAATTCCTAATCTTTATGCAGCTGTAGGTATTCATCCAACAGAAGTAAACACTTGTGATAGTAATACTATTTCAGAATTGAAAAAATTAATAGCAACCGGTAAAGTAGTTGCTATTGGTGAAATTGGATTAGATTATTATCATAAATTTACAGAACCACAATTGCAAAAAAAATGATTTATTGAACAACTAAAATTAGCTAAAGAACATAAATTACCTGTATTATTACATATTCGTAATGCTTTTGAAGATGCTTTTGAAATTATTAAAAAAGAAAATATTACTAATGGTGTTCTTCACTGTTTTACAGGGACAAAAGTAATAGCTGAAAAATTTATAAAACAAGGTTTTTATATTTCTTTTGCGGGTAATGTGACATATAAAAATGCTTTGAAATTACAAGAGGTAGCAAAAAGTATACCAATTAATAAAATATTAGTTGAAACGGATGCACCCTATTTAACTCCTGAACCAAAAAGAGGCAAAAATCCTAAAAACGGATTAACAATTAATCATCCAGAAAATATAATATTTACAGTTAATAAAATAGCTGAATTAAAGAAAATCCCCAAACAAAGTATTATTAATGCAACTAGGGAAAATGCTATTAATGTTTTTAAATTAAATAATGAATTGAAAAAAAATAATGAGTAATAATGAGAAGTTTAAAGTAGCTATTTTTTTAGCAACAGGCTATGAAATGGGTGAAGTAATAATTACTATTGATTTATTAAGAAGGGCTAATATTATTATTGATTTAGTAAGTATTGAAAATGACTTAAAAATCAAATCAAGTCATAATGTTTTTATTTTATGTGAAAAGAAAATCAATGATACTGATTTGTTAAGTTATAAGATGCTAATTTTACCAGGTGGTAAAATTGGGGTAGAGAACTTAAGCAAAAATGAATTATTAAAATCAATGTTAGTTATTTTTGCTAAAGATAGCAATAAGTTTATTGCTGCTATTTGTGCAGCACCTCAAATTTTAGGACAATTAAAATAGATAACAAAAAAATTACACATTACCCTGGCACTAATGTCGGCTTAAATAAAAGTATTATTTTAGATGAAAAAGTAGTAGTTGATAATAATATTATAACTGGAAAATCAATTGATGCTGCATTTGAATTTGGTTTAAAATTAATTGAAGTTTTAGAAAGTAAAGAAATTAGTGAACAAATTAAAAAACAATTAGTTTTTTAATTTGTATTTTTTTATATAAAGTTAAAATTATTACTTTTAAAATAGTTAATGGCTTAGAACCTGTTTAGAATCTTTTAGAGAATAAGGTAAAATTACTATATATTTTAACGCTTTTCTCAGCATTTATGTGATAAAATTAAAAAATAGTACATAAAGGGAGAAAAGCGTTAAAATTTTATATAAAGTAAAAAAAGGAGTAGTGAAAAAAATGATAAATAATAATAATTTTATTAAAATAGGTTTAATAATTGGAATGATTATGTCAATAATATTACTTATTAGTTTTATTATTTATGGAATATTTACATTTTTTAATTATTTTTCACTAGTTATTATTTTAATAATTATTTATGGACTATTTCAAGTGATTCCCTTTTTACTTTGTTTAAATAATTATTTTATTGAAGAAAAATGATTATTTTTAACAGGTTTATTTAGTTTAACAACATTTGTTATTCCTGGAGTTTTAATTTTAATTGGTTATTTTGTTAGACAAAAGAAATTAATAAAACTTATTAATAATAATTTGTAAAAAAATAAATGTTATTTTATTTTTAGGTTATTATTTTATATAATTTTCCTTTATTAATATTGCTTCATGTTTCTATCTATAATAGACTTCTTGGATAGTTATCTATTAAAATTTAATTTTTAGAATATGATTAAAATTAAAAAAGATAGGAAATCTATGATATTTGATAAATTAAAAATTATTAAAAATACAGGGTTATTAAGATTAACTGGTATAAATAATATTACTTTTAATAAAATTCTAGAAATTTTAAAAACAGAAGAATTAAAAAAGTTTATTAATTAAAATATTTTATAGAAAAATTTATAAATAAGTTGGTAATTTTTTAATAAAAAAATCATTTAATAATTCTCAATTTCACCCTTGTCCAGATTGCGGCGTTAATAATCATTCAGTAAAGGCTTCGGCAAAAATTCACCTTTTTTATAGGGTTTCCCTTCACTTCAAAACATACGACCATAATTACTTTGCACAATAATCATTGGGAATACTAATCTTTTTTGATAATCACTACTACTAATATTAACTTTATCATTTAAGTAATCCATTAATAATTGACTACAATCAGAAATTTGTGCCCCCATCATGTGATTTTGTGCTCTTCAAACAGATGAATAAGCATTATTAATTTTAAAAATATTTTTATTAAGTAAACAATTTTCAATTTTATTATTTTTAGGCCAATTTCAATTGTTATTAAACGTACTACGATCAGCATCCACTAATGATAAAAAATTATCGAAAGCATGACCACATTCATGAGTACTAACACTAATTATGTTATTAGTTGCTCATCAACCCGCTTGATAGTTTTCGCTAATTTCTTTAGTATTAACAAAATCTGGACCATAAATTTGACGTTGGCTATTAATTAAATAAGAATATTGATTATAAGCAACGACGTTTTATCTGATATTGATGCTTCAGTAACACTTTGCATTAAACGTAAAATGTTATTTTTACCATATACTTCCTGCCATAATATTATAAAAACGTAATTGCTCTTTTTTTGCTGTTTCAGTAGCAAGTTGACTTAAACCAACATCTTTATATAATTTTTCTCAATCAACATTACTGTTTTGAATTCCTAGTGGTGTATTAGTTAAATCGTGTGTTAATTGATTAAAATTAAGAAAAGGTAACGGTTTACTAGCAGTATCATAAAAACTATTAAATTCATTATTTGCCATTTGACTAGCTGGGTTTTTAATTTTTCGTTAATTCTCTTTAATAAAACTAGTCATTTCTGATGATCAACGATAACGTAATAAACTAAGATAATAATCACGATTATAATTAGGTTGATAACTTCAAACAATAATTCAAGCAAGTAAACCAGTAACCAATAAAACTATGAAAATTATAAAAAATTTACGATATTTTTTCATAAAATCTCCTTTTAAAAAAATTTATTATTAATAATTTCAATTCCTTATTTAAATTAATATTCATAGAAAGAGAAAATAAATTATTAATTCGCACCTTCTAAGCACTTCATATTTTTGTTTGCTTTTTTGAAATTGATAACTAAATCATTACTATTAATTTCTATTACAACTTGAATAGTGTAAATTTTCTTTTTTTTCAATGTTTTTTTAGTAAACTTCAAACCTTACCATTATTTTCATTTCATTCTGATACTTGTATTGGTAAGGATTATATTTGTTGTTTAGTTCCACTACATGCCATAATAGTTAAACTTGTTGTTTTGTTAAAATTAGTGTTCCTAAAATAGTCAGTAATCTTTTCATATCTTATCTTAATACCTCTTATAATCTTTAAATCTTTTGAGATATATTAACAATATAGGTAAAAAATGCACTTCTATAAATTTTAAAAGTGCATTTTATTTAAACTTATTTTTTATCCTAAATCTTCGTCTTTTGTTAGAATTTCGCGGTTAGGATTTTGTTCAGCTATTAATTGTTTGTAAATTGTATCACGGTATTTTACACAACCATCAATAACATTATCTAAAGGATTTTGAGCAACACGTACTTCAAAGATATCTCCTTCATATTTTTGACGAATTGGTTTTGTACCTTTTTCAGCTTTAACTTCGATGAAATATTCCTTAGCCAATTCTTCTTTAATAAATTCATCTATTTTTTTAATGTAAGCTCCACCACCACAAATTGTGATTCCCTTACCTTTTTTCTTTAAGTCACTAACACTACCAGCAGCTTTTTCTCCAGAAGTTCTTAGTACTCTACGAATTGATGGAATAACATGTTCTCTAAATTGAACTTGCATTACATTTTCACGAATTTCTTCTGGTGTAATTTCAATAGTTTTAGAAATTGACATTGTTTCTCCTGGTTGAGAGTCTAATCTAGGTAATGAAACACCTGAAATAGTGTATGGTTTTTCATCTTGATATTTAAGAAGTGAACCGATGTTCTTTTTAACATCTTCTGCTTCTTTAGTACCAATTTTTAAAGCATGCTTTTTAGCTATGTATTCTTGAATTTTTTGTGTTAAATAGTCTCCAGCACAATGTGTTGTATATGAATATAGGATTGAATCGTTGCTAAGTACGGCAATATCAGTACTTCCTCCACCAATATCAACACACATAATTGCAGTTCCAAAAATATCTTGGCCTGAACCTAATGCTGCCATTTTAACTTCTTCTTGAACAAATCCACGAAGTGCTCCTAAACGATGAACTATATTTTCTAATGCTTCTTTTTGTACTGAATTAATTTCACTTGGTGTTGCCATTAAAACAATTAAATTACGGTTTTTATCAGCTTGTTTTGAATCTTTAATTTCAAGTCTAAAATCTTGAAAAATTTTAGCAAGGATACGTTGTAAAGCATCTGGATCAGCAATATTACCATCACGAACTGGACGTTTAATAACAACATTTTCATTTGTTTTATCAATTAAAGCTTTAGCTTCTTCACCATAAAGAATAACATTTTTTTCATAGTCTTCAGCAAGATAAGTTGGAGCATCATATGTAAGTCCAATATTAACATACCTTGCTTTAAAGTTTTCTGTTCCGACATCTAAAGCTAATCATTGGTAGTCATTAATAGACTTAATATTACTTTTTTTATTTAAGTTTTCTTTGGGTTTTTTATCAAATAATCCCATTTTTTTTCCTCCTTCTACACACCTGGAATTTTAATTACTTGGTCTAATGAATCCTTTTTCATATACATCTTGTTTATGAGTTTCATAGGCTTGAGTTCCTCTAATTACACACTCTCTTGGATTATTAGCAGATACCACATGTTCTAAATTTAGTCGTTTTTTTAGATAAGTTGTAATATTTTCAAGCAAAGCACCCCCACCAGTGATAGTTAAACCATCTTTCATAATCATTTCTGAAAAGGCAGGTCCAGCTTTATCAATAATGTCACTACATAGTGCAACAATTGGTTCAAAGGCTTCGGTAACTACTCTAGCTACTTCTTGTTTAGGAACTATAATTTGCTCAGGTTTTTTAGTTTTAGTACTTTTTCCATGGATAGTAATTTTATTTTCACTATCTTTTTCACCATCTATTCAAATTCCAGCACTAATTTTTGTTTTTTCAGCCTCCATTGAGCTAAGAGATATATAGTGCATTTTTTCAAAATGTTCTTTAATACTACGTTCAATAGCATTTCCAGCAATTGGAATTGAATCTTGAACAATAACTTCTCCACTTGATAAAATGGCACAGTCAGAAGTTCCGCCACCAATATCAAGAATAAATACTCCTGAAGAATCTCAAAGTGCTTCCCCAGCACCAATAGCTGCCAATTTTACTTCAGGAACAATAGCAACTTTTTCAGCTTTCATTACGCTTTCATTAATTGCATTATATCTATTGGGAAATTTATCACTATAAATTGGAATTTTAGCTATTTTTTTTCCTTGTAGAATTTCACGTAAAACAGTTCTATCTAATTTATAAACCTTAGATGGAATAGCTACAAGTGCTACTGAATTTTCTCAAATTTTTTCAGCTTTCACATCAATAATTTGTGTAAAAATCTCAGTTAATAAAGCAATCAAAGCATTACTGTCACTAATAACACCATTAGCCATTGGTTCTCTGAAAATTTTATTTGCTGGAGTTTTTTCTTTCATTAATAAAGCAGCTTCACCAATGAATACTTCTCCGTTTTCTGTATCAAATACAATTGCTGATGGTTGACTATAAACAACCCTTCCATTAACTCTGACAATTAAATTTCTTGTTCCTAAATCTAGAGAAACAATATTAACGTCTTGGTTATTGTGTCCGTCATTAGCAACCTCTATTTTTGTTGCCATATAAAAATCATCTCCTTTTCCCACTCAAATTAATATTTATTTATTAAGTTGATATATGTTAATATTACCACATGTAGATTTGCTAGTAGTAAATTTAGCATATATGATTAGTTGGCTAACTATTTATTTAATTATATACTAGTAATAATTAAATAAAAATATGAATTGGAGAATAATAATGGAAAATCCAAAAAAAATATTGAAAAAATACGACTTACATGCAATTAAAAAGTTTGGACAAAACTTTTTAATTAATAATAATATAATTGATAAAATTGTTAAAACTAGTAATTTTAAAGGTGAAGATGGCATTATTGAAATTGGAGCGGGCATTGGTCATTTAACCAATAAATTACTCAGCACTACGCAAAAAGTTGTGACAATTGAAATTGACAAAAAATTAATTCCTGTTTTAGAAAAAGAGTTAAATGAATACAAAAATTTAAAAATTATAAATGATGATTTTTTAAATTTAGATTTAAAAAAAATCATTAATGAAGAATTTGCAATAAATCAAAAAATTCATGTAATTGCAAATTTGCCTTATTATATTACTTCACAAATTGTTTTAAAATTATTAGAAAATATTGAATTATTTGATTCATTTACATTAATGATGCAAAAAGAAGTTGCACAAAGATTTTGTGCTAAACCTAAAACTAAAGTATATAATAATCTTTCTGTTATGTGTCAATTTTATTGTGATGTTAAAATTTTTTTTGATGTTAGTCCTAATAATTTTACTCCGATACCTAATGTCACAAGTAGTGTTGTTTATTTTAAAGTAAATCCTAAATTTCAACTTGATGAACCACAATTATTTTGAAAATTTGTAAGAAGTTGCTTTGTTAATAAGAGAAAAACATTAATTAACAATTTGGGTATTTATTTAAATAGCAAAGAAAAAGCCGTTAATTTAATTAACGACTTATCTTGATCATTAACAATAAGATCTGAAGAATTAACATTTTCAATGTTTTACCAGTTATTTACTATTATTAATAATAAATACCTTTCAGAATAATTATTAAAATTAATGATATTAGAATGTGGATAATAAGTATATAAAACACCTCAGCAATAATCCTTGTTTATTAATAAACATATTTTTAAATATTTATTATCCGTTAACTATTATAATGATTTTATTTTTTCTTGCAAAAGATATAACTTTTTATTAATTATTTTTAATTAATAGTCTTTAAATTTAATATACTTAAATTGTAATAAACATTGTATAATGAAATTATAATTATAATTTTTTAGAAACATGTAAAGGAGGATTTAATGAATAATGTAGAAAAAATTGTAGTTTTTGGTTTAAGTGCTAGTCAAAAATTTACACGAGAAGTTTGTAAAAAACTTAATATTGAACCTGGAAAAGCAGAAATTAGTCGTTTTGCTGATGGTGAATTTAACATTCAATCTATAACATCAGTACGAGGGAAAGTGGTATATATTATCCAATCAACTTCGCCGCCAACTAATGATAATTTAATGGAATTATTAATTTTTGTTGATGCTTTAGTTCGTGCATCTGCTGCTAAAATTCATGTAGTAATTCCTTATTTTGGTTATGCTCGTCAAGATCGAAAACAAGGTGGTAGACAACCTATTACTTGTAAACTTGTTGCAAATTTATTAACTGTTGCAGGTGTTGATCGTGTTATTACTGTTGATTTACATTCACCACAAGAACAAGGATTTTTTGATGTTCCTGTTGATGATTTACGAGCAACTCAAGATTTAGCATCTTATTTAATTGAAGAAAATTTAACTAATTTAGTTGTTGTATCTCCAGATCATGGTGGTGTTACTCGTGCTCGAAGATTAGGTAATTATTTAAGTGTACCCTTGGCAATTATTGATAAAAGAAGAACAACTCCTAATCAAAGTCAAGTTAAGTTTGTATTAGGAGTTGTTAAAGAAAAGAATGCTATTATTATTGATGATATGATTGATACAGGTGGTACTATTATTAATGCAGCAAAAGCTATTAAAGAACATGGTGCAAAATCAGTTTATATTTTAGCTACTCATGGTATTTTTAGTGGTCAAGCTTCAAAAAATTTGAAACAAGCTGTTATTGATGGAATTATTAAGGAAGTTGTTATTACTAATACTATTGAAATTTCTGAGGAAAAAAAATTTAATGGCTTAAAAATTATTTCAATTGCTGATTTCATTGCAAAAATGATTGATGCTTCAATTAATAATAAATCATTAACGAAAGTTTATGATGATAAAACAAATGAATTAATAAAAAAAATAGTAAAAAATAATAAAGAGGAAATTTAAAGTAAATGAAATTAGTTATTGGATTAGGAAACCCAGGTAAAGAGTATGAATTAACGCGTCATAATATTGGTTTTATTATTATTGATATGATTTGTGAAACATTACAATTAAAAATTAATCAAACTAAATTTAATGGTCAATATGTTAAAACTGTTGTTAATGGCACTGATGTTATTTTTTTGAAACCATTAACTTTTATGAACTTATCAGGTTTTTGTGTTTCAAATTTTATGAATTATTTTAAAATTAAAATTGAAAACATGTTAATTATTCACGATGAAGTTGATTTAAATTTTGGTCAATTTCAATACAAGCAAAAATTTAGTGCTGCGGGTCATAATGGAATTAAAAGTATTTTTAATCAAATTGGTAGTAAAGATTTTCAAAGATTAAGAATCGGTGTTGGTAAAAATTCTAATTTTAACACGGCTGATTGAGTTTTGAGTAAGTTTAGTAATGATGAGTTAAAGAATATAAATGATCATAAACAATTTTTTGTAGAAAGTATTAGTAGCTGAATTACTTATAGTAAATTTGAAAATATTATGAATAAATATAATAAAAAATAATTAATATATTATAAAAATATTAAAGAATATTTTCATTTTTATGTTTTCTACATAAGTAAACATAAAGTTGTGTTTCTTTTTCTTTTTTAATTTTTTCTAATTCTTTTTTTATTTCTTCAATTAATAAAATATCATTTTGTGTTTGCTGATATTGATTTATTTCATTTATTTTTTCAAGTTTTGCTTCTAGTAATTTTTGCTTACAAATAGGACAAAGTTTGTCAAAATCATTATTATTATTATTTTGAAAACTATCATTATCAAAATTTCATTTCATTTTTTAAATTTCCTTTACTAGTTTATTTTAATAACAATATTTTGATAATCATTATTAAATAATTATATAATTAATTTATAAATTTATAAATACTTTTTTTGAGTATAAAGGAGACAATATGAAAGCAAAAAAAAATATAATTAAACCAACAATAGAAAAGGCAAAAACTAAAGTTGAACAGCTTAATAAAACTATTAAACCAAAAGTTAAAGAGGTAAAAAAAGCGACTAAAGTAAAAACGCAAGCAATAAAAACTGACACTATTAAGCCAATCATTAATAAGATGAAGGTAGATTTTGAAAAGTCAAAACATATAATAAAAGAAGAAAATCAAAAAATTGCTAATAAAATTGTAAATACTAAAAATATTTTAATATCAAAAATTCATCAACCAAAACCATTTAAAACTACTGCTATTATTGGTTGTCAATGAGGTGATGAAGGAAAAGGTAAAATAACTGACTATTATAGTCAAAATTCTGATGTTATTGTTCGTTGAAGTGGTGGTGATAATGCTGGACATACAATTGTTTTTGATCATCAAAAATATAAATTAAGTATTATTCCTTCTGGTATTTTTAATAAAGTTTCATATTGTGTTATTGCTAATGGTTGTGTTGTTAATCCAGAAAAATTAGTTTCTGAAATTGAATATTTAAAAGCTGCTGGTTTTAGTTGTCAAAATTTACGAATTTCTGATCGTGCTCATATTATTTTATCTTATCATTTAGCATTTGATGAATATGAAGAAAAAATTAAGGGTGATAAAGCCATTGGCACTACCAAGAAAGGAATTGGACCTTGTTATGCTGATAAAGTTAATCGGATTGGAATTCGAATGGGTGATTTATTAGATAAGGATCGACTATTAGAATTGATTACTGATAATTTGTTAATTAAAAATAAAATATTAAAAAATGTTTATGGATATGAAAAAGAATTTAATGCACAAACAATATATAATCGTTTATTAGAATTATTGCCAAACTTTAAAGATTTAATTATTGATACTGGTCAATTTTTAAATGAACAATTAATTAGAAATAAAAAGATATTATTTGAAGGAGCACAAGGTACTTTATTAGATTTAGATCATGGTACATATCCTTTTGTAACATCTTCTAATCCAAGTGCTAGTTCAATTGCTATTGGTTCAGGTATTTCTTTAAAAGCAATTAATGAAATTATTGGTGTAACTAAAGCATACAGTACAAGAGTTGGTGCTGGTGGGTTTCCTAGTGAAGTTTTTGGTAAATTAGCAGATTATATTCGTATGACTGGTAATGAATATGGTACAGTTTCAAAAAGACCAAGAAGAATTGGATGATTTGATGCAGTTATTGCTAAGTATAGTGCACAAATTAATGGATTTACTAGTTTAGCTATTATGTTGTTAGACGTGGTTACTGGTATTGAAACATTAAGCATTTGTACTCATTATACTTTAAATGGCGAAATAATTAGATACATACCTTCTCAAATTAATAACTTTAATAAATGTCAACCAAATTTTATTACTATGCCTGGATGAAATGAAGATATTACTAATATTACTAGTTATGATGAATTACCAGAAAATGCTAAAAATTATTTAAAAAAAATTAGTGAGTTGGTGGGTGTTCCAATTAGAATATTTTCTGTTGGTCCAGATCGTAAACAAACTATATTTATTAAGGAGTAAAAATGATTGAACGTTACGAAACAAAAGCAATGACTAATATTTGAAATATGAAAAATCGTTTAAACTTATGAATGAATTTTCAAATTGATGTTTGTGAATCATTACAACATTTAAATATAGTTCCCTTTAAAGATTTTCAATTAATTAAAAAAAATGCTAAGTTAGATATTGAATTAATGAATAAATTAGAATTAGAAACTAAACACGATGTAGTTGCTTTTACTAGAATGTTAAGTGCTAACTTAAAAACTGAAAGTCGTTGAATTCATTATGGTTTAACTTCAACTGATATGGTTGATAGTGTCCAAAATCTGCAAATAAAATTTTCAAATGAAATTATTGAAAAAGCTTTAATTACTTTACAATTTAAATTAAAAGAGTTAGCGTTTAAATATAAAAATCAATTAGTAATTGGTCGCAGTCATGGTATTTTTGGTGAACCAACTTCATTAGGATTAAAATTTGCTTTATGATACGATGAAATAAATAGACAGTTAGTAAGGTTGGAGTTGGCAAGAAAACAAGTTGAAGTTATTAAGATTACGGGTGCTATGGGTAATTTTGTTCATATTTCGCCAAAAGTTAGTGAACTTATTGCCAAAAAATGAAAAATGGAAGTTGACAGTTCTGCTACGCAGGTAGTACAACGTGATCGTTTGATTTTTTTAATTACACAATTAAGTTCAATTGCTACAACAATTCAAAAAATAGCTTTAGAAATTCGTTTGAGTCAACGTAGCGAAGTTAATGAACTTTTAGAGGGATTTTCTATTTCACAAAAAGGTTCAAGTTCAATGCCACATAAAAAAAATCCAATTGGTTCTGAAAATATTTGTGGTTTAGCAAGATTAGTTCGAAGTTATAATAGTATAGTATATGAGAATAATTTATTATGATATGAACGTGATATCTCTCATAGTTCTAATGAACGCATTATGTTACCTGATATTTATCATATATTAGATTTTATTATTAATAGAATGACAAACATTTTAGATAATTTAGTGATTAATACTAGTGCCATGGCAAATAATATTGCTAAAGCTAATGAACTTTATTTTTCACAAGTAGTTTTATTGGCTATTATTAAAAATAATCCAAAAATAACACGTGAAATTGCTTATGATTTTATTCAAAAATGCACTTTAGAAGCACAAAATAAAATGATTAATTTTAAAGATGTATTAATAAAGAATAATATTAATCAATATTTAACTAGTGAACAGTTAAATGAATGTTTTAATAATAATATTTTTTTAATAAATGTTGATTATATTTTTAAAAAAGTTTTTAAAGATAAATAATGTTTAATATTAAATTTAATTAGCATTTAATTTATTAATTTTGTTTTTTTTATTTTACCTAATAATCAATAAAAATAAAAGATTAAGAAAATATTATAATCAGTCACTAGACTATATCAGTTTAAGGAGTGAAAATTATGAAGAAATACAAAATGGATGATAGTTTTCCTTTTATAGATCAACATCTTAATTTTATTACAAGTTATGATGATGATAATGAAGAACATTTTATGATGTTTTAGATGATCGATACTTAAAAGATAATGGAGAAATAGATATTAATTTATTAAAAAAGAAAATTAATAAAATAAAAATAATATTATATTAGCAATAAGAAATATAAATGTGAAAAAAATTGCAATCAATTATTAAAAAAAATCTAGATTTCTTTCCTATAATAGAAATAGTATTAAAAAGTTAGATATTTTGCAAAAGCAAAAAACAAGTAAAATTTTTAAATTTAAGAATAAATTAGGGCATCAGTTACTTAAGTTTACCAATTAATATTTTCAATCTGTAATATAATTAAAAATAATTAATACAGAAGGAGAAATTATGAATTATAAAGTTTATTCAAAAGAAACAAAATTAGCCGTTGTTAATGAGTATTTAGTTGATAAAAAACTAAAAATACATGAAATTCAAGTCAAATATAAATTATCAACTCCAGTATTAATTTATAATTGGGTTAACCAATATCAAATTAAAGGTGAAAATGCATTCACCAAAATTTCTAAATCCCAAACTTCTCACAGGATCGATAAGAAAGATATTGAAATTAAACTATTAAACAAAGAAATTGATAAACTTAGAAAACAAGCTTTAAAAGATGAGGTTGAAAAAGAACTTTTAAAGGAGCAATTAGCCTGTGAAAAGAAATTAACAAGGGGAAAAAATAGTAAATTATTAAAATATAAGTGTTTTTTAATAGTAGAAAAATATAAGCAAAAAGGTCATCAATTAAATAAAATTATTGTTTACATAGCTATTAGCAAAACAGCATACTATTTATGAGTAAAAAAAGGTAAAAAGCAATATCAATCAAAAATTAATGATAATTTCATACAAGCAATAAACAAAATAGTTCTCATTAAAAATGAAAAAAAGTACATTAATATCACTAGTTTTGAAAAAGTAAGATTAGAGTTAAAAATAAAAAATAAAGGTCTTAAATGCAGTAAAACAAGCATAAAACAAATATTAAAAGATAATAATATTAAATTATTATTAGAACCTAAATCAACAAATAGAGTAGTAGAAAATAGTGATTTAAAAAATAATAAAGATTTATTAAAACGTAATTTTTCAAGTAATAACTTTCTTGAAAAAGTTGGTATGGATGGCACATGATTTAAAAATATAATTATTGGTGATAAAAAAACAAAATTATTAGTTGTTTTTGCTACTGATATGTACAGTAATTCAATTGTTGGCTGAAAAATAAACAAAAGTGAAAATGCCAAAACTGTGTTAAATGTGGTTAATCAAATAGAATTAGCGAGTGCTAAACAATGTAATTTTACGACTATTCAATCAGATTTAGGTTTTGCTAATACAAGCGAAATTGTTAGTAAAGTTTTTAATACAAGTACTAATCTAATTCATTCAAAAAGTCTATCAGGTTTTAAAGGTAATCAAGTTAGTGAATGTTTAAATCGTTGAATTAAAAGAGATTTTAAAATGATGTTTGGTAGCACTTTTGAAAGTATGGAAAGTTTTAATAAAATATTAGAAAAATTTGTTAGATATTGAAACAATGATAGAATAGTTATTAGATTGAAAATGCCTCCAAATCAATTTGTACAGATTTGAAGACAAGAAAGTAAACTTATCTAACCAATGCCGATTAATAAAACGGAATTTTACGCTTATTGGTTAACACTTAATTCTTAATAAATAATTTAATTATGATATTTTTAAATGTGATTTTTTCTTTACGGTTATTATATTTAAAACAAAATTCATTTAAATAAGATTGGAGTCATTTTTTTGAAACTCAATGAAATTGGCCGATAAAACCTCTTTTTAATATTGCTCAAAAACTTTCTATTGTATTTGTATGAATACCATTATAAGAAAAATATTTTTTGTGATTAACTTGTTCATGTGGTAAAATTTTATTCATTTTATAATATCCACGATATTCATCAGTAAAAAGAATAGAATTGTTAATATCAACATTTTCTTTAACTATTTTCATTAAATCTTCAGATTTAATACTTTTATTTTTTGCATGAAATAATTTAACATTACCATTTCGTTCAATAATGCCAACAACACACTCTTTACTAGTTCCTCTACCACGTAATGAGTTATTTTTATTATCAACATCATTATATTTACGCGGTTTTCCACCCACATATGTTTCATCCATCTCTAATATTTTTGCTAATAATTTAATCTCATCATTAGCCATTGCCTTTCTAATTTTATGCATCATTTTTCATACAGTTGCTAAATGTAAATTTAAGTCTCTTGAAGCTTGAGATGATGATAAACTTTTTTTAGCATTAGCCATTAATACTATTAAAATAAATCACTTTTGAAGTGGTACACGTGTATGATGAAAAATAGTTTGAGCAGTTACACTAAAAGACTTATGACATTTTTTGCATTTATAACGCGACTCTTTTAAAACAGAGTTAACTTTTTCACTAAAACAAAAAAGACATTTTGGTTTGTTATTTCATCTTATTTCTTCTAAAAATTTTATACAAGATTCTTGGTTTGGAAATTTATTTATTATGTCTAAAATATTCATTTTCAATCACCTTTAATTAGATTTTATTTTACTAATATCTAATTATAGTTTTCAGAAATAATAATGTATATAAGTTATTGCCAATAAACGTAAAATTCCGTAATAAAATATTATTAATTTAAATAAGTATTACAATAAATAATACTATTTTAATGTAAAATTATAATTATTAAATTTAGGAGCAAATAATGACAAAAAAATTTTATATTACTACCCCTATTTATTATCCTAGTGCTAAGTTACACTTGGGACATGCTTATACAACAATTATTGCTGATGTTTTAGCTCGCTATAAGAAAATGCAAGGTTATGAAGTATTCTTTTTAACTGGAAGTGATGAACATGGTCAAAAAATTGCTAAAAAAGCGGATGAAAATAAGCAAACTCCACAAAAATTTGTTGATGATATTGTTGTTGGGTTTAAGAATTTATGAAAAAACTTAAATATTGATTATGATAAATTTATTAGAACAACTGATAAAAATAATATTTTAAGTGTTCAAAAAATCTTTAGCAAATTATTAAAACAAAATGATATTTATTTGAGAAAATATGAAGGTTCATATTGTATCTCTTGTGAAGAATTTTTGACAGATAGCCAAATTATTAAAACTAATAATACATGTAAAATATGTCAAGGTAATATTACTACTTTATCAGAACCATCATATTTTTTAAAATTGGAAAATTATACTAAACAATTATTAAAATATTATGATGAACACCCGTTATTTTTATGACCACTTAATCGTAAAACGGAAATGATTAATAATTTTATCACGCCAGGTTTAGAAAATTTAAGTGTTACTAGAACGAGTTTTACTTGAGGGGTACCAGTATTAGAAGATCCAAAACATGTTATTTATGTTTGAATTGATGCATTAAGTAATTATTTAACAGGATTAGGTTATTTACAAGATGATGACATTAATTTTAAGAAATTTTGACTGGATTCAAATTGTGAAATTGTGAATTTAGTTGGTAAAGAAATTAGTCGTTTTCATATGATTTATTGGCCAATTTTATTAATGACATTAAACTTGAGACAACCAAATCGAATTTTGGCCCACGGTTGAATTACTAATGAAGAAGGAAAAATGTCGAAATCAAAAGGTAATGTTATTGATCCTTTAGTATTAGTAAATCGTTATGGTGCAGATGGACTACGTTTTTTTTTAATGAAAGAAATTATTATTGGTCATGATGCAAAATATAGTCATGAATTATTTTTAAATTGTTATAACTCTTATCTTGTTAATGATTTAGGTAATTTGCTTTCGCGAACAGTTACAATGATTATTAAATATTGTGATGGTAAAATTCCCAAAGTTAATTTAAATAAGTTACAACCAGAAGCAATAGAAATAATTAAAATTATTAAAAGTACTATTAATGATTTTAATATTGAAATGGATGAGTATCAAATTCATGAAGCAATTAATGTTGTTTTTAAATTGATAACTAGTGGTAATAAATTAATTGATTTAACAAAACCATGAGATTTATATAAAAATAATAAAACTATTGAATTACACAATATTTTAAATTTATTAGCAAATATTTTAATTATTAGTAGTGCTTTATTAAGTCCAATTTTGGTTAATAGTTCATTAAAAATTCATGAACAATTGGGTGTCTTAAAAATTACTAAACCAATAGTCAATATTAACTTGAATGAAGTTTTTAATAAATCTGTTAATAAAAAAGAGTTATTATTTCCAAGATTAAACATTGAAGATGAATTATCATTTTTAAACAATGCATTTAAATAACATATAAGAGTTGTTAAAAAAATGCCAGTTATAGATAATAAATATCCAATTCATTTTGTATGAATTGGAGAAATACCAATTACTGTAAGAACCTGTTTAGAATCTTTTTAATAAAATTGAAATAAAGGAAAGAACAACCATTTGTAAACTAGTTTGGCATCAGTCACTTAAGTTTACCAATTAATATTTTCAATCTGTAATATAATTAAAAATAATTAATACAGAAGGAGAAATTATGAATTATAAAGTTTATTCAAAAGAAACAAAATTAGCCGTTGTTAATGAGTATTTAGTTGATAAAAAACTAAAAATACATGAAATTCAAGTCAAATATAAATTATCAACTCCAGTATTAATTTATAATTGGGTTAACCAATATCAAATTAAAGGTGAAAATGCATTCACCAAAATTTCTAAATCCCAAACTTCTCACAGGATCGATAAGAAAGATATTGAAATTAAACTATTAAACAAAGAAATTGATAAACTTAGAAAACAAGCTTTAAAAGATAAGGTTGAAAAAGAACTTTTAAAGGAGCAATTAGCCTGTGAAAAGAAATTAACAAGGGGAAAAAATAGTAAATTATTAAAATATAAGTGTTTTTTAATAGTAGAAAAATATAAGCAAAAAGGTCATCAATTAAATAAAATTATTGTTTACATAGCTATTAGCAAAACAGCATACTATTTATGAGTAAAAAAAGGTAAAAAGCAATATCAATCAAAAATTAATGATAATTTGATACAAGCAATAAACAAAATAGTTCTCATTAAAAATGAAAAAAAGTACATTAATATCACTAGTTTTGAAAAAGTAAGATTAGAGTTAAAAATAAAAAATAAAGGTCTTAAATGCAGTAAAACAAGCATAAAACAAATATTAAAAGATAATAATATTAAATTATTATTAGAACCTAAATCAACAAATAGAGTAGTAGAAAATAGTGATTTAAAAAATAATAAAGATTTATTAAAACGTAATTTTTCAAGTAATAACTTTCTTAAAAAAGTTGGTATGGATGGCACATGATTTAAAAATATAATTATTGGTGATAAAAAAACAAAATTATTAGTTGTTTTTGCTACTGATATGTACAGTAATTCAATTGTTGGCTGAAAAATAAACAAAAGTGAAAATGCCAAAACTGTGTTAAATGTGGTTAATCAAATAGAATTAGCGAGTGCTAAACAATGTAATTTTACGACTATTCAATCAGATTTAGGTTTTGCTAATACAAGCGAAATTGTTAGTAAAGTTTTTAATACAAGTACTAATCTAATTCATTCAAAAAGTCTATCAGGTTTTAAAGGTAATCAAGTTAGTAAATGTTTAAATCGTTGAATTAAAAGAGATTTTAAAATGATGTTTGGTAGCACTTTTGAAAGTATGGAAAGTTTTAATAAAATATTAGAAAAATTTGTTAGATATTGAAACAATGATAGAATAGTTATTAGATTGAAAATGCCTCCAAATCAATTTGTACAGATTTGAAGACAAGAAAGTAAACTTATCTAACCAATGCCAAACTGATTTGAAAGAAAATAAGTTAAAAGTTATTGAATGAAGTAATAAAAGTAAAAATAAAATAAATATTGAAGGTAAAGAAAGAGAATACAGTTTAAACTATGAAAAAGAAGAAAATAAAAAAAATACAACAAAGTTTTTATACATTTTTGGTGAAAATTAAGAGTTAAATATGAAATTTATTCAGGTTCATAAAATGGAACAATAACTTTTAAAGTATCTGGCTCTTCAGTTTTTAGTAAACGTTTGTCAATTTTATAAAGGTTACTATTAGACATTGCAATTCAATCCAATAAGTCTTTTTCATAAGCAATTTCTTCATAGAAATCAATTAAGAATCAGTCATAAAATTTCGCAGTTAAATTATCATTATTTTCACGAGCACTTTTAACAAGTTTATTAGTAAAATCAAGTAATTCTTCTTTAGTAGATTTTAATTTTTTTAATGTTTCTTCAATGCTTTTTGTAGTAAAAGTTGGAACTTTAATGTCTTTAATTTCAACTTGAGCATCTTGATCCATTAAATAGTTACAAATTTTACGAATATGAACAACAGCATCAGCTGCCTCTACTTGGAAGAAGCGTGCAAACCCAGGATATCCTTTTTGATTTGCATCATTACTTAATTTAAAACTAAGCATTTGATATTTTAGATGTTCACTAATATAATCATTTAGATCATCGTTAATTTTTTTAATCATTAAATACACCTTCTTTCTTGGCTTTATATGTATTATACTACTTTAATACTATATATATTAAAATAAATTAAGAATAGAAATATTGTTAATTTATTGTTTCTATTACATTTTTTTATGAAGTAAGTTCAGTGAATAGTTCAAGACCAATTTGATCATGTGCTCATTTATTTGGATGAACATAATCAAAGAAAAAATTATTATTAATAGTTTCTGGAGTTATTCCATCAATATATCTTGGATTTAAATTTAAAGCTAAACCCGGAATTGATCATTTTATTGATTCATTAGTAATATTTTTTCCTATTTCTTGTGCTTCAGATAATAAATCACTAAAATTAGTTTCTAAGTTAAACAGTCTGATATTAATATCAGAATTATTTTTCATTAATGCAGTAATTTTATCATTTCACTTGTTATTATATTCAGTTGATAAGTAGTTTGCTATTTCTTTAACAGATTGTTTTTCATTAACATATTTTGGAATATTACTAATGTTAGGCACATTGGCAATTATTAAGTTTTGAGCACCAGCATTAATTAATGTTTTAACAGTTTCAAACTCAGTTGTTATTGCATTGCTAATAATTGATTCTTGTTTTGCTGTTGAACTTTCATCCATAGCAGAAAGCAAATCATTACCACCTATTTCAATAAAAATATCATCATTTTTTTGAATTTTATGATCTTTTAATAATTGATTAGCTTGGTGGTCAATAGAATAATGATTTAAGAATAATTGATATTCTCAACTATGATTTTGTCCGGCTTGTGCTCCACCTACAGCATAGTTGTTACCTTTTTGATATCAAGCTGGTAATAGTTCTGTTCCTAGTTTTTTTGCTAAAATACTAGCAGCAACATCGGCATTAGTAAATGAGTTATGATAAAAAGGTTCTTGAAATTTAACTTTATCTAAATTTCAAGAATCATAAGTAAAAATATTAGCTAAATTACCATTATCTGATAAACTGTCACCAAGGACATATAATTGTGATTTAACACTTATTAGTTCATTAAAATGTTTTGCTATCATTTCATTTCCAGCAGTTAAAGTTATTGTTGTCAGAGTGATATTTATTAAAAATGTTTTCATTTGATAAATTCCTTTTCTCATTAAAAATTTAAATATGAAGGTAATTTTTAAAAGAAAACTACATTCTCTTTTAAAAATTAATAACTTAACTTAATAGTAAGTTATTAACTTTATATTACCATATTAGTAGTAATGAGTAAATAAGGTTTTTTATTACAAAATAAAAATTGATTTTAAAGAATGATTATATAAATTTAATGAAATTTTTAAGAATAATTTTATTGTAAAAAAAATAAAATGTGTTTATTTTACAATAAAAGATTGATTTTTTACCCATTTACTTTATTTTTAAAGTAAATGGGTTTTTTATAAAATATTGAAAGGGAATGGGAAAAATGAGTAGAAATATAGCAGAAGCAATTGAAAATTTAGTTAATTTAAAAATAGTAGAAGAGTGAGTTTTTCTTTTTGAACAAAAAATTAAAAAAGAAGAATTAAAAAATTCGGGAGCGTGGCGAAGATGTCTATAACTAAAAAGTTTTAAAATTAGCTCCTTTCTTTTTTAAACCCTTAAATTAAAAATAAATGACAAAAGACGAGAATAACATCTTGTCTTTTTTTGTAATTTTAAAATTTTTATTATTAGTACCCTTTAAATATCTACTACACGCAGTGACCAAGTAGGAGAAAGTTAATAATTAATAACAGTCTTTAACGCTATTATCAACACGTGTTAGGGAATTAAAACAGTGAACCACAACACAGTTGTTAAAAATAGTGGCCAAAACATGTGGACTTGCATGGATAAATAATAAGTGGAGTGATACCTAATAAATTATACTAACCAGTAATGGTAATTCTTGGGGTGGGAGCGAATTGGAAACTAGTATATATAGACCTGCTAGGGAACCTACTATATTAATTCTATTCTTTATTTAACCAACCTTGTCACTCCCCAGTGAGCAAGTGTTGGTTTTATTTTTTATTTTTTTTGAAAAATTTTTTGGGCGAGAAAATAAATTTCAAACTTGTAAAAAAAATTGAGCGGTGCCGGTTCGATTAAAATATTAATTTATTAAACATAAATTAAATAAATATTGAATCGAATGCCTCAATGTTTTTTAAAATTTCACAATTTATTTTTGAGCCCAGAATTGCTGGAATTAATAAAACGAATAGTAGTAGTTATTAATAATATAAAAATAAAAATATATGTCCTGTTGCTTCTAACATAAAGGACATATTAGGAAATGATTATTATGGCAATAGAAATTCTTGATTATGAAGCACTAAGAAAGATTGATAATAAAATTAAAAAAAGAAGAAAAAGATGTGTAGAATGTGACGAATTATATAATGATGATTATTTAAATATGACTTATTATTTTAAAACAGAAGAAGAATCACAACAACATGATATTAAAAAATATGAAGATGATTATGATATTGAAGAACATTTGGATTATACAAAACCATATGGATATGTTTGTGATTGATGTAGAAGTGATTAATATGAATAAAGAAAAAATATTTTCTTATAAAGACCAAGAAATTAATTCATTAAAGTTGGAAATAGAACTACTTAAACAAAATAATGATAGATTATATAACGGTTTATGAAAAAGATTTGAGAACTTTATTGATAAAGCAAAATTCATTACATATTTAGAAAATAAAATTGAAAATGATGGATATAGAAATGCAAATAATGATGCAATATATTATTCATTAATTCAAAAAATCAATAGTGGAGAATTTGATTAATAATGCAATATGACTCAATTATTGGGATTGACCCTGCTGGTATTGGTAATAATGGAATTGTTATATATTCAAATGAAACCAATAATATTGTTTTTAATGAAACATTTAAAACTAAAACAGTTTTAGAAAGTAAAAATTTGTTTAAAGAATACTTTTTAACAATTCAACATCATTTTGATAATAAAAAAATATTAGTTATTGTAGAAAATTTCTTTTTAAGTTCAAAACAATTATTAATTAATCCATTAGCAACTCCTAAAATTATTGGTTCATTAATGGTATTAGTAGAAGATGTTATGAATTGAGATTTTCAAGAAAGCGAACCCAAAAATAAAAATAAAATAGAAAATTATAAAGGAAATATAAAATTAACAAAACATGAACACGATGCATATAAGCATATTCAATATTATTTAAGGAATTCTAAAAATGAAAGACAAAGCAAATTATGTGAAATTAACAGTAAAACTTAGTAACACTATTGAAGCAAAATATTACGAAAAAGGTAATAAAGGATTATATTATAGTGTTCGTGGACAATGAAATGGTTTAAACTATGTTACTTTAATTTTTAATAACCCAAAACTTTATAACCGATGTATTTTATTAAACAAAAATGATGAAATTATAGTAACTGGTGAAATCTTTAACAATTGAAATATGAGTATAAATCGTGCATTTTGTTCAATCAATGTTAAATGATTTAAAAAATGAAAGGAATAAAAATGAATAAAGAAAAATTAATTAATTATATTAAAAAACAACAAAAATTCTATAATGGTACAGAAATGGATTTAATACTTGATATTTTATTACAAAAAATAATTAATGGTGAATTTAATAATGAATAAATTAACTAGAATTGAAATTTGTGTAAATAATAACAAATTAACTCATAAAGATTATCAATGATATACAAAAGAATATTCTAATTGAATACAAGAAGACAGAAAAATTAAATATGAAATTCAAGATAATGGAAATACTTTAAAGGTATGAATAGATGAATAAATGTAAAAAATGTAATAAAAGAATCTGATTAAGTAAAAATTGATATATGAAATGTTTAGAAATAATAGTTAATAATTTAACTAAAAATAAGGATAAATAAAATAATGATTAATGAGTATGATTGAACATGATATTGTGATATTTATGGTTGTAAAAATAATAATAGTAAACAAGAAATATATGTTTGTTCAATTAAAAAAGATAAAAAATTAGGATTATGTAAAACTCATTTTAATAATTATAGAAATATAATCATTGATTATATTATTGATAAAAAACAAGAAAATGTAGCTAAATAAAATGAAAAAGTATTTTTGTTGAACATGTAAACAACATAAATTAGATTATTTATTTTTTAATACTAATGATATAAAAACAAGAAAATATTTTTTAAGAGATAAAAATAGTAAAGCAATTTGTTATGACTGTATTTTAAATATTAGGTTAAGTAGGAGATATAAATATGAATAAAGAAAAACTATTTTCTTATAAAGACCAAGAAATTATTAATGAATATAATAAAAAACGTAATAAAGAAATAACAGAAGAACATTTATATAATATAGAAAAATTAAGAGAAGAATTTAAACAAAAAGTAATTAATAAATATAACGAAAAATTAATTATCTGATTGAATAAGCAAATTAGTATTTGTTTATGTGATTCATTAAAAGAAGCAGGTAAACTTACTGCTTATTATAAAGTAATTGAGTTTATAGAAAATGGAGAATTTGAATAATGAATAAAGAAAAATTAATTAAGTATATTAATGATTTAATTGAATTAGAACCAGCACGTAGAACGGATGTAACGTTATTTATTTTAAATAAACTAATTAAAAATGGAGAATTTGATTAATGATAATATTGCCTACTTTATTTGGTGAAAAAGATGAAATTGAAATATTAACACCATCACCACAAGCACTTCGTACTCATAATGATATTAGAGCAATTATATTAATGAAATATCCAAATGTTAAATCACAACATATAATTATTTCTGATCCAGAAGATAATGTTTCATTAATAGTTGGTGATAATGATGTTTATCAAGGTTGAGTAAAAGTTTGAATTAAAAAAATAGAAAACTAAAGGAGAATATTAAAATGAAAAAATAAAAATTAGAAATTATGAATTTGAATTAAATTCTTATGTAGTAGATTCATTATTAGATGTTATAAGAGAACTGATAAAAACAAATAAAGGAGATTAAAATGCCAAATGTAGAAAATCAATCAAATTATACTTTATTAAAATTAATAAGAACTGGAATAAGTCCCATTTCAGCAATGATTGGTACAAGTGCTTATTATGGCCAACTTATAGGAAATCCAATATTAGGTAGTATTAATTCATTAGACTTACTGCATAACGTTTTTAAGATTTAATTTAATTGCAGGATTTTATAATTTATCATTAAAACTTAAAAACGTTATGCAGTAAGTCTATTGATTAAAAAATAAAATATATAGATGTTGTTTGATGAAAAAAATTAGTCTATCCCTACTTTTCTACATAATTGAAATATTCTTCTACTAATATTTTGGCATTTTGATAATCATTAGTATGCAAAAAATATCTTAAGTTGCAATTAGCAATAAGTGTACGATAATTTTTATATTTATTTTTAAGTTGTTCAAAATCTTGAATGTGGAATGGCAACACTTTTTAGAACTATTTTTTGGTAGATATTTTTTCTTGATAATTAACTGGAATTAAGTAGTTTAAAATGCTGTGGATTCTTATATAATTTATAAAATTAAAAACTAGACTTTTTAAAATTTTAATAATAAATGAAAATTAAGTGTCTAATTCTTTTATAGCATCATAAAGTTTACTAACAATAAAAGTTAAAGTGGGGCCACCACCAAAAAGAACAGCAACTTTGGCACTTTCTAAAATTTCATCACGTGTTGCTTTTAATTGCAACGCATTATTAATATGTTTTAAAATACATTCATGACAACGGTTGTAACTAGCTATACCAATTGCAATTAATTCTTTAGTTTTAGTATCAAGATTATCATTTTTCATAATTTCTGAATTTAAAAAACTATAAGCTTTCATGAAATTTATTTCTTTTTTATTAAAATCTATTAAATTATTATTTAACTTTTCTAAAATTACTTTTGAACTTGACATGATATTTTTTTCCTTTCTTTTTTATTATCTAAATAACAAATTATTTTCCATTTCCAATCTACGATTTTTACTATGTATTTTTTCTACTAATTTTAAAGCAAAAGGAAAAACACAACCCAAAGATGGACTAGTAATAATATTACCATCCATTATAACTGGTAATTTATTATTTATTTTGCCTATATTTTTTACTGCTTCTAAACAAGAAGGATAAATAGTATATTCTTTATCATTTAATAATCCAAATTCTGCTAAAACCATTGGTCCAGCACAAATAGCACCAATTATTTTTTGCTCTTTATTTGCATTTGTTAATCATTCTTTTAATTTTTTTGATTTTTTTAAATTTATAACTTGATCTCAGCCCCCAGGTAAAATAAAGGCTTGATAATCTTGATAGTTTGCTCGATCAAAATTAATATCAATTTTAATATTGAATCTATTACAACTAGTTACTTCTTTATTACTTAAACTTATTAAATCAACTGTAATATTTGCTCTTTTAAGCAAATCAGCAGTAACTATTGCTTCTCCCTCTTCATAACCATTTTCTAAAAACATCGCTACTCTCATTAATTTTCATCTCCTTATTTTTAAATAGTATTTTTTTCCTATTAATTTTATTTAAAAATAGAAATATAATTTTATTTTAATTTTATGTTTATAGTTATATAAATCTTATGTAAAATTATCATGTTTTAATAAAAAATAAAAGTCTATTTTATTACTAATTTAACAATAGACTTCTTGCATAATTAAAATAATATTTAACATTTTTAGTATTTAATTTAAATATAAAATTTTTTATTAAAGCAATTGTTTAGATTTTTTATTATGAAAACACAATAAAAAATTATTATTTACAATTCAGGAATAATAAAAATTAAACTTTTAAATTTTTAAATCTTTTTAATTAAGCAAAAAAATTTTCAATAACAACTCTCATTTTTGAAATTAATTTTTTATTTTTAGTTTTTCTTTTAGCAATTAAAACATTAGGATGTATGTTTTGTATTCCTTGATATCCTAGTACATCCTAAAACAATTATACAAACAATTTTAAAATAAAAATAATTAAATATTATTTTTATTAATTATATTAAAAATAATTTAGGAGAAAATTAAACATGCCACAAATAAAAAATAAGAAATTTGATTGTTAGGAGTATTGATAAATAAAAAAACTATGCTCTATCCTTTGAAAAATAAAACATAGCACTAACTAAGAAGGCATAGTGCTATAACGGCATAAATACTCTTTTCTTATAGTAGTTTAATTATAACAATAAATAAACAATTAAAAATAAATAATTAAGATCACAACAATACTAAAAGAACTTGTATTTTTAAAAATTAGGCGGTTTTAAATTCTTCATTATGATTTGTTGTATATTTTCTGTTTCATTTATTGTTTCAATTTCATTTAATAAATTTATTTTTTCTTCTTCAATTTTATCTAATTCCTGATTTCATTTTTTAATTTTTAAAATGTGTGCTTGTATCTTTTTCATATTCAACTCCCCTTATAATCTAAAACTTTTATAAAGTTAATTATACAAAAATAATAATAATTTTTTGTCTTGATAAATTTTATAAATATTATTTATGTTATCAATATTATTGAGTAATTATTTATATTTAATGTTATTTATTTTATTTATGTTATCAATATATTAGGAGTTGATGTTATTATGCCACAAATAAAAAAAATAAGAAATTCATTTTTAGAGAATGATATTTCAGATAAAGATATTTTAAAAACAATTGAAAATGTATCAAGTTATAATAAAACTAAAAAATATAATAAAATTGATTATCAAGATATTATGCCACCAATGACATGTAAAGTTGAATTAGTAAGAAAATTTAGAAAACAAGCTAAGGATAAAAAATGAAGTTATACAACTTTAATGAATGAAATTTTAACTGATTGATTTAATAAGGGAGAATAAATGGTTATGAAAATGATTTCTATTTGTAATAAAAAAGGTGGTGTGGGAAAAACTACTCTTTGTAAAAATATTGCTTATAAACTTGCTTTAGAAAATAAAAAGGTTTTACTTATTGATTTAGATCCACAAGCTACAATTACTATGCAAGTTAATAATGATGTTAAAAATGATAAATGTATTTTAGATATAATTGCTTCTAAATCAGCAGTAAAACTTATTAAAATTATTAATTTAATTGAAAGAACAAAATATAAAAATATTGATATTATAATGGCAAATGATGAATTAAATAAAGTTTCAGCTACAATAAATGCAACATATTCTGAAAAAGAAAAATATTTACTATCTGATATAATTTATCAAAATAATCAAGAAATATTTGAAAATGGCATTGGTTAGATAAGTTTACTTTCTTGTCTTCAAATCTGTACAAATTGATTTGGAGGCATTTTCAATCTAATAACTATTCTATCATTGTTTCAATATCTAATAAATTTTTCTAATATTTTATTAAAACTTTCCATACTTTCAAAAGTGCTACCAAACATCATTTTAAAATCTCTTTTAATTCAACGATTTAAACATTCACTAACTTGATTACCTTTAAAACCTGATAGACTTTTTGAGTGAATTAGATTAGTACTTGTATTAAAAACTTTACTAACAATTTCGCTTGTATTAGCAGAACCTAAATCTGATTGAATAGTCGTAAAATTACATTGTTTAGCACTCGCTAATTCTATTTGATTAACCACATTTAACACAGTTTTGGCATTTTCACTTTTGTTTATTTTTCAGCCAACAATTGAATTACTGTACATATCAGTAGCAAAAACAACTAATAATTTTGTTTTTTTATCACCAATAATTATATTTTTAAATCATGTGCCATCCATACCAACTTTTTCAAGAAAGTTATTACTTGAAAAATTACGTTTTAATAAATCTTTATTATTTTTTAAATCACTATTTTCTACTACTCTATTTGTTGATTTAGGTTCTAATAATAATTTAATATTATTATCTTTTAATATTTGTTTTATGCTTGTTTTACTGCATTTAAGACCTTTATTTTTTATTTTTAACTCTAATCTTACTTTTTCAAAACTAGTGATATTAATGTACTTTTTTTCATTTTTAATGAGAACTATTTTGTTTATTGCTTGTATCAAATTATCATTAATTTTTGATTGATATTGCTTTTTACCTTTTTTTACTCATAAATAGTATGCTGTTTTGCTAATAGCTATGTAAACAATAATTTTATTTAATTGATGACCTTTTTGCTTATATTTTTCTACTATTAAAAAACACTTATATTTTAATAATTTACTATTTTTTCCCCTTGTTAATTTCTTTTCACAGGCTAATTGCTCCTTTAAAAGTTCTTTTTCAACCTCATCTTTTAAAGCTTGTTTTCTAAGTTTATCAATTTCTTTGTTTAATAGTTTAATTTCAATATCTTTCTTATCGATCCTGTGAGATGTTTGGGATTTAGAAATTTTGGTGAATGCATTTTCACCTTTAATTTGATATTGGTTAACCCAATTATAAATTAATACTGGAGTTGATAATTTATATTTGACTTGAATTTCATGTATTTTTAGTTTTTTATCAACTAAATACTCATTAACAACGGCTAATTTTGTTTCTTTTGAATAAACTTTATAATTCATAATTTCTCCTTCTGTATTAATTATTTTTAATTATATTACAGATTGAAAATATTAATTGGTAAACTTAAGTGACTGATGCCAAACTACTTAATTAATTTTAAGTAGTTTTTTATTTTTATAATCCACATTTAGATTGAATGCCACAATTATTGCAAGTATAACAACCAGCGCTAAAGACAAGGACTCCTTCTTTACACATTGTACATAAGTCACCTAAATCAGTGCCAATTTTACGATCTTGACGATCATTACGTCATCCTGGTTTAATTAGTTTTGTTTCATTAATACTATCAGCAAAAGTTTCAGTTAGACCAAGATCACTTAGGTTAACTTGTTCTTGCATTTGATTATCATCATCGGATAAAGATAAGACTTGACTATCTCTACTTCCATCAACATAAACAGTTCCACCTTTAGCTCCATCTTTATATAATTTGTAATATATTTGTTCTACTTTTTTAACAGTGTAACCTTTGGGAGCATTAACAGTTTTTGAAATTGAAGAATCAACTCAACGTTGAATAATACATTGTACATTAGCATGATCTTCAGGTGTTAATTGCATTGCTGAAACAAAAATATCTGGTAATGGTTTTTCTTTAAATTCGGGATGATACTGTAATCAGTCATTTACAATTTTTGCTTTTACTTCCATAAATTTGCCAAGTCTTCCTGAGCGGAAATATGAAAAGGCAAAGTATGGTTCAAGTCCTGTTGATACACCAACCATAGTTCCAGTTGAACCTGTTGGAGCAACAGTTAATAAATGTGAGTTACGGATACCACATTTAAGAATATCATTTCTAATGTCCTCAGGCATTGTTTTCATGAAGCCACTATTAATAAATGCTTCGCGTGATTTTAGAAATGGAAAATTTCCTTTTTCTTTAGCAATATTAATTGATGCACGATAAGCACTAGTAGTAATAGTTTCAAAAATTTTATTAACTACTTCATTAGCTTCTTTTGAACCGTATTTTAGATTACTTCAAATTAATAAATCATGTAAACCCATTACTCCTAGACCAATTCTTCGTTCACCAAGTGCTTGTTTTTTATTTGCTTCTAAAAAGTATGGAGTGCTATCAATAACATTATCTTGCATACGAACACAAGTTGTTACAGATTTACTTAGTTCATCATAAAGAATTTCACTTGTTTTTTTATTAACAAAATTAGCTAAATTAATTGCTGATAAATTACACACTGAATAGGGTGCTAATGGTTGTTCGCCACAAGGATTAGTAGCAACAACACGCATACCATATGCTTGAGCATTAGTCATTTCATTAGCTCTATCAATGAAAAAAATACCAGGTTCTGCTGAATATGTAGCACAGAAATTAATTAAATCTCATAAGTCAGACGCATTAATTGTATAATAAGTTTTAATTGGGTAACCCATTTTTTCTCAATCATGAACATCACCAATTTTATTTCAATGTTCATCATAAGCTTGTTTTTGGGTTACAGTATAGTTATCTAAATCAGGGAAACGTAAATTTCATTTACCATTTGTTGTAACGGCATTCATAAATTCATCACTAATAGTTACTGAAATATTAGTTCCGGTTAAAAAATCATTTTTAATTACTTGTCAAGATCCACCAAGTGCTAGTTTATTTTTAGCATTTTCTATTATTTCTTCATTAAAAAGTTCTTCATTATTTAAGATTGATTCAAAAATATTACGATCTTGGTCACTAAGTACCTCAAATTTTAATTTTTTACTTGCTTCATCACGAATTAAACTTGATTTTGAATTTTCTTTTAACCATAATAAAATTTTTGCATTTTGCATTTTTGAAATAATAAATTCGATAATATCTGGATGTCAATCAGCTAGCATAATCATTTGTGCGCCACGTCGTGATCCACCTTGTTCTACTAAATGAGTTAATGTAGATAAATCGTTTAATCAAGAAACAGCTCCTGAAGATTTACCACCAACTGTTTTAGCAACAGTGCCTTTTGGTCTTAATGTTGAACCATTAGAACCAACACCACCACCATGTGACATAATTTCCATAACTTCTTGACGATGGGCAGCAATTCCATTTCGTGAATCATGAATAAAAGGCATTACGAAACAGTTAAAAAAAGTAACATCAGAGTCACTACCAGCCCCATATAAAACTCTTCCGGCAGGTACTATATTTAGCAATTTTAATTGTTCATAAAATTCGGATAAATAAACAGATCTTAATTTTGGTGATTCTTTTGTAGTTAATGATTTACTAACACGATAAGCAATTTGTTCATAAAATAACTCCAGTGGTTTTTCAAGTTCATATTTTTGTTTGTGGATAATACCAGCTTTACCAGAAATTTTTATTAGTTCAGGATCAATTGAGCCGAGGTATTCATCTTCAATTTTAATAGCATAAACTTGATTTTCTAATTCTTCAACAACATAACCAATTCCTCTAGTTGGAAAAATAGCATCTTCACGGATAATACTAATTACCAAATCACCTGGTTTTAAAGTAATTAAATTTTTATCTTTTTGTGCATAACGATCAAGCATTACCATTCTTGATACACCTTCATGAGTAATTTTATAATCTTTTTCTATTGTTTTTAACTGTCTAAAATGCTTACTAATATCTTGATTTAAATTATTTTTTAAGCTTTCACTGTACATAAAAATTCACCTGACTCTTTACAAATTTATTCTTATTATAACAATGTAAATTTAAAGTCTAAATTTACATTGTTAGTAATTTATTATTTATTTCAGAAAATAATACGCTTTAAAATAATATCATAATTTATTTTATTAAAATAATTTAATTTTAAACATTGTCTAATTGTTTATTATAAATTTTTATAAATTTAAATTTATTTTATAGTTAAATATTTTTTCTTTTTTTAAAATAGACTTACTGCATAACGTTTTTAAGTTTTAATGATAAATTATAAAATCCTGCAATTAAATTAAATCTTAAAAATATTCGTTTTCTGGCTTTTCTAAATTTATAACCAATAATCTTAAAACATTTTAAAAATGCAAAAACATGTTCAATTTTTCTACGAGTTTTATTAATAATCTTATTAAAGATTTTGGTTTTATTTGTTTTAGGATTATTTTTGCTAATTTTAATGGGTAAAAATGTATTAGCATGAATTTTTTGTAAACCTTGATAACCTTTATCTGCAAGAATTATAGTTTCTGGTAAAAACTTTAACTTTGAATTCTTAAAAGTTTTAAAATCATGATTTTTACCAATATCAGAAAAAATATTTAAAATTTCATTAGTATTTGCATTAATTACGGTTTGAAACTTAACAGTATGCATTCATTTTTTACCAGAAAATCAATCTTTTTGGTTATATTTTGGTCGTTCTGTTTCTACCTCTGTTACATCAATTATCAAAATTTTATTTTTTAATTCTTCTTTTTAAAAAAATATTTTTATTTGTTAAATTATTAAACTTATTATTCTTTATTAAAATATCTTCAATTGAACGAATATTTCGTAAAGCAGTAGTATCAACCATACCATACTCAGCACCAATACTATGATATGTACGATTTTCATATAAATATCTTAAACTCATTACTAGTCGATCTTCTATTGACATTTTATATGGCCTTCCACCAATAGTAGTTTTGAGTTTTTGATGTTCTAATAAAATATTTAAAATTTCGTTAAAAACGAGTTTATTAATACCCACTATTTTACGAAAATATTGATCAGATTTATCTTTTAATTCAAAATATGTCATAAAGTTTATCCTTAACTATTCAAATTTTATTTTAATAATAACAAAAAAATAAAAAGTTAACTAGTTATGCAGTAAGTCTACTGATGATTGAAAAGGATATTGCGATTTCAAATTGGTTTTCCCAAAACATAAAACAGTTAACCATCAAGATGGTTATGTTTCAAAAACTGGTGTAAATACCAATCAAATTGAATCAGTTTGAAAACATATAAGAAGAACATTTAAAACACATATCAAAGTTGCAAAAAATCATGTTTATTTATATGCCAAAGAAGCTGCATATAAATTCAACAAGATACCTAGTTTTGAAATTGTAATGCTGTGTTTAATTTAAAAATGTGGGGAGAAGTCCGTAGATACGCTTTTCTCAGCATTTATGTGATAAAATTAAAAAATAGTACATAAAGGGAGAAAAGCGTTCTTTAATTTTTCAATCAAAACAGTAGTTTTTTCTTCTTTTAATTTTTCATTTTCTAATTCTTTCACTTTTATCAATTGTTCATTATTAATTTTACAATTTTCTAATTTTTCTTGTTGAACTGTTATTTTTTGATTTCAATCTCAAAAACCAAAACTAATAATTTTTTAAAAATTATTTTTTCATTTACTAATTTTTTCGGAATTTTACGCTTATTGGTTAACACTTAATTCTTAATAAATAATTTAATTATGATATTTTTAAATGTGATTTTTTCTTTACGGTTATTATATTTAAAACAAAATTCATTTAAATAAGATTGGAGTCATTTTTTTGAAACTCAATGAAATTGGCCGATAAAACCTCTTTTTAATATTGCTCAAAAACTTTCTATTGTATTTGTATGAATACCATTATAAGAAAAATATTTTTTGTGATTAACTTGTTCATGTGGTAAAATTTTATTCATTTTATAATATCCACGATATTCATCAGTAAAAAGAATAGAATTGTTAATATCAACATTTTCTTTAACTATTTTCATTAGACTTACTGCATAACGTTTTTAAGTTTTAATGATAAATTATAAAATCCTCAATTAAATTAAATCTTAAAAATATTCGTTTTCTGGCTTTTCTAAATTTATAACCAATAATCTTAAAACATTTTAAAAATGCAAAAACATGTTCAATTTTTCTACGAGTTTTATTAATAATCTTATTAAAGATTTTGGTTTTATTTGTTTTAGGATTATTTTTGCTAATTTTAATGGGTAAAAATGTATTAGCATGAATTTTTTGTAAACCTTGATAACCTTTATCTGCAAGAATTATAGTTTCTGGTAAAAACTTTAACTTTGAATTCTTAAAAGTTTTAAAATCATGATTTTTACCAATATCAGAAAAAATATTTAAAATTTCATTAGTATTTGCATTAATTACGGTTTGAAACTTAACAGTATGCATTCATTTTTTACCAGAAAATCAATCTTTTTGGTTATATTTTGGTCGTTCTGTTTCTACCTCTGTTACATCAATTATCAAAATTTTATTTTTTAATTCTTCTTTTTAAAAAAATATTTTTATTTGTTAAATTATTAAACTTATTATTCTTTATTAAAATATCTTCAATTGAACGAATATTTCGTAAAGCAGTAGTATCAACCATACCATACTCAGCACCAATACTATGATATGTACGATTTTCATATAAATATCTTAAACTCATTACTAGTCGATCTTCTATTGACATTTTATATGGCCTTCCACCAATAGTAGTTTTGAGTTTTTGATGTTCTAATAAAATATTTAAAATTTCGTTAAAAACGAGTTTATTAATACCCACTATTTTACGAAAATATTGATCAGATTTATCTTTTAATTCAAAATATGTCATAAAGTTTATCCTTAACTATTCAAATTTTATTTTAATAATAACAAAAAAATAAAAAGTTAACTAGTTATGCAGTAAGTCTAATTAATAAGTAAAATATATTTTTATGTAAAAACTATTATTTTCAAATAATAGTTTCTTTTTATTTTAAATATGATATTATAACTCTACAATTTTATATTAAAGTTTTTTTGTTTAACTTATTACTTGGTTTTTAAAGTAATGATTTTTTTTATGTTAAAGGAGGATATTTAAATATGCCTATTCAAAATTATCAATCAATTAATGGTGATATTGAAAATGTAAATTCAAACGAAAATATAGCAACTACTTTTTCAAGTATTAGAAAAAATGCTTTGAAAAAGTTAATCATACACGGTTTTAAATTAGGTTGTTTATGTTGTGTGGGAGCCTTATTTACAGCTTATATTGAAAATGAAATGACTAGTGATAGATTTAATAGTTTTTGAGAATTCCTTAAACAATTTAAAAATTATCTTTCTTGAGGTTTAGCAAGTATAGGGTTTGGTATTATTTTAGACAAAACTGCTTTTTCATATTTTGATGCTGTTATTATTGATATTAAAGAATTAATAACAGGTGAAAAAATATTTACAAGTGAAGAATTAGTTGCAGAAAAAATAAAAGAATTGGAAGAAAAAATTAAAAAATTGCAAGACAAAGAAATTGAAAATCGTGAAGAAATTAAATTATTTAAAGAGAATATTTGGAAAGAAATTGTTGTTTCTAAAGATTGTTCAAAGTGTAAAGTAAATGATGAAAATTTTTATACTAATAATTTTGTTAAAGAAGATTTTAATTACAATATAAAATATATTAATAATTTTGTATACTCAAATGAATTTGAAAGACAAAAAATAAATGTTGATAATCAGTTTTCAAGAAGTAGTTCTAAATCAAAATCAGCAAAATTATAAAATAAAAAATGATGTATACTGTGATTGTAATTTGTATGAATCAAGAATGGAAAGGGAAATAGTTCTTGTATATTTAAATTAAATAAGCAACAAGCAAGTTTGAAAGAAAATATAATAATTAATTTGATTACTGTTTATATTAATGTAATTTAGTTTGTAGTTTACTTCTCTTTTATTTTTAAAATTTAGTTTATAAATATATGAATTTGATTTATTTGATAACTCTTTAGGTATTAAAAAGTAGTAGTATCCTTATCAATAAATTTTATGTTATGATAAATATAGTTATTAAAGGGTATATAGAATCAAGAAAGTGTATTATCAATAATCTCAAAAATGCAATTGATATTACGTTAATCTTTGAAAATATAAGGAACGAGTTTTAGTAAAAGTAAAATTTAATTTATTAAATATTTTTTAAGATTTTTTTATTTGGAGGGAGAAAATTTATATATTAAGATAAATTAATTGTAATCATATACTATGGGAGGCAAAAAATGAAAATTGTATTATCTGGTGTAGTTGGTGTTGGTAAGAGCACTATTAGTAGAGAATTAGCAAAATTATTAAAATATAAAATTATGGACGAACCAGTTACTAGTAATCCCTATTTAGATGATTTTTATCAAAATCCTTTAGAATATGCTTTTAAAATGCAAGTATTTATGTTGATGGCACGAAGTAAACAATTAAAAGAAGCACAAAATTTTAAGAATGTTATTTTTGATCGCAGTATTTTAGAAGATCCTATTTTTGTTGAAGTATTAAAAGCTCAAAACAATATGAATGATAGGGATTATGAAGTGTATTTAAATTTTTATAATAATGTTATTATTTCATCACTTTATTTTGATCCACAAATTAAGCCCGATTTAATTGTATATTTAAAAGCAAATCTTGAAAACACAATTGAACGCATAAACCTTCGTGGTCGTGAATCAGAAAAACATGTACCTCATGAATACTGAAGTTTATTAAATAAAAAATATGAACAGTGATATGAAAAAGAAAAAAATAACTTTAATTTTTTAGTAATTGACACTAATGATTTAACTCATAAGGAAATAGTGCAAAAAATAATTGATTATATAAAATAAAATTTCTTATTGAAATCAAATTTTTATTTAGTCATTTTTTCTCATGTTATATTAATAATTATTGTTATTTTTCCTTTACTTTAAAGGTAATTACGTTATAATATTGTATGAGTCAAATATTTAAAAATCAAACTTAATATATTTACTCCTTGCTCATCAGAGCCATATGCCCAAAAGGAGGTCTTCGAACATTGGAAGATTTAAAACAAAAGCATAATTATGAAATTATGTACATCGTTGATGATCAAAATCAAGAAAAAGCACAATTAATTAAAAAAGAATTTTGTGAAATTTTAACTAAAAATGCTGGAAAAATTACTAAAGAACAAGATTCTATTCGTCAATTTGCTTATCCTATTAACAAAAAAGTTAAGGGTCATTATTTTATTATTGAAGTGCTAACTTTACCAGAAAACATTGCTAACTTTAATCGTGTAGTTTTAAATAAACAAAGACAATTAGATGTAATGCGCTTTTTGGTTATTAATTTAGATAGTGAAAAAATTAATAAGTTTAAACCAAAACGCCAAGTAGAATCTAGTTCTTTTTCTCGACCAACAAGACCAGGAAATCGTCCTTCTTATAATCGTGATGAAAATGGTGAAAGAAAACCAAGACCAATCGCTGGTACTGAATCATCTTATCGTACAAAAACTAATTACCAAAATTCAAAAACAAATACTAATAATAATGTATCGAATACTGAACAAAAAGATTAATAAAATCTAAGTTAAAAGTGAGGATAAAAAATGAATATTGTTACATTAATTGGTAGAATCACTCGTGATTTAAAGTTACATCAAACTTCAACAGGAAAATCTTTTACTTTTTTTACACTTGCAGTTAATAATATTCAAAATCAAGCTGATTATATTTCATGTGTGTCTTGAAATAAAGTTGCTGAAAATATGACCAATTATTTAGTTAAAGGTTCTTTAATTTCAGTTTCAGGAAGACTGTCAGTAAGGAAATCAACAGATCAGAATGGAAAAGAACTATATATTACTGAAGTGGTTGCACAAACTGTTACTTTTTTAGATAATCGTAAAAAAGATAGTAGTGGTAATAATACTAATATTAATTATTCAAAACCAAGAGATGAGAATAAAATTCATTTAGATGATGCTTTTAAAAGTCCTAGTTATAGTACTGATATTACTTTTACTAATACTAATCAGCTTCAAGAAAAAGAAGCGGCTATTCAAAATATAGAATTTGATGAAGAAGATATCATTTGAGATTTAAATAGTTAAAGGAGGATAATTATGAACACTGGTAAACCAAGAAATTTTACAAGAAGAAAATTTTGTTTTATTACTAAAAATAATATTACTTATATTGATTATAAAGATATTGAATTACTAAGTAAATTTATGGGTAATAATAACAAAATTTTGCCTGCAAGAACAACAGGTACTAATCCAAAGTATCAACGTTTAATTGCTAAAAATATAAAACGTGCCCAAATCATGGGATTATTACGATATTCAAGATAAAAAAAGTTGAGTAAGTTTATAATTCTTACTCAACTTTTTATTTATTTTTATCTTAAAAATATTTTATTTTAAATAATAGTTTAAAATAAAAATAAAAAGACCTTAATAGTATTATATTACATAAAAGATAATGGCTGTTTTTAATATTAGTATTATAGTATAATTAATAATATTAGAAGGAAGTGACAAAGTGTTCAAATCGTTAAGAAATTATCATTTAATAATGATTGTTTGATTAGTAGTTGAAATTTTAATTGGCTTGACTTATTTTATTGTTAATATTGAGACAGCAGAACAAGTGGTCACTATTACTGTAATTTTAAGTTTAGTTTTAGGTAATTTTATTATTGTTTGTCTTTATATTTTTTTATTTAGTTTATGAATTCGTCATCGTTATATTAACACAGCTGAAATCATAAAATTAAATAATGCACAAGCTTTAACTTTTGGTAGCGTTGGTATGATTGTTTTAGATAATGATTTATCAATTATGTGAGTAAGTGAATTTTTAGAAGATAAAGGTTTAGGTAGATTAATTGGAAAATCAATTGTTAAACTATCAAGAGATTTAGAACAATTAATTAGTAATAATATTACTCAAATTACACTTAAAATTGAAGATATGCTTTATGATGCTATTTATTTAGTACAAACTAGAACAATTTTGTTACAAGAAACAACTAAATATCATTTTTTATATAATAAATTACAGCAAGAAAAATTAGTTTTTGGTGTAATTAGTATTGATAATTTTTATAATTCTCTACAAAAATTAAGAGTTGAGAATCAAATTCGTGTTGAAGCATTTATTAAAACTGAATTAAATGATTTTGCTAATAATTATTCAGGTTTATTATTAGGTAATATTGAAGATGGTTACAATATTTTACTTTATCAAAATGAATTTAATAAAGCAAGAAATGATAACTTTCCACTTATTAAAAATATTCGAGAAGGTGTTAAAAAATTTAAAGCAGATATTACGTTATCTGCTGGTTTCTCTTATGGTAATGCTATTAGTAAAGATCTATATGATTTGGCTATTGAAAGTAAAGAGTTAGCAGTTTATCGTGGTGGTGATCAAGTAGTTATTCGTGAATTTGGTGGTAATACAGTTTTTATTGGAGGTACTATTGAAGCAAAACAATCAGAATCTAAAATTAATATTAGAATGTTTGCACAATCATTATATAATGAAATAAAATTAGCAGAAAACATTTTAGTTATGGGACATGCAGCTGCTGATTTTGATAGTATTTCTTCAGGAACAGCTATTATTGAAATTGCTAAAAGTTTAAATAAAAGTGCTCATTATGTTATTAATCAAAATGAAGTTGATGAAAAAACATTAAAAATTCTTCATGAACTTGTTCCTGAAAGTTATATTAGTCGTAATTTTATTACTGGTAAACAAGCACTTAAATTTCTTCATGCAAATACTTTATTAATTGTTGTTGATACTCATAATCCACAACGCGTTGATAGTCCTGATTTATTAAGCAAAGCTGTAAAAATTATTGTTATTGATCATCATCGTGTTTCTGATGAATCAATTAGTAGTACTATTACTTCTTATATTGATGCAGGAACTTCTTCAACAGCTGAAGCAATGACAGAAATTATTTATTATAATGATTTTAATAATATTGAATCAGAATTTTTATGAAATATAATGTTTGCGGGTATTTTAATTGACACTAATAATTTCCAAGTACGAACAACAAGAAGAACTTTTGAAGCCTGTGGATTATTAACTGATTGAGGGGCTTCTCCTTCTAAAGTTAAAGGATTATTGAAAAATAGTTTAAATGAACTAATTGATAAATTTGCTTTAATTAGTCACGCCCAAGAAATTAAAAAAGGATTTTTAGTTGCTGTTGGTGATGAAAACTTAGAGGTACATACTTCATATTTAGCCCAAATTTCAGAAATGTTGTTAGACTTACGTGATTGTAAAGCATCATTTACTATTGCTTATGATCGTCAAGGACGTGCTTGTTTATCAGCACGAAGCAACGGTGAAATAAACGTTCAAATTATTTGTGAAAACTTAGGTGGTGGTGGTCACTTTAGTGCTGCTGCTGTCCAAAGTAGTAAATTGGGAATTAGAGCATTGTATGATGAATTGGTAAAATTAATTGAAAGTGGCGTATATCAAAGTGAGAGTGCTACTACTGAAAGATATTAAAAATTATTAAAATAGAAAGTGAGATGTTTACAATGAAAGTTGTCCTTTTAACGGATGTTAAAAATTATGGTAAAAGAGGTGAAGTTGTTAATGTTAGTGGTGGTTATGGTAAAAATTATTTGCTACCTAGAAAATTAGCGGTAATTGCTACATCAGAAGCATTAAAAATTAATCAAAAAGTAATTGAAAATAAAAAAATACAACGAGAAATGGAATTAGAAGATTTACAAAAAATTAAAGAACAATTAGATTTAATTACTTTACAATTTAAATTAAAAAGTAATAATGGTAAAGTTTTTGGTGCTATTTCTTCAAAACAAATTTGTGAACAACTAGTGCAAAAATATAACATTAAAATTGATAAACATAAATTTGTTAAATTTAATCCTATTAATGAATTAGGTATAACTAACATTAATATTAAATTAGATGTTGCAATTATTGCACAATTAAAGGTTGAAGTTTTAGGAGAATAATTATGTCTAACAATGGTCAATATATAAATAATGCAGAAATTAATGTTTTAAGTGCGATGATTCAATCATCACCAGCATGTGAAAGTGCATTAAATTTATTGGCACCACATGATTTTACAATTAATTCTAATCAAATTATTTTTAAAACAATTACCAATCTTTATAAAAATAATTCTGGTGTTGATGTAATAACTATTGCCGAAGAATTAGTTAAGCAAAATAATTTGGATAAAATTGGTGGAATTGAATATTTATCTTCTTTAGTGGCTCAATATATTACTGATGCTAATTTAAAAGAACACATTGATATTTTGATTGAAAGAACTACTAAACGACAATTAGAAAATGCTTTAAAAAATATTGGTAAAGAGTTACAAAGTGAAAAGTCAATTAATGAAGTTTTAATTGCTGCTGAGGCTCAAATTGTACAAGTAAGTAGTGAACGTAATCATGAAGAAATGTTACCAATTAGTGAACACATTGATGATGTGGTAACTAAAATTGAACAACTACAAAAATCAACAGTTAATATTACTGGTACAAGTTCAGGTATTAACAATTTGGATATGATTACTAGTGGTTTTCAGCGAGGTGACTTAATTATTTTAGCAGCTAGACCTTCAATGGGTAAAACCGCCTTAGCACTTAATTTTGCTTTAAATGCTGCTGATGAAAAAGATAATAAAAACGATGTTGTTGTTATTTTTTCATTAGAAATGCCGAAAGATCAATTAATTACAAGAATGATTTCTTGTCAAGGACATTTTGATGCTAATCGTTTACGTAATAAGTCTAAATTTACACAGGCTGATTGAAATCGTATTAGTGCTACTGCTGAGCAATTAAAACAAAAAAGAATTATTATTGATGATACACCTGGTTTAAGAGTTTTAGAGTTGCAAACCAAATTAAGAAAATTAAGTCGTGAAAATAGCATTAAGTTAGTAATTATTGATTATTTACAGTTATTAACTGGTAGAGATAGTGAATCACGTCAACAAGAAGTTTCAAATATTTCTCGTAGTTTAAAAATTTTGGCAAGAGAATTAAGAGTACCAATTGTTTGTTTATCACAATTATCAAGATTGGTGGAAAGACGTGAAGAAAAGCGCCCTTTAATGTCTGATTTACGTGAATCAGGGGCTATTGAACAAGATGCTGATGTAATTATGTTTTTATATCGTGATGATTATTATAAGGAAAAAAATAGTGAAGAAACAACAAGTTCACAAGAAAGCAATCTTGCTGAAATTCTTATTTCTAAACATCGAAACGGTCCGACAGGAAAAGTAGTAACTGTTTTTATTCCAAAATGAGGTAAGTTTGAAAATTATACAGGATAAAAATAATAAAAAAACCTAAAATTTAATTTTAGGTTTTTTTAAAAGAAGTTAATAAATTAAATTCGCTTTTCTCCCTTTATGTACTATTTTTTAATTTTATCACATAAATGCTGAGAAAAGCGTATCTACGGACTTCTCCCCACATTTTTAAATTAAACATAGCATTACAATTTCAAAACTAGGTATCTTGTTGAATTTATATGCAGCTTCTTTGGCATATAAATAAACATGATGTTTTGCAACTTTGATATGTGTTTTAAATGTTCTTCTTATATGTTTTCAAACTGATTCAATTTGATTGGTATTTACAGCAGTTTTTGAAACATAACCATCAAGATGGTTAACCGTTTTATGTTTTGGGAAAACCAATTTGAAATCGCAATATCCTTTTTAATCATCAGTATATACATGACATTTTGAAGAAATGTGGCTTCTTGCAAAATTCAAAAGACTTGTACTCTTTGCATTTTTCAATACTTTCACAATTAAATTATTAGTTGTTTTTTCATAAATGCCAACAATCAATGTTTTATTTTTCAAGGATCTTCCTTGTTTTTTAAAAGCCATATGTGAAAGATACATTTCATCAATTTGCACTGTGCCTTCAACAATAAATTGAGGTTCTTGTTTTGCAATACGTGTTCTAATTTTATGACCCATTCTCCATGCTGTTTTTAAGGTTACTCCCAATTCTTTTGAAACATCAGTTAACGGAATTCCATGTTTGGTGTTTATTCATATAAAGATGAGGTAAAATCATGATCTTAAAGATGTTTGTGACCTTGAAAATATGGTACCGGTGAGAATACTAAATGTTTGATTACATTTTAAACATCTTATTCTTTTTAAATCAGAAGTATTCAAATTAAAACTAGAACACCTAATACATTTGTTTTCTTTCAAATTTGCTATATATGCAAGACATTGCTGTTCAGTTTGAAAAGCATTGTTGAACTCATTCAGTTTCATTGTTCCCTCCACAAGTACATGTGGGGAGAAGTCCGTTAAAAAAATACTCCGCTTAGAGTTAAACCTTTAAGTGGGGTATTTTTTATTTACTTAGTAAAATTAATGTAGTATTAATTATTAGTTTATTCAAGATAGAACAGGGGCATTGTATTAATGCAAGAACAAATTAGTATTGTTTTTATCACTAAAATTAGTTGATGTTTTTAAAAGAGCATTAGAATATTTAAAAGTTGAATATGAAGATAAAGAAACATTCCATTCAAAATGAAGAAAAAATAAAGTTTATATCCTTTATGGTACAAGAACAAGGAAAATTAATAATATCTTTGGTGTCTATACAAGCATTGGGAAAAATATAAATATTGTTAGTTTACCATTCTAATTTAGCATTAGGTATTAAAAAATATCAAAGAATTACTAATCATTTACAAATTAAAATTTTATCTTTAATTACTGAAAGTAAATATTTTGAATAATGTGTTTATTGTATTTAATTAACTGAAAATGTATCAATTAGGTAAATAATATTTTTTTATTCATATAAAAACAATTTTTAAGTTTTAGATTTCAATAGAATATATAATTTAAAAAAAATAAAGTTCATGATATCTAATTAATTGAACTAGAACACATTTTTACAACATAATCTACCAAAATAAAATCTCTATCTATCATTAATATTTATTTGCTTTTTTATATTGTTAATGATATTATTTTTAAGTACTTTTTATTAATAGTAATTTTATAAGTGAGGTGAAACCATGGAAAAAGCAAGCATCCATCCAGATTATTTTCAAACTAAAGTAACATGTATAACATGTAGCAAT
Organism: Spiroplasma endosymbiont of Notiophilus biguttatus; assembly: GCF_964030985.1. Classification (NCBI taxonomy): domain Bacteria; kingdom Bacillati; phylum Mycoplasmatota; class Mollicutes; order Entomoplasmatales; family Spiroplasmataceae; genus Spiroplasma; species Spiroplasma endosymbiont of Notiophilus biguttatus. The sequence goes on along the minus strand of NZ_OZ034993.1, from coordinate 729,950 downwards.
AATTTTATAAGTGGTTCAACTAAGGGTAAAGAAATCCGTGTTGATACATGTTCAAATTGTCATCCATTTTATACTGGAAAACAATCATTTGTTTCAGCAAAGGGAAGAGTTGAACGCTTTAATACAAAAGCAAGCAAACAAGTTGAAACAAAATCAAAAACTGTTGAAATAAACAAAGCAAAACCACAAAATACTAAAACTATTGTATTAGAAACAGCAAAAGATGTTCTAAAATTAACTGATAGTAAACAAGTTAAAAAATAATTTTAATTAAACTAGAAACTAATAATAGTTTCTTTTTTTATACTCTAAAAATAAAATTATTTACAGAGATATTTAACATTAAATAAGTTAAAATATTGTATGTATACAACCCAATAAATATAGAATATAATTTTAATAGTATATGAAATAAAAAAACTTTAAGGTAGGGAATGGTTTTATGGAAAAATCATTTGAATTTAATAAATTAGTAGTAAGTAAAGGTATTAGATATAATACTGATGAAACTAGTAACTTTAATTTTAGTATTATTAATTTATCCGTTGAAAAGGCCGTAAAAGATTGAAGTTTTGAAGGAAAATATCCTAGTTGCTTGGCAATTTTTAGTAATGATGAAGATAATATTGAAAAATTAATTAATGCTCTAGCAGGTTCTTCTGCTATTATGGAGGGTAAAATTTTAATTGATGATATTGATGTTACTTATAATAGTATTGGTTTTGAACGAAAAATGGCTTATGTTAGTATGCATTTACAGAGTTGAAATAAATTATTTAGTATTCAACGTAACTTAGCAAGAACAGCAATTACTAATAAACCTTTTTTACAAGAAATAAGTAATATTAATCAAAAAATTAAGACTGATATTGAAAACTTAAAAAATACAGGTTTAAATTTAGACAGTGGTTATTTTAAAGAAAAATTAATTAATATTATTAAAAATTTTATTTATGAAACACAAAGCACTCGTAATAATTTTATTAAAGAATATCAATATCAAATTAATCATTTTCATAAAAACTTTGCTCAAGAGAAATTTAATTTTGCTGGAAGTGAAAAAATAACAGATATTCTAATTAAAAAATTCACTGCCGAAGAAAAAAATATTATTGCAAATAATAACTTATTATTTTTACAATCTTTGCAAGATCGTATTTCTAGTTTGGAAAGTTTAGTGGGACCATGTTTTTGTGGATGTAAGCCACCAAAAGAAAGAAAATGGGAGTTTCAACTACGAGAAATTAGTTTTGTTATTAAAGAAATAAATAATTATTTAAATAGAGAGATTAGTACTACTAGAAGTGAAATTAGAACTACGTTAAAAACTTGTAACAATCATAATCAAAATTTTAATAGTGAACTTAATCATTTAGTTTCATATCAACAAATAAAATGTACTCGTAGTCAAATTGATCAAATTTTAGACCAATGAATTGACTTAGCAGAAGTACAAAGAATTAAATTTAATATGAAACAAGATTTTGTGGCAATGCAACTTTTACCAGATGAAATGCATTTACTTTTAAAAAATATTAAATATGAAATTAAAATTTATCATGATAAAATTTTAAAAAATCCACAGTTACAAGATAAAGAAACATATCAACAGCAATTACAAACTTTATATTCACAGTTAATTGATGTCCGTGATTTAATTAGTGAAAATATTGTTATGATATTTAAACATTTAGATATAAGTCATTTATTGTCACTACGTTTAACACAATTAACAATAGTAGAGCGACAAATAATAAAAATCATTCAACAATTAATTGTACCTACTAAAATTTTAATTTTACATAACCCATTTGAACTTTTAAATGTTGATAATAAAGAACAATTAGCAAATTGAATTAAAAAGTTACAAAAATTTTTGAAAATAATTATTATTTTTACAACTAATAATCAAGTTGATATTAATTTATTAGCGACTAATGTTACTGTTATTGAAAATGAAATAATTATTCAACAAGGAAATGTTAGTGAAATCACTGATAAACCATTATCTTTAAATTTATTGAAAGAAATAAATGAACAGCATATTAATATTGCAAAGGGAGAATGAAATGCTCATAATTTATATTTTTATAATGTAAATTTAGGTAAGTTTGATTTTAAAACCGCTTCTACTATTGCTTTTATTGCTTTTAAATCAAATGCTATTTTGTTTAGTGCAAAGAAACCGCGATTTACTTTTTTTAAAAATTCAATTATTATTAATTGTGTTATTAAAAATATTACTAAGGTTAATGATAAAAAAGCATATTTATTGGTTGAAACTACTAAATCAGAACAATTTGAAGTTTTAACAAATAATAATGATAATTTAGAAGTGGCAACTGTTGGTTGAATTAGTATTACTAAAAATTCAATTTTTGTTTTTGATGATGAAACAAAACAATTAATTGGTACATGATAGAAAGGATATATAATATGAATAAGTTTAAAAAAGAAGCACAAGCAATTTATGAATTAATAAAAATCAGTAATCCAATTATTATTCATCGTCATATTAATCCTGATGGAGATGCTTTGGGTTCACAATGAGGGTTAAAAAAAATTATTGAAGATAATTTTGAAAATAAAAAAGTACTTGTTCCAGGTGAAACAAATGAATATATGGCGTCATTCTTTCCACAACCAACTTTTGTTAAAAAAGAAGATTATAAAAATGCACTAGTAATAGTCACTGATACAGCCAATCGCGAACGAATTAGTGGTGAATTTTGAGAAGAAGGAAAAAAGATAATTAAAATTGATCATCATCCAATTGTTGATAAATATGGTGATATTGATTTAATTGAAGAAAAGGCTTCTGCTGCTTGCCAAGTAGTGGCAAAATGAGCACAAGTATTGAATTTAAAAGTTTCTGCTTTAGCAGCTAGAAATTTATTTCTTGGTTTAGTTACTGATTCTGGTAGATTTTTGTATCGGTCTGTTAATGAAGAAACTTTTCAGGTTGCTAGTTTTTTAGTTAAAAAAAATTTTAATTTATTAGATTTATATCAAAGTTTATATATTCAAAATTTAAAAATCACAAGATTGAAAGGATATATATTATCAAATTTTAAAATTACTGATAATGGTGTTGCTTATATAATATTTAACGATAAAATAATTACTGACTTACAAGCAAAAATTATTAGTCAAAATAAAATATTAAATATTAAAGGCGAAGTTGTTTTAAGTAGAGAAGATTTAACTAGCCAAGTTAATGTAATGTCAAATATTGATGGTATTAAAGTTTGATTAATTGCTGCTTATGATCAAATGAATAGTAAAATTAAAGTTAGTGTTCGTAGTGCAAGATGAATAATTAATGATGCTATTGCAAAGTTTGGTGGTGGTGGTCATCAAACAGCAGCTGGTACATATTTACAAAATATTAATGAAGTTGAAAAATTGATTGATAGTTTAGATAACATTGCAAGTAAATCACCAGAATTAACAAAGAATTAAAATTAGAGATGGAGTTGGATATAAATGTATAGTCGTTATAATGAGGGATGAATTGAAGTAATTACTGGTTGTATGTTTGCTGGAAAAACAGAAGAGTTTATGCGACGTATAAATCGTTTACAGTATGCTAAACGCAAAGTGCTAGTTTTTAAACCCAAGGTTGATATTCGTTATGATGCTAAAAAAGTAGTAAGTCATAAAGGAGTATCTATCACAGCGATAGTAATTGATGATCCAATGCAAATATTAAAACATGTAGATAAAGAAATAGAAGCAGTTGCAATTGATGAAGTACAATTTTTTAAACCATCAATTATTGAAGTGATTAAAACATTAGCAAATCAAAATAAGCAAGTTATTGTTGCTGGCTTAGATCAAGATTTTCGTGGTGAACCATTTCCTGTTACTAAAGAATTATTAGCTTTAGCAGAGTTTGTAACTAAATTAGATGCTGTTTGTGTAAAATGTGGTAAAGCAGCAACAAGAACACAACGCATTATTAATGGCCGAGAAGCTAGATATGATGATGAAATTATTTTAATTGGTGCACAAGAACAATATGAAGCTCGATGTCGTAGTCATCATCGTGTCTTAACAAATAATCAGAATAGATAAATCAGGTGTTATATTATGAATGAAAAAATATTAGAACAATTAATGCAACTTACTAAAAAATATAGTGAAATTGAAAAACAATTAGAAAATCCCGAATTAATTACTCGTGATAAATATACTGAATTAACAAAAGAACATAGTAGATTAGAACCAATTATTGAACAATATTGAAAATATGAAAAAATTAACAAAGAAATTATTGAAGCAAAAAAGGCATTAGCAACCGAACAGGATCAAGAACTTTGTGAAATGTATAAAATAGATATTAAAGCAAATGAAATAGAATTAGAAAAAGCAGAAAATGAATTAAAACTAACACTAATTCCTAAAGATATAAATGATGATAAAAATGTTATTATTGAAATTAGAGGAGCTGTTGGTGGCGATGAAGCAAATATTTTTGCTGGTGATTTATATCGTATATATAGTAAGTATTGTGAAATTCAACGATGAAAAATTGAAACTATTGAAGCAAAAGAAGCAATAAATGGTGGATTTAGTTATATTGCTTTTATGATTAAAGGTAAACATGTATTTGCTAAATTAAAATTTGAAGCTGGTGGACATCGTGTTCAGAGAGTTCCAAAAACCGAATCACAAGGACGAGTTCATACTTCAATTGCAACGGTTGCTGTATTGCCAGAAGTTAATGAAGTTGAAATTAAAATAAATAATTTGGATTTAAGAATTGATACTTATCGTTCTAGTGGTGCTGGTGGTCAACATGTTAATACTACTGATTCAGCAATTAGAATTACTCATATTCCAACAGGTGTTGTTGTAACTTCACAGGACGGACGAAGTCAACATGATAATAAAGATAAAGCAATGCGGGTATTAAGAGCTAAACTTTATGAAAAAAAAGTTGAAGAAGAACAGGGAAGAATTGGTAATTTAAGAAAAACAGCTGTTGGTAGTGGTGATCGTTCAGAAAAAATTAGAACATACAATTATCCACAAAATAGAGTAACTGATCATCGAATTGGATTATCTTTATTAAAGTTAGATCGTATTATGGAAGGTAATATTGATGAAATTATTATTGCTTTAATTAGTAATGAACAAAAAGAAAAATTAGAAAATATTGATGAAAATATTACAGTATTAAAGTAAAAAAGGAAGAAATTATTATGGATTTTAAGATTTTAGACTCTAGAACAAAAATTTTGTTTTTAATATCAGTTATTTTTTTATATGCGGCATTAGGAACATTTATTACATTAACTTTTAGTAGTGGTATTATTCACATTTTATTTTTAGTTTTAACATTATGATTTGCTAGTGCATCTAGTTTAATTTTTCATTATTTATTATGAAAAAATTTAGAATTTTTACGAAATATTAATGGTAATAATATTAATAATTTTGGTTTTATTATTAGTATTTGTAGTTACATTATTCTTTTTCCAATTATTTGTTTATTAACAATTAGTTTTTTATTTATTTTTAGTATTATTGTTTTAATTCTGGTTGTTAATAATTTAATAAAAAAAACTTCAAGAAATAATAATTCATCTGTCAATTTTTAATAAAATATTTATTTTGGAGTATAAATTAATGACTTATAAAGATTATCTTTTATTAGCAAAAAAAAATAATAAAAAAAATGAACAAATTAATAAGATAATTTTATTAAAACTTATTAATAAAGATTTATCTTGATTATATGCAAATCTTAGTCAAACAATAGCAATAGATTTTTTAGAATCATATTTACAACTAGTTAAAAAATTTGTTGCTGGCTACCCTTTACAGTATATTGTTGGTTATCAATGATTTCTTGATCATAAGTTTGTTGTTGATAATAGAGTATTAATTCCTCGTAATGAAACTGAAGAACTAGTTAAAAATGTTTTTGTCTATGCGCAAAACATTTTTAATAATGATAATTTAAAAGTATTAGATTTAGGTACAGGCAGTGGTGCTATTGCTATTAGTTTAGCGTTAAAGAAACCTAATTGAAATATAGTAGCAAGTGATATTAGCAAAGACGCATTAACTATTGCTAAGATTAATAATGATAATTTTAACCTAAAAAATATTAATTTTGTTGAAAGCGATATATTTACAAATCTTAAAAATCATAAATTTAATATTATTGTTTCAAATCCACCATATATTGATGAGACAGCAAATACTTTTTCAAAACATAATTTACAATATGAACCAAAATTAGCTTTATTTGCTCATCATAAAGGATTATATTTTTACGAAGTAATTTTTCAACAATGTCATGCAGTTTTAGAAGAATCTTTTTTATTAGCATTTGAATTTGGTTTTGATCAAAAAGAAGCACTAACTATTCTTATTAAAAAGTATTTACCACAATATAATTACAAATTTATTAAAGATATTAATAATAAATGAAGAATGCTATTTATTTGGCAAACATTATAACATATAAAAATAATTTAAGAACAATAATTTTGTCACTCAAAAGGTGACTATTTTATTTTTTGAAAAGGAAAATCTCATTTAATCTTTCAATTAGGATAATGGGGGCAGTTTTAATGTGGCGTATCATTGAAATATTAAAATATTTTCAGTATTCTTGTTCGGTTAATATAGCATTTCTAATGGAAAAATTTAATCTTACATTTCGAACTTTACAAAGAAATATTACTTTTATTAATACAATGTTAATAAAAATTAGTAATTGTAATATTTCCAGAAAGCAAGAGTGTTTTGTAATTAATGGTGACAATGAAATAATAGCAATAAATACTTTGCTTAGAACCTGTTTAGAATCTTTTTAATAAAATTGAAATAAAGGAAAAAACAACCATTTGTAAACTAGTATTTGGCATTGGTTAGATAAGTTTACTTTCTTGTCTTCAAATCTGTACAAATTGATTTGGAGGCATTTTCAATCTAATAACTATTCTATCATTGTTTCAATATCTAACAAATTTTTCTAATATTTTATTAAAACTTTCCATACTTTCAAAAGTGCTACCAAACATCATTTTAAAATCTCTTTTAATTCAACGATTTAAACATTCACTAACTTGATTACCTTTAAAACCTGATAGACTTTTTGAATGAATTAGATTAGTACTTGTATTAAAAACTTTACTAACAATTTCGCTTGTATTAGCAGAACCTAAATCTGATTGAATAGTCGTAAAATTACATTGTTTAGCACTCGCTAATTCTATTTGATTAACCACATTTAACACAGTTTTGGCATTTTCACTTTTGTTTATTTTTCAGCCAACAATTGAATTACTGTACATATCAGTAGCAAAAACAACTAATAATTTTGTTTTTTTATCACCAATAATTATATTTTTAAATCATGTGCCATCCATACCAACTTTTTCAAGAAAGTTATTACTTGAAAAATTACGTTTTAATAAATCTTTATTATTTTTTAAATCACTATTTTCTACTACTCTATTTGTTGATTTAGGTTCTAATAATAATTTAATATTATTATCTTTTAATATTTGTTTTATGCTTGTTTTACTGCATTTAAAACCTTTATTTTTTATTTTTAACTCTAATCTTACTTTTTCAAAACTAGTGATATTAATGTACTTTTTTTCATTTTTAATGAGAACTATTTTGTTTATTGCTTGTATCAAATTATCATTAATTTTTGATTGATATTGCTTTTTACCTTTTTTTACTCATAAATAGTATGCTGTTTTGCTAATAGCTATGTAAACAATAATTTTATTTAATTGATGACCTTTTTGCTTATATTTTTCTACTATTAAAAAACACTTATATTTTAATAATTTACTATTTTTTCCCCTTGTTAATTTCTTTTCACAGGCTAATTGCTCCTTTAAAAGTTCTTTTTCAACCTCATCTTTTAAAGCTTGTTTTCTAAGTTTATCAATTTCTTTGTTTAATAGTTTAATTTCAATATCTTTCTTATCGATCCTGTGAGAAGTTTGGGATTTAGAAATTTTGGTGAATGCATTTTCACCTTTAATTTGATATTGGTTAACCCAATTATAAATTAATACTGGAGTTGATAATTTATATTTGACTTGAATTTCATGTATTTTTAGTTTTTTATCAACTAAATACTCATTAACAACGGCTAATTTTGTTTCTTTTGAATAAACTTTATAATTCATAATTTCTCCTTCTGTATTAATTATTTTTAATTATATTACAGATTGAAAATATTAATTGGTAAACTTAAGTGACTGATGCCTAAAGCAAGCAGCACTAATAATAGGCAGAAAGTAGAGATTATTGCAAATAATAAATGAAAATATAAGATTCGCCCAATGTGTCGTTTTTTAAAAATTTCTAAATCAACATATTATTTTAATTTAAAGAAAAAAGAAGATAAAATCAAAAATAATATTTATGATCAAGCTGTTATTAGTGCTTTTAAAGAAAATAAATGTGTTTATGGAACAAGAAGATTAAAAGTCATACTAGAAAAACAAGAAATTTATTTATCAAGAAGAAAAATTAAAAAAATTATGGATAAACATAATTTAATGTCAAAATACACTAAATTATCATTTAAAAATCATCGTAATAAAGTAAATAATGAACAAATCACTAATATTGTTAATAGAAACTTTAATAATAGAATTAAAAATGAGGTGATTGTCAGTGATCTTAGTTATGTTGAAGTTAATGGTAAATGAAACTATATTTGCTTATTAATAGACCTATTTAACCGCGAAATTGTTGGACATAGTGTAGGTACTAAAAAAGATGCATCATTGGTATATCAAGCATTTATGCAATCAAATCGCTGTTTAAAAGATATGCAAATATTTCATAGCGATCGAGGTAACGAATTTAATAATAAAATTATTAACAAACTTTTATTAGCATTCAATATTACCCGCTCTTTAAGTAAAAAAGGTTGTCCTTATGACAATGCTGTTGCTGAAGCAACTTTTAAAACTTTCAAGACTGAATTTATTAATGACAAAAAATTTACATCATTAATACAGTTAAAATTAGAATTATTTGATTATATCAATTGATATAACAATATAAGAATCCACAGCACTTTAAACTACTTAACTCCCATTAAATATCAAGAAAAAATGTCTACCAAAAAATAGTCCTAAAAAGGGTTGCCATTTCAAACAACTATTATATTTAAAATAATAGGTGTATAATTTAGTTAAAATTTTATAGTGGTGTTTTCATGATAACTTTACAGCAAAATCAAATTAAAGAAATTAGTCAAATCATCGCTAATGGCGAAGTGGTTGCTTTACCAACAGATACAATTTATGGTCTTGTTTGTAAATTTAATGATGACAAAGCTATTAATAAAATTTATCAAATTAAAAAACGTGATTATACTAAAGAATTACCAATTTTAGTTGCTAGTTGAGAACAAGCTAAAAACATTGGCATAATTAATGATCAATTACAATCATTTTTAATAAATAATTTTAGTGCTGGTAAAGTTACTATTATAGTTTTAAAACAACCTAGTTTAAACACATCATATTGAATAAATAAAAAGACAATAGCAATTAGAGTTAGTGCTTCACATTTTATTCAAAAATTAATTAAATTAACAGGGCCTTTAGTAGCTACAAGTTGTAATTTAAGTAATGAACAACCAATTAACGATTATCATAATATAAACTTGCCTAATTTAAGGTATAGAGTAGCAGGTGAGATTTTAACAAATAAACCGTCAACTATTTTTAATAGTTTTAATGATAAAATTATTAGATAATAATTAGATAACAGTATTAAAAAAGGAGATAATACTATGAATTGATGAATAATTTTAATTATTATTGCATGCACAACAATATTGATTTTATTAATTGCATTAATTTTATTAATTAAAAAAAATAAACAAAAGAAAATATTAAAAATTACTAAAGATATAAATACTTAAAATTAAAAAAAATAAATACTAAAGAATTACCAGTTTCAATAGAAGAAATTAAAGAAGATATTTATTATAGTGACAAAGTCATTTTGGGAAAGTTTGAAGATCTTAATAAGATTTCTGGCCAAAATATTCTTTTAAAAACTGAATATAGTGCTGCCAAAAAATTATTTTTACGTTATAAAATTAAAGATATTAATCTTATCAAATCATCAGATTTTATACCTTTAAATCAAATAGACTTGTTAATTTCACAAAATAATCTTTATTTTATTGATTCTTTTGAACCACAAATAATACCACTAGTTAATGTTAAAAGTATTACATTTTTTTGAGAAAAAAATAATTATATAAAAAATAAACAAAAATATATTGGTATTGAAATTAACTTTCAAAATAAACGTCTATTTTTTCTTTTTAATAAATATGAAGAAGCAATTAGTTTTGCTGTTCATGTTATTAGGTTATAACAAATATTACTTAATAATTAAAAATTTTGTTTTTTTTGTGAAAATGATATAATTATACAAAATATATTATTAGGAGCAAAATTATGTCAAAAAAACACTCTAAATTCAATACTTGAAAGTTTATTCAATTTACTGGCTTTTTTTTAATTACTTTAGGAATTATTTTTTCTTTTTCTTCTTTTAAAGTTAGCCTATTGTTATATTTTGGTTTAGTATCAGTATTAATAGGTTCTATTAATATTTTAATTTACTATATTTTTATTGGAACAAATAGTTATAAAAAATATTTAAGAAAACAAAATAATAATAAATTAATAATTAAAAATAATTAAGAAATATAAAGTTAAAACTAAGAAGATTAGTTTTTTCGAGAGAATAATAGGTGAAAAACTATGAGAAAAATATTAAAAGTATTTAAAGTGATGTTTTTAACGAGCATTATTTCTTTACCACTTATTGCATGTGATAAGGTAAATGATGCAAATCAAAAATATGTTGATATTAGTAATATTAATATGGAAGTTACTAATGCTCCTGTTGAATTAAATAAAGATAGTTATAATACAACTTTAATTAAATTTAAAGCTAAAGTACAAACTAAAATTAATGAATGAGTTCCAGAAGGAAAAAAACCAGAAAATGGTGCTGATTATAAAATAACAATTCTTAATCATGATAATATGTATGCTAAAATTAATAAATTTGAATCACTTGCTGTTAATGTATCTGCTTCAAATAATAGTAATATTTTAAAAGGTAGTTTTAATGCTTGTGTAAAATTAGTACCAAAAGCTAAAGATATTAGTAATATTAATATTGATAAGCAAGAAGAAAAAATTAAAATTAATACCACTACTTTTGTTGAAACAATTGCTTTAGATTGTTTATTATTAATTGAAAGTCAAATTAACGCTATTGTTCCAACAGCAAAACAAGATAGTGATTATCTTGTTAATGTAGAAGGTCATAGTTTATCAGAATCTATTAAAACATTTGATAGTGTTAATATTAATGTTAATGCTATTGAAGATGATTATCATTTTTTATTACATGGTAGTTTTAGTTTTGTCTTAGCCTTTGTTAAAGATTAACGGAATTTTACGCTTATTGGTTAACACTTAATTCTTAATAAATAATTTAATTATGATATTTTTAAATGTGATTTTTTCTTTACGGTTATTATATTTAAAACAAAATTCATTTAAATAAGATTGGAGTCATTTTTTTGAAACTCAATGAAATTGGCCGATAAAACCTCTTTTTAATATTGCTCAAAAACTTTCTATTGTATTTGTATGAATACCATTATAAGAAAAATATTTTTTGTGATTAACTTGTTCATATGGTAAAATTTTATTCATTTTATAATATCCACGATATTCATCAGTAAAAAGAATAGAATTGTTAATATCAACATTTTCTTTAACTATTTTCATTAAATCTTCAGATTTAATACTTTTATTTTCGGAATTTTACGTTTATTGGCAATAACTTATATACATTATTGCCAATAAACGTAAAATTCCGAAGATTAATTTATATTATTTAGGTAATAAAAAATAACTTAATTTTTATTATTATCATTAAAATAAAGTAGTATAGTATGGGGTAAACATGTCAGAAATAGAAAAGTTATTAACAATGAATTATGAAAATGTTTGTAATTTTTTAAAAAATAAATATGGGTGTATTTCAAAAAATTATTTTTCAGATGCAACAATGACTAAGAAATCACAAGGAATAACAAGGGGAAAAGAAGGTTTATATATTCATCATATTGATGAAGATAAAGCAATTTGTTATCTACTCCCAAATGAGCTCAAAAGTTACCATTTGCCTATCAGTATGCTGATCGATTAGTTTATTGTAATTTATTAGAACATTTGGTTTTGCATATTAGACTTACTGCATAACGTTTTTAAGTTTTAATGATAAATTATAAAATCCTGCAATTAAATTAAATCTTAAAAATATTCGTTTTCTGGCTTTTCTAAATTTATAACCAATAATCTTAAAACATTTTAAAAATGCAAAAACATGTTCAATTTTTCTACGAGTTTTATTAATAATCTTATTAAAGATTTTGGTTTTATTTGTTTTAGGATTATTTTTGCTAATTTTAATGGGTAAAAATGTATTAGCATGAATTTTTTGTAAACCTTGATAACCTTTATCTGCAAGAATTATAGTTTCTGGTAAAAACTTTAACTTTGAATTCTTAAAAGTTTTAAAATCATGATTTTTACCAATATCAGAAAAAATATTTAAAATTTCATTAGTATTTGCATTAATTACGGTTTGAAACTTAACAGTATGCATTCATTTTTTACCAGAAAATCAATCTTTTTGGTTATATTTTGGTCGTTCTGTTTCTACCTCTGTTACATCAATTATCAAAATTTTATTTTTTAATTCTTCTTTTTAAAAAAATATTTTTATTTGTTAAATTATTAAACTTATTATTCTTTATTAAAATATCTTCAATTGAACGAATATTTCGTAAAGCAGTAGTATCAACCATACCATACTCAGCACCAATACTATGATATGTACGATTTTCATATAAATATCTTAAACTCATTACTAGTCGATCTTCTATTGACATTTTATATGGCCTTCCACCAATAGTAGTTTTGAGTTTTTGATGTTCTAATAAAATATTTAAAATTTCGTTAAAAACGAGTTTATTAATACCCACTATTTTACGAAAATATTGATCAGATTTATCTTTTAATTCAAAATATGTCATAAAGTTTATCCTTAACTATTCAAATTTTATTTTAATAATAACAAAAAAATAAAAAGTTAACTAGTTATGCAGTAAGTCTAATATAAACAACCATGAAAACAGAAAGTTACTGAAGTTGTTTTACCGTTAAAAGAAGATTACTTTAAATGTATTAAAAAATTAGTAGAACTTGGGTTTTCTTATCCTTTGCTTACTTCTTTTAATCATCAATTGGTACATGAAATAATAAAAATAATAATAAGTTATATGAAGAAATGATAAAATTGGGTGTTAAACAGTAACTTTTTTTAATGTTATTTAGTCATAAATAATAAATGTTAGTAAATTACCAACATTTATTATTAAGTTTATGAAAAAGTTAATTGACAATGATTTTGATTAATTATTGGTAATTGTTCACTATTAATACTTGTTATATCGTTATTTCTTAATAATGGAGTTCTTTCAGATATTTGTTGTTGTTCGTTATTACTTTCAACATTAATATCAGAAATATTTGTTGGAAAACATTTATCATAAATATTTGAAATGGAAGTGCTAATTCCATACCCTAGTTTAGCGCCTAAAAATGCTCCAATAAAAGTTGAACCCACTACACTAAACATTATTCCAAAGAGTGCCATTCCTGCTTCTGGATCATGTAAAGCTTCCTTATTTTTTGAAATTAAATCATAATAAAAATAACTTATGCCACTTAGTGCTGTACTACCGTCTAATATTCTGCTTGTATATGTAAAGTATTTTTGAATTTTTTTCATTTTTTTCTCCTTTCAAAATAAAAAACTATTTATTTTAAAATTAAAATAAATAGTTTAAAAACTTGTATGAAGTTTTATATTTTAATTTTAACATAAGATTTTTTTTGATAAAAAGAAGACAAAAATTACTATTAATAGTTTGTTCCAAATATATAATTTTCTATATTAATAAAAGAAATTTATTAAATTTATGTTTTAGATTATAATTTTTTTAAAAATATATTAATAAAATTTTTTAAGGTTTAAAAAAAATTATTCTTTAAAATGAAAACAAAGTTATTAAAATATAATTTATAAATTTTATTTTTATTTAGTTAATTTAGAACTGTAAGAATGTTATTAACAATCAAAAAAATAATTTTTGAATAAAACTTTTATCTTTTTTCGTTATTTTTATTGTTATTTTATTGATTTATAAATTAAAAGGCGTAAAATTTCATATTAGTATATATTTTAAATTATTGAAAATATACGCATTAAAGATAAAGGAGTGTTTTTAGTGGAAAGTAGTAAAAATCTGTTTATTGTTAATCATCCTTTAATACAAGATAAATTAACAAGAATTAGAAATCACTTAACCCAAAAAAAAGATTTCAAAGAGAATTTAAGCGAAATTGCAACGTTAATGGCTTATGAACTATTTAAAGATATTCCTCTTGATGAAATTGAAGTTGAAACACCCATTACTAAAGTTATTGGTAAAACATTAACTAAGACAATCATTCTTTCTCCAATTTTAAGAGCAGGATTAGGGATGACAAATGGATTTGAGTATGTAGTACCTAATGCAATTATTAGTCATGTTGGTCTTTATCGTGATGAAGAAACTTTAAAACCACAAAAATATTTTTTTAAATATCCGAAAAATATTAAAAATATAAGTGATGCATTAGTATTTATCTTAGATCCAATGCTTGCTACTGGTGGTACTGCTGACGCTGCTATTAAAGAATTAAAAAAAGTAGGTTTTAAAAATATTACTTTAGTTTCCATTGTTGGAGCACCAGTAGCTATTAAGAAAATTAATCATAATCATCCTGATGTTAAAATTTTTTTAGCAGCGTTGGATAAAGAATTAAATGATGATGGTTATATTGTACCTGGATTGGGTGATGCTGGTGATCGAATTTTTGGAACTAAATAAATATTTTAATGGAAAAAATTAAAAATAACCTTTTTCTTTCAATATTTTTTACAATGTTATGCTATTGATTATTAATTAATGTAGGATTAATTATAACCGTTGTAATTAATACAAACTATTGGTTATTAATTGTTGGATTTAATATTGGTTTTATAGGAAGTATGATTGGGTTATGCTTTTTATATTTATCGTCAAAATGATTAACCAGCAGAATACATTTAAAACAAACCTTAGCATATTTTGGATTCTTATTAAGAATGTTAATTTATGGTTCAATTATAGTTTTGAATATTTTCTTTAACTTTGCTAATATTTTTACTATAATTTCCGGAATGTCAATATTAATGGTTGCTACTATTACTGCAACATTATGTGTATATCAAAAAAATAACTTAAAAGAAGGAATTTAAATGGAAACTTTAGCTGGATTGGAAAGTTGGAATTATTTACAAATTATGCCACAATTGGTAACAATTTTGATAACAACAGTCTTTATCAGCGTTATTAGTTATATTTATTATTATAAAGTAAAACGAATGAAGCCTGATGAAGATCCAAGAGGTATTGTTTTAGTTGTTGAATTAATAATTAAATCAGTTGAAAAAATTGTTGTTGATGTTCTTGGTGTAAAGTATAAAAACCTGACAGTTTATTTGTTATATGTAATGGGTTATATTTTAATTGGTAATTGATTGTCGATTATTGGTCTTGAACCACAGTCATCAATGTATACGGTTACTTTATCAATGGCATTAGTTACTTTTATTGGAATATATTATATTGCTATTAAATTTCAGAAACTTTTATTTTTTAAAAAATTTATTATTAACCCTCTAGAATTAATTACTCAATTTGCACCTTTGATTTCTTTATCTTTTCGTTTATTTGGTAATATTTTAGGTGGAAGTATTATTTTGGCAATGCTTTATGGGGTAACTGCTAATATTTGAAGTAATATCGCAATTATTGGTCAGATGAATTTATTAATTGGTGTAATTGGACCATTCTTACATATTTATTTTGATTTATTTGCTGGAAGTATTCAAGCCTTAATTTTTGGCACCTTAACTCTTGTTTATTGGAAGTTACAAATGGAGGAAGGAAGTTCTCATAAGGGAGAACTTACTATTAAATTACCAAAAAAAATTCGTAAACAACAAGCAATAAATCATGAAGAAGAAATTTATACCGAACGTTCAATTATGGAAAAAAAATAAAACACAAAAAGGAGAATTTATTTATTATGGAACTATTAACAACAGTAATGACACATGTCTTTCATTTTTTTAATCATTTAGCAGCTGATCCTAATGGATTGATGAATTTAAAGTTTGTTGGAGCTGGAATTTCAACTATTTCTTGTGCGGGTAGTGGAATTGGTCAAGGTTTTGCTGCTGGTAAAGCTGTTGAAGCGGTTGCTCGTAATCCTGAAGTAGAATCTAAAATTAGAACACAATTTGTTATTGGTGCAGCTATTGCCGAATCAGGTGCTATTTATGGTTTAGTTGTTTCTCTAATTTTAATATTTGTAGCATAAGGTATTAAAAAATATTAAAAAGTAGGTGATTTTATGAATTTTAATTTCAATGATTTAGTATCGGGAGATGATATTGTTAATCAATTATTTCCCAATCTTCCTGTTTTTATTGCCCATATTTTTGCAACATTAATTTTATTAATGGTACTTTGAAGATGAGTTTATGCTCCGTTTCGTAAGGCTTTACATTCGCGACATTTAGTAATTAAAGAAAAACTTGATGATGCTGCTTGCAAGCAATCATTAGCTAATCAAGATCGTGGTGAAGCTAGTCAAATATTAAAAGCTGCTAAAATTGAAGCTCAGGAAATTATTGCTAATGCACAAAATGATGGTTACAATAAACGTAAACAAATTATTGATAAAGCGCAAGAAGAGAGTATGCGTATTACTAATCAATCAAATCGTGATTTAGTTCGTGCTCGTAAAGAGGCAGAAGCAAAGATTAACGAAGAAATCAAAGTAGTAGCATTAGAAGCAGCTAAACAAATTATTGGTGCTGAAATTAATGCTAAAAAACACGAGCAATTAATTACTGATTTTATTAAAAATTTGGAATAGTGGTGAAGTTAAATGATAGATGAAGGATTAGCTAATCAATGAAGTAATGGTCTTTTTCAATTAGCAAGAGAAATAAAAAAAATTACTGAATTTGCTGAAGAAAGTAATAAATTAATTGATATTTTTACTACTTATCCAGAATTTATTGATATTACTAGTAGTAGTAATTTAACTATTGAAACACGTAAACAAATTATTAGTGAAACTTTTAAAAATCATATTGAACCATATATGTTAAATTTTTTCTTTTTATTAATTGATGAACATCATTTCCAGTATGTTCGTTTCATTTTAAAAGAATTTCGCAAATTATGTAATGAATATCAAGATGTAAACTATGGCATTATTTATTCAGTAATAGAACTTTCAAACCAACAAATAAATCAAATAAAATTGAAAATTGAGAAAGTCATTAAACATAAGATTAAAGTTGTTAACAAGATTGATAAATCATTAATTGGTGGTATTAAAGTTAAAGTACGAAATCAAGTTTTTGATGGTTCAGTTAAAGGTCAAATTGATCAATTAAAACAAGAATTATTAAGTCATGAATAGAGGTAAAACAAATGTCCTTAAACGTTAATCAAATTTCAGAAATTATAAAAAGCCAAATTAAAAATTATGGTAAAAAAATTAGTGCTAATGAAGAAGGCATTGTTGTTACTGTCGGTGATGGAATTGCGCTAATTCATGGTTTAGATAAGGCTGTTAATGGTGAATTAGTATTTTTTCCTAAAAGTAATATTTATGGTATGGTTTTAAGTTTAGAAGAAACCGCCGTTGGTGTTATTTTAATGGGGGATGACACGGGTATCAAAGAAGGAGATATTGTTAGTAGAACAGGTAATGTTGTTAAAACACCAGTTGGTAATATGCTTTTAGGAAGAGTTGTTAATGCACTAGGACAAAAAATTGATGGTAAAGGTCCAATTAAAACTACAAAAACTAGACCGATTGAAAGAATAGCATTGGGTGTGATGACTAGAAAATCTGTATCAGAACCTTTAGCAACAGGATTATTATCAATTGATGCAATGATTCCGATCGGTAAAGGTCAAAGAGAATTAATAATTGGTGATCGTCAAACTGGAAAGACAACAATTGCTATTGATACTATTATTAATCAAAAAGGTAAAAATGTTTTTTGTGTTTATGTTGCTATTGGTCAAAAAGCTTCAACTGTTGCTCAAATTGTTGATAAATTAACACAACTAGGGGCAATGGAGTATACAACTATTGTTGCTGCTACTGCTAGTGAAGTTGCTCCTTTGCAATATATTGCTCCTTATACAGGAGTAACTATTGCCGAAGAATGAATGGAAGAAGGTAAAGATGTCTTAATTGTTTATGATGATTTAAGTAAACACGCAGTTGCCTATCGCGCTATTTCCTTACTATTAAGACGACCACCAGGAAGAGAAGCTTATCCAGGAGATGTTTTTTATCTTCATTCACGTTTATTAGAACGTGCAGCTAAATTAAATGAAAAACATGGTGGCGGGAGTATTACTGCCTTACCTATTATTGAAACGCAAGCCGGTGATATTTCTGCATATATTCCTACTAATGTTATTTCAATTACTGATGGTCAAATTTTTTTAATGTCAGAATTATTTAATGCTGGAATTCGTCCAGCAGTTGATGTGGGTTTATCAGTTTCACGGGTAGGTTCATCAGCACAAATTAAAGCAATAAAACAAGCAGGTGGAACATTAAAATTAGAATTAGCACAATTTCGTGAATTACAAGCTTTTTCACAATTTGGTTCTGATTTAGATGAAAATACTAGAGCTGTTATTGAACATGGTAAACGTGCCATTGAAATTTTAAAACAAAAACAAAATGAACCATTAAATCAAATTGATCAAGCAATTATTTTATTAGCAATTAAAAATAAGGCAATTAAATGATTACCAGTAGAAATGATGGATTCTTTTAAAAAGGAAGTAATAACTTATTTTCAAAAACAACAACGAAAAAGTTATTTAAAATTACAGCAAGATCAAGCATTTAGTGAAGAGTTACAAGTGAGCATTAGTCAAGGCATTATGCAGGTTGTTTATAATTTGACCAATAAGCTAAATGACTATAATCCTAAAATATATGGTAGTCTTGAAGAATGAGAAACATTAATTAAAGCATTCAAATAATGTATTAGGAAGGTAAGGTGGAATATCATGGCCCAAAGTATGGAACAAATTAGACAAAAAATTAAATCTGTTAATACTAGTTATAAAATTACTAAAGCAATGCAACTAGTATCAACAGCTAAATTAAAAAAAGTAGGTAAAAGAATTGAGATGATTAAACCTTATTATTCTGAAGTTTATGATACATTCAATCAACTAATACCTAAATTAAGTAATTCAATTTATTTAAAAACAAAAGATCAAGTTATTAATAAAACAATATGAGTTGTTTTTAATTCTAATTTAGGATTATGTGGTGGTTTTAATAGTAATTTAAATAAATTAGTACTAGAACAATATAAACCACAAGATGAAATAGTTGTTATTGGTAGTAAAGGAATTTCATATTTTACTAGTCATCATTGTAAAATTATGCAATCTTATACTGAAATTAACATTCAATCATCATATAATGATTCGCAAGAAATATCTTTGTTGTTACTTTCTAAGTTTAATAATAAAGAAACTGATGCTATTAAAATTGCATATACAAAATATGTAAATACGGTAACAACAATTCCAACAATTATTGATTTATTACCAATTGTGTCTATTAAAACTAATCAAGAAAGTAATTTAATTCAAACTGATTTTGAACCAGATGCTAATACTATTATTAATAGTGCTATTCCTTTATATGTTGGTGCCATTGTTTATGGTGCATTAGTAGAATCACAAGTGTCAGAGCAAGCATTACGAAGATTAGCAATGGAAAATGCTTCAAATAATGCCAAAGAAATGAAAGATAAATTATTAGCAAGTTATAATCGTGCCCGTCAAGGTGCTATTACCCAAGAAATTTCAGAAATTATTGGTGGTGCTGATGCCCAATCATCATAATAAAGGAGTAAACTAAAATGAAAAATGCAACTAGTAAAAAACCTATAACAATTAAAGAAAAAAATGTTAGTGATAAAAATTCTTTAAAAAAGGATAACACTAAAGTTATTGCTAAAGTAAAAGCAAAAGTGACTAAAAAAGTAGTTAATAGCAAAGAAAGTGTTAAAACTAGTAAACAATTACCAACTAAACGAAATATTGGAAAAATTGTTCAAATTTCAGGTCCAGTTATTGATATTCGTTTTAATGATAATAGTTTACCTAATTTAAATAATGCTATTAGTATTGATAATAATGGTCAAAAATTAATTGTTGAAGTTGCAAAACATATTGGTGATGATAGTGTTCGATGTATTTCAATGGGTCCAACCGAAGGGTTACTACGTGGTCTTGAAGCAGTTGATTTAGGAATACCAATTAGTGTTCCTGTTGGTGAAGAAGTTTTGGGTAGACTTTTTAACGTATTGGGTGAAGTCATTGATGATGGTAAAGAACTTAAAACTAAATTAAAATATCCTATTCATCGTACACCTCCTAGTTTTGATGAATTACAATCAAAATCAGAAATTTTAGAAACAGGAATTAAAGTTATTGATTTATTAGCACCTTATGCTAAAGGTGGAAAAATTGGTTTGTTCGGTGGAGCTGGAGTTGGTAAAACAGTTTTAATTCAAGAATTAATTAATAACATAGCTAAAGAACATGGTGGTATTTCTGTCTTTTCAGGAGTTGGTGAAAGAACACGTGAGGGTAATGATTTATATTATGAAATGCAAGAGTCAGGTGTTATTAGTAAAACCGCTTTAGTGTTTGGTCAAATGTCAGAACCACCAGGTGCTAGAATGCGTGTTGCATTAACTGGTTTAACAATTGCTGAATACTTCCGTGATGAAAAACAGCAAGATGTATTATTATTTATTGATAATATATTTCGTTTTACGCAAGCTGGTAGTGAAGTATCAGCCTTATTAGGAAGAATGCCTTCAGCAGTAGGGTACCAACCAACATTATCAACAGAAATGGGTGCTTTACAGGAACGTATTGTATCAACAACACGTGGTTCTATTACATCTGTACAAGCAGTATATGTACCGGCTGATGATTTAACTGATCCAGCTCCTGCGACAACATTTACTCACTTGGACGCCAAAATTGTTTTAGATCGTAATATTGCTGCTTTAGGACTTTATCCTGCTGTTCATCCTTTACAATCTTCATCAAGAATGTTAGATCCTGCTATTGTTGGTCAGGAGCATTATGATGTTGCGCAAAGAGTTATTCAAACAATTCAACGTTTTTCTGAATTAGAACCAATCATTGGTATTTTAGGAATGGATGAGTTGAGTGAAGAAGATAAAAAAATAGTAGCTAGAGCAAGAAGAATTCGTAATTTTTGTTCACAATCATTTCATGTTGCTGAAAAATTTTCAGGTTTAAATGGTATTTATATTCCTGTTAGTCAAACTGTTAATAGTTTTAAACAAATTTTAGATGGTGAATGTGATGATTTACCAGAGCAAGCATTTTTATATGTAGGAACTATTGAACAAGCAATTGAAAAGGCAAAGAAATTGAGATAATTGAAGGTGATAGTATGGCATTAAATCTTAAAATTATTACTCCTGATGGTATTTTTTTCGATGGAGAAGTACAGTGAGTTAATGTTAAAACAACTGAAGGCTATGTTGGTATTCTTGAATGGCATACACCCTTGATTGCTAATATTCAAATATCAAAAATGTCATTTAAAATTAAAGAAAAAATTCGTAATTTAACGATTTCTGGTGGACTTTTGGTAACTGATTTACATATGGTTCGTATTATTAGTGATAAAGTTGAATATACATCAATTTTAAAAGAGCAAGAAACGAAGGTATTTGATGAACGTATTAAAAGGGTTAGTGGAGGTTAATAAATATGCATGATTCACATTTAATAAAATGAATAATTGAAATAAGTATTTATCTTTTTAGTTTTATTGCTAGCGGATTTGCTGTAAAACCAATTCCTTTTAATAAATTTCTTGATCATAAAAGAATAAAAGAATCATGAATTTTATATATGTTAACAACTTTAGTTTTTACTTATTGTATTGGTACGTTAATTATTAAATTTATTGGTTTAGATATTTGGTTTAATTTAAATTAATACTTAAAATTAAAAAAATAAAAATAGTAAGTGTTTAAAATACTTACTATTTTTATTTTTTTAATTACAATATATTATTAAAATTTATAGTAGTTATTAATAATACCTATATAGATTATAAAATTTCTTCGAAATTACTATTATAGTAGTAAAAAAATTGTTTTTATTTATTTTAATGTTGTTTTTACTATTATATATATAATATTTTTATCTGTATAGAAAAATATAGAATGGAGGTGAGAAAATGAGTAAATTTTTTCATAGGAAACAAACATCTCCTGTGGATAAGAAAAATCCTAGTTTTACTTTTAAAGGAACTTTCAATAAATTAGGTGGCAAAATGTTTGGCAAAATGCAAAACTTATCAAGAGCCATTGTTTTACCATTAGCTACATTACCAATAGCTGGTTTATTGTTAGGAATTGGTGGAGGAGTTGCTAGTGCTTTAAAGCAATTACCTAATCACGATAGTCTTGTTGGTATTATTAATATTTTTTCAATTATGCAATCAGCTGGAAACATTGTTTTTGCTATTTCTATTGCCTTTGGTTTTGCGAAAGCTAGTAAAGGTGTAGTTGCTCTTTCTGGATTTATTACTTTTATTGTTATGACTTCAGTTATTAGTGGCATCTTTTTTTGAAATCCTAAAACAGGAATGTTGGGTTTTGATCCATGAAATTTAAGTAAGGGTGCAGCTGTCAATTCAGAGAGTGGTAAATCTTCTGGTTTATTTTCTTCTGTCTTAGGATTATTTCCTACGTTTGATACTTCATTTAGGTGGCATTCTTGTTGGTTGATTAGTATTAATTGTGTTCATAATCATTCATACAATATTCGTATGCCAAGAGTATTAGCTTTTTTTGGTGGTGAACGTTTTGTGCCAATTTTAGCTGTTTTTGTTGGAATAGGAATGGGATTAGCTTTTTTCTTTATTTGACCAATGTTATTAATTGCTTTTAGAGAAATTGGTAATGGCTTAGCAGCTGGTATGAATACAGGTCAACTTACTGATGGACAGTTGTTAACTGGTGATAATTTTCATCCGACAGTTGGTGGAGCATTTATTGCAATGTTTTTTGGAATTACTGAACGTTTATTAATACCAACAGGATTGCATCACGTTCAATATGCACCTTTCTGATATACTGGAATTGGTGGAAATTGAATTAATGAATCTGGTGATCATTTTGTTGGAGCGTACAATATTTTCTTTGGATAATTTGCTTCTAATGCAGTAGGGCACATGAATCAAACACTAGGAACAATGTTTATGACTGGACGATTTGCATATATGCAATATCGATATCCATTTGCAGCCCTTGCTATGTGAATGTTAGCACGACCAGAAAATAAAAAAATGGTTGGTGGTATTTTAGGATCTGCTGCTTTAACTTCTTTCTTAACAGGAGTTACAGAACCATTGTTGTTTTCATTCTTATTTGTAGCACCATTATGTTTTGTTTTCCATGCATTTATGGCAGGAATTAGTTTTATGATGGCGTATTTATTAAATATAGTTGTTGGTCAAGGTTTTGCTGCTGGATTTATTGACTTTTCTTTCTTTGGAATATTACCAAGTATTCTTGGTAAAGAAACAGGATTCTATTGAGTATTTGTTACTGGATTAATTATGGCACCTACTTATTTCTTTGGGTTCTATTACATTATTAAGTGAAGAAATTACAAAACTTTGGGTCGTGAAGAAGGAGAATTAGCAACTAATTTAGCTTTACAAAGTGTTGAAAGTTCTTTAGAATCTGTTTAGAATCTTTTTAATAAAATTGAAATAAAGGAAAGAACAACCATTTGTAAACTAGTATTTAATTTTCTTTCACAATTTTTTCATAATCTTCTACATTTTTCTAATCAAGCAAAACTTCGCTCTACAACTCATCTTTTTGGTAATACTACAAAAGAATGTAATTCATTACGTTTTACAACTTCAACATTCGCATTTATAATTGTTTTGATTGCAGAAGCAAATTTTTCACCAGTATAACCAGCATCTACTATTATTTTTTGAACTGTAGAAAGATTTTCTTTTTCATTTTGAATTATTATTATGGCACTATTATGATCTGTTTTTTCTGCTGTAGTTACGTAAATTGCATGTGGTAAACCTTGAGAATCAACAGCAATATGACGTTTTATTCCTGAAATCTTTTTACCAGCATCATAACCTTTGTTTTTAGTAGTATCTGTATTTTTAACACTTTGTGAATCAATTATACAAAAACTGGTTTTTTCTTTTCGATGATTATTGATACGAACTTTTCTAACTAATTTTTTTCGGAATTTTACGCTTATTTGTTAACACTTAATTCTTAATAAATAATTTAATTATGATATTTTTAAATGTGATTTTTTCTTTACGGTTATTATATTTAAAACAAAATTCATTTAAATAAGATTGGAGTCATTTTTTTGAAACTCAATGAAATTGGCCGATAAAACCTCTTTTTAATATTGCTCAAAAACTTTCTATTGTATTTGTATGAATACCATTATAAGAAAAATATTTTTTGTGATTAACTTGTTCATGTGGTAAAATTTTATTCATTTTATAATATCCACGATATTCATCAGTAAAAAGAATAGAATTGTTAATATCAACATTTTCTTTAACTATTTTCATTAAATCTTCAGATTTAATACTTTTATTTTCGGAATTTTACGTTTATTTTTATATCAATAATAATCATAATCTAATAAATCTTTATTATAATCTTCTAATTTTTGATTTGCATGTTGAATATCAAAAGTATCATAATCATATTTATCATTAATTCAAGGCATGATATAAATCCTTTCTTAAATTTATGATTTGATTATAAAACTATTAAAATTAAACTGTTGTGATTTGATTTTGAGAAGATGTTATAATTAAATATATAATTTAAATAAGGTGATAATATGCCAGCAAAAAGAAAAGAATTAGGAAATTATGATGTTACAATTAGTAATTATTTAAGAACAAAAAATAAAACATTAACACCACAAGGATTAAATAATGCACTTGGAATTGATAGAAAATTTATATTTGATTGCCGACGCAGAAGCAATCCATGACAACGTAATTTTTTAAAAAGTTATGATAAAGCACGTAGTATTATTTCACTCATATGTTAGAAAAAGCATTAGTAAAACCAGAGTTAATTTATCAACATTGATTAAAATCTCATCCTAATGAATTTGATATTAATGAAGAAGATAATAGTATAAAAAGTAATATAATTATTAATATTTGTGAACCTAGAAAAATAGAAAATAATGATTAGAAACCTATAATAAATATAGGTTTTTTTCTTTCTTTTAAAGGATAAAAATGATATAATTAAATAAAGTGAATATGTTAAATAACATATATAAAAGTGACCTATTAACCAAGTGAATTATTAAATTTTATTAAAAGGGAGATTAAAAGTATGAGTGATTTTACTTTTGATGAAAAAGAAAATTATAGTTTAGATGATGTTAAAAGTTTACTAAAACAACATAGAAATGTAGTATATGCTGAAAGTAAAAAAGATATTGAACCTAAATTAAGTGAATATGAAACAAAAATAAAAGAATATGAAAATAAAATTAATAGTTTTGAAGAGCAACAATTATTTTCTAATATTAAAGATACTAAAAAAGTAAATTTAATTAAAAATTTAATGAGTACTGATAATTATAAATCTTTATCTAAACAAGAAGCATTTAATAAAATAAATGAAGATTATAAAGAATTTTTAATTGATAAAAAATCAGAACCTATTAAACAAGAAAATAAACAACAAGATAATTCAATTAATCCTACTGATTTAATTTTACAATTACATAATAATTCATTAGACCATTTTAAAATTGCTCAAGATTTAAAAAATAAAGCAACAACACAAGGAATGACTAATCAAAAAGAATTAGAAGATTTAGTTGAAATTACTAGAAATGAAGCTTTTCAATCTATTAGTAAATAGAAAGAAGTTTTATTATGGGAGCAATAAAAATACCTGAAGCATTTTTTATTAAAGGTAATAATCCTACAGAAAATGCTATTTTAAGTGTACTTGAAGCACAAGTACGTGGTGAATTAACAAGTGAAAAATCAACCATGTTTATGCGTGGAACTTGTAGTGCTTCTCAAATTGGTGAAATGGCTGGAGTTGCTATAGCAATTTATAGAGCAACTGTTCGTGTATTATGAGGTTCAACATGAGATTGAAAACAAGGTACTAAAAGACAAAAAGGTGATGTATATACAACTAAATTAGAAATTAATAAATATTTAACAATTGATTTTGAAATTCCAGAATTTGATATTGAAAGATTTATGAAAGCACCAAAAGATATTGCAGTACAAATTGTTTCAAATTGAACAGCAAGTTTTATGAGAAATTTAGGTGAAAATTTAGAATTAATATTTTTAAATGGTATTCAAGATTATGCTATTGCTAAATCATTAGTATTACCATTAGATTTAATTAATATGAATGCAGAACAAGCAAAAGAAGCTTATTATAAAATTTGAGCAAGAAATAATAAATTAATTAAATTAGTAAATTATATTACTGTAGGAACTAATAGAGAAGATTTAATGGGAGCAACTGGAATTGATAGTAATTTAGGTTTATCAAAAGCATTTACTGTTTTAAATTATAGTCAAATTTCAGCAGATACTTTAGCATATGGTAGAAGATATACAAGTTTAATTGCTGGTATGGAATTTTGAGAAAGTTTTTATTTAGAACAAGAATTTATTCATGATACTGAAAAAGCAATGCATTTAGAAAAAGATTATAGTTTATTAAATACACATGGATTTGTAGTTAATAGATATATGTGAGGTATGCCTATTTCATTTACTAAAATAAGACAAAAATTAGATAATGATACAGATAATATTAAAATTATTGGTAAATGTTTATTTGCTTTACCAAGTGCTATTAGGCCTAATTTAATGTATTTAATTAGACCAACTATGCCTACAGTTGAAGAAATAAAAGAAGCAAGAGCAAAAGATTTTTTAACTAATCCTAAAAATGAAAATGCAACTTATCAATCAACTTTATATGATGATATAAATAAATTAAATTTAGAAGATGTTATTTATTATAAAGATTTAGGAAAAATTACTATTACTGGTGATAATCCTACTAGTGATGAATTAGATACAGCAATAATAAATGTTGGTAATGTTGGATTTAATCCTAAAAAAGCAACATATACTGATATTACAACAACAAGTGCAACTATGACTGGTGATAATAAAGAATATTATGGAACAGTAAAAATAACATTTTCAAAATTAAAAAAGAAAAATTAAATTATGACTAATATATATGAATATTTTAATTATAAAAATGAAATTATTATTAATTCACCAAAACCAGAAGATTTAAATAGTTCACAAGATATATTAGCAATATTACTTTATGAATTTCCAACATTAAATCCTAATTATATAAGAGTAAGTAATGTACATGATAATTTTGCTGTTTGTGTTGGAGATAATATTAATTATCAAGGAAAAGTAATAATTAAAATTGAAAAATCTACTAATTTATTAAAAGGAGAAAATAAACATGCCAGAACATGCTGAGACTATACAATCGAATAATTATACTTTATTAAAAATAATACGTTCTTCAATAAGTCCATTATCTGCAATGATAGGTACATCAGCATATTATGGTCAACTTATAGGTAATCCAGTATTAGGTAGTATTAATTCATTATTATTTGGTAAAAAATTAGGTTTAGATATATGAAACTTAAATCAAAGACCAAGTAATAAAACAAAAGTAATTAATAGTAGTAAAAAAATATTATTAGGTTTAGGAACTATTGGTTTAGCAAATTATAGTAAATTTATAAGTACTATAATTGAACCTATTGAACCTACTACAACACATTTTCCTATTACTAGTACTACACCTATATATACAACAACATCTACTAGTACAAC
Organism: Spiroplasma endosymbiont of Notiophilus biguttatus; assembly: GCF_964030985.1. Classification (NCBI taxonomy): domain Bacteria; kingdom Bacillati; phylum Mycoplasmatota; class Mollicutes; order Entomoplasmatales; family Spiroplasmataceae; genus Spiroplasma; species Spiroplasma endosymbiont of Notiophilus biguttatus. The sequence goes on along the minus strand of NZ_OZ034993.1, from coordinate 701,685 downwards.
ACCAGTTAATCCATTTCCAGATGATTTATTATTGACTGTAAATAATAATCCTAATAATTTAATGGATTGGGATACTTATATTTCATTAAATGCTTATGGTATATCAAATCTTATTAGTGGTTTAACTGAATTAATACCTAATAAATTTGAAACAATAAGAAAGATTTGTAATATGGCTACTGGTGGTTGTTTAATATCAAGTGGTGTTGCTATGGGTATTAATAATGATTTTAATAATGCTTATGCTATTCCAACTATAATAGCGGGAGCAAGTGAAATTATTCATAATTTATTACCTATTGAAACAATTAATAATTATGAAGAATTACAAGAAACTAATTTTACTATTAATAGTGAAACAAATAGTCAATATTATGATAGTGATAATATGAGTGAAGTACCATTAACTTGAGATTATAATCACATGAGTTTATAATGTTACCTTTAATTATTGAATGAATATATTATGCTTTAGCAACTAATGATATTAAATTAGCATTAATAAATGCTCTAAAAACTTATTATAAAAATCAATCATTAAAAGCAGTATTTGATAGTGAAAATATTAGTGAAAAAGAAATACATCAACCATATAGTGTTTTTAATCCAAATATACTTAAAAAATTAGCAAGTATATTAAAACCAAATGAATTATCAATATTACAAAATGAAATTAATAAATTTAAAAATCCAGTAAATAGTTTTAAAAAATCTATTATGCCAACAGAAATTAGAACTGTTAAAAATTATGTAAATAAATTTGATAATTTATTGAAAGAAAATGAAGAAGAAATACCAGATAATGCATGAGAAGTATTATCAAGTTCATGATTTAAAAAAGGTAGATTTATTGTTGATAATAAAAATTTAAAAATTGGAACCTTAACAACATTATTTCAAAGTGATAATGATAAAAGACAAATATGATATGGTCCATATACTTATCCAGCATTTCCACAAGAAATATGAATATTAATGACACAAGCTAAAGGTAAAAATGGTTCTGGTGCTGGAACAATATTTTGAAAATTTTGAAATAGAAAATGATTACCAAGTCAGTTAAGAAAATATGTTAAAAGTGAATTAGCAAAAAAAGGTAAATATTATGGTTCACAAGATATTAGTGTAATTTATCCAAATAATATTAATGTTCAAAAAACTATGAATTTTATTAATAGATTAGAAAAAGGTTTTTTTAAATTAAAAGAATATAAAACTTCGGAATTTTACGCTTATTGGTTAACACTTAATTCTTAATAAATAATTTAATTATGATATTTTTAAATGTGATTTTTTCTTTACGGTTATTATATTTAAAACAAAATTCATTTAAATAAGATTGGAGTCATTTTTTTGAAACTCAATGAAATTGGCCGATAAAACCTCTTTTTAATATTGCTCAAAAACTTTCTATTGTATTTGTATGAATACCATTATAAGAAAAATATTTTTTGTGATTAACTTATTCATGTGGTAAAATTTTATTCATTTTATAATATCCACGATATTCATCAGTAAAAAGAATAGAATTGTTAATATCAACATTTTCTTTAACTATTTTCATTAAATCTTCAGATTTAATACTTTTATTTTTTGCATGAAATAATTTAACATTACCATTTCGTTCAATAATGCCAACAACACACTCTTTACTAGTTCCTCTACCACGTAATGAGTTATTTTTATTATCAACATCATTATATTTACGCGGTTTTCCACCCACATATGTTTCATCCATCTCTAATATTTTTGCTAATAATTTAATCTCATCATTAGCCATTGCCTTTCTAATTTTATGCATCATTTTTCATACAGTTGCTAAACGTAAATTTAAGTCTCTTGAAGCTTGAGATGATGATAAACTTTTTTTAGCATTAGCCATTAATACTATTAAAATAAATCACTTTTGAAGTGGTACACGTGTATGATGAAAAATAGTTTGAGCAGTTACACTAAAAGACTTATGACATTTTTTGCATTTATAACGCGACTCTTTTAAAACAGAGTTAACTTTTTCACTAAAACAAAAAAGACATTTTGGTTTGTTATTTCATCTTATTTCTTCTAAAAATTTTATACAAGATTCTTGGTTTGGAAATTTATTTATTATGTCTAAAATATTCATTTTCAATCACCTTTAATTAGATTTTATTTTACTAATATCTAATTATAGTTTTCAGAAATAATAATGTATATAAGTTATTGCCAATAAACGTAAAATTCCGTAAAACTTTATCTAAAAATGAAATAGGAAGTACACAATGAAGATATGAAAGAAAACAATTATTAAAAAATTCTTTACATACAAGAAAATATATAAAAATTAAACAAAATTCTAATTTTTATAAAACATGAAAGTAGGTGGTAATTATTATTGAATTAGATAAACCAATTAAACCAATTGGTATATGAAATACTATTAATCCATTAAGTAAAGATAATAAAGAATATAAAAGATTAAATAAGATTTGATTTAATAAAAATAGTACTCATATTGATAAAATAAAAATTTTAATATCAAATATTTTAAAAATAACAAGTCATATTATTGGTATGTTAATAACATTATTTTTTACAATAACACCATGATTAATACCTAAAATACCAATAGAAATGGGTATAGGTAATTATACTAATCAATATAATTTTACTTGACCTGATCATTTAATATTAACTTTATTTCCTATGTTTAGTCATATTGGATTAAATATTATTACTAAATTAGGTAATTATGGAAAATTAATTAAATATATATTAATAACAATACCAATTATTATTACAAGTCCTTATTTAATATATCAATATAAACATATTAGAAAACATAAAAAAGAATGTCAATTATGTAAACAACATTCAAATAAAATTCAATTGGAGGAATAAATTATGAATTTATCAACAGAATTAATATCATCAGTAATAGGTGGAGCAGTTGCTAGTGGAATAGTTATTACATTAGTATTACTATTATTTGGTAAATCAATTAAAAAATCAAAACAATCAAATTTAGCAAAAGAATTAAAAAATAATAAAGAATTAGAATTTATTAAAGCAAATATTAAACAATTAAATAATCATTTACAATTAGAAACTACATCTACTGCTAAATTACTTGATAGTTTTAATGTAGAACAAGAACAAGTAGATAATTTTGTTTTAGCACAAAAATCTAAAAAGAAAGAATTATCAGAAAAAGATAAGAAAAAAGCAACTAAATTTAAAATTTAAAGGGTTTAAATACCCTTTATTTTACATTAAGGAGTAAATTATTATGGCTATTAAAGACCCATTAATGTTTATTACAATTGAAGAATTTAAAAATTGAAAAGGATTTAATAAATTAGAATTTGATGATACTACAACACCAGATAATGAAATTTGATTTGCTATTTCAATTGCAACTAATAATATTGATTATTTAAGTGGTTTTGAAATTAGTAAAAAATGACCAGAAACTATATTAACAGAATTTACTAATGTTGTTCAAACTGCAACTGCATATTATGTTAGATTTTTATTAACAAAAGATAGTAATTATATTCGTGGTCAATCAAGTATTAGTCAAGGTGGAATGACTTATAGTGAAAATAATCCTAATGACCCTTATTTTATTGTTCCAGAAGTATTTAATTGTTTAAGAAAAATTAAAGAATATCCAAATATTACTGGTTTTAATTTAGATGTTTTACCTAAAAGAAATGATTTTTTTAGTAATTTTTATAGTAATTTTGGAGAAGATAGTCCTTTAACGAGATATATTGAATGTATAAATTTAAAATCTAAAGACCCTAGAACTAAAATAACTTTAGAAAATCCTAAAAATTTAATTGGAACTGAAGTATGAATTGATGCTACTGGTATTAAAACAGATATTGGTAGTTCATTATGAGAAGTTGATAAAGATAATCCTAATTTTATTTTCCCAAAAGATTTTAAAGGTATTAGTGCAAATGATAAACGTATTATTGATGTTGGAACACCTACATTTTTAACTGATGCAACAAATAAAGAATATGTTGATGAGTTATTAGATAAAAAACAAGATAAATTAACTTTTAATAATCAATTTAAAAATGAAAATAATACTATTTCATTAGATACAGAAATAGTATTTAATAAATTAGATATTCCAAATGTAAATACAACTAGTAAAACTGTTAATGGTGCTATTAATGAAAATAAAAATAATATTGATAAAAAGCAAGATAAAATTAATGATTTAGAAAATAAAATATTTAAAGATAAAGAACAAAAAGAAAATTTTATTGAATTACTTACTAATGCTTTTTATCTTGCAAATAGTCTTTTTGATGAAAATGAATTTTATGGAACAAATACAAAAGAATTAGGTAATAAAATTCACTTAAATACAGATGGTATTGTAACAATAGACTTACTGCATAACTAGTTAACTTTTTATTTTTTTGTTATTATTAAAATAAAATTTGAATAGTTAAGGATAAACTTTATGACATATTTTGAATTAAAAGATAAATCTGATCAATATTTTCGTAAAATAGTGGGTATTAATAAACTCGTTTTTAACGAAATTTTAAATATTTTATTAGAACATCAAAAACTCAAAACTACTATTGGTGGAAGGCCATATAAAATGTCAATAGAAGATCGACTAGTAATGAGTTTAAGATATTTATATGAAAATCGTACATATCATAGTATTGGTGCTGAGTATGGTATGGTTGATACTACTGCTTTACGAAATATTCGTTCAATTGAAGATATTTTAATAAAGAATAATAAGTTTAATAATTTAACAAATAAAAATATTTTTTTAAAAAGAAGAATTAAAAAATAAAATTTTGATAATTGATGTAACAGAGGTAGAAACAGAACGACCAAAATATAACCAAAAAGATTGATTTTCTGGTAAAAAATGAATGCATACTGTTAAGTTTCAAACCGTAATTAATGCAAATACTAATGAAATTTTAAATATTTTTTCTGATATTGGTAAAAATCATGATTTTAAAACTTTTAAGAATTCAAAGTTAAAGTTTTTACCAGAAACTATAATTCTTGCAGATAAAGGTTATCAAGTTTTACAAAAAATTCATGCTAATACATTTTTACCCATTAAAATTAGCAAAAATAATCCTAAAACAAATAAAACCAAAATCTTTAATAAGATTATTAATAAAACTCGTAGAAAAATTGGGCATTGGTTAGATAAGTTTACTTTCTTGTCTTCAAATCTGTACAAATTGATTTGGAGGCATTTTCAATCTAATAACTATTCTATCATTGTTTCAATATCTAACAAATTTTTCTAATATTTTATTAAAACTTTCCATACTTTCAAAAGTGCTACCAAACATCATTTTAAAATCTCTTTTAATTCAACGATTTAAACATTCACTAACTTGATTACCTTTAAAACCTGATAGACTTTTTGAGTGAATTAGATTAGTACTTGTATTAAAAACTTTACTAACAATTTCGCTTGTATTAGCAGAACCTAAATCTGATTGAATAGTCGTAAAATTACATTGTTTAGCACTCGCTAATTCTATTTGATTAACCACATTTAACACAGTTTTGGCATTTTCACTTTTGTTTATTTTTCAGCCAACAATTGAATTACTGTACATATCAGTAGCAAAAACAACTAATAATTTTGTTTTTTTATCACCAATAATTATATTTTTAAATCATGTGCCATCCATACCAACTTTTTCAAGAAAGTTATTACTTGAAAAATTACGTTTTAATAAATCTTTATTATTTTTTAAATCACTATTTTCTACTACTCTATTTGTTGATTTAGGTTCTAATAATAATTTAATATTATTATCTTTTAATATTTGTTTTATGCTTGTTTTACTGCATTTAAGACCTTTATTTTTTATTTTTAACTCTAATCTTACTTTTTCAAAACTAGTGATATTAATGTACTTTTTTTCATTTTTAATGAGAACTATTTTGTTTATTGCTTGTATCAAATTATCATTAATTTTTGATTGATATTGCTTTTTACCTTTTTTTACTCATAAATAGTATGCTGTTTTGCTAATAGCTATGTAAACAATAATTTTATTTAATTGATGACCTTTTTGCTTATATTTTTCTACTATTAAAAAACACTTATATTTTAATAATTTACTATTTTTTCCCCTTGTTAATTTCTTTTCACAGGCTAATTGCTCCTTTAAAAGTTCTTTTTCAACCTCATCTTTTAAAGCTTGTTTTCTAAGTTTATCAATTTCTTTGTTTAATAGTTTAATTTCAATATCTTTCTTATCGATCCTGTGAGAAGTTTGGGATTTAAAAATTTTGGTGAATGCATTTTCACCTTTAATTTGATATTGCTTAACCCAATTATAAATTAATACTGGAGTTGATAATTTATATTTGACTTGAATTTCATGTATTTTTAGTTTTTTATCAACTAAATACTCATTAACAACGGCTAATTTTGTTTCTTTTGAATAAACTTTATAATTCATAATTTCTCCTTCTGTATTAATTATTTTTAATTATATTACAGATTGAAAATATTAATTGGTAAACTTAAGTGACTGATGCCTTGAACATGTTTTTGCATTTTTAAAATGTTTTAAGATTATTGGTTATAAATTTAGAAAAGCCAGAAAACGAATATTTTTAAGATTTAATTTAATTGCAGGATTTTATAATTTATCATTAAAACTTAAAAACGTTATGCAGTAAGTCTAATTTTAAAAAATAAAAATATACCAGAATTAGAAACATTTTATAAAACTATTATAAGTGCAATTAATGAATTAAATAAAAGAACTAAACGTTTAAAAATTGATTCAAAAACTTTATTAACAAATGAAATTAGAGAAAATGAATGAGAAATTAATTTAAAAGAAAACCCAACACCAAGTCCAAGTATTCCAAAATGAAAAGATGTAGGAACAAGAGAAAATAATAAATGAGATAATTGACAAATTACTTATAATTTTCAAGAAAATAAACGATACAGAGTTTATTATTCTTGAAGTATATATAATCCAGTTTATGCTATTAAAGAATTTATTATAACTGATGATAGAATAGCTGGTATACGAGTAGATGTTTTTAATGATAATGAGAATATATTAGTTTTATCAGTAGCTCATGCAAAATCTGTTACTATTTTTTCTTTAAAAGGGGAAAGTAAAGGTAATTTATGAAAATTAGAAGAATTACAGGAATAATATTATGAATAAAGAATTTACTTATTTACATGAAATTAGTTATTGATTATTAAATAAAAGTGATTTTACTCATAGTGAATATAATCTTAGTGGAAGTCGTTATTCTAGTAAAACATATAGTATTGCAGAAGAATTAGCAATATTAATTGCTATTTCAATTAAAGTTAATAAATTAATTGCTATATATTGTTTTAGAAAATTAAATAAAGATATTAATGAATTAACTAAAGAAATTGATGAAGCTTTAATTAATATTGGTTTTGATTATAAAGATTTTAATTTAAAATATCCAAATAAACAAGCAGATTTTCGTTTTAAAGGTTCAAAATCATTTATTAGAGTTATGGGTGTATATAGTAATTCAAATGATAGAATACCTTTAAAAGGTCTTTCTAGAAGTGAAATAAAAGGTTTTGATTTAGCAATTGAATGATGTGAAGAAGCAAATGAATTTAGTCAACAAGAATTTCAAGCAATAACATTTGCATTAGGTAATGCTAAAAAAACTATTAAAATAAGAAGTTGTAATCCAGATAATATTTATCAATATTTTATTACTTATATGAATGAACGTGTACCTTTTAATTTAGAAATTATGAAATGTAATAATGAACAAATTAAATCAATAGAAGAAAATAAAATGTTTAAATTATTTCATTATTCAAATTGAAAATTAAATGAACATAATTTAAAACAAGATAAAATTAATGATTTAGAAGAATTAAAAGAATTAGATCCAATTAAAGCACAAAGTTGATATTATGGTGTACCTAGTGTTTTAACTGGTTCTATATTTGCAAGATATTTAGATAAACTTAAAACTGAATTAGATTTTAATGTTAATGAAATAGTTGGTGGTTTAGATTTAGGTTTTGCTACAAGTTCACAAGCTCATCCTACTGTTGCTGTTTTATGTTTTATTGGTGAAAATGAAAAAAGTAGAAGAATACATCAAGAAAGTGAATTTTATCATAGTAATGCTATTATGAAATTTAAAGATACATATGAATTAGCTAATAATATTATTGATTATTATTTAGATGAAAGTATTAAATTTCAAGCAATGAAATTTGGATTTACTTGTTATGTTGATTATGGTAGTGGTGGACTAGCAGTTATTGATATTCTTAAAAAAGAAGTAGAAAAAAGAAAAATAAATTGATTAAATTTTACTCCAGTAGATAAAACTACAATGTATTTAAGAGATAGAATTGATTGAGATACTATTTGTATGATTAAAGGTATATTAAGTATTAATTGAAAAAGATGTCCTAATACACATGAAGAATTATCAAAAATGCAATGATTAGCAAAATCTAAATTAGAAAATTCAAATAATGAACCACAAATGCTTGATTTATATGATAATTGTTGAGATGCAAGAATGTATTCTTGTATGCATAAAATGAAATGATTAATTAATAATATTGATAATGAATTATTAATTAATAAAAATAAATTTTAGGAGTGATAAAAATGAATAATCCATTAGAATATCTTTCTTGTAATAAAAGAGAATGATATAGTGATATTCCTATGAGAATTGCTCAAAAATCAACTAAATTATGATTAGGTAAAGGTTTATTATTTGATAGTGAAAAAGAAATTATTTTAAAATATTTTACTAATAAAATTATTAGTGATAAATGATTTGAAAAATTATATAAATTTGGAATACAAGAAAGTTTACTTGGAAAAGTATATATAATGCCAATTATTTATAAAGATAATAGTACAAGTTTAAAAGTATTACCTAATTCATTTGCTGGTAGAGTTGCTAAATATAATGAAGAAGAACAATGTGCAGAATTCTTTTTTATAAATGAACAAGCAGATAGTGCAACTTTAACTTGAGTAATTGCTGAAAATGGAAAAATAAGATTTGAAACTTATAAAAATGAAAAAGAAATTATTTTAGGAACAGCACATACAAAATTAAAACCTAATTTAATACCAAAATATAGTTATGAAATTAAAAATCCTTGAAATTATTTACCAATATTAGAAATAACAAATTTACCAATAGTTAATTTTTATGGTAATTCAACAACATTAAATGCATATCCAGATACTTATCCAGTTTGAAATTTAATTGAATATTATCATAAATCTTATACTCAAAGAAATGTTGATAGAGAATTAAATGTTACAACATTATTTGGTGCATTTGATAATGAAACTGTTAAAAATATGATTGAACATGGAAAAATTATTGATAATCCTAAAAAAAATATTGTAGTTAATGTTGGTACTGCTGGCTATAATAAATCTGGTGCTGGTGGTATGGAAGTTATACAAGGTGATTTTAAAGCTAGTAATTATATTTTAGATAAAGATGATTTAGGTAAAGATATTTGAAATGGTTCTGGATATGATTATAATGAATTTTCTGGTGTAAATTATGAAAATAAAACTAAATCATTATTTAATAATAAAAATGATATGGAAACTACAGAAACTAAAATAAGTCATTATTCATATTATTTTTATAGATTTTTTGATATGTTATTAATTTATGAAAAATTATGAAATGGTAAAGGTGATAGACCTTATAGTTTTAAATTTTTACCTATTGCTATGACTGACCAATTATTAAAACAAGAAATGATTAGTCAAAGATTAGCAGATAGAACAATGTCATATACACAAGCTATTGCTGAATTAGATGAAGTAACAAAACAACAAGCAAAAAAACATTATAAAGAAATAATTGATGAAGATAAACAAACAATAAAATTATTAGGAGAAAATGAAAATGATACATCAACAAATTCAATTAATGAAACATCTACATCTTCAATTAAAAAGACAACAATTGCTAATTAAAAGATGTAGTTATTGAAAAATATTTCCATTTATTATTAATAATGGTGCAATTCCTTTAACTGAAACTGGTTATAAACCAATTAATAGTAAAATAAGTGATTTTGGTCAATATGAATTAATATTAACTGGTACTACTCCAGTTGTATGTATTTGAAAAAATAGTACAAAAATATATCAAAAAAATAAAGGTAAAATTGATCCTATAACTCATAAACCTAGTGGTCAAGATGAATTTTATACAAAACAATATAAAATAGGTGATTATTGAAATGCTTATTTAATTGATGATACAAGTGGAGTTGATTTTAGTAATTTACCAAATAATCAAATATTTAAAACAGTACAAACTAAAAGACAATATACTTTAGTTATGTTTGAAGAACATATTACAATTGATGATTATTTACAATTTTTTGTAGTATTTAATGATGAAAATGAAAATATTGGTGGTAATAGTACTAAAAATCAAGATAGACAATTATTATATATTTCAAATGTAACAAATTATTATAGTCCTTATAATGGTGCATTTAGTATGCAAGTATTAACTTTTAGTAGTTTAAATGATAGAGTAGTTTCTACTGGTCAAAATACACTTGACTTTGTACAGTATGCTTCACCAGGTAGTGGTTATGCTTTCCCTACTATTCAACAAGGAAAAGTAACGTTAAATCGTACTTTAATGCGTGATATAGGAGTAAGATATAGTCATAGACAAAGTTATGGATTAGAATTATTAACAAGTTGTTATTATTATGGAAGACCAATAATTCAAGGACAAGAACCTATACAGCAAAATAATAGACTTACTGCATAACTAGTTAACTTTTTATTTTTTTGTTATTATTAAAATAAAATTTGAATAGTTAAGGATAAACTTTATGACATATTTTGAATTAAAAGATAAATCTGATCAATATTTTCGTAAAATAGTGGGTATTAATAAACTCGTTTTTAACGAAATTTTAAATATTTTATTAGAACATCAAAAACTCAAAACTACTATTGGTGGAAGGCCATATAAAATGTCAATAGAAGATCGACTAGTAATGAGTTTAAGATATTTATATGAAAATCGTACATATCATAGTATTGGTGCTGAGTATGGTATGGTTGATACTACTGCTTTACGAAATATTCGTTCAATTGAAGATATTTTAATAAAGAATAATAAGTTTAATAATTTAACAAATAAAAATATTTTTTTAAAAAGAAGAATTAAAAAATAAAATTTTGATAATTGATGTAACAGAGGTAGAAACAGAACGACCAAAATATAACCAAAAAGATTGATTTTCTGGTAAAAAATGAATGCATACTGTTAAGTTTCAAACCGTAATTAATGCAAATACTAATGAAATTTTAAATATTTTTTCTGATATTGGTAAAAATCATGATTTTAAAACTTTTAAGAATTCAAAGTTAAAGTTTTTACCAGAAACTATAATTCTTGCAGATAAAGGTTATCAAGGTTTACAAAAAATTCATGCTAATACATTTTTACCCATTAAAATTAGCAAAAATAATCCTAAAACAAATAAAACCAAAATCTTTAATAAGATTATTAATAAAACTCGTAGAAAAATTGAGCATGTTTTTGCATTTTTAAAATGTTTTAAGATTATTGGTTATAAATTTAGAAAAGCCAGAAAACGAATATTTTTAAGATTTAATTTAATTGCAGGATTTTATAATTTATCATTAAAACTTAAAAACGTTATGCAGTAAGTCTAATGAAGAAATATTTGAAAGTAAAGTATTTGCTTCAAGAAGATTATTTATTGCTGGTAATAATGACCATTCTACTACAGAAGTTAAAAATAATGGTGGTTTACTTGCTGGAATAAATGATAAAATAACAACAAGTAGTCATGCAGAAACTACATTTTATAATATAATGGATGCAAAACCTACTGGATTTACTAATTTTAAAAATTTTACAGAATGATTAAAAACTTCATTAAATTTTCAAGATAATTTATTTGTAACAAAAGATTTTAAAGGTATGTTAGCATTTGATAAAGATAAAGCAAGATTAAGTAATGGTACATCAGTAGGAGAAGCAAAATTCTTTTGAGATAGTGAATGAAATATAAATAATATCTCTGGTAATTATAATGTTGATATGTCAAGTAATTTTAAATATAAAGACCCAGAAAGTGGATTAATTATAGGAAGTCCAACTGTTGATTATAGTAAAATATCACAAAAATATATGTCAGCAATATTAAATTTCGGAATTTTACGCTTATTGGTTAACACTTAATTCTTAATAAATAATTTAATTATGATATTTTTAAATGTGATTTTTTCTTTACGGTTATTATATTTAAAACAAAATTCATTTAAATAAGATTGGAGTCATTTTTTTGAAACTCAATGAAATTGGCCGATAAAACCTCTTTTTAATATTGCTCAAAAACTGGATCGGCTACAATTTATTGGACACTAATTATGTAGACAAATAACAATATTTGTTAAAAGAAAGGAAATATAATTATGGCCAATATTACTTCATATACAGATGAATTTAAAAAACAAATAGTAGCTTTATATCAAAGTGGCAAATCAGTATCTTGTCTTGTTAAAGAGTACAATGTTACAAGAGCAGTTGCATATAAATGAATTAAGCAATTTACTAATTCGGGAAGTTTTAAAACTAAAGATAATCTTTCTGATTTAGAAAAACAATTAATTCAAATGAATAAAGAATTAAAACAATTACGAATGGAAAATGATATTTTAAAGCAAGCAGCACTAATAATAGGCAGAAAGTAGAGATTATTGCAAATAATAAATGAAAATATAAGATTCGCCCAATGTGTCGTTTTTTAAAAATTTCTAAATCAACATATTATTTTAATTTAAAGAAAAAAGAAGATAAAATCAAAAATAATATTTATGATCAAGCTGTTATTAGTGCTTTTAAAGAAAACAAATGTGTTTATGGAACAAGAAGATTAAAAGTCATACTAGAAAAACAAGAAATTTATTTATCAAGAAGAAAAATTAAAAAAATTATGGATAAACATAATTTAATGTCAAAATACACTAAATTATCATTTAAAAATCATCGTAATAAAGTAAATAATGAACAAATCACTAATATTGTTAATAGAAACTTTAATAATAGAATTAAAAATGAGGTGATTGTCAGTGATCTTAGTTATGTTGAAGTTAATGGTAAATGAAACTATATTTGCTTATTAATAGACCTATTTAACCGCGAAATTGTTGGACATAGTGTAGGTACTAAAAAAGATGCATCATTGGTATATCAAGCATTTATGCAATCAAATCGCTGTTTAAAAGATATGCAAATATTTCATAGCGATCGAGGTAACGAATTTAATAATAAAATTATTAACAAACTTTTATTAGCATTCAATATTACCCGCTCTTTAAGTAAAAAAGGTTGTCCTTATGACAATGCTGTTGCTGAAGCAACTTTTAAAACTTTCAAGACTGAATTTATTAATGACAAAAAATTTACATCATTAATACAGTTAAAATTAGAATTATTTGATTATATCAATTGATATAACAATATAAGAATCCACAGCACTTTAAACTACTTAACTCCCATTAAATATCAAGAAAAAATGTCTACCAAAAAATAGTCCTAAAAAGGGTTGCCATTTCATATCAATAATTGTATTAATAAACGTAAAATTCCGTTAATAAATACAATTTTATTTAAAATTGTCAACATATAAAAAAAGAGAAAACATAAAAATGCTTTACTCTTTCCAAAAATTTTCTTGCTTTAATATTTTTAATTAAACAAAAGTAATTAATACCATTGGTGCATTATCACCAGTTCTATTATCTACTTTAATTAACTTTGTATATCCACCTTTACGGTCTTTATATCTTTCAGCAATATTGCCAAATAATGTTGGAATAACACCATCTTTTGGATGCTCTTTAGTTGTGATTTTACGCAATTTAGCAATTGCCATTCTTCTTGAATGCAAATCACCACGTTTAGCTAATGTTACTAAAGGTTCAATAAATGTTTGTAATCTTTTTGCTCTTTTTTCTAACAAAACTAATTTTCCATGAACAATTAATTCACTTGCTAAATTACGGATTTCAGCATCTACTTTAGCACTATTTCTTCCGATATCGTTAATATATGACATTTTTTCTTATCCTCCTTCTTAGTTTTTAATAGAAAACTCTAAATTATGTTTTGATACACAATCTTCAATTTCTTTAATTGATTTTGAACCTAAATGTTTAATTTGTTTAATTTCATCTAAACTTTTACTTACAATATCACCCAAAGTTTTATAACCATCTCGTTTTAAACAATTGTATGAACGAACAGTTAAATTCAATTCTTCTAAAGCTTTGTTTAAATCATTATTTTCTTGCTCATTAGTAATTGAAATAACTTCAAAGTTTTTAACATTATCATCTAAATTAACAAAAAATTCAATATGACTCATTAAAATTTTAGCTGCCATTGCAATAGCTGATGCCGCTTTAACTGAACCATTAGTTTGTACACCAAGAATTAATTTTTCATATTCAATACCTTTTAATGTTTTAGTTACAGGTTCAATTTTATAATCAACTTTTTCAACGGGTGAAAAGTTTGAATCAATAGCAATAATACCTGAACTATTAGCAATTTCTTTTTTATTTTCCTCAAATGAAGAATAACCACGAGATTTCTTTACCATTAATTCCATTTCAAAAAGAACATTTCTTGAAGTTGTTCGAGCAATAATTAATTCTGGATTAACTACTCTAACATCAATTGGACAAATAATATCTCCGGCAGTAATATCTTGTTCACCAGTAATACTAATTTTTAAATTAGCAATTTTTTCGTCCTTTTGAATATCACCATCAAAAGCTAAAACTAAGTCCTTAACATTTAAAATTATTTCAGAAACATTTTCAATTACACCTTTAACTGCAGTAAATTCATGAGATACACCACTTATTCTAATTGCATATACAGAAATACCTGGTACTGAAGATAATAATGTTCTTCTTAAGGCATTAGCTAAAGTTGTTGCATAACCACGTTCTAATTGACTCACAATAAATTCACTGTAATTAATAGCACTATTTTCACTGTTTAAACTAAATTTTGGTTTTAAAAATTGTTGTTCCATGTTTTATTTTCACCTACTTTATTTTCTTGGTTTTTTTGGTGGACGACAACCATTATGAGGGATTGGTGTCACATCATTTAAATCTTTGATTTCAAAACCTACTGCTTGTAAACTACGAATTGATGGTTCTCTTCCTGGGCCTGTTCCATTAACAAAAACACTTAAAATTTTAACTCCGTGTTCCATAGCAGTTTTACCTGCAGCTTCAGCTGCTAACTGTGCTGAGTGAGGAGTTGATTTACGAGTTCCTTTGAAACCTACTGCTCCAGCACTTGATCAAGCAATAACATTACCATTAAGATCAGTAATAGTAACAATAGTATTATTAAAACTTGCTTTAATAAATGCTTTTGCTTTAATAAAATTAGGATTAACTTTAATTTTTTTCTTTACTGTTGTTTTTATATTCATTATTTTTTTCCTCCTAATTAACTTGCTTTTTTCTTGTTAGCAACCGTTTTACGTGGTCCCTTGCAAGTTCTTGCATTAGTTTTTGTTGATTGTCCTCTAGCTGGTAATCCTTTACGATGACGAATACCACGATAACATCCAATTTCCATTAATCTCTTAATGTTTAAAGACACTTCACGTCTTAGTTCACCTTCGGTTTTATATTTCTTTTCAATTAATTGACTAATTGAACTTAATTCTTTTTCTGTTAATTCATTAATTTTTTTAGTTTCTTCAATTTTTAGTTCTTTTAATATTTCTGAAGATTTGCTGCGACCAATTCCATAAATTCTTGTTAAACCAATTACTGTATGTTGATTTCCAGGAATATTTACTTGCGCAATTCTTCGACTTGCATTGTTAGTATTTGATGTCATATTTATTTTTCCTCCTTAATATTTCTATCCTTGACGTTGCTTATGTTTAGGATTTTCACAAATGATTACATTACGTTTTTTACGTTTGATTGGTTGACATTTGTCACAAATTTTTTTAACTGATGCTTGTACTTTCATCATTTTCCTCCTGTTAAACCTATTAGTTTTCTTTATTTTCATCATCTTTATTTATCGGTAAATGTGTAGTAGACATTCTGTTACGAAAAGTAATTCGTCCTTCAGTTAAATTATAAGTTGATAATTCAACTTTTACATGATCACCTTTGATAATTTTAATTTTATGTGTTTGCATACGACCAGATGGTCTTACAATAGGAGTAAAGTCATATTCATTCAATTTTACTTTAAATCTAGCATTAGGTAAGACTTCTATTACTACACCTTCACATTCAATAGTACTATCATTAGTTTTTTTTACTTTTTGAACTTTAGGTTTAACTACTTGTTTTGGTTTAGCCATTAATTACATTCCTCATTATTTTTTGATTTTCATTAAGTATTGTTAGTACTTCACATCCATCATTAGTTACTAGGATAGTGTGTTCAAAGTGAGCAGTTTGCTGTTTATCAGCAGCAATTACTGTTCACTTATCACTTAAAACCAGAATTT
Source organism: Spiroplasma endosymbiont of Notiophilus biguttatus (assembly GCF_964030985.1). Lineage (NCBI taxonomy): Bacteria > Bacillati > Mycoplasmatota > Mollicutes > Entomoplasmatales > Spiroplasmataceae > Spiroplasma > Spiroplasma endosymbiont of Notiophilus biguttatus. The sequence goes on along the minus strand of NZ_OZ034993.1, from coordinate 685,091 downwards.
TATCAGTTGTTGTTTGAACCATTGGTTCAATACAAATTGTCATTCCTGACTGTAATTTTATTCCAGTGTTGGGCTTACCAACATTAGGAATAGCTGGGTCTTCGTGGAGTTTTTTACCAATACCATGCCCAGTATATGATGTTGGTAAATAAAAGCCTTCGCTTTCTACATAAGTTTGAATAGTGTTACTAATATCACCAATTCTAACTCCTGGTGCAATAATTGCTATTGCTTTATTTAATGACTCTTTAGTCACATTAATAAGTTTTAATTGTTCTGGTGTTGGTTTACCACCAACACACATTGTAAAGGCAGAATCTGCATGATAACCATTAATAGCAGCACCAGCATCAATTTTCACAATATCATTCATTTTAAAAGGTTTATCATTAGGAATACCATGAATTAATTGTTCATTAACTGAAACACAAATCGTGGCAGGAAAACCATGATAATTTAAAAAAGAAGGTACAGCATTATTTTCTTTAATAATTTGTGCTGCCACTTTATCAAGCATTTTACCAGTTATTCCAACTTTTATTATCTTTGCTAACTCTTTATGAATAAGTGCTACTACTTGACTAGCGGTTTTGATATTTTGAATTTCACTTTGACTTTTAATGCTAACCATTATTTTTATTTCCTTTTAATGATGATAAATATGATTTAATTTGTTTTTTAATATCACTATTATCTTGGTTGGCATCCACTGTTCTTAACAGTCCACGTTCTTGATAAGAATCTACCAATGGTGCCGTTGCTACTTTGTAAGTTTTTAAACGATTGATAATTGTCTTTTCATCACTATCATCAATTCGCTTAATTAATTTTACCCCATCATTATCACAAATACCAGTAATCTTTGGTGGTAGGAAATTAAGATTATAAATTGCTTTACATTGAGGACAAGTAACTCTTGAAGACAAACGTTTAATAATTGTTTCCTCATTAATATCTAGATACAATACCATTGAAAGCGTTTCATTCAAACTTGTTAATACTTTATCTAATGATGCTACTTGTGAGATTGTTCTTGGATAACCATCAAGAATAAAATTATGTTTAATATTTTTTAAAGTATTACTAATAATCTCATTTGTAATCTCATCAGGAACATATTGACCCTTATTAACATAAGTTTGAGCTTTTTTACCTACTGGTGATTGTTTTGTGATTTCATCACGAAACAAATCACCAGTTGATAAATGCATTAAATTATATTGTTCTTTCAAAAACTGTGACTGTGACCCTTTCCCTGATCCTGGTGGACCTAAAATAATTAAATTCATCGTTACCCCCTAAGACCATAAGTGTTCTTTAACATCTTTGTTTTCCTTATAATTTAAGAATGAATGTTGAGTAATTCGTCCCTTAATTTGTTTTGTTGTATCTAATCCTACTCCAACCATAATTATTAATCCAGTTCCACCAACCGCTAATGAAGAAGGTAGATTAGTAAATTTAGAAATCAAAAATGGAGTCACTGCAACAGCAGTTAAGAAAAAGGAACCAATCGTACTTAAACGATTTAACATTCTTTTAATATAAACTTCTGTTTCCTTCCCTGGCTGAACGCCAGGAATATAAGTTCCTGATTTTTGAAAATTCTTAGCCATTTGTTCGGGATTAATTTGCACTTGTGCATATAAGAAAGTAAACATAATCGTCATTATAGCAAAAATACTAATTCCCGGCCACGACTGTAAAGATAAATAATTTCTAGCAAAATTAGCAAAACCACTATTTTGATCAACAATTTGCGCCACTGTCATTGGAGCAGTAATTAGTGCCGAAGAAAAAATAACAGGAATTACTCCGGCTGAGTTAACTTTTAAAGGTAAATAAGAACTTTTATCACCCTTTAAAGTTAAACCACTACCAGTTTGTTGAATTGGTAAGTGTCGCTCTGATTCACTAAAGAATACAACAACAAGAATAATCAGTAGGAAGGCCGCAAAATAAAGAGCAAATTTTAAAGCCCCTTGAAAAATAACACCGTTATTAGTATCTGGTCCTACTCAATACTTAAAAGTTGAAGCTAAGTTAAATGGTAAATTAGCAGCAATTCCACCAAAAATAATTAATGAAATTCCATTACCAATACCACGATTAGTAATCTGATCAGCCATTCATAATGATAATATTGTTCCTGCTAATAAAATAGCTGGAATTAATACATAATAAAAGACTTCTGGTCCGGCTGCTCCCGACCCCGAACTTCAATCAACACTAATAATATGTTGAGATTGTAAGCCAAAGATAGTGGCAAAACCTTGCATAATAGCAAAGGGAACAGTTAATACTCGATTCATTAACTCTAATTTTTTCTTACCTTTTTCTCCTGATTTAGCCCATCTTGTTAAAGTAGGAACAACATCAGTTGATAATAACTGTACAATAATTGATGCAGTAATGTAAGGTGACACTCCAAGTGCAAAAACAGAAAATCTGCTAATAGCACCCCCACCTAACATTGAAATTAAATTAAAGAATTCAATACCACTACTATTACTACTACTTAAATCTTCATTCAAAGTTACTCCTGGAACTGTAATAAATGCTCCAACACGAAAGATAAATAAAATAAAAATGGTAAATAAAATTCTAATTATAACTTCTTTATACTTTTTTATTAATTCACGGGTTGTTGTGAACACTTAGATCACCTGCGCTTTTCCTCCGGCTTGTTCAATAGCAGTAATTGCTGATTTTGAAAATTTATGAGCTTTAATTGTTTTTGGTGTTGTTAATTTTCCTTTACCAAGAACTTTAATACCATCTTTTTTACTTCTAACTAATTTTAATTGAAATAAAAGTTCAGGTGTTATTTCATGCTCTTTAATTAAATCAATTTGTTCTAAGTTAATAATACTATAATTGGTTGTAGTAAAGTTAGTAAACCCTCGTTTTGAAATACGACGGTACAGTGGTGTTTGTCCTCCTTCAAATCCAGGTCTTGTTCCACCACCGGTACGAGCATTTTGCCCTTTTGTTCCTTTACCAGCCGTTTTACCTTTTCCAGATGAAGTTCCTCTACCTAAACGTTTAATGTCTTTACGAGAACCTGGTGTTGGTTTTAAGTTATGTAATGTTGTTTCCATGATCCACCTCTAACCATTACTACGCTTAGTAGTAAGATTTTTATTTTTTATAAAATATTCTACTGGTTTAACATTGCCAAGACCTGCAATTGTTGCTCTAGCTAAATTAATTTTATTTCTAGATCTAAATGCTTTTGAATAAATATTATGAATACCAGCTAATTCTAAAATATCACGAGCAGATCCACCAGCTTTAATTCCAATTCCTTCTTTAGCTGGTTTTAATAAAATTTCACTTCCACAATATTTACCTTTAACTTCATGAACAATAGAATTATTGTTTTTAGTTATCGTAATTGTTGTTAAATTTTTGTGAGCAGCTTCAATTGCCTTTTTAATTGCATCAGGAACTTCATTGGCTTTAGATATCCCAAAACCAACTACTCCTTTACCATTACCAATAGCAACAGCAGCAGAGAAACGCAATCTTCTTCCCCCAGTTGTTACTTTGTTAATTTTTCTGATTCAAATCACTTTTTCAATAAATTCACTTGGATTTTTTGATTTACGTTCAAAATTTTTACGTGGTTCACGAACTTTATTTTCTTTTTTATCGTGGCTATTTCTTGGTTGTGATGAATTAGTATGTCTAATTTTATTTTCATTACCAGTAAGATTTTTTACTTCTGCTTTAACAGAAGGTTTTGCTACTGATTTTTGAACTTCAGTATTTTCTTTATCATCAATAATTGTTTTTTTATTTTCTAAACTCATACTTTTAATTCTCCTTCTTTAGAATTCTAATCCAGCACTACGCGCTGCTTCTGCGAATGCTTTCACTTTACCATGATATAAATATCCACCACGATCAAAAACCACTTTTTTAATTTTTTTCTTAATAGCTAAATTAGCAATTGTTTCTCCAAGTTTAGTAGCAGCATCTATATTGCTTTTTGATGCTAAATCTTTAAATGTTAATGTTGATACACCAATAATTGTATTTGAAGCAGTATCGTCAATAATTTGAGCATAAAAACTATTATTAGATTTAAAGATATTTAAGCGTGGTCTTTCACTAGTACCCATAATTTTACTACGAATACGATAATGACGAACTTTACGAGCTTGTTGTTTATTAATCATTTTCTATTCTCCTTAAGTGCCAGTATAAGATTATTTACCTTTACCAGCAGCTTTTCCTTCCTTACGACGAATGTGTTCATTTTTATACTTAATTCCTTTACCTTTATATGGTTCTGGTTTACGGAATTTACGAATTTTGGCTGCAACTTCTCCAATTAATTGTTTATCAATACCACTAATTTGTAATACTGTTGGTTTAGGAGCAACAATAGTAATTCCTTGCGGAATTTGAAACTTAATAGGATGAGAATATCCTAATGTTAAATTTAAGATATTAGCTTGGACAGCAGCACGATATCCAACACCATTTATTTCTAATTCTTTCATGAAACCTGTTGATACACCAACTAACATTCCATTAATTAATGAATTAGTTGTTCCGTGAAGTTGTTTATTTTTTTTGTTATCATCAGGTCTTGTTGTAGTAATAGTTTTTTTCTCTTCATCAACGTTAATTTTAATAACATTTGGTAATAGTTTTTTTAAAGAACCTTTTGCTCCTGTAACAGTTAACAAATTACTTGCATCTAGCGTTATTGAAGTATTTACTGGAATGGTAAGGATACGGTTACCAATACGTGACATATAGTTTCCTCCTTATCATACATAAGCAAGAACTTCGCCACCAAGACCAAGTTTTTTTGCTTGTTTATTTGTCATAATACCTTTTGATGTAGAAATGATTGCAATTCCATAACCATTTAACACACTTGGTAAGTCTTCACATTTTGCATACATTCTTAATCCTGGTTTAGATATTCTTTTTAAACCAAGAATTGGGCTTTTACCAGTATGAACTAATAAAAGTTCTAATTTAGGTTTGCTAGGATTTTCTTTAGTAACACGATATTTTTCAATATAACCATTTTTTTGCAAGATATCCGCTATCTTAACTAGTTGTTTTGAAGAAGGTACACTAACTACTCGATGTTTACTGCTATCCGCAGCGCTAATAGCATTACGAATAACTGTTAAAATATTACTTATTGGATCTGTCATCATAATTATATACCTCCTATCATGATGCTTTTCTAATACCAGGAATTTGTCCTTGGTATACTAAACCGCGAAAACAAATACGGCATAACATAAATTTACGAATAACCGCATGAGGACGGCCACACTTTTGACAGCGTGTATATGCTTGCGTACTAAACTTTGATTTACGGGCTTGTCTTACTTTTAATGAAGTTTTTGCCATCTTATGCCACCTGCTTTCCTTGTTTTTTAAACGGTAATCCTATTTTTTTTAATAATAATAATGCTGTTGCATTATTTGATGTTGTGGTAATAATTGAGATTTCCATACCACGAACTTTATCTACTTCTTCATAATTAATTTCAGGGAAAATAATTTGTTCTTTGATACCAACAGTGTAATTACCATTTTGATCAAATCCTTTAGATGATAAACCTTGAAAATCACGAATTCTTGGTAAAGAAATTGAGATAAATTTATCAAGGAAATCATACATTTTTTCACCACGTAATGTAACTTTACAACCAATTGGCATTCCTGCTCTTAATTTAAAGCCGGCAATTGATTTTTTTGCTTTAGTAATAATTGGTTTTTGACCAGTAATTTTTGATAATTCAGATACTGAATTATCAATGGCTTTTGGATTACTACTTGCATCTCCAACACCAATATTAATAACAATTTTTTCAATTTTGGGTACTTGCATTATTGATGTAAAATTTAATTCTTTTTGCAATTGGGGAATAATAGTTTTATTATATTTTTCTTGTAAACGATTCATTTTTATGCTGTTACTCCTTTATTATCGTAATTCTGTTTCAGATCTTCGTGCAATACGAACTTTTTTGCCATCTTTATCAATTTTGTACCCAATTTTTGTTACTTTTTTATCTTTTTTACCATCAATGATCATTACATTAGAAATGTGAACACTAGTTTTTACTTCCACAATTCCACCTTCTTGATCATTTTGAGTAGGTTTTTTATTTTTCTTAGCAGTAATACCTTCAATAATAACACGATTTTTTTCACGAAGTACTTGGATAATTGGTCCGGTATGACCTTTATGCTTTCCTGCAATGATTTTAATTTGGTCGCCTCTTTTTAATTTAGTATCAAGACTAATAACTGGTTTCTTTTTGCTTGCCATTTATTTCATCCTCCTAAACAATTTCTTCTGCTAAAGAAGCAATTTTATTATAACCACGCTCTTTAACTTCACGAGCCAAGACACCAAATACTCTAGTACCACGTGGCGTTTTATCTTCTTTAATAATTACTACTGCATTATCATCAAATTTTACACAAGAACCATCATTACGTTTTACACCAAATTTACTACGTACGACAACTGCTTTAACAACTTGTCCTTTTTTCATTGCACTATTAGGTGTTACTGATTTTGCTGAACAAACAACAATATCACCAATTTTAGCAAATTTTTTAGTACTACCACCCAAAACTCTAATAACCATAACTTCTTTAATACCAGTGTTGTCAGCCACATTGGCTCACGATAGATTTTGTAACATCTTTCTTATCCTCCTGGTTAATTAAGCTTTTTTATTTGTTTTAGATTCAATAATCTTTAACAAACGGAAGCGTTTTAGAGCTGAAAGTGGACGAGTTGAAATGATTTCAACCTTGTCACCAATTTTAGCTTGGTTAGTTTCATCATGGGCATGATACTTTTTAGTTGACTTAAAACTTTTATGGTACATTGGGTGTCGTTTTGAAGTTTCAACAACAACAGTAATTGTTTTATCATTTTTGTCAGAACTTACAATTCCAACAAAAGTTTTACGTTGTTTGTTTGGAATAATATTTGTCATTATTCTTTGTCCTCCTTAGCTGGTGTAACAGTTTTCTTAACTGTAGGTTTTTTAGATGGTTTTTCTACTTTAGTAGCAGTAACTTTTTTATCTTCTTTGTTTGATGATTTTGCTTTAGTTGTTTTTTCAGTAACTTCTTTTTTAGCAATTTTATCTGATTCTTTAATAACTTCTGATTTAGTTATTGTTTTAACTTTAATATCTTTTTTATCAACTTTAGCAACTTTTTTAGTTTTTTTGCTTTCTTTATTTTCTTCTGGTAATACCATTTTATTAATATGTAATGGTTTGATTTTTTCACCATTATTAATTCTGATAGTTAATTCAGTTTTAATACGAGCAATATCCTTACGAAGATTATTTATCATATGCGGAGTTTCTAGTTTACCTAACGAACTTTGAATTCGTAAAGCAAACAATTGCGCACGAAGAGTTTCTTCATGTTGTTGTAATTGTAAAGTTGATTTATTTTTAATTACTTGCATTTCCATTTGCTTCACCCAATTCTGTTGTTAAATTTTTAGCAACCTTTACTTCTTCTGTTGGTTTTATTTCTCTAGTAACAATTTTACATTTGATTGGCAACTTGTGCATTGCAAGACGCAATGCTTCACGTGCTGTTGCTTCATTAGGATATGATACTTCAAACATAACTGTTTTTGCTTTTACTACTGAGACTCAATGATCAATTGAACCTTTTCCTGAACCCATACGTACTTCCGCTGGTTTTCTAGTAATTGGTAAATGTGGAAAGATTCTAATTCAAACTTTTCCACCACGTTTCATGTAACGTGTCATTGCTACTCTGGCTGCTTCAATTTGTCTTTCAGTAATGTAAGAACCTTCTTCAGCACGAAGTCCGTAAGTTCCAAAAGCAACTGTTTTACAACCTTTTGCAGTTCCTTCATAACTTAAACGGTGAACGCAAGAGTGTTTATATCTCTTAGGTATAGCCATCTTACTTTACCTCCTTACGTGGTTGTTGTGAGTAATTATTTCGGCGATTGTTATTATTTCTTTGATTGTATTTTGAAATAATTTCAGGTTGAGTTGAGTCAGTTCCTGATAAAATTTCACCTTTATATACCCAAACTTTAATACCAATTTGACCAAAAGTTGTTTTTGCCTCAGCAGTAGCATAATCAATATTACTACGTAATGTTGCTAGAGGAACACTACTTTCTGAATAACCTTCAACACGTGCCATATCCGCTTCACCAAGTCTTCCTGAAACACGAGTTTTAATTCCCTTTGCTCCAGCGCGAAGTGCTTTACGAATTGCTAATTTTTGTGTTGTACGATGTGACATACGATTGCTTATTTGTTGTGCTAATGTATTAGCAATTGTTTGCGCATCAATATCAGGATTTTTAATTTCAACAACATTAATTCTAATACCTATTTTACGATTTTTAATTGTTTTACGAACTAGTGTTGTTAATACTTCAATGTTTGATCCACCTTGCCCTAAAACTGAACCAACACGAACACAGTGGATAAATAAGGTAATTTGTGATTTAGTTCTTTCAATTTCAATTTTAGAAACGCCAGAAGTTTTTAAATGCGCAAATAGTGCTTTTCTAATTTTGTGGTCTTCTAAAATTCATTTTGCTAAATCTTCATTACTAGTTGCATATCAACGTGATTGTCAATCTTTATTGATACCATATCTTAATCCATTTGGACTAACTTTGTGACCCATATTACTTATTTACCTCCTAATTATCGCTAACCACGATAGTGATTTTGCTTGTTCTTTTTAAGATTTGATATGCTCTACCATGAGCACGGGGCATAAATCTTTTCATAGTTGGACCTTCATTTACAAATATTTCCTTAATACGTAATTTGTTGGCTTCCATTCCATAGTTATTAGCAGCATTAGCAACTGCTGAATTAATTAATTTTATAATTGGCTGTGCTGCGCGTTTTTTTTCATGAGCTAGAATTACTAGAGCTTTGGCAACAGCATTATCACGAACTAAATCGGCTACTAAACGCACTTTTCTTGGACTAATGCGTAATTTATCTAAATGAGCTTTTGCTTCCATAATTTCTATCTCCTAACGCTTTTTCTTGTCAGAACCGTGACCACCAAACTTACGTGTGGGTGCGAATTCTCCTAATTTATGACCAACCATATCTTCTGTTACATATACAGGTAAATGTGTTTTGCCATTATGTACACCGAATGTATGTCCAACAAATTGTGGGAAAATTGTTGAACGACGAGATCAAGTTTGAATAATTTTTTTTGATTTATTTTTATTTTGAGTCTCCACTTTGTTTAATAAATGACTATCAGCAAAGGGTCCTTTTTTTAAAGATCTTGACATATATTACTTTCCTCCTACTTTGTTGCATTTCTTCTTCGTACAATTAATTTATTTGATGCTTTTTTACTATCACGAGTTTTTAATCCTAATGCTTTTTTACCTCATGGTGTTACTGGAGCTTTTCTTCCGATTGGGGCTTTACCTTCTCCTCCACCATGTGGGTGATCATTTGGATTCATAACACTACCACGAACAGTAGGTCTAATTCCTTTTCAACGATTTCTTCCTGCTTTACCAATGTTTACTAAGTTATGATCATCATTTCCAACTGTACCAATTGTAGCTCGACAATTACTTAATACTTTTCTAACTTCACCTGATGTTAATTTTAATAATGTATACTTAGCTGTTTCATCACGACCAAGAATTTGAACACTACCACCAGCACTTCGTGCCATTTGTCCACCTTTACCTGGTTTTAATTCAACATTATGAACAACTGTTCCTTGTGGAATCTGTGATAATAGTAAACAGTTACCAACAGTAATATCAATTTTAACAGTATCACTGTTTTCACCACTTAATAACTTATCTCCTACTTTGATTCCTTTTGGTGCTAAGATATAACGCTTTTCACCATCAAGATAAGAAATAAGACAAATGTTAGCATTACGGTTTGGATCATATTCAATTGTTTTAACTGTCCCAACTACATTATCTTTGTTACGTTTAAAATCAATAATACGGTATTTAACCTTATGACCATTACCTTGATGTCTTACTGTAATTTTACCTTGATTATTTCTACCAGCTTGTTTAACTAAATTTACTAATAAAGATTTTTCAGGGCTATTACCAATAGTTAAGTTCTGTTTGTAATCCAGAACGGTCATATTACGTCTTCCTGCAGTAGTGGGATTAATTTTTCTAATTGCCATTGTTTTTTTCTCCTTCCAATCTCATTAGCTTTGTTCTTCAGAACTAAACAAACTTAATTGTTCACCAGGAGCTAATTTAATAAGAGCTTTTTTTACTGCCGATGTTTTTCCAACAAATCTACCAACAGTTTTAGTTTTTGGTTTACTATTAATAATATTAACGTCTGCTACTTTAACTTCAAAAATCTGTTCAAAGGCTTTTTTAACGTGACTTTTATTAGCTTTACGGTTAACAGTAAATGTATAGATACCTTCAGCCATTTGTTTATAAGTTTTCTCAGTTAATACTGGTTTTACTATAACTTCACTTAAATGCATATTAAATTAAAGCCTCCTCAACGATTTTAATTGCCTCAGTAGTAAATAATACTTTTTTAGCATTTAATAAATCGTAAATATTAATACTATTAGCAGTGATTGTTGTTGTTCTAGGTAAATTGCGACCTGATTTAATAACTGTTTCTTTACTACTTATTCCTGAAACAATTAGTGTTTTATTATTTGCTAATTCTAAAACTTTTAAAGTTTCTAACATAATTTTAGTTGAAGGTTTTTTGAAGTTTAATTCATCAATTACAACTATGTTTTTATTTTGGAATTTGGCAGCCAATGCTGATTTTATTGCCAATCTTCTTACTTTTTTTGGTAATCCAATTAAATAATTACGATCAGTATTTGGTCCAAAAACAATCCCCCCACCTTTTCATTGTGGTGAACGAATTGAGCCTTGACGCGCATTCCCTGTTCCTTTTTGTTTTCATGGTTTTCTACCACCGCCAGCAACTTCAGCACGACTTTTAACAGCGTGTGTTCCTTGACGTTTTGTAGCATTATAACTTAATAAACTATCAAACTGCGCTTGCTTGTGGGGTTCAATTCCTCAAATTTTTTCGTTTAAAGTTAATTCGCTAACTTTTGTTCCAGCGTTGTTAACAACATTAATTTTCATTTTGCTATCCTCCATAATTAACTTTATTGACCATCAGTAACTTCGGTTGTAGTATTTTGTTTTCTAACAACTAATAATACTGGGGTTTTGAGAATTGGTTTTTTAACTGCTTGTTTAATAACAAGAAAGCCTTGTTTTGGTCCTGGAACTGAACCTTTTACTAAAAGATAATTATTTTCTTTATCTACTTTAATAACTTCTAAGTTAGCAACACTACGTTTAACATTTCCCATTTGCCCTGGCATTGGTTGTGATTTAAACACACGGTTAGCATTAATAGAACCTGTTGAACCCATTTGACGATGTAAACCTGACCCATGACCCATTGGACCACGTGATTGATTATGACGTTTAATGCGTCCTGTAAATCCTTTACCTTTAGAAGTTCCTTGGACATCAACGAATTCACCTTCTGTGAATACGTCAGCAACATTAATAAGATCTTTATGATTAAATCCGTTCATGTTACGAATTTCTTTCACGAAGCGCTTAGGTTGACTGTCGGCTTTTTTAAAGTGTCCGATTGTTGGTTTGTTTGATAAAGTAACGCGAAGATCGAACGTTGCAAGTTGTAAACTACTATATTTGTCTTTTACATTTGTTTTAACTTGACTTACTATATTTGGTTGTACTTCGATAATTGTTACTGGAACTAGTTGTCCGTTGTTTAAGAAAACTTGTGACATTCCTAGTTTCTTACCTAAGATTCCTTTCATAATTTCCTCCTTGGAATATGTTGTAAATAATTAATATTTATCGATTTTAATGATTTTTTTTATTAATCTTTTTTGATACTTGACTTAAAGTTGATTTTTTTTCATTTTTAGATTCGATTATCAAAGAGATACTAACACTATTAGGGATAGTAAGTCCACTTAGAGCATTTAAAGATTTTGGTGATAATTGTGCACCAATAATTCTTTTGTGAGTTCTCTTTTCAAATTGTTCACGTGAATCTTTATGTTTATGCGGTGAACGAAGAATAGTGAAAATTTCTTTATGAGTTGGTAATGGTATTGGCCCTACCACTTCAGCACCTTCTTTTTTTAACACATCTTTAATTTTCTGTGCTATTTGGTCAATAACTGAGTGATCATAACTTTCTAAACGAATTTTTACTTTGTCTCCTATGATTGCCATTGGCTATATCCTCCTTAGAACGATTTTTAATAATAAAGAACAAAACATGTGATATAATGACAACTGATATCAGTGTATCAGCATTTATACATAACAATCACGCTTTGTAAGTATAACATACTGTAATGGTAAAAGGGAATAGCAAAATACAAAAAATACAAAAAAAATAATGGGTTTTTTGCTCATAATCTTTTAACTATTAATTTAATTGTAAAAAATAAAGAGTTTCGGAATTTTACGTTTATTGGCAATAACTTATATACATTATTATTTCTGAAAACTTTAATTAGATATTAGTAAAATAAAATCTAATTAAAGGTGATTGAAAATGAATATTTTAGACATAATAAATAAATTTCCAAACCAAGAATCTTGTATAAAATTTTTAGAAGAAATAAGATGAAATAACAAACCAAAATGTCTTTTTTGTTTTAGTGAAAAAGTTAACTCTGTTTTAAAAGAGTGGCGTTATAAATGCAAAAAATGTCATAAGTCTTTTAGTGTAACTGCTCAAACTATTTTTCATCATACACGTGTACCACTTCAAAAGTGATTTATTTTAATAGTATTAATGGCTAATGCTAAAAAAAGTTTATCATCATCTCAAGCTTCAAGAGACTTAAATTTACGTTTAGCAACTGTATGAAAAATGATGCATAAAATTAGAAAGGCAATGGCTAATGATGAGATTAAATTATTAGCAAAAATATTAGAGATGGATGAAACATATGTGGGTGGAAAACCGCGTAAATATAATGATGTTGATAATAAAAATAACTCATTACGTGGTAGAGGAACTAGTAAAGAGTGTGTTGTTGGCATTATTGAACGAAATGGTAATGTTAAATTATTTCATGCAAAAAATAAAAGTATTAAATCTGAAGATTTAATGAAAATAGTTAAAGAAAATGTTGATATTAACAATTCTATTCTTTTTACTGATGAATATCGTGGATATTATAAAATGAATAAAATTTTACCACATGAACAAGTTAATCACAAAAAATATTTTTCTTATAATGGTATTCATACAAATACAATAGAAAGTTTTTGAGCAATATTAAAAAGAGGTTTTATCGGCCAATTTCATTGAGTTTCAAAAAAATGACTCCAATCTTATTTAAATGAATTTTGTTTTAAATATAATAACCGTAAAGAAAAAATCACATTTAAAAATATCATAATTAAATTATTTATTAAGAATTAAGTGTTAACCAATAAGCGTAAAATTCCGAAGAGTTTTATTAAAAAAATAATAAAATACCATTATTTTTTTATTATTTTCTTATTTTAAAAAAGTAAAAGATAATATATAACTATATAATTAAAATATTTCACAAAATTTATTTAAATAAAAATATTACATGATATAAATATAATAATGAAATTCTTTTAGCAAAAGATATTTAAACTTCAATTTTGATATAATTCTAAAATTAGTATGTTACACTTTTATAACAACTATGTTGATTAAGTTAGAAAAGGAATTACAATGAGAGTAAGAAATAAGCCATGAGCAAAAGAATTTATTTTAACACATAATAATTTATGTATTAATGACCCATATAATTACAAAGGGAAATGAAATAAAAAAATATTTCAAAATAAAAATCCAATCAATATTGAAATTGGAAGTGGAAAAGGAAATTTCATTATAAATCTTGCTAAACAAAATTCAAATCAAAATTATATTGCTATTGAAAAAAACATTTCTATTATAACTATACTATTAAAAAAATTAATTGAAAACAAATTATCTAATTTAAAAATAATTATAGAAGATGCTATAAATTTAAAATATTTTTTTGCCAATAATGAAATTAATAAAATTTATTTAAATTTTTCTGATCCATGACCTAAAAAAAGACATTTTAAAAGAAGATTAACATACCAAAAATTTTTAGAAATATACAAAAAAATTTTAATAAAAAATGGTCAACTTCACTTTAAAACAGATAATAACAATTTATTTAATTATTCACTTTTAGAATTTCAAAAAAATAAATGAAATTTATTAGAATATACAATCAATCTACATCAAGATAATAATATAATAAAAAATGATGAAGCATTTATTAAAACTGAATATGAAGAAAAATTCATTAAAGAAAATAAAAATATTAATTATTTATTAATACAAAAAAATAAAATTGAAGTTTAAACTTCAATTTTATTAAAAAAAACTTAATAATTAACTAAGATTATATTCATATTAAACTAATTACTATATATTTTAAAATAAGAGGTATATATGCATAAAAATTATCCAAGTCATGTCACTAAAGAACAATTTGAGAACATAAGATTAATTTTAGAAAATGTCAAAAAGAAAACAAAACCAAGAAATTTAGATTTATATGAAGTATTTTGTGCAGTTTTATATGTATTAAAAAGTGGTTGTCAATGAAGAATGTTACCAAAAAATTTTCCAAAATGACAAACTGTATATTATTATTTTCAAATTTGAAGTAAAAATAATGGTAAAGAACCTAGCATATGACAATTAATTTTAAAAAAAATTAGTTAGAAAAGTTCGTATCAATAATCATCGAAAAGAAAAAACCAGTTTTTGTATAATTGATTCACAAAGTGTTAAAAATACAGATACTACTAAAAACAAAGGTCATAATGCTGGTAAAAAGATTTCAGGAATAAAACATCATATTGCTGTTGATTCTCAAGGTTTACCATATGCAATTTAAGTAACTTCACCAGAAAAAACAGATCGTAATAGTGCCATAATAATGATTCAAAATGAAAAAGAAAATCTTTCTACAGTTCAAAAATAATAGTAGATGCTGGTTATACTGGTGAAAAATTTGCTTCTGCAATCAAAACAATTATAAATGCGAATGTTGAAGTTGTAAAACGTAATGAATTACATTCTTTTGTAGTATTACCAAAAAGATGAGTTGTAGAGCAAAGTTTTGCTTGATTAGAAAAATGTAGAAGATTATGAAAAAATTGTGAAAGAAAATTAAATACTAGTTTACAAATGGTTGTTCTTTCCTTTATTTCAATTTTATTAAAAGATTCTAAACAGGTTCTTAGAAAAAATAAATATTAAATTAAATGATACTATTGATACAAGTAATCTATTAAATATTAATAAAATTAATAATTCTTAACTACCACCATTATTAAAAACACTACAAAAAATAGAATCAAATATTTTTCCAATACCAATTAACTAAAAATATTGTTAAATAACTTTTTTATAAAATAAAAAAGGAATAATTGTTATGATTATTCCTTTTTATAGTTTTATTTACTTGTACTATAATTTTTCATATATTGAACTAATGTTTTAATTAATACACCCATACCACGATCATTTTTATAAGCAGTTCCCGCAATATCTAAATGTAAAAATGGTTTATCTTCACTAAATTCTTTTAAAAATGCAGCAGCATTTGATGAACCACCATATGGATCTTTAGAAAGATTACTTAAATCAGCTATTTTAGATGAACGCATATTTAAAATATTTTGTTGATGAATTGGCATTCTTCAAATTTCTTCATTAGTTTGTTGTGATGATAAATCAAAATCATTAAATAATTTATCATCAGTAGCAAAAGCACCAGTCATATAACTACCTAATGCCACTAACATTGCACCAGTTAAGGTTGATAATTCAATAATACGATTTGCTTTTCCTTTACGTAAAGCATATGTCATACCATCTGCTAATACCAATCTTCCTTCGGCATCGGTATTATTAATTTCTACAGTTTTACCATTCATTGAAGTAAAGACTGTTTCTACTAAAGTAGCATGACTACCAATCTTATTTTCTGTTAAACAAGCAACAGCTACAAAGTTTATTTTTAATTGTAATTTAGCAGCAGCAATGGCAGCATTACATACACTAGCTGCACCTGACATATCAAATTTCATACCTTTCATTGCTGAAGAAGGTTTTAATGAATAACCACCACTATCAAAAGTAATTCCTTTACCAACTAAACCTAAAATATCATCAGCATGCTGTGGATCACCTTTATATTCTAAAACAACAAAACGAGCATCAAAATTACTTCCAGCATTAACTGCTAATAATAAATTCATATTTAGTTCTGCTATTTCTTTTTGCCCTAAAACCTTTACTGATAAATTTTTAATACCTTTTGCTGCATCTTGAATTTTTTTTGCAAAAACTTCGGGATATAACAAATTAGGTGGCATATCTTGCAAATTACGTGCTAAATTAATACTTTCTCCTTGGATTTCAATTTGTTGTTGTGAAGTATAGTTAGGAAAATTTGCTGTTGAAACAACATTATATTTAACTTTTTTTTCTTCATTCTTTTTACTTTTTAAAGTATATTCTTTAAAAGTACCAAATCATAATGCTTCATATATAGTTTGTAAAAGTATACTTTCATCTAAATTAGTCGTAACAAAAGATTTGACATCAATATCCAAATCTTGACTATTATTACTACTAAAATTTACAAAAAAATTATAAACATCATTACGAGTTAAGCCTTTACTATCACCTAAATATAGGTAATAAGTTTTATCTTCAGAAATTAATGTTAATTTATTTTTTTCTTTAGCAATCAATTCATGAGGAACTTTATCAGCAAATACCACTGTTAATTTTAATTCAAGTTTACTACTAACATTAAGTAGAATATTTTTATCCATATTTTCACTCCTAAATGGTAATATTAAAATAATTACAATATATCTGAATTAATATTTTCGAAAATTACAACAAAAATAAATAAGTTAAACAATATTATTGTATTATTATTGTATTGTAATATTACCATAGAATGGAGCAAAAACTATGAAGCGTTCTGAATTAAATGAAAAAGATAAAAAAAAGTACTGCTGAGATTTTAAGCATTTATTTATTAATAATGAATCTTGAAAAAAAGCTTTACCTGAGTTTGATAAATTTGCCAATCAACTTTTAACTTTTAAAGGAAAATTAAATAATATTGATAACTTTAAAAAATATTTAGCAATTAGCAAAGAAATATCAATGTTAGGCTCTAAAGTTGCGCAATATTTACATTATGGAGATTTAGATCAAACTAACTTAGAATTACAACAATTATCTAGTTTATTTGCAACTCAACAAAGTAAGTTATCGGAAAAGTTAGCATGGATTGAACCAGAAATTAAAACTATTGGTTTACAAACTATTAAAAACTGAATTAATAATGAGCCCTCATTAATGGTATATAAACATGATATGGAAGTTTTCTTTAAATTTGAAAAATTTATTTTAAGTGAACACGATGAAACTTTACTAAGCAAAGTTAGTAAATCAAGAAGTGCTGCTGGTGGTTTATATGATAGTTTGGTTTATGCTGATAAACAAAAAACAATGTTTAATTATCAAAATAAAGAACAAGAATTAACACAAACTTTATATTTAGACATTTTAGAAAATAGTAATCCAGTAAAAGATCAACAATTAAGAGTTGATATTTCAAAAAAATTTTATGAAGATATTAAAAATAAAAAACATTCATTAGCACAAGTTTATGAAAGTATTTTAGAAGTAGCTGTTGAAGAAATAAAAATTCGTAATAATGATAAAGAAAAAGATAATAAAAAACATTTAACTACTTTAGAATATAGTTTATTAAGTGATGATGTACCATTAATACTATATGAAAATTTAATAAAAACGGGACAGAAAGACGCTATTTTAGTAGAAGAATTTTATAATTTAAAACGTAAATTTTTTAAATTTAAAAAATTTTATAGTAGTGATACTAGTTTAAAAATGACAACAATACCAACCAAAAAATTCAGTGTTGAAGAAGGTATTAATTCAGTCAAAGAAATCTTAAGTATCTTAGGTGATGAATATTTAGAACAATTAAACTTAGCATTATTACCAGGTAGAATTGACTATTATGAAGATACAAATAAACGAACTGGTGCTTATTCAACGGGTGGTAATGGTGTAGAACCCATTATTTTAATGAATTGAGATGATACTATTAATTCACTTAATACACTAGCTCATGAATTAGGTCATTCTGTTCACACCCTATTTTCAGAAAAATATCAAAAATATCCAAATGCTGACTATCCAATTATTTTAGCTGAAGTTGCTTCAACAGTTAATGAACATCTAGCCTTTGATTATTTATATAATAAAGCGTCAAATAATCAAGAACGTATTTACTTACTACAAACTCATATTGAAACTGTAATTGGTACTTTTTTTCGTCAAATTCAATTTGCTGAATTTGAATGAGAAGCACATAAATTAGTAGAAAAAGAAGTGCCATTAAACGCTGATATTTTGGCTGATTTATTTGAAAATACAGC
Source organism: Spiroplasma endosymbiont of Notiophilus biguttatus (assembly GCF_964030985.1). Taxonomy (NCBI): domain Bacteria; kingdom Bacillati; phylum Mycoplasmatota; class Mollicutes; order Entomoplasmatales; family Spiroplasmataceae; genus Spiroplasma; species Spiroplasma endosymbiont of Notiophilus biguttatus. The sequence continues at coordinate 666,490 of NZ_OZ034993.1, read as the reverse complement.
TAATAAATATGGACAAAAAGCATTAGATAAATACGAAGAAAAAGCAAAAGGATACTCATGACCACGAATTCTTCACTTTTTCCACTCACCTTATTATGTTTACAAGTATGCTACTTCAATTACCGTTTCTTATAAACTTTATGAAGATGTTAAAAATGGTAAAAAAGAAAATTTACTTAACTTTTTAAAAGCTGGTGGCAGCAAATATCCATTAGATATTTTAAAAGATGCGGGTGTTGATTTAACACAAATTGATGTTTATAACCCATTAATTACTAATTTAAAGAAAATGATTAACCAATTATCAGACTTAATTAATAATAAAGATAATTAAATTCCAAAAAAATAATATATAATACTAATGGTGTTTTAGTCCTTTAACATCTTATTTAAAACATTATAAAATAATATGTACGTATTTTGACTATTACAATTAGTAAACACTAAGGAGAATAAATAAAAATGAATATAAAATTTGATTTTGAAGATATAAATCTAATTGCAAATAAAGGAATAGTTAAATCACGAAAAGAATGTGATACCAGTGTTAAACTAAATGGTTTTACTTTTAAAATTCCAATTATTCCGGCAAATATGAGTGCTGTCATTAACCAAGAATTATGTATTTGATTGGCTAAAAATAATTACTTTTATGTAATGCACCGTTTTAATATCGATCAAATTAAATTTATTAAAAGTATGCATGAACAAAAGTTATATGCTTCAATTAGCATTGGTGTTAAAAAAGAGGATAAAGAATTACTTGAACAATTAATCAAACTGAATCTAATTCCTGAATTTATTACTATTGATATTGCTCATGGTCATAGCAATGCTATGGAAGAAATGATTAAATTTATAAAAAGTACTTTTGCTAAAACAAATACTAAACCTTTTATTATTGCTGGTAACGTTATGACAAAAACCGCTGTTAAAGATTTAGAAAAATGAGGCGCTGATGCAATTAAATTTGGTGTTGGCCCGGGAAAAGCTTGTATTACTAAACTAAAAACTGGATTTGGTACAGGTGGTTGACAATTAAATGCTTTACAAGATGTTGCCAATAGCACCACTAAACCATTAATTGCAGATGGTGGTATTAGATGTAATGGTGATATTGCTAAAGCAATAGCTTTTGGTGCCACTATGATTATGGCAGGAAGTATTTTAGCGGGTTATGATGAATCACCTGGCAAAATTGTTACAATAAATGGTCAATCTTACAAAGAATATTTTGGATCAGCAAGTATTTTTAACAAAGCGGAAGCGACAAATATTGAAGGTAAAAAAATACTTGTTCCATATAAAGGTTCAATTGCTGATACTTATAAAGAAATGGAAGAAGATTTACAATCTGCTATTTCTTATGCTGGCGGTAAAGATTTATCTGCATTAACAAAATCTGATTATGTTATTGTTAAAGGTACTATTAATAATGGTGATGATCGTTAATAACTTTTAATTTTTCTTTAAAAACAATTCTGGGTACCCAGAATTGTTTTTTATTAAAATACAAGCAATCAAAATGCCTATGATGATAATTGTTTAATGATATTAAAGAATCTAATAATTAAATTATTTTTAATATTTGAACTACTTTGTCTGAAACTTTTTTCTGATTTTTTATCATTATTTTATATTTATTTTGATTACATTTCTTTATGATATCATCTTTAATAGTTTTGCTTTTTTATCTTCTTCCATATTTTTTTTGCTTTTTAGTTTATATTCAATTATATTTTTAATAAAAAAAATTAAATAAATTTTATTTAAAATACTAGATAAAAATATATTGTGAAATACGTTTTATTTCTTTATAATAAATATAAAAATTAATATAAGTTTTTTAATCCATTTACTTTCATTTCAAAGTAAATGGTTTTTTATTTTGAAGGGGATGAAAAGATGATTAATACAGAAAAATTACCTTTATTAGAAAAAAATAAACATACTAATTATGGAATTACCAATCAACAACCTTCTATAAATGATAGTAATTCAAGTAGTACTGAAAGTATTATAGTTTTAGATGATGATCAAATAACAAATGCAAGAGAAAATAATAATTTAAACAATTTATTATTTGATAGTGATTCAGTAAATACTATTGTTAATTTTAGCAATGATTGAAGGGATACTGATGAGCGTTATGGTGGAAAAACACAAAAAAGATTAGATATTAATGGTAATTGAGAATATAATACAAAATTTATAACGGGTGATGTTTTAAATGAAAAAATAGAAAATATTAATAATCAATTATATTTAATGAAAGAAATTATATTAAATGATGGTACAGTTATTTTAGAATTATCAAATTTAAATGAAAATAAAAAAATTGAAACAAAATATAAAGTATACAATAATGAAGAAGAAAGAGAATACAATAATAATTTAAATGACTTGGATTTAACTACTTTTTTACCAATAAATAAAGAAAAACCTAATTTTTTTAAAAAAAATTTAAGTTCAAAATATATGTTTTTACCTAATACATTTTTTTTAAATTTTGCTTTCGGATCAGTATTATTATTTGAAGCTAAAAATTATTTTCATAAAGAACAGTTACCTAAAAATCTTTATAATAATTTTTGAGATATATTAATGAGTGTTACTAGTGGTGTTACAGTAATGAATTTATCGTATTTAAATTACAAACTTATTTCTTTAAAAAATAAATGAAAATACTTATCTTTTTCTTTAGTAATTGGTGGTATTAGTATTTGAGATCAATTTTTATATTTATATGTTAGTGAAGAAAATTTCAACTTCATCTCTTTTATAGAAAGAATAAGTATTTTTTTTACTAGTATTTTAATTGAAGAATTAATTTTTGATAAAATTGTTCAACCTTGTATTGAAAAATTATGACAAAATTTAAAAAATCTAAACTTTTCAAAAATCATTAAATATGGTAGTACTGTTAGTATGCTTCTTTTTGTATCAATTTTAAAAAATATTTTAACTGGTCTTTATGGTGAAGAAAAAGAAATAAATTTTGAAAATATTAAAAAAGCACTTCCACTAACACTATTGACAGTAATTTTTGAAAATACTCTTACTTCTTCTTCTTTTTCTTATTTTGATTGATTTTGAACAAAAATTTCAATTACAAAAGAAATAGCAACCAATAGTATAAAAGGAATAGAAAGATTTGCTAATCAACAAGCACAAAATTTTAGTTTTAAAAAATTAATAAAACAATTTAATTTTCAACCATTTAATGCAAACTTAATAAATGAAAGCGAACCGATAGATCATCCAGATTCAAATAAATCATCTATCCAAGCCATGTAAAAGTAAAGTCATTAACTCATCTTTTGATGAAATATAAAACAAATCACACAATTTAGTAAAAAATATTAACTGAAAAAATACATTATATAATAATAAAAAAGTGAATTAATAATTCACTTTTTTATTATTATAATTATTTAATGGACTTCTCCCCACATGTACTTGTGGAGGGAACAATGAAACTGAATGAGTTCAACAATGCTTTTCAAACTGAACAGCAATGTCTTGCATATATAGCAAATTTGAAAGAAAACAAATGTATTAGGTGTTCTAGTTTTAATTTGAATACTTCTAATTTAAAAAGAATAAGATGTTTGAAATGCAATCAAACATTTAGTATTCTCACCGGTAGCATATTTTCAAGGTCACAAACATCTTTAAGATCATTATTTTATCTCATCTTTAGATGAATAAACACCAAACATGGAATTCCGTCAACTGATGTTTCAAAAGAATTGAGAGTGACCTTAAAAACAGCATGGAGAATGGGTCATAAAATTAGAACAATTAATGCAACTTACTAAAAAATATAGTGAAATTGAAAAACAAGGAAGATCCTTGAAAAATAAAACATTGATTGTTGGCATTTATGAAAAAACAACTAATAATTTAATTGTGAAAGTATTGAAAAATGCAAAGAGTAAAAGTCTTTTGAATTTTGCAAGAAGCCACATTTCTTCAAAATGTCATGTATATACTGATGATTGAAAAGGATATTGCGATTTCAAATTGGTTTTCCCAAAACATAAAACAGTTAACCATCTTGATGGTTATGTTTCAAAAACTGGTGTAAATACCAATCAAATTGAATCAGTTTGAAAACATATAAGAAGAACATTTAAAACACATATCAAAGTTGCAAAACATCATGTTTATTTATATGCCAAAGAAGCTGCATATAAATTCAACAAGATACCTAGTTTTGAAATTGTAATGCTATGTTTAATTTAAAAATGTGGGGAGAAGTCCGTAGATACGCTTTTCTCAGCATTTATGTGATAAAATTAAAAAATAGTAGATAAAGGGAGAAAAGCGTTATTTAATATATTAAAAAGAAGAAGTAAACCCTCTATCATCATTATATCCAATTTCATTGAAACAGCGATTGGGATCCATTTCATTTCAAGATACAGCATGTCTAGACGTTGTAGGTTGAGATTGCATAGTTGCTTGATTTCTTAATCCAGAAATCTTTTGCTTAATTTCATATAGTTTTGCCTTTTTTTGTTGTTTAATTTCATTGTTTCTACTATTATTAAAACGACCACAACTAATAATAACTCAAAATTTATTAGAAAAATATCCTCCTCCTTTATCTATTTCTAATTTTTGGATTTCTTTTTCTAATTTTTCTAACTGAGCTTGATATTGATTTAATGTTACTTCATATTTATATTTTTGAAATTGTTTATTCAATCAAATAAAAGGAGATTTTAATAATATTTTTATTTGCGTTTTTATACTTTGTGAATTATAAATTTGTCTTACTATTGCAAGACAACCATTAATTTCAATATTTTTTTTATTTATACTAACATTTAATTTTGCAATTTTTTTATCTATTTTTGCAATATCTAAATTTCTTCTACTTATATTACGATTTAAATCACAAATATTTTCCATCTTCAATTTTAATCTTATTTTTAATCTTGCATCTAAAACTTCTTTTTCTGATTTTAGATTTGGAGATAATCATCAATTTTGTTGTTTTATTGAAAAAAATTTATTTGCTATTTCAAGTTCATTTCTAGCAATTTTACAAAATATTCTTTTTGTTTTAAATGTTCTTCTTTCTAACTTAACAGCTAATCTTGCTGTTTTTAATTTTAACTTTGATAAAATTAATTTTTTATTTAAATCATGAGCATTAAAATTTTCAATTTGCTGTTCTATATTTGTTCCTTCAAGTTCCAATAATCTTATTTCACTATCTAATTTCTCTTCTCGTATCATTTCTTTGGATATCTCTTCATCTAATGCGACTATGTTTTCTTTTCATTTTTTTATCATATATGTTGTTTGTAATTAGACTTACTGCATAACTAGTTAACTTTTTATTTTTTTGTTATTATTAAAATAAAATTTGAATAGTTAAGGATAAACTTTATGACATATTTTGAATTAAAAGATAAATCTGATCAATATTTTCGTAAAATAGTGGGTATTAATAAACTCGTTTTTAACGAAATTTTAAATATTTTATTAGAACATCAAAAACTCAAAACTACTATTGGTGGAAGGCCATATAAAATGTCAATAGAAGATCGACTAGTAATGAGTTTAAGATATTTATATGAAAATCGTACATATCATAGTATTGGTGCTGAGTATGGTATGGTTGATACTACTGCTTTACGAAATATTCGTTCAATTGAAGATATTTTAATAAAGAATAATAAGTTTAATAATTTAACAAATAAAAATATTTTTTTAAAAAGAAGAATTAAAAAATAAAATTTTGATAATTGATGTAACAGAGGTAGAAACAGAACGACCAAAATATAACCAAAAAGATTGATTTTCTGGTAAAAAATGAATGCATACTGTTAAGTTTCAAACCGTAATTAATGCAAATACTAATGAAATTTTAAATATTTTTTCTGATATTGGTAAAAATCATAATTTTAAAACTTTTAAGAATTCAAAGTTAAAGTTTTTACCAGAAACTATAATTCTTGCAGATAAAGGTTATCAAGGTTTACAAAAAATTCATGCTAATACATTTTTACCCATTAAAATTAGCAAAAATAATCCTAAAACAAATAAAACCAAAATCTTTAATAAGATTATTAATAAAACTCGTAGAAAAATTGAACATGTTTTTGCATTTTTAAAATGTTTTAAGATTATTGGTTATAAATTTAGAAAAGCCAGAAAACGAATATTTTTAAGATTTAATTTAATTGCAGGATTTTATAATTTATCATTAAAACTTAAAAACGTTATGCAGTAAGTCTATTTTAAAATAAGAGGTATATATCCATAAAAATTATCCAAGTCATGTCACTAAAAAACAATTTGAGAACATAAGATTAATTTTAGAAAATGTCAAAAAGAAAACAAAACCAAGAAATTTAGATTTATATGAAGTATTTTGTGCAGTTTTATATGTATTAAAAAGTGGTTGTCAATGAAGAATGTTACCAAAAAATTTTCCAAAATGACAAACTGTATATTATTATTTTCAAATTTGAAGTAAAAATAATGGTAAAGAACCTAACATATGACAATTAATTTTAAAAAAAATTAGTTAGAAAAGTTCGTATCAATAATCATCGAAAAGAAAAAACCAGTTTTTGTATAATTGATTCACAAAGTGTTAAAAATACAGATACTACTAAAAACAAAGGTTATGATGCTGGTAAAAAGATTTCAGGAATAAAACGTCATATTGCTGTTGATTCTCAAGGTTTACCACATGCAATTTACGTAACTTCACCAGAAAAAACAGATCGTAATAGTGCTATAATAATAATTCAAAATGAAAAAGAAAATCTTTCTACAGTTCAAAAAATAATAGTAGATGCTGGTTATACTGGTGAAAAATTTGCTTCTGCAATCAAAACAATTATAAATGCGAATGTTGAAGTTGTAAAACGTAATGAATTACATTCTTTTGTAGTATTACCAAAAAGATGAGTTGTAGAGCGAAGTTTTGCTTGATTAGAAAAATGTAAAAGATTATGAAAAAATTGTGAAAGAAAATTAAACGTAAAATTCCGAAAATAAAAGTATTAAATCTGAAGATTTAATACTTTTATTTTTTGCATGAAATAATTTAACATTACCATTTCGTTCAATAATGCCAACAACACACTCTTTACTAGTTCCTCTACCACGTAATGAGTTATTTTTATTATCAACATCATTATATTTACGCGGTTTTCCACCCACATATGTTTCATCCATCTCTAATATTTTTGCTAATAATTTAATCTCATCATTAGCCATTGCCTTTCTAATTTTATGCATCATTTTTCATACAGTTGCTAAACGTAAATTTAAGTCTCTTGAAGCTTGAGATGATGATAAACTTTTTTTAGCATTAGCCATTAATACTATTAAAATAAATCACTTTTGAAGTGGTACACGTGTATGATGAAAAATAGTTTGAGCAGTTACACTAAAAGACTTATGACATTTTTTGCATTTATAACGCGACTCTTTTAAAACAGAGTTAACTTTTTCACTAAAACAAAAAAGACATTTTGGTTTGTTATTTCATCTTATTTCTTCTAAAAATTTTATACAAGATTCTTGGTTTGGAAATTTATTTATTATGTCTAAAATATTCATTTTCAATCACCTTTAATTAGATTTTATTTTACTAATATCTAATTAAAGTTTTCAGAAATAATAATGTATATAAGTTATTGCCAATAAACGTAAAATTCCGTAAAATTTTACCACATGAACAAGTTAATCACAAAAAATATTTTTCTTATAATGGTATTCATACAAATACAATAGAAAGTTTTTGAGCAATATTAAAAAGAGGTTTTATCGGCCAATTTCATTGAGTTTCAAAAAAATGACTCCAATCTTATTTAAATGAATTTTGTTTTAAATATAATAACCGTAAAGAAAAAATCACATTTAAAAATATCATAATTAAATTATTTATTAAGAATTAAGTGTTAACCAATAAGCGTAAAATTCCGAAATTAAATACTAGTTTACAAATGGTTGTTCTTTCCTTTATTTCAATTTTATTAAAGATTCTAAACAGGTTCTAAATAGAATTCAATAACTTATAATTTTAAAAAAAATTAAATTATTAATAATCTAATATTTACTAACAAAAATAATTTATTTTTTAATTTATATTAATTTTATTATAATATTTAATATCATATACAAACACTAAAGTAGGTTACTAATGTTAGAAATCATAAGTCTTAATAATGAACATATTACAATTAAAGTGAAAAAAAATAAAAAAGAAATTTTAAATGCACTAGGTATTATTGATATCAATAATACTAATGAATTTAAAATATTTAATACTCCTTTTGCTCTTGAAGTACTACTTAAATATACAAATAATAATGATAAATTAAAACAAATATATGAACAATCACTAATATCATGAAAAAAAATCCAACAAGAAAAAAACTTAAACGATTATCCAGGTAATACTAAATTAAGACATTATCAACGTGTTGATGTTGCAATTTTAAAAGAAAATAAAAGATTTGGCTTATTTAATGAAATGCGTACTGGTAAAACACCAACTATTTTAACAGCATTATCAGAAATGAAAACTAATAAAATATTATTTGTTGTTCCTAAGTCAACTATTTTATTAACATGGGTTCCTGAAATTAAAAAATGAACTACCTATAATTGTATTACTATTAAAGATGATATTACTAAAGTGCGAACAGAAAAATATAATCAATTTAAAAATAGTAATAATTGTATTTTAGTAGTTTCTAAAAACACTTTTAAAAATGATATAAAAAATAAATTATTAACTAAATTTGATTTTACATTAGTTATTGATGAAGCACATTTTTTAAGAAACTACAAAACTGCACAAAGTTCAACAATTTTGGAAGTTGCAAATAAAATATCATCAGTTTATTGTTTAACTGGTACTCCTGCTAATAATCATTCTAGTGATATTTTTGGTATATTAAAAATTATTGATAATAAACTATATAAAAATATTGATTATTGAGATTTTGTTGCTCGTTATTTTGGAATAATTAGAAAACGTATTACCAATTTTGTAACTATTAATATACCAAAACCAAATGTTAAACCACAACTAGCAGCAGAATTTGATTATTTAGTTAAAAAAATATCAATTATGCGTAAACAAATTGATGTGCGTAATGAAATGCCAAAAATTATTAAAAATGATTTAATTTTAACTATGCCTAAGGCACAAGCTGCAATTTATTATGATACTCTTGAAACTATGAAACAAGAATTATTTTATAATAAAAAATCTAAAATAACTTTTTTACAAATATTTACCAAATTAAGAACTATTTGTTCAACACCTATTAATGAGGGAATGAAAGAATTAGGTGCAAAATTTAATTGACTACTAGACTACTTACATGATAATGAAAATGATTCAATTATTATTTATAGTGGTTTTAGTGATAAAGGAATTAATATTTTAAGTAATATTTTATATAAACATAAATTAAATCATCAATTAATTACTGGTAAAGTAAATCATGAACAAAGGCTTAAAGCTATTAGTGATTTTCAAAGTAAAAAAGTTAAAATTATTTTATGTAATATTAAATCTACTAATGTTGGTATCACATTAGATCAAGGTGATGTTATGATTTTTCTAGATCGTGAATTAAACCCAACCGAAAATGAACAAGCTGAAAGTCGTTTTTTTCCAACTCAATTAAACGATAATAAAACTAGAGAAATTATTAATTTATATTGTGCTAATACTATTGATTTAAAAATTAAAGATATGCTTAATAATAAAATTGATATTAATAAAGTTATTAATGATCAAGGTATTAAATTTTTTGAATAATTTTTATTATATTTAATAAACTAAACGAGGATTAAAAACAAGATCTGCATTATTATTAGGAATGAATTGTTCATCATTAATTTCAATAATATATTCTTGCAATAAAGGCGCAAATTCGTTTGAAGATTAAAGAGAATGAGAGTTATCAATTATTTGCTGATTTTCAAAAAATTCTCTATAATGACCATTATCTTCTTCAACATTTAAACAACAAAAAAGACCTGAAATAAAGTCAAAGAGAGCACCAGTAAAACATCCTGAAAGCATTGTTACAGCTGAAGTAATATCAAATTCAAAAAGATTTTGTTCTCTTTTTTGATATAAATGATAAAGAGTAAACAAACTACCTACAATAATATTTCCTAAACAAGTTGCTAATATTATTTTTTTATTAATCATGTTATTTACCACCTTTTTAATATTTAAATTATTGGTTTAGATATTTTTTTTAAATTAAATGCTTTTCAAGCAAGAGCATCTGCTTCATCATTATATATATTACCGCTATGACCTTTAACTCATTTAAAATAAACTTTAACATCTTTTGCTATTTTATCATAAAATGCTTTATATGCCTTTGTTTCTACTTTAGTAGTTTTTCATTCACCAGTACATCATTTACTAATTCCAACATAATCGTGACAAATTAAAATTGATTTTATATTATTTTCCAAAGCTAACTGCATTGCCTTTTGTGCGCCCATTATTTCTCCAGCAACATTTCTTAATTTTGCTCAATTTTCATCATCAAATTTTTCATAAAATATATCTTTTTTGCCATTATTTAAGAAAACAAGTCCATAGGAAAATTGACTAATTTCTTCTTTAAAACTACCATCAGTATATGCTATTACTTGGCATCAGTCACTTAAGTTTACCAATTAATATTTTCAATCTGTAATATAATTAAAAATAATTAATACAGAAGGAGAAATTATGAATTATAAAGTTTATTCAAAAGAAACAAAATTAGCCGTTGTTAATGAGTATTTAGTTGATAAAAAACTAAAAATACATGAAATTCAAGTCAAATATAAATTATCAACTCCAGTATTAATTTATAATTGGGTTAACCAATATCAAATTAAAGGTGAAAATGCATTCACCAAAATTTCTAAATCCCAAACTTCTCACAGGATCGATAAGAAAGATATTGAAATTAAACTATTAAACAAAGAAATTGATAAACTTAGAAAACAAGCTTTAAAAGATGAGGTTGAAAAAGAACTTTTAAAGGAGCAATTAGCCTGTGAAAAGAAATTAACAAGGGGAAAAAATAGTAAATTATTAAAATATAAGTGTTTTTTAATAGTAGAAAAATATAAGCAAAAAGGTCATCAATTAAATAAAATTATTGTTTACATAGCTATTAGCAAAACAGCATACTATTTATGAGTAAAAAAAGGTAAAAAGCAATATCAATCAAAAATTAATGATAATTTGATACAAGCAATAAACAAAATAGTTCTCATTAAAAATGAAAAAAAGTACATTAATATCACTAGTTTTGAAAAAGTAAGATTAGAGTTAAAAATAAAAAATAAAGGTCTTAAATGCAGTAAAACAAGCATAAAACAAATATTAAAAGATAATAATATTAAATTATTATTAGAACCTAAATCAACAAATAGAGTAGTAGAAAATAGTGATTTAAAAAATAATAAAGATTTATTAAAACGTAATTTTTCAAGTAATAACTTTCTTGAAAAAGTTGGTATGGATGGCACATGATTTAAAAATATAATTATTGGTGATAAAAAAACAAAATTATTAGTTGTTTTTGCTACTGATATGTACAGTAAATCAATTGTTGGCTGAAAAATAAACAAAAGTGAAAATGCCAAAACTGTGTTAAATGTGGTTAATCAAATAGAATTAGCGAGTGCTAAACAATGTAATTTTACGACTATTCAATCAGATTTAGGTTTTGCTAATACAAGCGAAATTGTTAGTAAAGTTTTTAATACAAGTACTAATCTAATTCACTCAAAAAGTCTATCAGGTTTTAAAGGTAATCAAGTTAGTGAATGTTTAAATCGTTGAATTAAAAGAGATTTTAAAATGATGTTTGGTAGCACTTTTGAAAGTATGGAAAGTTTTAATAAAATATTAGAAAAATTTGTTAGATATTGAAACAATGATAGAATAGTTATTAGATTGAAAATGCCTCCAAATCAATTTGTACAGATTTGAAGACAAGAAAGTAAACTTATCTAACCAATGCCGTTATGAATATCATTATTTTTTATTATTGGATCAATTTTATTTTTTTCCTTTAGTGGATATGTTGCTTTTTATAAATTTGCTTCTACGATAACTATTCGGAAAAAACTATTTTTCATTATTCCATGAGGATTAGAATTTTTTTATTCTATAGTTTTAATAATTTCTTGTATATGCTTTATTAAAAAAAATAGAAAAAAGAAATATATGTCACTAGAAGCAAAAGCACTATATTCGCAAAATGAAATTAATCAAAACATAACTTCTTCAACAAATAATAATGATGATGAACAAGCAATATGAACGCCACAACAAATTGAAGAAGTATGAAATAAAGGAGAAATTATCAATAATTTTAATCCACAATTATACCGTCGAGATTATGCGGGTGCCTTAATGTTTTGACATAATTTTATTTCACAACCTAAACTTAATGATCCAATTGAAAGTTTAAATTGAACTATTGTTTATGAACACCCCACCACAGCAGATGGAACTAATTATATTAAAAATTTAGTACCCATGAATAATAATAATGCTGTTACTAAAGGTAATAATTTCCCCCATTGAACGACTTCAGCAACTTATGACAGTAAAAAAAATAAAAACATATTTAAAAAAAAGTCATGAAAACATAAAGAAAAAACCAAATAGAATAAAAAAAATATTTAAAAAACTAAGTATTTTAATACTTAGTTTTTTAAATAAAGATTAATTATCCAATTTTAGTTTTAGTTTCAACATTACTTGCTAATACTGTATCCAATACATCTTGACCACCACGAACCTGATGTTGTTCTGGATCAATGCTATGTAACATAATAATAACTTGATGAGCAACATTGATTTTCATACGATTAAACAATTTTGAAGCTTCCTCAATATAAGCTTGTAAAGGATTTAACTGTGCATAACCACGCAAATGAATTCCTGCACGCAGTTTGCTTAAAGCATCAATATGATTAGTTCAATATTGATCAAAAGTTTGTAAAATAACACTATTTTCAATTTGTTTTATAATAACATCATTTAATTTTTCTCTTTTTTCAAGAAAAAAATTATAAGATTTTTCAACAATTAAATCAATATTTTCTTCAATACTTAATCGATTTAACTTTTCTGCTATTAAATCATTAGGTTTAATTAATTTATTTTCAATACCTTTAACTAATTCATCATAATCAATAAACTGTTCTCTACCAACAACTTTATTAAAAATATTTAGTAAATCACGCGCAACTGTTCTGTGCATATTTTTGATTAAATCTAATAAATCATCAGCAAGTAAAATATTATCACGTTGATGATATGTCGCTTCACGATGCTGAGCAATAACATTATCATAATCTAATAAGTTTTTTCGTGCATCAAAATTCATACCTTCAATTTTTTGTTGTGCTCTGGTAATTGATCTAGTTAACATTTTTGATCTAACATAGTCTTCACCTAAACTTGCAAAAGCTTTTTTTAATTTTTCACCACCAAAACGTAACATCAAATCATCTTCAATCGAAACATAAAATCGTGAAAATCCAGGATCACCTTGTCTTCCAGCTCTTCCACGTAATTGATTATCAATTCTTCGTGCTTCATTTCTTTCAGTACCTAATACAGCAAGTCCACCAAGTTCAATAACATCCTTACCAAGTTTAATATCAGTTCCACGTCCTGCCATATTAGTTGCTAAAGTAATTGATCCTTTTTCACCAGCTCTAGCAATAATATCAGCTTCACGAGCATGATTTTTAGCATTTAAAATTTCATACTTAATTCCTTCCAAAGTTAACATATTAGCAATTCGTTCTGATACATCAACATTAGCAGTACCAATCAAAATTGGTTGTCCTTTAGTATGTCGTTCTTTAACTTCTGCAATTAAAGATTTAAATTTAGCATTTAATGAAGCAAAAACATGATCGGGTTTATCTTCTCGAATAATTGGTTTATTAGTAGGAATCTTAATTACTCTCATATTATAAATTTTTACAAATTCTTCTTCTTCGGTTTTAGCAGTTCCTGTCATACCACTTAATTTATTATATAAACGGAAAAAGTTTTGATAAGTAATAGTAGCTACTGTTGTTGTTTCTTGTTGAATTGTAACATTTTCTTTAGCCTGTAAAGCTTGATGAAGTCCATCACTATAGACTCTACCAGGCATTAATCTACCAGTAAATTGATCAACTAGCACAATTTCACCATCTTTAACAACATACTCTACATCTAATTTGAAAACATGATTAGCACGAAGTGCATTTTGAATATGATGAAATAATTCTGAGTTATCAATGTCAAATAAATTTTTTAAATTAAACTGTTTTTGAGCTTTATTAACACCCGTTACTGTTAATGCAATTTGACGTGATTCTCAATCAATTTTATAATCTTCAGGTATTAAAGTTTTCGCAAAAACATCTGATGCTTGATATAAAGGAGTACGATTTTTTGAACCACCAGAAATAATTAAAGGTGTTCTTGATTCATCAATTAAAACAGAGTCCGCCTCATCAATGATAGCATAATTAAGCTGACGTTGAACTTTTTCTGGATAAACCTTAACCATATTATCACGCAAATAATCAAAGCCTAATTCTGAATTAGTTGTATATGTAACATCTTTTAAATACGCTTCACGTTTTTGAATAGTAGAATGATCACGAAGACTAACGCCAATAGTAATTCCCAAAAATTCTAAAATTGGTCGATTTAATTCAGCATCTCTTGCTGCTAAATATTCATTAACAGTAATAACATGAACACCTTTACTACTTAAAGCATTTAGATAAATTGGCATCACAGCAGTTAAAGTTTTTCCTTCACCAGTTCGCATTTCAGCAACATCACCATTATGAAGAACAATACCACCAATTAATTGAACAGGATATGGATGTAATCCACTAATTCTTCGTGCTGCTTCTCTAATTGTCGCAAAAGCTTCAACTAAAATATCATCTAAAGTCTCACCTTCTGCCAATCTGGTTCTGAATTCAACTGTTTTATTTGCTAATTTTTCATCTTTAATTTTTCTCATTGTTTCATCAAGGCTAATTATTGCCTTAACTTGTTTATTAATTTTTCGTAAAATTTTACGATCTCACATAAAGTAAATCACCATTTTTTTCTTTATTATTACTTATACTTATTATTACTTGTAAAGTAATAAAATCTTTATTATTTTAACATAAAAAATCTTAGAAAACTTAGTACCCAAAAAAAATGTATTTATATTATATTTTTTTCTTTCTCTTTGAAGTTAGAAAAAATAATTTACTATAATTATTTTAATTACTATAAAAAACTTGATTATTATATGATTTAATATTACTTTTATTAAAAGACTCCTTATTAATTTCTGATTTTGCAAGTTCAATAAAATTAATTTTAGATTCTAACATTTTATTTAAACTATTTTCATTAAAGTTATCTTCTTCTTTTTTTAAATTACTTTTTTTTCTAAATTGATTTGGCATCAGTCACTTAAGTTTACCAATTAATATTTTCAATCTGTAATATAATAGACTTACTGCATAACTAGTTAACTTTTTATTTTTTTGTTATTATTAAAATAAAATTTGAATAGTTAAGGATAAACTTTATGACATATTTTGAATTAAAAGATAAATCTGATCAATATTTTCGTAAAATAGTGGGTATTAATAAACTCGTTTTTAACGAAATTTTAAATATTTTATTAGAACATCAAAAACTCAAAACTACTATTGGTGGAAGGCCATATAAAATGTCAATAGAAGATCGACTAGTAATGAGTTTAAGATATTTATATGAAAATCGTACATATCATAGTATTGGTGCTGAGTATGGTATGGTTGATACTACTGCTTTACGAAATATTCGTTCAATTGAAGATATTTTAATAAAGAATAATAAGTTTAATAATTTAACAAATAAAAATATTTTTTTAAAAAGAAGAATTAAAAAATAAAATTTTGATAATTGATGTAACAGAGGTAGAAACAGAACGACCAAAATATAACCAAAAAGATTGATTTTCTGGTAAAAAATGAATGCATACTGTTAAGTTTCAAACCGTAATTAATGCAAATACTAATGAAATTTTAAATATTTTTTCTGATATTGGTAAAAATCATGATTTTAAAACTTTTAAGAATTCAAAGTTAAAGTTTTTACCAGAAACTATAATTCTTGCAGATAAAGGTTATCAAGGTTTACAAAAAATTCATGCTAATACATTTTTACCCATTAAAATTAGCAAAAATAATCCTAAAACAAATAAAACCAAAATCTTTAATAAGATTATTAATAAAACTCGTAGAAAAATTGAACATGTTTTTGCATTTTTAAAATGTTTTAAGATTATTGGTTATAAATTTAGAAAAGCCAGAAAACGAATATTTTTAAGATTTAATTTAATTGCAGGATTTTATAATTTATCATTAAAACTTAAAAACGTTATGCAGTAAGTCTAATTAAAAATAATTAATACAGAAGGAGAAATTATGAATTATAAAGTTTATTCAAAAGAAACAAAATTAGCCGTTGTTAATGAGTATTTAGTTGATAAAAAACTAAAAATACATGAAATTCAAGTCAAATATAAATTATCAACTCCAGTATTAATTTATAATTGGGTTAACCAATATCAAATTAAAGGTGAAAATGCATTCGCCAAAATTTCTAAATCCCAAACTTCTCACAGGATCGATAAGAAAGATATTGAAATTAAACTATTAAACAAAGAAATTGATAAACTTAGAAAACAAGCTTTAAAAGATGAGGTTGAAAAAGAACTTTTAAAGGAGCAATTAGCCTGTGAAAAGAAATTAACAAGGGGAAAAAATAGTAAATTATTAAAATATAAGTGTTTTTTAATAGTAGAAAAATATAAGCAAAAAGGTCATCAATTAAATAAAATTATTGTTTACATAGCTATTAGCAAAACAGCATACTATTTATGAGTAAAAAAAGGTAAAAAGCAATATCAATCAAAAATTAATGATAATTTGATACAAGCAATAAACAAAATAGTTCTCATTAAAAATGAAAAAAAGTACATTAATATCACTAGTTTTGAAAAAGTAAGATTAGAGTTAAAAATAAAAAATAAAGGTCTTAAATGCAGTAAAACAAGCATAAAACAAATATTAAAAGATAATAATATTAAATTATTATTAGAACCTAAATCAACAAATAGAGTAGTAGAAAATAGTGATTTAAAAAATAATAAAGATTTATTAAAACGTAATTTTTCAAGTAATAACTTTCTTGAAAAAGTTGGTATGGATGGCACATGATTTAAAAATATAATTATTGGTGATAAAAAAAGAAAATTATTAGTTGTTTTTGCTACTGATATGTACAGTAATTCAATTGTTGGCTGAAAAATAAACAAAAGTGAAAATGCCAAAACTGTGTTAAATGTGGTTAATCAAATAGAATTAGCGAGTGCTAAACAATGTAATTTTACGACTATTCAATCAGATTTAGGTTCTGCTAATACAAGCGAAATTGTTAGTAAAGTTTTTAATACAAGTACTAATCTAATTCATTCAAAAAGTCTATCAGGTTTTAAAGGTAATCAAGTTAGTGAATGTTTAAATCGTTGAATTAAAAGAGATTTTAAAATGATGTTTGGTAGCACTTTTGAAAGTATGGAAAGTTTTAATAAAATATTAGAAAAATTTATTAGATATTGAAACAATGATAGAATAGTTATTAGATTGAAAATGCCTCCAAATCAATTTGTACAGATTTGAAGACAAGAAAGTAAACTTATCTAACCAATGCCGTTGTGGTTGTTATAATAATCATGGCAAAACAACAAGAAAAATAGCAGAAAAAAAACGAGAATTAAAAGACATTAAAAGAGAGCTAGAAAAATTATCAAAAAATAATGTTTCAAATAATGACCCACAACCTTCAACTTCATCAGCAGTACCCAGCTCGTCTAAAAGTTGAAGTGATAAATTATTGAAGTCAACAGAAGAAGTAATAGAAAATGATTCTTTATTAAAAGAAAATTCTAAAAATCCGAGTGCTTCTTTACATTAATTTTATAGAATAGAAATTTATATAACTTTAATTTATAAACTAAATTTTATTAGAAAATGAACAATAATTTTACTTCAATTTTGAACAGGTATTGTTCATTTTTTTCTTTTTTTATAATTTTTATAAATTATAAATTGATATATATAAAATTACTGTTATAATTTTACTAGCATAATATTTAAAATGGAGTTAGAAGTAATATGAGTAAATCTAAAATTTCATTAAGTTTAAAAAATGTTGAGTTTCGCTATAAACCAGAATACAATAACGCTGTTGATAATGTTAGTTTTGATATTAATCATGGTGAATATATTACTATAATTGGTCATAATGGTAGTGGTAAGTCAACACTTTCAAAAATTATTATTGGTGTTTTACACAAACAAAAAGGTACAATTCAATTATTTGGTGAAACAATTACTAATAAAAACATAAAACAGTTACGTCGTCACTTAGGTATCGTTTTTCAAAATCCTGATAATCAATTTATAGGTTCAACTGTCCGTGATGATATTGCTTTTGGCTTGGAAAATCATTTAGTTGAACCCAGTGATATGCCAGCAATTATTGACAAAGTTTCTAGGGCAGTAGGTATGGAAAAATATTTAGATCATGAACCACTATGATTATCTGGTGGTCAAAAACAACGTGTAGCTATTGCTTCAGTTTTAGCTTTAGAACCTGATATTATTATTTTTGATGAGGCAACTAGTATGCTTGATCCAAAAGGTAAACGAGAAGTTAAAGAAATTATGCTAAAATTACAAGAACAACGCAATAAAACTATTATTTCTATTACTCATGATATGGATGAAATTATTAATGCTGATAAAATTATTGTTATGAATAAAGGTAAATTAGTTCGTTATGGAACTCCATCTGAAATATTAAAAGAATGAGAGTTTTTACAAAGTATTCATTTAGATATTCCTTTTGTTTTAAAAGTATCGTTAGGTTTAAAAAATAAGGGAATTAATATTAATGAAACATTAAGTGAAGAGGAGCTGATTTCTAGTTTATGTCAATTAAATTTAAAGAAGTAAGTTATACTTATTCTCCAAAAACCCCTTATCAGTATCAAGCATTAAAAGATATTACTATTGAGATTGTTGAACAAAAAATAGTTGCTATTATTGGTGAAACTGGTAGTGGTAAATCAACTATGATTCAACATATTAATGGTTTATTAGTTCCAATGGCAGGTTCAGTTGCTATTAATGATTTTATTATTAAGGCTAATCAAAAAAAAATTCGTGATATTAAAAAAATACGTAAACAAATTGGCTTAGTTTTTCAATTTCCTGAATATCAGTTATTTGAAGAAACTATTGAACGAGATATTATGTTTGGACCAGTTAATTTTGGTGAGAAAAAAGATAAAGCACGAGAGTTAGCAAAAAAATATATTAATTTGGTTGGATTAGACGAAACATATTTATCAAGAAGTCCATTTGATTTGTCTGGTGGTCAAAAACGAAGAGTTGCTATTGCTGGTATTTTGGCATTACAAGGTCATACTTTAATTTTAGATGAACCAACAGCAGGACTTGATCCTGATGGTGAAAAAGAATTAATTAATTTATTTTATGATTTAAATCATAAAGAAAATAAAACTATTATTTTAGTAACTCATAACATGAATCATGTACTAATGGTTGCTGATGAAGTTATTGTATTACATAATACACAGATTTATAAAAAAGCAGATCCAATTACTATTTTTAGAGATAAAAAATTAATTGCCGAAACCGGAATTGAGCCACCAAAAATTTATAGTTTTTTATATAAATTAGAAGCAGCAGGATTTGATACATCAAAAATTACTGCTAGAAGTGATTCAGAATTAATTGACCAGTTATCAAAAATATTATCCAAAAAAAATAGCAATAAAAAGTAAGGAGTAATAAATAATGAAAGTTAGTTTTGGTCGTTATTTACCTTTAAATTCAATCATTCATCGTGTAGATCCAAGAATTAAATTAGTAGTTTTAATTTGTTTAATTGCTTCACTTTTTTTTCATACTGGTTTTGAAGGTTATGCTCTTATTGGTTTTACTGTCATAACAATTTTCTTTTGTGCTAAATTGCCTTTTATGATGTTATTAAAATTAATGCGCCCCATTTTATTTATGGCATTTATTTTGTTTATAATTAATTGTTTTTTAACTGATGGTCCTAATGTTGGAATGATTTGACGTTGGCACGGTATTAAAGTATCATATAAAGCTATATTTGTTAGTATTTATATTGCTCTTAGAATTTATTTAATGATTTTAATTACGACAATTTTAACAACCACTACTCAACCATTAGATTTAACATTAGCATTAGAAGATTTAATGCTACCACTAAAATTAATTAAATTTCCAGTACATATTATTTCAATGATTATTTCTATTGCTCTTCGTTCAATTCCTACATTATTAGATGAAGCGGGCAGAATTTTAAAAGCGCAGGCATCACGTGGTGTTGATTTAAAAAATGGTCATTTTAAAGAAAAAGTTAAATCGTTAGTATCATTAATTATTCCCTTATTAGTTTCTTCATTTCAAAAAGCAGAAGATTTAGCGTACGCTATGGATTCAAGGGGTTATGATCCACAAGGCAAAAGAACACGTTTTCGTCAATATCATATTGATTTTAAAGATATATTTTTCTTTATTATTGGTGTAGGGTTGTTAGCATTTCTTATTTCTTATACTTATCATCCGGAAATTTTTTGAAAAATTCCATTTATTGATGATTATTATTCACAATAATAAGCGTATATGAATTAGGTTTACTAATTTTAAATATTTATTAATATTTAGTTAAAATAAAAAATTTTGCAACAAGTGTCATAATATTTATCATTTTTATTTTTTCTTATACTCCCTAATTATTTTTTTTAATTAAAAATTCTTAACGCTTTTCTCAGCATTTATGTGATAAAATTAAAAAATAGTACACAAGGCGAGAAAAGCGTTTTGTTTTTGTGTTTTTATTTCAGGTCTTTGAGCATATTTTTGTTGTTTTTCTTTAATAAGTTGATATCTTTTTTGGTCATATTTTTTCTTTCTTGCTTTGACTTCAGGTCTTTGTTTATATTCTTTAATTTTTTGTTTATTTTTTTGATATCATGTTTGTTGAGATATTCGTTTTTTTGTTTTTTTAGATTGTTTATTAACTACTTCTTCATTGGTTTGAAATGAAGAAGTAGTATTAGTAATTATATTTTCATTATTCATGTTTTTTCCCCTAAATTTAATTTAATTTAAACTTTTACTACTTTTTAACTAGAAATTCTTACTTTAAACTTAAAAAATATTATTAATAATTAAAATTAATTAAGGAGTAAGTCCAGTTGATAAATTATAATCATAAATATCACTATCTAAGTTACTTGTAACTACAATACTGTTATTTCATTCAACATTTTGTTCTGCTATTTTTTCACTAACTAACAATTGTTCAATAGCTTTATCTAATAAATTTAATTGATCTAATTCTAAATTATTTAATACATCTTTTATAACTTGTTTATCATACACATTATCACAATTAAAATTACTTAAATCAAAAATTTGTTTTGAACTAGAAACATGATCATATTGCAATTCTCTTTGTTTTTCTTTAATAAGTTGATATCTTTTTTGGTCATATTTTTTCTTTTTTTCTTTTATTTAAGGTCTTTGTTTATATTCTTGTCATTTTCTTTTTTTTAGATTGTTTATTAACTACTTCTTCATTGGTTTGAAATGAAGAAGTAGTATTAGTAACTATACTTAAACTATTATTCATGTCTTTTTTCCCCTAAATATAATTAAATTTAATTTAATTTAAACTTTTACTATATATTTTTTGATACATAAAAATGTATATTATAACTTTTTCAAAGTTTTAATAATCAGATTAATAAGATATATCAAGTATATAGGGACTACGTCCCTCGCCACTACATCGCTCACCCAAATTATAGTCGCAGTAGGTTCACTGCGACTATAACTATTTTTATTTATCTTTATGTTTTATTAATTAAAAAAAATATGTTAAAATTTAAATATAAACTTAATATAAGTTTTTAAACCATTATTTTAATTTTAAAATAATAGTTTTTTTATTTTGAGAGGAGAAAAAAATTCAAAAATACTTTACATATACAGGCGGAATATTAGGTGGTAGTACAGCATTAAGTGGTATAAATTATTTTTTTTATAATTTAATTTCAAAAGCAGATAAAGATGTTTTTAATCAACCAGAAGCAGGAATAGCAATATTTGGATTGATGTTTTGTGAAATAACTTCACCTTTAATTGGATACTGATTAGGTTCTAAATTAGGTTATGGAATTGGCACTGCTGTTTCAAATATTTCTGATATTAATGTTGAAAGTAATAATCAAGAACAAATTTCTGAAACAACTCCATTATTAACAAGCGAGATTGTAAGTATTAATAGTGACCAATTATCAATAAACAATCAAACACAAAATCAATTAATTCTTTCATAAAACTACTAAAAATAAATGTTAATAATTTATTAACATTTATTTTTTCTTTTTTTGTAAAATATTATCTAATTTATCCAAACCAGCAGATTTAATATCACTATAAGTCATATCAATACTACTTGCTTCTTTAAGATATTTCTTAGGTGACAATTCACTTTTAAGTTCATGCACATAATGTAAAGCACGTGAATTATACCTCTTTAAACAATGTCTAGGAAAAAATAAAGTCATAGCCATTACTTCACTACTATAACTTGGAGGCATAATACCTTTCTTAATCATTTTCTTTGTTCTACGTCGTGAAAACACTACTTTATTATAATCCTCAATATTAGTATATAAATTAAGATTAAATATAACAAAAAATAATAAAACACGCATTCTTTTAACTTGAACAACATATTCTACTTTTTCTCTTGCTTGTACTGGTATTCTATTACGGTGTTGTTCAATACCATTAAACATATGAGCTATTAACTTACAAAATTGGCCTAAACTTTCTTGTTGATTTTTAAACTGTATTCCTAAATCATTAGAATTTATTTTCAATGCTAATTCATCTAAAATTATTAAATCTTGTTCTTCAAAAGCATAATTACTTGCTAACTGATTAAAAGTAAAAACATCATTATAATTAACCAAATAAGAATAACCATTTTTTAATTTAATAGGAAAAGGACTAACTACTCGCTTTTTATGAGTTTGTGCTAAACAACAAGCAAGAGCAGATTTACCAGTTCTTGGGGGTGCTGAAATAATATAACTACCAACTCGTTTTAAAATTTTAACATTACGAATAGTTATACAAATTGGATAAACAATCATAATTAAACCTATAATTAATAACACATAACCATATCAAGGCATAAAACTGCTCCTAACCAATAATTAAACTAATTGCTCTAACAAATAATCATAAAGGTATAATATTTTCTATTCCACTAACAATATCAATATTTAAAGCAGTACTAATAGTATCTGAAAAAAAATGTCGTAATAAACTATCTATTGTAAAAAGAAATTGTCTTAGAACCTGTTTAGAATCTTTTTAATAAAATTGAAATAAAGGAAAGAACAACCATTTGTAAACTAGTATTTAATTTTCTTTCACAATTTTTTCATAATCTTCTACATTTTTCTAATCAAGCAAAACTTCGCTCTACAACTCATCTTTTTGGTAATAATACAAAAGAATGTAATTCATTACGTTTTACAACTTCAACATTCGCATTTATAATTGTTTTGATTGCAGAAGCAAATTTTTCACCAGTATAACCAGCATCTACTATTATTTTTTGAACTGTAGAAAGATTTTCTTTTTCATTTTGAATCATTATTATGGCACTATTACGATCTGTTTTTTCTGCTGTAGTTACGTAAATTGCATGTGGTAAACCTTGAGAATCAACAGCAATATGACGTTTTATTCCTGAAATCTTTTTACCAACATCATAACCTTTGTTTTTAGTAGTATCTGTATTTTTAACACTTTGTGAATCAATTATACAAAAACTGGTTTTTTCTTTTCGATGATTATTGATACGAACTTTTCTAACTAATTTTTTTTAAAATTAATTGTCATATGCTAGGTTCTTTACCATTATTTTTACTTCAAATTTGAAAATAATAATATACAGTTTGTCATTTTGGAAAATTTTTTGGTAACATTCTTCATTAACAACCACTTTTTAATACATATAAAACTGCACAAAATACTTCATATAAATCTAAATTTCTTGGTTTTGTTTTCTTTTTGACATTTTCTAAAATTAATCTTATGTTCTCAAATTGTTTTTTAGTGACATGACTTGGATAATTTTTATATATACCTCTTATTTTAAAATATATAGTAATTTTACCTTATTCTCTAAAAGATTCTAAACAGGTTCTTAATGGCTCAACTGGTAAAACTTTACCAACAACACCATAAAGTACTCATCTAAAAGCATTACGTAAATGACCAAAAACATCATATCAACTTGGTCTTTCATACTCGGGGTTAAATGGACTATTTGGTGGTGCTGGAACAATATCTTTGGAAGAAAAAATATTCATCTGACCAAAATTTACATGCAAATTATCACTATAATCAGTTAATGAAGTTAAATCAAAATTAATAGTTAAATTTTTTAAATTTGGAACATGAACCGGCATAGTAATAAAATTATATTTTCCTAAATTATAAACACTATCTTTATTATTTAATACACCTTTAAAATTATAACGAATATTACCCTCATAATCTAAAAATGAAAATGTATAAATAGAAGAAAAATATTTAAAATAATCAGCACTAAGATAAAACATAAAACCTTGAATATAAAAACTCAATGGTTTTGTAATTTCAAAAGTCAACTTAAAACTTAAATTATTACATCTACCATTTCAAAAAATTAAATCATTCAACTGACTAGACTGTATAAAATTATGATTAAACAAAATCAAAGATAATTGTTCTAAATCTTGCTCTGTAAAATTATAATCAGTAGACAAACCACTAATTTGCCTATTAAAAGAACCTACAACGTCAGACTTAAACCAAATTGAATAAGGGGAAACAACAGTCTTATGAACAAAAGCAGCAACTAATTTTAAATCTGGTTGACCAACATCAAAATAAGCAGAATTTCAAGGAATAGTTGCTCAATCATTAAAATCATTATATTTTACAGCTTTAATCATATTCTTAGTTATAGTATAATTACTTTCACTACGTGCATTTGAAACAATCAAAGAAGTCGGTGCTTGAACAGAAGTATTTACAACAAAAAATAATTTAGCAAACTTAAATCACATAATTATTTACCAAATAAACATTTTAAAATTCATCATAAACCATAAAATATAATAAATCCAATAAAAAACTGTGTTCCATAAACTACTAAATTTCATAAAATAGTAGTAAATTGGTCAACTAGACTTCCTATAAACATAGTTCAATAATCAACTATACATTGATGTATTTTATTGTAAATATCTCAAACACTCATACTTAACACCTACCCAAACAATGACCTAAAAATAAATTTAATACTACGATAAATAAAATTAAAAAATACACCTAATACCAACCAAAAAGTCAAATTAAACAAAATATAAACTTCATCAGTAATATTAGTTTGATTTAAAAATATACCAATATCATTACTAGAAAATATAAAAATTAAATGCAATATACTATTCACAAAATCATTCATAATTAAGTACCTACAAACTTTCCTTTTTTATTTTCAACACCCTTAGCATTATTTCTTAAACGTTTTCTTTCATGTTGCTTAGCAATTTGCTTTCCAACAAATTTTGAACTACCTTTAATATTTTTATAACTTTGTTTTACAGTACCCGATGTAGAAACTGGCTGAATATCAATATTTAAAAAAACTGACATAGCAAACTTTATTAAAAAGACTTACTGCATAACTAGTTAACTTTTTATTTTAATAATAACAAAAAAATAAAAAGTTAACTAGTTATGCAGTAAGTCTATTTTTAAAATGTTTTAAGATTATTGGTTATAAATTTAGAAAAGCCAGAAAACGAATATTTTTAAGATTTAATTTAATTGCAGGATTTTATAATTTATCATTAAAACTTAAAAACGTTATGCAGTAAGTCTAAAGAATAAAAACAACAAAAGTTCCCAAATTAAAACCTAAATCTGCCATTGGCAAATTTCAAAATTTCATAAAAATTTGTCCAAACAATTCTAAAATTTTTGAAATAAAAGAAACACCCATAATAAACTACTCCTATATAATTTTAATAATTTTAAAATTAAAGAAAAAGTAAAAAGTACTAAAATAATTGCTAATAATGGTGGTGGCATAGAAACTATTTATTGTAAACTATCACCAAAAATAAAACTTTTAATAACCAAAGATAAATTATGTAAACCAGAAAAATCAGTAATATAACTTTGCAAAATATTTTGCACAATATTATTTAAAGAAGATAAAAGTTTACCTAATAAAGGAAAAACAAAAATTATTGCAAAAAATAATTGGGCAGTTGTCAAAAATCCGGAATAAATTAGTTCATATATAGTCTTATTATAATTTAGACAAGAAATAATTAGGGATTTTATGTAATTGTAAATTTATCTTACTACTATTTTAAAAATATTACAATTAAAATACTCCATTTTATAAATTATAAAAATAATTTAATAATTTAATTAACATAAATATATAATTAAAATTCTTATTAAATTAAAAGTTAATAAGAATTTTAATTTTTTATCGCTTTTCTTGCTTTTCTTCCTTTATGTACTATTTTTTAATTTTATCACATAAATGCTGAGAAAAGCGTATCTACGGACTTCTCTCCACATTTTTAAATTAAACACAGCATTACAATTTCAAAACTAGGTATCTTGTTGAATTTATATGCAGCTTCTTTGGCATATAAATAAACATGATGTTTTGCAACTTTGATATGTGTTTTAAATGTTCTTCTTATATGTTTTCAAACTGATTCAATTTGATTGGTATTTACACCAGTTTTTGAAACATAACCATCTTGATGGTTAACTGTTTTATGTTTTGGGAAAACCAATTTGAAATCGCAATATCCTTTTCAATCATCAGTATATACATGACATTTTGAAGAAATGTGGCTTCTTGCAAAATTCAAAAGACTTTTACTCTTTGCATTTTTCAATACTTTCACAATTAAATTATTAGTTGTTTTTTCATAAATACCAACAATCAATGTTTTATTTTTCAAGGATCTTCCTTGTTTTTTAAAAGCCATATGTGAAAGATACATTTCATCAATTTGCACTGTGCCTTCAACAATAAATTGAGGTTCTTGTTTTGCAATACGTCTTCTAATTTTATGACCCATTCTCCATGCTGTTTTTAAGGTCACTCCCAATTCTTTTGAAACATCAGTTGACGGAATTCCATGTTTGGTGTTTATTCATCTAAAGATGAAGTAAAATCATGATCTTAAAGATGTTTGTGACCTTGAAAATATGGTACCCGTGCGAATACTAAATGTTTGATTACATTTCAAACATCTTATTCTTTTTAAATCAGAAGTATTCAAATTAAAACTAGAACACCTAATACATTTGTTTTCTTTCAAATTTGCTATATATGCAAGACATTGCTGTTCAGTTTGAAAAGCATTGTTGAACTCATTCAGTTTCATTGTTCCCTCCACAAGTACATGTGGGGAGAAGTCCGTTAATAATTATGGTTAATTATTAATTTAAATTGTGTTCTAATTGTTAATAGTAGCATTGTTTTTTATTATTACTGTCATAATAGGAAAATTAGATAATTATTTTTGTAGTTTTATGAAAAAAAATATTAAAAAATCATAAATTTATTGTATAATATTTAACGGTTTTACTTATAGAAACTAATATGGCGACTGTGGCGTAGCGGTCTAGCGCATCAGTTTGTGGAACTGACATTCGCGGGTTCGAATCCCGTCAGTCGCCCCATTTAATAAAATTATGTTTTTTACTACTCCTTTTTGGATTTTTTTATTTTTTAAAGAAATATTATTATAAATTTATTTTTCGCTTTTTATTTACTAAATAAATAATGTTATAATTATTATGTTTTATGATTTGCAGAAAGTTGAGGTTTAAATGTATATGTACCTTAAAGAAGGGCAAATACTTTCAATTCATGCATATAAGCATAATGGCGATTTATATCGTGGTTGAAATAATTCAATTGTTTTAGAAGATACTGAAAAATATTTAGTTTTAGTAAATGAGAATGTAACAATTACTGAAATTAATGGTCGTAAATGAACAACCGTTGATCCAGCAATTTGATTATTCTTTAAAAATGATTGATACAATATTATTTGTATGATTCGTAATGATGGTGTTCATTATTATTGTAATATTGCCAGTCCCTTTATTTTAGATTCGCAAACAGTTAAATACATTGATTATGATTTAGATGTTAAAGTATTTCCTAATCGTTCTTATAAACTGTTAGATTTGAAAGAATTTAAAACTAATCGTCGAATATGAAAGTATCCAATACCTTTACAAAATATATTATGACAAAATATAAATAAATTAAAAAAAGGAATTAAGAAAAATGAAATTAATTTATTTAATGATGATGTAATTTTAAATTATTGAAAAAATTATCAAAACCAAAGTTTATAAAAATAGTAGGAACATATGTTCCTACTATTTTTGATATTAAAACTTTTTCTAATTAAATTTATTTTCGCTTTTCTCCCTTTATGTACTATTTTTTAATTTTATCACATAAATGCTGAGAAAAGCGAAAATAATTATAAAGAGGTAAAAAGGATGGGCATCAGTCACTTAAGTTTACCAATTAATATTTTCAATCTGTAATATAATTAAAAATAATTAATACAGAAGGAGAAATTATGAATTATAAAGTTTATTCAAAAGAAACAAAATTAGCCGTTGTTAATGAGTATTTAGTTGATAAAAAACTAAAAATACATGAAATTCAAGTCAAATATAAATTATCAACTCCAGTATTAATTTATAATTGGGTTAACCAATATCAAATTAAAGGTGAAAATGCATTCACCAAAATTTCTAAATCCCAAACATCTCACAGGATCGATAAGAAAGATATTGAAATTAAACTATTAAACAAAGAAATTGATAAACTTAGAAAACAAGCTTTAAAAGATGAGGTTGAAAAAGAACTTTTAAAGGAGCAATTAGCCTGTGAAAAGAAATTAACAAGGGGAAAAAATAGTAAATTATTAAAATATAAGTGTTTTTTAATAGTAGAAAAATATAAGCAAAAAGGTCATCAATTAAATAAAATTATTGTTTACATAGCTATTAGCAAAACAGCATACTATTTATGAGTAAAAAAAGGTAAAAAGCAATATCAATCAAAAATTAATGATAATTTGATACAAGCAATAAACAAAATAGTTCTCATTAAAAATGAAAAAAAGTACATTAATATCACTAGTTTTGAAAAAGTAAGATTAGAGTTAAAAATAAAAAATAAAGGTCTTAAATGCAGTAAAACAAGCATAAAACAAATATTAAAAGATAATAATATTAAATTATTATTAGAACCTAAATCAACAAATAGAGTAGTAGAAAATAGTGATTTAAAAAATAATAAAGATTTATTAAAACGTAATTTTTCAAGTAATAACTTTCTTGAAAAAGTTGGTATGGATGGCACATGATTTAAAAATATAATTATTGGTGATAAAAAAACAAAATTATTAGTTGTTTTTGCTACTGATATGTACAGTAATTCAATTGTTGGCTGAAAAATAAACAAAAGTGAAAATGCCAAAACTGTGTTAAATGTGGTTAATCAAATAGAATTAGCGAGTGCTAAACAATGTAATTTTACGACTATTCAATCAGATTTAGGTTCTGCTAATACAAGCGAAATTGTTAGTAAAGTTTTTAATACAAGTACTAATCTAATTCATTCAAAAAGTCTATCAGGTTTTAAAGGTAATCAAGTTAGTGAATGTTTAAATCGTTGAATTAAAAGAGATTTTAAAATGATTGAAATGGCAACCCTTTTTAGGACTATTTTTTGGTAGACATTTTTTCTTGATATTTAATGGGAGTTAAGTAGTTTAAAGTGCTGTGGATTCTTATATTGTTATATCAATTGATATAATCAAATAATTCTAATTTTAACTGTATTAATGATGTAAATTTTTTGTCATTAATAAATTCAGTCTTGAAAGTTTTAAAAGTTGCTTCAGCAACAGCATTGTCATAAGGACAACCTTTTTTACTTAAAGAGCGGGTAATATTGAATGCTAATAAAAGTTTGTTAATAATTTTATTATTAAATTCGTTACCTCGATCGCTATGAAATATTTGCATATCTTTTAAACAGCGATTTGATTGCATAAATGCTTGATATACCAATGATGCATCTTTTTTAGTACCTACACTATGTCCAACAATTTCGCGGTTAAATAGGTCTATTAATAAGCAAATATAGTTTCATTTACCATTAACTTCAACATAACTAAGATCACTGACAATCACCTCATTTTTAATTCTATTATTAAAGTTTCTATTAACAATATTAGTGATTTGTTCATTATTTACTTTATTACGATGATTTTTAAATGATAATTTAGTGTATTTTGACATTAAATTATGTTTATCCATAATTTTTTTAATTTTTCTTCTTGATAAATAAATTTCTTGTTTTTCTAGTATGACTTTTAATCTTCTTGTTCCATAAACACATTTGTTTTCTTTAAAAGCACTAATAACAGCTTGATCATAAATATTATTTTTGATTTTATCTTCTTTTTTCTTTAAATTAAAATAATATGTTGATTTAGAAATTTTTAAAAAACGACACATTGGGCGAATCTTATATTTTCATTTATTATTTGCAATAATCTCTACTTTCTGCCTATTATTAGTGCTGCTTGCTTTAAAATATCATTTTCCATTCGTAATTGTTTTAATTCTTTATTCATTTGAATTAATTGTTTTTCTAAATCAGAAAGATTATCTTTAGTTTTAAAACTTCCCGAATTAGTAAATTGCTTAATTCATTTATATGCAACTGCTCTTGTAACATTGTACTCTTTAACAAGACAAGATACTGATTTGCCACTTTGATATAAAGCTACTATTTGTTTTTTAAATTCATCTGTATATGAAGTAATATTGGCCATAATTATATTTCCTTTCTTTTAACAAATATTGTTATTTGTCTACATAATTAGTGTCCAATAAATTGTAGCCGATCCAGATGTTTGGTAGCACTTTTGAAAGTATGGAAAGTTTTAATAAAATATTAGAAAAATTTATTAGATATTGAAACAATGATAGAATAGTTATTAGATTGAAAATGCCTCCAAATCAATTTGTACAGATTTGAAGACAAGAAAGTAAACTTATCTAACCAATGCCCTTCATGGTAATTCTAAATTTGTTAATGTATAATGCATTAATTGTCGATGTATGCTAATAATTAAAACGTTAAATATTGTTACAATAAATAAAATTCATCAATGATCGTTTAAAGTATTAAAATAATCAAGTTTGCTTTTAAAAACGGCAGTTTCAACTAACATAAATAATGCATTTAAAATGAAAAAAATTAATCAACCAAAACTAAATAGAATAATTAGATAACGATAAAATTTAGTTTGAAAAGTACTACCTTTGACTTTAATTTGATAAACTGTTTCATAAGTATAATGATTAATAGAAAAAGCAAACAAAATTAATAGAATTAAACTATTTATGCCAACTATTAATAAAATATTAATTATTTTTTCGCTAGTAGTATTTATTAAAATTGCACCTATTATTATAAATATAATTTGAACAATTAATCACAAAATGCTAACATAAAAAAAACTTTTTTTTGTTCAGTATTTAATTAATTCATTTTCCATTTTATATCACCATATTAATTTTAGTATATTTTATACAAATATAGAATAAAATTTATCTTTTTATAATTTTTCATAACATAATAAGTTTGGGAATAACTAAAATTAGAGAGGGAAATAAAATGACAATTGAAGTAGAAATTAGGCGTATACGTCTAAGAACCTGTTTAGAATCTTTTTAATAAAATTGAAATAAAGGAAAGAACAACCATTTGTAAACTAGTATTTAATTTTCTTTCACAATTTTTTCATAATCTTCTACATTTTTCTAATCAAGCAAAACTTCGCTCTACAACTCATCTTTTTGGTAATACTACAAAAAGAATGTAATTCATTACGTTTTACAACTTCAACATTCGCATTTATAATTGTTTTGATTGCAGAAGCAAATTTTTCACCAGTATAACCAGCATCTACTATTATTTTTTGAACTGTAGAAAGATTTTCTTTTTCATTTTGAATCATTATTATAGCACTATTACGATCTGTTTTTTTTGCTGTAGTTAGGTAAATTGCATGTGGTAAACCTTGAGAATCAACAGCAATATGACGTTTTATTCCTGAAATCTTTTTACCAGCATCATAACCTTTGTTTTTAGTAGTATCTGTATTTTTAACACTTTGTGAATAAATTATACAAAAACTGGTTTTTTCTTTTCGATGATTATTGATAGGAACTTTTCTAACTAATTTTTTATAAAATTAATTGTCATATGATAGGTTCTTTACCATTATTTTTACTTCAAATTTGAAAATAATAATATACAGTTTGTCATTTTGGAAAATTTTTTGGTAACATTCTTCATTGACAACCACTTTTTAATACATATAAAACTGCACAAAATACTTCATATAAATCTAAATTTCTTGGTTTTGTTTTCTTTTTGACATTTTCTAAAATTAATCTTATGTTCTCAAATTGTTCTTTAGTGACATGACTTGGATAATTTTTATGCATATATACCTCTTATTTTAAAATATATAGTAATTTTA
Organism: Spiroplasma endosymbiont of Notiophilus biguttatus; assembly: GCF_964030985.1. Classification (NCBI taxonomy): domain Bacteria; kingdom Bacillati; phylum Mycoplasmatota; class Mollicutes; order Entomoplasmatales; family Spiroplasmataceae; genus Spiroplasma; species Spiroplasma endosymbiont of Notiophilus biguttatus. The sequence continues at coordinate 633,572 of NZ_OZ034993.1, read as the reverse complement.
CCTTATTCTCTAAAAGATTCTAAACAGGTTCTAAGACTTGGTTGAACACAAGCATATTTGGGGAAATTAGTAGGTGTTCGTCAAGCAACAATTAGTAGAATTGAGAGTAATGCTAAAAATTCTTCATGAGGAATAATTCATAAAATTCTTTTAGCATTATTAGTAGATATGAATGATATAAAAGGTTTTACGCATGATTTTGTATTAAAAGAAAATGATTTTGAACTATTTATTAAACTGTTAATCGCTAATTCACAATTAAAAACTAATATTTTATATAATACCGTTCATTGTGCACGAATTATTATTGATGCATATAATAGAGGAATTATTAATTTTGATGAAAAATATGGTAAAAATAAAGTATAAAAAAATTGTAAATAAATATTAATATTTTTACTGTAGTACATTTTTTTATTTATAGGAGAAATTTATGAATTATTTTTTAAAATTATTAATTATTACTTTGTTAATAAATAGTTCATCAGTAGGATTAATTGGATGTAGTATTCCTAGTATTGGTGATGTTTGAATAATTACTGATGGTGGTGATTTATTTGACAAAGCTTTTAATCAGCAAGTATTGGAAGGTTCAAAAGAATTTACTAAAACATTTAATGATAATCGTATTATGATTAGTGATTTACCGGGTAATGAAGTTTGAAAAAATAAAAAAATGAAAACGCGTTGAATTATTTCACGAGATAGTACCGTTTCAACTTTACAAAATAATTATAATTTAGCAACATTTGCTGGAGCTAAAACAATTATTGTTGTTGGGTTTAATCATCTTGCTGCATTAACACCAGCTATTCAAAATCAATATAAAAAGTTAGGTGTTCGTTTTATTTTAGTTGATGCTAAATTAGAAAAACCAGTTGATGTAGCGTGTTTAAGTTATTCAGCAGAACAATCAGGGTTTTTATCAGGATTAGCAGGAGCAATATGATTAGCTGCTAATCATGAAACATATGATGATAATGGTTTAAAAATGTCAACTTTTGGTGGGTTACCAGCTGATACTATTGTTAGTTATATGATGGGTTATTATTGAGGTGTGTATTATTTTACTAAATATCGTAATAGCAATGATAATTTATTGGAAATGACTAATGCCATTAGAATTAAAGAGGGTAAGGAAAAAATTGAAAAATGAACTAATAAATTTGATATTCATTTTGATAAAATTGCTAAACAATTTACAGGTAGTTTTGAATCAGGTACAAAATCATCAAAAGCGATAACTTCACAATTAATTGATGGATATAAAGATGATATTGTAATGCCTGTTGCAGGAGCACAAACAATTGATTTAGTATCAGCTGTTAAAAACTCTAGTACTAATAGCAAAGCAAAAATTATTGGTGTCGATGTTGATCAAAGTGTTCAATATAGTTATGCTAAAGATATTTTTATTACATCAGCTTTAAAAGGAATTCATAAGTCAGTTAATACTTGATTATGACATTCTTTTAATTTAGATTATAATGAGGATGATCAGCAATCGGTCATTAAACCTATTAATGGTGAACAATACTTTGATGGCAGCATACGACAACCAGCATTAGATGGTCAGCAATATCTTGGAATTGCTGATAATGTTTCTATTAGTGCTATTTATAATAAGTTAATTATTGATAGTAATGATTATTGACTTTTAGCACAAAAAGTAACTGATGCTTATAATAAATTAGTTGCTGATTTAGCTAATGATTCTACTCGTGATAAGTGAGAAAATGCTTGAAAAAAATATGTTGATGAAAATGTTGAAAAGTATAAACCACAGTTTTAATAAAACTTTACTATATATTTTAAAAAATTTATAATTATTCTTGAATTTTTAAAGAATAAGTTTTATTATCTTATATAATGGTACTTTTGCCATTAAAAGGAGAAACTAGTGTTTAGAGTTAATTGTGAAAATAAGAAAATAATTAATATTAAATACATATATAGTGTATTTTTTAATAGTAAGTTATTCCCAACCATTTATTTTCAAAATTTATTTATACACAGTTTTATTTTATTTTGAATAATTGAATTAAGAAAGCAATGTTTTTGCTTTTTTTTATATTTTTTTTATATATGATTGTAGGAGGAATATAATAGTATGCGTAAAATTTTTACTGCATTTAGTTCAATATCATTGTCGATAATAATGGTATTACCAATTATTGCTTGCAATAGTCAGTTTAATAATCCAAATATTTATCGAATAACTGTTGTAACTGATGGACATACTATTAATGATGCTTCTTTTAACGAATCATCATATAATGCTGCCCTCAAGTTTAAACAAGAGTTTAATGATTGAACACATAGTGATTATGTTGATCCTCAATATAAAAATAAAAAAGTTGAGGTTTCTTGAGATAATCCCCAATTAATTAATACCGATGATTTAATGACATCATATAATAAAGCTGTTTTCATAAATAGTAAAGTAATTATTGCTTCAGGATTTTTACATCATAATGCTTTAGTTAAAGCACAAAATACTATTTTAAAACATAAAGTTAAATTTATTTTTATTGATGGTGATACACCAAATAAAGAAGTACCAAAATCTAATAAACAATTGGCTGGTTTACTTTATAAAGCAGAGCAATCAGGCTTTTTAGCCGGATTGGCAGGGGCAATATGGTTAACTGCTCATGCCAATCAATATGGTGGACTTGATAATTTAAAAATGTCAACCTATGGTGGACTTGATATTCCAGCAGTTACTAATTATATGTATGGTTATTATTGAGCTATACAGTTTTTTAATAATAAATCTAAAAATAAAGAAGCTGAAGAAAAATTAATATCATGAGTTAAAATTTTAAATTCAGATTTTAAAGAACCATTACCAAATATTAAATTTATAACTTCAGGTACTCAATTTAGTGGTGATTTTACTCAAGGTTCAAAAGGTTCACAAGCAATTAATGATGATCTTGCTCGACAAAAAACTAATATTATTTTTCCAGTAGCAGGACCACAAACCGAAGATACTTTATCATCATTAAAAAAATCTGGTCAAGGTAAAATTATTGGTGTTGATACAGATCAGCAACTTCAATATCCACAATCTGCAGATAGGTTTATTACTTCTGCAGAAAAAGATTTAATTAGTTCAATTAAACTTATGCTCTGAAAATCAGTTGGTAAAACTAATCAAAATCCAGAGCATCCAACCGATCTAACTGCCGATCAAACATTTATTGATGATGCACCATACAGAGGTGGGCCTAATTTTACTGGAATAGCACCAAATAAAGCAATTAAAGATGGTGATAAAGATATTTACACACCATTAATGACAGAAACTACTAATTGATTAGATAAAATTTCTGCTGGATGACAAAAAGTACTGAATTTAAAAGATGATTATTGAATTAATGGTATTAAAAAAGAATATGATCCATTTAAATAATTAAGAGGGGTGATAAAATGCGAGTAAATATTGAAAAACAGAGTTTACAATATGCTGTTGAAATGGAAGGTATTACTAAAGTTTTTTTAGATACTATTATTGCTAACAATAATATTTCTATTAAAATTAAAAAAGGAGAAATTCATGCTTTGGTTGGCGAGAATGGTGCAGGTAAATCGACACTAATGTCAATTTTATTTGGACTATATCAACCAACAAAAGGTATTATTAAAATTAATGGTAAAGAGGTAGTAATATCAGGACCAATTAGAGCAGGTGAATTAGGTATTGGAATGGTACATCAACATTTTAAATTAGTTAATAACTTCACTATTTTGCAAAATATTATTTTAGGTAGTGAACCAGTTCATAAATGACAGTGAATTAATTATAAAAAAGCTAAATCTAAGATTTTAGAAATTTCAAAAAAATATAAATTAGACATTAAACTTAATTTAAAAATTGAGAATGCTAGTGTTGGTATGCAACAACGTGTTGAAATTTTAAAAGTTCTTTATCGTGGTGCTAGTATTATTGTATTTGATGAACCAACCGCAGTTTTAACACCACAAGAAATTACTAGTTTATTAGCAATTATTGAAGAACTTAGACGTGATGGTAAAACTATTATTTTTATTAGTCATAAATTAGAAGAGGTTAAACAAGTTGCTAATAATGTTACAGTAATTCGTTTAGGTAAAGTTATTGAAACGTTTGAATCTAAGAGTAAAACTAAAGAAGAAATTGCTACTTTGATGGTTGGTAGAGATTTAGTTGATATTAGAAATCAAGGTAATGTTGTATTAGGGCCAGTATTATTAAAAATTGATAATTTATTTGTTCATAAAATTGGTAATAGGAAATCAATAATGGGGCTTTCTGATTTTAGTTTAGAAGTTAAGTCAGGAGAAATTGTGGCTATTGTCGGTATTGAAGGTAATGGTCAAACTGAATTAATTTCGGCAATTACTGGTTTAATTAAGCCAGAAAAAGGTGACATTTTTTTTGGTAATAAGAATATGAAACATAGTTCAATTCAAAGTTTATATAAAAGTGGTTTAAGTCATATTCCTGAAGATCGTCATAAATATGGACTTGTTTTAGATTATAATGTTATTGATAATATGGTTTTACAAAATATTAGCGAATATCCTTTTTCTAAGCATGGTTTGATTCGTAGTAAAGCTATTCAATCTTATGCACAAAATATTATTAATAATTATGATGTTCGTGGTAGTAAAAGTGGTTTTGCTTTAGTTCGAGGTTTGTCAGGTGGTAATCAACAAAAAGCGGTTGTTGGTAGAGAATTAACAAGAAAACATAAAATTTTAGTTGTTGCTCAGCCAACACGTGGCTTGGATATTGGTGCTATTGAATATATTCATAGTCGTATTCTTGATGAAAAAAATGAAGGTAATGCAGTATTATTAATTTCTTATGAATTATCAGAAGTTATGTCATTAGCAGATCGAATTGTTGTTTTACATGCTGGTAAAATTACTGGTAATGTTAGTGCTAAAAATGTTACTCGTGAACATTTGGGATTAATGATGGCGGGACAAAAAATGTTAATGGAAGGAAATGAAGATAATGTTTAAACAAAAAACATGATTTTTAAAACGACGAAGTCGTTTATATCTTGGTTCAAAAGAAATGAATAGTAGTCTTACTAAATTTAAGGGTTCACTTTTTGCCATTATTTTTGGATTAATTATTGCTTGTTTTGTTATAATTGGTTCAGGTCAAAATGCTTTTACTTATTTTCAGTTGTTATTAACATATGCTTTTACAAGTTGACCAGCTAATAATTGAGATAATACTTTAGTTTGATGAGCAATTTATATTGTAGCAGGATTAGCACTAGTTATTTCTTTCCGTTCAGGAATGTTTAATATTGGAGTTGCGGGTCAAATGTTAGCAGCAGGAGCTGTTGTTATTGCAATTGGTGTCCGTTATGACTTATCACAACCATTAGCTATAATTACCGCACTTTTTGCTGGAGTATTAGCAGCAATATTGGTGGCGTTGGTAACAGTGTTATTAAAAGTTTTTTTTAATGTTCATGAGGTTGTTACTTCTATTTTATTAAATTGAACAATTTGATATTTAGTAAAATGACTATTTAAAATCAATAAAGATTTATATGATGCTGATCACGGAACATCAGCAACTATTCATGATAGTATGAGTATGAGTATTAATGGTTATAATTGTATACTACCATTATTAATTTCCATTATTTTAATAATAACAGTTTGATTCTTATTGAAAAAAACAACTTTAGGTTATAAAATTCGAACAGTAGGTTTAAATTCATTTGCTGCGGTTTATAGTGGTATTAATCATAAACATTATTCTATAACATCATTTGTTATTTCAGGAGCATTAGCAGGAGTGATGGCTGTTATTTATTATATTGCCAAAAATCCTTCAATTAGTTTTTTAAGTGATGATTTACCAACTATTGGTTTTGATAGTATAGCTGTTGCCTTAGTTGGTCAAATTAATCCAATAGGTGTTGTGGGTTCTGCTTTTCTTTGAGGTTTAATTAAGAGTGGTGGTTCAATTGGTTCAGTATTAACATTACCAACAGCAACTGGTGATATTATTTTTGGTGTTATTATTTATTCAGCTGCTTGTGCGGTTTTATTATCTCGCTTACAGCCAATTAAATTTTTAATTCGTTATTTAAATATAGCCTTTAATGGAGAAAAACGAAAAGTTACAAACAGTTTTATTGGTAAGATGTACTATCATTTTATTGAAAATTTTAAAATAAAGAGAGAATATAATAAGTTAAAATCAGATTTAATTAAAGAAAAAAATAATAAAATTAATCAATTAAAGAGAGAATATAATAAAGCATTATCAGATTATGAGTCAAAAGTTAAAAATTTAAAACAAAATCTTTCGCAAGAAATTAATAAAGTTAATAGTGATATCAACTTACAGTTACAAGCAGTTATTAATAATAAAAATGATAAAGTTGGTGTTAATTGAGCACAATTTTTCCAAGAAAATAAAGCTTTAAATCATTATATATATAAACAATATAATGCAATTTGAAAAAAAGGTAAAATTGGTAATTGAAATAATTTTCAACAAGAAATAAAAACGATTTATGGTGAAAGTTTAAATATGTATATTAATGAAAAAATGAAATATGAAAATAATATTTATAATTATAAGCAAGATTTAATTCGAGAAATAGCACTATTAAAAAAACAAAAAGCAATATTAGATAAGTCAAGAGTAAAAGACTTAAAATTAAATCTTTATCGAGAAATTAATAAATTGAAACAAGAATTAAGTGATGAATTAGAATCATTAAAAAATCAAACAGTTAAAACTGATGATAAAAAAATAAAAAAACAATTAATTTTAGCAAAACATCAACTTCAAACTAATTATAAAAATAATATTAAAGAGTTAATTAAAAATAATAAAATTGATAAACAGCAATTAAAAAGTCAAATTATCCCAATTAATAGTAATATTAATATATTAACTAAACAATTTACTAAAAAAGCGGAAATTGAAAAGACAACTTTTATTAATAAATTTACTGATATATTTAAAAATGAACAACAAGCAATTATGAAAATAAAAACTGAAAGAACAGGAGGAAAAAGTTAATGGAAGCACTCAAAATAATTCTTGAACATTCTAGTTTAATTTTTGTTGTTTTAGTACTTGGTTCATTATCTGGATTAATTTCAGAACGTGCTGGTGTTGTTAATATTGGTATTGAAGGAATGATGACAATTGGTGCTCTTGCTTTTTCTTCATTTGGGAAAAATATAGGTGTTAACTGAGGTAATTGATCACAAATTATTGCTTTATTAGTAGCTGGATTAGTGGGAATGGGATTTGCTTGTTTCCATGCTTTTGCATCAGTTACTTTAAAATCTGATCAAATTATTTCTGGTGTTGCAATTAATATTTTAGCAGCAGCAATTGCAGTTTTTGTTGTTCAGTTACCAGGGAATAATGGTTTTATTTCATTAACAAATATTTATCAATTACCAAAAATTGGTAATAATGAATTTTTTAATTTATATTTATTTTTAGCAATTATAGTTTTAGTAAGTATTGCTATTATTTTAAAATATACTAAATGAGGATTACATCATGTTGCGACTGGCGAAAATCCCAATGCAGTTGATGCTGCAGGAATTAATGTTATTAAACAACGATATGTTGCTGTATTATTATCTGGTTTTTTAGCAGGAATTGCTGGTGGTATTTTTCCAATGTATGCTAGTCAAACTTTTCGTGGGACAGTTAGTGGAAATGGTTTTATTGCTTTAGCTATTTTAATTTTTGGACAATGAAGGGTACCGTTGATTACAATTGGTGCTGCCTTATTTGCTATTGTTGAAACAACAGGTGCTAGAATTACGTTTTTACCAAATATTCCTCAATGAATATCAAGTAATTCTGATATATGGAATATATTACCTTTTGTAACATCTTTATTAGTTTTAGTGTTTACATCAAAATGAAGTAAAACACCAAAAGCATTGGGTGTTGCTTTCAATAAATCTAAACGATAAAATTAATTATTGATAATTTTAATGATGAATTAATTTTGAAATTAAATTTTACTTTTTTAGTAATATTTTCCAAGATTTAATTAAATATTTATTAATATTTAAAACGCTTTTCTCCCTTTATGTACTATTTTTTAATTTTATCACATAAATGCTGAGAAAAGCGTATCTACGGACTTCTCCCCACATTTTTAAATTAAACACAGCATTACAATTTCAAAACTAGGTATCTTGTTGAATTTATATGCAGCTTCTTTGGCATATAAATAAACATGATGTTTTGCAGCTTTGATATGTGTTTTAAATGTTCTTCTTATATGTTTTCAAACTGATTCAATTTGATTGGTATTTACACCAGTTTTTGAAACATAACCAACTTGTTGGTTAACTGTTTTATGTTTTGGGAAAACCAATTTGAAATCGCAATATCCTTTTCAATCATCAGTATATACATGACATTTTGAAGAAATGTGGCTTCTTGCAAAATTCAAAAGACTTTTACTCTTTGCATTTTTCAATATTTTCACAATTAAATTATTAGTTGTTTTTTCATAAATGCCAACAATCAATGTTTTATTTTTCAAGGATCTTCCTTGTTTTTTAAAAGCCATATGTGAAAGATACATTTCATCAATTTGCACTGTGCCTTCAACAATAAATTGAGGTTCTTGTTTTGCAATACGTGTTCTAATTTTATGACCCATTCTCCATGCTGTTTTTAAGGTCACTCCCAATTTTTTTGAAACATTAGTTGATGGAATTCCATGTTTGGTGTTTATTCATCTAAAGATGAGGTAAAATCATGATCTTAAAGATGTTTGTGACCTTGAAGATATGGTACCCGTGAGAATACTAAATGTTTGATTACATTTCAAACATCTTATTCTTTTTAAATCAGAAGTATTCAAATTAAAACTAGAACACCTAATACATTTGTTTTCTTTCAAATTTGCTATATATGCAAGACATTACTGTTCAGTTTGAAAAGCATTGTTGAACTCATTCAGTTTCATTGTTCCCTCCACAAGTACATGTGGGGAGAAGTCCGTAGATACGCTTTTCTCAGCATTTATGTGATAAAATTTAAAAATAGTACATAAAGGGAGAAAAGCGATAAAAAATTAGTCATTAAAAATATTAATGTTGTTACTAAATTAACAATATATTATAATAACTATTATTATTTTAAAAAAAGGAGAATATATGGATAATAAAGAAAAAATTCCAACAGCTCATATTAAAGCTGCTCGTGATCAAATTGCAAAAGTAGTAATTATGCCAGGTGATCCATTACGTGCTCAATTTATTGCTTCTAATTTTTTACAAGATTGAAAACAAGTAAATAATGTTCGTAATATGCTAATGTTTACTGGAAAATATAAAGGATATAATATTACTATTGCTGCTAGTGGTATGGGTATGCCTTCAATTGGTATATATTCATATGAGTTATTTAAATTTTATGATGTTGACTGTATTATTCGTGTTGGTAGTGCTGGTTCATATCAAAAGGATATTAAAGTTTATGATATTATTAATACTACTAAAGCATATAGTGAATCTACTTTTGCTAAATATGCTGCTAATATTGATGAAAATCAAATTGAATCCGTTGGTAATATTAGCAAAATTATTAATAAAGTGGCACAAAAAATTGATAATGAATTTGATCTGCAAAAAAATAAAAATTCTTCGTATATAGTAAGTGAAAAAATAAGTTTAAAATCAGGTTTAATTCATTCAAGTGATGTATTTTATCGTATTAATGATAATGATTATAAAACTAATCCTTTAATTAGCAAATGCTTAGCAGTAGAAATGGAATCTTTTGCTTTATTTGCTAATGCAAAACATTTAGAAAAAAATGCGGCTTGTTTATTAACAATTTCTGATTCTTTTATTACCGGTGAATCAATTTCAGCAATATTACGCGAAACTAGTTTTAAAAAAATGATGATTTTAGTCTTAGAATCAGCAGTTGCTTATTATAAAGAAGAGGATATTGATGATAATCTTAGCAATAGAAACTAGTTGTGATGAAACTAGTGTTGCTGTTATTAAAGATAAAAATGTTTTAAGTAATATTATTGCTTCACAAATTAAGCTTCATCAACAATATGGTGGTATTGTTCCAGAATTAGCAGCACGAGCTCATAGTGAAAATATTGCTACTGTCTTACAAACAGCAATTGAAAAATCTAAAATTTCAATTATGGATATTGATTTTGTTGCTTATACTAATACTCCTGGTCTTGCTAGTTGTTTACACGTAGGTAAAATTATAGCAGAAACTATTGCTGCTTATTTAGAAAAGCCATTGCTTCCATGTAATCATTTGTATGGACATTTGTATGCTTCTTTAATTGATAATGAATGAGAATTTCCAGTACTTGGTTTATTAGTTAGTGGTGGTCATACACAGTTGATGTTGGCAAATGAACATTTAAATTTCAGTATACTTGGTCAAACATTAGATGATGCTGTTGGCGAATGTTATGATAAAGTTGCAAGAATGTTAGGTTTAAAATATCCGGGTGGTCCTGAAATTGAACGAAGTGCTAAATTGGGAAAGCCAACTTATAAATTACCATTACCTAAAAATGATAATAGTTTAGATTTTAGTTTTAGTGGTTTAAAATCAGCCTGTGCTAATTTGATAAATAAAGAAAAAGGTAAGTTACAATTTAATAATTTTGCAAGTTCTTTTCAAACAACAGTTATTCAAGTGTTAATTAATAAAATTGAATTAGCATTAAAAAAACGTAATCCAAAAACTTTAGTTTTAGCAGGAGGAGTTAGTGCTAATCAGCAATTAAGACTGGCAGTATTAAATTTAAAGATTAAATATCCAAATTTAAAAATAATTGTTCCAAAATTAGAATATTGTACTGATAATGCAGCAATGATTGGTATTCTTGCAAGTTATCAAATTGAACATAAGTAAGGGTGAACTCATGATTATTGGTATTATTGGTGAAGCGGGAGTAGGCAAGACAACTGCTACAAATTTTTTTCAAAATAAAGGTGCTTATGTTATTTTTGTTGATAAAGTTGTTAAGCATATTTATACACTAAAAGAAACAAAAAAAGCATTAATTAATGAATTTGGTGATTCTTTTATTAATAATGATAAAACAATTAATAAAATAAAATTACGGTATGAGGCATTTCAACACCCTTATATTTTACGTAAATTAGAAAATATTATTTGACCAAAAATGATAAAAATTGTTGAAGAAGATATTATTCGTAATAAAACACACCAAGAATTAATTGTTATTGATTGTGCAGTATTATTTAATGCAAATTTAAATTTATTAGTTGATAAAATTCTTTTAATTGAAGCTGAGGAAGATAAAAAAATCCAACGAATAAAAGAACGTGATAATGTTAATGATTTACAAGTTATTTCACTATTAAATCAACAAAAAAAATATTTAATTTTAAATAAAGATATTGATTTTATTGTTAAAAATAACGGTACTATTAATGATTTTATTAAACAATTACAAAAAGTTGAAAAAAAGTTATTGACAAATAAAGTATAAAGATTAATGTTTTTTTACTTTAAAAAACGGAATTTTACGTTTATTGGCAATAACTTATATACATTATTATTTCTGAAAACTATAATTAGATATTAGTAAAATAAAATCTAATTAAAGGTGATTGAAAATGAATATTTTAGACATAATAAATAAATTTCCAAACCAAGAATCTTGTATAAAATTCCGTTAAAAAATAACAGTAAAGAATATATTTAATTATTTTTGTATATTAAAATGAAAATTTTCATAATAAAAATTTTAAGAATAATTTTAAAATAGTTGAGGTTAAAAAAATACATAGTAATGTATTTATAAATTACCAAAATTGTTTTTCTTGTAGTAGAATATTTATACAACTAAATAACAAGGAACTTTAGATGTTCGGGAAAAAGATGAGAATTCTTTGCTGCCCCAGCAACTGTGATGTTGATGAACGTTACAAAACCATTGAAGATAAAACTTTGAGAAGGGTAACAAGTAAAATGAAGCTAAGCCAGTAGACCGGTCTAATTTTTTAAGTAGTATTATATTCCTGGGTGTGAATTAATGATTATTTTTAAAAATTACTTTTATTTTTTAATATTTGTAATTTTAATAAAGTAATTTTTAATAATGACAACATCCTTTGTATAATATAGGGGATGTTTTTAGTTGTGTAATTAAGTAGAGGGGTAATAATAAATGGCAAAAGATAACAAATATTTTCAACAATCACAGTCACCATTAGAGTATATTATGAAAAATTTTAATGGAAAAATGCGTTCTGTAAATTGAAATGTAATGAATGATGAAAAAGATTTAGAGGTTTGAAATCGTATTACTCAAAATTTTTGGTTACCAGAAAAAATTCCTGTATCTAATGATTTGACTTCTTGAAAAACGTTAAATCGAAAATGACAAGAGTTGATAACAAGAACATTTACAGGTTTAACTTTATTAGATACAATTCAGGCAACAGTTGGTGATATTGCACAAATACCTAATTCTTTAACTGATCATGAACAAGTTATTTACACAAATTTTGCTTTTATGGTAGCAGTTCATGCTCGATCATATGGAACAATTTTTTCAACTTTATGTTCTAGTGAACAGATTGAATCTGCTCATGAATGAGTAATTAATAATGAAAGTTTACAAGCCAGAGCACGTGCGCTAATTCCTTATTATACAAGTGATGATCCTTTAAAATCCAAAGTAGCTGCCGCTTTAATGCCGGGTTTTTTATTATACGGTGGTTTTTATTTACCATTTTATTTATCTGCTCGTAGTAAATTACCTAATACTTCAGATATTATTAGATTAATTTTACGTGATAAAGTTATTCATAATTATTATAGTGGCTATAAATATCAAAGAAAAGTTGAAAAGTTGCCAAAAGAAAAACAAGAAGAAATGAAAAAATTTGTATTTGATTTATTGTTTAAATTAATTGATTTAGAAAAACAATATTTGACAGAATTATATCAAGAATTTAATTTAGCTGAAGACGCTATTAAGTTCAGTTTATATAATGCTGGTAAGTTTTTGCAAAATTTAGGATATGATTCACCTTTTAGTGAAGAACAAACAAGAATTAAGCCGGAAATTTTTAATCAATTATCAGCTCGAGCTGATGAAAATCATGATTTCTTTTCAGGTAATGGTTCATCGTATGTAATGGGTATTACTGTAGAAACGCAAGATGAAGATTGAGAATTTTAATTTTAAAGGAGAAAAAAATGCATAATGATGTTGTAAAAGTTTCAAACCAAAAAATATTAAAACCAGAAGGAAAAATTCATGTTGTTTATTTTTCTTCTTTGTCAAATAATACTCACCGTTTTATTCAAAAATTAGAGGTTTTAAATTCAAGAATTCCTCATGATCTACAAGAGGAAATTTTAGTTGATAAAGATTATGTGTTAATAACACCAACATATAGTGGGGGTGGTGATATTAAAGAAGGGGCGATTCCTAAACAGGTAATTAAATTTTTAAATAATAAGCAAAATCGTAATTTTTGTCGTGGTGTTATTGCGTCGGGGAATACTAATTTTGGTGATACTTTTGCAATTGCTGGGCCAATTCTTTCAAAAAAATTAAATGTCCCACTATTATTTCAATTTGAATTATTAGGAACTCATAATGATGTATCAACAATAAAAAATATATTAGTAGATTTTTGAGATAAAGATAAAAAAAATACCAATGAAATAAATACTTTATCTGGAACTTTAGAAAGTGATGAATATGTTACTTTAAATGCTAGAGCAAAAACTACTAATAATGCACAATTTGATTTGCAAGCAGCACAATCTTATATGAAAAATCATATTAAACCAAATTTATTGCTTTTTAAAACTGTTAAAGAAAGAATTGAATATTTAGTAAAAAATCAATATTATGATGAAACAATAATTAATAAATATTCAATTACCGAAATTGAACGATTAACAAATGAAGCATATAGTTTTAATTATCAGTTTACAAGTTTTATGGGTATTTTAAAATTTTATAATTCTTATGCTTTAAAAAGTTTTAATGGTAAACAATATTTAGAAAATTATGAAGATAGAGTTGTTATGAATAGTTTGTTTTTCGCTGATGGGAATATTGAACATGCTAGTAAAATTTTACGACAAATTATGTCTGGTAGATTTCAACCAGCTACTCCCACATTTTTAAATGCGGGGAAAAAGCAAAGAGGTGAATACACTTCATGTTATCTTTTACGAATTGAAGATAACATGGAATCAATTGCTCGCGCTATTACTACTTCATTACAGTTATCAAAACGTGGTGGTGGAGTTGCTTTGTGTTTAACGAATTTAAGAGAATTTGGAGCGCCAATTAAAAACATTAAAAATCAAGCAACAGGCATTATCCCAGTTATGAAAATTCTTGAAGATTCATTTTCATATGCTAATCAACTAGGTCAAAGACAAGGAGCTGGGGCGGTTTATTTAAATGTTCATCATCCAGATATTATGTTATTTTTAGATTCAAAGCGTGAAAATGCAGATGAAAAAATACGTATTAAATCAATGTCTTTAGGGGCAGTTATTCCTGATATTACTTTTGAATTAGCAAAAAACAATGAAGAGATGGCACTTTTTAGTCCTTATGATATTGCGAAAGTTTATGGTAAAGCAATGACAGATATTTCTATTACTAAAGAGTATTATAATATGTTAAAAAACCCTGATATTAGTAAAACTTTTATTAGTGCTCGCAAATTATTTCAAATGATTGCTGAATTACATTTTGAAAGTGGGTATCCTTATTTATTATTTGATGATACAGTAAATAAAAATAATGCTCATCCTGGTAGAATTGTTATGAGTAATTTGTGCAGTGAAATTATTCAAGTAAGTACAGCTAGTGAATTTAATAGTGATTTAAGTTTTAAAGAAATTGGTGAAGATATTAGTTGTAATTTAGGAAGTATTAATATTGCAAAAGTAATGGAAAGTGGAAGTGAATTTGGTGAGGTTATTTTTCAAGCAATTCATTCATTAGACCACGTATCAAGAAGTAGTGATTTTTCTAGTGCTCCGTCAATTGCATATGGAAATAAAAAAAATCATGCTTTGGGTTTAGGCGCTATGAATTTACATGGATTTTTAGCAACAAATCATATTTTTTATGATTCAAAAGAATCAATTGATTTTACTAATATTTTCTTTTATGTTATGGCTTATCATGCTTTTAGTGCTTCAAATAAATTAGCATTAAAATTTGGAAGTTTTAGTGGATTTAAAGATTCAAAATTTGCTGATGGTTCATATTTTGATAAATATATAAAATGTCAGTCAGATAAATGAACTCCTGAAACAAAAAAAATACAAGAATTGTTTACAAAATATAACATTATGATTCCAACTCAGAAGCAATGAAAAGAATTAGTAATAAAAATTAAAGAAACTGGGTTGGCTAATTCACATTTAATGGCAGTAGCACCCACTGGTTCAATTAGTTATTTATCTTCATGTACACCAAGTCTACAACCGGTAGTTGCTCCTGTTGAGGTACGAAAAGAAGGGAAATTAGGTCGTGTTTATGTTCCTGCTTATAAGATTGATGATAATAATTTAGAATATTACACTGAAGGTGGATATGAATTAGGTCCTAATCCAATTATTGATATTGTAGCAGCCGCACAACAACACGTTGATCAAGCAATTTCTTTAACTTTATTTATTACTGATAAAGCGACAACTCGTGATTTAAATAAAGCTTATATTAGAGCCTTTAAAAAAGGTTGTTCATCAATTTATTATGTTCGTATTCGTCAAGAGGTTTTAGAGGATAGTGAAAATTATCAATGCAATGTTTGTGTTGTATAAAGTAATTAGATTAGTGAATAGTAGTTTGAAATAAATAAATAAATTTGTAGCAAATTTAGTAGTATATTAATTATTTAACGGACTTCTCTCCACAAGTACATGTGGAGAGAACAATGAAACTGAATGAGTTCAACATTGCTTTTCAAACTGAACAGCAATGTCTTGCATATATAGCAAATTTGAAAGAAAACAAATGTATTAGGTGTTCTAGTTTTAATTTGAATACTTCTGATTTTAAAAGAATAAGATGTTTGAAATGTAATCAAACATTTAGTATTCTCACGGGTACCATATTTTCAAGGTCACAAACATTTTTAAGATCATTATTTTACCTCATCTTTAGATGAATAAACACCAAACATGGAATTCTGTCAACTGATGTTTCAAAAGAATTGGGAGTGACCTTAAAAACAGCATGGAGAATGGGTCATAAAATTAGAACACGTATTGCAAAACAAGAACCTCAATTTATTGTTGAAGGCACAGTGCAAATTGATGAAATGTATCTTTCACATATGGCTTTTAAAAAACAAGGAAGATCCTTGAAAAATAAAACATTGATTGTTGGCATTTATGAAAAACAACTAATAATTTAATTGTGAAAGTATTGAAAAATGCAAAGAGTAAAAGTCTTTTGAATTTTGCAAGAAGCCACATTTCTTCAAAATGTCATGTATATACTGATGATTGAAAAGGATATTGCGATTTCAAATTGGTTTTCCCAAAACATAAAACAGTTAACCATCAAGATGGTTATGTTTCAAAAACTGGTGTAAATACCAATCAAATTGAATCAGTTTGAAAACATATAAGAAGAACATTTAAAACACATATCAAAGTTGCAAAACATCATGTTTATTTATATGCCAAAGAAGCTGCATATAAATTCAACAAGATACCTAGTTTTGAAATTGTAATGCTGTGTTTAATTTAAAAATGTGGGGAGAAAAGCGAATTTAATTTAAAAAATAGTGAAATTTTATTTTGGAATATAGGATTTTTTTAAAAAAATTAAAAAATACATAGTAAATTTTAAAATTAAAGTTATAATAATAATTGTAAAAAAATAATTATTATAACTTTGGAGTGGTACTCAAGAGGCTGAAGAGGACTGATTGCTAATCAGTTAGGACGGGAAACCGTCGCGAGAGTTCGAATCTCTCCCATTCCGCCATTATTTAAAAAGCATTAATTGCTTTTTTTACTTTTAAATAATAAATTTATTAATAATTAGATATAATTTAATAAAGAACTCTTTATATTAAGGAGAAATCATGCGTAAACGAGTAAACTTACTTTTATCATTAATCTTATATATTGCTTTAATTGCAACAATAGTTTTTGTTATATTTAATTATATTAAATATTCATGAATTATTTTGATGATAATTATTACCTTAACTATTTTAACTGGTATTATTATTTTTATTACTAATCGTATGCAAGATGCAAAACTATCATGAATTATGGTTACCTTATGTTTGCCAATCATCGGTATTTTTTTATATTGAACTTTTGGTCGTCCTTATCGTTATCGACGAAAACAAAAAGCTTATTTAAAAACAAATAGTTATTTTTATACTCAAGAAGATTGAACTTTTGCTAATTCAATTTTAGAATCAAAAAAAATAACTTTGAGTGAAGATACTTTATCTTTATTTAACTATACAACAAGAATTTCTCATCGACCATTTTATAATAATACTGATGTTCAAATTTTAAATAATGGTCCTAATAAATTTGTTAAATTAATTGAAGATTTAAAACAAGCAAAAAGTTATATTTTTATTAATTATTTTATTCTTGGTGAAGGGGAACTATTAGAAGTAATTATTAATGTTTTAAAAGCAAGGATTGAAGCAGGAGTTAAAGTTTATATGATTTATGATGCTGTTGGTTCATATTTTAGTTTATCTAAATATAAAATATGAAAAATGAAAAAAATGGGAATTATTATTCATAAATTTTCACCAGTTAGATTACCATTTATGACAGGAAATTATAATTTTCGTAATCATCGTAAAGATATTATTATTGATGGGAATATTGGCTATGCTGGTGGAGTTAACTTAGCAGATAACTATATTTATCTTTCTGCAAAGTATGGTTTTTGAAGAGATACCCAAATTAGAATTGTTGGTGAAGCTGTTAAATCAATTGATTTAATATTTAGACAAGATTGAAATTTTATTACTGGTAATATTCTTGATATTACTGCTGAAAAATCTGAAATAAAAATTAAAAATAATATTATTGTCCAAGTAATTGATGATGGACCGATTACTAAAGAAACAATTCAAAAAGATTTATTTATTAAATTTATTAGTAATGCTAAAAAGCGAGTTTGAATTAGTACTCCTTATTTAATTCCAACTAGCGATTTAATTACTGCATTACGTAATAGTGCTTATTCTGGTGTTGATGTTAGATTATCATTACCTGGAATTACTGATAAATTTTTATCATTAGATATGTCAAGAACTTATTATGATTCATTGATTGAGTCAGGTGTTAAAATTTATGAATATAATAATGTTTTTAACCATTCTAAGTCTGGTATTTTTGATGATGATATTACTATTATTGGTTCAACTAATCTTGATTATCGTAGTCTTTATTCAGATCATCAAACTTTAGTAATTGTTTATGATAGTAAAACAAATAGTGATTTATCTGCTTCATTTGAAAAAGATTTTATTCATTCTAGTTTAATTATTAGTAATCCACTACTACATCGTAGTTTTGCCTATCGGGGTGTATTTTTATTATTGCTTAGAATTTTAGCACCATTATTTTAAAAAAATTTAGTATAATTAGGTAAATATTAATAATAAGGTGGTCATAATTTATGGGTTGAAGTCGACGAATTAAAAAAATTAAAGAATATTTTAGTGATGAAAATCAACCTAATTTGGATATTTCTAAATTATCAGAAGACAATGAAAAAAAAGCTCCTTTTTTTAATAGGTTTAAAAAACAAAAAAAATCTAATAAATCTTCTACTTTAATGAATAATAAAAAACGCAATAATATTTTTTTAAATTTTAGAAGAAGATCAACTATTCAAATTATTAAACATTTAGAAAATAAAAATATTTTTAACTTATTTTTTTATACTGATGTTAATAATATTACATTAATATTAGAACAAGGAATTAAACCTTCTTCACGAATTAAATTATTACCAAAGCAAGAATATATTGTTTGAACTTATTTAGAACATGCTACTTATTTAGAATTAGAATTAGGTAATTCAACACGCCATTTTTTTTGAAAGTGATGTGCAGAGCAAAATGTTGATGTTAATAAAATAGCTATTATTTCTGTTGATATTCATAAACTATTTCAAAGTACTATTAAAGATTGAGGTTTAAATGTTGATACTAATCGTGTTCAAATATATGAAACAATTCCTGTTGAAGCTATTGATTGAATTTTGGTTAAAGATCGCAAAATGTTTCGTTTAGCTAAATTATATATTGACAATCAAAGATTAAAGTTAAAACTTTTCCAAGGGAATAATGGTAATATTACTTTAGGCTCTGATTAAATGGAGGTAAAATTATGCGTTGATCTGCAATTGTAATTATTGCTTTAATTCCTTTTATGACAATAATAATTATTTTATTTATACGTTTAAATCATCGTAATAATCAATATTATAATGTTATCCATGGTGATTTGTTAAGTTTAGTTCCATTGAAAATTGATTTAAAAAATGAAATTATTACTTTTTCTGAACGCTTAGAAGTTTTAAATCGTAAAAAACGAATTTCATTGTTTGTATTTAAATCAATGATGAATCGTAAAACTAAAGTAAAAATTGAAATTTTTATTCAAGATTTATTAGTGAATAAAGTTCCATTTGAGTCGTGTCATTTTTCGGTTTCTTTTCAATTAGGAAGTAAAGTTATTGTTTATGACTTGTCAATTGATTATTTTGATAATAATAAAGTTTTGTATGGTCAAATGCAAAGTAATATTCGTTATAATCGTTTTGCTATTTCACAAGCAATTATTTTACAACAAAATGAGTTAACAGTGGTAAAGTCAGTTTTTGTGCAAACTATTTTAGATAATTTTAGTCAAAAAAAATATAATAAAAAAATAAATAGTCAATTTGAATATATGATTTTAATAAAAATAAAAAATTATTTAGCATTAGAAAATATTTTAACTGTTAATAATATTGAACGAATGGAATTATTAATTTCATATTATAGTAAAATAACTTTAGGATTAGATAATACTATTATTTGTAAATATTATGATGGACAGTTTTTAATTTATTCCAGAAATAAGAAAATAAATTTATATCGATTCCAAAAAAAAATAAATAGTTATATTAAACGTAATTTAGTAGAAAAAAGTAGTTATTTGCAGATTCAAAGTCAAATATTATGTGTTTATGCTTCAGTAAAAACTGATGCTTCAAATGTCTATATATTATATAATAAAATTATTGATAAGAATCAATTAGAAGTAGTACAAAGTAGAGACCTAATTGAAATTAAATTGAAGACAAATGATATTTTAAATTATCCTGATTATAATCATTATTCACTTCTACAATCAGAACAAATGGAAAAATTATTAAGTGTTAGTATTAGACCAGTATATAAAAGTGATAATTCAAATGAGCCAAATTGTTACTATGCTTGATGAAATTTTGTTAAAAATTCTTATTATGTTTCGTTTATTGTTTTGATGCGTAATATTCAAGATTCAGGATTGTGATGAAAAGTAAATGAGCCTTTATTTATTCAAACATTTGAAAAATTTGCAAAATTAAAACAAGAAAAAAACCTTATTCTTCCTGTTAGTTTAATTGAGTTACAAGATAAAACTATTTTAACAAAGTTGATTGCTCTTGTTAATAAGAGAAAAAATCTTTTTGAAAATAGTGATTTAATTTTTGATTTTCAAGATATTGGTGAAATTAATAGTTGGAATAAGTATGATTCAATTATTAAAACTATTCGTAGTAATAAAATTAAAATTTCTTTTACTCATGATTTACGTCATATTGATAATTTTAAATTAATTAATCATTTTAAGCCTGATTATGTAGTTTTAACTTCTAATTTATTAGAACAAGTCACTTTTAGTTTTAGTAAATATATTGATGTTATTATTTGTTTGCATTATTTAAGAATTTTAGGTATTAAAAATATTTTAGCTCGTGGTATTATTAATGTTCCTGAAATTATTGTTTTAAAAGGATTAAAGGTTGATTATTTACTAGGAAAAGTATTAGAATCAGAACAAGCAAATAAAGTGCTAGATGCTTTAAATTACCCAAATTATTGGAAGTGACATAAAAGTCAATCAACGAAAGGTGAATAAATCATTATGAATAATGCAAAGAGTAAAAATATTACAGCAAGAGAGATTGATTTTGTCAAATGATATACTGATGTTATTAAACAAGCAGAACTTTGTGATTATGGCGCAGAAAATGGTTCAGCTGCTGGTACCATTATTTTTCGTCCTCGTGGATATGCAATTTGAGAAAATATTCAACATTTATTAAATCAAAGGTTTAAAATTTTAAATATTGAAAATGTAATGTTACCACTTTTAATTAGTCAAAAAGCATTTCAAGTTGAAAAAGATCATATTGAGGGTTTTGCACCAGAATGTGCAACTGTAACTAAAGTTGGAAATAATCAATTATCAGAAGAACTAATTATTCGTCCTACTTCAGAAGTTTTATTTTGTCGTCATTTTTCAAAAATAATTAGTTCATATAAACAACTACCATTATTATATAATCAATGATGTAATGTTGTTAGATGAGAAAAAAATACAAAACCATTTTTAAGAACTAGTGAATTTTTATGACAAGAAGGACATACAATGCATAATAACGATGAAGAAGCAAAAAACTTTACCTTAAAAATGATTAAGTTGTATGCTGATTTTGTTGAACAACAATTAGCAATTAAAGTTATTGTTGGTGCAAAAACAATTCACGAACGTTTT
The DNA here is from genome assembly GCF_964030985.1 of Spiroplasma endosymbiont of Notiophilus biguttatus. Taxonomy (NCBI): domain Bacteria; kingdom Bacillati; phylum Mycoplasmatota; class Mollicutes; order Entomoplasmatales; family Spiroplasmataceae; genus Spiroplasma; species Spiroplasma endosymbiont of Notiophilus biguttatus. The sequence continues at coordinate 611,743 of NZ_OZ034993.1, read as the reverse complement.
GCTGGAGCAAAAATGACATATACAATTGAAACTATGATGCAAGATGGACAAGCATTACAAGCCGGTACTAGTCATTATTTTGGTCAAGAATTCACAAAGGTATTTAATATTAAATTTAGTAATAAAGACAATAAACAAGAATTAGGATATCAAACATCATGAGGTGTATCCACAAGATTAATTGGTGCTTTAATTATGGCACATAGCGATGATCTGGGTTTAGTGTTGCCATCTACAATTGCACCGCATCAGATTATGATTTTAAATTTATCACCTAAAAGTGATAAATTTAAAATAACTGTTGAAAGAATATTTAAAATTTTAAGTTCTCATTTCCGAGTATTAATAAATGATGATAATAAAAGTTTTTCTTATAAGAAAAGTGAAAGTCAAATTAAAGGTATTCCAATTACTATTGCAATTGGTGAGCAAGAAATTGAAAACCAAGCAATTAAATTAATTTTACGTCATAACTTGGATACTATTGATGTTGAAATTAATAATGAAAAATTATTAGTAACAACTATTATTAATCAATTAAATAAATTAAATAAAGATTTATTTAATAATTCACAAAAAAAATTAAATACAAGTTTAAAAGAATTAACAGATTTCAATGAATATCATAAATTAGTTAAAATTCATAAAGGTTTCTTTATTGTACCTTTTTGTGATCAAATAAAGTGTGAAGAAGAAATTAAAAGTTTAACTGGTACAACATCACGTTGTATTCCTTTAGAACCGTATAAAACACCAAGTAATTGTTTTAAGTGTCAAACTCCTAATAGCGTCTGAACTTATTTTGCAAGATCATATTAAAATTACTAAGTTAAATAGAAATAAAATAGAGGAAACATAATTATTTGTTCTTAAATTATTATTGAGGTGATAATAATTTAAGAACAAATAAGTGCTGATAAGCAACTAATTGCTGCTATTTTTGTTAAATATGAACAAGCAAAATTAACATTAGCAAATAATAATTTTAAAGAAAATTATGTTTTGAAAGAGGATAGTTCTCACTATGCTAAAAGATAGCAATAAATAAGGATTTAAAGAATTATGAAAAACACGTTCAAATTATTGATACAGTTTTAGCATTATTACCAAAAAATGAATATAGTTATATTGTTAGAACGTTCTTAGTTAAATCAAATAAAAATTGATGAAAAAAATATTATCATATCAAAGAATATGAAAAATTAGAAAAAACGGCTATTAAGCGTTTTTTATACTTATATTTAATTTAAGGATATAAAATGAATATTAATAGCATTGATTTATTGAATTCGCGTAGTTTTTTAGAACAAAAGATGAATTTAACGGGTGATGTAAAAAACAGCCCCATTTATGAAAAAGAATTATTTTTAATTCCAAGATTCACAGTGGTTGGCTTTCCGATCCAAACTTTGCAAAAAAGCAGTTATTATTATATTGAACTTCAAATTGTAGAAGCATATAGTTATGATTTTGATATTAGCAAAGAACCAAGTGAAGGGATTACTTGATGATGTAACGTTTCAATATGATTTGAATTATAGTAATATTAAGCAAGCAAGTGGACAACTTGTGATATCTAAATCAATTAAGTGAGTATTTCTTACTTCTTCATATTTAGAATTACTTGAAAATAATAAACTTGGTCCATATGCTGATATTTCTTTTTTGCATATGGCTATGAAAATTTATAAGATAATTTTACCAGCAATAGCAATTAAAAAAGATAATGTAAATGTTTTAAATTATAGTTTTAATTGTAAAAAACCTAGCAATTTAAAGGAAAATTGTCATATTAATAATAAACATAATTATGGATCACTTAGTTTTTATTTTAATAGTAATCCACAGTATCAATTACAAATTAAACCAAAAATGTTCGGAATTTTACGCTTATTGGTTAACACTTAATTCTTAATAAATAATTTAATTATGATATTTTTAAATGTGATTTTTTCTTTACGGTTATTATATTTAAAACAAAATTCATTTAAATAAGATTGGAGTCATTTTTTTGAAACTCAATGAAATTGGCCGATAAAACCTCTTTTTAATATTGCTCAAAAACTTTCTATTGTATTTGTATGAATACCATTATAAGAAAAATATTTTTTGTGATTAACTTGTTCATGTGGTAAAATTTTATTCATTTTATAATATCCACGATATTCATCAGTAAAAAGAATAGAATTGTTAATATCAACATTTTCTTTAACTATTTTCATTAAATCTTCAGATTTAATACTTTTATTTTTTGCATGAAATAATTTAACATTACCATTTCGTTCAATAATGCCAACAACACACTCTTTACTAGTTCCTCTACCACATAATGAGTTATTTTTATTATCAACATCATTATATTTACGTGGTTTTCCACCCACATATGTTTCATCCATCTCTAATATTTTTGCTAATAATTTAATCTCATCATTAGCCATTGCCTTTCTAATTTTATGCATCATTTTTCATACAGTTGCTAAACGTAAATTTAAGTCTCTTGAAGCTTGAGATGATGATAAACTTTTTTTTAGCATTAGCCATTAATACTATTAAAATAAATCACTTTTGAAGTGGTACACGTGTATGATGAAAAATAGTTTGAGCAGTTACACTAAAAGACTTATGACATTTTTTGCATTTATAACGCGACTCTTTTAAAACAGAGTTAACTTTTTCACTAAAACAAAAAAGACATTTTGGTTTGTTATTTCATCTTATTTCTTCTAAAAATTTTATACAAGATTCTTGGTTTGGAAATTTATTTATTATGTCTAAAATATTCATTTTCAATCACCTTTAATTAGATTTTATTTTACTAATATCTAAGAACCTGTTTAGAATCTTTTTAATAAAATTGAAATAAAGGAAAGAACAACCATTTGTAAACTAGTATTTAATTTTCTTTCACAATTTTTTCATAATCTTCTACATTTTTCTAATCAAGCAAAACTTCGCTCTACAACTCATCTTTTTGGTAATACTACAAAAGAATGTAATTCATTACGTTTTACAACTTCAACATTCGCATTTATAATTGTTTTGATTGCAGAAGCAAATTTTTCACCAGTATAACCAGCATCTACTATTATTTTTTGAACTGTAGAAAGATTTTCTTTTTCATTTTGAATCATTATTATAGCACTATTACGATCTGTTTTTTCTGCTGTAGTTACGTAAATTGCATGTGGTAAACCTTGAGAATCAACAGCAATATGACGTTTTATTCCTGAAATCTTTTTACCAGCATCATAACCTTTGTTTTTAGTAGTATCTGTATTTTTAACACTTTGTGAATCAATTATACAAAAACTGGTTTTTTCTTTTCGATGATTATTGATACGAACTTTTCTAACTAATTTTTTTTAAAATTAATTGTCATATGCTAGGTTCTTTACCATTATTTTTACTTCAAATTTGAAAATAATAATATACAGTTTGTCATTTTGGAAAATTTTTTGGTAACATTCTTCATTGACAACCACTTTTTAATACATATAAAACTGCACAAAATACTTCATATAAATCTAAATTTCTTGGTTTTGTTTTCTTTTTGACATTTTCTAAAATTAATCTTATGTTCTCAAATTGTTCTTTAGTGACATGACTTGGATAATTTTTATGCATATATACCTCTTATTTTAAAATATATAGTAATTTTACCTTATTCTCTAAAAGATTCTAAACAGGTTCTAAGGCATCAGTCACTTAAGTTTACCAATTAATATTTTCAATCTGTAATATAATTAAAAATAATTAATACAGAAGGAGAAATTATGAATTATAAAGTTTATTCAAAAGAAACAAAATTAGCCGTTGTTAATGAGTATTTAGTTGATAAAAAACTAAAAATACATGAAATTCAAGTCAAATATAAATTATCAACTCCAGTATTAATTTATAATTGGGTTAACCAATATCAAATTAAAGGTGAAAATGCATTCACCAAAATTTTTAAATCCCAAACTTCTCACAGGATCGATAAGAAAGATATTGAAATTAAACTATTAAACAAAGAAATTGATAAACTTAGAAAACAAGCTTTAAAAGATGAGGTTGAAAAAGAACTTTTAAAGGAGCAATTAGCCTGTGAAAAGAAATTAACAAGGGGAAAAAATAGTAAATTATTAAAATATAAGTGTTTTTTAATAGTAGAAAAATATAAGCAAAAAGGTCATCAATTAAATAAAATTATTGTTTACATAGCTATTAGCAAAACAGCATACTATTTATGAGTAAAAAAAGGTAAAAAGCAATATCAATCAAAAATTAATGATAATTTGATACAAGCAATAAACAAAATAGTTCTCATTAAAAATGAAAAAAAGTACATTAATATCACTAGTTTTGAAAAAGTAAGATTAGAGTTAAAAATAAAAAATAAAGGTCTTAAATGCAGTAAAACAAGCATAAAACAAATATTAAAAGATAATAATATTAAATTATTATTAGAACCTAAATCAACAAATAGAGTAGTAGAAAATAGTGATTTAAAAAATAATAAAGATTTATTAAAACGTAATTTTTCAAGTAATAACTTTCTTGAAAAAGTTGGTATGGATGGCACATGATTTAAAAATATAATTATTGGTGATAAAAAAACAAAATTATTAGTTGTTTTTGCTACTGATATGTACAGTAATTCAATTGTTGGCTGAAAAATAAACAAAAGTGAAAATGCCAAAACTGTGTTAAATGTGGTTAATCAAATAGAATTAGCGAGTGCTAAACAATGTAATTTTACGACTATTCAATCAGATTTAGGTTCTGCTAATACAAGCGAAATTGTTAGTAAAGTTTTTAATACAAGTACTAATCTAATTCACTCAAAAAGTCTATCAGGTTTTAAAGGTAATCAAGTTAGTGAATGTTTAAATCGTTGAATTAAAAGAGATTTTAAAATGATGTTTGGTAGCACTTTTGAAAGTATGGAAAGTTTTAATAAAATATTAGAAAAATTTGTTAGATATTGAAACAATGATAGAATAGTTATTAGATTGAAAATGCCTCCAAATCAATTTGTACAGATTTGAAGACAAGAAAGTAAACTTATCTAACCAATGCCCACAGATTATATATAAAATACAATTTAATCAAGATTTATTTCAATACATATTTTTAAATAATGCTGTATGAGTTGAATATAATACTAATTTAAAATTAGATTATTTAGAATGATATTTTAAAATAACAAATAAAATTTAATGCTCTATGTTATACTAAGTATAACTATTAATAAAAATGATGTAAATTAGGAGTGAATTTATGAATATTTTAAGTGAAATTCATAAAATTGTTAAAGAAGATTATCCAGAAATTAAAGAAAAAATTACACCCAAAACTAAATTTAAAGATGTAAAAATTGACTCTCTTGGATTAGTAATGATTGTTCTTAAGTTAGAAAAAGAGCATCATGTAAAAATTAATGATAATAAATTACTGGATTTACAAACAAAAACAGTTCAAGATTTAATAAATGAAATTGAAAGATTAGAATCAGCAGAAAATAAAAAAAAGTAATATTATATTTTATCAGGAGATTAGTATGAATAAAAATTTTGAAAATATTATCCAAAAGTTGAAAGATAAAGACTATCGTTTAACTGATGTTCGTAAAGCAGTTATTAAAGTATTAACGCTTAAGCAACATGTTAGTATTAATGATATTATTAGTTTTTTAACAAAAGAAGGTAATGATAATATTAATATTATGAGTATTTATAATACTATTGATTTATTAATGACAGAACATATTATTCATGCTAATGTTTTTGAAGGAAAACAAATAATTTATGAATTATCAGAAAATACCGTTCATATTATTTGTAATTTTTGTAATAAAATCATTCATACCTCTTTAGAAGATAAGAAACAAATTTCACCATTACAAGAAGAAAAACTTGAAAAATTAGCAACTAAAAATAATTTTTATTTTTCACATTATAAGTTAGAAATTCATGGAATTTGTGATAAATGTGAATTAAAAATAAAAAAATTGAAATTTTAATTGAACTTAAAACTTCTTTCGCGTAAAATTGAACATGTACTATTTAAATTAAATATTTTAGGGGTGTAGTTCAATGGTAGAACATCGGCCTTCAGATCCGAGTGTTGTGGGTTCGAGTCCTGCCACCCCTGCCATTATTAAAATTCACTTTTAAATGTTTCTCATAAAAGTGAATTTTTTATTATTATAATTTTGGTAATTTATCTTTATCTAAATTAAAAGCAACAAAACTGAAGGTTCCAATTCCTGTATGAGCACAAATTACATTTGCTAAATTGATGGTTTTAACGTTTTTAATGCCATAATCTTTAACACACTTTGTAACTTTTTCTATTTCTTTTGGATCAGCAAAAGCATGAATAATGTAAAAAAGAGTAATACTTTCTATTTTTTTACTTTTATTAATTTCTTTAAGAGTATTTTTAATAGCTTTATCTCATGTTCTTGTTTTATCAAATTTATCAATGCTTCCGTCAAAAGATAAAATTGGAGTTATTTTTAACATAGTAGCTAAGGCTGCTGCTGATTTTGAAATTCTACCACCACGAACTAAATAATTTAAATCATAAGGTAAAATAAATGCTATATAGTTATCTCTTATTAATTTTAGCGTTTCTATAATGTCACTAACATTATTTTTTTCGTTAAGTGACATTTGAAATGCTTTTTTAACTAATAGTCAGTTAATAATTGAAACACCATTACTATCAAAAACAAAAACTTTATCTTTAAAATTAGATTCTTTTGATAACATGGTAGCAGTGTTATATTGACCCGATAACCCCTTTGATAAAGGAATAAAAATAATTTTTTCAAATTTAGTTAAAGCATCTTTTCAAATTATACTCATTTGACCAAGTGGTGTTTGTGAAGTTTTGGCAGATTGTTTTTTATGAACTATTCTATTATAGAATTCTTCATCCTTTAGAATGTTAGGGTCATCAGTAATAGTTCTATCATCACTAAAAGTGATTAATAATGGACAAAATCCAATATTCATTTCTTTTAAATCCTTAATTGAAAATCCTGAAGAGGAATCAGCAACAATACCAATTTTTTTTTTCAATTTTCTCACCCTAACTATAATATTTTTTACTTATTTGTTAAATTATAGCATATATTTTTTACTTAAAAATGAACTTTCATCGTTGAAAGATATATAAAATAGTTAATATGTTGTTTTTGGAGTGGTTGATTCTTCTTTCTTAGAACCTGTTTAGAATCTTTTAATAAAATTGAAATAAAGGAAAGAACAACCATTTGTAAACTAGTATTTAATTTTCTTTCACAATTTTTTCATAATCTTCTACATTTTTCTAATCAAGCAAAACTTCACTCTACAACTCATCTTTTTGGTAATACTACAAAAGAATGTAATTCATTACGTTTTACAACTTCAATATTCGCATTTATAATTGTTTTGATTGCAGAAGCAAATTTTTCACCAGTATAACCAGCATCTACTATTATTTTTTGAACTGTAGAAAGATTTTCTTTTTCATTTTGAATCATTATTATGGGACTATTAGAACCTGTTTAGAATCTTTTAGAGAATAAGGTAAAATTACTATATATTTTAAAATAAGAGGTATATATGCATAAAAATTATCCAAGTCATGTCACTAAAGAGCAATTTGAGAACATAAGATTAATTTAGAAAATGTCAAAAAGAAAACAAAACCAAGAAATTTAGATTTATATGAAGTATTTTGTGCAGTTTTATATGTATTAAAAAGTGGTTGTCAATGAAAAATGTTACCAAAAAATTTTCCAAAATGACAAACTGTATATTATTATTTTCAAATTTGAAGTAAAAATAATGGTAAAGAACCTAGCATATGACAATTAATTTTAAAAAAAATTAGTTAGAAAAGTTCGTATCAATAATCATCGAAAAGAAAAAACCAGTTTTTGTATAATTGATTCACAAAGTGTTAAAAATACAGATACTACTAAAAACAAAGGTTATGATGCTGGTAAAAAGATTTCAGGAATAAAATGTCATATTGCTGTTGATTCTCAAGGTTTACCACATGCAATTTACGTAACTACAGCAGAAAAAACAGATCCTAATAGTGCCATAATAATGATTCAAAATGAAAAAGAAAATCTTTCTACAGTTCAAAAAATAATAGTAGATGCTGGTTATACTGGTGAAAAATTTGCTTCTGCAATCAAAACAATTATAAATGCGAATATTGAAGTTGTAAAACGTAATGAATTACATTCTTTTGTAGTATTACCAAAAAGATGAGTTGTAGAGTGAAGTTTTGCTTGATTAGAAAAATGTAGAAGATTATGAAAAAATTGTGAAAGAAAATTAAATACTAGTTTACAAATGGTTGTTCTTTCCTTTATTTCAATTTTATTAAAAAGATTCTAAACAGGTTCTTAGAAATTGAACCAGAATAAAAGTTAACGGAATTTTACGTTTATTGGCAATAACTTATATACATTATTATTTCTGAAAACTATAATTAGATATTAGTAAAATAAAATCTAATTAAAGGTGATTGAAAATGAATATTTTAGACATAATAAATAAATTTCCAAACCAAGAATCTTGTATAAAATTTTTAGAAGAAATAAGATGAAATAACAAACCAAAATGTCTTTTTTGTTTTAGTGAAAAAGTTAACTCTGTTTTAAAAGAGTCGCGTTATAAATGCAAAAAATGTCATAAGTCTTTTAGTGTAACTGCTCAAACTATTTTTCATCATACACGTGTACCACTTCAAAAGTGATTTATTTTAATAGTATTAATGGCTAATGCTAAAAAAAGTTTATCATCATCTCAAGCTTCAAGAGACTTAAATTTACGTTTAGCAACTGTATGAAAAATGATGCATAAAATTAGAAAGGCAATGGCTAATGATGAGATTAAATTATTAGCAAAAATATTAGAGATGGATGAAACATATGTGGGTGGAAAACCGCGTAAATATAATGATGTTGATAATAAAAATAACTCATTACGTGGTAGAGGAACTAGTAAAGAGTGTGTTGTTGGCATTATTGAACGAAATGGTAATGTTAAATTATTTCATGCAAAAAATAAAAGTATTAAATCTGAAGATTTAATGAAAATAGTTAAAGAAAATGTTGATATTAACAATTCTATTCTTTTTACTGATGAATATCGTGGATATTATAAAATGAATAAAATTTTACCACATGAACAAGTTAATCACAAAAAATATTTTTCTTATAATGGTATTCATACAAATACAATAGAAAGTTTTTGAGCAATATTAAAAAGAGGTTTTATCGGCCAATTTCATTGAGTTTCAAAAAAATGACTCCAATCTTATTTAAATGAATTTTGTTTTAAATATAATAACCGTAAAGAAAAAATCACATTTAAAAATATCATAATTAAATTATTTATTAAGAATTAAGTGTTAACCAATAAGCGTAAAATTCCGAAAGTTAATAAATTAGCTCAGTTTTTACAAAAAAATATAATAGATTTGGTGCATAACTTAAAAAAATAATTTTTCTTTAAGTAGTTAATAAATTTTCCTGTAAAGGAATTATAAAAGAAATTTAATTTTATTGTTAAATAGTTATGTACGGTGCTGTTGGTTGATTGGGCCTGATTACTAGACCACTTTTAGTATAAAATTCTAAATTTTTATTTGTAATATTGGTGTTTAGCAGTTTAGAATGTATTCTTTCGTAATTATAAAACATAACATATTAAACTTATTTCATAATTAAAATTTTAATTATGAAATAAGTTTAATAATAATTATGAAAATTTTTTTATTTTTAGTAAAATTAAGTGTAATATTAATAATATTATAAAGAAGTGGAAGTGACAAAATGAGTCAAAACATTATTTTTGCTTTTGAAATTATTGCCTTAATTATCGCTATATTATTAGTAATTTTAGGTTTATTACAAGGTAAAAAAAATCATAATGGACTTGGTGCTTTAAGTGGGGGTAATCAAGAATTATTTGCTAGTACTAAAGAACGTGGTTGAAGTAAGTTATTTTCTATTGCCACTTTAGTATTAGGTATATCGTTATTTACTATGGCAATAATAGTAAGAATTCTTATTAATACTATTGGAGTTATAAATTAATGATAATTATTTTATAAAAAGGCACATTTTAGTGTGCCTTTTTATAAATTTTAAAAGATAGATTATAATTAATTATATAATTAGGATAAAGTTGGGATTGATTGAAATGAAGCAAGAGATTATTAATGAGTTACAAAATAGTATTACACCTTTATCAACGGTTGATTTAACAGTGAAACTTAATATTACTAATCATCATCAACAGCAAGAACTTATTGCTGATTTAGAAGAATTGAAAAATAGTGAAATTATTTTGGAAAATAAAGAACAACAATTTTATATGCTAAAAAATAATAATTTATTTATTGGCAAAATTCAAATTACTAAAAAAGGATTTGGATTTGTTAAATTATTAAATAGTGAAGAAGAATATTATGTTAATATAAAAAACATAAATAATGCGTTAAATAATGATGAAGTATTATGTAAGTTAGTAAAAATTAATAATCAGACTGATGAAGCTGTAGTATTAAAAATTATTAAACGCGATACTAATCTTCTTGTTGGTACTGTTATTGTTAATGCAGATACGAAAGTAAAAACATTATTAATTCAAAATGCAAAGTTACAACAGTATGAGGTTAATATTTTAAACCCTGATAAAGCGTTAGAAAATAATATTGTTGTTGCAAAAATTAAAAATTTTGAACAAAATATTTTTAATGTTACTATTACTAAAATCTTGGGTAATATTAATGATCCTGGTGTTGATATTTTAGCTGTTATTTATGAAATTGGTATTAAAGCACAATTTGATGTTGAAACATTAGCAGCAACAGATAAGGTGCCATTAACAGTTTTAGAATCAGATAAAATTGGTCGTATTGATTTGACTAAAGAGTTATTAGTTACAATTGATGGCAAAGATGCTAAAGATTTTGATGATGCTATTTGTGTTACTAAACTAGCTAATGGTAATTATCGTTTAATTGTAGCTATTGCTGATGTTAGTCATTATGTAACAGAAAATAGTCCTTTAGATGAAGAGGCATTTACTCGTGGTACATCTGTTTACTTAGCAGATCGTGTTATTCCTATGTTACCAACGCAGTTATCAAATGGTATTTGTTCTTTAAATGAACAAGTAGAACGTTTATGTATGGTTTGTGATATGGAAATTGACAAGAACGGTTTAACAGTAAAACATAAAATTTATCAGGCATTTATGAAATCAGCAAGAAGAATCAATTATGATGAAGTAAATGATGGATATAATGGTAAAAATCCAAATTTTATTAAAACACATCCACAAATTTGAGAAATGTTACTACAAGCAAAAGAATTACACCAAATTTTATGAAAGTTTAAACAAGATGCTGGAGTAATTGATTTTGAAATTAATGAGGCAAAAACAATTATTAATGACAACGGAGAAGTAACTGATATTATTTTAAGAACTCGCGATATCGCTGAAAAATTAATTGAAAGTTTTATGATTAGAGCCAATGAAGTAGTTGCTAAAACTGTATTTGATATGAAATTACCATTTATTTATCGTGTTCATGAACATCCTCGTTCTAAAAAAATGCATCAAATGGTTACAATTCTGAAATTAATGGGCATTAAACTAAATCCAAAAATCACAAATATTAGTTCAAAAGATTTACAATTATTATTAAATTCTTTAAAACAATTACCAACATTTCAAGTTTTATCAACTTTATTATTAAGAAGTATGGAAAAAGCACAATATACTAATAAATGTATTGGCCATTTTGGACTTGCTAGTGATTATTACACACATTTTACTTCACCAATTAGACGTTATCCTGATTTAATAGTTCATCGTTTATTGCGTCAGTATATAGTTAAAAGAGAAATAAATGCTAAAATAATTGAGAAATATCAAAGTTTTACTAATTGAGCTGCTGAGCAATCTAGTAATATGGAATTAAAAGCATTAGAGTGTGAACGAGCTGTAGATCAAATGAAAAAAGCAGAATACATGATGCAATTTATTGGTCATAAATTTGAAGGTATAATTTCTAGTGTAACTGGTTTTGGATTATTTGTTGAGTTAGATAATACGATTGAGGGTTTAATTAGAATTGCAGACATGACTGATGATTATTATATTTTTAATGAAAAAGCAATGATTTTGTTTGGTGAAAGAAAACGAAAACAGTATGCTCTTTGTCAAAAGGTCAGTATTCTTGTTAAAAGTGCAAATAAAGTTGCTAGAACTATTGATTTTATTTTAGAAGAAAATGGTCAACAAAATAAAAACCGTGATAAAAATAATAATAATCAATCATCAAAAATGTATAAAGCAAATAATTTTAAATATAGAAAAAAGATAAAACTAAATGGTAAAGTTAAAAAAAATAAAAGTGAAAAGAAAAATGGAGTAAAAAAATGAAAATACAAGGGCAAAAAAGATTAATTCAACAAAGCAATCTTAACATTGAATGCTATTATTATAATTATTTTAAATCGCCAGGCTTAAAACAATATCTGGATTTATTATGAGTTAATGAAGATTATAACTTAATTAAGCAAGTAAATATTGAACAAGATATTGTAATAAGATTAGCAACTAATTTATTTGAAGTTGGTCAAAAATTTAATTTGTTTGAAAATTTAGATTATTTTATTATGATGCCAAAAAAGCCTACTTCAGTTAGTAGTTTAGAATTAGTAATAATTGAATTGGTTAAAATTATTAAAAAAAAATTAAATTATGAAATATTATTTATTAATAATATTTTCCAAGTTGATAACTACCATAAATTTTGAGAAAATAAATTAAAAGTTAGCGAAAGACAAATGGAAATTACTAATAAGATTCATTTATTACCTAAATATATTAATTTTTTTAATAAAAAAAACATTATTATTATTGATGATATAGTTGCCTCAGGGATTTCTATTGCCCAAACTATTTTAGAAATTATCAATAATAATAATGATTTTAAAATTAAAGCTTTGTGTTATGGTTCAGTTTATAATTGAGAAGAAATTTATAAATAGTTAAAAGAGTTTCCTAATTTTTCTCTTTTTTTCTTCTAATGAGTCTGATTCAGATATATTATAAGAATCTTCAATATTATTTATAAATGCATAATTAATTTCAGTATTAATTTGATTTTTAGCAATAAGTTTTAAGATAAAATCAGCAGTATCTGCTTCTAAAGCAAATGTGTAAATTTCAAATTCATCTTCATTAATAATTTCCGTTTTAGTAGAAATTTTTAAAATATGATTTTGTTCATCAATAATAATTTTACAAACCTCAAGTTTTTTACCAGTTAAAATTTTATAAATAATTACTTTATCATTATTATTTTTATCAAAACCCAAATCGCCTTGATAAAATTGACTATTTTTTACTGCTGTTGCTTTAGTATTTAACTCTCCTGCCATGTCCTTAGACTCCTTTCAGTTGTTTATTAATATATAAAATTAACAAAAACCCGTAAAACAAATATAAAATTTATTTCTTGGGTCGCTATACAACAAATATTAATTTTATGTTTAATTTTACATTAATCATTGTTAGAAAAACTATTGATTAATCTAACCTTCATTAAATTATAGCATGTTCTTAATAAAAAACAAATTTAAGTAAGTATTTCAGTATTTATGAAATTATTATTATATAATCTAATTATAAAGTTTATGAAAATAATGGTGGAAATAATGAAAATAATTGCAAAAAATAAAAAAGCGTACTTTAATTATGAATTATTAGAAAAATTAGAAGTGGGAATTGTTTTGACTGGTTCTGAAATTAAATCAATTCGTTTAGGCAGTGTATCTTTACAGGATAGTTATGTAACTTTTAGCGATAATGAAGCTTATATTATTAATATGAACATTACTACTTATAAATTTACTACTAGTTATATACTTGATCCATTAAGAAAAAGAAAATTACTTTTAAATGCTCGCGAAATTAAAAAAATTCAACAAGAACAAAAGCAAAAAAACTTAACTGTTGTTCCAACAATGATATATTTAAATAGTAAAAGTAGAGCAAAGTTAGAAATAGCATTGGCTTGTGGTAAAAAAAATTATGATAAAAGAGAGACCATTAAAAATCGTGATGCAGTAAGACAAATCAAAAAATAATAATTTAATTAAGAAAGGAAAAAAAACTATGATAATATGATTACCTTTCTTAATAATCTTTTGTTTATTTACAAGCTTTTATTTATTTTTTCTGTTTAAACAAAAGATAAATAAGTGGCAATGATTATTTATTAGTTATTATTTTTTTCTTTATCTTGGTATTAATAGTTTAAAAGTTATTAATAATTTTTTAGTTTTATCATTAACTAATTTAGTAACTGAAGCAATTAGTATTACAGTAATCATTTCACTTACTGTAATTATTTTTCGGAATTTTACGCTTATTGGTTAACACTTAATTCTTAATAAATAATTTAATTATGATATTTTTAAATGTGATTTTTTCTTTACGGTTATTATATTTAAAACAAAATTCATTTAAATAAGATTGGAGTCATTTTTTTAAACGGCATTGGTTAGATAAGTTTACTTTCTTGTCTTCAAATCTGTACAAATTGATTTGGAGGCATTTTCAATCTAATAACTATTCTATCATTGTTTCAATATCTAACAAATTTTTCTAATATTTTATTAAAACTTTCCATACTTTCAAAAGTGCTACCAAACATCATTTTAAAATCTCTTTTAATTCAACGATTTAAACATTCACTAACTTGATTACCTTTAAAACCTGATAGACTTTTTGAGTGAATTAGATTAGTACTTGTATTAAAAACTTTACTAACAATTTCGCTTGTATTAGCAGAACCTAAATCTGATTGAATAGTCGTAAAATTACATTGTTTAGCACTCGCTAATTCTATTTGATTAACCACATTTAACACAGTTTTGGCATTTTCACTTTTGTTTATTTTTCAGCCAACAATTGAATTACTGTACATATCAGTAGCAAAAACAACTAATAATTTTGTTTTTTTATTACCAATAATTATATTTTTAAATCATGTGCCATCCATACCAACTTTTTCAAGAAAGTTATTACTTGAAAAATTACGTTTTAATAAATCTTTATTATTTTTTAAATCACTATTTTCTACTACTCTATTTGTTGATTTAGGTTCTAATAATAATTTAATATTATTATCTTTTAATATTTGTTTTATGCTTGTTTTACTGCATTTAAGACCTTTATTTTTTATTTTTAACTCTAATCTTACTTTTTCAAAACTAGTGATATTAATGTACTTTTTTTCATTTTTAATGAGAACTATTTTGTTTATTGCTTGTATCAAATTATCATTAATTTTTGATTGATATTGCTTTTTACCTTTTTTTACTCATAAATAGTATGCTGTTTTGCTAATAGCTATGTAAACAATAATTTTATTTAATTGATGATCTTTTTGCTTATATTTTTCTACTATAGACTTACTGCATAACGTTTTTAAGTTTTAATGATAAATTATAAAATCCTGCAATTAAATTAAATCTTAAAAATATTCGTTTTCTGGCTTTTCTAAATTTATAACCAATAATCTTAAAACATTTTAAAAATGCAAAAACATGTTCAATTTTTCTACGAGTTTTATTAATAATCTTATTAAAGATTTTGGTTTTATTTGTTTTAGGATTATTTTTGCTAATTTTAATGGGTAAAAATGTATTAGCATGAATTTTTTGTAAACCTTGATAACCTTTATCTGCAAGAATTATAGTTTCTGGTAAAAACTTTAACTTTGAATTCTTAAAAGTTTTAAAATCATGATTTTTACCAATATCAGAAAAAATATTTAAAATTTCATTAGTATTTGCATTAATTACGGTTTGAAACTTAACAGTATGCATTCATTTTTTACCAGAAAATCAATCTTTTTGGTTATATTTTGGTCGTTCTGTTTCTACCTCTGTTACATCAATTATCAAAATTTTATTTTTTAATTCTTCTTTTTAAAAAAATATTTTTATTTGTTAAATTATTAAACTTATTATTCTTTATTAAAATATCTTCAATTGAACGAATATTTCGTAAAGCAGTAGTATCAACCATACCATACTCAGCACCAATACTATGATATGTACGATTTTCATATAAATATCTTAAACTCATTACTAGTCGATCTTCTATTGACATTTTATATGGCCTTCCACCAATAGTAGTTTTGAGTTTTTGATGTTCTAATAAAATATTTAAAATTTCGTTAAAAACGAGTTTATTAATACCCACTATTTTACGAAAATATTGATCAGATTTATCTTTTAATTCAAAATATGTCATAAAGTTTATCCTTAACTATTCAAATTTTATTTTAATAATAACAAAAAAATAAAAAGTTAACTAGTTATGCAGTAAGTCTTATTAAAAAACACTTATATTTTAATAATTTACTATTTTTTCCCCTTGTTAATTTCTTTTCACAGGCTAATTGCTCCTTTAAAAGTTCTTTTTCAACCTCATCTTTTAAAGCTTGTTTTCTAAGTTTATCAATTTCTTTGTTTAATAGTTTAATTTCAATATCTTTCTTATCGATCCTGTGAGAAGTTTGGGATTTAGAAATTTTGGTGAATGCATTTTCACCTTTAATTTGATATTGGTTAACCCAATTATAAATTAATACTGGAGTTGATAATTTATATTTGACTTGAATTTCATGTATTTTTAGTTTTTTATCAACTAAATACTCATTAACAACGGCTAATTTTGTTTCTTTTGAATAAACTTTATAATTCATAATTTCTCCTTCTGTATTAATTATTTTTAATTATATTACAGATTGAAAATATTAATTGGTAAACTTAAGTGACTGATGCCGTATTTTTAAGAAAACCAAAAATTGCTTTATAGTAGAAAGTAATGTATAATATTAGCGGGGATGTTCTGGTTTCGACAGGAGTGAACAACTAATTGTGGCAGTGGTTTGGTAGACCATAATACTACGAGGTTTCATAACCGGAAAACAAACTAAAACCGTAGTACCTAACTGATTCACAACAAAGTTAAACAACTTTGGATTTGGTTTAGGAAATCAAGCAGTTTTACCTGCTTAATTACTTAAGAAGTAAATACTACCGTTGCTAATAGCAAGTTTATCATTATTAGTAACGTATCATAGGATAAACTAGAAAAAATGATGTTAATAAATTTTTTCGAATTTCCATTAACTAGCTATTCATAATTTCGTATAATTTATTATTAAATAGTGATTTTTCTAAATTATACTAAACTGTAGATACAGTTAGTCAGTTAACTTTTGGACGCGGGTTCGATCCCCGCCATCTCCACCATAAATTAAATGTACAATTGTTTTTTTATTTATCGCTTTTCTCCCTTTATGTACTATTTTTTAATTTTATCACATAAATGCTGAGAAAAGCGTATCTACGGACTTCTCCCCACATTTTTAAATTAAACACAGCATTACAATTTCAAAACTAGGTATCTTGTTGAATTTATATGCAGCTTCTTTGGCATATAAATAAACATGATGTTTTGCAACTTTGATATGTGTTTTAAATGTTCTTCTTATATGTTTTCAAACTGATTCAATTTGATTGGTATTTACACCAGTTTTTGAAACATAACCATCTTGATGGTTAACTGTTTTATGTTTTGGGAAAACCAATTTGAAATCGCAATATCCTTTTCAATCATCAGTACATACATGACATTTTGAAGAAATATGGCTTCTTGCAAAATTCAAAAAACTTTTACTCTTTGCATTTTTCAATACTTTCACAATTAAATTATTAGTTGTTTTTTCATAAATGCCAACAATCAATGTTTTATTTTTCAAGGATCTTCCTTGTTTTTTAAAAGCCATATGTGAAAGATACATTTCATCAATTTGCACTGTGCCTTTAACAATAAATTGAGGTTCTTGTTTTGCAATACGTGTTCTAATTTTATGACCCATTCTCCATGCTGTTTTTAAGGTCACTTCCAATTCTTTTGAAACATCAGTTAACGGAATTCCATGTTTGGTGTTTATTCATCTAAAGATGAGGTAAAATCATGATCTTAAAGATGTTTGTGACCTTGAAAATATGGTACCCGTGAGAATACTAAATGTTTGATTACATTTCAAACATCTTATTCTTTTTAATCAGAAGTATTCAAATTAAAACTAGAACACCTAATACATTTGTTTTCTTTCAAATTTGCTATATATGCAAGACATTCTGTTCAGTTTGAAAAGCATTGTTGAACTCATTCAGTTTCATTGTTCCCTCCACAAGTACATGTGGGGTGAAGTCCGTTATTTAATTTAATAATTAATTATAAATAACTTTATAAAATTTTAATTAGTGAAATAAATAATAAAAAAATATTTAAATATTTTATGAATAATATTGTAAAACAAGTTGCAAATAGTAACTAGTCTTGGTAATATTGAAAAGTCTTTAAATTTTTTTAATTATATTTGGAGCCGTGGCCAAGTGGTTTAAGGCATAAGTCTGCAAAACTTTGATCGTCGGTTCGAATCCGATCGGCTCCTCCAAAATATTAATAATATTTGCAAATATACTTGTAAATATTACTTTTAATAAGTTATAATTGATTAGGTTTAATGATTTAATGATTTACTATAAATTTTAGTAATTAAATGCGCCTGTAGATCAATTGGATAGATCGTTTGACTACGGATCAAAAGGTTGTGGGTTCAAGTCCTGCCAGGCGCACCATCGGGATGTGGCTCAGCTTGGTAGAGCGCTCGGTTTGGGACCGAGAGGTCGCAGGTTCGAATCCTGTCTTCCCGACCATTATTAAATAAGGGGCCCTTAGCTCATTTGGTAGAGTGCCTGCCTTGCACGCAGGAGGTGGTCGGTTCGATCCCGATAGGGTCCACCATTTATATATCGGTTAAACATTTAAACTAAAACTGGCGAGGTAGCTCAGTTGATTAGAGCGTTCGGTTCATACCCGAGAGGCCATGGGTTTGAGTCCCATCCCCGCTACCATAGTCTAGGACCCTTAGCTTAGTTGGTTAAAGCTCCCGGCTCATAACCGGGCGAGCATTGGTTCGAATCCGATAGGGTCCACCATACTTAAATACTCGGAGGCTTACCCAAGTCCGGTTGAAGGGAACAGTCTTGAAAACTGTCAGTGCGCAAGTGCTCGAGGGTTCGAATCCCTCAGCCTCCTCCATTATTATTAAATTTTATACATCGCGGAGTGGGGAAGTGGTATCCCGTCGGGCTCATAATCCGAAGATCATTGGTTCAAATCCAGTCTCCGCAACCACGGTCTTGTGGTAAAGTGGTTAATACGCCTCCCTGTCACGGAGGAGATCGCGGGTTCGATCCCCGTCAAGACCGCCATTAGAAAATAAAACATAAGCAGTATTAATTTAGAGAGTAAGTAAAAGGTCTTACTCTTTTTTTTATTGCTGTAATTAATAATTATTTTATTCATTATGGAAGAAAGTTTTTGATTGATTAAGTAAATTAAAAATATTAAAATACACGTATAATTTAAATAATCAATATAATTTTATTTAAATTTAACTATTACTTTATAATAGTTTTTAATTTTTAAAAAGGAGCAAAAATATGCCAAACAATTTATTAAACTTTAATAACTCATCTTCAAGTATCATAAGTAGCAATAATGTTGAGACATTGATACCAGTGAATAATGCATTAACATTAGAAAATGGTATCAATGAACCAATTTTAAAAAATATATTATCATTAAATTTTTTATATAATATTGAAATGAGTTCTAAAGAACAACTTCAATTACTAACGGCAGAACAATTACAATTATTTACGCAAAAACATATTAAAGTGTTTAATAAAAAACAAATTGGCATTGGTTAGATAAGTTTACTTTCTTGTCTTCAAATCTGTACAAATTGATTTGGAGGCATTTTCAATCTAATAACTATTCTATCATTGTTTCAATATCTAACAAATTTTTCTAATATTTTATTAAAACTTTCCATACTTTCAAAAGTGCTACCAAACATCATTTTAAAATCTCTTTTAATTCAACGATTTAAACATTCACTAACTTGATTACCTTTAAAACCTGATAGACTTTTTGAGTGAATTAGATTAGTACTTGTATTAAAAACTTTACTAACAATTTCGCTTGTATTAGCAGAACCTAAATCTGATTGAATAGTCGTAAAATTACATTGTTTAGCACTCGCTAATTCTATTTGATTAACCACATTTAACACAGTTTTGGCATTTTCACTTTTGTTTATTTTTCAGCCAACAATTGAATTACTGTACATATCAGTAGCAAAAACAACTAATAATTTTGTTTTTTTATCACCAATAATTATATTTTTAAATCATGTGCCATCCATACCAACTTTTTCAAGAAAGTTATTACTTGAAAAATTACGTTTTAATAAATCTTTATTATTTTTTAAATCACTATTTTCTACTACTCTATTTGTTGATTTAGGTTCTAATAATAATTTAATATTATTATCTTTTAATATTTGTTTTATGCTTGTTTTACTGCATTTAAGACCTTTATTTTTTATTTTTAACTCTAATCTTACTTTTTCAAAACTAGTGATATTAATGTACTTTTTTTCATTTTTAATGAGAACTATTTTGTTTATTGCTTGTATCAAATTATCATTAATTTTCGGAATTTTACGCTTATTGGTTAACACTTAATTCTTAATAAATAATTTAATTATGATATTTTTAAATGTGATTTTTTCTTTACGGTTATTATATTTAAAACAAAATTCATTTAAATAAGATTGGAGTCATTTTTTTGAAACTCAATGAAATTGGCCGATAAAACCTCTTTTTAATATTGCTCAAAAACTTTCTATTGTATTTGTATGAATACCATTATAAGAAAAATATTTTTTGTGATTAACTTATTCATGTGGTAAAATTTTATTCATTTTATAATATCCACGATATTCATCAGTAAAAAGAATAGAATTGTTAATATCAACATTTTCTTTAACTATTTTCATTAAATCTTCAGATTTAATACTTTTATTTTTTGCATGAAATAATTTAACATTACCATTTCGTTCAATAATGCCAACAACACACTCTTTACTAGTTCCTCTACCACGTAATGAGTTATTTTTATTATCAACATCATTATATTTACGCGGTTTTCCACCCACATATGTTTCATCCATCTCTAATATTTTTGCTAATAATTTAATCTCATCATTAGCCATTGCCTTTCTAATTTTATGCATCATTTTTCATACAGTTGCTAAACGTAAATTTAAGTCTCTTGAAGCTTGAGATGATGATAAACTTTTTTTAGCATTAGCCATTAATACTATTAAAATAAATCACTTTTGAAGTGGTACACGTGTATGATGAAAAATAGTTTGAGCAGTTACACTAAAAGACTTATGACATTTTTTGCATTTATAACGCGACTCTTTTAAAACAGAGTTAACTTTTTCACTAAAACAAAAAAGACATTTTGGTTTGTTATTTCATCTTATTTCTTCTAAAAATTTTATACAAGATTCTTGGTTTGGAAATTTATTTATTATGTCTAAAATATTCATTTTCAATCACCTTTAATTAGATTTTATTTTACTAATATCTAATTATAGTTTTCAGAAATAATAATGTATATAAGTTATTGCCAATAAACGTAAAATTCCGTTAATTTTTGATTGATATTGCTTTTTACCTTTTTTTACTCATAAATAGTATGCTGTTTTGCTAATAGCTATGTAAACAATAATTTTATTTAATTGATGACCTTTTTGCTTATATTTTTCTACTATTAAAAAACACTTATATTTTAATAATTTACTATTTTTCCCCTTGTTAATTTCTTTTCACAGGCTAATTGCTCCTTTAAAAGTTCTTTTTCAACCTCATCTTTTAAAGCTTGTTTTCTAAGTTTATCAATTTCTTTGTTTAATAGTTTAATTTCAATATCTTTCTTATCGATCCTGTGAGAAGTTTGGGATTTAGAAATTTTGGTGAATAGACTTACTGCATAACGTTTTTAAGTTTTAATGATAAATTATAAAATCCTGCAATTAAATTAAATCTTAAAAATATTCGTTTTCTGGCTTTTCTAAATTTATAACCAATAATCTTAAAACATTTTAAAAATGCAAAAACATGTTCAATTTTTCTACGAGTTTTATTAATAATCTTATTAAAGATTTTGGTTTTATTTGTTTTAGGATTATTTTTGCTAATTTTAATGGGTAAAAATGTATTAGCATGAATTTTTTGTAAACCTTGATAACCTTTATCTGCAAGAATTATAGTTTCTGGTAAAAACTTTAACTTTGAATTCTTAAAAGTTTTAAAATCATGATTTTTACCAATATCAGAAAAAATATTTAAAATTTCATTAGTATTTGCATTAATTACGGTTTGAAACTTAACAGTATGCATTCATTTTTTACCAGAAAATCAATCTTTTTGGTTATATTTTGGTCGTTCTGTTTCTACCTCTGTTACATCAATTATCAAAATTTTATTTTTTAATTCTTCTTTTTAAAAAAATATTTTTATTTGTTAAATTATTAAACTTATTATTCTTTATTAAAATATCTTCAATTGAACGAATATTTCGTAAAGCAGTAGTATCAACCATACCATACTCAGCACCAATACTATGATATGTACGATTTTCATATAAATATCTTAAACTCATTACTAGTCGATCTTCTATTGACATTTTATATGGCCTTCCACCAATAGTAGTTTTGAGTTTTTGATGTTCTAATAAAATATTTAAAATTTCGTTAAAAACGAGTTTATTAATACCCACTATTTTACGAAAATATTGATCAGATTTATCTTTTAATTCAAAATATGTCATAAAGTTTATCCTTAACTATTCAAATTTTATTTTAATAATAACAAAAAAATAAAAAGTTAACTAGTTATGCAGTAAGTCTAATGCATTTTCACCTTTAATTTGATATTGGTTAACCCAATTATAAATTAATACTGGAGTTGATAATTTATATTTGACTTGAATTTCATGTATTTTTAGTTTTTTATCAACTAAATACTCATTAACAACGGCTAATTTTGTTTCTTTTGAATAAACTTTATAATTCATAATTTCTCCTTCTGTATTAATTATTTTTAATTACGGAATTTTACGCTTATTGGTTAACACTTAATTCTTAATAAATAATTTAATTATGATATTTTTAAATGTGATTTTTTCTTTACGGTTATTATATTTAAAACAAAATTCATTTAAATAAGATTGGAGTCATTTTTTTGAAACTCAATGAAATTGGCCGATAAAACCTCTTTTTAATATTGCTCAAAAACTTTCTATTGTATTTGTATGAATACCATTATAAGAAAAATATTTTTTGTGATTAACTTGTTCATGTGGTAAAATTTTATTCATTTTATAATATCCACGATATTCATCAGTAAAAAGAATAGAATTGTTAATATCAACATTTTCTTTAACTATTTTCATTAAATCTTCAGATTTAATACTTTTATTTTTTGCATGAAATAATTTAACATTACCATTTCGTTCAATAATGCCAACAACACACTCTTTACTAGTTCCTCTACCACGTAATGAGTTATTTTTATTATCAACATCATTATATTTACGCGGTTTTCCACCCACATATGTTTCATCCATCTCTAATATTTTTGCTAATAATTTAATCTCATCATTAGCCATTGCCTTTCTAATTTTATGCATCATTTTTCATACAGTTGCTAAACGTAAATTTAAGTCTCTTGAAGCTTGAGATGATGATAAACTTTTTTTAGCATTAGCCATTAATACTATTAAAATAAATCACTTTTGAAGTGGTACACGTGTATGATGAAAAATAGTTTGAGCAGTTACACTAAAAGACTTATGACATTTTTTGCATTTATAACGCGACTCTTTTAAAACAGAGTTAACTTTTTCACTAAAACAAAAAAGACATTTTGGTTTGTTATTTCATCTTATTTCTTCTAAAAATTTTATACAAGATTCTTGGTTTGGAAATTTATTTATTATGTCTAAAATATTCATTTTCAATCACCTTTAATTAGATTTTATTTTACTAATATCTAATTATAGTTTTCAGAAATAATAATGTATATAAGTTATTGCCAATAAACGTAAAATTCCGTTTAATTATATTACAGATTGAAAATATTAATTGATAAACTTAAGTGACTGATGCCCTTCATTAAGTTTAAGTAGAAAAAACGTTCGACTCGTTTGAATTTAGAAATGTATATTAGTCACCAAATTCAATTATTAACAAAAAAAGAAATTCAAGCATTTACAGAAAAACAAATTCAAGCATTCACAATCGAACAAATACCAAAATTTGAACCAGAACAAATAGAAAAATTTACAACTGAACAAATTCAATTTTTTACAGAAGAGCAAATTCATTTTTTTACAGCAGAACAACGAAAAATTTTTGAGGGAAAAATAGATAAGTATTTTAATAGTACAACTAGCACAACAGTTAATTCAACAACAGTAAAACAAGTTCAAGAATTTAATTCAAAATCAATGCAATTATTATCAAAATCAGAAATTCAATCATTATCATTAGAACAAATTCTATTATTAACTCCGATACAAAAAACAGAACTGTCAGAAGAACAAATTTCATGATTTAATCAAGAACAATTGGCAACATTTAGATTAGAGTCAGAGCAAGTTGAAAATAATAAATTAGTTTCAATGTCTTTTTGAATTTTGCCTATTTTTCCTCTTTGTTTAGTTGGAGGTTTAATAGGTTTTATCTGTATGTGATGAAAATATAGAAAGTCTAAATAATCAAGTTGATAAGTGAAAACAAATAAACTCAATAGATTTATCAGATTCTCAATCAAAATTAGCAAGTGCAAGTGAAATGGCAACCCTTTTTAGGACTATTTTTTGGTAGACATTTTTTCTTGATATTTAATGGGAGTTAAGTAGTTTAAAGTGCTGTGGATTCTTATATTGTTATATCAATTGATATAATCAAATAATTCTAATTTTAACTGTATTAATGATGTAAATTTTTTGTCATTAATAAATTCAGTCTTGAAAGTTTTAAAAGTTGCTTCAGCAACAGCATTGTCATAAGGACAACCTTTTTTACTTAAAGAGCGGGTAATATTGAATGCTAATAAAAGTTTGTTAATAATTTTATTATTAAATTCGTTACCTCGATCGCTATGAAATATTTGCATATCTTTTAAACAGCGATTTGATTGCATAAATGCTTGATATACCAATGATGCATCTTTTTTAGTACCTACACTATGTCCAACAATTTCGCGGTTAAATAGGTCTATTAATAAGCAAATATAGTTTCATTTACCATTAACTTCAACATAACTAAGATCACTGACAATCACCTCATTTTTAATTCTATTATTAAAGTTTCTATTAACAATATTAGTGATTTGTTCATTATTTACTTTATTACGATGATTTTTAAATGATAATTTAGTGTATTTTGACATTAAATTATGTTTATCCATAATTTTTTTAATTTTTCTTCTTGATAAATAAATTTCTTGTTTTTCTAGTATGACTTTTAATCTTCTTGTTCCATAAACACATTTGTTTTCTTTAAAAGCACTAATAACAGCTTGATCATAAATATTATTTTTGATTTTATCTTCTTTTTTCTTTAAATTAAAATAATATGTTGATTTAGAAATTTTTAAAAAACGACACATTGGGCGAATCTTATATTTTCATTTATTATTTGCAATAATCTCTACTTTCTGCCTATTATTAGTGCTGCTTGCTTTAAAATATCATTTTCCATTCGTAATTGTTTTAATTCTTTATTCATTTGAATTAATTGTTTTTCTAAATCAGAAAGATTATCTTTAGTTTTAAAACTTTCCGAATTAGTAAATTGCTTAATTCATTTATATGCAACTGCTCTTGTAACATTGTACTCTTTAACAAGACAAGATACTGATTTGCCACTTTGATATAAAGCTACTATTTGTTTTTTAAATTCATCTGTATATGAAGTAATATTGGCCATAATTATATTTCCTTTCTTTTAACAAATATTGTTATTTGTCTACATAATTAGTGTCCAATAAATTGTAGCCGATCCACAAGTATTTCTGGATATTCCATATAATCGAAAAATATTTAAACAATACTATATTATTAAAATAAACAATAATTTTCAATAATTATTGTTTATTTTTCATATTATTTGTAGTTAAAAATAGATATTATTAATTATGTTTGTATTTATTTTAAAATAATAATTTGATTATTTTATTAGATTTAAAATTCGAATATAAGTTAACTATATAGTTTTTAAATAAAATGCATTATAATTATTTTTATAGGATGGGTGAAATATATGGATAAATCATTAGATAAACAATTTTTAACTGCAAGTAATCTTATTGGTCAAAAAGAGTTAAAGAAATTAAAGGAAGTTCCTTTACCTTCATTATTAGATTTAAATTTAACAAGAGTTTATTTTACTAGTCTTGGTGATGGTTTTTCGCGAATATTTATTTTAATTATTCAATTTTTTTGAATTGGTTTGATTTTTTTTAATGGCATTGATTTTGGTCAATTAGTTGCTAATTTTCCTGGTATACCATCAGCACCAGTTTTTCAAAGTGCAATATTAAAAGTAGTAGCAATGTTAGTTACTGTTTTATTTGCTTTTATAATTTTAATTATGATTTTACCTGTTTTTTTATCTAAAACTATTAGAGGTATTGGTTTAAGTTGCTTATTTTTTTTAATATTTGGTTCTATTGTTAATTTAATAATTATTGGTATTAGTTTTTTTATGTTTTTTTATAGTGACAGTCCTTATCGAATGACAGTATTGGTTTTGGCAGTTATAGCACTTTTATTATGATGAATTGCTATTTTGTATTGATGATTAAATACTATTGAAAATAAAAAATATTTAATTAAAAGTATTATTAAAATGTATGAATTAAGTTTTAGATAATGGAAATTTAGGTGAATAATATATGGCTAAAAAGAAAGATAATGATGATTGAAGAAAACTAAATAATATTACTAAATACGTTACTGGTAAAGTAGAACCAGTAAAAGTAAAAAAAAGTTTTCTGACAATAACTATTTCTTTAATTATGATAATTGGTTTAGCAATTAGTACTTTTTTTATTGCTCTTGCTATGCAGAGTGCTTTTAATATTGGTGATTTTAAACAAAATATTTCAGAAGAATCAATTATTGTTGATATGAATGATGTTCCAATTGATAGTAGTAATAAAAATTTACGTTTGCCATTTTTTGAAGAAGAATCAAAAAAACAAGTTTTTGATTTATTAATAAAAGAATCTTGATGAGATAGTTTTTTTCCAACTAATATTACTAATTATGATTTCACTTTTTATAAACCTAATAGTAATGATGAATTAGATAAGAGTTTAATTCAAACTGATGGTGTTACTAAATTTGATTTAAAATTAAAGTTACAATCTTCATTTATTGAATTTAAAATACCAGTAATTGCATTAATTAAAAATACTGCTAAATTTTATGAAAAATTTATGATGTTTAATCAATTTGAAGGAAAATTTAGTAAGCATATTTCAGGAAAATTTCCAAATGGTAATGATTATTTGCAAGAACAATGAACACATGGTTATTTACCAAATAATTTTTATTATGCTGATAAAATTGATAATACTGTTGTTTATAAAACAATCGAAGATGAAATTAATAGATTTATTAATGATTATGAAGAAGAATTTACTAGTGCTACTCATCTTTATCCAATAATATCAACAATTCCTTTAGCAAATATTGATTTTAATGATGCAACTACTATTAAACCATATTTTGAATTAGTTCATCATCCCGAATTAAATTATGTTGGTAATGCTGTGACTAGTTCGAAAGAATATGTTAATCTTTATTCATATTCTTCAAATTTTCCACTAAAACCTTTTTATATAACATATGTTTCTAATCCAAATGTTGTTTATGATTTCATTGAGTTAAAACCAACAAATATTGAAGAGATTATTGATTATCTTAAAGTTAATTCTATTGATTTTGTTCCTTTTAGTATGATTCAAGAAGCAGCAGATAGTGATGAAGCATTAATAAAATATAGCCCTCCATATGTATTATTGACTAGTGATAATAGTGGTAATCATTTTAAATATAAAGAATTGAGTCATTATTTTGGATTTTCAAATTCAATAAATAATAGTATTGAAAATATGAATGTTAATGATTATGTTAATATTGGTGATCTAGAAACTTTTTTAGAAAATAAATATTGACAAGAAATGTATCAATTTGCAAAAAATAATTCTACTTTTTTCTTATTAGATTATCCTGATTCAATGGTTGATCCAACTACTAATTGAAATCTTGTTATTAAATCACTAGATACTTTTAAAGGATATTTTGTTAAAGCTTTAAAGGTGCAAATTAATGAGTTAACTACTTTTACTTTTTTAGACATTGATGGTAATAATTTATCATTAAAGGCAACTGATATTATTAATACTGATGATATTAAAAAAATTAGATTTCATATTGGAAAAGATTTGACAAGCAGTGACTATGTTCCCAAACCCCATAGTTTTAATTTTACTTTTAAAGTAAAGTGATTTTAGATACTTAAAAATAAGTATTGATTTTATGAAAATGGGTAAAATTTTGATAACTATAATTTAATATTCATACTACTTATATAAAATAGTTTTAATTATATAGGTTATTAATTGTAAAATTAATATAAATTTGTTATTATTTTTATGTATAAAAAATATAGTAGTTTTTAACCCATTGTTTGTTGAGATAAAAGCAAATGGGTTTTTATTTTGAAAGGAAAATTATAAATGATATTACAAAAATATAAAAAATTAAAATTAACAACTTTATTTTTATTTATTTTAACTATTTTAACTATTTTAATTATGGTAATTGGTTTAATGTTAGTTGGTTTTTCAAATTTTAATAAAAGTTTTTTTGAACATCTTAAATTATATAAAGAAAAAAGACTTATTGTAGAAATAACAATAGAAATAACAAATGGATTTAGTTTATTAAATTATATAAGTGTAAATTATATTTTAAATCATTCTGCAGAAAATATATGTTCATCAGTAGTTCATAATTATGATGGTTATTATGATTGAGTTCAGTTACAAATTGGAGTTATTTTTTGTATAATTTTAACTCCAATTTTTGGATTCTTTACTATTGCATTAACTTTTTTGATTATTGGTTTAAAAGTAAAAATAAAAAATAATAATTTTTGAGATGCAATCCAAAAATGTGAAATAATTAACAGTTATTATGTTCATTAGGTATTTTGTTTTTAAAATATATTAAGTATTATTTTTAGTGAATCAACAAATGTTTTATTTTATATATTGATTTATAATTTCTTATTTATTTAAAAAATATTTTTAATAATTATTTAATTTTGCTATATTATATTTTAAAAAAATAAATTTAAATTTGATAATTTTGTAAAATTAAACACTTATAATTTTTATTTATATCAGATACTATTATTAAGTTTTAATACCTAAAATAAGTTATAATATAAATAAAAAATAAGGGGTGTTAGATATATGGAAGAAAAAAAAGATGACTTAAAAAATACTCCATTGTCAAATGTTGATAATAGTATTATCAAACCGAATAATGATAATCCATCATTTAAAGATATTGAAGAACAACGCTTTACTACTTATAATCCGTTATTAAGTGATAGTATTAAATTTAAAAGAATGTACTGAAGTTCAAAAATGGAAAATATTGCTCGTATTTTGTTACTTGCAGTTTCATGTCTTCATTTAATTTTTTCTTATTTTTTAGCTAACAATTTGGTTAATCAAATTTTGAGTAATAAAGGTAGTAACATGAACCCAACTTATATAATTTATATATTTTTAATTATAACTCTGGGATTTAATTTTATATTTTATTTACCAGTAGCGATTGGTCGCACTGCTAGTGCTATGTTTGGATGATCAATTGTTTATATTATTTTAGCAATTGCTTATTTTATAGTTTTAGAAGTATTTTGTACGATTTTGTTAGTGGTTGATGGATTAGTAAATGAAACTGTTTCTGCAGAAGTTCCAATATTTATGATTATTGTTTTATTAATAACTGTTTTATGATTAATTGCTGCTTGTTTATTAATTGTTAAAAGTGATGATGTAAGAAGAGAATTAAGTGTTGAATAAATAATAAGTAAAGGAGAATATAATGAGTACAAATAGTTTACTTTCTAAGCGAATTGAACAATTAATTAAAGTAATTAGCACTGATGTTTATGAAAAAGAAACTGTTTTTAAACTTGCTATTTTGGCGTTATTATCAGGAGAATCAATATTTTTATTAGGATTACCAGGAATTGCTAAATCATTAATTTCACGACGAATTAAATATGTGCTTCATGATGGGCGAAATTTTGAATATTTAATGAATCGTTTTTCTAATCCAGAAGAAATTTTTGGACCAATCTCAATCAAAGATTTATTAAAAGGTAACTATGTAAGAATTATTGATCAATATTTGCCTGCTGTTGATATTGCTTTTTTGGATGAAATTTGAAAAGCTGGTCCTTCCATTCAAAATACATTACTAACTATTATTAATGAAAAAATCTTTCGTAATGGTGGTGTTGATATCAAAGTACCATTAAAACTATTAATTTCAGCTTCCAATGAGTTGCCAGAAAGTGGTAAAGGTTTAGAAGCTTTATTTGATCGTTTTATTATTAGAATGATAGTTTATGGTTTAACTAATGAAGAAAATTTTAATGATATGTTAGAAAGTATTACTAGTTTAGAAGTAAAAGTTCCGCTTGAATTACAAATTAAAACTTCTGAATATGAAAAGTGATTAAAAGAATTGGAAACTAATGTTACTTTAAGTAAAGTAACATTAAATTTTATTTCTCGTTTTCGTAAAATTTTAACAGAAGCAACTAATGGTAAAGCTTACATTTCTGATCGAAGATGAAAAAAAATTGCTAAATTAATAAAAGCTTCAGCTTATTATAATGGTAGAACAACTACTGATAAGCCTGATTTATTGATTATTCCTTACTGTATTTGAGATAATGAAGATCAAGAAAAAGAATATACAAAACTTTTCAATGAAGCATATTGTGAAGATTTAACTTACACATTGAAACAAAATCAGATTGAACTGGAAAGTGAGTTGGAAACATTAAGTAATAATGCTGAAAACATTAAAGATAGTCAAAATCAACCATCTATTTACTCCAATCCATTTTCTGAACAAATTAAAGGTATATATTATCGTTTATTATGACATAGTGATGAATTTCCAATTTGTTTTATTAGTAGAAAAGATTTTCAGTTATTATTACGACGTAATAAAAAGAGTCATAATATTCAATTATTTTATGGTAAAAGTTTAAGTAAAATGGAAGGTAATCAGAAGTTTGAACTACAATTAAAGAATTCTAGTGAATTAATAAATATTACAAATAATTCTATAATTCAACTTGAATTAACTAATACTGATAGTAAATCACAATTTGGAAATATTAATAGTCAAATTAAAGATTTAAAGCAACAAATTAATGAATTAAAAGTACATTTTGAACAAGAATATCATCGTTTAAGTAAAACCGATTCTATATTTTTTGATGAACAATTTAAATCACTATTAGAAATGGCATTTTTTGATAAAATTTCACAAATACCGGAAGCAGAAACTGAAACGAGTCTTTCATCAGAATCACTAACTGAAGATTCACCAATAACTATTCCAAATGTTAATGACACTAATAATAATTTTGATATTAATTAAGATAGGTGATTATTATGGAACAATTAATTGAATCCCATGTTTCACAAATTTTAGAAACTAAATTGAAAAAAATGTCTTTATCAGAAACAAATTTAAGTAGTTTTGCTTGATTTAAAAAAAATTTTCCTTGATTAGCTCCGGAATTTGATCAACAAATTAGTCATTTTTATTTAAATGAAGTTTTAGAAAAAAGTAAAAATATTATTATTAGTCACATCATTAAAAGAGAATTACGATTATATTTCTGAGTTATGATTAATGGTATTGATAGATTAAAAAATAATTGACAAGAAATTTACACTAGGGCAAAAGTCCTTGATTCACCAATGATTAATTATTTTCATTATTTTCAAGAAAAATTTAAAGATCGTAAACTTAATAGTAAATTAACTTTTGATAATTTTACAAGATATTGAGAAAACTTAATTGTTCAAAGAATTGTAAATTATAAATTATTTGAAACTATGCAAATGCGTCAAAAGTACTTAACAATGTGAAGTAATAATATTAAAATTATTAATGAAGTAAGAAATATTGTTGGTTTCGCTTGAAATTTTTTTGGACGATTTTGAGAAGGAGATTTAAATGATTTTAAAAAAATTAATTTAAATACTATTATACAATATGGTGAAATTTTAAATAAGAATCCAGCTATACTTGAAATCGCTAGACTACTTGGTCGTTGAAAAGGAATTTCAGGTTTAACAGAAAAGCAAGTTCATCAAAAAATACAAATTGAATATGAATTAAAGCCATTAGGAAAATGGCCTGAAGAAATAGTAGGAATTACCGAGGGTAAAGATTTAGAACATTTATTACCATTAGAATTAGTTAATCTTGCTATTCCAGAGTTAAATGCTATTTTTTATAAAAAATTTGTTGAAGAAAAGTTAGCAATTACAGAGTTTGAATCAATGGATTTAGTTGCCACTGAACATCTTGTTGAAGAAATTGTAGAAGTACCAATTCCTGAAAGTGAAGGTCCTTTTATCTTATGCATTGATACATCTAAATCGATGAGTCATAGTCCAGAAATTATTGCAAAATCAATTGCGCTTGCTATTAGTAAAATTGCTTTACAAGAAAAAAGACCATGCTATATGATCAATTTTTCTGGTAAATTTGAAACTTATGACTTATCTAATTTAGTTTCATCAATTCCCAATCTAATTCATTTTTTAGGTCATAGTTTTAAAGGACATACTAATATTAATCCAGCTATTAGTCATGCTTTAACAATTATGCAATCTAAGACATATCATAATGCAGACTTATTGGTAGTTTCTGATTTTTTATCTGCTAATATTACTAAAAATAATATTAATTTAATGTTACAACTAAAAGCAAAAGCTAATCGCTTTCATGCTATTAATATTGCTTCTTCAACATTGCCTAATAATTTTAAAAAATATTTTACTAATTATTGACATTATGATCCTTGTGATCCATTTGCTGCGCGAAAAATTGCGTTAAATTTATCTAAAATTAAAAATAAATCTTAATTTTGATAGTTATTTTTTTGCTTTAATAATTATAAAATATTATTAGAGTGAAAAAATAAACTGATAATGAGAGATGGATAATATGAAAAAAATAGTTTAATTTTAAGTAAAACATTAGTTATTATTAGTGTTTTAACAGTAACAATTAGTTTATCAATTTTTCCATTATTTAATTGGGGTGTTCCATTAAAAAACAATATTGCTATTATTATTACTTTAATCGTTAATAAAGAACCAATTACTAGTAGTTTTTATAAACAGTTAATGACTAGTGATAGTATAGTTTCTTTATATACTTTTGGAACATTATTGATTTTTAATTTAACTTATTTAATACCATTAATTTCTATTAAAAAACCTTTTTCAAAATCAGTTTTTGCTATACACATGTTATTAATGACCTTAGTATTGATACTTTTTGTATTAGTACTTTTTAATTACTTTAATATTAGAAATTTTCAAACTATTCCTTTTAAAGATTTATGAACAATTCCTTGAGCAGGTATTGGTTTAAGTTTACTTACTATTTTTTGATATGGCTTAAAAAATTTATGAGTTAATCCTCCACAATTATCAAAAAAAACTAATGATTATAGTAAAAACAAAAAAGAAGAAATTAAAAGTAATGATTTACCATCATATGAAGATTTACAATTACAATTAAAAATGTTAAAAAAACAATTAAAAGAAGTTAGAAATATTAAAGGTAAGAAATAATAAAAGTTTATTAGATTTTTAATTAGATCATTAGTAAACTTTGTTTTTTGTTATTTGTTGTTGGTTGGTTACTAGAGTTAGGTGAATTTATTTCGTTTTTACTTGAGTTTAAAATTCATGATTGCAAATATTCTTTCACTTCTAAATTCACTTTATTTATTGATTCTCAAAGATTATCTATAAATTATCTATACATTCAATTTTAGCACCATTTTCTATTAGAAACTTAACTTCCTCTACATTATTATTATCAGCAATTAAGATTAAGGCAGTTTTACCATTTTGATTTGTATGAGTATGTGTTAGACCACATTCCAAGTATGAGGTTAATGATAAAAATACATACAATTATCAATATGTGGCATAACATTATTATCTTTAATAATTTTTTTTAAATGTTAAAGGAGCTAATATGAGTGGAATTGGAAAAAAGCAAAAATAATAAAAAAATAGGTATGATGGAGTAACAATTAAGTATGCTAATGAATTAGTTAGAAAATATAGTAAATTAACTTTAGAAGAACAAAAAGTTTTACATTTGATTTTTTCTCATGTTGAACCTTTTAAAAAAATCAAATTTAAAAGGTGATGATAAGTATAAAAGATATAAACTTGTAGCCAATAGCTTAATTTTAAAAATTTTTATCGAAATAGATAATGTTCAAGTCAATTCAAAGGGAGTAGTAATATAAATCATCAAAAATAATATCATTGTTATTAACAAATACCAAAAAATTTTAGTCAGATTTAGTAAATTCAAAAAAATATTAAATGAAATTGCTAGTGGAACTAAATCAACGACTAATAAATTAGAAACTTTAGCTGTGAAGTTACCAAAAAAAGTAGTTGATAAAAAAACAATTCAAGTTAAGAGTGATGAAATTGTTAAAAAATTAGGTATTTCTAATAGTTCAGTAATAGAGTTATTAATTAATAAATTTGAACAAAAGTAAACAAAAATATACAATACATAATATATTATGTATTGTATATTTTGATTTGTAAATAAAGAAATTTTTTTATACTTTTATGCTAATTTATTACTAAAAATTTTATTTTTGTTAGTTAAAAATTGACTTGATAATTGTATTGTATTTATTTCCTCTGAATTAAATCATGGTTGATTATCTAAAGCATCATGAAATTCTTTATTTTTCGCTTGTTTTTGGTTACTTTGGTTATTTAAAACAGTTAAATCTATTTCTTCTATAATTTGTTTTCGCTTTTCTCCCTTTATGTACTATTTTTTAATTTTATCACATAAATGCTGAGAAAAGCGTATCTACGGACTTCTCCCCACATTTTTAAATTAAACATAGCATTACAATTTCAAAACTAGGTATCTTGTTGAATTTATATGCAGCTTCTTTGGCATATAAATAAACATGATGTTTTGCAACTTTGATATGTGTTTTAAATGTTCTTCTTATATGTTTTCAAACTGATTCAATTTGATTGGTATTTACACCACTTTTTGAAACATAACCATCTTGATGGTTAACTGTTTTATGTTTTGGGAAAACCAAATTTGAAATCGCAATATCCTTTTCAATCATCAGTATATACATGACATTTTGAAGAAATGTGGCTTCTTGCAAAATTCAAAAGACTTTTACTCTTTGCATTTTTCAATACTTTCACAATTAAATTATTAGTTGTTTTTTCATAAATGCCAACAATCAATGTTTTATTTTCAAGGATCTTCCTTGTTTTTTAAAAGCCATATGTGAAAGATACATTTCATCAATTTGCACTGTGCCTTTAACAATAAATTGAGGTTCTTGTTTTGCAATACGTGTTCTAATTTTATGACCCATTCTCCATGCTGTTTTTAAGGTCACTCCCAATTCTTTTGAAACATCAGTTGGCGGAATTCCATGTTTGGTGTTTATTCATCTAAAGATGAGGTAAAATCATGATCTTAAAGATGTTTGTGACCTTGAAAATATGGTACCCGTGAGAATACTAAATGTTTGATTACATTTCAAACATCTTATTCTTTTTAAATCAGAAGTATTCAAATTAAAACTAGAACATCTAATACATTTGTTTTCTTTCAAATTTGCTATATATGCAAGACATTGCTGTTCAGTTTGAAAAGCAATGTTGAACTCATTCAGTTTCATTGTTCCCTCCACAAGTACATGTGGGGAGAAGTCTGTTTGTTTTTTTAAAATATTATATTGTTTTTCTTCAGAATATCCTTTTTTTCTAAATAGTTATTTATCTGGTTTATTTTAATTTTAAATTGTTCTAATTGTTCAAATTTTGTCATTTCATTTATAACTTCATCAAAGTTATCATCATTTATTAATTCTTGTCAAATTTTTAATTGAGTAAACCCATCACTAAAAATACTTGTATAGATTTCTTGTATACCTAATTGTAAAAATTCTTTTTCAGGCAAACATGATGTTTTAATGTTACTTCTTTTAGAACCAGTTTAGAATCTTTTTAATAAAATTGAAATAAAGGAAAGAACAACCATTTGTAAACTAGTATTTAATTTTCTTTCACAATTTTTTCATAATCTTCTACATTTTTCTAATCAAGCAAAACTTCGCTCTACAACTCATCTTTTTGGTAATACTACAAAAGAATGTAATTCATTACGTTTTACAACTTCAAGATTCGCATTTATAATTGTTTTGATTGCAGAAGTAAATTTTTCACCAGTATAACCAGCATCTACTATTATTTTTTGAACTGTAGAAAGATTTTCTTTTTCATTTTGAATCATTATTATAGCACTATTACGATCTGTTTTTTCTGCTGTAGTTACGTAAATTGCATGTGGTAAACCTTGAGAATCAACAGCAATATGACGTTTTATTCCTGAAATCTTTTTACCAGCATCATAACCTTTGTTTTTAGTAGTATCTGTATTTTTAACACTTTGTGAATAAATTATACAAAAAATGGTTTTTTCTTTTCGATGATTATTGATAGGAACTTTTCTAACTAATTTTTTATAAAATTAATTGTCATATGCTAGGTTCTTTACCATTATTTTTACTTCAAATTTGAAAATAATAATATACAGTTTGTCATTTTGGAAAATTTTTTGGTAACATTCTTCATTGACAACCACTTTTTAATACATATAAAACTGCACAAAATACTTCATATAAATCTAAATTTCTTGGTTTTGTTTTCTTTTTGATATTTTCTAAAATTAATCTTATGTTCTCAAATTGTTCTTTAGTGACATGACTTGGATAATTTTTATGCATATATACCTCTTATTTTAAAATATATAGTAATTTTACCTTATTCTCTAAGAACCTGTTTAGAATCTTTTTAATAAAATTGAAATAAAGGAAAGAACAACCATTTGTAAACTAGTATTTAATTTTCTTTCACAATTTTTTCATAATCTTCTACATTTTTCTAATCAAGCAAAACTTCGCTCTACAACTCATCTTTTTGGTAATACTACAAAAGAATGTAATTCATTACGTTTTACAACTTCAACATTCGCATTTATAATTGTTTTGATTGCAGAAGCAAATTTTTCACCAGTATAACCAGCATCTACTATTATTTTTTGAACTGTAGAAAGATTTTCTTTTTCATTTTGAATCATTATTATAGCACTATTACGATCTGTTTTTTCTGCTGTAGTTACGTAAATTGCATGTGGTAAACCTTGAGAATCAACAGCAATATGACGTTTTATTCCTGAAATCTTTTTACCAGCATCATAACCTTTGTTTTTAGTAGTATCTGTATTTTTAACACTTTGTGAATCAATTATACAAAAACTGGTTTTTTCTTTTCGATGATTATTGATACGAACTTTTCTAACTAATTTTTTTTAAAATTAATTGTCATATGCTAGGTTCTTTACCATTATTTTTACTTCAAATTTGAAAATAATAATATACAGTTTGTCATTTTGGAAAATTTTTTGGTAACATTCTTCATTGACAACCACTTTTTAATACATATAAAACTGCACAAAATACTTCATATAAATCTAAATTTCTTGGTTTTGTTTTCTTTTTGACATTTTCTAAAATTAATCTTATGTTCTCAAATTGTTCTTTAGTGACATGACTTGGATAATTTTTATGCATATATACCTCTTATTTTAAAATATATAGTAATTTTACCTTATTCTCTAAAAGATTCTAAACAGGTTCTAAGACAATTAATTCCGAAGAGTTTAAAGAATGATAGGATAAATTTATTGAAAATTGTGAATCATTAATTGAAAAATGAAAAGGTAATGAAAAATATAAATTGATATTAGATAGGTGTAAAAAACTATGTGAGATTGTCAAAAGTTTAATAAATGATGTATGCAGCGATCATGAATTTCAAAGAAGTGAATCATTAAATATTATTGGTAATAATATATTTTTAAAAGCAAATATTGATAAAGAAAATTTGTTTACTGATTTATCAAATAATAATTGAAAAGAAGAAATTAGAAGAGAATCAAATCACTTAATGTCAAAAACTGAAAAACCTTGTTGAATAAGATATGTAATTAGAAGATAATTAGTAAAAAATTAAACTATAATTAGCTTAATTTTTTACTAAAAAAAACATATATTTAAATAAATTAAAAAATAAGTTTTAACCCCTTGTTATTTTTTACTTTTATATGCTATTATTGTATAGGTAATGGCTCGGTAGCTCAGTTGGTAGAGCATTCGCCTGAAGAGCGAAGTGTCAGTGGTTCGAATCCGCTTCGAGCCACCATTATTTAAAATATAGGCAATTAAGCCTTTTTTTAATTATTTTTCTTAGATTTAAGTTTAAGTTAAAATTTTAGGTATAATAGTGTCATTAGCAATTTTAAACAATTAATAATTCTAGAAAGAAGGGTATTAGTGTCTAAAATTTTAGTTTTAAATAATGCGAAAATAATTAGCATTAAGAAAATAATAAATAATGGTTTTTTAGTAATTAAAGATAATTTAATTTTCCAAATTAATGAAGGAAAGTATAATCATGAATTTCAAGATGCTCAGGTTATTGATTGTCATAATCAAACAATAATACCTGGTTTTATTGATTTACATGTACATGGAGGTTATGGCTATAGTTTAATGGATGGTACCATTGAATCAATTAATAATTTTGCAAGATTAGTTCCAAAAGAGGGAGTAACAAAGTTTTGTTATGCAACAGTTACTGCCAGTAAAAAAGAAATTGATAATATTCTTTCAGTATTTGCTAAGTATATGAAAACAGAAAATAAAGGTAACAAGGCACGAATTATTGGTGCATATTTAGAAGGTCCTTTTATTTCAGAATTACAAAAAGGAGCACATACTCCGTCATTACTTCATGTTCCTGATCTTAATTTAGTAAAATCTTGAAATATAATTAGTAACAAAAATTTAAAATTTATTGTTTATGCTCCTGAGATAGATCCTAATTTAAATAATAAAAATTCAAATTTTATTTCTTCATTAATTAAAAATAATATTATTCCTAGTGTTGGTCATAGTAATGCTACTTTTAAAGAAATAACTAAAACTGTTGAATATGGTTTAACACATATTACCCACCTTTATAATGCAATGAGCCCCTATAATCATCGTGATCCTGGTGTTGTTTCCGCATCACTATATTATGATCAATTAGTTACTGAGTTAATTTGTGATGGCATTCATGTTGATATTGATATTTTAGCAATAACATATAAAATTAAAGGTGCCGATGGAATTTGTATGATTACTGATGCCATGAGTGCAAAAGGACAGCCTGATGGTAAGTATTTATTGGGACCATTACCTGTCATTAAAAGTAATAATAAGGTTACTGTTGAAGCAACCGGGAAATTAGCAGGCAGCATTGCAACAATGATTGCTGGTTTTAAAAAATTATTAAAAATTACTAATAATAATTGACAAGATTGCATCAAAATGGCCTCTTATAATAGTGCTAAACAAGTAGGAATTGCAAATAAAACAGGTGATATTGTTATTGGTAAATTAGCAGATATTATTGTATTAACTAAGAATAATGATATTTTTTTAACAATATGCGAAGGAAAAATTGCGTATCAACAAGAATAAGTAAGTAATGTAAGGGGTTTTTAAATTATGAAATTAATTATTTTAAAAGATAAAACTGAGGTTGCACAATTATTAAGTAAAATTATTATTGATATTATTAAAGTTAAACCAAATGCTATTTTAGGATTAGCAACGGGAAGTAGCCCAATTGAAACATATGATTTATTAATAGCAGATGCAAAAAATAACAAAAGAGATTGATCAAAAGTTGTAACATTTAATTTAGATGAGTATGTTGGTTTAACTCCAGATCATGTAAAAAGTTATCGTTATTTTATGAATCATCAATTATTTAATCATATTAAAAGTCTTAATTTAAAAAATACATATGTTCCTAAAGGTATTGGTGATTTAGACCAAAATGTGGAAGAATATGAAAAATTATTAAAAGAAAAAGGACCAATTGATTTACAAATATTGGGCTTAGGTACTAATGGTCATATTGCTTTTAATGAACCAGGTACTCTTGCAAGTAGTAAAACACATGTTGTTAATTTAACTAAAGAAACAATTGAAGCTAATAAAAGATTTTTTTTTAAAGTTGAAGATCTACCAACTAAGGCTGTTACGATGGGTATTCATACTATTTTACAAGCTAAATTGATTGTTTTAATTGCTACAGGAACTAATAAAGCACAAGCCATTCGAGAGTTAGTTGAAGGTAAAGTTTCTCCAAATTATCCATGTACTTTTTTACAAAATCATGATGATGTTACAATTATTATTGATGAAGAAGCAGCAAAACTATTAAAACCAACTATATCAAAAAAAAATTAACTTAAAGGAGAAACAAATGGAACGTAAAAAGATTATTATTGGAAATTGAAAAATGTATAAAAATATAGAAGAAACTGAATTTTTTTTAAATGAATTTAATAAATTAATAAAAACTAAAAATATTAAATATGATTATGGAATAGCGGCTAGTTTTACTAATTTATCTTTATTAAAAATGAATAAAACTTCTGATTTAATTATTGCAGCTCAAAATTGTCATTATGAAACGGAAGGTGCATATACTGGTGAAATTTCAATTAAGATGCTAAAAGATATGATGGTTAGTCATGTTATTATTGGTCATTCTGAACGCAGAATGTATTTTAATGAAGTAGATGAAACAATAAATAAAAAATTACATTCACTATTTAATGCTAAAATTATACCAATTTTATGTTGTGGTGAAACTTTAAACCAATATGAAAATAAAGAAACTAATGAAGTAATTAAAAATCAAATTAAGTTAGCATTAAAAAATATTAAAGCAGAAAATATTGCTAAGTTAGTAATTGCCTATGAGCCAATATGAGCAATTGGTACTGGTAAAACAGCAACAGCTCAACAAGCCCAAACGGTTTGTAAAATGATTCGTGAATTTATTAGTGAATTATATAATAAAAATGTTGCAGAACAAGTACGTATTCAGTATGGTGGTTCAGTAAAACCCGATAATATTAAATTAATACTTTCTGAACCTGACATTGATGGTGCATTAGTTGGAGGTGCTTCATTAGTACCACAATCTTTTTTTGATTTACTAATTTAACTCTATTTAAGTTACTAATAAAAATAAGGAGTTAACTAAACATGGAATTATCAAAGATACAAATTAAAAGTATGTGAACAAAACTAACAAAAAAAATTAAACATCGTGCCTTTCCAGCAACCACTTTTGTCAATGCTTTTAGGAATAAGTCAGAAATTTTAGCATTGTTTAGTAAAAATGGTGAAGACACTAATCAATTAGAACAAATTGGTTTTATTATTTGTACTAAAACTATTTTTGCTCCTAGTAGTGATAATATTGTTAGTGACAAAGGTATTATTACTAATGAATATTTTACTGGTGAAGTAATTGATGTTAATAATACTCTTATTCCCAATACTTATATTCATTTAGTTAAGGTTAATAGTGGACCAATTGTTATTAACGATATTCCACTGTATTTAACCATCAATGAAAGTCATCATCAATCATTAGTTAATAATAAAATTGGTGCTAAATTATTTACAAATAGTTTGATGAAACAATTAAATTATAAAACTTTTAATTTTAGTTCTATTTCTATTACTGAACAAAATTTTATTATTACTCTTAATAATTTAAAGATAAATAGAAAACAAATATTGCAAAGTGAATTTATCATTAATTCTTTATTAGAACAAAAATTATCATTAGAACAGTTAATTTTATTGCAAAATAAAAAAGACTACAGTTATTTAAAAAAATTTAATGAAGTTGAATTACAAGAAATTATTAATTTACAAAAAATAGCAGTTGTTGCTATTAAAACTAACAAAGATCAGTGAAAAATAACATTAATAGCAGGTAATAAACAACGAATTGAAAACTTTTTTATTAATGCTAAAAAACCAATCATTATTGCTATTAATGCTATTAATAAAAAAATTAGAGCAATTAATCAGTCTGAAAATATTCAACCAATAGCACCGATAACTAATATTACTAATTATCAAGATTTATGACAATTACAAAAAATTCATAAAGAACTATTGAAGTCATTTTCAAAATGGCGGATAGTATCTCAAGATATATTAGAAAATTTATCACAGACTTTTGCTTATGGTTATTATTCAGAAGTAATTGATAATTTGAAGATTACTCATTATTCTTTTAATAATGATTTATTAGATTATAATTTAATGGAAATTAAAGGACGCAATTTATTAGCTAATAGTAGTAATACTATTTTATTTCTTTCTAATAATATTAGTGATAATCCTAGTATGGTTATTTTATTAAGTGAAGATTTAAAATCAATTTGCGATTTAAAAACAATAGTTACTAAAATTACTAAAAAGCAATCTATTAAAATAGTCTTTAAAAAAGATATTGTTATTTTGAGTACTGCTCATTATCAATGTATTACTGATTTTATTACTAAAATGATTACCATTTTTAAATCTGATAATTTTAAACATCAGTTACAAGTTACTAAATAAAATATGAGGTGAAATTTATGAAAACAAAACAACCAATATTACTATGTATTTTAGATGGTTTTGGTATTGCAAAATCTAGTTCAACAAATGCTATTAGTTCTGCAACAAAACCTAATTTGGATTATTTATTAAAAACTTATCCGCATACTGAAGTTTCAGCTTCTGGCCTTGCAGTTGGCTTGCCAGAAGGACAAATGGGCAACTCTGAAGTTGGACATTTACAAATTGGTGCTGGTAGAGTAATTTATCAGTCATTAACATTAATTAATAAGTCAATAAATGATAAAATATTTTTTAAAAATGAAACAATATTGTCAGCAATTAATCATGCAAAAAAGAATAATAGTAATGTTCATATTATTGGTTTACTAAGTGATGGTGG
This sequence comes from Spiroplasma endosymbiont of Notiophilus biguttatus, assembly GCF_964030985.1. Taxonomy (NCBI): domain Bacteria; kingdom Bacillati; phylum Mycoplasmatota; class Mollicutes; order Entomoplasmatales; family Spiroplasmataceae; genus Spiroplasma; species Spiroplasma endosymbiont of Notiophilus biguttatus. The sequence continues at coordinate 568,341 of NZ_OZ034993.1, read as the reverse complement.
AGTACATGCTCATATTAATCATATTTTAGCATTATTAGAAATTGCTAAACAACAAAATTTTAAGAATGTTTATGTTCATGCTATTTTAGATGGTCGTGATACAAAAGCTGATATTTCTAAAATTTATATTGAACAGTTATTAAAAACTATGAAACAATTAGGCGTTGGTATGCTTGCTACTATTTCAGGAAGATATTATGCTATGGATCGCGATAAACGTTGAGATCGTTTAAAAATAGCATATGATGTAATAGTTAATCATGAAGGTGCTTCATTTATTGATCCTATTGCTTATGTTAATGCAGAATATAGTGCTGGTCGTAATGATGAATTTATTATGCCTGCTTATAATTCTGAAATTAATAATGGTAATATTAGGAATAACGATAGCATTATTTTTGCTAATTTCCGTCCTGATCGTGCAATTCAATTAGCATCAGCATTAACAAATAATAAATATGATTTTAATATTAGTATGAAAATAGCAACATTAAAAAATACTTTTTTTATTTCAATGATGGAGTATGCTAAAAGTGTTAAACCACAAGGTGTTATTTTTCCACCTATATCAATGGTTGATGCTTTAGGACAATGATTAAGTAAAAATCAATATCATCAATTACGAATTGCTGAAACTGAAAAATATGCACATGTGACTTATTTTTTTGATGGTGGTGTTGATGTTGAATATCCACTATCAACAAGAATTTTAATTCCTTCACCAAAAGTAGCAACTTATGATTTAAAACCATTAATGAGTGCTCGCGAAATTACTACTCGTTTAGAAAGTGAAATTGCTAAAAACATATATGATGTTATGGTTTTAAATTTTGCTAATCCTGATATGGTTGGGCATACTGGTGTTTTAAATGCTGCCATTGATGCGATTGATGTTATTGATGAATGTCTTGGAAAATTGTATCAAGCAATAAAAAAAGTGAATGGTATTTTAATGATTACTGCTGATCATGGTAATGCTGAAATCATGATTGATAAAGAGGGTAATCCTAATAAAAAACATACATCGCAACCAGTACCATTTATTATTTGTAAAACAGGATTAAAATTAAAATCAGGTGGCTGCTTAGCAAATATTGCTCCAACATTATTAGACGTTTTAGGTTTAGTTAAACCAACTGTTATGACTAGTGAATCTTTAATTATTAAATAAAAACGGAATTTTACGCTTATTGGTTAACACTTAATTCTTAATAAATAATTTAATTATGATATTTTTAAATGTGATTTTTTCTTTACGGTTATTATATTTAAAACAAAATTCATTTAAATAAGATTGGAGTCATTTTTTTGAAACTCAATGAAATTGGCCGATAAAACCTCTTTTTAATATTGCTCAAAAACTTTCTATTGTATTTGTATGAATACCATTATAAGAAAAATATTTTTTGTGATTAACTTGTTCATGTGGTAAAATTTTATTCATTTTATAATATCCACGATATTCATCAGTAAAAAGAATAGAATTGTTAATATCAACATTTTCTTTAACTATTTTCATTAAATCTTCAGATTTAATACTTTTATTTTTTGCATGAAATAATTTAACATTACCATTTCGTTCAATAATGCCAACAACACACTCTTTACTAGTTCCTCTACCACGTAATGAGTTATTTTTATTATCAACATCATTATATTTACGCGGTTTTCCACCCACATATGTTTCATCCATCTCTAATATTTTTGCTAATAATTTAATCTCATCATTAGCCATTGCCTTTCTAATTTTATGCATCATTTTTCATACAGTTGCTAAACGTAAATTTAAGTCTCTTGAAGCTTGAGATGATGATAAACTTTTTTTAGCATTAGCCATTAATACTATTAAAATAAATCACTTTTGAAGTGGTACACGTGTATGATGAAAAATAGTTTGAGCAGTTACACTAAAAGACTTATGACATTTTTTGCATTTATAACGCGACTCTTTTAAAACAGAGTTAACTTTTTCACTAAAACAAAAAAGACATTTTGGTTTGTTATTTCATCTTATTTCTTCTAAAAATTTTATACAAGATTCTTGGTTTGGAAATTTATTTATTATGTCTAAAATATTCATTTTCAATCACCTTTAATTAGATTTTATTTTACTAATATCTAATTATAGTTTTCAGAAATAATAATGTATATAAGTTATTGCCAATAAACGTAAAATTCCGAATAAAAATATATTGATTCTTCTTTTTATTGATAAGTGCTTGTTTTAAGAATATAAAAGTATTAAAATATAGGCATATGAATTAAATATAGTGTTTCCCCTTTTATTTTTTTAAATAAATATAAGGGGTTTATTATATTTAGCTCCTATATTTTAGAAATTTATACATTTATTAAAAAAATATGGAGGTAAAATATGCCATTATCAGAAACAGTAGAATATCGAGAACTTAATGACTTTCTACAAAAATCATTAAGTTCTAAAAAAGATGAATCATTACCCGATATAACTTTAAATAGTTTGGAAGTTAAGATTGATGATATAAAAACACAATTAGATAGTAGTTTAAAAGAATATATTATTGAACTTGTATATATAGATGAAAAGGGGCGTTTAGTAAATAATACTAATGATGAAAACGTTAGTATTATTCAACAGCCACCCTTACCAATTAATAGTGCTCAATTACAACAACTAGTAATAATAAAAGAAAAATTAGATAGTTCTCTAGTACATTTATATCGAACTAAAAAAGAAAATGATAAAATTATTCTTGAATATTTAGGTGAAAAAGAATTACCATTATTATTAAAAACTCAATCAGAATCCAATAATTTAAATAATGAAGAATATAAACAAGAGTTAGATGATCTTAATGTTAATATTATAAAAAGATCTGAAGTGCCTATGAAATTATCATTTGCTGAGAATGGAACGTGTTATTTGTTTATTGATGATAAAAACAAAACAATTGTTCCTGTAGATGTAAATGATGCTAAGGAATTTAAAAATTTTGTAGCCAAAGAATGCCCTCGTAATGGTACTATAAATATTGAAGTTGATAAAAACGGAAAGATTTTGTTTGCATATATTATTGATAACCAGACTCATAAGAGGCAAGATATAGAAATTGATGAAAAATTAATTGATACTCTTGAAAGAGTAATTAGTACAGCCTCTTTTTTACATTCACAACATTCACAAAATAATTCTGTTGCACCTAAAAAAGAAGTGCAAGGTAATAATTCTTTTCCTGCAAAGGAGGTTAATGGTAATGAACCACCATCAAAACCAGTAGAACAAACTACTAAGTTAACTATGCCAATGGCATAATAGTAAACGTTGATTTATATAAATAAACAAGGGAGAAATTAAAATGTCACAAATAAATTTTCAATTATTTGCAAAAATTATAAAATATATATATGTAAAAGTATCAAATGGTAGCGATATTGCTATTGAAATAGAAAATGATCTATATTCAAAAAAAAATACACTTAATATTTTAAAAGAATTTGATATTAATCCATTAAAAGTAAAAAAAATAGTTAGTTTAAATCAAGATGGAAAGTGGGTTATTGATAATGGTTTATCAACTAATGATATATTTATTAGTAATGAATCATTAAGTCAAGATGACCAAAATTTATTTAAAAAAGATCAATTAATTTTTGTTGAAGATGAAACTGATAATAATAAGATTAATGTATATAAGATTTTATTTGATGAATCTGAAGGAGAAGTAAGACCTGAGTTAGGATTATGTGAAAGTATAGACTTATCATTATTTAATAGTATGTTTCTATATTCTGGGTTGTTTATAGGATATGATATTTTAATTAATCAAAAAATTGAAGGATTATTAGAAGCTCCAATTTTTCAAAATCCATTTCAAGAACCAGCACCGGTTTGAGAAAGGGAACACTTTCGTATTAATGGATACTATTTAAATAGTACATTGATTATAGATTTTAAAAAACACTTAGCACTAGTTAATGTTGAAAAAGACTATTTTATTTATCGTAAAGAAAATGAAATTATTATTGAAAATGTTAGTGATGGAAGTGATAGATTTGTAATCCCAGCAACTCCTGCAAATATTACTGATAATGATGTTTTTTATTTAAAGAAAAATATTGACGAAAACGGAGAAATTCTTTGAGAAACTTATAAAATAACATCAACACTTATTCTTGGTTCATTTCATCATAATTTAAAATATCAAGCATATGAATATAATGTTTTAACAGAACAACAATTTAATGATTTAAAAGCATTAAGTATTCCTTCACAATTAGGATTTACTGTAGATCCAGGAAATAATAATGGATTAGTATCATTTTTTAAAGAAGAACAACGAGAAATTGACTTAGTTGCTATGGGTTTTTTAATAAATGCACCAGAAGTGTTACCAGAAGATTTACCTGACCTTTTACCGATTGTAAATAATATCTCTGAAACATTACAAAATAATAGTGTAGAGCGTTTGTATAGCTTAGTAATAGAAGATAATAAAATAAAAATAACAGAAATTAGTTCTTCTTCTTCTAATGAAGAAGAAGAACTAATTTCTGAACAAGAACTTTCTCAGGATAATAAAAAAAAATGAAATGATATAGAAGTTGCTGGTAAGTATCAAAAAGTATACTTTGCAAAAAATCCAAATAATAATTTAGTAGAAAAATGAGTAGTTATTGCTGATCAAAATCAACTACAATGTATTGGAACAATTTCTTTACCGGAATTAAGAAAAAGTTTTGCAAATAATAATTTATTTCCTATCACATTAAATGGTATTCATTGTGGAGAAAATGGAGCACAAGTTAAAGTAGCAAAAGCTGCTGCTGAACAGGTAATACCACCAGAACCATTAGTTACAAAATTGTCTCCAGCTATCGTTAATAATGTTATTAATTTAAAATGAGATGATAGTAGAGAATTGTGAGATTTAAATATAACAACTTCTAAAGAGACATTAGATAAAAAAATAAAATTAGAAAAAGATGAAAATGATATTTTGAAAAATTTAATAGATAAAAATAATAATGCAAATACTGTTATTTTATTTAATAAGTGTGATGGAAAATTTTTAAGAGCATATTATTTTGATGAAAATAATAAAAAAGTAAATTGCTCTAATAAGTTAAGTGATGAAGATAAAGAACAACTTAGTGTTATAAATCAAAAAGCAAAAGCAAGAGTATTAGAAGCAAGAATAGTAACACCAATATCTTCAAAATCAGGGTTATTTTCAAAAAATAATAATACTTTTAATTTAAGTATTATTAATAGAAAATGCTATGTTTTATGTAATGATGAATTTGAAATTTCATTAAGAGCAGAAGTAGATCTTAGACCTGAAGAAATTAGTGCATTATCATATTTAGTTAAAAATGCAGTTGATTTTTCTTTAACTTTTGATAAAAATAATAATTTTAAAAGTATAAGTTATAAAAATCACGTAAATCAAAGTAATGTAACTATTGATATGAAAGATTTACCTGATAGTAATACTTTTAATCAAAAAAATATTAAGACTGATGAATTAATGGAAACGATAATTGAAGCATTAGAAGATTCTAAAAAATTAAAACCAGAGGATGACTGAGTAACTCCAAAACCATGAAATAGTGATATTGCTGCTAAAGTTAATGGCACATCATCACCAAGTAGTACAACTCAACAGCCACCACAACAACAACAAATGTAATTAAATCATCATTATTTTAGAAGCACAAATAAAAAATATTTGTGCTTTTTTGATTCTAAACAATATTTTTTTCTGTATAATAATTAGTGAAATATTAAAGAAAGAAGGAATTAACAAATATGTCTTGCATTATTGATATTAGAGCACTACAAGTAATAGACTCAAGAGGAAATCCAACTATTCAAGTTGAATGTTGAACTGAAGATGGTGGATACGGGCTTGCTTTAGTGCCATCAGGTGCTTCAACAGGTACTAGAGAAGCTTTAGAACTACGAGACAAAGATACTAAAGTTTATGGTGGACTTGGTGTTATGAAAGCTATTAAAAATATTAATGAAAATATTGCCGAAGCCACTATTGGTTTGGAAGTTACTAATCAACGATTAATTGATCAAACAATGATTAAGTTAGATGGAACAGAAAATAAAACAAAATTAGGTGCCAATGCTATTTTAGGCGTATCATTAGCAGTTGCTAAAGCTGCCGCTGATGAATTATATGTGCCCTTATATACATACTTAGGTGGTACTAATGCTTGTCAGTTGCCAGTCCCAATGTTAAATGTAATTAATGGTGGTGCTCATGCTGATAATAATATTGACTTTCAAGAATTTTTAATAATGCCAGTTGGTGCTAAAACATTTTCAAAGGCAATCCAAATGGCTGCCGAAATTTTTCATGCTTTAAAAAGTATTTTAAAAGGTAAGGGTTTAGTTACTGCAGTTGGTGATGAAGGTGGTTTTGCTCCTAATTTAAAATCAACTGAAGAAGCATTAGATTTAATTGTTGAAGCTATTAAAAAAGCGAGTTACATTCCAAATAAAGATATAAAAATTGCTATGGACTGTGCATCATCAGAGATTTATAAAAATGGTAAATATGTTTTTGGTAATAAAGATGGTAAAAGTAAAAATACTGAAAAATTATTAACTTCAGCGCAACTAGTAGATTATTTAGTTGATTTAACTAAAAAATATCCAATTATTTCAATTGAAGATGGTTTGGCTGAAGGTGATTGAGAAGGATTTAAATTATTATTAGAAAAATCAGAAGGTAAATTCCAGGTTGTTGGTGATGATTTATTCGTTACTAATCCAAAAATTATTAAAGAAGGGATTAGTAAAAACGTTGCTAATTCAGTATTAATTAAATTAAATCAAATTGGAACATTAACTGAAACTATGGAAGCTATTGAAATGTGTCAAAAAGCTGGGTGAACAGCAGTAGTATCTCATCGTTCTGGGGAAACTGAAGATACAACAATTGCTGATTTAGCAGTAGCTTTTAATACTGGACAAATTAAAACAGGTTCAATGTCAAGAACTGATCGTGTTGCAAAATACAACCGCTTATTAACAATTGAAGCCGATTTAGCAGATCAAGCTAAATTTTTAGGTAACGATGTATTTTATAATATTAATTAATTAAAATCATATTTTATGGTTAAATTTACTGATATCCTTTTTAATTTTTAACAAATTATAATAATTATCACTAAAATAATGTAATTAGAAGAGAGGATGACTAAATATGCAAGAATTAAATAAAAGAAGAATTGGAATCTTAACTTCTGGTGGTGATTCACCAGGTATGAATAATGTTATTAATGCAGTCTATAAGACTTTTCGTGGTATAAATCATGAAAATAGTAAAATTGCTACTGCTGATAAAAGACCATTTGAATTAGTTTTAATCAAAAATGGTTATAAAGGAATAATGACAAATGATATTCACGTTATTGATAACAATTGAGCAAATTTAATTGATCTAGGAACTGAGATGGGGGGGACAATCATTGGGTCTGCTCGTTTTAGAGAATTTGAGCAAGAAGAAACTCGTAAAAAATGTATTGAAATTTTAAAATCTAAAAAAATTGAAGGTTTAATTGCTATTGGTGGTGATGGTACATATAATGGTTTGCAAAAATTAAGTAATGAAGCAGCTATTCAATGTGTGGGTATTCCAGGTACTATTGATAATGATATTAGTTCAAGTGAGTTTACTATTGGTTTTGATACTGCTCTTAATACAATTGTTGAAAATCTTGATAAAATTCGTCAAACCGCTAATTCTCATGGACGAATTATGATTGTTGAAGTAATGGGTCGTAATTGTGGTGACCTTGCTCTTCATAGTGCTGCCGCTGCAAATTGTGATTTAGTTGCAACTAAAGATTTAGGAATTGGAGAACAGTCATTGATTGATATTATTAAACAGTTGTACACTAAAAAACAACGTCGTTCATTAGTAATAGTAGTAACTGAACGTCAATATGATGTTAATAAAATAGCTAAAATCATTGAAAAAGATACTGATTGCGAAACAAGAGCAGTAATATTGGGCCAAATTCAACGTGGGGGAACACCAAGTGCATTTGATCGTTATTTAGCAACAATGATGGGTATTTTTGCTGCCGAAAGATTTGCAAATAGTAATAAATCTAGTATTTGTATTGGATTACAAGATAATAAATTAGTAGCTATTGAAATTCAAGATGCATTAAACACACCTTCAATAAATAAAAATAACGTTGCTAATAAAATTTTACGTTTGTCAGGAGTTATTTTTAAAAAAAATACTTAATAAAAAGAGGTGAATAATTTGATATCAATTATAAAAAGAACTAAATGTGTAACTACTTTAGGACCGGCTTCAAATTCTGCTGATGTTATTAAACAACTAATAGAAAATGGCTCAATTTGTGGGCGTTTAAATTTTTCTCATGGTACTCATGATGAACATTTAGCAAGGGTTTTAATGATTAGAGAAGTATCCAAACAATTAAATGTACCAGTTGCTATTATGTTAGATACTAGAGGTCCAGAAGTTAGAACACATACCTTTACAAAAGGTAGTGTAGAAATTAAAAAAAATGAAATTATTACGATAATTGATAATAAAGAGATTATTGGTACTGCGGATAAGTTTTCTGTAAATTATGGTAATTTAGCAAAGGATATTAAAGTTAATGATAATTTACTAGTAGATGATGGTAAATTATCATTAAAGGTTACAGCGGTTAAAGACCATACTGTTATTTGTCAAGCTTTAAATACACATACTATTAAAGATCGTCGTGCTATTAATATTCCAAATGTTAAATTGTCTTTACTTTTTATTTCTGAAAAAGATAGAGCAGATTTAATTTTTGGTTGTCAGCAAAAAGTAGATTATGTTGCTGCATCATTTGTTTGTTCAGCAGCTGATATTAAAGAAATCCGCAAAGTTTTAGATGATAATGATGGTAAACATATTCAAATCATTGCTAAAATTGAATCACAATTAGCAGTTAATAATTTTGATGAAATTTTAAAAGAATCAGATGCTATTATGGTTGCTCGTGGTGATTTAGGAGTTGAAATTCCTTTTGAAAAAGTTCCTTTTTTAGAACGTGAATGAATTAAAAAATGTCATAATGTTAACAAACCGATAATTGTTGCTACGCAAATGTTAGATTCAATGATAGATAACCCTCATCCAACACGCGCTGAAGTTACTGATGTTTGGGTTGCTATGGATTGGGGAGCAACATGTACAATGTTATCGGGTGAATCTGCTAATGGTAACTATCCTGTGTTATCAATTGCAACAATGAGTAAAATTCTTGTTGATGCTGAAAGTCATCAAGAACAGAGTAAAATTGCTACTGATTTACTGCATACAAAAGATCAATTAGTTGCTAAAACTATTAAAAAAATTATTGAAGAAAAACCACAATATTTAATTACTAATAGTCAAGATAGTAATTATATTAGAACTATTGCTAATGCTCATTTGCCAGTTTATATAATTCCTATTGTTAATAATGTTATTGATTATAATAAATTTGCAATAAACTTTGGAATTTATACTTTTTTAGCAGCTGAAGGAATTCCAGTAGAATTAAGTAATTCTTCGCAATTAGTTAAAAGCATTAGTAGCACTTATATAATTCCTACTAAATCAAAACTATTAGTAGTAGATATTAATAATAATACTAATCCTTTTACAACTTTTATTGTTAAATAACCTAGTACTACTGAGGTAAATTAGAAAAGGAATTAGGTAAAACATGAAAATTAATGTAATTAAATTAAATGGCAAAACGATGACTTATAATATTGAAAATCCAATTACTGGTTATCAATTATTAAAACAGGAAAATGAAAATATAGATTCTTCAATTATTGCTTTTACTCTGAATGGACAATTGAAAGATTTATATTGAGAAATTAAAGAAGATGCTGAAATCAAGTTTATTAAAAAAGATGATGCTTTAGGATGAACTATTTTAAATTATGGATGTGCTATGATTTTAGCTCATACTATTAAATTAATGTATCCACAAGCGTTAATTACGATTGCTAATACTAATGATAATGGTTTTTATTTAGATTTTGATTATGAAAAGCGACTTTCTAATGATGAATTAATTAAAATTGAAGAAAAAATGCGTGAAATTTTAATAAAAAATACTGAAATTAAAAGAGTTTGTCAAACTAAAGAAGAATCTTTAAAAACTCATAAAGACAATCCTTTCGCTTTAGAATATATTAAATTAAATCATGTTAATGGATTAAAATGCTCTTATTTAGTTGATAATAAGACTTTAGTAGTAGCATCAGGTGTTGCTATTAATAATTCTTCATCAATAAAAGATTTTAAATTATTAAGTATTACTGGTGCATATTGATTAGGAAATGATAAAAATAAACAATTACAGCGCATTTCTGGAATTTGTGATTATTCAAAAGTAAAATTAGTAGATAAACTTAATGAACTTGAAGAACGAAAAAATCGTGATCATCGTAAACTAGGTAAAGAATTAAGTATTTTTACTTTTAATGATGATTGTGGTAAAGGATTACCTATATTTTTACCAAATGGTATGGTTATTAAAAAAGTTTTGCAGGAATATTTGAGAAAACAAGAATTTATGTGAGATTATCAAGAAGTAGCGACACCAGTTTTAGGTTCTGTTGAATTATATAAAAAAAGTGGTCATTGAGATCATTATCGTGAAAATATGTTTACTCCAATTAAAAAAGAAGAAGAACAATTGGTATTAAGACCAATGACTTGTCCTCATCACTGTATGATTTATAAAAGTGCTCTTCGTAGTTATAAAGATTTACCTTTACGTTTAAGTGAGCATGCTTTATTATATCGTTATGAAGCAAGTGGGGCTTTAACTGGTTTAGAACGAGTAAGAAGTATGGAATTAACTGATTCTCATATTTTTGTTAGATTTGATCAAATGAAAGCAGAGTTTAAACGTTGTTATCAGTTAATTGCTGAGGTTTTAAAAACTTTAAATATTAAAATTGATTATTTATCATTATCTTTACGAGATCCTGCTGATAAAGAAAAATATTTTAATGATGATAAAATGTGGAATCAAGCAGAAACAGCATTACGTGAAGTATTAGATGAATTACAATTACAGTATAAACTAATGATTGGTGAGGGTGCTTTTTATGGGCCAAAATTTGATGTTCAAATTAAAACAGCATTAGGTCATGAAATTACAATATCTACTATTCAATTCGATTTCTTATTACCAAAAAAGTTTAATTTAACTTATATTGATGAAAATAATAATGAAACAAATCCAGTTATTGTTCATCGAGGATTAATTGGTACATATGAACGTTTTATTGCCACATTGTTAGAACAAAATAAAGGTGTTTTTCCAATATGATTAGCACCAAGGCAAATTGCAATTTTACCAATAAATGAAAAAGAAAAAACCTTAGAATATGCTAATAAATTATTGCAAGCTTGTAAACAACATAATTTACGAACTGAAATTATTAGCAGTGGAACTATTGGTAAACGTATTGTTGAAACACAAACTCAAAAAATTCCTTATCAAATTATTATTGGTGATAAGGAAATAGAAAATAATAATTTAAGTTATCGTCAGTATGGTCAAAAAGAAAGTAAAATTGTTATTTTATCAGAATTTTTAAAATTATTAACAAAACAAGTTGAGAATAAAATATAACTATAAAAATTAAAAAAACCATTTAAGAATTAGAACCTTAAATGGTTTTTTAGTTAATTAAGCAATTTAAATTTTACTAAGTATATTAGTAAAATTTAAAACATTTTTTTATACGAAAAAAATATTTATATTTTTACTATTATTTTCATTGACATTGGGTTTTGTTTTCTGTAAGATACTTACTGTGCTCGAAAATAAATGGGTTACAAACTAGAAAAAAGGATCTTTGAAAACTAAATAGAACAAGAATTAATCCGTCAATTTTTATTAAAAATTAAATAAATCAGACATCATCTTTTAACAAAAACAATTTTATTGAGAGTTTGATCCTGGCTCAGGATTAACGCTGGCGGCATGCCTAATACATGCAAGTCGAACGAAAGTAGCAATACTTTAGTGGCGAACGGGTGAATAACACGTATCTAACCTACCATTTAGTGGGGAATAACTGTTGGAAACGACAGCTAATACCGCATATGTTATTTATTTGCAATGATAAATAATGAAAGGAGCATTTGCTTCGCTAATTGATGGGGATGCGGCGCATTAACTAGTTGGTAAGGTAATGGCTTACCAAGGTAACGATGCGTAGCCGATCTGAGAGGATGAACGGCCACATTGGGACTGAGACACGGCCCAAACTTCTACGGAAGGCAGCAGTAGGGAATTTTTCACAATGGGCGAAAGCCTGATGGAGCAATGCCGCGTGACTGATGAAGGTCTTCGGATTGTAAAGGTCTGTTGTAAGGGAAGAAGTGCTAGAATAGGAAATGATTTTAGTATCGACCATACCTTACCAGAAAGCCACGGCTAACTATGTGCCAGCAGCCGCGGTAATACATAGGTGGCAAGCGTTATCCGGATTTATTGGGCGTAAAGCGTGCGTAGACGGTTTTGCAAGTCTGAGGTTAAATTTAGGGGCTCAACCCCTAACCGCCTTGGAAACTACATTACTAGAGTATAGGAGAGGTTAGTGGAATTTCATGTGTAGCGGTGGAATGCGTAGATATATGAAGGAACACCAGTGGCGAAGGCGCGGCTAACTGGCCTATTACTGACGTTGTGGCACGAAAGCGTGGGGAGCAAATAGGATTAGATACCCCCTAGTAGTCCACGCCGTAAACGATGAGTACTAAGTGTTGCCATGAGGCAGTGCTGTAGCTAACGCATTAAGTACTCCGCCTGAGTAGTATGCTCGCAAGAGTGAAACTCAAAGGAATTGACGGGGACCCGCACAAGCGGTGGAGCATGTGGTTTAATTCGAAGCAACGCGAAGAACCTTACCAGGTCTTGACATACCTTGCGAAGCTATAGAGATATAGTAGAGGTTAACAAGGATACAGGTGGTGCATGGTTGTCGTCAGTTCGTGTCGTGAGATGTTTGGTTAAGTTCAGCAACGAACGCAACCCTATGTCCTTAGTTGCCAGCATTAAGTTGGGGACTCTAAGGAGACTGCTAGAGGAAGGTGGGGACAACGTCAAATCATCATGCCCTTTATGACCTGGGCTACACACGTGCTACAATGGCTGATACAAAGAGTCGCTAAACCGCGAGGTCAAGCAAATCTCAAAAAGTCAGTCTCAGTCCGGATTGAAGTCTGCAACTCGACTTCATGAAGTCGGAATCGCTAGTAATCGCGAATCAGCAATGTCGCGGTGAATACGTTCTCGGGTCTTGTACACACCGCCCGTCAAACCACGAGAGTTGGCAATGCCAGAAGTCGGTGTCCTAACCGTAAGGAGGGAGCTGCCAAAGGCAGGGTTGATGATTGGGGTTAAGTCGTAACAAGGTATCCCTACCGGAAGGTGGGGATGGATCACCTCCTTTCTATGGAGTTTAGTTTCTAATAAGAAACCAAGACAACAAGAAAAATTAGATGGATGATTTACTGGATTACTTCTTTTGTTCTGTTTAGTTTTCAGGGATTGTTTTCTCTGAGCAATTGTTCTTTAAAAACTGGATAATAGACATCTTTTAAAAAAAATAAGATAATTTTTATCTTGAAATTAGGATATTCTAAAAATAAATTATTAAGAGCGTATGGTGGATGCCTTGGAATTGGAAGACGATGAAGGACGCGATTACCTGCGATAAGCTTCGGGGAGCTGGAAATAAGCTTTGATCCGGAGATGTCCGAATGGGGAAACCCACTATCTTTAATCAGATAGTACTGTACAATGAATTCATAGTTGTGCAGAGTGATACCTAGAGAATTGAAACATCTTAGTACCTAGAGGAAAAGAAAGCGAATGCGATTCCCTTAGTAGCGGCGAGCGAAAAGGGAGCAGCCTAAACCAGTCGTCAGACTGGGGTTATAGGACTGTCTATTAGGTTCGACCTATGAAGAGTTACAAAATTTATATATAGCAGAAGTTGTTGGGAAGCAACGCCATAAATGGTGAAAGCCCAGTATGCGAAATGTATAAATCTCTTGACAGTATCCTGAGTACGGCGAGGCACGTGGAACCTTGTCGGAATTTGCGCAGACCACTGCGTAAGGCTAAATACTAACCAATTACCGATAGTGAACCAGTACCGTGAGGGAAAGGTGAAAAGTACCCCGAGAGGGGAGTGAAATAGTTTCTGAAACCATATGCTTACAACAAGTCGGAGCCCGTTAATGGGTGACGGCGTGCCTTTTGTAGAATGAGCCGGCGAGTTACGATTACATGCAAGGTTAAGTTGAAAAAACGGAGTCGAAGTGAAAGCGAGCCTGAATAGGGCGTTTAGTATGTGGTCGTAGACCCGAAACCAGGTGATCTAGCCATGAGCAGGTTGAAGTTAATGTAACAGTTAATGGAGGACCGAACCAACGTTCGTTGAAAAGACCGTGGATGACTTGTGGCTAGCGGTGAAATTCCAATCGAACCTGGAGATAGCTGGTTCTCCCCGATATAGTTTTAGGACTAGCGTCAGAATTAGTGCAATGGAGGTAAAGCTCTGAATGTATGATGGCCCCACCTCGGGGTACTGAATGCAATTAAACTGCGAATGCCATTGTTACATATCTGGTAGTCAGTCTATGGGTGATAAGGTCCATGGACGTGAGGGAAACAGCCCAGATCATCAGCTAAGGTCCCCAAATCAATGCTAAGTGGAAAACGATGTGGAATTGTTTAGACAGCTAGGAGGTTGGCTTAGAAGCAGCCATCCTTTAAAGAGTGCGTAACAGCTCACTAGTCGAATGATTCTGCGCGGAAAATGTACCGGGGCTAAGCATTGTACCGAAGCTATGGGTCTATATATATACATATATTGTGGGCGGTAGGGGGGAGCGTTCTAATCTGCGACGAAGTTAGACTGGAAGGACTAGTGGAGCGTTTAGAAGTGAGAATGCCGGCGTGAGTAACGATTGAAGGTGAGAATCCTTCATGCCGATTGACCAAGGTTTCCTGGGCTAGGTTCGTCCACCCAGGGTTAGTCAGGACCTAAGGCGAGGTCGAAAGGCGTAGTCGATGGATAACAGGTTGATATTCCTGTACCACCATGGTGACTGATGAAATGACGGAGAAGGCTAAAATGTCCCAGTGGTTGGTAGTGCTGGGCTAAGTACAAAGAGGGTTGTGTAGGCAAATCCGCACAGCGTTAACCTTGAAGTACGATGGGGAGTGAACAGTTCGCTTAGTAACGAAGCATTTGATGCCATACTTCCAAGAAAAGTTTCTAAAGACATCACCATGGTGCCTGTACCGAGAACGGACACACGTGGTCAAGGAGAATATCCTAAGGCAAGCGAGATAACTATAGCTAAGGAACTCTGCAAAATAACCCCGTAAGTTAGCGAGAAGGGGGAGCTCATAGCAATATGAGTCGCAGTGAAGAGGTCCGGGCGACTGTTTAGCAAAAACACAGCTCTCTGCTAAGTCGTAAGACGATGTATAGGGGGTGACGCCTGCCCAGTGCTGGAAGGTTAAAGAGATTTGTTAGCGTATAAGCGAAGCTTTGAACTGAAGCCCCAGTGAACGGCGGCCGTAACTATAACGGTCCTAAGGTAGCGAAATTCCTTGTCAGGTAAGTTCTGACCCGCACGAAAGGCGTAACGATCCGGACGCTGTCTCGGCTATAGACTCGGTGAAATCTTAGTACCTGTGAAGATGCAGGTTACCCGCGATTAGACGGAAAGACCCCGTGGAGCTTTACTACAACTTGATATTGAATTTTGGTGTAGTTTGTACAGCATAGGTGGGAGACGTTGATATGCAGACGCTAGTAGGCATGGAGTCACCATTGGGATACCACCCTTGCTATATTGAAATTCTAACTTGAGACCATAATCTGGTCTAAGGACAGTGTCTGGTGGGTAGTTTGACTGGGGGCGGTCGCCTCCTAAAAAGTAACGGAGGCGACCAAAGGTACCCTCAATATGAATGGAAATCATATGTAGAGCGCAAAGGTAAAAGGGTGCTTGACTGCGAGACATACAAGTCGAGCAGGAACGAAAGTTGAGCTTAGTGATCCGGCGGTGCTGTGTGGAAAGGCCGTCGATCAACGGATAAAAGTTACCCCGGGGATAACAGGCTAATCTCTCCCAATAGTTCATATAGACGGGGAGGTTTGGCACCTCGATGTCGGCTCATCGCATCCTGGAGGTGTAGTCGCTTCCAAGGGTTGGGCTGTTCGCCCATTAAAGCGGTACGCGAGCTGGGTTCAGAACGTCGTGAGACAGTTTGGTCCCTATCTGTCGTGGGCGCAAGAAATTTGAGGAAAGCTGTTCCTAGTACGAGAGGACCGGAATGGACCTACCTCTGGTGCACCAGTTGTCACGCCAGTGGCACAGCTGGGTAGCTATGTAGGGCATGAATAAGCGCTGAAAGCATCTAAGCGCGAAGTCAGTTCCAAGATGAGATTTCTCATTCGAAAGAAGTAAGATCCCTTGAATACTACAAGGTTGATAGGTCAGGTGTGTAAGCATAGTGATATGTTCAGCTTACTGATACTAATAGATCGAGGATTTATTGAAGAATATATTGTTTATTGCAAATCAAAAGTAATCAAATTTAAAGATGTCTGTTTCTAGTTTTTAGGGAGCAATTGCTAAACTATTTGGTGTCCATAGCGGAGTGGTCACACCTGTTCCCATATCGAACACAGCAGTTAAGCACTCCAGCGGCGAAAATACCAGCAATGGGAAAATAGCACGATGCCAAATTTTTTTTATTGTTAATTTATGATTGTTTTAAACCACTTATACGCTCTGCTATTGATAAATCATTTTTTATTCATCAATAAATAGTAATAATAAGTCCAATTAATGATATATAAGTTATATATTGTAGTAAACTGCAAAGTCCATAGATTAGTTTTTCTTTACGATTTGATCCAACATTAATTCCAGTGACGATTTCACCAACGGTTCTAATATTAAATATTCATAAAATGGCATTAATAATAAATAAAAAAATATTAATTAAACTTTTAATTAAACGTTTTGTTTGCATATTATTCTCCTTTTAAACTAAAAATATTGACAATAATAATTTTAAGATTTTAAGTATAAAATATATTATTTTAAATATTACCTTTATTATTGATATTATTTTAATATCAAATTAAAAATAATTTTGATGCTTTATCATAAGAAATGAAACAAATAATAATGTAATGCAAATTGATATTAAATATTTTTCATTGGTTTTTTATATATAAAAAGTTAATAATTTTTATTAATGAAATTTAAAAGGAAAATAGTATGACAGAATTATTAAAAAACAGGTATAATTACCAGTCACTCCAAGATCTGGCTGTGACTATTAGAACCTGTTTAGAATCTTTTAATAAAATTGAAATAAAGGAAAGAACAACCATTTGTAAACTAGTATTTAATTTTCTTTCACAATTTTTTCATAATCTTCTACATTTTTCTAATCAAGCAAAACTTCGCTCTACAACTCATCTTTTTGGTAATACTACAAAAGAATGTAATTCATTACGTTTTACAACTTCAACATTCGCATTTATAATTGTTTTGATTGCAGAAGCAAATTTTTCACCAGTATAACCAGCATCTACTATTATTTTTTGAACTGTAGAAAGATTTTCTTTTTCATTTTGAATCATTATTATAGCACTATTACGATCTGTTTTTTCTGCTGTAGTTACGTAAATTGCATGTGGTAAACCTTGAGAATCAACAGCAATATGACGTTTTATTCCTGAAATCTTTTTACCAGCATCATAACCTTTGTTTTTAGTAGTATCTGTATTTTTAACACTTTGTGAATAAATTAGACTTACTGCATAACTAGTTAACTTTTTATTTTTTTGTTATTATTAAAATAAAATTTGAATAGTTAAGGATAAACTTTATGACATATTTTGAATTAAAAGATAAATCTGATCAATATTTTCGTAAAATAGTGGGTATTAATAAACTCGTTTTTAACGAAATTTTAAATATTTTATTAGAACATCAAAAACTCAAAACTACTATTGGTGGAAGGCCATATAAAATGTCAATAGAAGATCGACTAGTAATGAGTTTAAGATATTTATATGAAAATCGTACATATCATAGTATTGGTGCTGAGTATGGTATGGTTGATACTACTGCTTTACGAAATATTCGTTCAATTGAAGATATTTTAATAAAGAATAATAAGTTTAATAATTTAACAAATAAAAATATTTTTTTAAAAAGAAGAATTAAAAAATAAAATTTTGATAATTGATGTAACAGAGGTAGAAACAGAACGACCAAAATATAACCAAAAAGATTGATTTTCTGGTAAAAAATGAATGCATACTGTTAAGTTTCAAACCGTAATTAATGCAAATACTAATGAAATTTTAAATATTTTTTCTGATATTGGTAAAAATCATGATTTTAAAACTTTTAAGAATTCAAAGTTAAAGTTTTTACCAGAAACTATAATTCTTGCAGATAAAGGTTATCAAGGTTTACAAAAAATTCATGCTAATACATTTTTACCCATTAAAATTAGCAAAAATAATCCTAAAACAAATAAAACCAAAATCTTTAATAAGATTATTAATAAAACTCGTAGAAAAATTGAACATGTTTTTGCATTTTTAAAATGTTTTAAGATTATTGGTTATAAATTTAGAAAAGCCAGAAAACGAATATTTTTAAGATTTAATTTAATTGCAGGATTTTATAATTTATCATTAAAACTTAAAAACGTTATGCAGTAAGTCTATTATACAAAAACTGGTTTTTTCTTTTCGATGATTATTGATACGAACTTTTCTAAGAACCTGTTTAGAATCTTTTAGAGAATAAGGTAAAATTACTATATATTTTAAAATAAGAGGTATATATGCATAAAAATTATCCAAGTCATATCACTAAAGAACAATTTGAGAACATAAGATTAATTTTAGAAAATGTCAAAAAGAAAACAAAACCATGAAATTTAGATTTATATGAAGTATTTTGTGCAGTTTTATATGTATTAAAAAGTGGTTGTCAATGAAGAATGTTACCAAAAAATTTTCCAAAATGACAAACTGTATATTATTATTTTCAAATTTGAAGTAAAAATAATGGTAAAGAACCTAGCATATGACAATTAATTTTAAAAAAAATTAGTTAGAAAAGTTCGTATCAATAATCATCGAAAAGAAAAAACCAGTTTTTGTATAATTTATTCACAAAGTGTTAAAAATACAGATACTACTAAAAACAAAGGTTATGATGCTGGTAAAAAGATTTCAGGAATAAAACGTCATATTGCTGTTGATTCTCAAGGTTTACCACATGCAATTTACGTAACTACAGCAGAAAAAACAGATCGTAATAGTGCTATAATAATGATTCAAAATGAAAAAGAAAATCTTTCTACAGTTCAAAAAATAATAGTAGATGCTGGTTATACTGGTGAAAAATTTGCTTCTGCAATCAAAACAATTATAAATGCGAATGTTGAAGTTGTAAAACGTAATGAATTACATTCTTTTGTAGTATTACCAAAAAGATGAGTTGTAGAGCGAAGTTTTGCTTGATTAGAAAAATGTAGAAGATTATGAAAAAATTGTGAAAGAAAATTAAATACTAGTTTACAAATGGTTGTTCTTTCCTTTATTTCAATTTTATTAAAAAGATTCTAAACAGGTTCTTAGTAATTGATAATGAAGATAATGTTTATGTTGGTAGTGATACTGGTGTATGCAAAATCAGTAAAAATGGAAGCACTAGTTTAATGCAAGGAACAAATGGTGATCATATTAGAAGTTTAGCAGTTGGTCCAGATGGTTCAATTTATGCTGGTGATGATGATCGTGGAATAATTTATAAAACTGATAAAATAAGTGAAACTTTTGGAATATTTCAACAAATAAATGATGGACATCAAATTGATAGTTTAGTGGTTGACAAGGATAATACTGTTTTTGCTGGTTCTTGAAATGGTCATCTTTATAAGATAAAGAATGGAATATATAATATATGAGGTAATATTAGAAACAAACCCAAACCACGAGGTTAAACGTTTAGTCATTGATAGAGATAATAATTTATTTGTTGGTATTGACTCCAATAAAGTATATAAAAAAATAGAAGGTACAGATTTATGTTCTGAATTATCTGGAATAAAAAATACTGATGATCATATTTTTGCTTTAGCAGTTGGTCCAGATGGTTCAATTTATGCTACTGGATCGCAAGGAATTTTATATACAGCTAAAAATTTTAATAAAAGATAGGTTTATATATAAATAATTAGTATTAAAATTAATAAAAATAAAAGATTTGCTGGATAATTATATAGTAAGTTTTTTTATTTTTATTTAAATTTATGTACTAACATATTAAAAAAATCTTGTAATTTATTAAAAATCTAATATAATAATACTTGACATAAAGAAAGTAGTTTTTACGCTCACCTGATAACTAAGTTGTTATAGGTTCAATGCTTTAAATTTTTATTTTTAAAATAAAGTTTTGTAGTGGTGAGTGTGCTTTTTAGCACACTTTTATTTATGCAAATTAAAGGAGGTATGTATGGCTTTTAAAAATAATGATAATTTATGAAATAGTAATATTCCCTTTTATGAATTTTTATTAATTGGTAATGATGGTACTAATTATGGTTTAATGAAAAAAAATGATGCTTTAAAAAAAGCAGAAGATTTAGGATATGACCTATTATGTATATCACCAAATGCTAAACCACCTGTTTGTAAAATGTTTAAATTTGATACATATCGTTTTGAACAACAAAAAAAGGAAAAAGAAGTTAAAAAAGCACAAAAATTAACAATTGTTGAAGAAAAAGAAATTCGACTAAGTGTTGTTATTGATAATAATGACATTAAAACAAAGGCAAATAAGGCTCGTAAGTTTCTAAGTAATGGTAACAAAGTAAAAGTTACATTAAAATATCGTGGTCGTGAATTACATAATCCTAAAGCAGGATTTGAAGTAATTACAAAATTTTATAAAGAATTAGAAGATATTTGTATTTATGATAAAAACTTTGATAAAAAAGAAAAAAATATACAAACTATTTATCTTTTTCCAAAAAAGAAAAATCAAGAAAATTAACAATAGGAGGTAAAATATGCCAAAAATGAAAACAAAAAAAGCTTTAAAAAAAAGAATTAAAGTAACAGGAAGTGGTAAATGAATGCGTAGTGGTGCTTTTGTTTCTCACTTAGCTCAAAATAAAACAACAAAACAAAAACGTCAATTACGTGGGTGAAGTGAAGTATCTGCTTCTGACTATAAGCGTTTAAAAGATTTAATTTAGGAAGGTGACAAAATAAATGGCTAGAGTTAAAGGCGGTTATACAACTAATCATCGTCGTAAAAAAATACTAAAAGCAGCAAAAGGATATTATGGGGCAAAACATAGTTTATATCGTACAGCAAATGAACAGGTAATCAACTCATTAGCATATGCTTATCGTGATCGTAAAAATTGTAAACGTGAGTTTCGCAAGTTATGAATTCAAAGAATTAATGCAGCTGTTCGTAATTATGATTTATCATATTCACGTTTTATTGATGGCTTAAATAAAGCTAATATTAATCTTAATCGTAAAATATTGTCTGAGTTATCAATTAATCAACCAGAAGAATTTGAGAAATTAGTTTTGGCGTCAAAATCTGCTTTAGCAAAATAAATAATTGCAAAATTTTAGGGAGCATACCGATGTTGTCTATAATATTCATTAAATGTCTATAAATTATAAAGTTAGACGAGAATAATTTAGACTTCAATATGCAATTGTATGTTAATCTTTAACACTTAACAAATATTAGTCAACAATAATACTTAGTTATATAATTCAAAAATTTTTATTAAATTAAAATTTAATAAGTTTTATTTTATTTTTAATTATTTTTCAATTGAAGTTTTTAATTTACAATAATTGTATGGCTGTATTTATTTGATAGCATTTAAAATTAACCATTTTTGTATACATATCAATGTTATAAGTTCTATCACCAATCATATGCTTTAAAATTTGTTTAATATTAGTTTCAGTAAAACAACCAATATTTTCAACTAATGTTTGGTTTAGTACACCATCTTTTGCATTAATAAAATAACCAACTTTTATTTTTTTATATTGTAAAATTAACAATTGTAAAAAATCAATTAATTCATAATATTGACCTTTGGAAAATAAATTTAGCATTTAAAATTTGAGCAGTTTTTCTAATTCATTTTGCAACTATCTCCACAAACTATTAAATTTGCTTGCTCAAAGTTTTCAAAATATAAATTACCATATGTTTCGATTAATTTAGCTGTTTTTTCTGCACGAATTTCTGTTTTTGATACTCTTATTTTACATACAGCTCTTTTATTAATTAATTTTCCATTTTTCTTTTTACCAGTACAAAATACTATTAATCTCATAGAACATTTTTTACAATTCTTAGTATTGTGTTTTTCATTAAACTTAAATTTTCTATGACCATCATCAATATTTATATATAAAGTTTGATTTGGTTGTAATGTATTTTAGGGATATTAGCTTTTGGTAATTCAAATTTTTGATATGTTCTACAAACTGTACTAGTACTTATTAAATCTTCAATAAAAGTATCACAAACATCACGATATTTTTTATCATCAGCAAAATATTTTAAAATTTGCTTAATAACATCTGGTGCTAATTTACTATACTTTTTAACATCAAGATATATATCTAACAATGATATATATTCAATTTTTTGTGTTTTTGAGTTATAATATGTACAAATACGTCGCTTATAAGTTAATAGGCCTTTTTTTGTTTTTAATTTTCTTTTTCTAAATTTACATGGTTTATATATAGATTTATCACATTCATTTCATAGTTTATCATCTATTTGTTTAAATAACTTTTGTGTTTGTTTTAAATTTAATTCATCTTGATTAAAATAATGTTGTTCTCAATTAAAATGATTTTGAAATAATAACATTTTTTATTTCCTTTCTAAATTTATTAATAATTAAATTTTAACTTATATATGTTAACTAAGGAGAAAATATACCATTCATTAGTAGTTATGCACAACTAAATAAAAAATATGATCTTAATTTTAGTGATAATAATTATGGTTTTAGTTGAGATATTTTTAAAGCATTTGTTGGTGATGAATGAGCAGAATATTTTACTACTAATTGTTTTTATCGTTTTATACCAACAGCACGTGGTACAAGAAAAACTTGAAATTGTTTAGCATTTGATTTATTTATTTGCTGTAATTTTAGTGATAGCAGTGTTCAAGAAGTAAGAAGATATGAAAATACCCATAGTGAAACTACTATTGGTGCATTAATGAATGTTTGTCAAGTTTTACTAGATAAATATGATATTAATTTATAATAACGGAATTTTACGTTTATTGGCAATAACTTATATACATTATTATTTCTGAAAACTATAATTAGATATTAGTAAAATAAAATCTAATTAAAGGTGATTGAAAATGAATATTTTAGACATAATAAATAAATTTCCAAACCAAGAATCTTGTATAAAATTTTTAGAAGAAATAAGATGAAATAACAAACCAAAATGTCTTTTTTGTTTTAGTGAAAAAGTTAACTCTGTTTTAAAAGAGTCGCGTTATAAATGCAAAAAATGTCATAAGTCTTTTAGTGTAACTGCTCAAACTATTTTTCATCATACACGTGTACCACTTCAAAAGTGATTTATTTTAATAGTATTAATGGCTAATGCTAAAAAAAGTTTATCATCATCTCAAGCTTCAAGAGACTTAAATTTACGTTTAGCAACTGTATGAAAAATGATGCATAAAATTAGAAAGGCAATGGCTAATGATGAGATTAAATTATTAGCAAAAATATTAGAGATGGATGAAACATATGTGGGTGGAAAACCGCGTAAATATAATGATGTTGATAATAAAAATAACTCATTACGTGGTAGAGGAACTAGTAAAGAGTGTGTTGTTGGCATTATTGAACGAAATGGTAATGTTAAATTATTTCATGCAAAAAATAAAAGTATTAAATCTGAAGATTTAATGAAAATAGTTAAAGAAAATGTTGATATTAACAATTCTATTCTTTTTACTGATGAATATCGTGGATATTATAAAATGAATAAAATTTTACCACATGAATAAGTTAATCACAAAAAATATTTTTCTTATAATGGTATTCATACAAATACAATAGAAAGTTTTTGAGCAATATTAAAAAGAGGTTTTATCGGCCAATTTCATTGAGTTTCAAAAAAATGACTCCAATCTTATTTAAATGAATTTTGTTTTAAATATAATAACCGTAAAGAAAAAATCACATTTAAAAATATCATAATTAAATTATTTATTAAGAATTAAGTGTTAACCAATAAGCGTAAAATTCCGAAATTATTTATTAAGAATTAAGTGTTAACCAATAAGCGTAAAATTCCGTATAATAATACCCATGGTATTAAATGAAAAATTACTAAGGATGGTGGATGTATTATTTTTCCTAATAATCAGCAAATTGATTTTATTGGTTATGCTAATGGTAATAAGATTTTTGGAAAAGAAGCGGGTGGGTCAAGTTTTTTAGGTTCAAGAACAGATGAAATAATAATGGCTGAAGAAAAAGAAACTTTAACAGAAAAGCAATTAACATATCGATATGAAAGATTACAAAATTCTATGTTTAGAAGTAATCGTATTAAAGTATCAAATGAACCTATTAAAGAGTGAAGTTGAACATTTATTGATAAAAATATACGGAATTTTACGCTTATTGGTTAACACTTAATTCTTAATAAATAATTTAATTATGATATTTTTAAATGTGATTTTTTCTTTACGGTTATTATATTTAAAACAAAATTCATTTAAATAAGATTGGAGTCATTTTTTTGAAACTCAATGAAATTGGCCGATAAAACCTCTTTTTAATATTGCTCAAAAACTTTCTATTGTATTTGTATGAATACCATTATAAGAAAAATATTTTTTGTGATTAACTTATTCATGTGGTAAAATTTTATTCATTTTATAATATCCACGATATTCATCAGTAAAAAGAATAGAATTGTTAATATCAACATTTTCTTTAACTATTTTCATTAAATCTTCAGATTTAATACTGGCATTGGTTAGATAAGTTTACTTTCTTGTCTTCAAATCTGTACAAATTGATTTGGAGGCATTTTCAATCTAATAACTATTCTATCATTGTTTCAATATCTAACAAATTTTTCTAATATTTTATTAAAACTTTCCATACTTTCAAAAGTGCTACCAAACATCATTTTAAAATCTCTTTTAATTCAACGATTTAAACATTCACTAACTTGATTACCTTTAAAACCTGATAGACTTTTTGAGTGAATTAGATTAGTACTTGTATTAAAAACTTTACTAACAATTTCGCTTGTATTAGCAAAACCTAAATCTGATTGAATAGTCGTAAAATTACATTGTTTAGCACTCGCTAATTCTATTTGATTAACCACATTTAACACAGTTTTGGCATTTTCACTTTTGTTTATTTTTCAGCCAACAATTGAATTACTGTACATATCAGTAGCAAAAACAACTAATAATTTTGTTTTTTTATCACCAATAATTATATTTTTAAATCATGTGCCATCCATACCAACTTTTTCAAGTAATAACTTACTTGAAAAATTACGTTTTAATAAATCTTTATTATTTTTTAAATCACTATTTTCTACTACTCTATTTGTTGATTTAGGTTCTAATAATAATTTAATATTATTATCTTTTAATATTTGTTTTATGCTTGTTTTACTGCATTTAAGACCTTTATTTTTCATTTTTAATGAAAACTATTTTGTTTATTGCTTGTATCAAATTATCATTAATTTTTGATTGATATTGCTTTTTACCTTTTTTTACTCATAAATAGTATTCTGTTTTGCTAATAGCTATGTAAACAATAATTTTATTTAATTGATGACCTTTTTGCTTATATTTTTCTACTATTAAAAAACACTTATATTTTAATAATTTACTATTTTTTCCCCTTGTTAATTTCTTTTCACAGGCTAATTGCTCCTTTAAAAGTTCTTTTTCAACCTCATCTTTTAAAGCTTGTTTTCTAAGTTTATCAATTTCTTTGTTTAATAGTTTAATTTCAATATCTTTCTTATCGATCCTGTGAGAAGTTTGGGATTTAGAAATTTTGGTGAATGCATTTTCACCTTTAATTTGATATTGGTTAACCCAATTATAAATTAATACTGGAGTTGATAATTTATATTTGACTTGAATTTCATGTATTTTTAGTTTTTTATCAACTAAATACTCATTAACAACGGCTAATTTTGTTTCTTTTGAATAAACTTTATAATTCATAATTTCTCCTTCTGTATTAATTATTTTTAATTATATTACAGATTGAAAATATTAATTGGTAAACTTAAGTAACTGATGCCAAATCATGATTTTAAAACTTTTAAGAATTCAAAGTTAAAGTTTTTACCAGAAACTATAATTCTTGCAGATAAAGGTTATCAAGGTTTACAAAAAATTCATGCTAATACATTTTTACCCATTAAAATTAGCAAAAATAATCCTAAAACAAATAAAACCAAAATCTTTAATAAGATTATTAATAAAACTCGTAGAAAAATTGAACATGTTTTTGCATTTTTAAAATGTTTTAAGATTATTGGTTATAAATTTAGAAAAGCCAGAAAACGAATATTTTTAAGATTTAATTTAATTGCAGGATTTTATAATTTATCATTAAAACTTAAAAACGTTATGCAGTAAGTCTATTAATATTTTAATTGAACCGGCACCGCTTAATTTTTTTTACAAGTTTTAAATTTATTTTCTCGCCCAAAAAATTTTTCAAAAAAAATAAAAAATAAAACCAACACTTACTCACTTGGAGGTGGTAAGGTTGGTTAAATAATAAGAATATAATAAAATAACTAATTGATTTATAATGTTCTTATATAAGAATATAATAGGTTCCCTAGCAGGTCTATATATACTAGTTTCCAATTCGCTCCCACCCCAAGAATTACCATTACTGGTTAGTATATTTTATTAGGTATCACTCCACTTATTATTTATCCATGCAAGTCCACATGTTTTAGCTACTATTTTTAACAACTGTGTTGTAGTTCACTTTTTTAATTCCCTAAGAACCTGTTTAGAATCTTTTAGAGAATAAGGTAAAATTACTATATATTTTAAAATAAGAGGTATATATGCATAAAAATTATCCAAGTCATGTCACTAAAGAACAATTTGAGAACATAAGATTAATTTTAGAAAATGTCAAAAAGAAAACAAAACCAAGAAATTTAGATTTATATGAAGTATTTTGTGCAGTTTTATATGTATTAAAAAGTGGTTGTCAATGAAGAATGTTACCAAAAAATTTTCCAAAATGACAAACTGTATATTATTATTTTCAAATTTGAAGTAAAAATAATGGTAAAGAACCTAGCATATGACAATTAATTTTAAAAAAAATTAGTTAGAAAAGTTCGTATCAATAATCATCGAAAAGAAAAAACCAGTTTTTGTATAATTGATTCACAAAGTGTTAAAAATACAGATACTACTAAAAACAAAGGTTATGATGCTGGTAAAAAGATTTCAGGAATAAAACGTCATATTGCTGTTGATTCTCAAGGTTTACCACATGCAATTTACGTAACTACAGCAGAAAAAACAGATCGTAATAGTGCTATAATAATGATTCAAAATGAAAAAGAAAATCTTTCTACAGTTCAAAAAATAATAGTAGATGCTGGTTATACTGGTGAAAAATTTGCTTCTGCAATCAAAACAATTATAAATGCGAATGTTGAAGTTGTAAAACGTAATGAATTACATTCTTTTGTAGTATTACCAAAAAGATGAGTTGTAGAGCGAAGTTTTGCTTGATTAGAAAAATGTAGAAGATTATGAAAAAATTGTGAAAGAAAATTAAATACTAGTTTACAAATGGTTGTTCTTTCCTTTATTTCAATTTTATTAAAAAGATTCTAAACAGGTTCTAACACGTGTTGATAATAGTGTTAAAGAAGATTATTAATTATTAACTTTCTCCTACTTGGTCACTGCGTGTAGTAGATATTTAAAGGTTGTTAATAATAAAAATTTTAAAATTTTACAATTACAAAAAAAGACAAGATTTTATTATCAGACTTACTGCATAACTAGTTAACTTTTTATTTTTTTGTTATTATTAAAATAAAATTTGAATAGTTAAGGATAAACTTTATGACATATTTTGAATTAAAAGATAAATCTGATCAATATTTTCGTAAAATAGTGGGTATTAATAAACTCGTTTTTAACGAAATTTTAAATATTTTATTAGAACATCAAAAACTCAAAACTACTATTGGTGGAAGGCCATATAAAATGTCAATAGAAGATCGACTAGTAATGAGTTTAAGATATTTATATGAAAATCGTACATATCATAGTATTGGTGCTGAGTATGGTATGGTTGATACTACTGCTTTACGAAATATTCGTTCAATTGAAGATATTTTAATAAAGAATAATAAGTTTAATAATTTAACAAATAAAAATATTTTTTTAAAAAGAAGAATTAAAAAATAAAATTTTGATAATTGATGTAACAGAGGTAGAAACAGAACGACCAAAATATAACCAAAAAGATTGATTTTCTGGTAAAAAATGAATGCATACTGTTAAGTTTCAAACCGTAATTAATGCAAATACTAATGAAATTTTAAATATTTTTTCTGATATTGGTAAAAATCATGATTTTAAAACTTTTAAGAATTCAAAGTTAAAGTTTTTACCAGAAACTATAATTCTTGCAGATAAAGGTTATCAAGGTTTACAAAAAATTCATGCTAATACATTTTTACCCATTAAAATTAGCAAAAATAATCCTAAAACAAATAAAACCAAAATCTTTAATAAGATTATTAATAAAACTCGTAGAAAAATTGAACATGTTTTTGCATTTTTAAAATGTTTTAAGATTATTGGTTATAAATTTAGAAAAGCCAGAAAACGAATATTTTTAAGATTTAATTTAATTGCAGGATTTTATAATTTATCATTAAAACTTAAAAACGTTATGCAGTAAGTCTATCGTCTTTTATCATTTATTTTTAATTCAAGGGTTTAAAAAAGAAAGGAGCTATTTTTAAAAATTTTTTGTTATAGACATCTTCGCCACGCTCCCAAATTTTATATAAATTTCAAAGAATATTTTTTTATCACAAACTTTGTTTTATAATATATTTAATGGTAAAATTAAAAAAATAAATTCGCTTCTTAGTATAAAAATAAGAAAGAAATTTAAAAAAGAGGGGGCTATTATGCAATTTGTTTTTCTTGCATTTTTTGATGGTAATCCACAAGCAGTTATTAATCCTTTATTTGGTATGTATTATTGAATTGGCTTATCTATATCATTATTCTTGATAATTAGTTTATTTATTTTTAAAAGGTTTTATGCTAATTTAAGTAAGTGTTATAGTTTTAAATGTAGTTTAGGTATTTTTCAAATAGTTTTATATATTAGTTTTTATATTGTTCATGGATTGAATGGTGATAATTATCAATGGTATGATTATTTTCCTTTTCAATTATGTTCAGTATTAAATATTACTAGTGGTATATTATTAATTATTCCAAATAAAAGTTTGTTTAATATTACCTTTCCTTTAATTGGTCCTGTTATTTTGGCATTTTTATTACCAGATAAAACAAAATGAGTTTTTGGTCCACAGCATTTTCTTTATTGAAATTATTATTTTATTCATATTATTATTCTTTTTTCTTATTTACTTTTATATTTATATGGTCATATTGAATATGACAAAATATATATCAAAAAAAGTATATTATATTTAACTTTATTTGGTAGTGGTGTTTTTATTTTTAATACTTCTTTTGGTACTAATTACTTATTTATTGGTAATGCTGGTTATACAGCAAGTTTTGGTAAAAAAGTATTAGATACTTCAGTGTGGTTACCAATTTTACGTTTTACATTTATGTCTGTTGTTGGTATTTCATTATTAGTTTTAACGTATATTTTTATTATAAAAACTTTATCTCCTTTTTATTTAGAAAAAGGAACAAAAATTAATCCTATTTACAAAGATAAAAAATGATTAATTACAAAATTTTATAAAAAATTAAATTTAAAAGATAAAAAAATAATGAAATCTTAATTAATAATTAAAAAAAGAAAGTGAGTTAATTATGTTAAATTCAAAACAATTTTCAAGAATTATCCAACTTCAAAATGAGTTAGATAAAAAAATCATTATTAATCGTGGTGTTAGCGATATTAAAACATTAAATTCTAGATTTTTAGCACTTTTAGTTGAATTAGGTGAATTTGCAAATGAACAAAGATGTTTTAAATATTGAAGTTCAAAACCGAGTAGTGAAAAATCAGTAATGCTTGAAGAATATATTGATAGTCTTCATTTTATTCTTAGTATTGGTAATAGCCTTAATATTGATTTTAAAAATTTTAGTTTTTCAGAAAAAACAAATTATCAAGATCTTAATCTTGCATTCATTGATTTATTTGCTTTTGTTACAATTTTTTTTAAATCAAAATCAAGTAATGATTTTTTTGAATTATTAAATATTTATTTTACAATTGGTAAAAAATGTAACTTTAATAGTGAAGACATTATTTCTTGTTATATTTATAAAAATGAAATAAATCATTTACGACAATCACAAAATTATTAATGGAAATAAGTGATAGTTTTATTTAGGAGATTAAAATGACTAATGTTAAAATTTTCAATTATAATAATACAAAATGAGAGTACATTATTATATATAAACAGCAAAAACATATGTATTTAAAAGTGCGTAATAATCAAATTATTATTAGTGCTCCATTTTTTATGCAAGAAAAATTAATTGAAGATTTCATTTTAAAAAGTTTACCTAAAATTTTAAAAAAGAAAACTATAGTAAAACCTAATATTATTAATAATAATAATGACAGTTATCTTTATTTTTTAAGTAAAAAATATCAATTAATTACTAAGTATCATTCAAAAAAAACCATTATTTATTTTGAATTTAATAATTTGGTAGTATGCACAAATATTCAAGATGATAAGCAAATATTAATTAAAATTCAAAAGTTTTTAAAAGAAGAATCAAAAAATATTTTTATGAGTCGTTTACAATATTGATCAGAAATTATGAATATTCAGTTTTCAGTACTAAAAATTCGTTCGATGTTAAATAAATGAGGTGTTTGTCAACCAAATACTAAAATTATTACACTTAATTATAAATTAATTCATTTTGATTATGCTGTAATTGATTATGTTATAATTCATGAGTTAACGCATATAATTTATGCTCATCATCAAAAAATATTTTGAAATTTTGTTGCTCAATATTGTCCAGATTTTCAAGATTGTCAAAAAATATTAAAACAAGGAGTTATGGATGAAACAAATAACTTCACTTAAAAATCCAATAATTCAAGAATTAGTTTTATTACATGAAAGAAAACATCGCAATTTTAAAAAAATGTTTTTAATTGAAGGAGAACATTTAATTAGTATTGCATTATTAAAAAAAAGATTGCTTGCAGTATATGTTGATGAGAAGTATTTAGACAAATATGCAAATTTATTAAAAGATTGTAATAATATTGAAGTTATTGTTGTAAGTAGTATGATTATTAAAAAAATTTCACAACAAAAAACACCACAACCAATAATTGGCGTTTGTAATATTGTTAAACCTTTAAATTATTTTTATTCTTCTAATATTATTCTAATTGATACAATTCAAGATCCAGGTAATTTAGGAAATATTTTACGCAGTGTTACTGCTTTCAATATTTCTGAAGTATATTTATCAAATGAAAGTGTTGATTTATATAATCACAAAGTAATTAGTGCAAGTCAAGGAGCTATTTTTTATACTAATGTGTATTATGAAAATTTTGATCAATTTTTATTAAAAGTAAAAAATGCAAATTATATGATTTATGGTACATTTCTACATGAAGATAATAGTACTAATTTATCTAAAATTACCTTTAAGCAAAAGAATGCTTTTTTATTTGGCAATGAAGGGCAAGGCATTAATAAAAAGTATAAAGATAAAATTAATAGTAATATTTTTATTCCAACTTCTTTCAATGTTGAATCATTAAATTTAGCAACAAGTGTAGCAATAGTAACGTATTGCTTATATATTAAAATAAATTATACTTATTTTAAATTATAAAAATTTAATGGACTTCTCCCCACATGTACTTGTGGAGGGAACAATGAAACTGAATGAGTTCAACAATGCTTTTCAAACTGAACAGCAATGTCTTGCATATATAGCAAATTTGAAAGAAAACAAATGTATTAGGTGTTCTAGTTTTAATTTGAATACTTCTGATTTAAAAAGAATAAGATGTTTGAAATGTAATCAAACATTTAGTATTCTCACGGGTACCATATTTTCAAAGTCACAAACATCTTTAAGATCATGATTTTACCTCATCTTTAGATGAATAAACACCAAACATGGAATTCCGTCAACTGATGTTTCAAAAGAATTGGGAGTGACCTTAAAAACAGCATGGAGAATGGGTCATAAAATTAGAACACGTATTGCAAAACAAGAACCTCAATTTATTGTTGAAGGCACAGTGCAAATTGATGAAATGTATCTTTCACATATGGCTTTTAAAAAACGGAAGATTCTTGAAAAATAAAACATTGATTGTTGGCATTTATGAAAAAACAACTAATAATTTAATTGTGAAAGTATTGAAAAATGCAAAAAGTAAAAGTCTTTTGAATTTTGCAAGAAGCCACATTTCTTCAAAATGTCATGTATATACTGATGATTGAAAAGGATATTGCGATTTCAAATTGGTTTTCCCAAAACATAAAACAGTTAACCATCAAGATGGTTATGTTTCAAAAACTGGTGTAAATACCAATCAAATTAAATCAGTTTGAAAACATATAAGAAGAACATTTAAAACACATATCAAAGTTGCAAAACATCATGTTTATTTATATGCCAAAGAAGCTGCATATATATAAATTCAACAAGATACCTAGTTTTGAAATTGTAATGCTGTGTTTAATTTAAAAATGTGGAGAGAAGTCCGTAGATACGCTTTTCTCAGCATTTATGTGATAAAATTAAAAAATAGTACATAAAGGAAGAAAAGCAAAATTTAATTATACATATTAACAAATTAATGGAGGAATAGAATGTTAGCGGTTAACGATTTAAAAAAAAGATTAGAAATTATTAGACATCAAGCATTTAATAATATTGATGAAGTTGCTGATTTACATAAATTACAAGTTTTAAAATCACAATATTTAGGTAAAAATTCGGATATTAATAATATATTAAAATCTTTAGAAAAGTTTCCTCATAATTTTAGAATTGAAATTGGTCAATCAACTAATAAGTTAAAAAAAGAAATTAATGAATATATAATAAAAAAATTTAATGAAATTGAGAAAGAGAATATTAATGAACGTCTTAAATCTTCAGAAATCGATTTAACACTACCGGGTATTGATTTTAATATTGGTCACATCAATCCTCTAATAAAAACCGTTACTGAGATATCTGAAATTTTTAAAAATATGGGTTATCAAATCATTAGTGGTAACGAAGTAGAAAATGAAGAATATAATTTTAATCGCTTAAATTTACCATTTGATCATCCAGCAAGAGATATGCAAGATACTTTTTATCTTGAAAATAATAATGATAAACTTAATCGTTGATTATTAAGAACACACGCTACAAATATGACTGCACGCATTCTTAGCGAGCAAGATAAAAATTCAAAAGAAACCACGGCTATTATTAGTTTAGGAAATGTTTATCGAAAAGATGATGATGATGTTACTCATTCTCATCAATTTATGCAAGTTGATGGGTTTTTAGTTGGATCTAATATTACTTTTGCAAATTTAAAATGAACATTAAATTATTTTTGTCAGCAATTTTTTGGTATGGAAACTAAAACAAGATTACGTCCTAGTTATTTCCCATTTACGGAGCCTTCAGTTGAAGTAGATGTAAGTTGCCCAAAATGTAATACAGAAGGTTGTTCATTATGTAAATATACTGGTTGAATTGAAGTTTTAGGTGCTGGTATGATTCACCCAAATGTTTTTATTGCTGCAGGTTTAGATGAAACAACAGCAGGTTTTGCCTTTGGTGTAGGTATTGAAAGAATTACTATGATTAAATATGGCATTGACGATATCAGATTATTTTATAATAATGATTTTCGATTCTTAAAACAATTTTAAAAATTAAAAGGAGTATAAAATAAAATGATAGTTTCACGTAAAATCATTTCGCAGTTATTGAATATTAATAGCATTAAAGATTATGAAATCGTTGATGCTTTAAATAGTTTAGGTTTTGAGGTTGATCAAGTAAAAAATTTAATGTTCAGTAATACAAACTTAGTTGTTGGTCAAATTACTAAAATTACTAAACATCCTAAATCGAATAAATTAAATATTTGTGAAGTAACAGTAGGTACTGAAATGTTAACTATAATTTGTGGTGCGCCAAATGTAGTTATTGGTATTAAAGTTGTTGTAGCAAGGATAGGAAGTGTTTTAGGTAATGGTCTTACTATTGTTGAAAGAACAATTCAAGATGTAGTTTCTTCAGGAATGCTTTGTTCATTAACAGAATTAGGATTAAGCGGTATTGTTCAGAATAAAGAAGAATTAAGTGGTATTATTCATTTACCAGATGATGCAATGGTTGGCAATATTAATCCATTACAATATTTAAATTTAGATGATACAATTTTTTTTATTGATTTAACAGTAAATCGTAGTGATTGTTTGGGGATTTATAGTATTGCTAGAGAATTAAGTGGTTATTTTAAAATTCCTTTAAAAAATATGGAAGTTAGTAGCATAGGAAAATTAGATAATAAAAATCAAGTTAGTGTTCTTAATGGTAAAATTCAAGCTTTAGCAACATTAAAGATTGCATTTGATGATAAATCTCTAATAACACCAATTTGAATTAGAAGAACACTACAACTTGCAAATATTGTACCCAAAACTTTATCAGAAGATATTATTCATTTAGTAATGTTAGAATTGGGTCAACCCTTAATTACTTTTAGTGCTGATGTTTTAAAAAAACCGTCTTTAAATATTTCACCTAAATCATATCCAGAAGGTAATTTGCAAATTAAAGAGGGTGATATTTTATTACACGATAAATATTTAGCTTTTAGTGTTTTAGGAGTTAGTCATAATATTGAATATGAAGTTAAACCAAGTTCACAAGAAGTTTTTATATTTTCAATTAATCCTGATGTTATCTTAATGAGTAAACAAGCAAAGCGACATGGTACTCTTATTAATACATTATTAGAGCGTTTAACAAGACCAGTTGTTCCTGATTATTATTTAATTGCTTTACAACGTTATTTGTTTATTTTAGGGCAATTACAAGTTAAATATGAAATTACTGGTTTTAGTAATGATGTTCCTTATCAAGTTAAAACAAAAGTAATTAATTTTAATTTTAATTTTATTAATAAAATTTTAGGTACAAATTTTGAGGTTAATGAAATAATTAATTATTTGACTATTATTGGTTGTCGAATTGAAATTGATTCAAAAAATCAAGAAATTTTAAAAGTAACAGTTCCTAATCATCGCAGTGATTTAAATAATCCTAATGATTTTAGTGAAGAAGTTGCCAGAATATTTGGTTATGATAAATTACCAGTTATTAAGCCACAATTTAATGCATCATTTAAGTCACCAACGGCAATGGAAAATTTAATGATGAAGTGAAGACAACATTTAACAAGTTATGGTTTTAATCAAGTAAAAACATATAGTTTAACAAGTATGCAGAGATTAAATGATTTTAATTTTTTTAAATATAAAATACCTGTAAAATTAGAAGCACCGTTGACATTGACAAGAGAAGTTATGCGTTTTAGTTTGACAGATAGTTTATTAAAAATTTGTCAATATAATTATGCACGTAAAGAAACACAATTAAAAATTTTTACTGATGAAACTATTTATACAGGTCATGAAACTGATGATAATCATCATTTAGCTTTTATGATTATGGATAATTTTTGACCAAAAATTAATACTAATAAAATTACTAATAATACTTATTATTTTATTAAAGGTTTTTTAGATGGTTTTTTAGCAAAAGTTATGCCAAATTTATTTAACTCTATTGTTTATAAAACAAATAATAATTCTTTAATGCATCCGTATTTAAGCGCAGATATTTTTTATGAGCAAGAACATATTGCTACTATTGGCGCACTGCATCCACAAACTGAAAAAATAATGAATGTTGAAAAAATATTCTTAGCAGAAATTAATTGTAGTAAGTTAGTTAAAATCATAGAAGAACAACGAAAAGTAGTTTCTAAATTTAAGATTTGATCAAAATTTAATGCTTTAAGTCGTGATGTATCAATTATTGTTAATAGTGATATTCAATTTTCTGATGTAAAAAATGCTATAATATTTGCAAATATTGATTTTTTAGAAAAAATATCATTAGTAGATTTTTATAATGATGAAAAATTAAAATCACAACATCAACATTCATTAACTTTTAATTTGAAATTTAATAGTCAAGAAGAACAATTAGATGAAACAAAAGTAAGTGGACAAATAAGTATTATTCAAGAAATATTAAAGAAAAAATTTCAAGCAATTATTCGTTAAAAATATAACAAAATATTAAATAATAACATTAATATATTTTTTTATTATATTAAATTTTTAAATTGGGTGAGATGATATGAAAACGTTAAACAAAGATAATTTAAACTTTTATAAAATGGCATTATTATTTATGATTCCAATTTGTGCACAATCTTTAATTGAAACATTAATAAACTTAATGAATAATTTTGTGGTTGGTCAATTTGGAAATGATGATGCTATTGCTGGAGTTGCATCATCAAGTAATATTTATGATATGGTTTGATATATCTTTTTTGCCATTGTTGCTACCGGTAATATTTTTACTGCTCAATATTTAGGTATTAAAGATAAGCAGAAAATCCAAGAAACTACTAATATAAAATTATTTTATACTTTAATTTTTTCAATATTTTTTGTTGTAATATTAGAATTATTTAGTAAACAAATTATGGGAGTAATTCTTGGTGCTGAAGATAATTCTCATCAAAATGCTATTGGTATTGCTGAAGAATATAGTAAATTAATTGCTTGAAATTATCCATTGTTAGGTTTTGCTTTTATTATGTCAATTACTATGAATACATGTGGTAATGTTAAAACACCATTGATAACTTCTATTTGTTCATTACTCTTAAATACATTTTTAGTTTGTATTTTATCATTACCATATAGTGGTGGACCGCAGTTAGGTATTGAAGGATTAGCAATAAGTTTAATTATTTCACGAGCAGTAGAATGTTTTATACTGTTGGGTTATTTAATTTATAAAAAACCAATTTATGCTCCTAATTGAAATATTTTTAAATTTACAAAAGATTTACATAAAAAATATATTATTACTTTTATTCCTTTATTTGCCAGTCAAGTATTATTTGGTGTTTCAGTGGTAATGTTAACAGCTTTATATTCTCATTTTGGTGATACTGAAGTTGTTGCCGCTGTGCAAATTGTTGGTAGTGTTGTTGCTATTTTTTATTCTACTTTTAGGGGATATAATGCTTTAGTTGGATATGCTGTTGGTAGCAAGTTAGGTTCAGGAGAACTAGTACTTGCTAAAGAAAATGCTAAGAAGATATTAAAATTGAGTTTTGCTATTTCAACTGTTATTGCTTTAATTATTTTGAGTAGTGCTTTTTGAGTTCCAAAAGTATTATTTCCAAATTTATCTAATAATACTATGAAACTTGCAATTTGATATATGGCTTTTTCGGCAGTAACTTATTTTTTCATTAATATGATGCAACCATTATTTAGTTTCCTTTATGCTGGTGGCTATACTTTAATTATTAGTATTGCTGATCTATTTTTAATTTGATTTATTGATATTTTTATTACCTTTGCTTTATTGCAGTGAACTGACTTAAGTATTAAAATGGTAATTATGATTTCGTGTTTAAGTAAATCAGCTGATTTTATTTGTGCTTATATATTTTATAAGGTGATTCCTTGAAATAAAAATATCATTAATTCTAAAGTAGAAAATGTATCTCATCCGACATTTGAACCACATGGATAATAATTTAATTAACTGTATTAATTTCAATTAATAAAGAGTTTTTACAAAACTAATTTAATTTCTTTTTCATCAACAACTAATCAAAAATGATTTTGCTTTGGATTTGATACATTTTTTTCTTTTTATAAAATCATGTAAATCATAATTATGATATTTTAAAAATCCTTTTGTTAATAATAGATTTTATTTTAATAAATTTTCTTTAAAAAATGTTGAAAAAATTCTATTAAATTTTAGCAAATAAATTCATATTTATAGTTTTATTGCATTTAATATACAATTATTATAGTTACTGGTGTGATTTTAGAGAATGGCAGAAGTAATGATTTTTTTATTTTTAGTTACAATTAAAGTTTTATAATAATTTAACGCTTTTCTCCCTTTATGTACTATTTTTTAATTTTATCACATAAATGCTGAGAAAAGTGTATCTACGGACTTCTCCCCACATTTTTAAATTAAACACAGCATTACAATTTCAAAACTAGGTATCTTGTTGAATTTATATGCAGCTTCTTTGGCATATAAATAAACATGATGTTTTGCAACTTTGATATGTGTTTTAAATGTTCTTCTTATATGTTTTCAAACTGATTCAATTTGATTGGTATTTACACCAGTTTTTGAAACATAACCATCTTGATGGTTAACTGTTTTATGTTTTGGGAAAACCAATTTGAAATCGCAATATCCTTTTCAATCATCAGTATTATAGGCATCAGTCACTTAAGTTTACCAATTAATATTTTCAATCTGTAATATAATTAAAAATAATTAATACAGAAGGAGAAATTATGAATTATAAAGTTTATTCAAAAGAAACAAAATTAGCCGTTATTAATGAGTATTTAGTTGATAAAAAACTAAAAATACATGAAATTCAAGTCAAATATAAATTATCAACTCCAGTATTAATTTATAATTGGGTTAACCAATATCAAATTAAAGGTGAAAATGTATTCACCAAAATTTCTAAATCCCAAACTTCTCACAGGATCGATAAGAAAGATATTGAAATTAAACTATTAAACAAAGAAATTGATAAACTTAGAAAACAAGCTTTAAAAGATGAGGTTGAAAAAGAACTTTTAAAGGAGCAATTAGCCTGTGAAAAGAAATTAACAAGGGGAAAAAATAGTAAATTATTAAAATATAAGTGTTTTTTAATAGTAGAAAAATATAAGCAAAAAGGTCATCAATTAAATAAAATTATTGTTTACATAGCTATTAGCAAAACAGCATACTATTTATGAGTAAAAAAAGGTAAAAAGCAATATCAATCAAAAATTAATGATAATTTGATACAAGCAATAAACAAAATAGTTCTCATTAAAAATGAAAAAAAGTACATTAATATCACTAGTTTTGAAAAAGTAAGATTAGAGTTAAAAATAAAAAATAAAGGTCTTAAATGCAGTAAAACAAGCATAAAACAAATATTAAAAGATAATAATATTAAATTATTATTAGAACCTAAATCAACAAATAGAGTAGTAGAAAATAGTGATTTAAAAAATAATAAAGATTTATTAAAACGTAATTTTTCAAGTAATAACTTTCTTGAAAAAGTTGGTATGGATGGCACATGATTTAAAAATATAATTATTGGTGATAAAAAAACAAAATTATTAGTTGTTTTTGCTACTGATATGTACAGTAATTCAATTGTTGGCTGAAAAATAAACAAAAGTGAAAATGCCAAAACTGTGTTAAATGTGGTTAATCAAATAGAATTAGCCAGTGCTAAACAATGTAATTTTACGACTATTCAATCAGATTTAGGTTTTGCTAATACAAGCGAAATTGTTAGTAAAGTTTTTAATACAAGTACTAATCTAATTCATTCAAAAAGTCTATCAGGTTTTAAAGGTAATCAAGTTAGTGAATGTTTAAATCGTTGAATTAAAAGAGATTTTAAAATGATGTTTGGTAGCACTTTTGAAAGTATGGAAAGTTTTAATAAAATATTAGAAAAATTTGTTAGATATTGAAACAATGATAGAATAGTTATTAGATTGAAAATGCCTCCAAATCAATTTGTACAGATTTGAAGACAAGAAAGTAAACTTATCTAACCAATGCCCCTTTTGTTTTTAGTTTTTTAGACTATGTTGGTAATACAAAATATGTTTTTAAAGGTAAAGTTGATAATGATGTTTATCAGCAAGATTTATATAATTTTGTTACTATGCCAGTTCGTGTTCCAAATTTAAGACATTTAAGAGTATTTTTTGATGTTCATGGTGAATCAATTTCAAATATTCGTTCATTTTTAAATTTTGGTCAAATTAATGTTTTTTCAAGTGAAAAAGTTACACCAGTACCACCAAATAGTCCTTTTAATCCTGAGTATGAACGAGTTAGTTGATATGATGTTTTTGGTCATTTGCGTAATGCTTTTAGGTGAGTACTTTATGGAGTAGTTGGTAAAGTTTTACCCGTGGAACCATTAAGAGAGTTTTTTACTAAACTTGATGGATTATTGAGACGTATTTTTGATGATACTATTAGTTCTGTTTTAAATGTTGATTTTACTAGTGGTTTAGAACAAGTTTTAACATTGTGAGTATTTTTAAAAGCAGTTGGATTTTTAGTTGGTTAGGAGTTGAAATAATGCCTTGATATGGTTATTTACTTTTAGGAGTTTTATTATTAATAATACTTTATCCATTTTTAATAACTAGAAAAAATATAAAGATATTGCAACGTGTAGGTAGTTATATTATTTCAGCACCACCACGTACTGGTAAATCTGCTCTTGCTTGTTGTTTGGCACAAAGACATAAAGGTAGGGTAGTTAGTCCTATTCCTATTAAAGTGCGTAATGAGTATAGTTATCGTTGTTCTTATGATGATGTTTTTAAATTTAATCAATTAAATAGTAATTATGCTTTTAAAGAGAATGATATGCTTGTTTTTGATGAGTTAGGTTTGAAAATTAATAGTAATGATTTGTCACCCGAATTTAAAGAAACACAAGAAAGTTTAGGAATGTTTTGTAAGTTAATAGGTCATAATTTTAATGGAATTATGTATATGATTGAACAACACCCCGATAGAATACCAAAACAAGCACGTGAAAAAGTAGAATATATTGTACAAGTTAAAAGAATGCGTATTTTGTTATTTTTAGTTAAGTTTAAACTAAATATTTATACTAATGTGGATGATTATAACAAAGTTGTGTTTTCTAAAAGACAAACTAAGAAAATAATTAAACGTGGTGGATTACCACCTAGTTATAGCGGTGAAACTATGACTTTTAGTTTATGATTTCCTAGGTCTTATTTACAAAGATATAATAGTCGTGCTTTAAATTATATTCATTCGTTAAAGAGTGAATTAAGTACTATTAAAGACTATGAGCAGTCACAAAGGTTTGGAGTTTACTGTTGATGATATTAGAGCAGTAGGATTAGATAAGTTGGATAATATATTACAAGATGATAAAAGAGATGTTATTAAAGTTCGTGGTAAACGTAGTTATGATAAGAATAAAAAGTTTGCTAAGAAGTAAAATGTGTATGTATTGCCGGTGCCAACCAGAACCTTTGGTTTGGTTGGCGTGGGCGTTTACGCCCTTTGTCTCACTTTTTTAAAGTGAGTGGGGTGTGGGTGCGTAGCACCCAAGGGGCAACGCACCTATATACTTGATAGATTTTTTCTTTTCTCAAATGTCTTGTTTTTTAAAATTAACAATGTAAAATAAAATACATAATTAATTTAAAATA
The DNA here is from genome assembly GCF_964030985.1 of Spiroplasma endosymbiont of Notiophilus biguttatus. Lineage (NCBI taxonomy): Bacteria > Bacillati > Mycoplasmatota > Mollicutes > Entomoplasmatales > Spiroplasmataceae > Spiroplasma > Spiroplasma endosymbiont of Notiophilus biguttatus. The sequence continues at coordinate 526,337 of NZ_OZ034993.1, read as the reverse complement.
TAAAAGAGTAAAATTAAATGGTAATTTAGAGACTTAGTGGTTGCTGTAAACTAAGCAACTTTAATTTGAAGGTAACTTATATTACTAGTAATTTAAATAATAATTAAGTGCATTTACTTTGTAAATGAATTAGGATGGTACCGCGTTAAGAAACGTTCCTATTTGTGGAATTTTTTTTTATTTTAAAAAGGAGTATAACAAATGAATAGAAATTTAAACAAAAAATATAATCATATTGAAATTGAAAAGGATCGTTATGAGCAATGAGTAAAATCTGGATTATTTAAGGCAAATGTTAGTTCTATTAATCCTACATTTTCTATTATCTTACCACCACCTAATGTAACGGGACTTTTACATTTAGGTCATGCTTGAGATAGTACTATCCAAGATTTATTAATTCGTTATAAACGTTTACAAGGCTTTAATACTTTATTTATACCTGGTATGGATCATGCTGGCATTGCCACTCAAGTTAAAGTTGCACAACGTATTAAAGAAGAACAAAAACTTAATTTGCAAGAATTAGGTAAAGATAAATTTTTACAACAAGCATGAAAATGAAAAACAGAATATGCACAAAACATAAGAAAACAGTGAGCAAAACTTGGTTTAACATTAGATTATTCGCATGAAGTATTTACTTTAGATGAAAATGTTAAGCAAGCAGTTAATGAAGTATTTGTAAAGTTATATAAAGAAGGTTTAGTTTATTGAGGAAAAAAGATAGTAAATTGAGATCCAGAATTAAAAACCGCTATTTCTAATATTGAAGTAAATTATCATGAAACAAAAGGAAAAATGTATTATTTAAAATATTTTGTAGAAAATAGTAGTGAATTTATTACTATTGCTACCACCAGACCAGAAACAATGTTTGCTGATCAGTGTATAGTTGTAAATAGTAAAGATAAACGTTATTTACAATTTATTGGTAAAATGGTTGTTAATCCAGCTAATAAAATGTTAATTAAAGTCATCGCTGATGATTATGTTGATATGAATTTTGGAACAGGTGCTATGAAATGTACACCAGCTCATGATGCTAATGACTATGAAATTGCATTACGTCACAATAGACTTACTGCATAACGTTTTTAAGTTTTAATGATAAATTATAAAATCCTGCAATTAAATTAAATCTTAAAAATATTCGTTTTCTGGCTTTTCTAAATTTATAACCAATAATCTTAAAACATTTTAAAAATGCAAAAACATGTTCAATTTTTCTACGAGTTTTATTAATAATCTTATTAAAGATTTTGGTTTTATTTGTTTTAGGATTATTTTTGCTAATTTTAATGGGTAAAAATGTATTAGCATGAATTTTTTATAAACCTTGATAACCTTTATCTGCAAGAATTATAGTTTCTGGTAAAAACTTTAACTTTGAATTCTTAAAAGTTTTAAAATCATGATTTTTACCAATATCAGAAAAAATATTTAAAATTTCATTAGTATTTGCATTAATTACGGTTTGAAACTTAACAGTATGCATTCATTTTTTACCAGAAAATCAATCTTTTTGGTTATATTTTGGTCGTTCTGTTTCTACCTCTGTTACATCAATTATCAAAATTTTATTTTTTAATTCTTCTTTTTAAAAAAATATTTTTATTTGTTAAATTATTAAACTTATTATTCTTTATTAAAATATCTTCAATTGAACGAATATTTCGTAAAGCAGTAGTATCAACCATACCATACTCAGCACCAATACTATGATATGTACGATTTTCATATAAATATCTTAAACTCATTACTAGTCGATCTTCTATTGACATTTTATATGGCCTTCCACCAATAGTAGTTTTGAGTTTTTGATGTTCTAATAAAATATTTAAAATTTCGTTAAAAACGAGTTTATTAATACCCACTATTTTACGAAAATATTGATCAGATTTATCTTTTAATTCAAAATATGTCATAAAGTTTATCCTTAACTATTCAAATTTTATTTTAATAATAACAAAAAAATAAAAAGTTAACTAGTTATGCAGTAAGTCTAATTTAGCAATACCTATTTGTATGAATGTTGATGGAACTATGAATGAATTAGCACAATCATATATTAATCAAGATCGAATGGTATGTCGTAAACAATTAGTTGAACAATTAAGAAAAGAAAATTTAGTTGTAAAGGTTGAAGAACATCTTCATCAAGTTGGTTATTCAGAACGAAGTAACGCTATTATTGAGCCATATTTATCACAACAATGATTCATAAAAATGAAACCATTAGTTGAAATGATTATTGATAAACAAAAAAATAAGAAAACAAAGATTGATTTTCATCCAATATTATTTGAACAACAATTTTTGCAGTGATTAAATAATATTCAAGATTGATGTATTTCTCGTCAATTATGATGGGGTCATTTGCTTCCAGTTTGATATCATAAAAAAACTAAGAAAATTTATGTTGATACTAACCCACCATCACCAATTAACGATTATATTCAAGAATCAGACGTATTAGATACATGATTTTCTAGCGGTTTATGACCCTTTGTAACTTTGGGTTGACCGCAAAAAAATGTTGATTTGCAAAAATATTATCCAATATCAGTATTAGTTACTGCTTATGATATTTTATTTTTTTGAGTTGCACGAATGATGTTTATGGGTTGAAAATTTACTAATCAAAAACCATTTACTAATGTTTTAATTCATGGTTTAATTCGTGATGAACAAGGTAGAAAAATGTCAAAATCATTAAATAACGGAATTGATCCAATGGAAATTATTAAAAAGTATGGCGCGGATGCTTTACGTTATTTTTTAGTTAGCAATTGTGCTCCGGGTCAAGATTTAAGATTTAGTATTACTAAAGTTGAATCAGCTTGAAATTTCAATAATAAATTATGAAATGCTGCACGTTATGTACTAATGAATACTGATGATAAGTTTCAATTGGATGAAAATATTGCCTATAATAAATCATTAGACTTACTGCATAACGTTTTTAAGTTTTAATGATAAATTATAAAATCCTGCAATTAAATTAAATCTTAAAAATATTCGTTTTCTGGCTTTTCTAAATTTATAACCAATAATCTTAAAACATTTTAAAAATGCAAAAACATGTTCAATTTTTCTACGAGTTTTATTAATAATCTTATTAAAGATTTTGGTTTTATTTGTTTTAGGATTATTTTTGCTAATTTTAATGGGTAAAAATGTATTAGCATGAATTTTTTGTAAACCTTGATAACCTTTATCTGCAAGAATTATAGTTTCTGGTAAAAACTTTAACTTTGAATTCTTAAAAGTTTTAAAATCATGATTTTTACCAATATCAGAAAAAATATTTAAAATTTCATTAGTATTTGCATTAATTACGGTTTGAAACTTAACAGTATGCATTCATTTTTTACCAGAAAATCAATCTTTTTGGTTATATTTTGGTCGTTCTGTTTCTACCTCTGTTACATCAATTATCAAAATTTTATTTTTTAATTCTTCTTTTTAAAAAAATATTTTTATTTGTTAAATTATTAAACTTATTATTCTTTATTAAAATATCTTCAATTGAACGAATATTTCGTAAAGCAGTAGTATCAACCATACCATACTCAGCACCAATACTATGATATGTACGATTTTCATATAAATATCTTAAACTCATTACTAGTCGATCTTCTATTGACATTTTATATGGCCTTCCACCAATAGTAGTTTTGAGTTTTTGATGTTCTAATAAAATATTTAAAATTTCGTTAAAAACGAGTTTATTAATACCCACTATTTTACGAAAATATTGATCAGATTTATCTTTTAATTCAAAATATGTCATAAAGTTTATCCTTAACTATTCAAATTTTATTTTAATAATAACAAAAAAATAAAAAGTTAACTAGTTATGCAGTAAGTCTATTATCATTTATTGATCAATGAATTTTACAAGAACTTAATCAATTGATTATTTATGTAGAACAATATATGGAAAAATATGAATTTGTTTTAGTGGTTAAAGCACTATCAAATTTTATATGAAATAAATATTGTTCTTGATATATTGAATTAAATAAAGTTAATTTACAAAATCAAGAGCAACAAAGTAACTCATTACAAACATTATATTATGTATTACAGCAAATTATTATTATGGTTCATCCCTTTATTCCCTTTATTACAGAAGCAATTTATGAAGAAATGGGGTATAAAAATAGCATTTTAACAAATAAGTTTCCTAAAGTTAAAGTTATGGAAAAAACAAAAGATGTAACACAATTTGTTGAAATATTAATCGAAATTATTAGTAATATTCGAGAAATTCGTAAAGAACTTAATTTATCATTAAAATTACCGTTAACTATTCATATCAATACTACTAATTCTTTTTTTGAAGTAGAAAAAAATACTTTAAATCCTTATTTATTACAATTAACTAATACTCAAATTGTTACTATTAGTGATAGTCCGTTGTCTGTTAATAATAAAGTAATTAAAATTATTAATTTAGCAGTAATAGAAATTAATGTTTCAAATTTATTTAATAGACTTACTGCATAACGTTTTTAAGTTTTAATGATAAATTATAAAATCCTGCAATTAAATTAAATCTTAAAAATATTCGTTTTCTGGCTTTTCTAAATTTATAACCAATAATCTTAAAACATTTTAAAAATGCAAAAACATGTTCAATTTTTCTACGAGTTTTATTAATAATCTTATTAAAGATTTTGGTTTTATTTGTTTTAGGATTATTTTTGCTAATTTTAATGGGTAAAAATGTATTAGCATGAATTTTTTGTAAACCTTGATAACCTTTATCTGCAAGAATTATAGTTTCTGGTAAAAACTTTAACTTTGAATTCTTAAAAGTTTTAAAATCATGATTTTTACCAATATCAGAAAAAATATTTAAAATTTCATTAGTATTTGCATTAATTACGGTTTGAAACTTAACAGTATGCATTCATTTTTTACCAGAAAATCAATCTTTTTGGTTATATTTTGGTCGTTCTGTTTCTACCTCTGTTACATCAATTATCAAAATTTTATTTTTTAATTCTTCTTTTTAAAAAAATATTTTTATTTGTTAAATTATTAAACTTATTATTCTTTATTAAAATATCTTCAATTGAACGAATATTTCGTAAAGCAGTAGTATCAACCATACCATACTCAGCACCAATACTATGATATGTACGATTTTCATATAAATATCTTAAACTCATTACTAGTCGATCTTCTATTGACATTTTATATGGCCTTCCACCAATAGTAGTTTTGAGTTTTTGATGTTCTAATAAAATATTTAAAATTTCGTTAAAAACGAGTTTATTAATACCCACTATTTTACGAAAATATTGATCAGATTTATCTTTTAATTCAAAATATGTCATAAAGTTTATCCTTAACTATTCAAATTTTATTTTAATAATAACAAAAAAATAAAAAGTTAACTAGTTATGCAGTAAGTCTATTATCATTTATTGATCAATGAATTTTACAAGAACTTAATCAATTGATTATTTATGTAGAACAATATATGGAAAAATATGAATTTGTTTTAGTGGTTAAAGCACTATCAAATTTTATATGAAATAAATATTGTTCTTGATATATTGAATTAAATAAAGTTAATTTACAAAATCAAGAGCAACAAAGTAACTCATTACAAACATTATATTATGTATTACAGCAAATTATTATTATGGTTCATCCCTTTATTCCCTTTATTACAGAAGCAATTTATGAAGAAATGGGGTATAAAAATAGCATTTTAACAAATAAGTTTCCTAAAGTTAAAGTTATGGAAAAAACAAAAGATGTAACACAATTTGTTGAAATATTAATCGAAATTATTAGTAATATTCGAGAAATTCGTAAAGAACTTAATTTATCATTAAAATTACCGTTAACTATTCATATCAATACTACTAATTCTTTTTTTGAAGTAGAAAAAAATACTTTAAATCCTTATTTATTACAATTAACTAATACTCAAATTGTTACTATTAGTGATAGTCCGTTGTCTGTTAATAATAAAGTAATTAAAATTATTAATTTAGCAGTAATAGAAATTAATGTTTCAAATTTATTTAATAGACTTACTGCATAACGTTTTTAAGTTTTAATGATAAATTATAAAATCCTGCAATTAAATTAAATCTTAAAAATATTCGTTTTCTGGCTTTTCTAAATTTATAACCAATAATCTTAAAACATTTTAAAAATGCAAAAACATGTTCAATTTTTCTACGAGTTTTATTAATAATCTTATTAAAGATTTTGGTTTTATTTGTTTTAGGATTATTTTTGCTAATTTTAATGGGTAAAAATGTATTAGCATGAATTTTTTGTAAACCTTGATAACCTTTATCTGCAAGAATTATAGTTTCTGGTAAAAACTTTAACTTTGAATTCTTAAAAGTTTTAAAATCATGATTTTTACCAATATCAGAAAAAATATTTAAAATTTCATTAGTATTTGCATTAATTACGGTTTGAAACTTAACAGTATGCATTCATTTTTTACCAGAAAATCAATCTTTTTGGTTATATTTTGGTCGTTCTGTTTCTACCTCTGTTACATCAATTATCAAAATTTTATTTTTTAATTCTTCTTTTTAAAAAAATATTTTTATTTGTTAAATTATTAAACTTATTATTCTTTATTAAAATATCTTCAATTGAACGAATATTTCGTAAAGCAGTAGTATCAACCATACCATACTCAGCACCAATACTATGATATGTACGATTTTCATATAAATATCTTAAACTCATTACTAGTCGATCTTCTATTGACATTTTATATGGCCTTCCACCAATAGTAGTTTTGAGTTTTTGATGTTCTAATAAAATATTTAAAATTTCGTTAAAAACGAGTTTATTAATACCCACTATTTTACGAAAATATTGATCAGATTTATCTTTTAATTCAAAATATGTCATAAAGTTTATCCTTAACTATTCAAATTTTATTTTAATAATAACAAAAAAATAAAAAGTTAACTAGTTATGCAGTAAGTCTAATAAAGAAGAACAGTTAGCAAAATTAAAACAGGAATTAGTTTATATTGAAAATGAAATAAAACGTAGTAAAGATATTTTAAGTAACCAACAATTTTTAGCAAAGGCATCACCAACAAAAGTTGAAATAGAAAAACGGAAATTAGAAAAGTATCAAAATCAAAAAACTTTAATCAATGCCAAGATTAAAGAATTGTAAAAAACTTTCGGAATTTTACCACATGAACAAGTTAATCACAAAAAATATTTTTCTTAGAACCTGTTTAGAATCTTTTAGAGAATAAGGTAAAATTACTATATATTTTAAAATAAGAGGTATATATGCATAAAAATTATCCAAGTCATGTCACTAAAGAACAATTTGAGAACATAAGATTAATTTTAGAAAATGTCAAAAAGAAAACAAAACCAAGAAATTTAGATTTATATGAAGTATTTTGTGCAGTTTTATATGTATTAAAAAGTGGTTGTCAATGAAGAATGTTACCAAAAAATTTTCCAAAATGACAAACTGTATATTATTATTTTCAAATTTGAAGTAAAAATAATGGTAAAGAACCTAGCATATGACAATTAATTTTAAAAAAAATTAGTTAGAAAAGTTCGTATCAATAATCATCGAAAAGAAAAAACCAGTTTTTGTATAATTGATTCACAAAGTGTTAAAAATACAGATACTACTAAAAACAAAGGTTATGATGCTGGTAAAAAGATTTCAGGAATAAAACGTCATATTGCTGTTGATTCTCAAGGTTTACCACATGCAATTTACGTAACTACAGCAGAAAAAACAGATCGTAATAGTGCTATAATAATGATTCAAAATGAAAAAGAAAATCTTTCTACAGTTCAAAAAATAATAGTAGATGCTGGTTATACTGGTGAAAAATTTGCTTCTGCAATCAAAACAATTATAAATGCGAATGTTGAAGTTGTAAAACGTAATGAATTACATTCTTTTGTAGTATTACCAAAAAGATGAGTTGTAGAGCGAAGTTTTGCTTGATTAGAAAAATGTAGAAGATTATGAAAAAATTGTGAAAGAAAATTAAATACTAGTTTACAAATGGTTGTTCTTTCCTTTATTTCAATTTTATTAAAAAGATTCTAAACAGGTTCTAAGGACAACCTTTTTTACTTAAAGAGCGGGTAATATTGAATGCTAATAAAAGTTTGTTAATAATTTTATTATTAAATTCGTTACCTCGATCGCTATGAAATATTTGCATATCTTTTAAACAGCGATTTGATTGCATAAATGCTTGATATACCAATGATGCATCTTTTTTAGTACCTACACTATGTCCAACAATTTCGCGGTTAAATAGGTCTATTAATAAGCAAATATAGTTTCATTTACCATTAACTTCAACATAACTAAGATCACTGACAATCACCTCATTTTTAATTCTATTATTAAAGTTTCTATTAACAATATTAGTGATTTGTTCATTATTTACTTTATTACGATGATTTTTAAATGATAATTTAGTGTATTTTGACATTAAATTATGTTTATCCATAATTTTTTTAATTTTTCTTCTTGATAAATAAATTTCTTGTTTTTCTAGTATGACTTTTAATCTTCTTGTTCCATAAACACATTTGTTTTCTTTAAAAGCACTAATAACAGCTTGATCATAAATATTATTTTTGATTTTATCTTCTTTTTTCTTTAAATTAAAATAATATGTTGATTTAGAAATTTTTAAAAAACGACACATTGGGCGAATCTTATATTTTCATTTATTATTTGCAATAATCTCTACTTTCTGCCTATTATTAGTGCTGCTTGCTTTAAAATATCATTTTCCATTCGTAATTGTTTTAATTCTTTATTCATTTGAATTAATTGTTTTTCTAAATCAGAAAGATTATCTTTAGTTTTAAAACTTCCCGAATTAGTAAATTGCTTAATTCATTTATATGCAACTGCTCTTGTAACATTGTACTCTTTAACAAGACAAGATACTGATTTGCCACTTTGATATAAAGCTACTATTTGTTTTTTAAATTCATCTGTATATGAAGTAATATTGGCCATAATTATATTTCCTTTCTTTTAACAAATATTGTTATTTGTCTACATAATTAGTGTCCAATAAATTGTAGCCGATCCAGTTTTTGAGCAATATTAAAAAGAGGTTTTATCGGCCAATTTCATTGAGTTTCAAAAAAATGACTCCAATCTTATTTAAATGAATTTTGTTTTAAATATAATAACCGTAAAGAAAAAATCACATTTAAAAATATCATAATTAAATTATTTATTAAGAATTAAGTGTTAACCAATAAGCGTAAAATTCCGAAAAATTTTGTTATTACCTTCAATGTTGATAACTACTATTACATCCAATAATAAGACAGAAAAAACAGTTATTGATTATCATCAGTTATATGTTCTTGGTGATAGTCTTTCTGATACTGGGAGTTTTGTTGGAGCTGGGAGTGACTTTGTGCAAAAATCACCATTAGCACCTTGATGAGTCGCTCAAGTAGAATTAGGAGATCCGTATTATTTAAATCGTTCTTTCAGTAATGGTAAGGTTGCAGCTGAAATTTTAGCTAATAAATTACATTTAAACTTACAAGCAGGATGAAAATATAGGATTTTAAATGATGCAGCAACTTATGAACAATTTGGTAATAATTATGCGGTTAATGGCGCTGTTGCAGCTGAAAATGATTCATGAACAGGAACATTTATTCAAATCGTTTTAGTCTTGAGCATCAAATGAATACTTTATTATCTCAACATCAAGATTTACAAAGTGACGATTTAGTCTTTCTTGAATCAGGAAATAATGATATGTTGGCTGCTATTGATGGTAACTATTATAAAGGACTTGAAATGCAATTATAAAAGAAGGGGATATAATTCAAGAATTAATTAATAAAGGCATCCAACATATTGTTGTTACTGATGTTCCAGATTTTAGTCTTGTCCCAAAATATTATGGAACTAAATCGCAAGTTTTAGCAAAAGAATTATCTGATGCTTATAAAACACTTTGAAATCACGAGATATCTTTATATACAACTAATTATCCTAATTTTATTAGAAGATTTAGTTTAAGAGAAGAATTAAGTAAATATGCGCTGATATTTCAACAAGAAGGTAAAAATATTCGGAATTTTACGCTTATTGGTTAACACTTAATTCTTAATAAATAATTTAATTATGATATTTTTAAATGTGATTTTTTCTTTACGGTTATTATATTTAAAACAAAATTCATTTAAATAAGATTGGAGTCATTTTTTTGAAACTCAATGAAATTGGCCGATAAAACCTCTTTTTAATATTGCTCAAAAACTTTCTATTGTATTTGTATGAATACCATTATAAGAAAAATATTTTTTGTGATTAACTTGTTCATGTGGTAAAATTTTATTCATTTTATAATAGACTTACTGCATAACTAGTTAACTTTTTATTTTTTTGTTATTATTAAAATAAAATTTGAATAGTTAAGGATAAACTTTATGACATATTTTGAATTAAAAGATAAATCTGATCAATATTTTCGTAAAATAGTGGGTATTAATAAACTCGTTTTTAACGAAATTTTAAATATTTTATTAGAACATCAAAAACTCAAAACTACTATTGGTGGAAGGCCATATAAAATGTCAATAGAAGATCGACTAGTAATGAGTTTAAGATATTTATATGAAAATCGTACATATCATAGTATTGGTGCTGAGTATGGTATGGTTGATACTACTGCTTTACGAAATATTCGTTCAATTGAAGATATTTTAATAAAGAATAATAAGTTTAATAATTTAACAAATAAAAATATTTTTTTAAAAAGAAGAATTAAAAAATAAAATTTTGATAATTGATGTAACAGAGGTAGAAACAGAACGACCAAAATATAACCAAAAAGATTGATTTTCTGGTAAAAAATGAATGCATACTGTTAAGTTTCAAACCGTAATTAATGCAAATACTAATGAAATTTTAAATATTTTTTCTGATATTGGTAAAAATCATGATTTTAAAACTTTTAAGAATTCAAAGTTAAAGTTTTTACCAGAAACTATAATTCTTGCAGATAAAGGTTATCAAGGTTTACAAAAAATTCATGCTAATACATTTTTACCCATTAAAATTAGCAAAAATAATCCTAAAACAAATAAAACCAAAATCTTTAATAAGATTATTAATAAAACTCGTAGAAAAATTGAACATGTTTTTGCATTTTTAAAATGTTTTAAGATTATTGGTTATAAATTTAGAAAAGCCAGAAAACGAATATTTTTAAGATTTAATTTAATTGCAGGATTTTATAATTTATCATTAAAACTTAAAAACGTTATGCAGTAAGTCTAATATCCACGATATTCATCAGTAAAAAGAATAGAATTGTTAATATCAACATTTTCTTTAACTATTTTCATTAAATTTTCAGATTTAATACTTTTATTTTTTGCATGAAATAATTTAACATTACCATTTCGTTCAATAATGCCAACAACACACTCTTTACTAGTTCCTCTACCACGTAATGAGTTATTTTTATTATCAACATCATTATATTTACGCGGTTTTCCACCCACATATGTTTCATCCATCTCTAATATTTTTGCTAATAATTTAATCTCATCATTAGCCATTGCCTTTCTAATTTTATGCATCATTTTTCATACAGTTGCTAAACGTAAATTTAAGTCTCTTGAAGCTTGAGATGATGATAAACTTTTTTTAGCATTAGCCATTAATACTATTAAAATAAATCACTTTTGAAGTGGTACACGTGTATGATGAAAAATAGTTTGAGCAGTTACACTAAAAGACTTATGACATTTTTTGCATTTATAACGCGACTCTTTTAAAACAGAGTTAACTTTTTCACTAAAACAAAAAAGACATTTTGGTTTGTTATTTCATCTTATTTCTTCTAAAAATTTTATACAAGATTCTTGGTTTGGAAATTTATTTATTATGTCTAAAATATTCATTTTCAATCACCTTTAATTAGATTTTATTTTACTAATATCTAATTATAGTTTTCAGAAATAATAATGTATATAAGTTATTGCCAATAAACGTAAAATTCCGAAAATATTATTCAAAATGCAATTGAATTTGATTATGCTCATATGGCATTAGATGGTGCTGTTACAGCAACATATGTTAATGGTTCAACAAAAGAAACATTAAATAATTATTTCTTTTTTGATGAAGTTCATCCAACAACATTAGTTCATCAAGCAGTTTCTGAGAATCTTTATACTTTAGTTGAAAATTGATAATGTTTTAAAACATTAGAGATAACAATTAGTATATAAGATAAAAGTTCAAATTTGGAATATTATCAAAAATTAAAATAGTTTCCGAATATTGAAACACTAAATAAACTTAAAAAAAGTTTATTATTGAGGAAAAAATAAAAGTGTGATTATATATATGAAACATTATGATATTATAACATTAACATAAAATATATTAATAATTTTGTGAGGTTGGAAACATGGTTTATATTGTTCATGGTCAAGATGAGTATTTAGTAAGAAAAAATATTGAACAATTAATTAAAAAAAATCATAAAAAAGAAAATTATGATTATAATCTATATGAATTACAAGACGATACAATTGCTAATATTATTAATGAAATTCAAATTATGAGTATATTTGAAGAAAATAAAGTAATTGTAATTAATGATAGTAGTAATTTATGACAAAAATATATTAAAGAAAAAAAATTTGTTAATGCTTTGCTTAATCATAATCAAAAAACAATGATAATTATTAAAAGTTTAAATGTTGATTTTAAAATTAGTAGAGAATTTCAACAATTTAATATTATAAAAATTAAAAATTATACAAAAGCACAATTATTATTATTAATTAATAAAGTTTGCAATAGTTTTAAAATTAACATTACTCAAGAAGCAACTAATTTTCTTTTAGAATACTTGCCAAATGATGTCAGTATTATTTTAAATGAGTTATCAAAATTAAGATTAATTGGAAAAAAAATAACTTCAGATATTATTATTGAGGTGGTTCCTAAATATTTTGAAACAAATATTTTTAAAACTATTGAATATATATTAAAAAAAGATTATAACAATTTTTGAACACAATATAACTATTATAATGTTATTAATTATGATAAAATTAAACTGATTAATATTCTTGTATATCAATTAGAATTAATTAGAGATATCAAAATTTTAGTTAAACAAAAAAAAAGTAATGAAGATATTTCTAATATATTAAATATTTCCAAGTTTCAAGTAAAAATATTAGAACAATATTTAAATATTAGTTTAAATATTAATAATATTTTGTTAAAATTATATGAATTAGATTACAATATCAAAAAAGGAAAGTTTAATAAAAATATCACAATTGATTTATTTTTTTTGAATATTTAGTATATAATTATAGATGTTTTAAACTCAAGAGGTGATACATATAATGAAAAGTAATAAAAATACTGATGTTACAGAAAAAAAGTTAGTAGAAGAAAATAGTGACGTTACATTGGTTAAGCCAAAAGTAAAAAGAGTTACAAAGAAAAAAACCGAAAAAGTGTACTCAGAAGAAGATTTAAATGTTGCATTATACTATGAAATATCAAGCACTATATATAACAGTTTAAATAATTTAATTGTTAGAAAATCTATTTTTGCTAATGAAGAACTTTTAAAAATTTTAGAACTACAAATTTCTAATTTATTTTTTCTTGAAAAAGAACTAAAAGAATTAAAAGATAAAAAATATGCAATAGAATTTTTGCAGTTAATTTCTAATTTGGTAAATCGTAGTTTGAGTATTACTAAAAGTTCTCCTAAAAATCGTATTGAAATTCTTGAAGAGCGTAACTTATTAATAGTTACAATTACTAATATTTGTAAGACTGTGGAAAAAGAAAGTCTTGAACGAATAAGACAGTTTGATAATAATACTTTTAATGAATTAAATGATCAAATTACTGCATTAAATAATTTTAGTGATGATGTTACTGAAGTTAAGCCAAGTGTTACTCCAAATAATCAGAATATTGATAATAATGTTGATACAAATGCTAATATTGGTGGCATTGGAAATCTAGGTAATAATTTAAATATTAATAATCTTGATAATAATAGTTTAGCAAATTTAGCGAAGTTAGGTGTATTACCGCAACATCCCGCCGCAAATCCTAAATTTTACCCGTATATGAATAAACCAAAATCTATTCCACTTTTAAAGAAAATATTATCAGCTTTTTTCTTATTAACAACAGTGCTAGCAATATTTGCTTATATACTAACTTATTTTATAGCAGGTACTTTTCCAATTAAAGGAAATAGTGCACCTGTTTATTATAATTTTGCACAACAATCAAAAACTATAGTTTTCATCATTGTTACAACAATAGTTCTAAATGGAGGTTTTTTATATTCAATTTTAAAACCACCAAAATTAGGTCGTGATTTATATCGAACATCATATTTTTTAATAGTTATTTTAATTTTTTGAATAATTTATACAATTTCAAATTTATTTTATATGACAACAGATGATTCATTAAAAAGAACATTTACTTCTTTTTTAGATAAAGGTGATGAAATTAATCCTAATGCTTTACCTTGATTAAAAGGATTAGCAACTTTTAAAGTTTTTCAAATATTAACATATATTACAGCAGCATCAGCAATTTTACCAATTGCTATTATATTCGTTATTGCTATTCTTAATCCAAAAATTGATCGTAATAAAATTATGAGGGCCAATTCGGAATATCAAAATGCTATTAATAATGCTTTAAGTGGTAAACCCTATGAAATCGATCCATCACTTTTTGATGATAGTTTAGATAGTGATAATAAAAAAGATACAAAAGATCATAAATTTTGACGTAATAGTGATTTATTTAAATAATAAAACGGACTTCACCCCACATGTACTTGTGGAGGGAACAATGAAACTGAATGAGTTCAACAATGCTTTTCAAACTGAACAGCAATGTCTTGCATATATAGCAAATTTGAAAGAAAACAAATGTATTAGGTGTTCTAGTTTTAATTTGAATACTTCTGATTAAAAAGAATAAGATGTTTGAAATGTAATCAAACATTTAGTATTCTCACGGGTACCATATTTTCAAGGTCACAAACATCTTTAAGATCATGATTTTACTTCATCTTTAGATGAATAAACACCAAACATGGAATTCCATCAACTGATGTTTCAAAAGAATTGGGAGTGACTTTAAAAACAGCATGGAGAATGGGTCATAAAATTAGAACACGTATTGCAAAACAAGAACCTCAATTTATTGTTGAAGGCACAGTGCAAATTGATGAAATGTATCTTTCACATATGGCTTTTAAAAAAGAAGGAAGATCGTTGAAAAATAAAACATTGATTGTTGGCATTTATGAAGAAACAACTAATAATTTAATTGTGAAAGTATTGAAAAATGCAAAGACTAAAAGTCTTTTGAATTTTGCAAGAAGCCACATTTTTTCAAAATGTCATGTATATACTGATGATTGAAAAGGATATTGCGATTTCAAATTGGTTTTCCCAAAACATAAAACAGTTAATCATCAATATGGTTATGTTTCAAAAACTGGTGTAAATACCAATCAAATTGAATCAGTTTGAAAACATATAAGAAGAACATTTAAAACACATATCAAAGTTGCAAAACATCATGTTTATTTATATGCCAAAGAAGCTGCATATAAATTCAACAAGATACTTAGTTTTGAAATTGTAATGCTGTGTTTAATTTAAAAATGTGGCGAGAAAAGCGTAATAAAATTAAAAAGGACTAAAAGTCCTTTTTAATTTTATTATTTTTAATTATTAGATTTAATATCTTATGCTTGTCAACGTAATTTTAAACTTGCAACTATTGTGTAAATACCAATTAATCCAAGTGCAACTCCTAGATATATTCCATAAGTTGTTGTAAAAGTAAAACTTGTTCCACTTCAAGCTTGAATAAATGGATTCATAGCGTATTTGAATGGATTAAAGTAAGTTGCATATTTTAAAACAGGACTACTATTAATTAACTCAGCTGGGAAAAATACCCGACTTAAAAATGCAACTGGAAAATAAATTACATTTGATGCTGCAACTAAAGCAGTTACTTATTTGAAAATTGAGGCTAATAACATTTCTAAACCCATTGATGAAAAGAAAATTAATATAATAAATGGGATAGATTCTCCAATAAAATTTGCTGTTACTATATTATTTCACCCATAAGTACCACCAAACATAATTCCAGCTCATAATAAAGATCATAAGAATGTTGCTATCATAAAGAAAAATCCAATTATCATAACAGAAAGAACAAAGAAAATTGGTTTAATATTTGTTGCTTCAATTCGCTTCATTAAAACACTATTTTTTAAATTCAACAATTGTTTGTGGAATAATGAAAAATTCCTACTGCCATTGGTTGTAACATTGAAATTGAACCAACTAAAGTATGTAAACTTTTTACAGTATCACCTTCCATTTGTTTAAAAGCAAAACCTTCTAAGAACAAAATTAGAATTGGAAATAAAACTAGAAAGAAGGGTACAAAAAATCCTCGATAATAATATTTAAACATTAAGTTTATTAATGGTCGACTTTTTTCGGGCATTTTGGCTTTATGAATTCATTTATTTTTTTCTTATTTTTTTTGATTTCAACATTTTCTTTTTTTATTTCTTCATATTGTTTTTTAAATCAGCTTTTTTATTTTTATCAAACATTTTTCATGTAAAATTATGAACTGAACCATATTTTAACAATATCTTTGACATTTCCTGCTTCTTTTATAACTCCATTATGAATGTAAATATACTTTTCACAAAATTCTTCAACTTCGCTCATATTATGAGTAACTAAGATCATTGTCTTATTTTTATCAATAATATTTTTTCTAAAAAATTCAAAAATTTCTGAACGAACTTCAATATCTAATCCCGTAAAAACTTCATCTAAAATAACTAGATCAGGATCATGAATAACAGCTAATAAAATATTTAAATGTTGTTGTTGTCCACCCGAAAGTGTTTGAATAAACTTATTTTCAATTCCAAGTAATTGGTATGTCTTCAGTAACTCTAATAGTTCATCTTCTTTCATTGAAATATTAAAAGTATGTAAATAATATTTAATCATATCCATAACAGATATTCCGGCCGGATATCTAGATTCTTGAAATTGTAAACCATTTACCAGATGTTCTTGACGAATTATTTCACCAGATGTTGGTTTACGAATACCACCAATAATTTCACTTAAAGTTGATTTACCACTAGCATTTGCACCAATGATTCCAATTCGATCACCAGGATTAATAGTTAAATTAACTTTATCTAATGCTAATTTATTTCTATATTCCTTTGTTAGATTCAAGATTTCTACTAGTGGTTGAGACTTATCTATTTTTTCTTATTTTGTTGATTGTTTTCCATATATAATACCTCCTGCATTAGATTGTACTATAATTAAGTGTTAAAAAGAAATTATTGAAATTTGTAACAATAAAATAAAACGGAATTTTACGCTTATTGGTTAACACTTAATTCTTAATAAATAATTTAATTGTGATATTTTTAAATGTGATTTTTTCTTTACGGTTATTATATTTAAAACAAAATTCATTTAAATAAGATTGGAGTCATTTTTTTGAAACTCAATGAAATTGGCCGATAAAACCTCTTTTTAATATTGCTCAAAAACTTTCTATTGTATTTGTATGAATACCATTATAAGAAAAATATTTTTTGTGATTAACTTGTTCATGTGGTAAAATTTTATTCATTTTATAATATCCACGATATTCATCAGTAAAAAGAATAGAATTGTTAATATCAACATTTTCTTTAACTATTTTCATTAAATCTTCAGATTTAATACTTTTATTTTTTGCATGAAATAATTTAACATTACCATTTCGTTCAATAATGCCAACAACACACTCTTTACTAGTTCCTCTACCACGTAATGAGTTATTTTTATTATCAACATCATTATATTTACGCGGTTTTCCACCCACATATGTTTCATCCATCTCTAATATTTTTGCTAATAATTTAATCTCATCATTAGCCATTGCCTTTCTAATTTTATGCATCATTTTTCATACAGTTGCTAAACGTAAATTTAAGTCTCTTGAAGCTTGAGATGATGATAAACTTTTTTTAGCATTAGCCATTAATACTATTAAAATAAATCACTTTTGAAGTGGTACACGTGTATGATGAAAAATAGTTTGAGCAGTTACACTAAAAGACTTATGACATTTTTTGCATTTATAACGCGACTCTTTTAAAACAGAGTTAACTTTTTCACTAAAACAAAAAAGACATTTTGGTTTGTTATTTCATCTTATTTCTTCTAAAAATTTTATACAAGATTCTTGGTTTGGAAATTTATTTATTATGTCTAAAATATTCATTTTCAATCACCTTTAATTAGATTTTATTTTACTAATATCTAATTATAGTTTTCAGAAATAATAATGTATATAAGTTATTGCCAATAAACGTAAAATTCCGAAATAAAAAGTATTAATTCTAAATATTTTGGAAAAATATTTTTTAATTTTTGTTTTTCATGTATATATAATATAGATTTGAAAATAGTGATTATGTAGTATAGCAATTTAACACATGCTTTAAATCAACATTTATGAATTCAAATCCCATTTAATTATAAAACCATATACTATTAATCATTACTTTTGTTGTTTTATAAATAAAAGTTATTATATTGTATAATTAATTATATTTGAGAAATTAGATAGAAACTTAGGAGGAACCATTGTGGAAAATTTAGTAAGTGAAGAAGTAATTGAAGAAACGTATTCAAAAATTAAAGATAAAATTAGTAAGACAAGTTTGATAAAAGCAGATAAACTTTCTTCATTTTTTGGTAATAATATATTTTTAAAGTTAGAAAATTTACAAAAAACAGGTAGTTTTAAAATTAGAGGAGCTTTAAATAAAATTCTTAATTTATCAAAGGAACAGCAAGCAAAAGGTTTAATTGCTGCTAGTGCTGGTAATCATGCACAAGGAGTCGCTTTAGCAGCTTCAAGTTTAAATTTAGTATCAAAGATAGTTATGCCTGTAACAGCACCACTAGCCAAAATTGCGGCTACTAAAGAATTTGGTGGTTCTAAATGTACTGTTAAACTTTGTGGTAATATGTTTGATGACGCAATGTCTGAAGCATTAAGACTTGAAAAAGAAGAAGGGTTAACGTTAGTTCATCCATATGATGATAATTTTGTTATTGCTGGTCAAGGTACAATTGGTTTAGAAATATATGAGCAAATGAATGCAATGGGTAAAGAAATTGATTATTGTTTAGTTCCTATTGGTGGAGGAGGACTTTTAAGTGGTATTTCAATTTATTTAAAAAGTAAAAATCCAAATATTAAATTTATTGGTATTGAAGCACAAAATGTTGATTCTTATAATCAAGCTTTAAAACAAGGAAAACCATTTAAAATTCAAGGTAAAAGCTCAATTGCTGATGGAATTGCTGTTAAACAAACAGGAGAATTAACATTTAATATTTTAAAGAAAAATGTTGATAAAGTTATTACTGTTAGCGAAGAAGAAATTGCGCAAGCAATGTTATTTTTATTAGAAAAATGTAAAATTGTAACTGAAGGTAGTGGAGCTGTTAGTGTTGCTGCTATTCTTTCTGGTAAATTAGATAAAATCATTGGTAAAGATAAAAATGTTGTTTGTGTAATTAGTGGTGGTAATGTTGATATTACTACATTAGGAACAATTATTAATAGTGCTTTAATTAGTTCACATCGACGAGTTCCTTTTTCAGTTAACGGTAAAATTAATAATAGTACTATTAGTGAAATTATTAATATTATTACTAAAAATGGTGCCTCTATTTATAAAATTCACAGTACATTTGATCGTAATAAATTAGATATTAGTAATTTTAGTATTTTTGTAGTTATGGATACATCAGATGAATTTCAAAAAAATAAAATTTTTGCTGAGATTAGAGCATCAAGTTCTAACTTTACATTATTAGCTAAATAATTTTTTAAATTTGGTATTTTATTAAAATAAAAATTTAGTTTAAAAATATTAACTATATATTAATTATTTTGCTTTTGCTAATTTAGTCATAATTTTAGATTTTTGACGAGCAGCTTTATTAATATGATAAATGCCTTTAAGAACAGCTTTATCAATTAAACTACATACTTCATTAACAAGTACTGCAGCATTTTCTGCTTTATTTTTTATTGATACTTCAGCTTTTTTTAAAGCAGTTTTAACTTTAGATTTATAACTTTTATTAATTTCATTTCTTTTTTGGTTTGTTTTAATTCTTTTAATTTGTGATGCAATGTTAGCCATTTTTTCTCCTTTTTTGTTTTGAACATGTTTTATAGATTAATTATAACAAAAATCATAAATGTTGTATAATATTTTTTATTTTTTCAGTATAATTAATGTGTTAGCTTTTTGTTAATAGTATATTTTAATTTTTTTACACTTTTAATGTAAATTATTTGTTTAAAAACTTTAATGATAAATGTAGGTGTGGTAAATAAATGAGTTACTATTTTCGTAACCCTTATCAATTTTCTTACCATAGTATTAGTAGGATTAGAACAAGATTAAAATTGCAAGACTTAAATGATATCCAATTACGTGAATATTGTTTAAAATTGATTAATGAGTCTTATGATATTGAAGAGACAAAAAGTTTTAAATATATTAGAGTAAATAAAACACATCTTTATTTCGTAATTAAAAAAGATGTTAATTTAATTTTAACAATTTCACCGATGAGTCCAGCTAAACTATTAGGAGTAATCGAGGAAAATTTATAAATCAAAAAAGAGGAATAAAAAATGGGAAATTTATCTAGTCAATGATGAATGTTAGCACTTATAGGAATAGTTTTAATAATTTTTATTTTTACAACCATTTCAGCAAAAAAGAAAAAAAAAGAAGAGAAAAAACAACGTCAAAAAGAAGTAAAAAATATTATTAAATCCTTTATGCGTGATGAATTAAAATTGCAACATAAAACAGTAGAATTTGAACAAGTAGTTTCACGTAGTAGTAAAGAATATCGCTATCGTGATGTTTTTGATGTAATTGTAAAATTATATGATTCTAAGAAAAATGATTTATTTGCAACTAAAGCATTTGAGGTAGAAGGGTTTACTAAGCAATTAGCAAAGAAAGAATTTGAAACAATTTGAAAAGTAAATTGTGAATTAGATTTAGAAGAAACACTTAAGAAAATTGAAATGTCAAAAAAACGTAGTGGTAAAATTAAAATAAAAAGAAAAACAGCAGAAGAAAAAGCAGCAATTAAAAAAGAAAATGAAGCCGTTAAACTTGCAATTGAAGAGAAACGTTTACAAAATAAAGAAAATAAAAAACGTGCTAAAAATTTAGAAAAACCTAAAATTGCAATTCATGATAAATTTTCTGGATGAAAAGATAAATAAATCTTTATTTTTAAGTAGACAATTAGGTGATATGTAATGAAAATTTATAAAGATGATTATAAACATTTCCGTATTTGTCGAAAGCTTTCATGATTTTTAAATGCAAAAAATTACGCTTTAGCTAAGCATTTAATTGAAGAGAAAAAGATAATAAATTTTGTTGAATTAACGCATACTAAAACAAGTAGTAAATTTAAATCTAATTTAATTACTATTTCTGATTTAGACTATGATACATTTGAAAATAATTATAATGAAGAAGATGATTCTGAATTTTATCTTGGTGAAACAATTGCAGATGGTATTGAAACTGGGCACTATGCTCAAGAATATTTTACTTTAAAATATTCTTGTTTTAATTTTGAGTCTGAACCCGGTACTAATGTCATAGAAATTATTAATAATAAAGAGTATGATGTTTTATTTGAACCAAGATTTGAATATCAGGGCTGTGTTACTAAGTGTGATATTTTAAAACGAAATAATGATGGTTGGGATTTAATTGAAGTAAAAGCAGTAACTTGAGTTAAAGAAGAACATATGTGAGATTTACTTTATCAGTATGATATTTTAACTAAATGTGGAATTAAAGTAGTTAATACTTATATTATGTATTTAAATAATAATTATGTTAAGAAAGAAAAAATAGATTTAAATGAATTATTTGTTGTTAATGGATCAACTTGGCAAAAAAGTCCTAACACTAAAAAAAGTTTTAGTCTTTTTGAATCAATTCAAGATGAAATTTTAAATAATAATTTGAAATTACAATATGAAAATATTAAGAATATTATTAAAATTAGTGATATTGACGAAATAGTTAAATTATTAACTTTACCTTATTGTCATGAAAATAGTAATCAATTTTGTCCTCATATTTTTAAATATTTTTCTATTCATAATACTATTTTTGAATTATATCGTTTAAGAAAGACTAAGAAAGCATTGTGATATTATGAAGAAGATTTGTTAGAAATTAATGATGAAAGATTATTACCATTTCTAACAAAGTCTAATTTACATTTAAGACAATATGATGTAATTAAAAATGGTGAAAAATTAATTGATGGCAATAAATTTGTTGATTTAAAAATTGAATACAAAAAGTACCAATATCCGATTTATATGTATGATTTTGAGACTATGAAATCTGCAATACCTAAGTTTAAAAATAGTAAACCATATCAACAAATTCTCTTTCAATATTCTGTCCATGTATTATTAGCACCAGATTTTGATTTTAAAACTTATAAATCAATTAAACATTATGAATTTTTAGCAGATGGCAATGATGATCCAAGAGAAATGTTAACAAAAAAATTATGTCATGATTTAATTAATATTCATGGTCAAGGTACGTATGTTGCTTATAATCAATCATTTGAGAAATCTGTTCTTAAAAAATTAGCTTATTATTATCCTCAATATAAAAATAAATTATCATTAATTCATGATGGTACTATTGATTTACAAGATTTTTTTAAAGAATTTAAAATTTATAAAGAACAGTTTTATGGTTCTCTTTCAATTAAAAAAACTTTGCCAGCATTTGAACCTTTATTTTCTTATGAAGGATTAGTTATTAAAAAAGGAGATATGGCCTCAGAAGCTTTTCGTAGAAGAGTTGAAAATAACATTAGTTTAACTAATTGGATTCATAATTTTCGTGAAAATATGTTAAAATATTGTGCTCAAGATACTTTAGGTATGGTAGTATTATTCTGACATGTAAAAAATATTATTGAAATGTACAAAGCAAAAATTGAGGGCGAAAATTATGAAAAAATTTAAAATTTTATTTATGGGTTCTTCTTTTTTTTCTGAAAATATTTTAAAAACATTGTTATTAACAATGAAAAATGAAATTGAAATAGTTGGTGTTGTTTGTCAGCCAGATCGTAAAATTGGTCGTAAACAAGAAGTTGTTCCTTTAGCAATTAAACAATTGGCACAAGAATATCAAATCCCTGTTTTCCAACCCGAAAATATTATTGAAAGTTTAAAAGATTTACAATTATTAAATATTGATGTTATTCTTACTTGCGCTTATGGTCAATTTTTACCAAAAGCAATTTTAAATTTACCAAAATATAAATGTTTAAATATTCATGCTTCATTATTACCATCATTACGTGGTGGTGCCCCTATTCAATGAGCAATTATTAATGGATTACAAACTACTGGTATTACATTAATGAAAATGGTAAGTAAAATGGATGCAGGAGTAATTTATGTTCAAGAACAAGTTTCAATTAGTAATGAGGATACATATAGCTCTTTAGTTAATAAGTTGATAACTTTAGCACAAAATATGTTAATAAAATATTTATTAAAAATCATTAATAATGAAATAGAAGAGCAAGAACAAGATGAAAATAAAGTAACTTTTGGTTTAAATATTAAAAGAAGTGATGAAAAAATTAATTGAAATCTTTCAGCACAATTAATTTCATGTCATGTTCGTGGATTGTATAATACACCAATTGCTTATACTACGTTGAATGATAATATATACAAAATTCATCAAGTAGCAGTAACTAATGAATTATCAAATGCTATGCCAGGAACAATTGTTGCAATAAATAAATTAGGTATTATTGTTGCCACTAAAACTAATAACATAGTAATTAAAGTTATTCAACCAGCAGGTAAAAAAGAAATTATAGTAGCTTGTTACTATGGTTCTAAAATTAATCCAATTGCAATTGGTTTTATCTTTAAATAGTAAAAAAAATAATTAACTAATATTTTTTGGTAATCTAGGAGGAAAAGATGTATCGTTTTCGCTCAATTAAGTATTTAGCAATGACTGGTATTATTACTGGTTTATTAGTAACAATTGGTTATTGTTCAACTTTTCTTTTTGGTTGAGCAATTACTAGTTTATTTGGTGGAAATTCTACTTTGCAATTATTTGATGCTGTTTTTATTCCATTTTGTGCTTTTTTTGAAGGGCCAATGCTGTTATTTGCAGGACCAATTGCGGGTAGTATTTTTGATTTAATTAGTGGTGTTAAAATTGTGGTTATTCCTATTACAATTTTTATTAGAATTTTAATGTTTTTTGTTATTAAGTTATTAATTAATAAATCTTGATGAAGTAGTGTTTATACTTTCTTTTTTGCTGCTATTTTATTACTTATTTACCCATTGTCTTATTTAGTAATTTATCAAGATTATGCTATTACAGTTAATGAATTAATTACCGACAGTATTCAAGCTGTCTTTGCTTATTTTGTTGCTATTCCAATTTATTATGCTCTTAGAACCGGTTTAGAATCTTTTTAATAAAATTGAAATAAAGGAAAGAACAACCATTTGTAAACTAGTATTTAATTTTCTTTCACAATTTTTTCATAATCTTCTACATTTTTCTAATCAAGCAAAACTTCGCTCAAAACTCCTTTATTTTTGTTGGCATTGGTTAGATAAGTTTACTTTCTTGTCTTCAAATCTGTACAAATTGATTTGGAGGCATTTTCAATCTAATAACTATTCTATCATTGTTTCAATATCTAACAAATTTTTCTAATATTTTATTAAAACTTTCCATACTTTCAAAAGTGCTACCAAACATCATTTTAAAATCTCTTTTAATTCAACGATTTAAACATTCACTAACTTGATTACCTTTAAAACCTGATAGACTTTTTGAATGAATTAGATTAGTACTTGTATTAAAAACTTTACTAACAATTTCGCTTGTATTAGCAGAACCTAAATCTGATTGAATAGTCGTAAAATTACATTGTTTAGCACTCGCTAATTCTATTTGATTAACCACATTTAACACAGTTTTGGCATTTTCACTTTTGTTTATTTTTCAGCCAACAATTGAATTACTGTACATATCAGTAGCAAAAACAACTAATAAATTTGTTTTTTTATCACCAATAATTATATTTTTAAATCATGTGCCATCCATACCAACTTTTTCAAGAAAGTTATTACTTGAAAAATTACGTTTTAATAAATCTTTATTATTTTTTAAATCACTATTTTCTACTACTCTATTTGTTGATTTAGGTTCTAATAATAATTTAATATTATTATCTTTTAATATTTGTTTTATGCTTGTTTTACTGCATTTAAGACCTTTATTTTTTATTTTTAACTCTAATCTTACTTTTTCAAAACTAGTGATATTAATGTACTTTTTTTCATTTTTAATGAGAACTATTTTGTTTATTGCTTGTATCAAATTATCATTAATTTTTGATTGATATTGCTTTTTACCTTTTTTTACTCATAAATAGTATGCTGTTTTGCTAATAGCTATGTAAACAATAATTTTATTTAAATGATGACCTTTTTGCTTATATTTTTCTACTATTAAAAAACACTTATATTTTAATAATTTACTATTTTTTCCCCTTGTTAATTTCTTTTCACAGGCTAATTGCTCCTTTAAAAGTTCTTTTTCAACCTCATCTTTTAAAGCTTGTTTTCTAAGTTTATCAATTTCTTTGTTTAATAGTTTAATTTCAATATCTTTCTTATCGATCCTGTGAGAAGTTTGGGATTTAGAAATTTTGGTGAATGCATTTTCACCTTTAATTTGATATTGGTTAACCCAATTATAAATTAATACTGGAGTTGATAATTTATATTTGACTTGAATTTCATGTATTTTTAGTTTTTTATCAACTAAATACTCATTAACAACGGCTAATTTTGTTTCTTTTGAATAAACTTTATAATTCATAATTTCTCCTTCTGTATTAATTATTTTTAATTATATTACAGATTGAAAATATTAATTGGTAAACTTAAGTGACTGATGCCGTTATTATAATTTTACATGATTTTAAAAACTAGTTATTTATGTATATATCTTTTCATATATTCTTAAGTGATAGTTTAATATATTTATAACATTATCTGCAACTTTCGATTTAATTTTATTTAAACTTTGATATACTAAAACATAGTAAATAGTTTATAAGCAAAAGATAGGTGAATAAATAATATTATGAGTATCGATAAAAAATACATTAGAAATTTTTCAATTATCGCCCATATTGATCATGGTAAATCAACTTTGGCTGATCGTATTTTAGAATTAACTAATGCTGTTTCAAAAAGGGAAATGAAAAATCAATTGTTAGATTCACTGGATTTAGAACGTGAACGTGGCATTACAATTAAACTAAATAGTGTACAACTTAAATATCAATCATTAGATGGTCATACTTATTTGCTCCATTTAATTGATACTCCAGGTCATGTTGATTTTACTTATGAAGTATCGCGTAGTTTAGCAGCATGTGAAGGTGCCATTTTAGTAGTTGATGCTGCTCAGGGTATTGAAGCACAAACTTTAGCAAATGTATATTTAGCATTAGATAATGACTTAGAAATTATTCCTGTTATTAATAAAATAGATTTACCAAGTGCTGAACCAGAAAAAGTTAAAGAAGAAATTGAAAAAGTATTGGGCTTATCTGCTGATTATGCACCTTTAATTTCTGCAAAAACAGGTATTAATATTCGCGATGTTTTAGAAGCAGTTATTAAATACATTCCTTATCCAATTGATGCTGATGATAATGAACCATTACGTGCTTTAATTTTTGATTCATTATATGATAAATATCGTGGAGTGATGGCATTTATTAGAATCAAAACTGGTGTAATTAAAGTTGGCGATAAAGTACGAATGATGTCAACGGGTGCTGAATATGAAATTACTGAATTAGGGGTACGAACACCAAAAGAAGAAAAGAGAGAAATGTTAACAGCTGGTGAAGTTGGTTGAATTAGTGGTGCAATTAAAATAATTAGTGATATTCATGTTGGTGATACAATTACTAGTGTTATTAATCCTGCTGATGCACCATTACCAGGATATAAAACTTTAAAACCAATGGTTTATTGTGGTTTATATCCAATTGATACTAATAAATATCAAGAATTAAAGGATGCATTATATAAAATTCAATTATCGGATGCCTCATTAATTTTTACTGCTGAAACATCACAAGCATTAGGTTTTGGTTTTCGTTGTGGTTTTTTAGGGTTATTACATATGGATGTTATTCAAGAGCGTTTAGAGCGTGAATATAATTTAGTTTTAATTTCAACAGCTCCTTCTGTAATTTATGAAGTAATTTTAACTAATGGTGAAAAGTTAATAATTGATAATCCAGCAAAGTGACCAACTGTGCAGACAATTAAAAGTGTAGAAGAACCATTTGTGCAAGTAACAATAATGACACCAGAACAATATGTTGGTGCATTGATGCAATTATGTCAGGATAAACGTGGAACTTATTTAGATTTAAAATATGCTGATAATTTACGAAGAACTCTTATTTATAATATGCCATTGAATGAAATTGTCATTGATTTTTTTGATAAATTAAAATCAATATCAAAAGGTTATGCTTCATTAGATTATGAGTTAATTGGTTATCAGGAGAGTAAATTAGTGAAAATGGATATTTTATTAGCAGGTAATATTGTTGATGCATTATCTGTTATTGTTCATAAGGATTTTGCTTATGATCGTGGGTGTGTTTTATGTGAAAAATTAAAAAAATTAATTCCAAAACAAAATTTTGAAGTTGCTATTCAGGCTGCTATTAGTAATAAAATTATTGCTCGTCAAACTGTGCAAGCAGTTAGAAAAGATGTTATTGCTAAATGTTATGGTGGTGATATTACAAGAAAAAGAAAACTTTTAGAAAAACAAAAAGAAGGAAAGAAAAAAATGAAATCAATTGGTAATGTTGAATTACCACCAGAAGCATTTCGTGCTGTTTTAAAAATAGATGAAGAAAATTAATAAAAAAGTATAAGTACTTGATTTGTATTTTTCTAAATTGAATTATTTGAAAATAAAAAATTAATTGATCTATTTAAGTCAATTAATTTTTTATTTTCATAAAGCATATTTTTAGATTAAAATCAGATTTCTAACAAATTTATGTTAAATATATAGTATTTTTTAACGGACTTCTCCCCACATTTTTAAATTAAACACAGCATTACAATTTCAAAACTAGGTATCTTGTTGAATTTATATGCAGCTTCTTTGGCATATAAATAAACATGATGTTTTGCAACTTTGATATGTATTTTAAATGTTCTTCTTATATGTTTTCAAACTGATTCAATTTGATTGGTATTTACACCAGTTTTTGAAACATAACCATCTTGATGGTTAACTGTTTTATGTTTTGGGAAAACCAATTTGAAATCGCAATATCCTTTTCAATCATCAGTATATACATGACATTTTGAAGAAATGTGGCTTCTTGTAAAATTCAAAAGACTTTTACTCTTTGCATTTTTCAATACTTTCACAATTAAATTATTAGTTGTTTCTTCATAAATGCCAACAATCAATGTTTTATTTTTCAAGGATCTTCCTTGTTTTTTAAAAGCCATATGTGAAAGATACATTTCATCAATTTGCACTGTGCCTTCAACAATAAATTGAGGTTCTTGTTTTGCAATACGTGTTCTAATTTTATGACCCATTCTCTATGCTGTTTTTAAGGTCACTCCCAATTCTTTTGAAACATCAGTTGACGGAATTCCATGTTTGGTGTTTATTCATCTAAAGATGAAGTAAAATCATGATCTTAAAGATGCTTGTGACCTTGAAAATATGGTACCCGTGAGAATACTAAAGACTTACTGCATAACTAGTTAACTTTTTATTTTTTTGTTATTATTAAAATAAAATTTGAATAGTTAAGGATAAACTTTATGACATATTTTGAATTAAAAGATAAATCTGATCAATATTTTCGTAAAATAGTGGGTATTAATAAACTCGTTTTTAACGAAATTTTAAATATTTTATTAGAACATCAAAAACTCAAAACTACTATTGGTGGAAGGCCATATAAAATGTCAATAGAAGATCGACTAGTAATGAGTTTAAGATATTTATATGAAAATCGTACATATCATAGTATTGGTGCTAAGTATGGTATGGTTGATACTACTGCTTTACGAAATATTCGTTCAATTGAAGATATTTTAATAAAGAATAATAAGTTTAATAATTTAACAAATAAAAATATTTTTTTAAAAAGAAGAATTAAAAAATAAAATTTTGATAATTGATGTAACAGAGGTAGAAACAGAACGACCAAAATATAACCAAAAAGATTGATTTTCTGGTAAAAAATGAATGCATACTGTTAAGTTTCAAACCGTAATTAATGCAAATACTAATGAAATTTTAAATATTTTTTCTGATATTGGTAAAAATCATGATTTTAAAACTTTTAAGAATTCAAAGTTAAAGTTTTTACCAGAAACTATAATTCTTGCAGATAAAGGTTATCAAGGTTTACAAAAAATTCATGCTAATACATTTTTACCCATTAAAATTAGCAAAAATAATCCTAAAACAAATAAAACCAAAATCTTTAATAAGATTATTAATAAAACTCGTAGAAAAATTGAACATGTTTTTGCATTTTTAAAATGTTTTAAGATTATTGGTTATAAATTTAGAAAAGCCAGAAAACGAATATTTTTAAGATTTAATTTAATTGAGGATTTTATAATTTATCATTAAAACTTAAAAACGTTATGCAGTAAGTCTTAAATGTTTGATTACATTTCAAACGTCTTATTCTTTTTAAATCAGAAGTATTCAAATTAAAACTAGAACGGCATCAGTCACTTAAGTTTACCAATTAATATTTTCAATCTGTAATATAATTAAAAATAATTAATACAGAAGGAGAAATTATGAATTATAAAGTTTATTCAAAAGAAACAAAATTAGCCGTTGTTAATGAGTATTTAGTTGATAAAAAACTAAAAATACATGAAATTCAAGTCAAATATAAATTATCAACTCCAGTATTAATTTATAATTGGGTTAACCAATAGACTTACTGCATAACTAGTTAACTTTTTATTTTTTTGTTATTATTAAAATAAAATTTGAATAGTTAAGGATAAACTTTATGACATATTTTGAATTAAAAGATAAATCTGATCAATATTTTCGTAAAATAGTGGGTATTAATAAACTCGTTTTTAACGAAATTTTAAATATTTTATTAGAACATCAAAAACTCAAAACTACTATTGGTGGAAGGCCATATAAAATGTCAATAGAAGATCGACTAGTAATGAGTTTAAGATATTTATATGAAAATCGTACATATCATAGTATTGGTGCTGAGTATGGTATGGTTGATACTACTGCTTTACGAAATATTCGTTCAATTGAAGATATTTTAATAAAGAATAATAAGTTTAATAATTTAACAAATAAAAATATTTTTTTAAAAAGAAGAATTAAAAAATAAAATTTTGATAATTGATGTAACAGAGGTAGAAACAGAACGACCAAAATATAACCAAAAAGATTGATTTTCTGGTAAAAAATGAATGCATACTGTTAAGTTTCAAACCGTAATTAATGCAAATACTAATGAAATTTTAAATATTTTTTCTGATATTGGTAAAAATCATGATTTTAAAACTTTTAAGAATTCAAAGTTAAAGTTTTTACCAGAAACTATAATTCTTGCAGATAAAGGTTATCAAGGTTTACAAAAAATTCATGCTAATACATTTTTACCCATTAAAATTAGCAAAAATAATCCTAAAACAAATAAAACCAAAATCTTTAATAAGATTATTAATAAAACTCGTAGAAAAATTGAACATGTTTTTGCATTTTTAAAATGTTTTAAGATTATTGGTTATAAATTTAGAAAAGCCAGAAAACGAATATTTTTAAGATTTAATTTAATTGCAGGATTTTATAATTTATCATTAAAACTTAAAAACGTTATGCAGTAAGTCTTATTAAAAAACACTTATATTTTAATAATTTACTATTTTTTCCCCTTGTTAATTTCTTTTCACAGGCTAATTGCTCCTTTAAAAGTTCTTTTTCAACCTCATCTTTTAAAGCTTGTTTTCTAAGTTTATCAATTTCTTTGTTTAATAGTTTAATTTTAATATCTTTCTTATCGATCCTGTGAGAAGTTTGGGATTTAGAAATTTTGGTGAATGCATTTTCACCTTTAATTTGATATTGGTTAACCCAATTATAAATTAATACTGGAGTTGATAATTTATATTTGACTTGAATTTCATGTATTTTTAGTTTTTTATCAACTAAATACTCATTAACAACGGCTAATTTTGTTTCTTTTGAATAAACTTTATAATTCATAATTTCTCCTTCTGTATTAATTATTTTTAATTATATTACAGATTGAAAATATTAATTGGTAAACTTAAGTGACTGATGCCCATAATTTTCAAATATTTCTTGATTATTTTGATAAATTATATCAGATAGTAAATATTTTTCTTTTTCAGAATATGTTGCATTTATTGTAGCTGAAACTTTATTTAATTCATCATTTGCCATTATAATATCAATATTTTTATATTTTGTTCTTTCAATTAAATTAATAATTTTAATAAGTTTTACTGCTGATTTAGAAGCAATTATATCTAAAATACATTTATCATTTTTAACATCATTATTAACTTGCATAGTAATTGTAGCTTGTGGATCTAAATCAATAAGTAAAACCTTTTTATTTTCTAAAGCAAGTTTATAAGCAATATTTTTACAAAGAGTAGTTTTTCCCACACCACCTTTTTTATTACAAATAGAAATCATTTTCATAACCATTTATTCTCCCTTATTAAATCAATCAGTTAAAATTTCATTCATTAAAGTTGTATAACTTCATTTTTTATCCTTAGCTTGTTTTCTAAATTTTCTTACTAATTCAACTTTACATGTCATTGGTGGCATAATATCTTGATAATCAATTTTATTATATTTTTTAGTTTTATTATAACTTGATACATTTTCAATTGTTTTTAAAATATCTTTATCTGAAATATCATTCTCTAAAAATGAATTTCTTATTTTTTTTATTTGTGGCATAATAACATCAACTCCTAATATATTGATAACATAAATAAAATAAATAACATTAAATATAAATAATTACTCAATAATATTGATAACATAAATAATATTTATAAAATTTATCAAGACAAAAAATTATTATTATTTTTGTATAATTAACTTTATAAAAGTTTTAGATTATAAGGGGAGTTGAATATGAAAAAGATACAAGCACACATTTTAAAAATTAAAAAATGAAATCAGGAATTAGATAAAATTGAAGAAGAAAAAATAAATTTATTAAATGAAATTGAAACAATAAATGAAACAGAAAATATACAACAAATCATAATGAAGAATTTAAAACCGCCTAATTTTTAAAAATACAAGTTCTTTTAGTATTGTTGTGATCTTAATTATTTATTTTTAATTGTTTATTTATTGTTATAATTAAACTACTATAAGAAAAGAGTATTTATGCCGTTATAGCACTATGCCTTCTTAGTTAGTGCTATGTTTTATTTTTCAAAGGATAGAGCATAGTTTTTTTATTTATCAATACTCCTAACAATCAAATTTCTTATTTTTTATTTGTGGCATGTTTAATTTTCTCCTAAATTATTTTTAATATAATTAATAAAAATAATATTTAATTATTTTTATTTTAAAATTGTTTGTATAATTGTTTTAGGATGTACTAGGATATCAAGGAATACAAAACATACATCCTAATGTTTTAATTGCTAAAAGAAAAACTAAAAATAAAAAATTAATTTCAAAAATGAGAGTTGTTATTGAAAATTTTTTTGCTTAATTAAAAAGATTTAAAAATTTAAAAGTTTAATTTTTATTATTCCTGAATTGTAAATAATAATTTTTTATTGTGTTTTCATAATAAAAAATCTAAACAATTGCTTTAATAAAAAATTTTATATTTAAATTAAATACTAAAAATGTTAAATATTATTTTAATTATGCAAGAAGTCTATTGTTAAATTAGTAATAAAATAGACTTTTATTTTTTATTAAAACATGATAATTTTACATAAGATTTATATAACTATAAACATAAAATTAAAATAAAATTATATTTCTATTTTTAAATAAAATTAATAGGAAAAAAATACTATTTAAAAATAAGGAGATGAAAATTAATGAGAGTAGCGATGTTTTTAGAAAATGGTTATGAAGAGGGAGAAGCAATAGTTACTGCTGATTTGCTTAAAAGAGCAAATATTACAGTTGATTTAATAAGTTTAAGTAATAAAGAAGTAACTAGTTGTAATAGATTCAATATTAAAATTGATATTAATTTTGATCGAGCAAACTATCAAGATTATCAAGCCTTTATTTTACCTGGGGGCTGAGATCAAGTTATAAATTTAAAAAAATCAAAAAAATTAAAAGAATGATTAACAAATGCAAATAAAGAGCAAAAAATAATTGGTGCTATTTGTGCTGGACCAATGGTTTTAGCAGAATTTGGATTATTAAATGATAAAGAATATACTATTTATCCTTCTTGTTTAGAAGCAGTAAAAAATATAGGCAAAATAAATAATAAATTACCAGTTATAATGGATGGTAATATTATTACTAGTCCATCTTTGGGTTGTGTTTTTCCTTTTGCTTTAAAATTAGTAGAAAAAATACATAGTAAAAATCGTAGATTGGAAATGGAAAATAATTTGTTATTTAGATAATAAAAAAGAAAGGAAAAAAATATCATGTCAAGTTCAAAAGTAATTTTAGAAAAGTTAAATAATAATTTAATAGATTTTAATAAAAAAGAAATAAATTTCATGAAAGCTTATAGTTTTTTAAATTCAGAAATTATGAAAAATGATAATCTTGATACTAAAACTAAAGAATTAATTGCAATTGGTATAGCTAGTTACAACCGTTGTCATGAATGTATTTTAAAACATATTAATAATGCGTTGCAATTAAAAGCAACACGTGATGAAATTTTAGAAAGTGCCAAAGTTGCTGTTCTTTTTGGTGGTGGCCCCACTTTAGCTTTTATTGTTAGTAAACTTTATGATGCTATAAAAGAATTAGACACTTAATTTTCATTTATTATTAAAATTTTAAAAAGTCTAGTTTTTAATTTTATAAATTATATAAGAATCCACAGCATTTTAAACTACTTAATTCCAGTTAATTATCAAGAAAAAATATCTACCAAAAAATAGTTCTAAAAAGTGTTGCCATTCCACATTCAAGATTTTGAACAACTTAAAAATAAATATAAAAATTATCGTACACTTATTGCTAATTGCAACTTAAGATATTTTTTGCATACTAATGATTATCAAAATGCCAAAATATTAGTAGAAGAATATTTCAATTATGTAGAAAAGTAGGGATAGACTAATTTTTTTCATCAAACAACATCTATATATTTTATTTTTTAATCAATAGACTTACTGCATAACGTTTTTAAGTTTTAATGATAAATTATAAAATCCTGCAATTAAATTAAATCTTAAAAATATTCGTTTTCTGGCTTTTCTAAATTTATAACCAATAATCTTAAAACATTTTAAAAATGCAAAAACATGTTCAATTTTTCTACGAGTTTTATTAATAATCTTATTAAAGATTTTGGTTTTATTTGTTTTAGGATTATTTTTGCTAATTTTAATGGGTAAAAATGTATTAGCATGAATTTTTTGTAAACCTTGATAACCTTTATCTGCAAGAATTATAGTTTCTGGTAAAAACTTTAACTTTGAATTCTTAAAAGTTTTAAAATCATGATTTTTACCAATATCAGAAAAAATATTTAAAATTTCATTAGTATTTGCATTAATTACGGTTTGAAACTTAACAGTATGCATTCATTTTTTACCAGAAAATCAATCTTTTTGGTTATATTTTGGTCGTTCTGTTTCTACCTCTGTTACATCAATTATCAAAATTTTATTTTTTAATTCTTCTTTTTAAAAAAATATTTTTATTTGTTAAATTATTAAACTTATTATTCTTTATTAAAATATCTTCAATTGAACGAATATTTCGTAAAGCAGTAGTATCAACCATACCATACTCAGCACCAATACTATGATATGTACGATTTTCATATAAATATCTTAAACTCATTACTAGTCGATCTTCTATTGACATTTTATATGGCCTTCCACCAATAGTAGTTTTGAGTTTTTGATGTTCTAATAAAATATTTAAAATTTCGTTAAAAACGAGTTTATTAATACCCACTATTTTACGAAAATATTGATCAGATTTATCTTTTAATTCAAAATATGTCATAAAGTTTATCCTTAACTATTCAAATTTTATTTTAATAATAACAAAAAAATAAAAAGTTAACTAGTTATGCAGTAAGTCTAATATCAAATTAAAGGTGAAAATGCATTCACCAAAATTTCTAAATCCCAAACTTCTCACAGGATCGATAAGAAAGATATTGAAATTAAACTATTAAACAAAGAAATTGATAAACTTAGAAAACAAGCTTTAAAAGATGAGGTTGAAAAAGAACTTTTAAAGGAGCAATTAGCCTGTGAAAAGAAATTAACAAGGGGAAAAAATAGTAAATTATTAAAATATAAGTGTTTTTTAATAGTAGAAAAATATAAGCAAAAAGGTCATCAATTAAATAAAATTATTGTTTACATAGCTATTAGCAAAACAGCATACTATTTATGAGTAAAAAAAGGTAAAAAGCAATATCAATCAAAAATTAATGATAATTTGATACAAGCAATAAACAAAATAGTTCTCATTAAAAATGAAAAAAAGTACATTAATATCACTAGTTTTGAAAAAGTAAGATTAGAGTTAAAAATAAAAAATAAAGGTCTTAAATGCAGTAAAACAAGCATAAAACAAATATTAAAAGATAATAATATTAAATTATTATTAGAACCTAAATCAACAAATAGAGTAGTAGAAAATAGTGATTTAAAAAATAATAAAGATTTATTAAAACGTAATTTTTCAAGTAATAACTTTCTTGAAAAAGTTGGTATGGATGGCACATGATTTAAAAATATAATTATTGGTGATAAAAAAACAAATTTATTAGTTGTTTTTGCTACTGATATGTACAGTAATTCAATTGTTGGCTGAAAAATAAACAAAAGTGAAAATGCCAAAACTGTGTTAAATGTGGTTAATCAAATAGAATTAGCGAGTGCTAAACAATGTAATTTTACGACTATTCAATCAGATTTAGGTTCTGCTAATACAAGCGAAATTGTTAGTAAAGTTTTTAATACAAGTACTAATCTAATTCATTCAAAAAGTCTATCAGGTTTTAAAGGTAATCAAGTTAGTGAATGTTTAAATCGTTGAATTAAAAGAGATTTTAAAATAGACTTACTGCATAACTAGTTAACTTTTTATTTTTTTGTTATTATTAAAATAAAATTTGAATAGTTAAGGATAAACTTTATGACATATTTTGAATTAAAAGATAAATCTGATCAATATTTTCGTAAAATAGTGGGTATTAATAAACTCGTTTTTAACGAAATTTTAAATATTTTATTAGAACATCAAAAACTCAAAACTACTATTGGTGGAAGGCCATATAAAATGTCAATAGAAGATCGACTAGTAATGAGTTTAAGATATTTATATGAAAATCGTACATATCATAGTATTGGTGCTGAGTATGGTATGGTTGATACTACTGCTTTACGAAATATTCGTTCAATTGAAGATATTTTAATAAAGAATAATAAGTTTAATAATTTAACAAATAAAAATATTTTTTTAAAAAGAAGAATTAAAAAATAAAATTTTGATAATTGATGTAACAGAGGTAGAAACAGAACGACCAAAATATAACCAAAAAGATTGATTTTCTGGTAAAAAATGAATGCATACTGTTAAGTTTCAAACCGTAATTAATGCAAATACTAATGAAATTTTAAATATTTTTTCTGATATTGGTAAAAATCATGATTTTAAAACTTTTAAGAATTCAAAGTTAAAGTTTTTACCAGAAACTATAATTCTTGCAGATAAAGGTTATCAAGGTTTACAAAAAATTCATGCTAATACATTTTTACCCATTAAAATTAGCAAAAATAATCCTAAAACAAATAAAACCAAAATCTTTAATAAGATTATTAATAAAACTCGTAGAAAAATTGAACATGTTTTTGCATTTTTAAAATGTTTTAAGATTATTGGTTATAAATTTAGAAAAGCCAGAAAACGAATATTTTTAAGATTTAATTTAATTGCAGGATTTTATAATTCGGAATTTTACGTTTATTGGCAATAACTTATATACATTATTATTTCTGAAAACTATAATTAGATATTAGTAAAATAAAATCTAATTAAAGGTGATTGAAAATGAATATTTTAGACATAATAAATAAATTTCCAAACCAAGAATCTTGTATAAAATTTTTAGAAGAAATAAGATGAAATAACAAACCAAAATGTCTTTTTTGTTTTAGTGAAAAAGTTAACTCTGTTTTAAAAGAGTCGCGTTATAAATGCAAAAAATGTCATAAGTCTTTTAGTGTAACTGCTCAAACTATTTTTCATCATACACGTGTACCACTTCAAAAGTGATTTATTTTAATAGTATTAATGGCTAATGCTAAAAAAAGTTTATCATCATCTCAAGCTTCAAGAGACTTAAATTTACGTTTAGCAACTGTATGAAAAATGATGCATAAAATTAGAAAGGCAATGGCTAATGATGAGATTAAATTATTAGCAAAAATATTAGAGATGGATGAAACATATGTGGGTGGAAAACCGCGTAAATATAATGATGTTGATAATAAAAATAACTCATTACGTGGTAGAGGAACTAGTAAAGAGTGTGTTGTTGGCATTATTGAACGAAATGGTAATGTTAAATTATTTCATGCAAAAAATAAAAGTATTAAATCTGAAGATTTAATGAAAATAGTTAAAGAAAATGTTGATATTAACAATTCTATTCTTTTTACTGATGAATATCGTGGATATTATAAAATGAATAAAATTTTACCATATGAACAAGTTAATCACAAAAAATATTTTTCTTATAATGGTATTCATACAAATACAATAGAAAGTTTTTGAGCAATATTAAAAAGAGGTTTTATCGGCCAATTTCATTGAGTTTCAAAAAAATGACTCCAATCTTATTTAAATGAATTTTGTTTTAAATATAATAACCGTAAAGAAAAAATCACATTTAAAAATATCATAATTAAATTATTTATTAAGAATTAAGTGTTAACCAATAAGCGTAAAATTCCGTTATAATTTATCATTAAAACTTAAAAACGTTATGCAGTAAGTCTAATGATGTTTGGTAGCACTTTTGAAAGTATGGAAAGTTTTAATAAAATATTAGAAAAATTTGTTAGATATTGAAACAATGATAGAATAGTTATTAGATTGAAAATGCCTCCAAATCAATTTGTACAGATTTGAAGACAAGAAAGTAAACTTATCTAACCAATGCCCTATTTATATTGTGATTCTTAGTTAGTTATGGTATTCTATTATGGTATTCTATATTAAAAGATGGTCTTGTAAGTGAGGTGTTTGTTATGTTAAATTTAGATTTTGTTGGACCTCACGGCATTACTGATACTTATCGTGGATGATTTCATGTTTATGCATTTGCTATTATGTCAGGTATTTTTGCTTCAATTATTGCTTCTTGAGTAAAATTTAAACGTTATCGTGTTCCTACTGATTCTTTAGCATGATCAATAATATTTATTATTCCTGCTTCATTATTTGGTGCTAGTTTTCTTGGTAAGGATGATCCTGATAAGTCAATTAGTTTTTTTGAAAAATTTGCATTTTGAGAACCAGGGATGTCTATTCATGGTGGTGTTTTATTTGGTATTATTGCGGGTGCAATTATTTTTTACTTTGTTGGTCGTAAGTATAAAATATCATTATGAATATATTGTGATTTAATTATTCCTAATATCTTATTAGGACAGGTATTAGGTCGTTGAGGTAATTTCTTTAATCATGAATTACTTGGTAATGTTGTAAGTTATGATTCATTATCATGATTACCTGCTTTTATTCGTGATAATTGTTTTAAATTAATTGGTGGGCCAAGTGGTCATCGAGAAGTTGATACTGCTGGTGAATTTGTTTTTCGTGCACCCATATTTCTTTATGAATCAATTGCTAATTTAGGGTTATGATTAGTGATTACACTTGTTGTTCCAAATCTTGGTAAATGATTTGGT
The DNA here is from genome assembly GCF_964030985.1 of Spiroplasma endosymbiont of Notiophilus biguttatus. NCBI lineage: Bacteria > Bacillati > Mycoplasmatota > Mollicutes > Entomoplasmatales > Spiroplasmataceae > Spiroplasma > Spiroplasma endosymbiont of Notiophilus biguttatus. The sequence goes on along the minus strand of NZ_OZ034993.1, from coordinate 486,829 downwards.
AAAAAGCCATGAAAAGTAGAACCAGATAAGTTTCAATTTGACTTTAAAGATAATTTTAAATACTGAGGAAAAATAACTTTTAATCCAAAATATTGAAATAAAGTAAATCGTGACCCAAAACATTTGACTTGAACTAAAATGTGAAATGAAGTTTACTATTATAATCAAGTACCAAAAAATGTAGTAAATAAAGCATTAGCAGAAGTCAAACCTTCTGGTAAGAAAATTAATGATTATATAAATAAAAGCAAAAAACTTTATGAAATAAATAATCCACATCATTATCGAATGATGCATGCAGGTGTTCAAATGGGACTTTACTTTTTCGGATGAAATTTAATTAGATTTATTTTAGAGTTACAGCGCCCACCAGAAGATTTATTTTTAATTAATCGTCCAATCCTTGATTATACAGTTTTATTATTGATTACTTTTTTTGGCCTGTTTCTAGCAATATTTGCACAATTTGTTGCAGCAAAATATTTACGTAGCGAAGGATGAACATATGAAAAAGAATATTAATAATATTCTTTTTTATTATTAAAATAATCATTATAACAGAAAATAAGCTATTAAATAGATAATATTAATTAGATTTGGTGTTTTTGTTATAATATTTATATACTAATGTATGAGGTGAAATTAGTGTTAGCAGTAGTAAGTGATGATAGTAGTACTAATACCATTAAGTTTTTAGGTTTTGAGATTCCAATTACTACTTTTTTATATTCAATGGGTGGGTTAGCACTTTTGATTTTTCTGTTGTTATTATCAATTTTATTAATAATGTATTTACGCAAAAGGATTTCTATTAAAGGATACTTAAGTTTAGAAGAAAAAGATTACCAATTTGAAGATAAAATTTTGGAAATTGAACATGAAATTGCCAAATTACAAAGAAAATTTTATTCAAGTAAACATATTTCTAAAAAGACAAAAAAATATTTTAACTAATTAAATGTAGGTGATGTATATGTCTAAAATAAAATTTAAATTATTTGATAAATTTTTTTCACAAAAAAATAGGTTGTCAGATAAAGAAGGTTATCAAAAATCAACTAATAATAAAACGTATTTTAGTAATGTTGTACCACCAATTAATAAAAGCAAAGAAAATATTCATAATTCTGATTTTAATGAAAACGATTATAATGAAAAAAATTATGATGGTAAAAATATACAAGTTACTAGTTCTTATATAATACCTTTACAAGAAAAAAAGACAGTGCCGATCAATGAAACCTTTACTAAAGAAAAAGATATGTATTATCATCAACCACAAACATTTAATACTATGGAAATAGTTAGTTATAAAAATAGTTTTAAAATTCCAAAACCAATTAGCAGAGAAATTAAATCAGAGAAGCTAAAACAATTGATTTTATTATTTATTGGTGTTATGACATTAATTATTGCTTCAACTTTTATTGGTTTATATTTTGGCATGATTAACATAAAAATTATTCCTCATCCTGTAATTACTATTCCATTAGCGATTATTGCTCTTACTATTATTTTAATTAATATTATTGAATTTGTGACATTAAGAAGAGAAGTGGATTTATATATTGAAAGAACACTAAAAGGGTCACTATTACCTCCTAATTTTATAATTAGAAATTATCGTAAAATTCATGCTAACTTGATAATTATTAATTGAATAAGTATTAGTAGTTATATTGTTCTTGGCATTATTATTGGCATTATGTTTTTGATTAGTGGTCAAAAATTAACTTTTATTATTCAAAAATGAACAGTTAATGTTCCTGATATTATTAAAGATGCAATAACTTTAACAATTATTTTAGGTGTTATTTTATTTATTCATATGATTAATGTTGTTATTTTTAAATTTCGTAAACGTAATATTATAAGTTATTATGGCTATGAAATTATTAATCCACAAGAGTTAAATGAATACAAAAAAAAGATAAATAGAATATGTATGATTATTACTATTGGTTTTACTGCTTTAATATTTTTTGCAATTGTTATTCCAATATTTGTATTAAAAAGAAGAAAGAAAAAGTAAAAAAATATTGAATATTATCTATATATAATTAGAGTGTGTCATTAAATAAAATATTTCGGAATTTTACGTTTATTGGCAATAACTTATATACATTATTATTTCTGAAAACTATAATTAGATATTAGTAAAATAAAATCTAATTAAAGGTGATTGAAAATGAATATTTTAGACATAATAAATAAATTTCCAAACCAAGAATCTTGTATAAAATTTTTAGAAGAAATAAGATGAAATAACAAACCAAAATGTCTTTTTTGTTTTAGTGAAAAAGTTAACTCTGTTTTAAAAGAGTCGCGTTATAAATGCAAAAAATGTCATAAGTCTTTTAGTGTAACTGCTCAAACTATTTTTCATCATACACGTGTACCACTTCAAAAGTGATTTATTTTAATAGTATTAATGGCTAATGCTAAAAAAAGTTTATCATCATCTCAAGCTTCAAGAGACTTAAATTTACGTTTAGCAACTGTATGAAAAATGATGCATAAAATTAGAAAGGCAATGGCTAATGATGAGATTAAATTATTAGCAAAAATATTAGAGATGGATGAAACATATGTGGGTGGAAAACCGCGTAAATATAATGATGTTGATAATAAAAATAACTCATTACGTGGTAGAGGAACTAGTAAAGAGTGTGTTGTTGGCATTATTGAACGAAATGGTAATGTTAAATTATTTCATGCAAAAAATAAAAGTATTAAATCTGAAGATTTAATGAAAATAGTTAAAGAAAATGTTGATATTAACAATTCTATTCTTTTTACTGATGAATATCGTGGATATTATAAAATGAATAAAATTTTACCACATGAACAAGTTAATCACAAAAAATATTTTTCTTATAATGGTATTCATACAAATACAATAGAAAGTTTTTGAGCAATATTAAAAAGAGGTTTTATCGGCCAATTTCATTGAGTTTCAAAAAAATGACTCCAATCTTATTTAAATGAATTTTGTTTTAAATATAATAACCGTAAAGAAAAAATCACATTTAAAAATATCATAATTAAATTATTTATTAAGAATTAAGTGTTAACCAATAAGCGTAAAATTCCGAAATATTTTATGTAATAAAGATTATTTTTAAATAAAAACTAATTTGTATTATGTAAATATTGTTAAAAATGTGTCAATATTGGGTGGGCATCAGTCACTTAAGTTTATCAATTAATATTTTCAATCTGTAATATAATTAAAAATAATTAATACAGAAGGAGAAATTATGAATTATAAAGTTTATTCAAAAGAAACAAAATTAGCCGTTGTTAATGAGTATTTAGTTGATAAAAAACTAAAAATACATGAAATTCAAGTCAAATATAAATTATCAACTCCAGTATTAATTTATAATTGGGTTAACCAATATCAAATTAAAGGTGAAAATGCATTCACCAAAATTTCTAAATCCCAAACTTCTCACAGGATCGATAAGAAAGATATTGAAATTAAACTATTAAACAAAGAAATTGATAAACTTAGAAAACAAGCTTTAAAAGATGAGGTTGAAAAAGAACTTTTAAAGGAGCAATTAGCCTGTGAAAAGAAATTAACAAGGGGAAAAATAGTAAATTATTAAAATATAAGTGTTTTTTAATAGTAGAAAAATATAAGCAAAAAGGTCATCAATTAAATAAAATTATTGTTTACATAGCTATTAGCAAAACAGCATACTATTTATGAGTAAAAAAAGGTAAAAAGCAATATCAATCAAAAATTAATGATAATTTGATACAAGCAATAAACAAAATAGTTCTCATTAAAAATGAAAAAAAGTACATTAATATCACTAGTTTTGAAAAAGTAAGATTAGAGTTAAAAATAAAAAATAAAGGTCTTAAATGCAGTAAAACAAGCATAAAACAAATATTAAAAGATAATAATATTAAATTATTATTAGAACCTAAATCAACAAATAGAGTAGTAGAAAATAGTGATTTAAAAAATAATAAAGATTTATTAAAACGTAATTTTTCAAGTAATAACTTTCTTGAAAAAGTTGGTATGGATGGCACATGATTTAAAAATATAATTATTGGTGATAAAAAAACAAAATTATTAGTTGTTTTTGCTACTGATATGTACAGTAATTCAATTGTTGGCTGAAAAATAAACAAAAGTGAAAATGCCAAAACTGTGTTAAATGTGGTTAATCAAATAGAATTAGCGAGTGCTAAACAATGTAATTTTACGACTATTCAATCAGATTTAGGTTCTGCTAATACAAGCGAAATTGTTAGTAAAGTTTTTAATACAAGTACTAATCTAATTCACTCAAAAAGTCTATCAGGTTTTAAAGGTAATCAAGTTAGTGAATGTTTAAATCGTTGAATTAAAAGAGATTTTAAAATGATGTTTGGTAGCACTTTTGAAAGTATGGAAAGTTTTAATAAAATATTAGAAAAATTTGTTAGATATTGAAACAATGATAGAATAGTTATTAGATTGAAAATGCCTCCAAATCAATTTGTACAGATTTGAAGACAAGAAAGTAAACTTATCTAACCAATGCCTATTACTTGATTGGTTTGTTAGATTATTTGAGTTTAATGTAGTTTTCTTTTCATCATTAATTTCTTTAACATTTTCATTTTTTTGTATTACTTTTATATTTAATTCTTGTTTTTTATTTTTGTAAAAATTTCATGAATAGTAACCAATTCCACCAGCAAGACACACTAGTCCCACTGTAAGAGGATTATTTGGAAGTACTGACTGTAATAAATTAGAAAGTATTTCAGGATTAATTTCGCTCTCATTTGTGTTTAAAAATTTCATTTTTATGTTCCTTTCAAATCAAAATAAATAGGATAAAAACTTATATTAAATTTTTACTAAATAAATATAGCATAATTTATATATTAATTGTTAATAAGTTATTTAAAATTTTTATAAAAAAGCATATATCCAAAAAAATATTGACTTTCGCGTTAAAGTTATATATATTACAAAATAGTATTTGAATAAAGCTAATAAATTATATATAGAGGAAGATATAAGATGCCATCAAAATTAGTAATCATGGAATCTCCAGTTAAAAGTAAAGCAGTACAATCATATTTAGGTAATGATTATTTAGTGTCATCTTCGGATGGACACATTCGTAATTTAGCAATTAAAGGTCAATATGGTTTGGGAATTGATTTAGAAACTTTTGAACCAATTTACAAAATTGATCGCAAAAAAATGCCAAAGGTAAAAGAATTAAAAAGTAAATTAAAAAATATTACGCATGTTTATCTAGCAACCGATCATGATCGTGAAGGAGAAGCAATTGCTTATCATTTAGATCAAGTATTAGCAACAAGTAATATATCATCACGAATAACTTTTAATGAAATTACTAAAGATGCAATTTTAACAGCATTTAAATCTCCACATAGTATTGATTTACCATTAGTTCGTAGTCAAGAAGCAAGAAGAATGGTTGATCGTATCATTGGTTTTCGTTTAAGTAATTTATTACAAAAGAAGATTGGTTCACGTAGTGCAGGGAGAGTACAATCAGTAGCATTAAAATTAATAGCAATAAGAGAACGTGAAATTACTAATTTTATTAGTAAAGAATTTTGAACAATTAATAGTACTTATCAAAAAAAAATAATATTAAATTGTGAAAAATATAAAGAAGAACTGTTAGTTATTAATAATGAACAAGAAGCAGTTGCTATTAAAAATGCATTAAGTGATAGTTATCAAGTAACTTCTGTTACTGAACAAAATCGTAAGCGTAATTCATTAAATCCATTTACTACTAGTAGTTTATTACAAGCAGCATCAACACAATTAAATTTTAGTACTGCTAAAACAACGCTTATTGCTCAGCAGTTGTATGAAGGAATTGATGTTAATGGAACACTTACTGGATTTATTAGTTATCCTCGTACTGATTCAATACGTTTAAACGATAAATTTATTGAAAATGCCAAAACATTAATTGTTAATGAATATGGTGAACAATATCTTGGACAGAAGAAAGAACAAACTTATAAAAAAAATGTGCAAGATGCCCATGAAGCAATTAGACCAACTGATTTAACAATGAATAATAAACGTGCTATTGATTTTTTAAATAAAGATCAATTAAAACTTTATAATTTAATTTATTTTCGTGCCCTTAGTTCATTAATGGCACCAGCACAATTAATTAGTACTACTGTTTTATTTAAAAATAATGATTATCAATTTCGTTTAACAGGACAACAAATCAAGTTTAAAGGATTTTTAATGCTTGATGTAGAAAGTCTTGAAAATGAAGAAGTTTTAGTTTTACCAAAATTTGAGAAAAATCAAATTATTAAAGTTGAGTCAGTAAATTTACAGCAACACTTTACTAAACCAAAACCAAGATACACAGAAGCTAAATTAATTAAAACATTAGAAGAACTAGGAATTGGTCGACCATCAACTTATAATCCAATTATGAACACTATTAAAGAACGCGGTTATGTTATTATTGAAAATAAGTCTTTTAAAGCTACTGAGAAAGGTCTTTTAACTAATGATAAACTTCAAGATTTTTTTTATGATATTATTAATGAGACATATACTTCACAAGTTGAAACTCAATTAGATCAAATTGCTCATGGTAATTTTGATATGCATCAAGTGGTAAAAGACTTTTGAGTTAAGTTTGAACCAAGGATTGATGATGCTTTTGATAAAATGACTGAGTTTAAAATTAAACCAGTTTTATTAGATCAAGATTGTCCACTTTGTGATGCCCCACTTGTGCAAAGAACAGGAAGATATGGTAAATTTAACGGTTGTTCAGCATTTCCAAAATGTCGATATATTCAAAAACAATTAGAAAAAATTAAACCTTGTTTAGTATGTACAGATGGTTGAATGGTTGTTAAATCTTCAAAACAAAATCGAAAATTTTTAGGATGTACTAATTATCCAAATTGTAAACATGTTGAAAAGTATCAAGAAATAACTTCTGATAAAGAAGTAAAGTAGGTGAAACACATGTTAAAAGATTATATATTATTAATAGATAAACCTTCATTTATGACATCACAAGATTGTCTTGTTGTTATTAAAAAGCGTTTAAAATTAAATAAAATTGGTCATACAGGTACGTTAGATCCTTTAGCAACAGGACTAATGGTAGTACTTGTGAATGAAGCAACCAAAATTAGTGACTTTATTTTAAAAAGTGATAAAGTTTACATTGCAAAAATGCAACTATTTTTAAAAACTGACACCGGCGATATTACTGGTAAAATTATTGAATCAAAACCACATCTTGATTTAAAAGAATCAGAAATTGTTAAAGCACTTGAATTTTATAATAATCGTCAATATGAGCAAATAATTCCTGCTTATGCAGCAGTTAAAATTAATGGTAAAAAACTTTATGAATATGCTCGTGAGAATATTCCTGTTGAATTACCAAAACGTAAGGTTTATATTAAATCTTTAAAATTAATTAGTTTTAATAATGATTTAGTTACTTTTGAAGTAGTATGTTCAAAAGGAACTTATGTTCGAGCTTTGGTTACTGACATTGCTAGAATTTTACATACATCAGCAACTTTAACTTATTTGAGAAGAATTCATCAATCAGGTTTTGATTTAAGTAATGCCCTAAATTTAGATGTTATCAATGATGAAACAGTTAGTAAAAATCATATTAGTATTTATGATGGTGTTAAAAATATTATGCCAGCTATTGTTGTTGATAATAGTAAAAGTGTTATTGATGGTAAACCTTTAGTTATTGATAGCACTAATGAGCCATATGTTTTAGTTGTTAATTCTGAACATTTGCCATTAGCTATTTATCGTAATCAAAAGAATAATTTATACGTAAGCCAACGAGGTTTTAAATGTAATGAAGATATTAAAATTGAAAAATCTAAATATTCAAAATCAAAAATTGAAGTCTAAACCAATTATTGCTTGTTGAGGTTTTTTTGATGGTATTCATCAAGGTCATCAAGCCTTATTTAAGCAATTATTAGTTAATTCAACAATAAATAATTATCAAACATGTATTATTAGTTTTGATAGAAAACCACAAAGTGTAATTAGTAATAAAAATAATGAGGTTTTATTAAGTTATGAAGATAAAATTAAAACAATTGCTAAATACAATTTTGATTATTATTGGGAAATTAAGTTTAGTAAAGAAATAGCAACACTTTCATCAGAGCAATTTATTTCGTGATTATTGGCAAATAATGTTAAAGCAGTAGTTGTTAATCCAAATATTAGGTTTGGTTATCAAGGGCAGGGTAATATTAAAACATTACAACAATCTTCATTACAAGTTTATCTTTGTAATGATATTGTTGTTATTAACAACAAAGTTTCTTCAACTTATATTAAACAACTTTTACAAAATAAAGATATTAGTAGTGCTAATCTTTGTTTACAACAAGAGCCATATACAATTAGTGGTAAAGTAGTTCATGGTATTAAAGAGGCTAGAACGATTAATTTTCCAACTGCTAATTTATCGTTATTAACAAACTATGCATTACCAGGGCTTGCTACTTATATTACGCTTACTGAAGTAGATAATAAATGATATCAAAGTATGACAGTAATTATGTTACGTAATAATAAGCCGTTAGTTGAAAGTTACTTATTAAATTTTAATCAAGATTTATATGGAAAAATCATTAAAGTTAGATTTTTAGATTTTCTTCGTGATAATTTAAAGTTTACTAATTTAGATGATTTAAAAAAACAAGTGGATAAAGATTTAGTAGAAACAATTAAATATTTTGCCAATTCTAGTAGTAAATTATTAAAGTCATAATAATTGTGATGTTCTTTATATTTACAATAATTATTAACATTATAAATACTTTTTATTAAAAACTATTTCCAGTAAAGTTAGATTTAGGAGTTAATTCATTAAAACTCGATAATTAGACATGATAATTTATATTAAAAGTTTAGATGGAAAATTAAGTAAAATTTAATTTTATTGTATATGCTAATGAAAATAAAAATGAAAAAAGGAGTAAATAAATAAAGAAATATTGAATAAAAGAATTTATAAATCAAATAAAAGATAGTAATGACATTTGTGCAAACTGTGATTATAAAGAAAATTTACATAAAAATATTACTTCAAACGATAATTTTCAAATTGTAAATGATGAAACAATGCCATTGTTACAAGAACACACTTCAAATAATAAATGTATAGTTATTGAAATAGAATCAAACATTTCAGCTGTTAATAATATAGTAGAAATAAATTTACAAGGAAAACAAATTGAACAAAAAAACAGACTACTAATAAATTACCTAATTATGGTTCAATTTGTTAAGAAATTAAAAAATATAATAATGATGAATTATTTAAATAACTGATTTTAATAGATTAGTTAATTTACTTTCACTAATTTCTTTATATATGTTTAAATTAGTTTGTTCGTATAAATAACAAGCTCAATAATATCAAATTAAATTTTGATAAATCATTCATTTTTTGGTAATAGCTATTTGTTCATTATTTAAATTAAAACAATTAAATCAAATATTAATTTCAGTTTCAGAAGTTAAACTTTCAGAAGCAAAAGAGGCAATATCAAATAATTCATCATTTCAACAAGCAAAATCTCAATCAATTAAATATCAACAATTATTTTTTTTAACAAAATTATTTAGTGTTAAATCATTATGAGATAAAACAATTGTTATTGGTTGATAAGTAGTAATTCATTTGATTACCTCATTAGCTATTTTTTCTAAGCAAGGATTACTAGTAGTTAAATTACAATATAAATTAAGTTGTTCTAAACCTTTTCAAGTTTTAATTAATGATTTATTATCAAATTTAATCTTATGTAGTTGTTTTATCAATAATGAAATTTGTTCTAATATTTGTTTATTAATTACTTGCTCACTTAAAGTAATTAAATTATGATAATATGGCATTAAGGTTAATAGTTTATTATTATTAATATTGACTTCATTAATAGGTAATGTGAATTTTTTTGATTCAATTAATTTAATAACATTAATTTGATTTGTAAGATTCAAAAAAGGTTGCAAAATATCTTTAGATTGTTTTAAAAAAAAATGTTTATTTACTAGAAATAAGTCATTGGTTAAACCTTTTGTCTTTAATAGTTCTAATTGGTATGGTGGTTTTATAGTTTTAAATTTCAAAATGACACCTCTATTTTGCTTGTATTGTCCGTAATAAAATTATACAATTTATTAAATAAAAATATTGAAAGTAAGTGATAGTATGTTAAAAAAAGGCTATATTCATATTTATAAAGGTGAAGGAAGAGGTAAAACCTCAATTCTTAATGGTATGGTAATTAGAGCATTTGGTAATAATCTTAATGTTAGTTACTTACGTTTTTTAAAAAATCATCCTTCTGGTGAAATTAATTTTTTAAAACAAAATACTAAACTTAAAATTGAAAGTTTTTATGAATCTTCGCAAAAATTTTTTTGAGAAATGGATGAAGAAGAAAAAAATAAATTAAAACAAGAAACTAATTATGGTCTTACTAGATTAAAACTGTTAAGTCAAAGTGATAATACTGATCTTATTGTTGTTGATGAAATTTTAGGGTGTATTCAAAATAATTTGATTAAAGAACAAGACTTAATTGAAATTTTAAAAAATAAAAAATCACATATTGAAATTGCATTATCTGGTAGATATGCATCTTTTGCCTTAGAGCAATGCGCTAATTTAATTAGTGAAGTTAAATCAATTAAACATTATTTTGAACAAGGTCAAATTGCTCGTGAAGGGATTGATTATTAATGACTGCTAAAACCTTATGGTTTGCATCTAATAATATCGGTAAAATTAATGAATTAAAGAGTATATTACAAACAAAGGGATATAATGTCAAATCAATGTTAGATCTTAATTCTCCTCTTGAAATTAATGAAACAGGTACATCATTTATTGAAAATGCAATTTTAAAAGCAACAACACTTGCAAAATTAGTGAATGGTCCTGTTATTGCTGATGATTCAGGATTAGAAATATTGGCTTTAAATAATTTTCCTGGTATTAACTCAGCACGATGAAAGGGAGAAATGTCCTATCATGATGCAATGTTAGACATTTTAGAACAAATGGAAGGTGAAACTAATCGTGCAGCAGTATTTATTTCTGCTATTGCTTATGTTGATTTTGATCATAAGATTACTAAAGCATTTATTGGTAAACTTGAAGGTGAAATCACTACTGAAATAAAAGGTAATGATGGTTTTGGTTACGATCAAATATTTTATGTTCCAGCAGTGCATGCTACTTTAGGTGAATTGTCATTGGCAGATAAAAATAAAATTTCTCATCGTAATTCAGCAATTCAGCAATTATTAACATTTTTACAAGAACAAAATTAGATAGTTAAAATTAAAATAAAAAGGATGATTTAATTATGTCAGAATCATTAACAGATTCACAATTACCATTATTAACTGATAATAACAATAATATAAAAACTACCACTACTCCTATTTGAAAATCATGAATAAAACCATTTAGTTTAATTAGTTTATCATGAACAGTTTCAATAATCACGTCACCAATTGTGACAATAACTAACTATTGAAAAAAAACTACCAAATTTGAATTTATAAATGGATGAAATGACTTTATTATGAGGCCCACTACTTTTATTAGTAGTGAATTAATTAATTCTTTTTTTATAGTTTGGCTTTTTTAAAGATTGAATTTTGTTTAGAAACTATTTTAAATAATAGTTTAAGTAAAATAGATAAATTAAAAAAAGTTAGTAAAGATACTATGTTAGTGATATCATTAGTATTTATTAATAGACTTACTGCATAACTAGTTAACTTTTTATTTTTTTGTTATTATTAAAATAAAATTTGAATAGTTAAGGATAAACTTTATGACATATTTTGAATTAAAAGATAAATCTGATCAATATTTTCGTAAAATAGTGGGTATTAATAAACTCGTTTTTAACGAAATTTTAAATATTTTATTAGAACATCAAAAACTCAAAACTACTATTGGTGGAAGGCCATATAAAATGTCAATAGAAGATCGACTAGTAATGAGTTTAAGATATTTATATGAAAATCGTACATATCATAGTATTGGTGCTGAGTATGGTATGGTTGATACTACTGCTTTACGAAATATTCGTTCAATTGAAGATATTTTAATAAAGAATAATAAGTTTAATAATTTAACAAATAAAAATATTTTTTTAAAAAGAAGAATTAAAAAATAAAATTTTGATAATTGATGTAACAGAGGTAGAAACAGAACGACCAAAATATAACCAAAAAGATTGATTTTCTGGTAAAAAATGAATGCATACTGTTAAGTTTCAAACCGTAATTAATGCAAATACTAATGAAATTTTAAATATTTTTTCTGATATTGGTAAAAATCATGATTTTAAAACTTTTAAGAATTCAAAGTTAAAGTTTTTATCAGAAACTATAATTCTTGCAGATAAAGGTTATCAAGGTTTACAAAAAATTCATGCTAATACATTTTTACCCATTAAAATTAGCAAAAATAATCCTAAAACAAATAAAACCAAAATCTTTAATAAGATTATTAATAAAACTCGTAGAAAAATTGAACATGTTTTTGCATTTTTAAAATGTTTTAAGATTATTGGTTATAAATTTAGAAAAGCCAGAAAACGAATATTTTTAAGATTTAATTTAATTGCAGGATTTTATAATTTATCATTAAAACTTAAAAACGTTATGCAGTAAGTCTAATGAAATTAGTAAAAATTTTGTTTTTAATTGATTAAATACTAAAGAAATATGAAGTTCTTTAACTGAAGATTTTGTTTTTAATTTAGGAAAAGAGATAGTGACTGTTATTGCTTGATAAATAATAATAGAAGTTTTAGTAGTTATTGTAATCCCGTATCTATTATGATTTTACTTGGTATTGCTTATATTGGTGTTAATATTGGTCAAACTTTATATACAATTTGAAATTCATCAATTTCTGAATTTTTTATGCCAAATTTTTTAGCAATATTCACTAGTAATAGTATTACTGGTAGTTTTCGTGTCATTAGTAATAGCTTACTTGCTTATTTTTTTAGTGATATTACTAAAAAATGAAAAAATGGTTTATGTAAAAAAAACAACGCAAAATGAAGTTGATTCATTACAAGAAGTAGTTGTTAGTGGATTTAATAGAACGTATAATACTTTTGGTAAAACCGAACCTTTAATATTAAAACATAGTATTAGTTATGATAGTTTTTTTTAATATTAAAGAAATAAATGAAAATGCTGAACGAGATTTTACTATTAATAGTAGTCAAAAATCTAATTTTATTTCAATATAATTTGTTTTAAATTGATTTTTAAAAAGATTGTAACTTAAAAGTTACAATCTTTTTTTACATTTTTGGTAAATTTGGTTTAAATTCAATTGTTGTTGATTGATTTTGCGAATCCATGGTGTTAATTTTTGTGATTACTTGTTTTGGTCAAAATACTTCTTTTTGTTCTTTTGTAAAGCATTTAATTTGTTCGTTTGTGAGTGTCTGTATTTGTTGAATTGTAAAACTTTGTATTTGTTCTGTTGTGAGTGCTTGGATTTGTTCAGTTGTAAATATTTCTACCTGTTTGATTGTGAATGCAGGTATTTGTTTTTGGTAAATCAAGAAATCTTATCTTTTGTGAATGCTGCTATGTGTGCTTCTGTGAATTGTGGTATTTGTTTTTTGGTAAATCAAGTAATTTGTCAAACAGTAAATGATTGAATTTGTTCGTTTGTGAGTGTCTGTATTTGTTGAATTGTAAAACTTTGTATTTGTTCTGCTGTAAATGATTTAATTTGTCAATTTGTTAATCATTTTATTTGTTTTGTTGATAATCTTTGTATTTGTTCTGTTGTGAGTGTTGAGACTAATATATTTGTGCTTCTTTTTTTATGTCTGTTTTTGATTTTAGTTGTTGTTAATGGCGTTGTTATTTGTTGTCTTAACTTTTTTTCATTCTTGTGATTTTAAAAAATTTTGATATGTTTGTTCAACTTTATTTTTGTGTTTTTGAATAGAATTTTTTCAAGTAATATTTTTTATATTAGTAGAATCTGTAGTGTTGGTATTAAAAGTTACCGCTTCAATGGTATTATTAATAAGTAAATAATTCATTTTAGATACCTCTTTTTAACTATAAAACTCATTACTTTTTTAAAGTAATGAGTTAGAAATGTTTAAAATTATTGTTATTTTTACTAAATCTGCTTATCTACTAAAATTTTAGCACCTTATATATAAAATACAATAAAAAATGAATACGTATTTTAGTTATATCACTTTATAAAAAATGGAATAAAAATATTAAGAAATAAAGAAATGAAAAAGTAAAAGAAGATAATTACATATCTTCTTTTAAAAATTATATAGTTTTTTAGCAGCAGTATTTAATAGATTACCTGTGATTAAAGTTGTTAGTTGATCAAAAAACTGATTTGGACCATTAATAGTTCCTCATTCTTGACCAACAGTTATTAGTTTACCTTTATTAACAATAAAAACAATTGGTAAAGCTTTAAATCCTCTTTCTTTATCAACAGGATTTTGAATTTCCTTGACACCTGAATCAGCAACAGGTGCTGAACTATTATCAAAAATTTTATGGTCAAGTAGTCAATGATAAATTTGTTGTTGTCAACTAATTTTTTTATCATTTCAAAATTGGTTAACAATATCACTACTAGGGTTGGCATAAGGAGATTTTTCATAAATTTTAATATCAATAGTTCCATTAGTACTAACACTGTCTATTTCAGTTTTTTTTTCTGTTAATCAGTTATCTCATTTACTTGGTACATTATTATTTTTGTTTTGCATTGTGTGTAAATCGTCAATAATTTGCTTAGAAAGTGGATTATCGGCAGCACCAAGGATGCCAAAAAAAGCATGCTCACTATTAACATCACTAATAAATTCTTGATATTTTGAATCATCTGTACAAGCACTAACTTGTAAACTAGTTGTTGTGCCTATCATTAAGGCTGTTATTAGTCCAAATTTTTTACGCATTTATTTTCATCACCTTCAATATAATATCATAAAGTTATATGAGTAATAAATTAATAATTAAATATAACGTACTAAGTATACTATGTTATAATCTTAATAACAATATAAAAATCAAAAGGAGTAGTTTTTTTTCTATATGGACAGTAATTGGTATATTTATTTAATAATATTGCTAGTTTTATTATTTTTAAGTGGTTTTTATTCATCTGCTGAAACATCATTAACTTCTTTAAATGTTATAAGAATTAAATCTATTGGTAAATTACGTAGTAAGAAAAGTCGTCGTGCTAATATTGTATTTAAGTTAGTTAAAAATTATAATGTAACTTTAACAACAATTTTACTTGGTAACACAGTAATTAATGTTGGAATTGGTACTTTAAGTACAATATTATTTATTGATTCTTTTCATATTTCTCCTACTTATGGTCCTTTAATATCAACTTTAGTTTCAGCAATTGTTGTTTTAATTATTGGTGAAATTATACCTAAAAGTGTTGCAAAGTTACATCCTGAGACAATAGCTTTAAATTATGCATATATTTTGTATATTCTTAATATTATTTTTTATCCAATAACTTTTATTGTTACTTTATTTCAATTTAAAAGTAAAAAACCAACAAGTTCTGAACAAGAACTTATTGAATTGATTTCAATAATTGAAAGAGAAGGAGTACTTGAAAAAGCAGAACGTGATTTAATTGAATCTGCAATTAAATTTGATGAAAAATCAGTTTTTCAAGCTATGCATCCCAAAAGTAAAATTAAGTATATTTATGATGATACGCCACCTAAAGTTATTAAACATCTATATTTAGAAGAAAAATATAGTAGAATTCCTGTTTTAGATCATGTTAATCAAAATGTAATTGGTATTTTAAATATTAAAGAATTTATTATTAATATGTTAGAAAATGAAAATCCAGATTTATTATTATTAATGTTACCTGCAATTTTTATTTCTAAACGTACTAAGTTAAATGAAGCATTGGAAATTTTACAAACCGAAAGAATGCATATGGCTATTGTTTGCAATAATAAAGATAAAAAAGATTTTAATGGTATTATTACACTTGAAGATATTCTTGAAGAATTAGTTGGTGAAATTTATGATGAAACTGATGAAATTGGATTAATACAAGAAATAGGAACACATAAGTTTCGTGTTGATGGTTCTTCAAAACTTGAAGTATTATTTAAACGTTATTTAAAAAGAAAACCTCCAAATTATAATAAACAAACTGTCCAAGAATGATATATGTTCAAAACAAAAGTAAAGAAAGTAAGGAAAAATAGTCCACTTTTAAAATTTCGAAATTTTTCATTTAAAATTATAAAGGTTCGTAAAGAATTTGCTGTTTTTGAAGTTGAAATTTTTACTAATAAAAAAATTAAAAATAAATGAGAATAGTTAGTGCAGTATTTTTATTTAAATGCTACAATGTAAAATCATAATTATAATTATGATATGAAGGGAAGGTTAATTATGAAAAAAAGTATTAAATTAGTAACTATGATTACAGCATTAAATCTCGTAACAGTTAATGGTTTAATGTTAACGTTTTCTCCAGACAGTGATCATTATGTTTATTTAAATAAGCATGATGCTAATGCTAGTTTATTAAAATGAAAACTTTCACCAGAAGATGCAAAGATGGTAAGAAAATATGAATATAAAATCCATCAAACAGCAAGTAAAGAAAGTATTGATGAATTTAATAACTTGTATGATAATAATAAAAGTGATGTAATTTGAAGTAATTATGATACTTTACAATATGATTTAACTCATACTAAAATTGGTCGTAAAACTATTGATGTTAATTGAATTGAAATATATAAAAAAGCTGGTTTAAATAATCAACAATTACAATTAGCAGAACAACAGCAATTACGTTTTTATAATATTTTTGCTAAAGTTTTTCATAAAAACACTGTTATTAAACTAATTCAAAAAGTAGCACCAGTTGCTGTAAGTGATAGCACAGTAGCATGAACTGCTTTTAATTCAGAAGCTGATAATCAACGTATGGGCTATGGTCCTGAATTTGCAAATATTAATTTAATTGATCAACAATTTCAAGCAGGATTTTGATCTTCAGATCAAATAATTAGTGTTACAACTCACGAATATGGTCATGCTTTAAGTAATTTTATTGGTTTAAGTGCTGATGAAAGAAATTCATTTAATGCTAATTGAAAGTGACCAGATAGCAGTTATAGTGATATTAATACTAATATGACATCAGTTTCTCATAAACTAACGGTTAACAATGATAACAAACAAATTTATGATCGTACTTGATATTTAATTGATTATTTAGGTCAACAAGCAAAATTAACTAATATTAAGCAAAAATTATTATTTGGTTTAATAACAGTTAATAGTAATTATGGTCGTAGTGCCTGATTTAATGGTAAGTATAATATAAATCTTGATGATGAATTTTTTGCCGAAAGTTTTGCTAGATGAATTTTAACACCTCAGAATCAGCGTGATTGAGGATGAGAATTAGAAAATAGTTTTTTCTTACATTACTTACCAACGGTTTTATAATAGTTTACTAGTTAAAAAGGAGAAATAATTCTCCTTTTTAATTATTTGATATAATAAATTTAAGTAAAAGAATTGAGGAAAGTAGGTAATTTTATGTTTGGCAAAAATATCCATGATCATGAATCACAGCAAAATAGTTGTTTAAAATGTCAGTATGAAAAAATTTTTAAAACCGGTAAAATATTATTTGATGAATGAGATAAACAACCACCAGCACCCGCTCAATTACTTAAAATAAAAAAGCAATTAAATGAATTAAAAATTAAAATTGAAGAACAAAAAAATGATTCGGAATTAAAGTTTTGTGCCAATCATCCAGAAATTTTTGACTTTTTGCCTTTAGAAGTTTTATAACTTTTTGTATTAATAGTGTTAAAATATTTATATTTAGTAGAAGTTTAATATAAATTAAATTTATAAAAAACTTTTTTCAAATAAAATCCTATTTACTTTATTTTTAAAGTAAATAGGATAAAAACTTATATTAATTTTTAAAAACTATATCATATTACCAATATAGAGATAATAGTTAATATATTTTCATTTACATTAAATATAAATTTCACTTTCTTCATAAAGATTTAATAATTTTGATAAATGATCACCAACGCCACCTTCATCATTAGTTTTAGTAGTAATATCATTAGCAATACTTTTAATAACAGTATTACCATTTTTCATTGCTACACCATAGCCAACTTCCATCAACATTTCTTTATCATTAATTTCATCACCATAAGCAATAACATCTCTAATATCAACATTATAATATTGAGCTAAAATGCGAGCTGTCATTCCTTTATCAATAAACTTGCTTGAAATTTCAAAGATTAGTTTATTATTATCATAGCGATTTCAAGTATTTACCTTAATTGAGTTTGAATATTTTTCCAAGTCACGATATACTTGATCAAGATTAGTATTTTCTTTAAATTCAATTAAAATGGCATTAGCGCTCCCTTTTCAATCACGAATTAATTTACTAATTGTAAAAGTATCGTTTTCAATAGTATCTAAATGAAAATAAGTTTCAAAGAAATCATCTTTTTTTCAACATACTGCTTTGTTGTAATATTCAATAACCGCGTTTTCAATTTGCTGAAAAATATAGTCTTCATTTAAAATATGTTTAACAATTGTTTCAGAAATTGGAAAAACTAATCGTTTGAATTTTTTGATTTTTGGATCATGAATATGGCCACCATTAAAATTACATAGTAATGTATTAAGACCTAATTCACGATAAAATTTAATTGATCCACGATAAGGTCGACCAGTGACGATACAAACAATATGCCCTTGTTTTTGAGTATCAATTAGCGCTTTTTTAGTATTAATATGAATTTCTCGACCACCACTTTTTAATAGAGTACCATCTAAATCAACTAGGATTAAATGTTTTTGTTTTTTATTGTATAAAGACATTGTCTCTTCCTCCTATCTTTCTTTCTCGATAAAATTAATACCCATTGTGTCTTGAACAAAGTTTAATTTTTTAGTAGCGATATTATTAGCAAAATTTGCACCTTCTTCTAAATATTTTGCTAATTGTGATGTTTTTTCATTAATAAATTCTTGGTGTTTTTTTTGCATTGGTTCTAATAAATCATTTATTGCTTTAATTACTTCTTCTTTTAAAAAACCATAATTGTGATTACTGAAGTATTGTTCACAAGTTTTGATATCTTTTTTAGTAATGCTAGAATAAATAGTTAATAAATTACTAACTCCAGGCTTATGTTCTGGATCAAATTTAATAATATTTTCTGAATCAGTAACTGCTTTTTTAATTTTATTGGTAACTTCTTGTTTGCTATCGCTTAAAAAAATAGTATTTTTTAGATTAGTATCAGATTTTGACATTTTTTTTTCAGGTTCTTGTAAACTCATAATTTTCTGTGCTTGTTTATCAATAATTATTTTAGGAATTTTGAATAAATCCGTTTTATAATTGTTATTCATTCTTGTTGCTAAAGTTTTTGTCAATTCTAAATGTTGAGTTTGATCAACACCAACTGGCACAAAATCAGCGTCATATAGTAAAATATCAGCAGCCATTAATGCCGGATATGTAAGAATACCTGTTGGAATACTAATCGTTTTATTTTGTTGATTTGTCATTTTTTGACTTTTATCTTTAAATTGTGTCATTCGTTCTAATTCACCGACATAGCTATTACATAATAATATATATCCTAATTGACTATGGGCTAAAACATCAGATTGAATAAAAATATGAGATTTATTTGGTATAATGCCCGCAGCAAAATATCAAGCGGCAATATCTTTAATATTTTTTCTTAATTCTTGTGCTTTTATTGGTAGTGTTAATCCATGTAAATTAGCAACAAATATTAAGAGTTCATGTTCTTCTTGCAATTTTAAAAAATTATTAATTGCTCCCAAGTAGTTACCAAGAGTTAATTTTCCAGTGCTAGTTATTCCAGATATAATACGAGCCATATATTTTGCTTCCTCCAAATTAATTTTTTAATATAATTAATTATCAATGATAAAGTTAAATAATTCAATTAATTATATTAAAATTTGTTTGATTTTGATATAATAAAAACATAAATTAAAAATAGTTTTTGACACATAGCTTTTATTTTTTAAGAGTAATGGGTTTTTTACTTTATAAAGGAGTTTTTTTTATGTTATTTGGAGAAGAAAAATATAAGGATGATTTACAAAAATATTTAAAAAAAATAAAAGATCGAAACAATGTGAAAGAATATCTTCAAAGTCTTAGTTTAAAACTTGAGGAATTAGAAATCAAGAAACAAGATATTTTTGAAAAACAAGTAAATTTTGAATCTGAAAGAAAACAACTAGAAGACATATTGAAGAAAGCTGAAAGTCAATTAAGAAATATCAAAGATAGTGAAGATAAAAAAACATTTATTGAACGATATGTTAATCAAATGACTGATAAATTAAAAGCAGTTAATGAAAATATATATGCTTTAGAACTCGAAAGCGAAGAAACTGGTAAAGATATAAAAAACAGAAATCTAGACAGAGTAGATAACAGAAGAACCTTAGAAAGAATTGGAAATGAATTATTTAATTTAAAAGAAATAATTCAAGAATCATCTTTTTTTAATGGTAGTTTAAAAGCATTAAAAGAAAGTATGATAAAATTACAAGAAGAAAAAACTAAAATATTAAATTTAAAAAAAGAAGAATTAAAAGCAGAATTACAAAGTTTAGAAAATTTAATTGTATTAATAAAACAAAAATCAGAAATTGAATTAGAAATTGAAAGATTAGAAAAAGACAAGGAACAATTAACAACAAATATTGCTGCAAATAATCGTCAAATACAATCTATTTTGAATGATAATGAAAGTTCTAAAGAGCAATTAATCACAAAAATAGATGAAATGAATTTAAATATTAAAACATTAAATGACAATATATATGCAAAAACTAATTCAATTTCTCGTTTAGAAGAAGAAATTGAAAGTAATGATAAAGATATTAATTTAAAACTAAAAGATTCAGAAAATATTTTTCAAAATATTATAGTTTTACAAGATTGAAGAGATAGTATTTGACGTCGTGTTATTGCACTATTAACTTTTGGCATTTTTTGTAGTTACAAAAGTGTTCAAAAAAAATTAGATAAAGAATTTGTTAATCGAAGTAATATAAATAAAGAAATTGCTGATTTACGAATGACAAATGAAAACAAAATAAAACAAAAAATAGATTTGTTTGATGAGATATTAA
Organism: Spiroplasma endosymbiont of Notiophilus biguttatus; assembly: GCF_964030985.1. Lineage (NCBI taxonomy): Bacteria > Bacillati > Mycoplasmatota > Mollicutes > Entomoplasmatales > Spiroplasmataceae > Spiroplasma > Spiroplasma endosymbiont of Notiophilus biguttatus. The sequence goes on along the minus strand of NZ_OZ034993.1, from coordinate 465,498 downwards.
AACATAAAAAAGAGACAAATATATTAAAGGAAAATTGACTAGCATTAAAAGCACAATTAAGCAAAAAGAATAATACTAAAGAAATAGAAGATTTAAAAGTAACTAATAGTCAAAAACAATTTTTATTAGAAAATACAATACTAAAAATTAATAAACAAAGAGAAAAATTAAGAAATATTTCAATTGAAAATACGCAACCATTAACTGATTTAGAAATACTTCAAAAAGAAAAAACTGATAAATTAAATTCATTAAATGCCATTAGTTTAGATAAACTTGATAAAGATATAGAAACAATAATAGTAAGAGAAAGAGAATTAAAAATAAAAATTAATGAAAATAAATCATCTGTTTCAGATTCTAGTTTAGATAGTTTTAAGATAGAAGTAGAAATTGAAACAAAAAAACAACATTCAGAAATAGAACCATTTACTAAAGTAAAGCCACTCTTAGAAAAGAGTAATTCTAACGATTCTGGTATTGATATAACAACAGAATCAACTAAAGTGATAAGATCAATTTAATTTATTAAGGTATTTAAATTAAATTTTATGAATAAAATTTTAAAAGACTTAGTAAAAATACTAAGTCTTTTTATTTGCCTTTAAAAGATAAATATTTATAAAGTATTAATTGTTACTTTATTATTTATATTATTGACTGCGTTTTGTAATTCAAAGTTATTGATGTTCGTTACATCATTATTTGCTAATAAAGGAGTTCTTTTTTAGGTTTTGAAAATGATACTAGCATATTTTCTATTAATCCTTTAGTAGCGTTTGTTATTTTTTTATTACCAACTTGTGTTAAGTTTAAACTATGAATTAAAGGTACAGAACCCACTATGCACACTACTAAATTATTTGGTTTTAAAATAGTATTTAATTTATCCTTTATTGATTTTCCACTTCTTGTATTATCATAAAAAAATAAAATAGTTGATAAACTAAAACCAGTTAATAATATTCCAGTGGAACTAATTATAGTTCCAATTATGAATTCTTTAAAATATTTACTATTATTATTTTGAATAGGCATGATTAGTTAACTCCTTGTTTTTTATACATAAAAATTATTTATTTTTCTTTATTTACTTTAAAAGTAAAGTAAATAAAGAAAAATAAATTTTATAATTTCATTATATTATAATTCAAATTTTATTAATAATTTGATAGTAAAATATATGTTAAATTTTTCTATCAAATTTCAGGAATAAAAGTATCTATTTTTCAAAAAATAATATGATATAATATGTGGGTGAAGGATATAGCGGAAAAGGTCTTTCATGTACTTATTTTCTAAGTTTGGTCAAAGATAGTGTGGAAATATATATTATTATAGTAATGTAGAGTTTATTAACTTTTATCTTTAAAAGATAAAAAAATATTAATTTTAAAAAAGAGTATTTAAATCAAATGTAGTCTAAAAGCAAAGAGGGGTATTGTCATGATTAAAATATATGTTTCGCCAAGTTGTTTGTCTTCAAAAAAAGTTATTCAATTTTTTGATAAACATAAAATTCCATATATTAAACGTAATATTATCCATAATCCATTGACCGATACTGAAATTAAATTATTATTAAGATTTGTACCAAATGGTGTTGGTGATATTATTTCAACAAGAGCAAAGTTTATTAAAACACATGCTATTAATATTGAAAAGTTAACAATGTTACAAGTTTTTGATTTAATTAAAACTTCACCAACTGTTTTAAAGCGTCCAATTATTGTTCAAGAAAATAAACAACGTATTCAAATTGGTTATAATGAAGATGAGATTGAATTATTTTTACGTGGTTCTATTGAAAATGAATTTGAAGATTCTTGTGAAATATTTTAATTCAAATATGATTGGAATACATGATGAAAAATTATAAATTTGCAATTATTGCTAATAAATATGAGAATTCTCAGTCATTAGCTAAGGAATTAAGGGCCAAGTTATTGGCCCTTAAAGCACTTGAAGATACTTTTTTTCCAGATATTGTTTTTATTATTGGCGGTGATGGAACATTTTTAAAAGCTGTTCATGATTATAATAATATACTCAATACTGTTAAGTTTGTTAGTTTTAAATGTGGTAATCTTGGTTTTTATGAAAACTTTTTAAACACAGAAGTTGACAAAGTATTAATGTGAATTGATAAAAATGATAATAATTTAATAGTAAATAAATTTTCATTATTAGAAGTAAATATTAATAATAAGATTTTATATGCTATTAATGAAGTTAAATTTGTTAATTTAACAACAACTCTTTCATGTCAAGTGTTAATTAATAATCAATTATTTGAAAATTTTCGTGGTTCTGGTTTAGTTATTGCAACGAGAACTGGTTCGACGGGTTTAATGAAATCACTTGGTGGTGCTGTTTTAATTTCAAATCATAACTTAATGCAATTTCATGAAATTGCTCCAGTAGCTAATAATAGTTATCGCAGTTTAAATTCACCACTAATTTTGGATGAAGATCATGAAATTACTTTAAAAAATATTCAAAAAGATAGTAAATTGAGCGATTTTGGAAAATTAATTGTTGATACTTTTGATTTTAATGATAAACTAAATGATGAGGTAACAATTAAATTATCAAAATTAACGTTACAAGTTTTAGAATATCGTCTTAATCATAATCATTATTCTTTACTTGCTAAACTAAAAAAAGCTTTTATTCAAGAAGATTAAGAAAATGTTTAAAAATATATTAATTAAGGAAGGTAATCATGCCAATTTGACAAATAGTATTATTAGTTATTGCATTGTTATTTGCTGTGGCTAGTATTGGGATTTGAATATGAAATGTTAGTACAGCTAAAAAATTACGCAATCAACAAGAAAGTAGTTTAAAATCTATTAATAAACCACAAAAATTCCCATTTAAATTACAGAATTTTATTCTTGATTTAGGAGGAATTGATAATATTAAAGAGACAACAGCAACAGCAAATAAAATTAAGATAGAGATTATTGATCATTCAAAAATTAATTTTAATAATCTTAAAAAAATTAAAAATCGTGGTATCTTAGATCAAGACGATAGTGTTAGTTTAGTCTTAGGAACTTATTGTAATAATTTAAGTATTGCTATTAATGATCTTATTAAATTAAATAATGAGAAATAAGTTATTTTTTGTAATATCCATAAATACCATTAATTAAAACATAAGTGTTAGTATAGCCCAATTCTCTGAGCGTTAATGCAGCAGCAGTTGAACGATTTCCAGCATTACAAATAGTTATAATCACTTGATTTTTGTTTTCAATATATTTACTAGGATTTTTAATCAAATCATAGTAAGGAATATTAACAATATTAAGTTCACCATTATCATTTGTTATTTTTTTTAAAATTTGATATTCAGCAACATCACGAACATCAATAATTAAAGCTTTATTTTTAATTTTATCAAAGTTTTTATTTGAAATTGAAATTTCATTTTGTATTTTATGTTTAAACATAAGTTATGACCTCCTAAAATAAAATTGTTCTATAACTTATTTTAACATTTTATTATGCTATAATGCTCATAGTTGCGACAAAAAATGGAAGCTAAGGAGTAAAATAATGTTAAAAGAAAAATTCCTTTTTAAAGAAGGAAAATATGAATTAATTGTTGAATTAGGTACAATGGCTAATTTAGCAGAAAAATCAGTAAAAATTACTTATGGAAATACAGTTGTATTAACAACTGTATCTTATAATGAAGTTATTAATAATCAAGATTTTTTTCCATTACAAATAGTTTTTCAAGAAAAGTTATATTCAGTTGGTAAGATTCCAGGTGGTTTTTTAAAGCGTGAAGGTCGACCTAGTGAATATGCAACATTATGTGCTAGATTAATTGATCGTTCAATCCGTCCATTATTTCCAAAAGGTTTTGTTAATGAAGTGCAAGTTGTAAATAATGTTTTTGCGTTAGATGATGCTTGTGATGTTAGAGTAAATGCAGCTTTTGGTACTTCACTTGCTTTAGGATTAAGTAGTTTGCCATTTCAGGGTCCTAGTGCTACTGTTGTTGTTGGTAAAATAAATGATGAACTTGTCCTTAATCCAACACAAGAACAATTATTAAATTCAAAAATGGAATTAATTGTTGGTGGAACAAAAGATGCCATCAATATGGTTGAAGCGGGATGTCATGATATTTTAGAAAAAGATATGATTAAAGCATTAAAATTTGCACATGAACATATTATTAAATTAATAATTTTTCAAGAAAGTATCATTGAAAAATTAAAACCAAATAAATTTGAGCCACAGTTAGCATTAATTCCTGTTAATATTGAACAATTTGTTTCTACAAATTGTCAATCACAAATTAGTAAAATTAGTACTACTGTTGATAAAAAAAGTCGAAGCAATTTAATTAAAAATTTAGTTGAAGAAACATTTCAAAGTTTTAAAAATAAATTTAATCGAGAAGTTTTAAATGTTGGTGAAGAAACAACTATTCATAATTTACGCAAAAGTATTGATCAATTATTACAAAAAGCAATGCGTACTATGATTTTAAAAAATAATGTACGAGTTGATGGACGAAAAGCAGATGATATTAGAAAATTAACAAGTATGATTGATGTTTTACCTATTGTTCATGGTAGTGCAATGTTTACTCGTGGTGAAACACAAGTTTTATCTGTTTTAACTTTAGGTGCCCTTGCTGAACATCAAATTATTGATGGATTAGGTAAAGAAGAGTATAAACGTTTTATTCATCATTATAATTTTCCTCCATTTTCTGTTGGTGAAACCGGAAGAATGGGTATTCCTTCACGACGTGAGATTGGTCATGGTGCCCTTGGTGAAAAAGCATTATTACAAATTATTCCTCTTGAAAAAGATTTTTCTTATACAATTAGATTAGTATCAGAAGTATTAGCATCAAATGGTTCAACTTCACAAGCAGCAATTTGTGCTTCATCAATGGCATTAATGGCTGGCGGTGTACCGATTAGAGCTGCAATTGCTGGTATTGCCATGGGTTTAATTAAAGAAGAAAAAGATTTTACAATTTTAACTGACATTCAAGGATTAGAAGATCACTTAGGTGATATGGATTTTAAAGTGGCAGGAACAGCTAATGGTATTTGTGCTTTACAAATGGATATTAAAATTACTGGTATTGATTTTAATATTATTACACAAGCTTTGGAAAAAGCCAGAATTACGAGATTACAAGTATTAGCAAACATGAATGAAGTAATTAAAGAACCTAGAACTACATTGGCACCTAATGCTCCAAAAATTATTCAAAAGTTAATTCCAATTGATAAAATTCGTGATATTATTGGTGTTGGTGGGAAAGTTATTAATAAAATTATTACCGATTGTGATAATGTTAAAATTGATATTGAAGATGATGGACGATTGATGATTTATCATAATGAACAATCAGCCATTGATAAAGCTTGACAAATTATTGAAAGTATTGTTAATCCTGTTCAAATTAAAATTGGTTCTGAATTTGATAGTAAAGTTGTAAAAATTGTTAATTTTGGTGTTTTTGTTAATTTACAAGATAAGATTGATGGTTTAATTCATATTTCAGAATTTTCAAAAAAATTTAATAAACGTATTGATAATTTAAATAATGTCGTTAAAATCAATGATATAATTAAAGTTCGAGTAATTAAAGTTGAAGATAATAGTAAGCTTAGCTTAGAAATTATTGATAAATAATTTGAAACTATTTTTAATGAAAATTAATTGCAGTTTTATTATTAAATTAGTGTTAAAATACTAATAACATAATATAGTAGCATCTTGGGAATTTAAGTTAAAGTTTTAATTTTTATGTTCTTCTAAGATATTAAATTTTATAAAATAAAAATAAAGAAAGTTGAAAACTGGTGAAAACATGGCAAAGATAAAAGTATTTGCTCTGGGTGGATTAGATGAACGTGGTAAAAACTTATATGTTGTTGAAGTAAATGATAAGATATTTGTATTTGATGCCGGCATTAGACTCCCAGAAAGAGAAATTTTAGGAATTGATATTATTATTCCAGATTATACATATTTAAAAGAAAATAAACAGCTTATTCAAGGTATATTTATTTCAAAACCATCTGATGATGCTTTTGGAGCACTACCTTATATTTTAAAAGATTTTAATAAAATAAAACCCGAGTATAAAGTTCCAATCTTTACTAGTAAACTAACTGATTTTATGATTAAGCAGAAATTAGAACGTTTTCGTTTTATTAATCAAAATGAAATTATAATTAAAACTATTGAGCCTGAACAAAAAGTATCATTTGGTAATGTTGTTGTTAAAACATTTAAAACAACTACTTCAATTCCAGGCAGTTTAGGTTTTGTTTTAACGGTAAATAATGGTGAAAATAATAAATTAAATGAAATAATTGTTTATACGGGTGATTATATTTTTGATGGTGAACATCGTAGTGATTTTACTACTGATATTCAACATTTAGCTAGTGTTTCTAAGAATGATGTTTTATTATTAATTAGTGAAGCAACATGTGCCAATAGAAAAGCTTTTACAGCTCCTAAGCATAAAATTCAAACTATTATTGAACCAGTATTAAAAGAAGCACCGGGAAGGGTTATTCTTGCATGTTATGATCAAGATTTATATCGTGTTAGTGAAATTCTTAATGCTATTAAAGAAACTGACTCTAAACGTAAAATTGCAGTTTATGGTGCAACTTTATATGATATTTTATTAAAAGTTAATGATTTAAATGCTTTCAATATTAATAAATCACAAATTATTAATTTAGCACAAACAATTGGCACTAAAGATACAGTAATTATTGTTACTGGTAGTGGTGAACGTTTATTTACTAGAATGAATAAAATTGCTATTGGTAATGATGATTATTTAAAACTTGAATTCCAAGATACAATAATTTTAGCAACTCCACCAATTCCAGGAAATGAATTAGCTCATGCAGCCTTATTAGATGACTTAGCACGTACTGATGTTAAAGTTATTAATATATCAGAAAAACAAGCTTGAAGTTTAAATGCTTCTTATGAAGATATTAAGTTAATGGTTAATATTATTGAACCAAAATATTTTTTACCAGTGAAAGGTTTATATAAAGATTTTGTAGCAGCACAAGCAGCAGCTATTGATGCTGGTGTATTACATAACAATGCTTTAATTCATGATAATGGTGAAGTTATTACTTTTGAAAATGGTAAATTAATTGATAATTTTGTTAAACAGTATGTTGCACGTCCTTCTCGTTTTAATGATAAAAATGCTACTAATAAAACAACAGATAACTTAATAAAAACTGGTGATGTATATGTAGATGGTATTGGTGTTGGTGATATTGGTTCAATTGTTATTAGTGAAAGAAAACAATTACAACGTGATGGTATTTTAATTACAGGAGTGACAATAAATCGTAAAACTAAAGAAATTGTTTCTTTAATTGATGCACAAATGCGTGGTGTTGTTTATTTAACTAATAATGAAGAAATGTTGAAAAAATTACAAAACATTATTATTAATGTTATTGAAAAATATAAAACTAATAATGCTTTTAGTCTTAGTGAAGTTAAGACTAAAATGAAAAATGACTTACAAGATTATATTAAAAAAGAAACTGGTAAGTTACCTATGATTTTAACAGTTGTTAATGAAATTTAAGGTTAATGATAATATCATTAACCTTAAATTATATATTTTTTCATGTTTAAACTAATTTTAAAATTTAGATAATGTTTAGTAAATTAGAAACAGTTTAGAAAATACTAAAAACTATTGAAAATCAATTTAAAATAATTTATAGTGCATTTAGTAAAAAAAATGAAAACTATTCCTGGAAAATTTGAAAGTAATAAAAAATATAACAAAAAATGAACAATGACTATTCAAAATTGAAATATATCAATTGTTCATTTTTATGATAAAGTTTAAAAATAAAATTAACTTAAACGGCATTGGTTAGATAAGTTTACTTTCTTGTCTTCAAATCTGTACAAATTGATTTGGAGGCATTTTCAATCTAATAACTATTCTATCATTGTTTCAATATCTAATAAATTTTTCTAATATTTTATTAAAACTTTCCATACTTTCAAAAGTGCTACCAAACATCATTTTAAAATCTCTTTTAATTCAACGATTTAAACATTCACTAACTTGATTACCTTTAAAACCTGATAGACTTTTTGAGTGAATTAGATTAGTACTTGTATTAAAAACTTTACTAACAATTTCGCTTGTATTAGCAGAACCTAAATCTGATTGAATAGTCGTAAAATTACATTGTTTAGCACTCGCTAATTCTATTTGATTAACCACATTTAACACAGTTTTGGCATTTTCACTTTTGTTTATTTTTCAGCCAACAATTGAATTACTGTACATATCAGTAGCAAAAACAACTAATAATTTTGTTTTTTTATCACCAATAATTATATTTTTAAATCATGTGCCATCCATACCAACTTTTTCAAGAAAGTTATTACTTGAAAAATTACGTTTTAATAAATCTTTATTATTTTTTAAATCACTATTTTCTACTACTCTATTTGTTGATTTAGGTTCTAATAATAATTTAATATTATTATCTTTTAATATTTGTTTTATGCTTGTTTTACTGCATTTAAGACCTTTATTTTTTATTTTTAACTCTAATCTTACTTTTTCAAAACTAGTGATATTAATGTACTTTTTTTCATTTTTAATGAGAACTATTTTGTTTATTGCTTGTATCAAATTATCATTAATTTTTGATTGATATTGCTTTTTACCTTTTTTTACTCATAAATAGTATGCTGTTTTGCTAATAGCTATGTAAACAATAATTTTATTTAATTGATGACCTTTTTGCTTATATTTTTCTACTATTAAAAAACACTTATATTTTAATAATTTACTATTTTTTCCCCTTGTTAATTTCTTTTCACAGGCTAATTGCTCCTTTAAAAGTTCTTTTTCAACCTCATCTTTTAAAGCTTGTTTTCTAAGTTTATCAATTTCTTTGTTTAATAGTTTAATTTCAATATCTTTCTTATCGATCCTGTGAGAAGTTTGGGATTTAGAAATTTTGGTGAATGCATTTTCACCTTTAATTTGATATTGGTTAACCCAATTATAAATTAATACTGGAGTTGATAATTTATATTTGACTTGAATTTCATGTATTTTTAGTTTTTTATCAACTAAATACTCATTAACAACGGCTAATTTTGTTTCTTTTGAATAAACTTTATAATTCATAATTTCTCCTTCTGTATTAATTATTTTTAATTATATTACAGATTGAAAATATTAATTGGTAAACTTAAGTGACTGATGCCAAATGATTTATTTTAAATTTTTAAAATCTAGAAAATAATGAATATGAAATTTAAATAATACATTTTTTATGATAAAAGTATTAAAAAAATTATTATTGTTTTTTTGCAATAATAAATCAAAAATTAGTTATAGAAAGATATTACATATATCAATTGTGTTATACTATTTTTATAAGTTATTTTGTGGAGAATGTTAAGAGGTGATGTTCTTATGATTAAAAATGGCATTAAAATATCAAAATCTCAATCTCGTGGTGATGAAGTTGGGTTACTTTTTTTCTTATTAGTAATCTTCTTTTTCTTAATAGTTAGTTTAATTAGATTTTCAATAATTGGTAAAGTACTTGATGATTTTCTTTTTTCTTTTTTATTTGGATGAATGAAATATGCTGTTTATTTCTTTCTTTTTTTAATGATTATTCCTTTAGCTTTTGGTTATCGCATGCAATTTAAATTGAAGTATATTTTTTTTTCATTTTTATTTTTAATTATTAGTTGTTGGACAACACAAACTTTGAGTTTAATAATTTTAGGAAAAAATAATTTATGAACTAGTTATTATAATTTAAACCTATTAAATATTAGTGAAATATATGTTAAAACATGATGAAATACAAATGCTATAAATAATTATCTAGGTTTTTTTGCTTCACCAATTTCTTTTAAAGATTTTAGTGCTGAAATCTTTTTTCCAGCATATGCTACTGGTGGTATTATTAGTAATGTTTTAATAGGTATTTTTAATTATGGTTTTTTTGTTACTAATTTAATTGTAAACTTTATTAGTTTTTTTTCTTTAATTTGTTTATTTATTTTTAATAAACCTTTTATTTTCTTTAGCAAAATGAAACAAATTATTAAACAAATTATTATTAATAATAAAAAACAAAAAAATAAAATAAATGCTGATTTAAAACAAAAACATATTAAGTTAAAAAAAGAAAAATTATTAATTGATAAACAAGTTAAAAAATCTTTTAGAAAAGAAAATAGTTTTAATAAGGAATCAAAGAAGGAATCACCTATATCACCAGTAAAAAAAGCAGAAATAAAACAAAATGATAGTAGTGACATTATCAATAAACCTTCTTCACCTATTGTTTATTTTAATGAAAATAGTTATTTAACTCCTTTTGGTAAAATTGACCCTGAAAAACAAAAAGATGTAATGAGCAATAGCAAAGGTACTCTGGTAGTTAAAAAAAGTTTAGAAGATAGTATTTTAAATCGTGAAATTATTAATGATAACGAAACTATTATTAATAACGAATCATAAGTAATTAATAATGAATAAAATTAAGAGTTTACTTTAGGATAAAACATTATATTAATGTTAAAATCAAAGTATTTTTTAATTTGTTAATAAATTTAGGTGAATTAATGGCAGAAAAATCTTTACTACAAATGAAAATTAAACTTTTACCTAATATTGCTGGATGTTATTTATTTAAAGATATACGTAATAATTTAATTTATGTTGGTAAAGCTAATTCATTAAAAAAACGAGTAACTTCATATTTAAATAAAGCCAGTAATTTTAAAACAATGTTATTAGTTAATGATATTCATGATGTTGAATACATTACGACATCTAATGAAAAAGAGGCTTTAATTTTAGAACAAACATTGATTAAGAAACATCATCCTAAGTATAATATTTTGTTAGCAGATGATAAAAAATATCCTTATATTCAAATCACTAATAATCGTGATCCACAATATCATTATGTACGTAGTGCTACTAAAAAAGAGGGGCATTATTATGGACCATTTCCCGATGGTACTGGTGCGCGTGAAATTTTAAAGTTATTGGAACGAATTTTTCCATTGCGCAAATGTGCTGGTAATCTTGGTAAACCTTGTTTATATTATCATTTACAGCAATGTTCTGGTGCTTGTTTTAAATCGGTGCCTATTAGTTATTATGAAGATATGATTAGTAAAATTGATCAATTTTTCAAAGGGAACGTTACTGCTGTTAAAAAAATATTAATTAATAATATGAATATTAGTGTTGAAAACTTACAATTTGAAAATGCTAATCGTATTAAAATTCTGTTATCAAAAATAGATTTATTTTTATCACAACAAGTTGTTGAGTTTCAAGATTATGGAAATCGCGATTTTATTAATTTTTTAATTGAAGATGAAATGGTTGTTTTAATTACTTTATTTTATCGTAATGGTAAATTGCAAGCTAAAGATGAACAAATAGTTCAAAATAATTACTTAGAAATTCAAGATTTAATTCGTAATTATTGTCAACAACTATATAGTAAAAATACATTGCCAAATGAAATATATTTACCAACAAATATTGATTTAAAACAATTAAAATTATTATTTCCACAAATAAAATTTATTAATCCAATTAAAGGAACAAAAGAACATATTTTAACATTGGCAAAAACCAATGCCATTTATGCATGAAATAATTATTTACAAACTAATCAGTTTAATGCTCCGTTAAATATGATGAAAGTATTATCACAATGATTAAAAATTCCTAATTTAAATCATTTAGAGGTTTTTGATGTTTCTAATCTTCAACAAAGTGCTAGTGTTGGAGGTATGATTGTTTATAAGAATGGTAATTCTAGTTTTAATGATTATCGCAAATTTTTATTAGATCCAAAGATTGTTGATGATTATCATCGTTTTTGTGAAATGATTTATCGTAGATATCATCACTTAGTTATTAATAAATTGCCACTTCCTGATTTAATTATTGTTGATGGTGGAAAACCACAAATTAGTGCTACATTAGAACAACTAACATTATTAAACTTAAGAATTCCTATTATTGGATTAGTTAAAAATAAAAAACATCAAACTGATAAAATTATAAATGATAAAATGCAAATTATTAACATTCCTAAAACTGATGCTTGTTTTTTATTTTTGAGTAAATTACAAGATCAAGTTCATAATTATGCAATTAAATATCATAAAGCAAAACGAAGTCAATCAATGATGAGTAGTGTTTTATCATCAGTGCCAGGAATTGGTTTACAATTACAAAATAAAATATTACAGCAATTTCCAACTTGACAATTATTGCAAAATGCCACAAAAACAGAACTTTTATCATTAGTTAAATCAAAAGTAATTTTAGAAAAACTATGAAAAGAATTACATAATTTTGAATAATATATTATTAAGAAATAAATAATAACGTAAATAAGATATTTATCTAAGTTATTAATGTAAAAATATCAAAAGTTAGATAAAAACTATCTTAATGTTTTAAGATATTAAAAATTTTAACGTATTGCTTTCGTTTGTGAAAGAATTTTGCATTTGTAAATCGATACTACTAATATGTTCTCAGCTCTCAATACTATTTTTATCTTTTGGCATATAATAGTCAATAATTTTTTTCTATTTTCACTGGCATTTTTATCAATTTCTTTTTTTCAATTGGATTTCAGTTTGGAGATGAAGGAATTAATTGTTTTATAAATACTTTATTTTTATCAGTTAATTGATGTTCTTTTTTAATAGTCAAAGTATTTTTCGATTGTAATAACATACAAGCATGATTTCATGCTGAATTTCCCGAATTATCTTTATAATCAATATCAACTGGTCATTCATTTATTAAATAAGTTACTAATTTTTGTCAATCATTTAATATTGCTATATGTAAGAACCTGTTTAGAATCTTTTTAATAAAATTGAAATAAAGGAAAGAACAACCATTTGTAAACTAGTATTTAATTTTCTTTCACAATTTTTTCATAATCTTCTACATTTTTCTAATCAAGCAAAACTTTGCTCTACAACTCATCTTTTTGGTAATACTACAAAAGAATGTAATTCATTACGTTTTACAACTTCAACATTCGCATTTATAATTGTTTTGATTGCAGAAGCAAATTTTTCACCAGTATAACCAGCATCTACTATTATTTTTTGAACTGTAGAAAGATTTTCTTTTTCATTTTGAATCATTATTATGGCACTATTACGATCTGTTTTTTCTGCTGTAGTTACGTAAATTGCATGTGGTAAACCTTGAGAATCAATAGCAATATGAGGTTTTATTCCTGAAATCTTTTTACCAGCATCATAACCTTTGTTTTTAGTAGTATCTGTATTTTTAACACTTTGTGAATCAATTATACAAAAACTGGTTTTTTCTTTTCGATGATTATTGATACGAACTTTTCTAATTAATTTTTTTTAAAATTAATTGTCATATGCTAGGTTCTTTACCATTATTTTTACTTCAAATTTGAAAATAATAATATACAGTTTGTCATTTTGGAAAATTTTTTGGTAACATTCTTTATTGACAACCACTTTTTAATACATATAAAACTGCACAAAATACTTTATATAAATCTAAATTTCTTGGTTTTGTTTTCTTTTTGACATTTTCTAAAATTAATCTTATGTTCTCAAATTGTTCTTTAGTGACATGACTTGGATAATTTTTATGCATATATACCTCTTATTTTAAAATATATAGTAATTTTACCTTATTCTCTAAAAGATTTTAAACAGGTTCTTATAGTATAATTATTTATAAACTTAATATAAGTTTAATTATTTTAAATAAATACCTTTTCATTTTAATAAGGAGAAAAAATGCAAAAAGTTAATGAATAAATAAACATCAACATGAATTTAATAAAACACTTGAAGAAAGAAATAAAAGAACAATAAATTTAGAACAAGAACACAAAATAATTAATAATTTAAGAGAAGAAATAAACAACAAATATAAAAAAAGCTAATTTAATAAAAAAATAAGTTACTTTGTAAAGTAACTTATTTTTTGTTAACTATTACATTTTGCTAATTTTGCTTGATGTTCTAAATTAAAAGTAAATTCACTATTTAATTCTACTTGTAAATTAGTATTTGTTTTTAAACGAAGCTTATATTTTTTAGAGTAATAACCAAAGTATCAAGTTATTGCAAAAATCACATTACTTAAAATAAATACTAACTCAATAATCATAGCAACCATTGCACTTGAATCAGTGGCTGTAACTGCATCATAAATAATAGAATAATAATGTCAAACGAACATTAAACCTAAAGTTATTAAAATAAATGGAAAAGTAATTTTTTCATATCAATTCAGTTTTAATTTTTTATCTAATGCTAATTTTAATATTGTAATTAAAACCATGATATAAATAAACATTGTAATCACAGAAAAAGCTGATGATAAATTAGCAACATTAAAAGCTGATGAATATTGTTGATCAGGATGTGAAACTAACCAAATTCCTTTAATTAAATCAGGAATAACTAATCATAAAATTAACATAATAGATGTTACTATTAAATTAATAACTGCTGCTTTAACAGGAATTCCATCTTTATTTAAATTAAATAACTTATTAGAAACGGACTTCTCCCCACATGTACTTGTGGAGGGAACAATGAAACTGAATGAGTTCAACAATGCTTTTCAAACTGAACAGCAATGTCTTGCATATATAGCAAATTTGAAAGAAAACAAATGTATTAGGTGTTCTAGTTTTAATTTGAATACTTTTTTTAAAAAGAATAAGATATTTGAAATGTAATCAAACATTTAGTATTCTCACGGGTACCATATTTTCAAGGTCACAAACATCTTTAAGATCATGATTTTACCTCATCTTTAGATGAATAAACACCAAACATGGAATTCCGTCAACTGATGTTTCAAAAGAATTGGGAGTGACCTTAAAAACAGTATGGAGAATGGGTCATAAAATTAGAATACGTATTGCAAAACAAGAACCTCAATTTATTATTGAAGGCACAGTGCAAATTGATGAAATGTATTTTTCACATATGGCTTTTAAAAAACAAGGAAGATCCTTGAAAAATAAAACATTGATTGTTGGCATTTATGAAAAAACAACTAATAATTTAATTGTGAAAGTATTGAAAAATGCAAAGAGTAAAAGTCTTTTGAATTTTTCAAGAAGCCACATTTCTTCAAAATGTCATGTATATACTGATGATTGAAAAGGATATTGCGATTTCAAATTGGTTTTCCAAAAACATAAAACAGTTAACCATCTTGATGGTTAACTTTCAAAAACTGCTGTAAATACCAATCAAATTGAATCAGTTTGAAAACATATAAGAAGAACATTTAAAACACATATCAAAGTTGCAAAACATCATGTTTATTTATATGCCAAAGAAGCTGCATATAAATTCAACAAGATACTTAGTTTTGAAATTGTAATGCTGTGTTTAATTTAAAAATGTGGAGTGAAGTCCGTAGATACGCTTTTCTCAGCATTTATGTGATAAAATTAAAAAATAGTACATAAAGGGAGAAAAGCGTAAAATAATTATACTTAAAATTATTATTTTTACTATCAACTTAACCATTAATATCTTATAATAACATTTAGAATACTAAAATATAGTAAGAATTTAGGAGAGAAAGATATGGAACTTACAATTAATATTTTATCTTGGATTGGAGCAATTTTAACTAGTATTGTTTTAATTCCTCAAAGCTTTAAAATAATTCGTACCAGAGATACAAAATCACTATCACTATATATGTATATTATTTTTGTACTATCAGCAATAACATGAATTATTTTTGCAATATTGTCTAATCAACCCGCTATTATTACAACTAATACTATTGTATTATTTTTTGCAAGTATTATTTTAATTCTAAAAATTAATAATATTTTTAGAAAAAAAGAAAAACCATAGTTTCAATTAGTTAGTAAAAATTAAAGGATTTTCATTAATATATTTAATTCATCATTTAAAACCATGACTACCATTTTCATCAATTTCTAGATTAGTAGTAATTTTTCTATTAGTTAATATTTTTTTAATTCAATAGTATTACTTTCATAATTTGTTACTAATTTGCCTTCAAAAAACTTTGGTTCTTTTTTTTCCTACCCATAGTTCAACTGTTAAAGGTTGATTATTATTCAAAACTTTAGTTTTTAAATCTTCAATAATTTGTGAATTAAATCAAATTGCTGGCGAAAATAATAATAATTTTGTAAATTGTAATTTTGATAAATATAACATTTGTAAACAAAAATATGCTCCCAAAGAACAACCAATAGCATTTAAGTTTTTAATTTTTAAATTAAATTTATTAATAACAAATGGTATAACTTCATTAGTAATAAATTCTAAGTAATTTTTACCATTACCACCAAGAAAATTAATATTACTTTTTTTTAATTCAGGAAAATATTTTGTCATTAATATTTTTACATCATCATTAGTATAAGTTGCTAAATCATTAAAACGAGTCATATTATTAGTACTACTAATACCAATAAAAATACAATTACTATTATTTTCAATTAAAATATTACTATTACTATTAAGTAACATATTTTTACCATCAAAAACTAAATAAACTTCATAAGCAATATTTTGATCATAAATAGAAGGTAAAGCAATAATAATATCTTTATTAATATTTAAAAAATTACTTTTAATATTATCAACTTTTACATCATAATTATTCATATTTTTTCTCCTTAATTTATTCATAATTTCCTAACAATGAATAATTCATTATTCTAATATAAAAATTAAAATTAGTTTGTTCTAAGCACATAGCACATTTAACTAATTCATCTAAAATTATCAACTTATTAGTAAATAAAGTTTCATATGAAAAAATAGCTTTTAAATTTAAATCAGTACTATCTTTTGTCAGCAATGTTTTTCTAGTTTCTAAATCCAACAAGTAAAATAACATTAATAAACTTCCAAACTCATAATTATTTTTTATGTTTGTTTCATTCTTAGTTAAATTAATAAAGATATTACCACTAATATTTACCAATCTTTTAATTATTAGCAAACTTTCTTTTTTCAAATTAGAATTATTTATCAAAAAATCAGGTAATATTACTTTTGAAGTATCATCAAATCAAACTTTTATTTGTTCTTTACATCCAAGTAATAATAAAAGTTCCTTGGCATTTTGAGAATCATCTAACTGTTTTTCTTGACGCTTAAAAGTAGGAATTAAAGCAGAAATAGTTAATATAAAATTTGCAACTAATCTTAAATATTCTTTATAAGAAATTTTATTAAAATATAAATAAACACTTATTATTTTCATAAACATTAAATTTTGATTACTATTAAATATTAAGTTATAAGTATTACGATAATCTTTTGCTTTTAAATGACCTAATTTTTTTTTAATTTCGCGCTTAAAAAAATAATTACTTTTTAAAAGCAAAAGATGGTTAAATAATCGATATTCGGGAATCATTTTTTACTTCCAATCTAATCATATATTTTTAAATTTAATCTTAAAATAATTATAACATTGAAATAAATAAGTAGGCATTGGTTAGATAAGTTTACTTTCTTGTCTTCAAATCTGTACAAATTGATTTGGAGGCATTTTCAATCTAATAACTATTCTATCATTGTTTCAATATCTAACAAATTTTTCTAATATTTTATTAAAACTTTCCATACTTTCAAAAGTGCTACCAAACATCATTTTAAAATCTCTTTTAATTCAACGATTTAAACATTCACTAACTTGATTACCTTTAAAACCTGATAGACTTTTTGAGTGAATTAGATTAGTACTTGTATTAAAAACTTTACTAACAATTTCGCTTGTATTAGCAGAACCTAAATCTGATTGAATAGTCGTAAAATTACATTGTTTAGCACTCGCTAATTCTATTTGATTAACCACATTTAACACAGTTTTGGCATTTTCACTTTTGTTTATTTTTCAGCCAACAATTGAATTACTGTACATATCAGTAGCAAAAACAACTAATAATTTTGTTTTTTTATCACCAATAATTATATTTTTAAATCATGTGCCATCCATACCAACTTTTTCAAGAAAGTTATTACTTGAAAAATTACGTTTTAATAAATCTTTATTATTTTTTAAATCACTATTTTCTACTACTCTATTTGTTGATTTAGGTTCTAATAATAATTTAATATTATTATCTTTTAATATTTGTTTTATGCTTGTTTTACTGCATTTAAGACCTTTATTTTTTATTTTTAACTCTAATCTTACTTTTTCAAAACTAGTGATATTAATGTACTTTTTTTCATTTTTAATGAGAACTATTTTGTTTATTGCTTGTATCAAATTATCATTAATTTTTGATTGATATTGCTTTTTACCTTTTTTTACTCATAAATAGTATGCTGTTTTGCTAATAGCTATGTAAACAATAATTTTATTTAATTGATGACCTTTTTGCTTATATTTTTCTACTATTAAAAAACACTTATATTTTAATAATTTACTATTTTTTCCCCTTGTTAATTTCTTTTCACAGGCTAATTGCTCCTTTAAAAGTTCTTTTTCAACCTCATCTTTTAAAGCTTGTTTTCTAAGTTTATCAATTTCTTTGTTTAATAGTTTAATTTCAATATCTTTCTTATCGATCCTGTGAGAAGTTTGGGATTTAAAAATTTTGGTGAATGCATTTTCACCTTTAATTTGATATTGCTTAACCCAATTATAAATTAATACTGGAGTTGATAATTTATATTTGACTTGAATTTCATGTATTTTTAGTTTTTTATCAACTAAATACTCATTAACAACGGCTAATTTTGTTTCTTTTGAATAAACTTTATAATTCATAATTTCTCCTTCTGTATTAATTATTTTTAATTATATTACAGATTGAAAATATTAATTGGTAAACTTAAGTGACTGATGCCTTATGTCTAAAATATTCATTTTCAATCACCTTTAATTAGATTTTATTTTACTAATATCTAATTATAGTTTTCAGAAATAATAATGTATATAAGTTATTGCCAATAAACGTAAAATTCCGATCATTTTTATTTATCTTTATTTTTAGGTTTATCTTTTTTCTTTAAAATATTATCTAATTTATCCAAACCAGCAGATTTAATATCACTATAAGTCATATCAATACTACTTGCTTCTTTAAGGTATTTCTTAGGTGATAATTCACTTTTAAGTTCATGCACATAATGTAAAGCACGTGAATTATACCTTTTTAACCAATGTCTAGGAAAAAATAAAGTCATAGCCATTGCTTCACCACTATAACTTGGAGGCATAATACCTTTCTTAATCATTTTCTTTGTTCTGCGCCGTGAAAACACTACTTTATTATAATCCTCAAGATTAGTATATAAATTAAGATTAAATATAACAATAAAACCCAAAAAACGCATACGTTTAACTTGAACAACATATTCTACTTTTTCTCTTGCTTGTACTGGTATTCTATTAGGGTGTTGTTCAATCAAATACATAGTCCCATTAAACATGTGACCTATTAACTTACAAAATTGTCCTAAAATTTCTTGTTGATTTTTAAACTGTACTCCTAAATCATTAGAATTTATCTTTAATGCTAATTCATCTAAAATTATTAAATCTTGTTCCTCAAAAGCATAATTACTTGCTAACTGATTAAAAGTAAAAACATCATTATAATTAACCAAATAAGAATAACCATTTTTTAATTTAATATATTATACTTTATTTTTTTATTCTTAACTATTAATTTTAAAAAATAGTTGTATTGAATAAAATATTGGATTATAAAATAAAAAACATCTTTAAAATAACATAATATATTTATATTAGAGATATAGTTATTAACTAAATTCAATCATATACCAGTTATAACTACTTATTTATTTTATCTAAAACACCATTAATGTATTTATAAGCATCATTTGGACAATAAGCTTTAGTTATAATAATAGCTTCATTAATAATAATTTTTTTATCTATTTTAGTATGGGCAATTTCATACACTGCTAAAATTAAAATTGCTTGCTCAATTGGTTTTAAATTTTCAAAATCTCATCCTTGTTTTAAATTTTTGTTAATTAAATCTATTAAATGATACTCATAATCAATTATTTTATTTAATATCTCGCATTGTTCAGTAATTAAAGTCTTACCTTCTTCTTCAAAAAGAAATTGTTTAAATGCTTGTTGTGATTGACCTTCAAGGAAATATTGATATAATACTTCCATCATGCCAATTCTTTTATGATGCTGGGTTATTTTCTTTTGTTCTTGCATTATTGATTTCTACTTCCTTAGTTTGAGCAATAAATATTATATGAATATTTAATAAAAATAAATTTAAAGCCGATTCAGTACGTTTTAAAATTAAATTATTAATTTTATTTTTTAAATTTACTAAATCTTCATTTGGATTAACAATTAATTTTATTCGCACGATAATATTATTATTAATAGCAGTAATATCATTTGTTTCTAACATTAGAACTTCAACATCTTCTAATGTTAATTGATAGTTATCATTAATTAATAACATATAAATAAATTTTTTAATAACTAACGAAGATAATTTTAATGTTCCAACTTTACTTTCTTCAATAAGTATTTCCATAACATTCACCTTTCTTAAGCTCGAGTTTTGTATTTCCCTTCATCTGTACTTACTACAATTTTATCACCATTATTAATAAACATTGGTACTTGTAATTGTAAACCAGTTTCTAAAATAGCTGTTTTTGTCGTATTAGAAACACTATTTCCTTTTAATCCTGGTGGAGCATCAGCCACCACTAATACTACTGAAGGAGGTAAATCAATACCTAATATTTCTAAGTTTTTATAAACCCTTAAGGATACTTCATTACCAGGAACTAAAAATTTTTTTTCTCATGATAAGCGTGATTGATCAATTCTAATTTCATTATAATCTTCATTATCCATAAAAACTGAATACATACCATCATCATAACTATAAATTGCTGGTCTTTTATCAATAATAGCTGGATAAACTGTATCACCACCAGTAAAAGTAATACTAATAATAGCTTGTGTTCTTAAATTTTTTGCTTTTACTTTCACATGCGCTTGACCACGTCCACTTTTAGAATGTGCTGATTCAATAACTATTAAAATATCAGTTTTATTATGTAAGAAAGTAATTCCTGGTTTAAAATCATTAACGTTAATCATTTTTATTTTTTCTCCTTTCAAATATCAATTTCACGAGATGATTTTGTTAAAATTTGATAACCATCTTTGGTAACTAAAATATCATCTTCAATTCTAACACCACCTAAATTAGGAATATAAATACCTGGTTCAACAGTAATAACCATTCCCGGAACTAAAATAGTAGATTCGTTTTTAATAACTCAAGGTGCTTCATGAATTTCAATGCCAAGCCCATGACCAGTACCATGAGTAAAATATTGTTCATAACCATTTTCTTTAATATATTCTCTACAAATCTTATCAATTTCACCAATAGCTATACCTGGCTTTACAGCCTTAATTCCTGCCATTTGTGCTGACTTAACTATTTCATGAATTTCAATTAATTTTGGATTAACTTTACTAATCGCAAAAGTTCTAGTCATATCTGAACAAAAACCTTCATACACACAACCAAAGTCACAAGTAATTAACTCATTATTGCCAATTTTTTTATTACTAGCTTTACCATGAGGCATTGCTCCTCTTTTTCCAGAAGCAACAATAGTATCAAATGATGCTTTTGTTGCACCATTTTTAACAAATGAACGCAATATTATATCTTCAACATCTTTTTCACTAACACCTGGTCGAATAAAATTTAAAACTTCATTAAAAGCCAAATCACCAATAGCACAAGCTTTTGCAATACGTGCAATTTCGATTTCATTTTTAATCATTCTTAATGAACTAACATAAATTGGAACAAATTCAATATCTTTAATTTCTTGCTTTCAACTTTCTAGTTGAGCAATAGTAATATATTCTGCTTCAAAACCAATTTTTTTAATTTTTTGTGATTTTAATAAATCTTTCAATGAAGAAAAAATATTACTAAATTGAATGCATTTAACATTTTTGGCTTTTTCTTTTCCCTCAGTAATATATCTTCCATCTAATAATAAATTTTCATCATTTTTGCTAATCAATAAATAACCTAACGTTGAAATAAAATCACTATATCAAAAGCGATTTTCGGGAGAGTAAAATAACATAGAATCTATTTTATTTTTGGTTAATATTGTTTCAATAATTTCTTTTTTATTTAAATTTTTCATTTTAAATTCAATCCTTTTAATAATTCATTAGTTAATAACTAAGTTATTGTACTGCAAATTAAAGAAAAGAAATAAGTTTTACTTATTTCTTTTCTTTATGTAGTGTATGTTGATTACAACGAGAACAATGTTTTTTTGTTTCTAATTTTTCAAGCTTAGTTTTTTTATTACGATCAGCAATATAATTTTCTTCTTTGCAAACGTCACATCTTAAAGTTAATCCATCACGCATTGTGCGCCTCCTTAATAATAATTGAGTTATATACAATACAATATTATTGCATAATTAAATAGTTAGTTCAATTAAATAAAGGAATTATTTTTAAACTTTCTTATATGAAAAAATGTTACTAATATTAAATATAAAAAATATCAGTAACTAGGTAATTATTTAAATAGTATTATTTAAAACACTTGATATCAATATAAGTCATCAGTTTTATACTATGTAAAAATACTAACTGTTTTATTATATCTATTAATTTCGCCATTCATTCCATCAGGAATACTTTTATTATTAACTTCTAAATTCTCAATCTTTTTTATATTTGCATCAATATTAAGAACATAATTTGGATTATTTAATGTTTTAACAAAAAAAATAGTTGAAGATTTACCCCTATTTTCTTGACTATTTAATAATTTTACGGACTTCTCCCCACATGTACTTGTGGAGGGAACAATGAAACTGAATGAGTTCAACAATGCTTTTCAAACTGAACAGCAATGTCTTGCATATATAGCAAATTTGAAAGAAAACAAATGTATTAGGTGTTCTAGTTTTAATTTGAATACTTCTGATTTAAAAAGAATAAGATGTTTGAAATGTAATCAAACATTTAGTATTCTCACGGGTACCATATTTTCAAGGTCACAAACATCTTTAAGATTATGATTTTACCTCATCTTTAGAACCTGTTTAGAATCTTTTAGAGAATAAGGTAAAATTACTATATATTTTAAAATAAGAGGTATATATGCATAAAAATTATCCAAGTCATGTCACTAAAGAACAATTTGAGAACATAAGATTAATTTTAGAAAATGTCAAAAAGAAAACAAAACCAAGAAATTTAGATTTATATGAAGTATTTTGTGCAGTTTTATATGTATTAAAAAGTGGTCGTCAATGAAGAATGTTACCAAAAAATTTTCCAAAATGACAAACTGTATATTATTACGGAATTTTACGTTTATTGGCAATAACTTATATACATTATTATTTCTGAAAACTATAATTAGATATTAGTAAAATAAAATCTAATTAAAGGTGATTGAAAATGAATATTTTAGACATAATAAATAAATTTCCAAACCAAGAATCTTGTATAAAATTTTTAGAAGAAATAAGATGAAATAACAAACCAAAATGTCTTTTTTGTTTTAGTGAAAAAGTTAACTCTGTTTTAAAAGAGTGGCGTTATAAATGCAAAAAATGTCATAAGTCTTTTAGTGTAACTGCTCAAACTATTTTTCATCATACACGTGTACCACTTCAAAAGTGATTTATTTTAATAGTATTAATGGCTAATGCTAAAAAAAGTTTATCATCATCTCAAGCTTCAAGAGACTTAAATTTACGTTTAGCAACTGTATGAAAAATGATGCATAAAATTAGAAAGGCAATGGCTAATGATGAGATTAAATTATTAGCAAAAATATTAGAGATGGATGAAACATATGTGGGTGGAAAACCGCGTAAATATAATGATGTTGATAATAAAAATAACTCATTACGTGGTAGAGGAACTAGTAAAGAGTGTGTTGTTGGCATTATTGAACGAAATGGTAATGTTAAATTATTTCATGCAAAAAATAAAAGTATTAAATCTGAAGATTTAATGAAAATAGTTAAAGAAAATGTTGATATTAACAATTCTATTCTTTTTACTGATGAATATCGTGGATATTATAAAATGAATAAAATTTTACCACATGAACAAGTTAATCACAAAAAATATTTTTCTTATAATGGTATTCATACAAATACAATAGAAAGTTTTTGAGCAATATTAAAAAGAGGTTTTATCGGCCAATTTCATTGAGTTTCAAAAAAATGACTCCAATCTTATTTAAATGAATTTTGTTTTAAATATAATAACCGTAAAGAAAAAATCACATTTAAAAATATCATAATTAAATTATTTATTAAGAATTAAGTGTTAACCAATAAGCGTAAAATTCCGTATTATTATTTTCAAATTTGAAGTAAAAATAATGGTAAAGAACCTAGCATATGACAATTAATTAAAAAAAATTAGTTAGAAAAGTTCGTATCAATAATCATCGAAAAGAAAAAATCAGTTTTTGTATAATTGATTCACAAAGTGTTAAAAAACAGATACTACTAAAAATAAAGGTTATGATGCTGGTAAAAAGATTTCAGGAATAAAATGTCATATTGCTGTTGATTCTCAAGGTTTACCACATGCAATTTACGTAACTACAGCAGAAAAAACAGATTATAATAATGATTAAAAATGAAAAAGAAAATCTTTCTACAGTTCAAAAAATAATAGTAGATGCTGGTTATACTGGTGAAAAATTTGCTTCTGCAATCAAAACAATTATAAATGTGAATGTTGAAGTTGTAAAACGTAATGAATTACATTCTTTTGTAGTATTACCAAAAAGATGAGTTGTAGAGCAAAGTTTTGCTTGATTAGAAAAATGTAGAAGATTATGAAAAAATTGTGAAAGAAAATTAAATACTAGTTTACAAATGGTTGTTCTTTCCTTTATTTCAATTTTATTAAAAAGATTCTAAACAGGTTCTAAGAGGTTACTCCTTTACTACAAGTAATAGTAGTAATAGTTCCATTTTCATGTTTTAAAATAACATGATTACTTAAATTAACACCATTAGGTAACTTAATTGCCATTGCTTTGACTGTTTTTACTTTACCTAATAAATACAATACTAATTGTAATGGATATACTAAACTATCATAAGTTGAACCTTTAGCCAAATCTTTATCAAAAACAGAATCATATATTCCTTTTTCTACTGATGACATTCTTGAAGAAATACGATTAAAATTAAAGTTAACTACTTCTGGATTTATTTCATGAACTAATTTTTAATTTAGAAAAAATAGGTAAATGAACAGTAACATAAGCTTCTAATAAAATTAATTTTTTACTTCTTGCTAAAGAAATTAGATCTTTAACTTCTTCAACTGTAAAAGTAATAGTTTTTTCTACCAAAACATGAATATTATTATTTAAAAATAATTTACTTTGTTTGTAATGCAAACCATTTGGTGAAGCAATATAAATAGCATCAATATGTTCTATCATTTTATTTAAATCATCAGTACTATTGGCAATATTATATTTTTTTGCTCATGTTTCTGCTTTATCTAAACTTCTTGAATATATACAAGTTATTTTAACTTTTTTATTAGTTAACGCTTGCTTTATAAATCTTTGAACAATTTTTCCAGTTCCAATAACACCAATTCTGATCATCTTGTACTCCTTTAACTTTTTAAACTTGTTTCATAATTAATAATTGACATTAAAAATAAAGGCGCAGTTTCAGCACGTAAAATTAATTTTCCTAAGCTAATATTACTGAAATTAAGTTGTGTTAAACTTGCAATTTCTTCTTTAATGATTCCTCCTTCGGGTCCAACTATAATTGTTATTGATGATAATTTATTATTTATTTGACTAATTCAACTAGTTTCTGATGAATTTTCATATGCAACCAAATTAAGATGAGACCGATATCGTTCTAATTGTTTTAATTCAAAAACAACGGGTGTAACAATCGGAATTAAATTGCGATTTGATTGTTTGGCAGCAGCTTTTGCAATATTTTGTCAACGTAAAACTTTCTGCTCTGCTTTTGTTCTTGTTAAAACACTAACACATCGTTTTAACTGCAATGGCACAATTTGATAAACTCTCAATTCTACTGCTTTTTGAATAGACTTACTGCATAACTAGTTAACTTTTTATTTTTTTGTTATTATTAAAATAAAATTTGAATAGTTAAGGATAAACTTTATGACATATTTTGAATTAAAAGATAAATCTGATCAATATTTTCGTAAAATAGTGGGTATTAATAAACTCGTTTTTAACGAAATTTTAAATATTTTATTAGAACATCAAAAACTCAAAACTACTATTGGTGGAAGGCCATATAAAATGTCAATAGAAGATCGACTAGTAATGAGTTTAAGATATTTATATGAAAATCGTACATATCATAGTATTGGTGCTGAGTATGGTATGGTTGATACTACTGCTTTACGAAATATTCGTTCAATTGAAGATATTTTAATAAAGAATAATAAGTTTAATAATTTAACAAATAAAAATATTTTTTTAAAAAGAAGAATTAAAAAATAAAATTTTGATAATTGATGTAACAGAGGTAGAAACAGAACGACCAAAATATAACCAAAAAGATTGATTTTCTGGTAAAAAATGAATGCATACTGTTAAGTTTCAAACCGTAATTAATGCAAATACTAATGAAATTTTAAATATTTTTTCTGATATTGGTAAAAATCATGATTTTAAAACTTTTAAGAATTCAAAGTTAAAGTTTTTACCAGAAACTATAATTCTTGCAGATAAAGGTTATCAAGGTTTACAAAAAATTCATGCTAATACATTTTTACCCATTAAAATTAGCAAAAATAATCCTAAAACAAATAAAACCAAAATCTTTAATAAGATTATTAATAAAACTCGTAGAAAAATTGAACATGTTTTTGCATTTTTAAAATGTTTTAAGATTATTGGTTATAAATTTAGAAAAGCCAGAAAACGAATATTTTTAAGATTTAATTTAATTGCAGGATTTTATAATTTATCATTAAAACTTAAAAACGTTATGCAGTAAGTCTAATGACTAAATCAAATTTTTGTTCTTTTAATAACGCCATTACTAATGTGATTTTACATCTTAATTCTGAATTACTATTTGGCACTGTTTTTATAATTTCGCATTTAACAACTGATGTAATTTCAATAATTTTTGTTAAATATTTTTGTTCTTGATGAATAATAACTATTACATCATTAATTTTATGACGTAATACTTTAATTAGATGTTTATTATCTTCTTCATCTAATATTAAAATATTATTAGTTTTATGGTTAGTAAAGTAGCATTCCATAGTCCACCTCTAATTTGATTATAACATAAGGTAAAACTCAAATTAACAAGTTTTAACTATCATCTTTAATTTATAAAATATAAATTAAAATAAAATTTCTTTTTTTCTTTTATCATGAAACTAAATTAAAAACTACTTAATTAATTAAGTAGTTTTTAATTATTTATAAAATAATACATTTTGCAACTTTAGTAGTAGCATTATTATCTATGTTTACTAAAGGTTTATCATTTATTATGTTCTTATTTTTATTACTTTCAAATGTATCAGCAACTTTTCCTCGTCTTTCTCTTTCTTTTTCTTTTCCAAAACTATTATTTACTTCATCTACTTTTTTTGCAAGTGACTCTTTATCTTTTGTATTTCATTTTTCATATGGTTCTCATGGCATATTTTTTACTTCCTTATATTATTTTTTGAATATTTTTTATACCCTTTAAATACTCAGTAAAATTATTTTTAAAACAATATTTTATATTGAATAACTTCGTTGTTTTGTTACTGGACTAATTGGGGGTTGCATATCAGAAGAATTAACTATAAGAATCTGTTTAGAATCTTTTTAATAAAATTGAAATAAAGGAAAGAACAACCATTTGTAAACTAGTATTTAATTTTCTTTCACAATTTTTTCATAATCTTCTACATTTTTCTAATCAAGCAAAACTTTGCTCTACAACTCATCTTTTTGGTAATACTACAAAAGAATGTAATTCATTACGTTTTACAACTTCAACATTCACATTTATAATTGTTTTGATTGCAGAAGCAAATTTTTCACCAGTATAACCAGCATCTACTATTATTTTTTGAACTGTAGAAAGATTTTCTTTTTCATTTTGAATCATTATTATAGCACTATTACGATCTGTTTTTTCTGCTGTAGTTACGTAAATTGCATGTGGTAAACCTTGAGAATCAACAGCAATATGATGTTTTATTCCTGAAATCTTTTTACCAGCATCATAACCTTTGTTTTTAGTAGTATCTGTATTTTTAACACTTTGTGAATCAATTATACAAAAACTGATTTTTTCTTTTCGATGATTATTGATAGGAACTTTTCTAACTAATTTTTTTTAATTAATTGTCATATGCTAGGTTCTTTACCATTATTTTTACTTCAAATTTGAAAATAATAATATACAGTTTGTCATTTTGGAAAATTTTTAGGTAACATTCTTCATTGACGACCACTTTTTAATACATATAAAACTGCAAATAGGCATCAGTCACTTAAGTTTACCAATTAATATTTTCAATCTGTAATATAATTAAAAATAATTAATACAGAAGGAGAAATTATGAATTATAAAGTTTATTCAAAAGAAACAAAATTAGCCGTTGTTAATGAGTATTTAGTTTATAAAAAACTAAAAATACATGAAATTCAAGTCAAATATAAATTATCAACTCCAGTATTAATTTATAATTGGGTTAACCAATATCAAATTAAAGGTGAAAATGTATTCACCAAAATTTCTAAATCCCAAACTTCTCACAGGATCGATAAGAAAGATATTGAAATTAAACTATTAAACAAAGAAATTGATAAACTTAGAAAACAAGCTTTAAAAGATGAGGTTGAAAAAGAACTTTTAAAGGAGCAATTAGCCTGTGAAAAGAAATTAACAAGGGGAAAAAATAGTAAATTATTAAAATATAAGTGTTTTTTAATAGTAGAAAAATATAAGCAAAAAGGTCATCAATTAAATAAAATTATTGTTTACATAGCTATTAGCAAAACAGCATACTATTTATGAGTAAAAAAAGGTAAAAAGCAATATCAATCAAAAATTAATGATA
This sequence comes from Spiroplasma endosymbiont of Notiophilus biguttatus, assembly GCF_964030985.1. NCBI lineage: Bacteria > Bacillati > Mycoplasmatota > Mollicutes > Entomoplasmatales > Spiroplasmataceae > Spiroplasma > Spiroplasma endosymbiont of Notiophilus biguttatus. The sequence continues at coordinate 436,243 of NZ_OZ034993.1, read as the reverse complement.
ATTTGATACAAGCAATAAACAAAATAGTTCTCATTAAAAATGAAAAAAAGTACATTAATATCACTAGTTTTGAAAAAGTAAGATTAGAGTTAAAAATAAAAAATAAAGGTCTTAAATGCAGTAAAACAAGCATAAAACAAATATTAAAAGATAATAATATTAAATTATTATTAGAACCTAAATCAACAAATAGAGTAGTAGAAAATAGTGATTTAAAAAATAATAAAGATTTATTAAAACGTAATTTTTCAAGTAATAACTTTCTTGAAAAAGTTGGTATGGATGGCACATGATTTAAAAATATAATTATTGGTGATAAAAAAACAAAATTATTAGTTGTTTTTGCTACTGATATGTACAGTAATTCAATTGTTGGCTGAAAAATAAACAAAAGTGAAAATGCCAAAACTGTGTTAAATGTGGTTAATCAAATAGAATTAGCGAGTGCTAAACAATATAATTTTACGACTATTCAATCAGATTTAGGTTTTGCTAATACAAGCGAAATTGTTAGTAAAGTTTTTAATACAAGTACTAATCTAATTCATTCAAAAAGTCTATCAGGTTTTAAAGGTAATCAAGTTAGTGAATGTTTAAATCGTTGAATTAAAAGAGATTTTAAAATGATGTTTGGTAGCACTTTTGAAAGTATGGAAAGTTTTAATAAAATATTAGAAAAATTTGTTAGATATTGAAACAATGATAGAATAGTTATTAGATTGAAAATGCCTCCAAATCAATTTGTACAGATTTGAAGACAAGAAAGTAAACTTATCTAACCAATGCCTATTTCAACTTATATGATTAACAGTAAATCTAAATAAATATAATCTGTTAAATTCTAACTAAAGGTCACACCTTGCAAGTTAATATTCCATACTCGATCACGGAAACATTTAACTGTATCAGTGCTTCAATTAATGCTTACATAAACATTTTCTTCATCATGTCAAATATGAATATAACCATGTAATTCAAGAAAGGCTCCTCAAAATCCACCATCATGATAGTAACTAAGCTCAAATATATTTTTGTTTCTATCATTACTAATATCATTAGTACTAATACTTAATTGCGAACCTGTTAATTTTTGATCAGTATAAGTATTACAATAAAGACTAAAATACGAATTATCACCAAAACTTAATTTACTAAACTTATTAGAAAAACTATCTCAATCTGGTGCATAATTTGTTCAATTAGATAATAAAGGAATATCACTGCTAGTTCAAGTAGTTTTTAATGAACCAACACTATTAGTTTCACTATAATTATAATTTAGTTGATTATTATTAATAGTACTACTATCAATAGTAAAATCAGCAACTACCTTCCCTTTATAAATAGTTTCATCACCACTAATAGTTACTTGTTGATTAGTAATATCATCTTCACTAAATTTAATTGCATCTAACTTTACATTTGGATTGCTTTTACTAATCGCAGTTTTAATTTCTTCAATATTTGGTTTTGATAATCCATTAGTTTTAATTGTTCCTAAATTTAAATTTTTAAAAGCATCACTTAAAAGTTCTGTTTTATCACAATCATAAGTAACAACAATATTATCATTGCTATAAAATTTACCATCACCTTTAATAACTGCGCTATTATCAGTAATTTTATCAACTATAATTTTGCTTACATCAAGATTATAGTTAGCGGTTTTAAGTGCTGAAACTAATTGCCCTTTACTTGGTGTATTTTGTCCAGGGATATTAAAAGTTGGTAATTTATTATTTAAAACACTATTTAAATCAATAAGTAAATTATTAATTACTACATCAGCACCAGTGTATACATATTGATTAATAGATTTAATAGTAACACTATTATTTTGCAATGTTATTTGAATAGCATTCATATTTAACCTTGAATATTGTTTTTTCAATGCACTATTAACATCTTCTAAAGTTATTACTTTTCCTCTAATAGCAATTTTATCTAATCCCTTATTAATAACGTCTTTAAGAGCAATTCTAATATCAAGATTTAAATTTAGTATTACTTTACCAGTATATTTTTTTTGATTTGTACTAGTAATAGTGGCACTATTAGCAGCAGTAATTTCTATTGCAATAAAAGAAGTATCTAACTTTTCTTGGTAAGTATCACGTAATGCTCTCATTACATCATTATTTGATGGTATATCATGACCGTTGGTCTTAACCATTAAATCTTTTTTATTAATAATAGTACTTAAATCAACACTATCATTAGTACTAAATGTAACTGTTACCTTACCAGTATAAAGAGGAATAACATCATCACCTGTAATAGTTGCTTCTTTATTAGAAATAACATCAATTTTAAGGCGATCCATTTCTAAATTAGAATATTTTTCTTGAATACGACTGCAAACAGCTTCCACAGTAGGTTTTTGACCATTCGTAGCAAAATTACCAATGGATGCTCCATCAACAATTATTGTTCTAATATCAATAGTTTGGATTTGATAAGTAATTTTAATTTTATCTTGATTATAAAAAATACCATCACCAACAACAAAAGCTAAATTAGTGGTTTTATTAATAATTATAATATTATCAGTATGAAGTTCATGATTTAAAATAAATAGTTGTGATTTTAAATCATAATCTGTAGGTATTGTTCCTCGATGTTCCTCTGGTACAATTTTTAAATCTGTTTGTATTAAATCTTTTTTTAAATCTTTTTTGAATATAGTTGGATTATTACACGCTGTTGTACTAACAGTAACTGCACTTGATAATAATAATGCACCCATAAATAATAATGGCTTTTTCATATATATACCTCATTCAAATATTATAAAAAATTAATAATTATTTTAAAGTGATTATATCATAATTTAAAAAAAATAAAATTCTTTTTTTTAAATGATTTTATTAAAAAATAGGGTGTATATATTTTACATTTTTAATGTACGTATTTTTAATGAAGGAGTTGAAACCGAAATACTTTGTACATCTTTATTAATTTTATTATTATTTTCTAATTTTTTCTTTACAAAAAATTGTTTTTTATAACATTCAAATGGCATCAGTCACTTAAGTTTACCAATTAATATTTTCAATCTGTAATATAATTAAAAATAATTAATACAGAAGGAGAAATTATGAATTATAAAGTTTATTCAAAAGAAACAAAATTAGCCGTTGTTAATGAGTATTTAGTTGATAAAAAACTAAAAATACATGAAATTCAAGTCAAATATAAATTATCAACTCCAGTATTAATTTATAATTGGGTTAACCAATATCAAATTAAAGGTGAAAATGTATTCACCAAAATTTCTAAATCCCAAACTTCTCACAGGATCGATAAGAAAGATATTGAAATTAAACTATTAAACAAAGAAATTGATAAACTTAGAAAACAAGCTTTAAAAGATGAGGTTGAAAAAGAACTTTTAAAGGAGCAATTAGCCTGTGAAAAGAAATTAACAAGGGGAAAAAATAGTAAATTATTAAAATATAAGTGTTTTTTAATAGTAGAAAAATATAAGCAAAAAGGTCATCAATTAAATAAAATTATTGTTTACATAGCTATTAGCAAAACAGCATACTATTTATGAGTAAAAAAAGGTAAAAAGCAATATCAATCAAAAATTAATGATAATTTGATACAAGCAATAAACAAAATAGTTCTCATTAAAAATGAAAAAAAGTACATTAATATCACTAGTTTTGAAAAAGTAAGATTAGAGTTAAAAATAAAAAATAAAGGTCTTAAATGCAGTAAAACAAGCATAAAACAAATATTAAAAGATAATAATATTAAATTATTATTAGAACCTAAATCAACAAATAGAGTAGTAGAAAATAGTGATTTAAAAAATAATAAAGATTTATTAAAACGTAATTTTTCAAGTAATAACTTTCTTGAAAAAGTTGGTATGGATGGCACATGATTTAAAAATATAATTATTGGTGATAAAAAAACAAAATTATTAGTTGTTTTTGCTACTGATATGTACAGTAATTCAATTGTTGGCTGAAAAATAAACAAAAGTGAAAATGCCAAAACTGTGTTAAATGTGGTTAATCAAATAGAATTAGCGAGTGCTAAACAATGTAATTTTACGACTATTCAATCAGATTTAGGTTTTGCTAATACAAGCGAAATTGTTAGTAAAGTTTTTAATACAAGTACTAATCTAATTCACTCAAAAAGTCTATCAGGTTTTAAAGGTAATCAAGTTAGTGAATGTTTAAATCGTTGAATTAAAAGAGATTTTAAAATGATGTTTGGTAGCACTTTTGAAAGTATGGAAAGTTTTAATAAAATATTAGAAAAATTTGTTAGATATTGAAACAATGATAGAATAGTTATTAGATTGAAAATGCCTCCAAATCAATTTGTACAGATTTGAAGACAAGAAAGTAAACTTATCTAACCAATGCCCCTTATCTTTAGATGAATAAACACCAAACATGGAATTCCGTCAACTGATGTTTCAAAAGAATTGGGAGTGACCTTAAAAACAGCATGGAGAATGGGTCATAAAATTAGAACACGTATTGCAAAACAAGAACCTCAATTTATTGTTGAAGGCACAGTGCAAATTGATGAAATGTATCTTTCACATATGGCTTTTAAAAAACAAGGAAGATCCTTGAAAATAAAACATTGATTGTTGGCATTTATGAAAAAACAACTAATAATTTAATTGTGAAAGTATTGAAAAATGCAAAGAGTAAAAGTCTTTTGAATTTTGCAAGAAGCCACATTTCTTCAAAATGTCATGTATATACTGATGATTGAAAAGGATATTGCGATTTCAAATTGGTTTTCCCAAAACATAAAACAGTTAATCATTAAGATGGTTATGTTTCAAAAACTGGTGTAAATACCAATCAAATTGAATCAGTTTGAAAACATATAAGAAGAACATTTAAAACACATATCAAAGTTGCAAAACATCATGTTTATTTATATGCCAAAGAAGCTGCATATAAATTCAACAAGATACCTAGTTTTGAAATCGTAATGCTGTGTTTAATTTAAAAATGTGGGGTGAAGTCCGTAGATACGCTTTTCTCAGCATTTATGTGATAAAATTAAAAAATAGTACATAAAGGGAGAAAAGCGATAATAATTTTCACCAAGGATTAAGAATAATGGTTTTTAGCATAAGCATGTATCATGCAATTAATAATCATGAAAATCCACTATTAATAACTTCAAATCAAAAATGAAAAATAAAAAAATTACAAAATTGAATAGATATCAGTATTAAAATCTGTGAAAAACAAAAATGTGCTATTGCTAAAGAAGCAAATAAATTTCAAAACTTAAATAATCTTATTGAAATACTGAAAAATTTTAAAAGTGATATTATTACAAATAAAAAATTACAAGAGGAAATAAAAACAGCAAAATCTTTTGCTGAAAATATTATTGAAATAAATAAGATTTTTAATACAAAGACAAACCCAGAAAATATAAAAAGGTGTTATATTTAAAAAATAAATTATTCTTTTATTTTAACTCTTTTGACTCAAAGTCATCAATGTTGTTACTTCTTCTTGTGTCAAATAACGATATTCACCCATTGTTAAACCTTTTAAAGTAATATTAGCAATTTGTAAACGTTTTAACGTAATTACTCTACTTCCTACTGCTTTAATCATACGTTTAACTTGTTGATTTTGCCCTTCATGAATAGTTAGATGTAGTAAAGTATTTTCTTTTTTTATATTTTTATAAATTATTTTAACAATAGCAGGAGAAGTTGTAAATGAAGATGATAAAATAATACCCTCTTGTAGTTTTTTAATAGCACTTGATGACAAAATACCACTTGCCAATACTTCATATACCTTATCTATTTTATAACGGGGATGAATAATCGCATTAGTAAATTCACCATCATTAGTCATTAACAACAAACCTGAAGTATCAAAATCTAAACGACCGACTGGGTAAATTCTACTATTAATATTAGTAAAATAATTCATTACTGTTGGTCGATTTTTAGGATCACTGACTGTTGTTAAACAATTAGGTGGTTTATAAAATGCTAAATAAATATGATTAGATTGTTGAATAATTTGATTATTAACTTTAATAACATCACTACTTGTAACTTTAAAACCTAACGTTGTAATAATTTGCCCATTAACTGTTACCTGCCCATTAATAATTAGTAATTCTGCTTTTCGTCGTGAACATACTCCAGAATTAGCAATAACTTTTTGCAAGCGTTCTAAATCATTATTCATTAGTAAAGTTGTAAATTTCTTGTTCATCATTTTGGTTATTAAATTGTGACAAAGTTGGTAATTGAGTTAAAGATTCGATATTAAAATGATCCATAAATTCATCAGTTAAATCATATAAAATTGGTTTTCCTGGTAATTCACTACGACCAATCTCGATAATTAAATTTAAACTTTTTAGTTTAAAAATAATAGAATCACAATTTACACCACGAATATCTTCAATTTGTGGTTTAGTAACTGGATGATTATAAGCAATAATAGCTAGTGTTTCTAAAGCTGCTTGTGATAAACGAATTAAAGGTTGTTGTTTTAATACTTGATAGCGATTATAATGAATAGGTTTTGTTGTTAATTTATAAAGATTACCAACTTTAATTAAACTTAAACCACTGGCATCATCATCATTTAATTTCATTTGTAAAGATGCAATTAAATTTTCAACAGTTTTTGGTTTTTTTGTTAATTCTAAATATTCAGCAAGTGTTAATAAATCAAGGCCTTCATTACCAGCAATAAATAATAAACCTTGTAAAACTGCTAATCTTTCGTTTGTTTTTCAATTGCTATTATTCATTTTTCTCACCTCAATAAATTACTGTAATTTCAGTAAAAGTATTAGTTTGTATAATATGTAACATTTGATGATTTGCAAGATCTAAAATTGCAATAAAAGTAATAATAAAATAATGTAAAGTTAATGTTTTAGTAAAAAATAATTGTTCTAAAGTAAAGTGTTGCTTGGGTTTTTTTTTCAGTAACTGTTTAATTTCTTTAGCACGATCTTCAGCTGAAATTAAGTTTAATGCTAAATTAACTGGTAATTTATTTTCATTTTGTAGTCTATTAAATAAGTTTAACATTGCTTGTGTTAATTTATTAACATTATTTTTTACCAAAATTGGTGTAATTTCATCAACTAAATATGTTTTTAAATCACTAGGTGCTTTTGTTAATAATTGGGTTCTATATAGTGCCTGTTCTTTGAAATAATTACTTATTTCTTTAAATTTTTTATATTCTAATAAACGAGCAATTAATTTTTGACGATTAACTTCATTTTCGTAAGCGCTATCTACTAGTAGTTCTTGTTTTGGTAATAATTGTTTTGATTGCAATTCTAATAAATAAGCAGCAATCGGTAAATATTCACTTACTAAATCAATATTTTCAATTAATTCTTCATTAATAAAATGAACATATTGGTTAGTAACATCATTTAGATTTAAATCTAAAATATCAATATTTTTTTCTTTAATTAAATGCAAAAGCAAATCCATTGGTCCTTGAAAAGATTCAATTGTAATTACTGGTTGTAACATTATTCTCGTTCCCTCAATATCATTTTATACTTATTAATATTAATTATAACTTAATTTAATAGTACTTTATTAATCTTTAATAAATAAAAAAACTTATTTTTAATTTTTTAATGATTAAAATAAGTTTTAAAAGTTATTATATATTTAAATATTATTATTTAACTTCACGTAATATAATATGAATATTTTCAGCATTTATTTCAAATTTTGAAGATGTATTTAGTAATAATCCTTTTAGGTCATATTTTAATTTAAATTTTAAATTAAAATAACCATTTTTTTCGTTAGGATTAAGATTAAATCCACTTTCAGGATTAGTAATAGTTATTACACTATCAGTTCATTTGGAAGCAAGAATACTATAAATTTTATTAATATTAGCAAAATAACCATTTGTTATAACTTGTTCTTTTATCTTTCCATCTTTGTCATAATCTGAATACTTGTCTGAAGCTTTTGGTAATTCCTTCACTGTATCAACTGTTTGCTCAGAAAATATTTTTGAAATTTGTGTTGTTGCATCAACAAAAGTTTGATTAATCTTAATAGCAGTAGTAGTGCTTCCAATATCACCAGTATTAAAAGTAGATTTACCATCATTACCAACTAAGAAATCAATAGTAATATTATTAATATTACCATTAAATACAATTGATTTATCATCATTATTGGTAACCGTTGCAGTTGTCATTTTAAATAAAGTTGATTTAGCATCATTTGAAAAATCACCTGAAAATACAAAACTTAAACTTAAACCAGAATATTCAACTTTATCTTTAATAGCAACATTTAAATTTTGTTTGATATATGATAATTGGGTTCTAGCAATATCTTCTTTTGAAGGTGCATCAATTTTTCCATCAATTGGTAAATTTTCGACATTAATATTTAGATTACCGTTAGTAATTTTTTGTTTAATAAAGTCTCTAATTGCATCAGCTTTTTTTTGATCACTAGTATGACTTGTATCATTATTAATTGTAATTTTAATATCTTTAGTAACTGATGGTAAATTTAAATAAGAGATTTCCGTTTTTACTCATAAATGACCATTGACTAATTCACTACCAGTTGGTAAAACAAACTTAGGTTTGTCCTTTTCATCATTATCATTATCTTTTTTTGGAACATAGTCCATAATTTTGACATGTGCATCAGGATGATATCAATTTGTTGGATGTTCATTGGTACTTTCTTTAAGTTTACTAGAAAAAAAGTTACAAATGGCAGTTTGCACAGAAGTATCTAATTCGCTAAAAATTTTACCTTTCATTTCTCCTATATTGGTATCATCTGATAAATTAAGATCAGCCTTAATTTGCAGACTACTATCAGTAACAAAAGAGGCAGCAAAATTAAGAATATCCCTTGGAGTCATTTGATTATTTTCACTACCACAAGCAACAACTGTTACCACTGGTGTTGTTGCTAAAGCAAGTGTGCCCAGTAATTTTAATAAAGATTTCACAAAAACGCTCCTTATCATTTCATTTGATTAATATTTTTAAAATACTGTAACATTATAAACAATTTTAAACTAAATTACATTATTATTTCTAAAATTATTGGTTTAATATCGTATTTTTTATTAGTAATCTGAAATGTAGAAATTGCCAAATCTAAAAATTGTTGATGAAAATGTTGATCTTTATTAGTATGAAGTTCCATAATTACACTATTTTTTTCAACTTTTTGACCATGAATTTGTTTTAAATAAATTCCTGCCACTGGATCAATGATATCAGTTTTAGTAGTTCTTCCTGCTCCTAATATTACTGATAATTCACCTAAAGCATAATTATTAGTAAAATCTAAATAGCCCGATAATTGTGCCTTAACTTTAATAATATATTTAGCTGGTGGTAATTTATCAATATTATCAAGATATTTAGTATCTCCACCTTGACTTTTAACAAAATCATAAAAAATTTGTAGTGGTTTTTCACTAGTAAACATAGCATTAGCTTTATCAATACCCTCTTTTAAGGTTTTTACCTTTTTAGCTCCCAATAAGGCTAAAGCTACTAAATTACTAACAAGAATTTTCAAATCTTCTGGTCCTTTATTTTTTAAACTTAAAATAACTTCTTGTAATTCTAGTGCATTACCAATTGTTTGTCCTAAAGGCTTATTCATATCACTAATAATAGCATAAATTTTTTTATTAAAAGCTTTACCAATATGTACCATTAACTTTGCTAATAATCTTGCGGTTACTATATCTTGAACAAAGGCACCTTTTCCGCATTTAATGTCTAGCAAAATTAAATCAGCACCCATTGCTATTTTTTTAGACATAACACTAGCAGCAATTAATGGTAATGAATCAACTGTTCCTGAAACATCACGTAATGCATATAATTTTTTATCAGCGGGCACTAAATTACTAGTTTGACTAATAATACTCATACCAACTTTATTAACAACTTTAATAAAATCTGATATTGCCAAATCACATTTAAAATTTGGAATTATTTCCAATTTATCAATAGTACCACCAGTAATACCCAATCCTCTTCCAGAAATCTTTGCAACTTTTAAGCCACAAGCAGCAGCTAATGGACCGAATACTAAACTAGTTTTATCACCAACACCACCAGTTGAATGTTTATCAATACTAAAACCAGTAATTTGTGATAAATTCATAGTTTCACCAGTATTAATAATGGCTTTTGTATATTCTACTAATTCATCATTAGTCATTCCCTGAAAATAAACAGCCATTGCTCAAGCACTAATTTGATAGTCTGGTATTGTTTCGTTGGCAATACCTTCTGTTAAAAATTTAGTTCCTCTTTGTTTAAACTTTGTCCTAATTTCTTTTTAGAAATTAAATCAATCATATACATTTTAACAAAACACCTTACTTTCTTTTTATTAAATAACAATCGCAATGGCAATTGCATTAGTTTGATTATGTGATAAAGATAAAAGTAATTGATAATTTTTGATAATAGTTATCGGTTGATTATATTGGTTATAACTAATATCAATATTTTTAAATGTTAACTTTTCTTGTGGTAATGCCTTAAAAATTGCTTCTTTTAATGCTCATCTTCCTGCCAAAAATTCTTGTTGACGTTGCAAAGAATATTGATTAAAAAGTATAATTTCTTTCTTACTTAAAATTCTTTTAGCAAGCTCTTCAATATTTTCTATTCGATTTACTTCAATAATATCTATACCTACACTACGCATTGTTAACTCCTTATATAAAATAAAAGGTTAAAACCCTAAAATCCTTGTTTTTATTATATAATTAATATGAAAGAAAGTGTGATATTAATTTCAATAAATCAAATAAATTTTGAAAAGATGGTGGTATATTAATGACATTTTACTTAAATCAAAAACAAAAATCATTAATTAAAGAACACTACCAAAACTATAAAGTTGATAATAAAAATAGTAGTTATGAATTATTTCAATATCATAATATAACAATTGAAATTTATCAAGAAAAAGTTATTTTTAAAGGTACTAAAGAAGATATTATTGCAGAATATCGTAGTATTTGAAATCAACTTGATGAAAATCAATCACCAGTCATTGGCAATGCTGAATTTGGTATTAATAATTTTTTTGGTCCACTTGTTATTATTAGTTCTTATATTGGTTCGGGTAATTTAGAAAAATTACGTTTACTTAACATTCGTGATTATAAAGACTTATCACAAAGTAAATTTATTGAATTAGCACAAGATATTATGAAAACAATTATTTTTGAGTCAGTAATCATTAACAATCGTAAATATAATCAATGAATTGATGCGGGTTATAGCCCTAATATTATTAAAACCTGAGGAGAAAATCAAGCATTAGTTCGTATGTTACAACATAGAATTCAATATGATACTATAGTTATTGATCAATATATTAGTGAAGATACATATTATAAATACATTGAAAATATGAAAGATAATCGTAATAAAATTATTAAAGATAAAGTTCAATTTGTTACTAATGCAGAAAGTAAGTATTTAGCTATCGCTTGTAGTATTATTATTAGTCGCTATTTATTTTTAGAAGAAGTTAAAAAAATAAAAGGTGTTGATACTAATACAATTCCATTAGGTAGTGGAAAAGAAGTTAATATATTTTTAGAAAAAATTAAAAATGAAAAAACAATTGAATTTAATAAATTTCTTGAACGTCATAGCAAAAAATCATTTACTGAATTTTTTAAATAAATAATTAAAAGAATACTTAAAACTTAATTTTTATTAACTATATATAAAAAGATATTTTTTATTTAAAAACTATTAAATAAATGATATAATCCAAATCAGATATATGTTTAAATATATTTTTAAGTCCTATTTTGTTTATATAAACAAAATAGGACTTTTATACTTAAAGGAGAAAAATAAAATGCCAAAAGAAGAAAAAAAACCTTTATTAGAAAAAAATAAACATACTAATTATGGAATTACCCATCAACAACCTTCTATAAATGATAGTAATTCAAGTAGTACTGAAAGTCTTAATAGTTCAAGTACAATCATCGAAATAGAAGATAGTGAAGAAAATAATTGAATAAATTGTAGTAGTCGTTATGGAGGGTCAACAAAAAAAAAAAACTAGATGATAAAGGAAATTGAAAATATGAAACTGAAATTAGAGATAACTTTGGTAATTTAACTATTATTAATGAAAGCACTATAATTATTAATAACAATCAATATTGAAAAAAAGTAACATGTGTTGAAAGAAATGAAACATTGGTTTTGGAATTATTAAAAATAAATTTTAGTAAAAATACAATAGAAGTATATAAAAAAGAATACAATGATGCTGATGAATATATTGATGATAATTTAGATTTAAAAACTTTTCAAAAAAAAGAAAGAAAATTATCACCTGAAAATCAATTCTTAGAAGGTATTACTATAAAAACTATTAATAATATTAATAAATTTATAACAAATACCAACTCACTTAATGAACAATTAAAATTATTTAAAGAAAATTCTAATAATAGAGATTTAAATGTTTTATTAAAATTATATAAATATTTAACAATAATACAAAATTTTATTGATCAAACAAAACCAGGAATAATAAGAAATATTGCATATAAATTTTTAGGATTATTAGAAATTTATATTGGACTTACTGGTAAAAATTTACAAAGAGTAGTTTCTAATTTTCCCATTGATGGTAAAGAACATACATCCCAAGATTATATTGATGCTATATTTTGAAATTGACAAAATTATGTTATGGTATTACTTGATACTGCACTTGGCACATTTTTCACTTCAGCAGCTTCAAGTTGATCACGAGATGTTTTTTTTAATAAAAAAAATAAAACAAATCCCATTGAAATCAATCAATTTAATACCAGTGACTTTGAAAAATATAAAGAAATATTCGAAACATTTTTATTTGAAGAATACCATCAAAAATTAATGAAATATTTTTCAAATATTTCCATACTTAATGATTTGATACAAAAGTTTAATAAAATTGAAAATTGTATAGAAACAGAATTTGAATATCATCCAAATTTTAAAAAAGAAATTGAACGAATTAAAAAACTAATTATTAATTCACAAACAGAAAATAATAGTGATAATAATGATATTGAAATTAAACAGGTAATATCTTTAGCAAATAAAACAATTAAAACTATGGAACAACAAAATAATAAACCAATAGCATTGGTAAAAAATTGAGGACGTAATCTTTTAGTTAATTTAACTTTAGAAACACTAACATGAGCAGGTAGCCATATTATTCTAACCGGCTCATCAGAAAATACTTCTAAAGAAGATTTTAATTTACATGATTGAATCACTAAAGACATTTTTACTACAGGTGCTTTAGCAGCAAATATAAGTCGTTATTTTGTTATGAGACCAATTAATAATATTTTTAAATCAGGTTTAACAAACTTAGGAATTCCAACTAATCTTTGTCCTGAAAAACTTTCAAAATGAGTTGAAAAACAAACTAGATATAAAAAAATATTAATGGCAATCCCTTTATTTTTATCAGTCACTTGTACTGTTAATGCTGTTAAAACAGAAGCTGCATTAGTTACTGAATATGGATTTAAAAAAGCCACAAAATTATTTTATGAAAAATTTGTTAGATGAACAACATTAGGATTTTCAATTGGTGTAACAGCAATTGATATGATTGCTTTTGCTATTTCTGATTTTTATAAAGATGTATTTAATCAACCAATAACTATAAAAAAAATAACAGAAATATTAACTAGTTGTTGTGGATTTACTAAAAAAGAAGCAGTTTTTCTTGAAAAACATTTAGAAAAATTAGAAAACAATGGAAAATTCACAACTTTTGATGAATTGTTTAAAAAATATCAGGAAGAAGAATTTGAAGATTCTGGTATTGAAGAAATTTTATCACAACAAATAGAAGCAGAAAAATCATCAAATGGAAAAGAAACTGATGACGAAACATCAATAAAAGAATTTCCTATTGACAATCCATATGAATTTGCAAATGATATAAATAACCAACCATCGACAAGTACAGGAATATACCATCCAATGCCATTCAATTAAAAATACTATTTAAACTTAATTTTTAGTCACTCTTTTAAAAAGAGTGATTTTTTTAATATTTTATATTTATTTTTTTTCTAAAAAATGTACACTTATTTTAGGTATTTTAGATGTATAAGAATAAATATGCCAAAAAAAGTAGTAAGAAAGGGATTTTTATGGATGAAAAAAATAAAAGAGAAAAAGAAATAGCAAAAATAAAAGAAAAATTTGCAGCTAATAAAATAAGAAAAGAAGCAGAAAAAGCTGAAAAAGAAAGACAACAACAAGAAATCGAAAATAAGAAAAAAAATGAAAATAAAAAAACTTTATAAAATTAATATTTAAAGAAAAAATCACTTAATAATTAAGTGATTTTTTTATAAAAATGAACAATTTTAATATTTTGGTTTTCTTTTTCATTTTGAATTATTATCAACATTACGTTTAAAATCATTTCTATTGTTATGAGATGAAAAATTTAATTTAGTCTGTACTTTAACAACATTTTTAGGTAAATCTCAATCTGTAGTATCTAGTAAAGTAATTTCATGATTTTGATAATATTGAATTTCTTGAATTTCATTATATTGAACTCTATTACTTACTAAAGTAATAGCAGTCCCTTGTGCTCCAGCACGAGCTGTTCTACCAATACGATGAGTATAGTATTCATATTCACGTGGAATATCATAATTAAAAACATAATCAATACCATTAATGTCAATTCCTCTAGCAACAACATCAGTAGCAATTAGTACTCTAACCTTACCATTTTTAAATTGTCTCATTGCTTCCATACGTTCTCTTTGACTTTTATCACCATTAATAACAGCGCATTTAATATTATTTTGTTCTAATAATTGTGCAATTTTATTAGTAAAAGCTTTTGTATTTGAAAAAACAATACTTAATTGTGGTTGTAATTTTTGATATAAAGCAACTAATGCAGTTTCTTTTGTTATATTACGACAATCAAAATAATATTGTTTAATATTTGCTTGTTGTAATTTTTGACTTTCATCTTCAACAGTAATACTAACTGGATTATTTTGATAATCATCAGCAATTTTTAAAACTGGTTTAGACATTGTTGCTGAAAAAAGAACAGTTTGAATATTTTGTGGTGAATTTTCAAATAAGAAATCAATATCTTTTTTAAATCCCATTTTTAACATTTCATCTGCTTCATCTAAAACTAATGTTTTAATTGAATTTAATCTTAAACTACCGCGATTAATATGATCAGTAATTCTTCCTGGTGTTCCAACAACTATGTTACTAGTTCTTAAATCATATAATTGATTTCTAATATTAACACCACCACATAATAAAGCAACATTAACACCATTTAAAAAATAAGCATATTTTTTTACTTGTTTAGCAACTTGGATTGCTAATTCTCTAGTTGGACAAACAATAATGGCTTGATTACGATATAATTTTATATCTAAATTATGTAATATAGGTAAGACAAAGGCAGCAGTTTTTCCCGTTCCAGTATGACTTTTTCCAATAATATCTTTTTTTTGTAAAGAAACTGGAATTGTCTTCTTTTGAATCGGTGTTGGGGTAGTATAACCTCATTTAGCAATAGCAGCAGTTAATTCTTGTTTTAAATTTAGTTCTGTAAAACTCATATATTTCTCCTTAAAAATAAATTTTGAATAAATTTAGAAAAAATGATAATTATAACCTGAAAAATAACCTCTAAAAGAGGATTATTTTAAAAAAGGATTAGTTTTATTTATTATTTATATATACTTACATTTTAAAGTATTAATTCATCTAATTTTTCTAAAATTAAAAGTTGTCAAATAATTTCATGATATTATTTATTTCTTTGACATCATTAACAACTTTTTGATATTTTTTTATCAATCATATCTTAAAAGAAAATTGCGAATTAATCAACAACTTAAATATAATACACTATTTTTAATTAAATGTAAAGATAAATTTATAGAAATGAAAATATAAAAATAATAATTAAAATACTATGCAAATTTTTAAATTCATTAAAATTAAAAATTTAAATTATATTAGAAATTTTTTATCATAACAAAACATTTTGAAAAATAATATAACGCTTTTCTCAGCATTTATGTGATAAAATTAAAAAAAATAGTACATAAAGGGAGAAAAGCGTTATTAAATTATTATTAGAACCTAAATCAACAAATAGAGTAGTAGAAAATAGTGATTTAAAAAATAATAAAGATTTATTAAAACGTAATTTTTCAAGTAATAACTTTCTTGAAAAAGTTGGTATGGATGGCACATGATTTAAAAATATAATTATTGGTGATAAAAAAACAAAATTATTAGTTGTTTTTGCTACTGATATGTACAGTAATTCAATTGTTGGCTGAAAAATAAACAAAAGTGAAAATGCCAAAACTGTGTTAAATGTGGTTAATCAAATAGAATTAGCGAGTGCTAAACAATGTAATTTTACGACTATTCAATCAGATTTAGGTTCTGCTAATACAAGCGAAATTGTTAGTAAAGTTTTTAATACAAGTACTAATCTAATTCATTCAAAAAGTCTATCAGGTTTTAAAGGTAATCAAGTTAGTGAATGTTTAAATCGTTGAATTAAAAGAGATTTTAAAATGATGTTTGGTAGCACTTTTGAAAGTATGGAAAGTTTTAATAAAATATTAGAAAAATTTGTTAGATATTGAAACAATGATAGAATAGTTATTAGATTGAAAATGCCTCCAAATCAATTTGTACAGATTTGAAGACAAGAAAGTAAACTTATCTAACCAATGCCATTGAAAAGGATATTGCGATTTCAAATTGGTTTTCCCAAAACATAAAACAGTTAACCATCAAGATGGTTATGTTTCAAAAACTGGTGTAAATACCAATCAAATTGAATCAGTTTGAAAACATATAAGAAGAACATTTAAAACACATATCAAAGTTGCAAAACATTATGTTTATTTATATGCCAAAGAAGTTGCATATAAATTCAATAAGATACCTAGTTTTGAAATTGTAATGCTGTGTTTAATTTAAAAATGTGGGGAAAAGTCCGTAGATACGTTTTTCTCAACATTTATGTGATAAAATTAAAAAATAGTACATAAAGGGAGAAAAGCGATTATTTATTTGATTTGTATGATCAGCGTTAGCATTATGCGCTATTATAACATTAGCTATATATAAATATCCGTTTTTGGAAGCTCATATTAAAGCTGTATCACCATAACAATTTTCATGATTAATATTAGCAAAATTATCAATTAAGAGATTAATGATTTCATGGTATCCGTTTCTGGCAGCTAAGATTAAAGGAGTTTCATCATTATCTTCATTTATGTGATTAACATTGGCATTATGTGTTATTAATACATTAACGATATTTAATTGTCCATTTCAGGCAGCTAGTGTTAAAGCACTAAAATTATTTATAGTTAAATAATTAACATCAGCACCATTATTTGTCAGTAAAATATTAATTGTATCTAAATCACCATTTCAAGCACTATTTATTAATTTTTCATTTAAATCATTATTCATGTTTTTTTCTCCTTTAACAATAAAAAACCCATTTACTTTGTAAATATTAAAATAAGTAACCGATAAAAGTCTATAATCTTTATAAGAATATTATATTTATTTTTTTTATGATTCAATTATTAACTTTTAAATTAGTTAAAAGTTAATAATTTTTTTATTTTATAACTGTTTTATTAATAATTAAAAATTATTAGATAAATATTTATTTTAAATATATTATATTAAATTTTGTATAGGAACCTTTAACTTTAAATTATAAAATTGATTTAGTTCTTTTATCAACATTATCTTTAAATAAATAAATATATGATAAAATGAAAATGAAATAAATTGTAGTAAGGAGTTTTTTTCATGGCAAATAAACCAAAAAGCAGTGTTTATAATGAATCATCAATTCAAATTTTAGAAGGTCTAGAAGCAGTTAGAAAAAGACCTGGAATGTATATTGGTTCTACTGATAATCGCGGTCTTCATCATTTAGTTTGAGAAATTGTTGATAATGGTATTGATGAAGCATTAGCTGGCTTTTGTACTAGTATTGTTGTTACTATTAATGTTGATAAGTCAGTTACTGTTGAAGACAATGGTCGTGGTGTTCCAACTGGTATGCATGCTTCAAAAAAAAGTACTCCTGAAGTTATTTATACGGTTTTACATGCTGGTGGGAAATTTGACACTAATAGTTATAAAACCTCGGGTGGTTTACATGGTGTTGGTGCTTCAGTAGTAAATGCTTTAAGTAATTGAATGATTGTTACTATTCATCGTGATAAAAAAATTCATGAAATTAAATTTAAAAATGGTGGTAAGATTGATCAAAGTTTAAAAATGATTGGCAGCACTTATAAAACAGGAACTAGAGTACAATTTTTACCTGATTTTCATCGTGTTTTTCTAGGTTGTGATTGAAATGTTCATTTATTTGAACAACATTTACGTGAAAGTGCTTTTTTAATTAATGATTTAAGTATTCAATTAATTGATAAGAGGACAGGTACTGAAGAAACTTTTCATTATGAAAATGGTTTAGTTGCTTTCATGCAATATTTAAATAAAGATAAAAAAAATTTATCACCAATTGTTAGTTTAAAGGGTAAACAAAATAATATTGATGTTGAAATTGTATTACAATATACTGAAGATTATACTGAAACATTAGTAGGGTTTGCCAATAATGTTAAAACTGTTGATGGTGGAAGTCATTTAGTTGGTTTTAAAAGTGGTTTAACAAAAGCTATTAATGAATATGCAAGAAAACAAGAATTATTAAAAGTAAAAGATAAAAATTTAGAAGGTAATGATTTGCGAGAAGGTTTGGTTGCTATTGTTTCATTGCGTATTCCTGAAAATTTAATTCAATATGAAGGTCAAACAAAAGGTAAATTAGGAACGCCCGAAGCAAGAATTGTTGTTGATAATATTGTTAATGAAAGATTTTCATTTTGACTTCATGAAAATAGTGATGCTGCTAAAAAAATTATTGATAAAGCCATTAAGGCTCGTGATATTCGTAATGCTTTAAGAAAAGAACGTGAATCATTGCGTAATAAAAGTAAAGATACGCAAAAATTTTTAGTAGGTAAATTGGTACCTGCACAAAGTAAAAATCCTAATATTAATGAATTATTTTTAGTGGAAGGAGATTCGGCTGGTGGCAGTGCCAAGTCAGGTCGTGATCGTAAGTTCCAAGCAATATTACCATTAAAAGGAAAAGTAATTAATGCCGAAAAAACTAAAGTAATTGATCTTTTTAATAATGAGGAAATTAGTATGATTATTAATGCGATTGGTGCTGGTGTTGGTAACGAATTTAATATTGAAAATTGTAATTATAATAAAGTCATTATTATGACTGATGCCGATACTGATGGTGCCCATATTCAAATTTTATTACTAACTTTTTTCTATCGTTATATGCGAGATTTAATTACTTCGGGCAATATTTATATTGCATTGCCGCCTTTATTTAAAATTTCTTTTAAAGAAGAAGAACAAGAAAAACATGTATATGTTTGAAATGAGTTAGAATTAAAAGATAAAGTTGAAACAATTAAAGGTAAATATGACCTGCAACGTTATAAAGGTTTAGGAGAAATGAACGCTGAACAATTATGAGAAACAACTATGAATCCAAATGTTCGTCAATTAATTAAAATTACTATTGAAGACGCTCTATCAGCAGAAACAGAAATTCAAATATTAATGGGTAATAAACCAGAAAAAAGACGAAAATGAATTGAAGAAAATATTTCTTTTGAAGCTAGTGATTATTAAGAAAAAGGAGTTTATAAGTTATGAATAGTAAAGAAGAGATTCAACAAAATAATGAACAAATTTTATCTTATCCTATTGATGATATTGTTGCAGAACGTTTTGGTCGATATGCCAAATATATTATTTTAGAGCGAGCATTACCCGATGTTCGTGATGGTTTGAAACCAGTTCAACGTCGAATTTTGCATGCTATGAATGATTTGGGCTTAACCAATGATAAAGCATATAAAAAAGCAGTTCGTGTTGTTGGAGAAGTAATTGGTAAATATCATCCTCATGGTGATACAGCGGTTTATGCTGCGATGTGTAGAATGGCACAAGAGTGAAAGGTAGCATGACCATTAGTACAAATGCATGGTAATAAAGGTTCAATTGATGGTGATAATCCTGCTGCGATGCGATATACAGAAGCACGTTTATCATTAATTTCAGAATTATTATTGAAGGATATTAAGAAAAATACTATTAGTTTAATTAAAAATTTTGATGAATCAGAAACAGAACCAACAGTTTTACCTGCCTATTTTCCAAATTTATTAGTAAATGGTGCTTCTGGAATTGCTGTTGGAATGGCAACTAATATTCCACCTCATAATTTACAAGAAGTAATTAATGCAATTGTCATGAGAATTAATAATCCACAATGTAATTTAAGCGAATTAATGCATGTTATTAAGGGTCCTGACTTTCCAACTGGAGGAATTATTCAAGGTATTAAAGGTATTAAAGAAGCTTATCGTTCTGGTAAAGGACGAATTGCAATTCGTGCTAAAACTCATATTAATAATGAAGGTGAAATTCCACAAATTATTATTACCGAAATTCCATTTGAAGTTATTAAACAAGATTTGATTAAAAAAATTGATGATGTTAAAACATTAGCAAAAATTCACGGTATTAAAGAAGTACGTGATGAAACGGATCGTTTTGGTTTACGAATAGTTATTGATTTAGTAGAAGATAGTAAACCGCAAGAAATTTTAAATTATTTATTTAAAAATACCAATTTACAAATTTATTATAACTTTAATTTAGTAGCAATCGCTAATAAAAAACCAGTACAAATGAGTTTAATTAATATGTTAGATTTTTATATTAATCATCAAATTGATGTTGTTACTAAGCGTTCACAATATGACTTAGCACAATTAGAACGAAGGTTAGAGATTGTTAATGGTTTAGTTATTGCATTAAGTGAAGTTGATAAAGTAATTAAAATTATTAGAACATCAACTGACCGTATGCAAGCAAAATTAAATTTAATATCAGCTTTTAATTTTAGTGATATTCAAGCAGAAGCAATTGTACAATTACGTTTATATCGTTTAACTGCTACTGATATTCAATCATTAGTTTTAGAAAAAGCAGATATTGAAAGTAAAATTATTGTTTTACAAGAAATTCTTAATAATGAAAATTCGCTACATCAAGTTATTATTACTGAGTTAGAACAAATTAATTCTCGTTTTTCTGGATCAAGAAAATCACAAATTCAAGGTGAAATTTCTGAAATCACAATTGATGAAAAAGCAACATTGCGACAAGAAAATGTATTTGTTAGTATTAGTTATGATGGTTGAATTAAGGTAATAAGTGGTAAAATATTTTCACAAAATCTTGATAATCAAGATTTTGGACGTAAGCCAAATGATGTTATTATTGGTGGAGCAATGTTCAATAATTTTAATAATTTATTATTTTTTACAAATAAAGGTAATTATTTTTTAATACCAATTTTTAAATTAGAAGAAAATAAATGAAAAGATAATGGTATTCATGTTAATACGTTATGTAAACTTGAAGGAAATGAAAAAATTATTAGTGTTGCACAAATTAATAGTTTTGAACAGACAAATGTAAATATAGTAGTCGCTACTAGATATGGTTTAATTAAAAGAATGCCACTTTTAGAGTTAGCAACTACTAGATTTAATAAAACTGCCAAATATGTTAAGTTAAAAGAGAACGATGGTGTTATTAGTGTTAATAATACTACGGGTCATGATTTTATTGTTATTAGTACTCGCAAGGGTATGACTTTAAAATATTTAGAAACGAAAGTTCCATTATTAACTAAAACCGCAACAGGTATTAAAGCTTTGAAAATTAATTCTGAAGAAGATGAAGTGGTAGGAATGGCTTGTGGTAATAGTAATGATATTTATGCAATGTTAACATCAGTTGGAACAATTAAACGAATGTTATTCAATACTATTGAACAAACTTCACGAACAACAAAAGGTAATAAGGTAATAAAAGTGCCTAAAAGTAAAAGTATTAGTATTATTAAAACTTTCTTATCACCAGCAACATCTTTTATTAATATATTAACGAAAAAAGAAAAATGATTAGTGATTAAAGCAAGTGACATTAATCTTAGCAAGGTAAATGAAGGAACTGGCAAAGTAGTTGCTGATGATATTATTGCTGGTGGTAATAATTTAGTTATTGATTTAAAAACTGATGTTATTGATGCTGATATATAATCAATATCAGAAAATTTTGATACAAAAGAAAGTAACAATGGTATTTAAAATAAACTTTTTCGGAATTTTACGCTTATTGGTTAACACTTAATTCTTAATAAATAATTTAATTACGATATTTTTAAATGTGATTTTTTCTTTACGATTATTATATTTAAAACAAAATTAATTTAAATAAGATTGGAGTCATTTTTTTGAAACTCAATGAAATTGGCCGATAAAACCTCTTTTTAATATTGCTCAAAAACTTTCTATTGTATTTGTATGAATACCATTATAAGAAAAATATTTTTTGTGATTAACTTGTTCATGTGGTAAAATTTTATTTATTTTATAATATCCACGATATTCATCAGTAAAAAGAATAGAATTGTTAATATCAACATTTTCTTTAACTATTTTCATTAAATCTTCAGATTTAATACTTTTATTTTTTGCATGAAATAATTTAACATTACCATTTCGTTCAATAATGCCAACAACACACTCTTTACTAGTTCCTCTACCACGTAATGAGTTATTTTTATTATCAACATCATTATATTTACGCGGTTTTCCACCCACATATGTTTCATCCATCTCTAATATTTTTGCTAATAATTTAATCTCATCATTAGCCATTGCCTTTCTAATTTTATGCATCATTTTTCATACAGTTGCTAAACGTAAGTTTAAGTCTCTTGAAGCTTGAGATGATGATAAACTTTTTTTAGCATTAGCCATTAATACTATTAAAATAAATCACTTTTGAAGTGGTACACGTGTATGATGAAAAATAGTTTGAGCAGTTACACTAAAAGACTTATGACATTTTTTGCATTTATAACGCGACTCTTTTAAAACAGAGTTAACTTTTTCACTAGACTTACTGCATAACTAGTTAACTTTTTATTTTTTTGTTATTATTAAAATAAAATTTGAATAGTTAAGGATAAACTTTATGACATATTTTGAATTAAAAGATAAATCTGATCAATATTTTCGTAAAATAGTGGGTATTAATAAACTCGTTTTTAACGAAATTTTAAATATTTTATTAGAACATCAAAAACTCAAAACTACTATTGGTGGAAGGCCATATAAAATGTCAATAGAAGATCGACTAGTAATGAGTTTAAGATATTTATATGAAAATCGTACATATCATAGTATTGGTGCTGAGTATGGTATGGTTGATACTACTGCTTTATGAAATATTCGTTCAATTGAAGATATTTTAATAAAGAATAATAAGTTTAATAATTTAACAAATAAAAATATTTTTTTAAAAAGAAGAATTAAAAAATAAAATTTTGATAATTGATGTAACAGAGGTAGAAACAGAACGACCAAAATATAACCAAAAAGATTGATTTTCTGGTAAAAAATGAATGCATACTGTTAAGTTTCAAACCGTAATTAATGCAAATACTAATGAAATTTTAAATATTTTTTCTGATATTGGTAAAAATCATGATTTTAAAACTTTTAAGAAGGCATTGGTTAGATAAGTTTACTTTCTTGTCTTCAAATCTGTACAAATTGATTTGGAGGCATTTTCAATCTAATAACTATTCTATCATTGTTTCAATATCTAACAAATTTTTCTAATATTTTATTAAAACTTTCCATACTTTCAAAAGTGCTATCAAACATCATTTTAAAATCTCTTTTAATTCAACGATTTAAACATTCACTAACTTGATTACCTTTAAAACCTGATAGACTTTTTGAGTGAATTAGATTAGTACTTGTATTAAAAACTTTACTAACAATTTCGCTTGTATTAGCAGAACCTAAATCTGATTGAATAGTCGTAAAATTACATTGTTTAGCACTCGCTAATTCTATTTGATTAACCACATTTAACACAGTTTTGGCATTTTCACTTTTGTTTATTTTTCAGCCAACAATTGAATTACTGTACATATCAGTAGCAAAAACAACTAATAATTTTGTTTTTTTATCACCAATAATTATATTTTTAAATCATGTGCCATCCATACCAACTTTTTCAAGAAAGTTATTACTTGAAAAATTACGTTTTAATAAATCTTTATTATTTTTTAAATCACTATTTTCTACTACTCTATTTGTTGATTTAGGTTCTAATAATAATTTAATATTATTATCTTTTAATATTTGTTTTATGCTTGTTTTACTGCATTTAAGACCTTTATTTTTTATTTTTAACTCTAATCTTACTTTTTCAAAACTAGTGATATTAATGTACTTTTTTTCAATTTTAATGAGAACTATTTTGTTTATTGCTTGTATCAAATTATCATTAATTTTTGATTGATATTGCTTTTTACCTTTTTTTACTCATAAATAGTATGCTGTTTTGCTAATAGCTATGTAAACAATAATTTTATTTAATTGATGACCTTTTTGCTTATATTTTTCTACTATTAAAAAACACTTATATTTTAATAATTTACTATTTTTTCCCCTTGTTAATTTCTTTTCACAGGCTAATTGCTCCTTTAAAAGTTCTTTTTCAACCTCATCTTTTAAAGCTTGTTTTCTAAGTTTATCAATTTCTTTGTTTAATAGTTTAATTTCAATATCTTTCTTATCGATCCTGTGAGAAGTTTGGGATTTAGAAATTTTGGTGAATGCATTTTCACCTTTAATTTGATATTGGTTAACCCAATTATAAATTAATACTGGAGTTGATAATTTATATTTGACTTGAATTTCATGTATTTTTAGTTTTTTATCAACTAAATACTCATTAACAACGGCTAATTTTGTTTCTTTTGAATAAACTTTATAATTCATAATTTCTCCTTCTGTATTAATTATTTTTAATTATATTACAGATTGAAAATATTAATTGGTAAACTTAAGTGACTGATACCGAATTCAAAGTTAAAGTTTTTACCAGAAACTATAATTCTTGCAGATAAAGGTTATCAAGGTTTACAAAAAATTCATGCTAATACATTTTTACCCATTAAAATTAGCAAAAATAATCCTAAAACAAATAAAACCAAAATCTTTAATAAGATTATTAATAAAACTCGTAGAAAAATTGAACATGTTTTTGCATTTTTAAAATGTTTTAAGATTATTGGTTATAAATTTAGAAAAGCCAGAAAACGAATATTTTTAAGATTTAATTTAATTGCAGGATTTTATAATTTATCATTAAAACTTAAAAACGTTATGCAGTAAGTCTACTAAAACAAAAAAGACATTTTGGTTTGTTATTTCATCTTATTTCTTCTAAAAATTTTATACAAGATTCTTGGTTTGGAAATTTATTTATTATGTCTAAAATATTCATTTTCAATCATCTTTAATTAGATTTTATTTTACTAATATCTAATTATAGTTTTCAGAAATAATAATGTATATAAGTTATTGCCAATAAACGTAAAATTCCGAACTTTTTTATTGAAAATTATGAACTTTTTTAAAGAATTAGTTTTTTTGAGTTTCATAATTAAATTTAAAAAATAATTTTAGTTAAGAATGAATAGGATAGGACTTATATCAATGCTATAATTATTATAGTAGTGATATAAGGAGGAAGTATAGATGACAAATAATATTATTAAATATCAATCTCTAATTAATGGTGAGTTGTATGAAAATGGTAAATGAATATCAGTTATCAACCCTACTACTAATAAAATAGCGGGTCAAGTTCCTGCCTTAACTAAAGTTGAAATTAAAAAAGTATATGAATCTGCAAAATTTGCTCAAAAAAATTGAGAACAAATGCCTATTTTAAAAAGAATTTCTTTTTTAAATTCTTGAAAACAATTAATTATTCGCGATAAATTAATAATTGCTGAATTAATGACCAATGAAATTGCTAAAGGCACAAAAGCAGCTTGCAGTGAAATTGATAGAACAGTTGAATATATTGAATATACTTTACAAGAAGCATTGCGTCTTCATCCTGAATCTTATACAGGTGATAGTTGAGGAAGTATGAACAAATTAGCTATTTTTGAATACGTACCAAAAGGAATTGTTCTTGCTATTTCACCTTTTAATTATCCAATAAATTTATCAGTTTCTAAAATATTTCCAGCACTTGTAACTGGTAATAGTGTTGTTTTTAAACCCGCAACACAAGGATCATTGGTAGGATTACACTTATCTAAATTAGCCAAAGAAGCTAGCATTCCTAATGGTGTTTTTAATTCTATAAGTGGTAAAGGTAGTGAAATTGGTGATAGTTTAGTTGAAAATGAAGCAATTAATGTTATTTCTTTTACTGGTAGTGCTGTTGTTGGTAATCATATTTCACAGAAATCTTTAAAAGCGGATTTAATTTTAGAATTAGGAGGTAAAGATCCAGCAATAGTACTTAATGATGCTGAACTTGAAGATACAGCAATCAAAATCATTAAAGGTGCATTTAGTTATTCAGGACAACGCTGTACTGCCATTAAAAGAGTGTTAGTACAAAGAACAATTAGTAGCAAATTAATTCCAATCTTAAAAGAAAAAGTTGAAAAATTGACTGTTGGTTTGCCCACAGATGATTGTGATATTACGCCTGTCATTGATCAACCAACAGTTGATAATGCTAAAAAATTAATTAAAGATGCTTTAGATAAAGGAGCTAATTGTTTAATTGGTAATAAATTTAAAGAAAATTTAATGTGACCAACTATTATTACTGACGTAACAACAAAAATGAATTTAGCATGAGAAGAACCTTTTGCACCATTGTTGCCAATTATTATTTTTGATGAAGTAAAAGAAGCAATTAATATTGCAAATGATTCACAATATGGTTTACAAGCTTCTGTTTTTACTACTAATATTAATAGTGCAATGAGTATTGCTAAATTATTAGAAGTTGGAAGTGTTAATATTAACGATCAGTCACAACGTGGTCCCGATCACTTTTCTTTTGTTGGTGTTAAGGATTCGGGTCTTGGCGTACAAGGTATTCGTCCTTCGTTACTTGCTTTTACTAGACCAAAAGGTATTGTTATTAATTGAAAAACAAAAATTTAAAAGAAAAAATAGTGGTAAGATAAAAATGTAATAAATTTTTGTTCTTGTTAATTAGATTTTTATTTTTTTAACATTCTTATATAAAAAACATAATAAAAATATTACATATCATTGTAACTTTTATTTTAAAAAGTAAGTTATTAAAATAGTGTCGAGGATACAGTACTGTTACATGAAATGCAAAAAATATGGAGGTAAATATGGCAAAACGAAAAATTGTACTTGTTGGATGTGGAGCTGTTGGTAGTAGTTTTATTTACAGTGCCATTAATCAAGGTTTAGCCCAAGAATATGTATTAATTGATGCTTTTGAAGGGATAGCTGAAGGGAATGCAATTGACTTTGCTGATTGTCAAGCAGCTTTAGATCATCCTTTTATTTCAATTAAGGCTGGAAATTACACCGATTGTAAAGATGCTGATATTATTGTTATTACTGCTGGAAGACCACAAAAAGATGGTGAAACAAGATTAAATATGGTAGCAGATAATGCCAAAATTATGAAGAGCATTGCTTTAGAAATTAAAAAATCAGGATTTAAAGGTGTTACTATTATTGCATCTAATCCTGTTGATATTATGACAACTGTTTATCAAAAAATTATACAATTTGATTATCATCAAGTATTAGGTTCTGGTACAATTTTAGATACCTTACGTTTACAACATTTAATTGGAGAAAAAATTGCGGTTAATCCAAAGTCAGTTGCTGCTTATGTAATTGGTGAACATGGTGATTCTTCAATGATTCCTTGAAGTTCGGTTTCGGTAGGTAATAAAACTATTTATCAACAAATTACTGAAGGTAGAATTAAAGAAAAAGATTTAGACGAATTAAGAAAAGAAGTAGCACAAAGAGCTTATAAAATTATTAAATTAAAACGAGCAACTTTTTATGGTATTGGTGCAGCATTGGCATTATTAGTAAGAAATATCCTTGAAGGACAAAATCATGTTTTAGTAGCGGGTGCTTATTTACAAGGAGAATATGGACAGCAAGGTTTTTATATTGGTGTACCAACAATACTTTATGAAAAAGGTTGAAAAAGAATAGTACAATTACCATTAACGAAAGAAGAGCAAACGGCATTTGATAAATCTTGTGCAATTATTAAAGAAACTTTAGAAACAGCTTTTGCTGCTATTAAATAAAAGATAGGAGTAGTTTATTCGTGAATACAAGTGTAGAAAATATGAATAATGAAGAAACATTAACAAGTATTGAAACTTATATTGCTGTTTATAAGTATGCATTAAAGAAAGCACAAAGTCCGTTATTAAAAACCTTTCTAATGGGTATTGCGGCCGGTCTTTTTGTTGGTATTGCTTATATTGCGTCTATTTTTGGTAGTAGAGGATTAAGTGATAATGGTATTAAAAACTTAACATTTGGTTTTATTTTTACTTTAGCAATTACTATGATTGTCTTTATGGGCGGTGAACTTTTTACTTCTAATTCCATGATATTTATGCCATTAATAAAAAAACAAGTTAAGTTAACAAGAATGTTAATTAACTTACTAGTAGTATTAATTGGTAATTTTATAGGTTGTTTTATTCTTTCATTATTTACATGATGAGCAGGATTTTTTGATAATCAAGCTTTTTTGGATAATGCTGTTAGTATTTTTAATCATAAATTAGCAATGTCTTGATGAAAAGCCTTTTTTAGTGGGATATTATGTAATTTTTTAGTAGCAGGAAGTGTTTATATTTCTCATGCTACTAGTTCATCTACTGCTAAATTTTTATTAATAGGATTAGTAATTATGGTTTTTGCCTTATCTGGTTTTTCTCACGTTGTAGCAAATTCTTATGTTTGAGGATTAGGACCTTTATTTAATATTTATGGAATTCATAGTGGATTTAATGACTTTTTACAATTTAGTTATCAAGTACAACTTCCAACCTTATTTGGTAATTTTATTGGTGGTGGTATTTTATTACCTGGTATGTATTATTTAATCTTTAGAAAAGAATTACCAAAAATAACATTATAAATATATTATTAGTTTAATATAAAAATTAGTCCATTACTTTATTTTAAGTAATGGATTTATTAATTTTATTAAAATAAATTAATTGTAAGTGGTGATTATTTTCATAAGTATTTTTTAAAATTTGTCAAATTAAAGATTTTAAAAAATAGAATGGTTTTGAAAAAATATTTTTTAGAAAATAGATTAGATTATTTTAATATTAATTTACGGAATTTTACGCTTATTGGTTAACACTTAATTCTTAATAAATAATTTAATTATGATATTTTTAAATGTGATTTTTTCTTTACGGTTATTATATTTAAAACAAAATTCATTTAAATAAGATTGGAGTCATTTTTTTGAAACTCAATGAAATTGGCCGATAAAACCTCTTTTTAATATTGCTCAAAAACTTTCTATTGTATTTGTATGAATACCATTATAAGAAAAATATTTTTTGTGATTAACTTGTTCATGTGGTAAAATTTTATTCATTTTATAATATCCACGATATTCATCAGTAAAAAGAATAGAATTGTTAATATCAACATTTTCTTTAACTATTTTCATTAAATCTTCAGATTTAATACTTTTATTTTTTGCATGAAATAATTTAACATTACCATTTCGTTCAATAATGCCAACAACACACTCTTTACTAGTTCCTCTACCACGTAATGAGTTATTTTTATTATCAACATCATTATATTTACGCGGTTTTCCACCCACATATGTTTCATCCATCTCTAATATTTTTGCTAATAATTTAATCTCATCATTAGCCATTGCCTTTCTAATTTTATGCATCATTTTTCATACAGTTGCTAAACGTAAATTTAAGTCTCTTGAAGCTTGAGATGATGATAAACTTTTTTTAGCATTAGCCATTAATACTATTAAAATAAATCACTTTTGAAGTGGTACACGTGTATGATGAAAAATAGTTTGAGCAGTTACACTAAAAGACTTATGACATTTTTTGCATTTATAACGCGACTCTTTTAAAACAGAGTTAACTTTTTCACTAAAACAAAAAAGACATTTTGGTTTGTTATTTCATCTTATTTCTTCTAAAAATTTTATACAAGATTCTTGGTTTGGAAATTTATTTATTATGTCTAAAATATTCATTTTCAATCACCTTTAATTAGATTTTATTTTACTAATATCTAATTATAGTTTTTAGAAATAATAATGTATATAAGTTATTGCCAATAAACGTAAAATTCCGTTAATTTTTATTGCATTTATTTTTTTGAAAATTAAAATGTAATTAACTTCTTAAATTTAAGAAGTTAATGGGGAAAACAAAAAGGGGGTTTTCATCATGAAAACATTATTAAAAACATTAAGTGTTTTAACACTTGCAACAACTGTTAGCAGTTTAAGCAGTACTTTAAATACTAATAATATAGGTACGAATGCTAATCAGTTACAAGATTTAAAATGTAATCTTCAACAAAATAAAAATAATATTTCTTTAATTAATTTGAATAAAAAAGGTAAATTTTATTTTTTTAATAATAATCTTGGTTTAGTGATTAATGAAAATAAATTATGATTTTTAAATAAAGATAAGAAGTTTGAAAAAATTTCTAATCCTGATAGATTGGGACGGTAACAAAAACGGAGGATATAATTACTTATTAACTATTTCTTAAATTCTAGACAAGAAATAATTGTAATTATATGCAATTGTAAATTTATCTTACTACTAAATTAAAATAATTTCAATCAAAATACAAATATTGAAAAAAATTAATAAAAAAATTTAATATTAATACACAACAAAAATTCTTATTAATTTTTAATTTAATAAGTTTTTAATATTTTTAATAAAAAATAAAAATTTTGATTATGTTTTGGAATTTACAAGATTACACTTAAAAATAACCATTTTAGTATAAATATTTATACTATATGTTCTATTACAAAGCATTTCTTTTAAAATATATCAAATATTACTTTCAGTAAAACAACCTATATTTCACTTTGCACCTTGATTAACAATACCTTTTTTATTATTTTTAAAATATTGTTTTTTTAATTTTTTATGATTTTTTAGTATTTCATTCATATACTTTATTAATTCATCATATTGACCATTTTCAATAAAATTTCTACAAGTATTATATTCACTTCAATATTTTCCCTTGTTTCCAGCAATAATTCCTACATATAACTTTTTAATCAAATGGAATTTATCTAAAATAAACTCAGCACCTAAATAATCTGCAACATCTTTAATTCATCCTGTACTATCTCCACAAATAATGATTGTTGCTTGTTCAAAATTTTCAA
Source organism: Spiroplasma endosymbiont of Notiophilus biguttatus (assembly GCF_964030985.1). Lineage (NCBI taxonomy): Bacteria > Bacillati > Mycoplasmatota > Mollicutes > Entomoplasmatales > Spiroplasmataceae > Spiroplasma > Spiroplasma endosymbiont of Notiophilus biguttatus. The sequence goes on along the minus strand of NZ_OZ034993.1, from coordinate 404,665 downwards.
AAAATCTGTTTCCTTGTTCTTTAATAAATTCAGCAGTTTTTTGAACTCCAAGTTTAGTTTTTGTTAGTCTTATTATTACATCTACTCTTTTATTAATTAATTTATGATTAACATTATCTATACAAAATAGTACTAAACGCATTGAATATTTACCAGAATTTCGTTTAAATTTTCAAAATTTTCTATGTCCGTCATCAATATTAATATAAATAAATTGATTTGGTTCTAATTTTATTTTAGGAACATCTAATTTATTAACTTGATATTCTTGAAATATTCTACTAATACTGGTTGTACTAAATTTTGTTTGTTTCATAGTATGTAAAATATCAATATATCTTTTTCCGTCAGCAAAATGTTCAATAACATTATTTTTTATATCTTGACAAGTTCTTTTATATTTAGGTAATTGTAATTCTTCATCTAATAAACAAACTCTTACTCATTTTTTTAATTTTTCATCATAGTATTTATAATCACGACATTTATAAATGACAAGACCATTGATAGTATTTCTAGTTCTTTCTTTAATTTTAACTGGAATATATTTTTTATCTCTTTCTTTTAATATTTTCAATCTGTTTTTTCTCATTGATTTTTTATATCATCTCTAAATGATTGATACATTCTTTCAGTTGCTTCTTTTAAAGTTCATAAATAATTAAAACTCATATTTAATTCTCCTAATCTGTTTCTGCACCAATTATTAATTTTAATTTATATAAATTTAAAGTGTTAAAATATGATAAATTATATTAATAATCTATTTTGCTTTATTTTATCCACAATAATCCACATAAGAACGTAATTATGATTAAAATAATGGTACTGTGAAAAAAAGTACTTTCATATTTCCAATATAATAAACAAGTGCAATACAATTAATAGTATAGTATCACAAAATAAAAATCTTATATTTAGGCGTTATTTTCCGTTTAAATGTATACTTGTAAAAATATCAAAAAATGGTTACAATTAAACAATAAAATTTTAAAAAATAAGGAGTAAGTTATGATGAATAAAGAAAAATCATTAAAAGTTGTAAATAATTTGAAATATTTAAAAAAGATTTTACAAAATGAATGTTATTTGTCAAAGTAAAAATTGTAATAACAAATGAAGTAATATTGTATTACTAAATTTAAAATCAACAACATTTAGTCTTTTTCTTTGTGAAAATCATGCAATTAATTTAGAACATGAATTATTACCAAAATGATTAAAAAAATGTGAAGAGTTAAGAAAAAATAACAAAATAAAAAAGGAGAAATTTATTATGAAAACATTAATAAAAACAAATTTAAACAAAATAACATTATCATTAGCACTAACTGGTGCTACAACAGGAACAATAGGATTAATCATGGGGGGTGATTACCCATGAAATTAATTCTAAAAATTCATATGAAAAACCAAATCATAGTATAATCTATGGTAAATATCCAATTTGAATTGATAAAACAACAGCTCCAGAAATATTTTCATTATATTTTTCTTCTCATAAAATTCATGAACAAGATATAAAATGAGATGGTAAATATCCAAAAAAATATTTTGATTGATAAATTGATAATTAAATTTCTAAATTTATATAAGAAATATTTTCATTATATTTATTAAATAAGTTAATATCTGTTAAACTTATTTCTTGGTTAAGTATCATTTGTTAAGTATCATTTTTCACCGCAAGTGTAAAGTTTGATACTTTTTTATTATTTTATGATAAGATATATAAAGATTTATATTTATTTATAAATCATTCAATTTTATTAAAAGTTCCTAGCAGGATTGATTTTAAGTGAATATTTCATATAATTTTTTATGTTAAAAAAATTTTTTATGCTTGTTATGTTAAAAATGTTGTTTTACCTATTGATATTTTAAAAAATGAAAGAAATAAATTAGGTATAAAGAATATTGGTAATGTTATTAAGTTAAGAAATAATAATGTTCGTACTAAATGTAAATTAGTTCAAAAAGCATTACATAATTTTTATAATGCAAGAATTTTAAGTTTTTTAACTTTAACTTATCATAAAAATGAAACTGATATTAGAAAAGCAAAACATGATTTACAATTATTTTTTAAACGTTTAAAGCGTTGATGAAATGACCCTAAACGTTCTAAACATTTAGGTGAATTAAGATATTTTTATGTTTATGAATATCAAAAGCGTGGTGCAGTTCATTTTCACATATTATTTAATCGTAAAATACCATATAGCATGATAACTACATGATGACCACATGCTGGTAATAATAAAGGTATTGATTTGAAAGTTGTTCATAAAGGTACAAATGAATTTGTAGTTAAATATTTAAGTAAATATGTAACAAAAGTACAAGAAAATATTAAATCATTAAATCAAAAAGATGTTGGTGTTCAAGCATATTCTTTTAGTAGAAATTGTAGAAATCCGCTTGTAGTTCGTGGTACTAAAACTTTAAGTTTACAACAATTAGTACAAGCATGTGAAAAAGCAAAAGAATTTTATTTATTTAAAACTAAACCAAATGAACAAGGTATTACTAATTTAATTGGTGGAAGTTATGATTATGTTGCTAATAGTGATTATTTTAAGGATTTTAATTATTATGTTAGTTTAGAAAGTTTACGATTTAGGTATTACTTAAAAAATAAATTTAATAGAAATGATGTTTTAGATTTTCTTTATAAAGTTTTTGAAAAAAATAAAATTGAAAAAATATTTTTACAAAAAAGAATTTTACATTAGTTATATTTTGATATTTTTTTGTAATATTTTTGCTTTTTGTGGTACATTTGTTATACTTTAATTGTGGTAAAGATATTTGCTGTTCTGCTAGGTAGTGAATGTCTTTACTTTTTTGTTGTATATTTATTGATATTTTGTTTAATTATGATATTATTTAGTCATAAGTAAATATGTTTTAGATTAGTTTTTAAATTATATTTAACTTATTTGAATTGGTTTACAGTTCCCTAGCAGGAATAGTTAAATATTAATATTAAGAACTTTTTATTTATTAAATTAATTTTATAGTTATGTATTTTTAATTTAATTATTTATAATTGTTTGCCAATTCAATTTATATTTTATATAGAAAGAAGTTGGCAATTTTTATGTTTAAAGTTCAATTGGTTAATATTGATAAAAATAGAATGATACCGGATAAAAATAATCATGGTCAAAATTTGAAATTTGATGTTTTAACTTTTTTAGAGATTAATAAACAAACTAATATACCTACCGGTAAAGTACGGGATAAATGATATAACCCGTTAGTAGTTAATGATTTTACACAATATTTACATAAACTTAGTTTTAAAGTTGGTAATTATTATGATTTAAAATTAGATTTATCCGGTACTATTATAGATATTACTGAATGAAAATAATGTATCAACAAATAATTGAATAAGGGGCTTATATATGGATTATATATTTTTCATTAAGCCCCAATGGATTAGATTATAATTCATATACAAGCTCCTTATTAGTATATAAAGTAAGGAGTTTTATTTATGCCTTTGGAATTAGAGCAAACTAGTAATTATACTTTAACTAAAATTTTAAGAACTGGATTAAGTCCATTAAGTGCAATGGTTGGCGTTAGTGCTTATTATGGTCAATATTTAAAAGACCCAGTATTAGGTTCTATTAATTCTTTGTTATTTAGTAAAAAGTTAGGAATTGATATATGGAATATTAATCAAAGACCAACTACTAGAAATAAAGTTATTAATAGTTATAAAAAAATATTTTTAGGAATTGGGACAATTGGTTTAATTAACTATGCTAAGTTTGTTCAGTATGTAGATAAGTCTGTGACTTTATTAAAAGATGAACCTTGTTTTTGACCGCCATGCCCTACTGAACCCCCAAGACCAACTTATCCACCCTTTACAACTGTTAAACCAATAATTGATGTACCTTTTGTAGATTGAGATACTTATATATCTTTAAATAGTTTTGGTATAGCAAATGTTATTAGTGGTTTAACTGAATTAATACCTAATAGATTTGAAACTATACGTAAAATAGCGAATATGGGTACTGGTGGTTGTTTGATTAGTAGTGGTGTAGCAATGGGTATAAATAATGATTTTAATAATTATTTTGCTATTCCTACTATTATTGCCGGAGCATGTGAGATTATAAATACTTTACTGTTGCCATTAGGAAATACACATAATAATACTGAATTACAAGAAGTATTTACTGATGAAAGGGCAAGATTAATTAATGCTAGTGTTAGTGATTATCAAAGTACAGATGACAGTATGGTTGATGTTGATTTAAATGATGATAGTATGTCGGAGATTAATTTAGATAGAGTAAGTTTAAACTGGGATTATTCTTATGCTTATACACTAGGTGGTGTTTAATAATGGAAAATAGACTTACTGCATAACGTTTTTAAGTTTTAATGATAAATTATAAAATCCTGCAATTAAATTAAATCTTAAAAATATTCGTTTTCTGGCTTTTCTAAATTTATAACCAATAATCTTAAAACATTTTAAAAATGCAAAAACATGTTCAATTTTTCTACGAGTTTTATTAATAATCTTATTAAAGATTTTGGTTTTATTTGTTTTAGGATTATTTTTGCTAATTTTAATGGGTAAAAATGTATTAGCATGAATTTTTTGTAAACCTTGATAACCTTTATCTGCAAGAATTATAGTTTCTGGTAAAAACTTTAACTTTGAATTCTTAAAAGTTTTAAAATCATGATTTTTACCAATATCAGAAAAAATATTTAAAATTTCATTAGTATTTGCATTAATTACGGTTTGAAACTTAACAGTATGCATTCATTTTTTACCAGAAAATCAATCTTTTTGGTTATATTTTGGTCGTTCTGTTTCTACCTCTGTTACATCAATTATCAAAATTTTATTTTTTAATTCTTCTTTTTAAAAAAATATTTTTATTTGTTAAATTATTAAACTTATTATTCTTTATTAAAATATCTTCAATTGAACGAATATTTCGTAAAGCAGTAGTATCAACCATACCATACTCAGCACCAATACTATGATATGTACGATTTTCATATAAATATCTTAAACTCATTACTAGTCGATCTTCTATTGACATTTTATATGGCCTTCCACCAATAGTAGTTTTGAGTTTTTGATGTTCTAATAAAATATTTAAAATTTCGTTAAAAACGAGTTTATTAATACCCACTATTTTACGAAAATATTGATCAGATTTATCTTTTAATTCAAAATATGTCATAAAGTTTATCCTTAACTATTCAAATTTTATTTTAATAATAACAAAAAAATAAAAAGTTAACTAGTTATGCAGTAAGTCTAATAAAGAAATTAAAAAAAAGTGGTATGACACTTCTAAATTTCATGTTTTTTGTTTTATTGTTGGTTTCTTTTCTATGGTTTGAACTGTTGCTGAAATACATAATATTATAAATGGTAATTTTGACTTTTTTATCGGTTTAGATTTAGGGATTAATATTTTACTTTTTGTTTTAGTAATTGTTTATGAATTATTTAGTTTAATTAATTTTTTAAAAAAAAGAAAAAAAGGAAGTGTTAAATAATGGACATGAAAGAAATTATAAAATATGCGTTATATATTGGTGGTTTTTGTTTAATTCTTTGGTTTTGTAGAAATTGAATACGTGAAGGTATACAAAGATTTAAACATAAAAAACATATAAAAGATAATGATAGTGAACCGGATTGTACTTTTTGTCGTAAAGATTTTGAAAAGAAGAAACGTAAATTAGAAATGGAAAAACAACAAAAAGAATTAGAGAAAGGGGGTGATTAATATGCCCGCTGGACTATCAGCATTATTAAATATGATTGGTGGTGTTGGACAACAATTATTAAATGCTTTTACTTATATTTTTGGTTGAGTATTTACTACTGGTGATGGTGGAACACTTACAAATTGACCAGTGTTAATTTCAATTGTATTTATGGTTCTTGTATTTATTAAGCAGTTTGTTGGTCATATTATCCATGCAACTCATTAGTAATTAGAAAGGAGTAAGTAAATGGTAAAGTTATTTTTTAGTTTGGTTTTTGTTTTACCTTTATTGGGTAGACTTTTACCAGTTGTTAATACTTTGGTACAAACTATTTATATGCAGTATTTAAGTTCTTTTGCTGGATTACATACTGTGACACTTTTTATTAAGTCGTTTTTTATGATAGTTTATATACTAGACTTACTGCATAACTAGTTAACTTTTTATTTTTTTGTTATTATTAAAATAAAATTTGAATAGTTAAGGATAAACTTTATGACATATTTTGAATTAAAAGATAAATCTGATCAATATTTTCGTAAAATAGTGGGTATTAATAAACTCGTTTTTAACGAAATTTTAAATATTTTATTAGAACATCAAAAACTCAAAACTACTATTGGTGGAAGGCCATATAAAATGTCAATAGAAGATCGACTAGTAATGAGTTTAAGATATTTATATGAAAATCGTACATATCATAGTATTGGTGCTGAGTATGGTATGGTTGATACTACTGCTTTACGAAATATTCGTTCAATTGAAGATATTTTAATAAAGAATAATAAGTTTAATAATTTAACAAATAAAAATATTTTTTTAAAAAGAAGAATTAAAAAATAAAATTTTGATAATTGATGTAACAGAGGTAGAAACAGAACGACCAAAATATAACCAAAAAGATTGATTTTCTGGTAAAAAATGAATGCATACTGTTAAGTTTCAAACCGTAATTAATGCAAATACTAATGAAATTTTAAATATTTTTTCTGATATTGGTAAAAATCATGATTTTAAAACTTTTAAGAATTCAAAGTTAAAGTTTTTACCAGAAACTATAATTCTTGCAGATAAAGGTTATCAAGGTTTACAAAAAATTCATGCTAATACATTTTTACCCATTAAAATTAGCAAAAATAATCCTAAAACAAATAAAACCAAAATCTTTAATAAGATTATTAATAAAACTCGTAGAAAAATTGAACATGTTTTTGCATTTTTAAAATGTTTTAAGATTATTGGTTATAAATTTAGAAAAGCCAGAAAACGAATATTTTTAAGATTTAATTTAATTGCAGGATTTTATAATTTATCATTAAAACTTAAAAACGTTATGCAGTAAGTCTACTTTACCTTTGCCTATTCTTGCTTTAATAAATGTTAGTTTTGTATTTTATTTAATTTTAGGATTATTTAGATTTACAAGACATTAGGATGTGAAATTATGTTTATACCTTTTATTACAACAGTTATGCATTTATTTGCTTCAATTTTTATGAAGTTTTTTAGTTTTCCACTTGGTGATTTAGGTTTTAATTTGGGTACGTTAATGATATTTTTGATTTTGCTTAGATTTGCATTTAGGGTTATTTTACCCGAATTAATGTTACCAACGTTAGATTTAGGACAGAATGTTAAAACTATGGGTCGTGCTTCTGTTAAATTTTATAAAGGTTCATCATGAGTTGGTAAACAAATTGCTAAGGGACATAAACAAACACAAGATGTTAGTGGAATAAATGTAGGTAATTAATTATGTCTAATTTTGTTCTTAGTATATTGCATTTTATTTTTATATTTTCTAGTAAAGATATTCAAATATTTTTAAATCAACCAAATATTACTAATGAAGTTTATATTTTGTTTAATTTGACTTTTTGGTTGGTATTAGGTGTATTTTTTAATTTTATTTATCGTAGTATTAAATTTGTTTTTAGGTCATTGTTTGGGTAGGTGTTAAGTATGAGTGTTTTAGAAATTTATAATAAAATACATCAATGTATAGTTGATTATTGAACTATGTTTATAGGTAATCCAGTTGATGATTTTACTACTATTTTATGAAATTTAGTAGTTTATGGAACACAGTTTTTTATTGGATTTGTTTTATTTTATGGTTCATGGTGAATTTTAAAATGTTTATTTGGTAAATAATTATGTGATTTAAGTTTGCTAAATTATTTTTTGTTGTAAATACTTCTGTTCAAGCACCGACTAGTTTAATTGCTTCAAATGACCCTAATGTTGTTAATTATGATATTACAAAAGAAATGGTTAAACATGTTAAATACCATAATTTTGATGATTGAGCAACAATTCCATGAAATTCTGCTTATTTTGATGTTGACCAACCGGATTTAAAATTAGTTAGTGGTGAATTTATAGGTAATAATGAAGGTTTATATACGTGTTATTATTATAGTGATACAGTTGGTGTTCCATCACAAATGATAGATATGGGAACTGGCGTTTATACTTTTAATAGAAAACAATTAGATGAATTTTCACGTATTATGTTTAATCATAATTATGTTGCAGAAAAGAATACTAATAATTTAAATTTTAGACTTACTGCATAACTAGTTAACTATTCAAATTTTATTTTAATAATAACAAAAAAATAAAAAGTTAACTAGTTATGCAGTAAGTCTTATTAATAAAACTCGTAGAAAAATTGAACATGTTTTTGCATTTTTAAAATGTTTTAAGATTATTGGTTATAAATTTAGAAAAGCCAGAAAACGAATATTTTTAAGATTTAATTTAATTGCAGGATTTTATAATTTATCATTAAAACTTAAAAACGTTATGCAGTAAGTCTTTTGTTAATACTGGTAAAAGTATTATAAATTTTCAAACACAGTTAAATTTTGAAATTGATAAACCTTTAAGTTTTTATATTCAAGGTTTTATGTTTTATTTTGAATATGAATATTTTAAAACTTTTACTGCTAATTTTGTTTTTAGTTTTTTAGATAATGTTGGTGATACAAAATATGTTTTTAAAGGTAAAGTTGATAATGATATTTATCAACAAGATTTATATAATTTTGTTACTATGCCTATTCGTGTTCCAAATTTAAGACATTTAACAGTGTTTTTTGATGTTCATGGTGAATCAACTAGTCCAACTTTTTCACCACAATTAAATTTTGGTCAAATTAATATTTTTTCAAGTGAGAAAGTAACACCAGTACCACCAAATAGCCCTTTTAACCCTGAGTATGAACGTGTTAGTTGATATGATGTTTTTGGTCATTTGCGTAATGCTTTTAGGTGAGTACTTTATGGTGTTGTTGGTAAAGTTTTACCAGTTGAACCATTAAGAGAATTTTTTACTAAACTTGATGGATTATTAAGGCGTATTTTTGATGATACTATTAGTTCTGTTTTAAATGTTGATTTTACTAGTGGTTTAGAACAAGTTTTAACATTATGAGTATTTTTAAAAGCAGTTGGATTTTTAGTTGGTTAGGAGTTGAAATAATGCCTTGATATGGTTATTTACTTTTAGGAGTTTTATTATTAATAATAATTTATCCATTTTTAATAACTAGAAAAAATATAAAGATATTACAACGTGTAGGTAGTTATATTATTTCAGCACCACCACGTACTGGTAAATCTGCTCTTGCTTGTTGTTTAGCACAAAAACATAAGGGTAGGGTAGTAAGTCCTATTCCTATTAAAGTGCGTAATGAGTATAGTTATCGTTGTTCTTATGATGATGTTTTTAAATTTAATCAATTAAATAGTAATTATGCTTTTAAAGAGAATGATATGCTTGTTTTTGATGAATTAGGTTTAAAAATTAATAGTAATGATTTATCACCCGAATTTAAAGAAACACAAGAAAGTTTAGGAATGTTTTGTAAATTGATAGGTCATAATTTTAATGGAATTATGTATATGATTGAACAACACCCCGATAGAATACCAAAACAAGCACGTGAAAAAGTAGAATATATTGTTCAAGTTAAAAGAATGCGTATTTTATTATTTTTAGTTAAATTTAAATTGAATATTTATACTAATGTTGATGACTATAATAAAGTTGTCTTATCTAAAAGACAAACTAAGAAAATAATTAAACGTGGTGGATTGCCACCTAGTTATAGTGGCGAAACTATGACATTTAGTTTATGATTTCCTAGGTCTTATTTACAAAGATATAATAGTCGTGCTTTAAATTATATTCATTCGTTAAAGAGTGAATTAAGTAGTCTTAAAGACTATGAACAGTCACAAGCATTAGATTTTACTGTTGATGATATTAGAGCAGTAGGATTAGACAAGTTGGATAATATATTACAGACTGAAAAGAAAGAAACTGAAAATACTGTATGCCGTGCTTGTTATTATAGAAATAAACATTCTAAAAAAAATAAATAAAGATGTTAAAATAAATACATAAACTTAATATAAGTTTTTAATTCATTACTTTATTTTAAAAGTAAATGAGTTTTTTTATTTTGAAAGGAGAAAAATTATGGATAGACAAAGACAAAGTGGAGATGGAGATAAAACAACAGATAGGGAAATTCAACAACGATTAGAAAGTGAAATGGCAACCCTTTTTAGGACTATTTTTTGGTAGACATTTTTTCTTGATATTTAATGGGAGTTAAGTAGTTTAAAGTGCTGTGGATTCTTATATTGTTATATCAATTGATATAATCAAATAATTCTAATTTTAACTGTATTAATGATGTAAATTTTTTGTCATTAATAAATTCAGTCTTGAAAGTTTTAAAAGTTGCTTCAGCAACAGCATTGTCATAAGGACAACCTTTTTTACTTAAAGAGCGGGTAATATTGAATGCTAATAAAAGTTTGTTAATAATTTTATTATTAAATTCGTTACCTCGATCGCTATGAAATATTTGCATATCTTTTAAACAGCGATTTGATTGCATAAATGCTTGATATACCAATGATGCATCTTTTTTAGTACCTACACTATGTCCAACAATTTCGCGGTTAAATAGGTCTATTAATAAGCAAATATAGTTTCATTTACCATTAACTTCAACATAACTAAGATCACTGACAATCACCTCATTTTTAATTCTATTATTAAAGTTTCTATTAACAATATTAGTGATTTGTTCATTATTTACTTTATTACGATGATTTTTAAATGATAATTTAGTGTATTTTGACATTAAATTATGTTTATCCATAATTTTTTTAATTTTTCTTCTTGATAAATAAATTTCTTGTTTTTCTAGTATGACTTTTAATCTTCTTGTTCCATAAACACATTTGTTTTCTTTAAAAGCACTAATAACAGCTTGATCATAAATATTATTTTTGATTTTATCTTCTTTTTTCTTTAAATTAAAATAATATGTTGATTTAGAAATTTTTAAAAAACGACACATTGGGCGAATCTTATATTTTCATTTATTATTTGCAATAATCTCTACTTTCTGCCTATTATTAGTGCTGCTTGCTTTAAAATATCATTTTCCATTCGTAATTGTTTTAATTCTTTATTCATTTGAATTAATTGTTTTTCTAAATCAGAAAGATTATCTTTAGTTTTAAAACTTTCCGAATTAGTAAATTGCTTAATTCATTTATATGCAACTGCTCTTGTAACATTGTACTCTTTAACAAGACAAGATACTGATTTGCCACTTTGATATAAAGCTACTATTTGTTTTTTAAATTCATCTGTATATGAAGTAATATTGGCCATAATTATATTTCCTTTCTTTTAACAAATATTGTTATTTGTCTACATAATTAGTGTCCAATAAATTGTAGCCGATCCAAAGATTAAGACAAGAAACAGAAAGAGAAAGACGAGACCAAGAAAGACGAGAAAGAGAAGCAAGAGATAGAGCTGAAAGAGAAAGACAAAATAATAATAGAGGACGAGGACCTAGAATGTAAATTGAGGTTTTTAATAATCTGTATTTTTATTTTATACAAAAGTAGTTTAGATTAATTTTATCTTCAAATTTTATTATAAAATGAGCAATTTCTATATTTCAATTTGAATAGGTATTGTTCATTTTTTATTATATTAGACTTACTGCATAACTAGTTAACTTTTTATTTTTTTGTTATTATTAAAATAAAATTTGAATAGTTAAGGATAAACTTTATGACATATTTTGAATTAAAAGATAAATCTGATCAATATTTTCGTAAAATAGTGGGTATTAATAAACTCGTTTTTAACGAAATTTTAAATATTTTATTAGAACATCAAAAACTCAAAACTACTATTGGTGGAAGGCCATATAAAATGTCAATAGAAGATCGACTAGTAATGAGTTTAAGATATTTATATGAAAATCGTACATATCATAGTATTGGTGCTGAGTATGGTATGGTTGATACTACTGCTTTACGAAATATTCGTTCAATTGAAGATATTTTAATAAAGAATAATAAGTTTAATAATTTAACAAATAAAAATATTTTTTTAAAAAGAAGAATTAAAAAATAAAATTTTGATAATTGATGTAACAGAGGTAGAAACAGAACGACCAAAATATAACCAAAAAGATTGATTTTCTGGTAAAAAATGAATGCATACTGTTAAGTTTCAAACCGTAATTAATGCAAATACTAATGAAATTTTAAATATTTTTTCTGATATTGGTAAAAATCATGATTTTAAAACTTTTAAGAATTCAAAGTTAAAGTTTTTACCAGAAACTATAATTCTTGCAGATAAAGGTTATCAAGGTTTACAAAAAATTCATGCTAATACATTTTTACCCATTAAAATTAGCAAAAATAATCCTAAAACAAATAAAACCAAAATCTTTAATAAGATTATTAATAAAACTCGTAGAAAAATTGAACATGTTTTTGCATTTTTAAAATGTTTTAAGATTATTGGTTATAAATTTAGAAAAGCCAGAAAACGAATATTTTTAAGATTTAATTTAATTGCAGGATTTTATAATTTATCATTAAAACTTAAAAACGTTATGCAGTAAGTCTATTTTTATTTAATAATTAAAAATATAACAAAATCTATATTATGGTCGTTGCCAACCAGAACCTTGGTTGGTTGGCCGCGGGGTTTAGCCCCGCTGGGGTGAGTTGCGAAGCAACGAGAGGGGCAAAGCCCCTATTACTTAGTTAAGTATCATTTTTCACCGCAAGTGTAAAGTTTGATACTTTTTTATTATTTTATGATAAGATATATAAAGATTTATATTTATTTATAAATCATTCAATTTTATTAAAAGTTCCTAGCAGGATTGATTTTAAGTGAATATTTCATATAATTTTTATGTTAAAAAAATTTTTTATGCTTGTTATGTTAAAAATGTTGTTTTACCTATTGATATTTTAAAAAATGAAAGAAATAAATTAGGTATAAAGAATATTGGTAATGTTATTAAGTTAAGAAATAATAATGTTCGTACTAAATGTAAATTAGTTCAAAAAGCATTACATAATTTTTATAATGCAAGAATTTTAAGTTTTTTAACTTTAACTTATCATAAAAATGAAACTGATATTAGAAAAGCAAAACATGATTTACAATTATTTTTTAAACGTTTAAAGCGTTGATGAAATGACCCTAAACGTTCTAAACATTTAGGTGAATTAAGATATTTTTATGTTTATGAATATCAAAAGCGTGGTGCAGTTCATTTTCACATATTATTTAATCGTAAAATACCATATAGCATGATAACTACATGATGACCACATGCTGGTAATAATAAAGGTATTGATTTGAAAGTTGTTCATAAAGGTACAAATGAATTTGTAGTTAAATATTTAAGTAAATATGTAACAAAAGTACAAGAAAATATTAAATCATTAAATCAAAAAGATGTTGGTGTTCAAGCATATTCTTTTAGTAGAAATTGTAGAAATCCGCTTGTAGTTCGTGGTACTAAAACTTTAAGTTTACAACAATTAGTACAAGCATGTGAAAAAGCAAAAGAATTTTATTTATTTAAAACTAAACCAAATGAACAAGGTATTACTAATTTAATTGGTGGAAGTTATGATTATGTTGCTAATAGTGATTATTTTAAGGATTTTAATTATTATGTTAGTTTAGAAAGTTTACGATTTAGGTATTACTTAAAAAATAAATTTAATAGAAATGATGTTTTAGATTTTCTTTATAAAGTTTTTGAAAAAAATAAAATTGAAAAAATATTTTTACAAAAAAGAATTTTACATTAGTTATATTTTGATATTTTTTTGTAATATTTTTGCTTTTTGTGGTACATTTGTTATACTTTAATTGTGGTAAAGATATTTGCTGTTCTGCTAGGTAGTGAATGTCTTTACTTTTTTGTTGTATATTTATTGATATTTTGTTTAATTATGATATTATTTAGTCATAAGTAAATATGTTTTAGATTAGTTTTTAAATTATATTTAACTTATTTGAATTGGTTTACAGTTCCCTAGCAGGAATAGTTAAATATTAATATTAAGAACTTTTTATTTATTAAATTAATTTTATAGTTATGTATTTTTAATTTAATTATTTATAATTGTTTGCCAATTCAATTTATATTTTATATAGAAAGAAGTTGGCAATTTTTATGTTTAAAGTTCAATTGGTTAATATTGATAAAAATAGAATGATACCGGATAAAAATAATCATGGTCAAAATTTGAAATTTGATGTTTTAACTTTTTTAGAGATTAATAAACAAACTAATATACCTACCGGTAAAGTACGGGATAAATGATATAACCCGTTAGTAGTTAATGATTTTACACAATATTTACATAAACTTAGTTTTAAAGTTGGTAATTATTATGATTTAAAATTAGATTTATCCGGTACTATTATAGATATTACTGAATGAAAATAATGTATCAACAAATAATTGAATAAGGGGCTTATATATGGATTATATATTTTTCATTAAGCCCCAATGGATTAGATTATAATTCATATACAAGCTCCTTATTAGTATATAAAGTAAGGAGTTTTATTTATGCCTTTGGAATTAGAGCAAACTAGTAATTATACTTTAACTAAAATTTTAAGAACTGGATTAAGTCCATTAAGTGCAATGGTTGGCGTTAGTGCTTATTATGGTCAATATTTAAAAGACCCAGTATTAGGTTCTATTAATTCTTTGTTATTTAGTAAAAAGTTAGGAATTGATATATGGAATATTAATCAAAGACCAACTACTAGAAATAAAGTTATTAATAGTTATAAAAAAATATTTTTAGGAATTGGGACAATTGGTTTAATTAACTATGCTAAGTTTGTTCAGTATGTAGATAAGTCTGTGACTTTATTAAAAGATGAACCTTGTTTTTGACCGCCATGCCCTACTGAACCCCCAAGACCAACTTATCCACCCTTTACAACTGTTAAACCAATAATTGATGTACCTTTTGTAGATTGAGATACTTATATATCTTTAAATAGTTTTGGTATAGCAAATGTTATTAGTGGTTTAACTGAATTAATACCTAATAGATTTGAAACTATACGTAAAATAGCGAATATGGGTACTGGTGGTTGTTTGATTAGTAGTGGTGTAGCAATGGGTATAAATAATGATTTTAATAATTATTTTGCTATTCCTACTATTATTGCCGGAGCATGTGAGATTATAAATACTTTACTGTTGCCATTAGGAAATACACATAATAATACTGAATTACAAGAAGTATTTACTGATGAAAGGGCAAGATTAATTAATGCTAGTGTTAGTGATTATCAAAGTACAGATGACAGTATGGTTGATGTTGATTTAAATGATGATAGTATGTCGGAGATTAATTTAGATAGAGTAAGTTTAAACTGGGATTATTCTTATGCTTATACACTAGGTGGTGTTTAATAATGGAAAATAAAGAAATTAAAAAAAAGTGGTATGACACTTCTAAATTTCATGTTTTTTGTTTTATTGTTGGTTTCTTTTCTATGGTTTGAACTGTTGCTGAAATACATAATATTATAAATGGTAATTTTGACTTTTTTATCGGTTTAGATTTAGGGATTAATATTTTACTTTTTGTTTTAGTAATTGTTTATGAATTATTTAGTTTAATTAATTTTTTAAAAAAAAGAAAAAAAGGAAGTGTTAAATAATGGACATGAAAGAAATTATAAAATATGCGTTATATATTGGTGGTTTTTGTTTAATTCTTTGGTTTTGTAGAAATTGAATACGTGAAGGTATACAAAGATTTAAACATAAAAAACATATAAAAGATAATGATAGTGAACCGGATTGTACTTTTTGTCGTAAAGATTTTGAAAAGAAGAAACGTAAATTAGAAATGGAAAAACAACAAAAAGAATTAGAGAAAGGGGGTGATTAATATGCCCGCTGGACTATCAGCATTATTAAATATGATTGGTGGTGTTGGACAACAATTATTAAATAGACTTACTGCATAACTAGTTAACTATTCAAATTTTATTTTAATAATAACAAAAAAATAAAAAGTTAACTAGTTATGCAGTAAGTCTTATTAATAAAACTCGTAGAAAAATTGAACATGTTTTTGCATTTTTAAAATGTTTTAAGATTATTGGTTATAAATTTAGAAAAGCCAGAAAACGAATATTTTTAAGATTTAATTTAATTGCAGGATTTTATAATTTATCATTAAAACTTAAAAACGTTATGCAGTAAGTCTAATGCTTTTACTTATATTTTTGGTTGAGTATTTACTACTGGTGATGGTGGAACACTTACAAATTGACCAGTGTTAATTTCAATTGTATTTATGGTTCTTGTATTTATTAAGCAGTTTGTTGGTCATATTATCCATGGAACTCATTAGTAATTAGAAAGGAGTAAGTAAATGGTAAAGTTATTTTTTAGTTTGGTTTTTGTTTTACCTTTATTGGGTAGACTTTTACCAGTTGTTAATACTTTGGTACAAACTATTTATATGCAGTATTTAAGTTCTTTTGCTGGATTACATACTGTGACACTTTTTATTAAGTCGTTTTTTTATGATAGTTTATATACTTTACCTTTGCCTATTCTTGCTTTAATAAATGTTAGTTTTGATTTTATTTAATTTTAGGATTATTTAGATTTACAAGACATTAGGATGTGAAATTATGTTTATACCTTTTATTACAACAGTTATGCATTTATTTGCTTCAATTTTTATGAAGTTTTTTAGTTTTCCACTTGGTGATTTAGGTTTTAATTTGGGTACGTTAATGATATTTTTGATTTTGCTTAGATTTGCATTTAGGGTTATTTTACCCGAATTAATGTTACCAACGTTAGATTTAGGACAGAATAGACTTACTGCATAACTAGTTAACTTTTTATTTTTTTGTTATTATTAAAATAAAATTTGAATAGTTAAGGATAAACTTTATGACATATTTTGAATTAAAAGATAAATCTGATCAATATTTTCGTAAAATAGTGGGTATTAATAAACTCGTTTTTAACGAAATTTTAAATATTTTATTAGAACATCAAAAACTCAAAACTACTATTGGTGGAAGGCCATATAAAATGTCAATAGAAGATCGACTAGTAATGAGTTTAAGATATTTATATGAAAATCGTACATATCATAGTATTGGTGCTGAGTATGGTATGGTTGATACTACTGCTTTACGAAATATTCGTTCAATTGAAGATATTTTAATAAAGAATAATAAGTTTAATAATTTAACAAATAAAAATATTTTTTTAAAAAGAAGAATTAAAAAATAAAATTTTGATAATTGATGTAACAGAGGTAGAAACAGAACGACCAAAATATAACCAAAAAGATTGATTTTCTGGTAAAAAATGAATGCATACTGTTAAGTTTCAAACCGTAATTAATGCAAATACTAATGAAATTTTAAATATTTTTTCTGATATTGGTAAAAATCATGATTTTAAAACTTTTAAGAATTCAAAGTTAAAGTTTTTACCAGAAACTATAATTCTTGCAGATAAAGGTTATCAAGGTTTACAAAAAATTCATGCTAATACATTTTTACCCATTAAAATTAGCAAAAATAATCCTAAAACAAATAAAACCAAAATCTTTAATAAGATTATTAATAAAACTCGTAGAAAAATTGAACATGTTTTTGCATTTTTAAAATGTTTTAAGATTATTGGTTATAAATTTAGAAAAGCCAGAAAACGAATATTTTTAAGATTTAATTTAATTGCAGGATTTTATAATTTATCATTAAAACTTAAAAACGTTATGCAGTAAGTCTAATGTTAAAACTATGGGTCGGGCTTCTGTTAAATTTTATAAAGGTTCATCATGAGTTGGTAAACAAATTGCTAAGGGACATAAACAAACACAAGATGTTAGTGGAATAAATGTAGGTAATTAATTATGTCTAATTTTGTTCTTAGTATATTGCATTTTATTTTTATATTTTCTAGTAAAGATATTCAAATATTTTTAAATCAACCAAATATTACTAATGAAGTTTATATTTTGTTTAATTTGACTTTTTGGTTGGTATTAGGTGTATTTTTTAATTTTATTTATCGTAGTATTAAATTTGTTTTTAGGTCATTGTTTGGGTAGGTGTTAAGTATGAGTGTTTTAGAAATTTATAATAAAATACATCAATGTATAGTTGATTATTGAACTATGTTTATAGGTAATCCAGTTGATGATTTTACTACTATTTTATGAAATTTAGTAGTTTATGGAACACAGTTTTTTATTGGATTTGTTTTATTTTATGGTTCATGGTGAATTTTAAAATGTTTATTTGGTAAATAATTATGTGATTTAAGTTTGCTAAATTATTTTTTGTTGTAAATACTTCTGTTCAAGCACCGACTAGTTTAATTGCTTCAAATGACCCTAATGTTGTTAATTATGATATTACAAAAGAAATGGTTAAACATGTTAAATACCATAATTTTGATGATTGAGCAACAATTCCATGAAATTCTGCTTATTTTGATGTTGACCAATCGGATTTAAAATTAGTTAGTGGTGAATTTATAGGTAATAATGAAGGTTTATATACGTGTTATTATTATAGTGATACAGTTGGTGTTCCATCACAAATGATAGATATGGGAACTGGCGTTTATACTTTTAATAGAAAACAATTAGATGAATTTTCACGTATTATGTTTAATCATAATTATGTTGCAGAAAAGAATACTAATAATTTAAATTTTGTTAATACTGGTAAAAGTATTATAAATTTTCAAACACAGTTAAATTTTGAAATTGATAAACCTTTAAGTTTTTATATTCAAGGTTTTATGTTTTATTTTGAATATGAATATTTTAAAACTTTTACTGCTAATTTTGTTTTTAGTTTTTTAGATAATGTTGGTGATACAAAATATGTTTTTAAAGGTAAAGTTGATAATGATATTTATCAACAAGATTTATATAATTTTGTTACTATGCCTATTCGTGTTCCAAATTTAAGACATTTAACAGTGTTTTTTGATGTTCATGGTGAATCAACTAGTCCAACTTTTTCACCACAATTAAATTTTGGTCAAATTAATATTTTTTCAAGTGAGAAAGTAACACCAGTACCACCAAATAGCCCTTTTAACCCTGAGTATGAACGTGTTAGTTGATATGATGTTTTTGGTCATTTGCGTAATGCTTTTAGGTGAGTACTTTATGGTGTTGTTGGTAAAGTTTTACCAGTTGAACCATTAAGAGAATTTTTTACTAAACTTGATGGATTATTAAGGCGTATTTTTGATGATACTATTAGTTCTGTTTTAAATGTTGATTTTACTAGTGGTTTAGAACAAGTTTTAACATTATGAGTATTTTTAAAAGCAGTTGGATTTTTAGTTGGTTAGGAGTTGAAATAATGCCTTGATATGGTTATTTACTTTTAGGAGTTTTATTATTAATAATAGTTTATCCATTTTTAATAACTAGAAAAAATATAAAGATATTACAACGTGTAGGTAGTTATATTATTTCAGCACCACCACGTACTGGTAAATCTGCTCTTGCTTGTTGTTTAGCACAAAAACATAAGGGTAGGGTAGTAAGTCCTATTCCTATTAAAGTGCGTAATGAGTATAGTTATCGTTGTTCTTATGATAGACTTACTGCATAACGTTTTTAAGTTTTAATGATAAATTATAAAATCCTGCAATTAAATTAAATCTTAAAAATATTCGTTTTCTGGCTTTTCTAAATTTATAACCAATAATCTTAAAACATTTTAAAAATGCAAAAACATGTTCAATTTTTCTACGAGTTTTATTAATAATCTTATTAAAGATTTTGGTTTTATTTGTTTTAGGATTATTTTTGCTAATTTTAATGGGTAAAAATGTATTAGCATGAATTTTTTGTAAACCTTGATAACCTTTATCTGCAAGAATTATAGTTTCTGGTAAAAACTTTAACTTTGAATTCTTAAAAGTTTTAAAATCATGATTTTTACCAATATCAGAAAAAATATTTAAAATTTCATTAGTATTTGCATTAATTACGGTTTGAAACTTAACAGTATGCATTCATTTTTTACCAGAAAATCAATCTTTTTGGTTATATTTTGGTCGTTCTGTTTCTACCTCTGTTACATCAATTATCAAAATTTTATTTTTTAATTCTTCTTTTTAAAAAAATATTTTTATTTGTTAAATTATTAAACTTATTATTCTTTATTAAAATATCTTCAATTGAACGA
Source organism: Spiroplasma endosymbiont of Notiophilus biguttatus (assembly GCF_964030985.1). NCBI lineage: Bacteria > Bacillati > Mycoplasmatota > Mollicutes > Entomoplasmatales > Spiroplasmataceae > Spiroplasma > Spiroplasma endosymbiont of Notiophilus biguttatus. The sequence continues at coordinate 384,300 of NZ_OZ034993.1, read as the reverse complement.
ATATTTCGTAAAGCAGTAGTATCAACCATACCATACTCAGCACCAATACTATGATATGTACGATTTTCATATAAATATCTTAAACTCATTACTAGTCGATCTTCTATTGACATTTTATATGGCCTTCCACCAATAGTAGTTTTGAGTTTTTGATGTTCTAATAAAATATTTAAAATTTCGTTAAAAACGAGTTTATTAATACCCACTATTTTACGAAAATATTGATCAGATTTATCTTTTAATTCAAAATATGTCATAAAGTTTATCCTTAACTATTCAAATTTTATTTTAATAATAACAAAAAAATAAAAAGTTAACTAGTTATGCAGTAAGTCTGATGATGTTTTTAAATTTAATCAATTAAATAGTAATTATGCTTTTAAAGAGAATGATATGCTTGTTTTTGATGAATTAGGTTTAAAAATTAATAGTAATGATTTATCACCCGAATTTAAAGAAACACAAGAAAGTTTAGGAATGTTTTGTAAATTGATAGGTCATAATTTTAATGGAATTATGTATATGATTGAACAACACCCCGATAGAATACCAAAACAAGCACGTGAAAAAGTAGAATATATTGTTCAAGTTAAAAGAATGCGTATTTTATTATTTTTAGTTAAATTTAAATTGAATATTTATACTAATGTTGATGACTATAATAAAGTTGTCTTATCTAAAAGACAAACTAAGAAAATAATTAAACGTGGTGGATTGCCACCTAGTTATAGTGGCGAAACTATGACATTTAGTTTATGATTTCCTAGGTCTTATTTACAAAGATATGAAATGGCAACCCTTTTTAGGACTATTTTTTGGTAGACATTTTTTCTTGATATTTAATGGGAGTTAAGTAGTTTAAAGTGCTGTGGATTCTTATATTGTTATATCAATTGATATAATCAAATAATTCTAATTTTAACTGTATTAATGATGTAAATTTTTTGTCATTAATAAATTCAGTCTTGAAAGTTTTAAAAGTTGCTTCAGCAACAGCATTGTCATAAGGACAACCTTTTTTACTTAAAGAGCGGGTAATATTGAATGCTAATAAAAGTTTGTTAATAATTTTATTATTAAATTCGTTACCTCGATCGCTATGAAATATTTGCATATCTTTTAAACAGCGATTTGATTGCATAAATGCTTGATATACCAATGATGCATCTTTTTTAGTACCTACACTATGTCCAACAATTTCGCGGTTAAATAGGTCTATTAATAAGCAAATATAGTTTCATTTACCATTAACTTCAACATAACTAAGATCACTGACAATCACCTCATTTTTAATTCTATTATTAAAGTTTCTATTAACAATATTAGTGATTTGTTCATTATTTACTTTATTACGATGATTTTTAAATGATAATTTAGTGTATTTTGACATTAAATTATGTTTATCCATAATTTTTTTAATTTTTCTTCTTGATAAATAAATTTCTTGTTTTTCTAGTATGACTTTTAATCTTCTTGTTCCATAAACACATTTGTTTTCTTTAAAAGCACTAATAACAGCTTGATCATAAATATTATTTTTGATTTTATCTTCTTTTTTCTTTAAATTAAAATAATATGTTGATTTAGAAATTTTTAAAAAACGACACATTGGGCGAATCTTATATTTTCATTTATTATTTGCAATAATCTCTACTTTCTGCCTATTATTAGTGCTGCTTGCTTTAAAATATCATTTTCCATTCGTAATTGTTTTAATTCTTTATTCATTTGAATTAATTGTTTTTCTAAATCAGAAAGATTATCTTTAGTTTTAAAACTTTCCGAATTAGTAAATTGCTTAATTCATTTATATGCAACTGCTCTTGTAACATTGTACTCTTTAACAAGACAAGATACTGATTTGCCACTTTGATATAAAGCTACTATTTGTTTTTTAAATTCATCTGTATATGAAGTAATATTGGCCATAATTATATTTCCTTTCTTTTAACAAATATTGTTATTTGTCTACATAATTAGTGTCCAATAAATTGTAGCCGATCCAAAGATTAAGACAAGAAACAGAAAGAGAAAGACGAGACCAAGAAAGACGAGAAAGAGAAGCAAGAGATAGAGCTGAAAGAGAAAGACAAAATAATAATAGAGGACGAGGACCTAGAATGTAAATTGAGGTTTTTAATAATCTGTATTTTTATTTTATACAAAAGTAGTTTAGATTAATTTTATCTTCAAATTTTATTATAAAATGAGCAATTTCTATATTTCAATTTGAATAGGTATTGTTCATTTTTTATTATATTTTTATTTAATAATTAAAAATATAACAAAATCTATATTATGGTCGTTGCCAACCAGAACCTTGGTTGGTTGGCCGCGGGGTTTAGCCCCGCTGGGGTGAGTTGCGAAGCAACGAGAGGGGCAAAGCCCCTATTACTTAGTTAAGTATCATTTTTCACCGCAAGTGTAAAGTTTGATACTTTTTTATTATTTTATGATAAGATATATAAAGATTTATATTTATTTATAAATCATTCAATTTTATTAAAAGTTCCTAGCAGGATTGATTTTAAGTAAATATTTCATATAATTTTTTATGTTAAAAAAATTTTTCGGAATTTTACGTTTATTGGCAATAACTTATATACATTATTATTTCTGAAAACTATAATTAGATATTAGTAAAATAAAATCTAATTAAAGGTGATTGAAAATGAATATTTTAGACATAATAAATAAATTTCCAAACCAAGAATCTTGTATAAAATTTTTAGAAGAAATAAGATGAAATAACAAACCAAAATGTCTTTTTTGTTTTAGTGAAAAAGTTAACTCTGTTTTAAAAGAGTCGCGTTATAAATGCAAAAAATGTCATAAGTCTTTTAGTGTAACTGCTCAAACTATTTTTCATCATACACGTGTACCACTTCAAAAGTGATTTATTTTAATAGTATTAATGGCTAATGCTAAAAAAAGTTTATCATCATCTCAAGCTTCAAGAGACTTAAATTTACGTTTAGCAACTGTATGAAAAATGATGCATAAAATTAGAAAGGCAAGGGCTAATGATGAGATTAAATTATTAGCAAAAATATTAGAGATGGATGAAACATATGTGGGTGGAAAACCGCGTAAATATAATGATGTTGATAATAAAAATAACTCATTACGTGGTAGAGGAACTAGTAAAGAGTGTGTTGTTGGCATTATTGAACGAAATGGTAATGTTAAATTATTTCATGCAAAAAATAAAAGTATTAAATCTGAAGATTTAATGAAAATAGTTAAAGAAAATGTTGATATTAACAATTCTATTCTTTTTACTGATGAATATCGTGGATATTATAAAATGAATAAAATTTTACCACATGAACAAGTTAATTACAAAAAATATTTTTCTTATAATGGTATTCATACAAATACAATAGAAAGTTTTTGAGCAATATTAAAAAGAGGTTTTATCGGCCAATTTCATTGAGTTTCAAAAAAATGACTCCAATCTTATTTAAATGAATTTTGTTTTAAATATAATAACCGTAAAGAAAAAATCACATTTAAAAATATCATAATTAAATTATTTATTAAGAATTAAGTGTTAACCAATAAGCGTAAAATTCCGAAATTTTTTATGCTTGTTATGTTAAAAATGTTGTTTTACCTATTGATATTTTAAAAAATGAAAGAAATAAATTAGGTATAAAGAATATTGGTAATGTTATTAAGTTAAGAAATAATAATGTTCGTACTAAATGTAAATTAGTTCAAAAAGCATTACATAATTTTTATAATGCAAGAATTTTAAGTTTTTTAACTTTAACTTATCATAAAAATGAAACTGATATTAGAAAAGCAAAACATGATTTACAATTATTTTTTAAACGTTTAAAGCGTTGATGAAATGACCCTAAACGTTCTAAACATTTAGGTGAATTAAGATATTTTTATGTTTATGAATATCAAAAGCGTGGTGCAGTTCATTTTCACATATTATTTAATCGTAAAATACCATATAGCATGATAACTACATGATGACCACATGCTGGTAATAATAAAGGTATTGATTTGAAAGTTGTTCATAAAGGTACAAATGAATTTGTAGTTAAATATTTAAGTAAATATGTAACAAAAGTACAAGAAAATATTAAATCATTAAATCAAAAAGATGTTGGTGTTCAAGCATATTCTTTTAGTAGAAATTGTAGAAATCCGCTTGTAGTTCGTGGTACTAAAACTTTAAGTTTACAACAATTAGTACAAGCATGTGAAAAAGCAAAAGAATTTTATTTATTTAAAACTAAACCAAATGAACAAGGTATTACTAATTTAATTGGTGGAAGTTATGATTATGTTGCTAATAGTGATTATTTTAAGGATTTTAATTATTATGTTAGTTTAGAAAGTTTACGATTTAGGTATTACTTAAAAAATAAATTTAATAGAAAGGCATCAGTCACTTAAGTTTACCAATTAATATTTTCAATCTGTAATATAATTAAAAATAATTAATACAGAAGGAGAAATTATGAATTATAAAGTTTATTCAAAAGAAACAAAATTAGCCGTTGTTAATGAGTATTTAGTTGATAAAAAACTAAAAATACATGAAATTCAAGTCAAATATAAATTATCAACTCCAGTATTAATTTATAATTGGGTTAAGCAATATCAAATTAAAGGTGAAAATGCATTCACCAAAATTTTTAAATCCCAAACTTCTCACAGGATCGATAAGAAAGATATTGAAATTAAACTATTAAACAAAGAAATTGATAAACTTAGAAAACAAGCTTTAAAAGATGAGGTTGAAAAAGAACTTTTAAAGGAGCAATTAGCCTGTGAAAAGAAATTAACAAGGGGAAAAAATAGTAAATTATTAAAATATAAGTGTTTTTTAATAGTAGAAAAATATAAGCAAAAAGGTCATCAATTAAATAAAATTATTGTTTACATAGCTATTAGCAAAACAGCATACTATTTATGAGTAAAAAAAGGTAAAAAGCAATATCAATCAAAAATTAATGATAATTTGATACAAGCAATAAACAAAATAGTTCTCATTAAAAATGAAAAAAAGTACATTAATATGACTAGTTTTGAAAAAGTAAGATTAGAGTTAAAAATAAAAAATAAAGGTCTTAAATGCAGTAAAACAAGCATAAAACAAATATTAAAAGATAATAATATTAAATTATTATTAGAACCTAAATCAACAAATAGAGTAGTAGAAAATAGTGATTTAAAAAATAATAAAGATTTATTAAAACGTAATTTTTCAAGTAATAACTTTCTTGAAAAAGTTGGTATGGATGGCACATGATTTAAAAATATAATTATTGGTGATAAAAAAACAAAATTATTAGTTGTTTTTGCTACTGATATGTACAGTAATTCAATTGTTGGCTGAAAAATAAACAAAAGTGAAAATGCCAAAACTGTGTTAAATGTGGTTAATCAAATAGAATTAGCGAGTGCTAAACAATGTAATTTTACGACTATTCAATCAGATTTAGGTTCTGCTAATACAAGCGAAATTGTTAGTAAAGTTTTTAATACAAGTACTAATCTAATTCACTCAAAAAGTCTATCAGGTTTTAAAGGTAATCAAGTTAGTGAATGTTTAAATCGTTGAATTAAAAGAGATTTTAAAATGATGTTTGGTAGCACTTTTGAAAGTATGGAAAGTTTTAATAAAATATTAGAAAAATTTGTTAGATATTGAAACAATGATAGAATAGTTATTAGATTGAAAATGCCTCCAAATCAATTTGTACAGATTTGAAGACAAGAAAGTAAACTTATCTAACCAATGCCAAATGATGTTTTAGATTTTCTTTATAAAGTTTTTGAAAAAAATAAAATTGAAAAAATATTTTTACAAAAAAGAATTTTACATTAGTTATATTTTAGACTTACTGCATAACTAGTTAACTTTTTATTTTAATAATAACAAAAAAATAAAAAGTTAACTAGTTATGCAGTAAGTCTATTTTTAAAATGTTTTAAGATTATTGGTTATAAATTTAGAAAAGCCAGAAAACGAATATTTTTAAGATTTAATTTAATTGCAGGATTTTATAATTTATCATTAAAACTTAAAAACGTTATGCAGTAAGTCTTTTGATATTTTTTTGTAATATTTTTGCTTTTTGTGGTACATTTGTTATACTTTAATTGTGGTAAAGATATTTGCTGTTCTGCTAGGTAGTGAATGTCTTTACTTTTTTGTTGTATATTTATTGATATTTTGTTTAATTATGATATTATTTAGTCATAAGTAAATATGTTTTAGATTAGTTTTTAAATTATATTTAACTTATTTGAATTGGTTTACAGTTCCCTAGCAGGAATAGTTAAATATTAATATTAAGAACTTTTTATTTATTAAATTAATTTTATAGTTATGTATTTTTAATTTAATTATTTATAATTGTTTGCCAATTCAATTTATATTTTATATAGAAAGAAGTTGGCAATTTTTATGTTTAAAGTTCAATTGGTTAATATTGATAAAAATAGAATGATACCGGATAAAAATAATCATGGTCAAAATTTGAAATTTGATGTTTTAACTTTTTTAGAGATTAATAAACAAACTAATATACCTACCGGTAAAGTACGGGATAAATGATATAACCCGTTAGTTAGTAGTTAATGATTTTACACAATATTTACATAAACTTAGTTTTAAAGTTGGTAATTATTATGATTTAAAATTAGATTTATCCGGTACTATTATAGATATTACTGAATGAAAATAATGTATCAACAAATAATTGAATAAGGGGCTTATATATGGATTATATATTTTTCATTAAGCCCCAATGGATTAGATTATAATTCATATACAAGCTCCTTATTAGTATATAAAGTAAGGAGCTTTATTTATGCCTTTGGAATTAGAGCAAACTAGTAATTATACTTTAACTAAAATTTTAAGAACTGGATTAAGTCCATTAAGTGCAATGGTTGGCGTTAGTGCTTATTATGGTCAATATTTAAAAGACCCAGTATTAGGTTCTATTAATTCTTTGTTATTTAGTAAAAAGTTAGGAATTGATATATGGAATATTAATCAAAGACCAACTACTAGAAATAAAGTTATTAATAGTTATAAAAAAATATTTTTAGGAATTGGGACAATTGGTTTAATTAACTATGCTAAGTTTGTTCAGTATGTAGATAAGTCTGTGACTTTATTAAAAGATGAACCTTGTTTTTGACCGCCATGCCCTACTGAACCCCCAAGACCAACTTATCCATCCTTTACAACTGTTAAACCAATAATTGATGTACCTTTTGTAGATTGAGATACTTATATATCTTTAAATAGTTTTGGTATAGCAAATGTTATTAGTGGTTTAACTGAATTAATACCTAATAGATTTGAAACTATACGTAAAATAGCGAATATGGGTACTGGTGGTTGTTTGATTAGTAGTGGTGTAGCAATGGGTATAAATAATGATTTTAATAATTATTTTGCTATTCCTACTATTATTGCCGGAGCATGTGAGATTATAAATACTTTACTGTTGCCATTAGGAAATACACATAATAATACTAGACTTACTGCATAACGTTTTTAAGTTTTAATGATAAATTATAAAATCCTGCAATTAAATTAAATCTTAAAAATATTCGTTTTCTGGCTTTTCTAAATTTATAACCAATAATCTTAAAACATTTTAAAAATGCAAAAACATGTTCAATTTTTCTACGAGTTTTATTAATAATCTTATTAAAGATTTTGGTTTTATTTGTTTTAGGATTATTTTTGCTAATTTTAATGGGTAAAAATGTATTAGCATGAATTTTTTGTAAACCTTGATAACCTTTATCTGCAAGAATTATAGTTTCTGGTAAAAACTTTAACTTTGAATTCTTAAAAGTTTTAAAATCATGATTTTTACCAATATCAGAAAAAATATTTAAAATTTCATTAGTATTTGCATTAATTACGGTTTGAAACTTAACAGTATGCATTCATTTTTTACCAGAAAATCAATCTTTTTGGTTATATTTTGGTCGTTCTGTTTCTACCTCTGTTACATCAATTATCAAAATTTTATTTTTTAATTCTTCTTTTTAAAAAAATATTTTTATTTGTTAAATTATTAAACTTATTATTCTTTATTAAAATATCTTCAATTGAACGAATATTTCGTAAAGCAGTAGTATCAACCATACCATACTCAGCACCAATACTATGATATGTACGATTTTCATATAAATATCTTAAACTCATTACTAGTTGATCTTCTATTGACATTTTATATGGCCTTCCACCAATAGTAGTTTTGAGTTTTTGATGTTCTAATAAAATATTTAAAATTTCGTTAAAAACGAGTTTATTAATACCCACTATTTTACGAAAATATTGATCAGATTTATCTTTTAATTCAAAATATGTCATAAAGTTTATCCTTAACTATTCAAATTTTATTTTAATAATAACAAAAAAATAAAAAGTTAACTAGTTATGCAGTAAGTCTACTTTATTTTTAAATTGTTTTTTATGAAAATAACACATATTAAAAAATTGTTCTGTACTATTTTCTATATCTAAAGTTTTTAAAGTTACTAATACTTTATTATTACAACCTTTACATATACATTTAATTAATACTTTTTCTTGTTTTTGTTTTTGCATTATTTTTCTCATTTTCATCTAAATTTAAAATTAATAAAAATATATAAATATAAAATAAATGTAAATAAAGTTAATATAGTATTTAAACTAAATATAATTAAAATTGCTATTTGCATTATTTATTTCTCCTTATTTAAATAATATCAACCAATTAATAAACTATCTGCTTCATCATGATTTGATATAGTTATATTTCATTCATATTTTTCATTTAAATAAACACATATATCTTCACTTATTTTTTTATTTCAATTTTTTAAAGAAATATTAGTAATATTATTATCTATATATCATTTCTTTCATGAAGAAGGACTTATTAACATATTTTTTGTTAATAATTTATTAAATGTTCCTGCAATAAAACCTCTTAAATGTTCTTGTGTTTCATAACCAATACCATTTTTACTATGAAAAGTACCACGTTCCATTAATAAATCATATTTATTCATATCTATTAAATAACTTATTTGTAATTGTATTTTTTCTCAATCATAATTATAATCTTTAAAACTATAACTATTTATTCAAATTGGTTTTTTATTTTCTCATAATGTAAAACCTGTATTTTTTATACTTGGGTCTACTGAAAGTAAATAATTATTCATAATTTCTATACTCATTTTTATTATTATTTTTTAAATTTTTAAATCTTTCACGAATTTCTTTAAATTTATCAAATAATACTTTTAAATAATTTTCACCCATTAATATTAAAAAATCTTTATTATTACTTGGATTTAATCTTTCCATATCTTCTCTTATACATTCATCAAATAAAACTGTATTTGTAATCATATATTTTTCAAAATAATCTAATTGTTTTTCACTTGGTTCTCATTTTTCATTAGATACTTTTATATTATTACTATAATTTTGTTGTTTATTATTATTTTGTATTAAATTAATACTATCATTATCTGGGTCAAGTTCATCTTCACTTAATAATAATAAATTCATTAAAAAATATCTATAAGCATAAGTTTCTGCACTACCTTTTGCTTTTGCTATATCTGTATTTTTAGCACAAGCAAGTATATCAAAATATTTAATTTCTTTATCATTATCTAAATCAATAATTGTATATCTTTTAAAATAAGTTATTTCTACTTCTTTAGTATCTAAATAATTTATTTTTCTATCAGTTGTTAATATATCTTCATGTGTAATCACAATATTTAATTCTTTACATAATAATTTAAATTTATTAAAAATATCACTTAATAATCAATATTTATAATTTCCAAATTTATTAAAACCATTTTTAGGTGTACTACCAATTTCTAATTGTAATTTAAGTATTTTTTTATATAAATTATTCATTATTTATCACTCTTTCTATTTATTTATTGCTTTTTTAATTAAACTTCTTATAAAACCATTAATTTTCATATTTTTTTCTTCACAAATTTCTTTTAATTTTTCATAATCTTTTTCAGTAAATCTTAAATGAACAATAATTTGTTTAATCATTAAATCTTCTGGTTTCTTTTTAGGTGCTGCTACCATATTTATTCACTACTTTCTTTTAACCTTTAATAATTCTTTTATAATCAATAATTGCTTGTTGTAATTTGTTTACATCTTCATATGTAAAATAATCAAAACGAATGTTTAATTCACAATCAGCATCAATGGTAATTTCTAAATCTTCATATTTACTATTAAATTCTTCTTTTAATTCTTCAAATTTTTCTATTAATTTCATTGCATTTTGTAATTCTAATTTATTCATATTAAACTCCTTTAAAATTTTCTAATTGTAATTCATTAATATAATATTCATATAAATAATCTCAATTATTTGATGTTAAATACATATCGTTTTCAATCATTTCATCAATACATTTATTACAATAATAAGTATTTTCTAATTCAGAAAATCATATATATTTTTCATTATGGATATTACATTTCATTATTTTCACCTATTAATTTATAAAAACATTTATTACAAGTTCTATTTGCAAATGATGAATTTTTATTACATATATCACATGAACCAAATATTTTTTCAATTTCTTCATATTTTAAATATATTCTTTTATCTTCTTTTAAATTCAACATAATTATTTACTCTCTTTCTATAATTTTTAATATTTCTTGTATTTCAATATATTTTTGATTTTTAAGTAATTTTTCATTACATAATTTTTTTATTAATTCAATTTTTTCAACATTTAATAACATATTAATTTCCTTTAATACTTTAAATAAAATATTTTTTCATTATGAGTTTCTATATTTTTCATTGGTGTAATAATATAATTTATTGCTAAATCATTATGTTTATATGGATTATTGATTTTAAAACTTTTCATATCTTGTTCTCATGTAATGTTATATTTAAAACATTCTTGATTTTTATCATTTTTAAAAATATAATAACCATTATATTGTTCATAAAATTCACAAGATATTAATTCATTTTCATTTGTATTAATATTTGGAATATTTTTAATATATTTTAAAATATCACTACCTTTAACACTTTCAATATCTTTTGTTATTGATTTTTTACCTAATTTATAATAAAAATCTTCAATTATTTTTAATGCTATTTTTTTATTTTTTTCATCAATAATAGTATCTTTAATAGGAAATCATGTTTCATATTCACCAATTTCTAATAACATACCTTTAGTTGTTTCTTTAATTTTATTTTTAATATCTAAATTAACATTAATCATTACATATCCTTTCTATGTATAAGCTTTATCACCTATAGGTGATAAAAGTCTTATATACTACTAACTAATACTTCTACTACTATATGTAAGGCTTATGCTACTGTAAGTAGCATAAGCCTTGGAGGGTAGGGGTTCTAGGGGAAGGGAACCAAAAAATATCAAGTTTTAAAAGAGCAACACAAAAATTACTATTGGTTAATTCCAGCACAATAGCCTAAATAATTTTTTATTTAGTTATGTAATAATTAATTACTTTAATAAAGTGCTGGTTTAATAAAATAATTAATTATAATTGTTTAACAATTAAAAAATGAGAGTATTATCTCTCATTTAAGTTTTTATTAAATCTAACCATTAACTTGATACGCCCGTAATTTTACGACTATTCAATCAGATTTAGGTTCTGCTAATACAAGCGAAATTGTTAGTAAAGTTTTTAATACAAGTACTAATCTAATTCATTCAAAAAGTCTATCAGGTTTTAAAGGTAATCAAGTTAGTGAATGTTTAAATCGTTGAATTAAAAGAGATTTTAAAATGATGTTTGGTAGCACTTTTGAAAGTATGGAAAGTTTTAATAAAATATTAGAAAAATTTGTTAGATATTGAAACAATGATAGAATAGTTATTAGATTGAAAATGCCTCCAAATCAATTTGTACAGATTTGAAGACAAGAAAGTAAACTTATCTAACCAATGCCCAATTTCACTTTATGAATTTATTTTATGATTTAAAAATAATGAATGAGATCGTGAAAAATATAAATTAAACAATACAATCAATAATATTTTACAACCAGGATTAATTATTAAAATTGAATATAAAAATGATAATTTACAATATAAGTTACCATGATCAAATTTTATTTATTTAAAAACAGAAAATGATAATTATTTAGTATTGGCAGTTCCCGATAGTGAAGAAGCTAATTTTCAAATATTAAATAAAGAAGGCAGAAAAATTTTGATTAAAAAATTAATTGAAGAGGAAAAATATTGTTTTTTATCTAGAAAATTTTGTAATTTATACACTAAATTTACATTAGTTGAAGATAATTTTTTAAGTGAAAAGGAAGTAAACAAAATTTTAAAAAAAATAGAAGTATTAGAAAATATTAAAACTATTGAAAATGAAACTCCTCAATTAAAAAATAACGGAATTTTACCATATGAACAAGTTAATCACAAAAAATATTTTTCTTATAATGGTATTCATACAAATACAATAGAAAGTTTTTGAGCAATATTAAAAAGAGGTTTTATTGGCCAATTTCATTGAGTTTCAAAAAAATGACTCCAATCTTATTTAAATGAATTTTGTTTTAAATATAATAACCGTAAAGAAAAAATCACATTTAAAAATATCATAATTAAATTATTTATTAAGAATTAAGTGTTAACCAATAAGCGTAAAATTCCGAAAAATAATAAACAAAAAGAATTTTTTCAAGCAAAACTTAATGAAATATTTCAAAAAATTGAAGAAGAATATCAGTCACTTATAACATCATTAAAAGAAATTTTTCCTATTGAAAGATTAAAAGTTATTAATAGTTCAAAGACGATTGATAATAGTGAAAATGTAGGAACTAAAAATGAAGATTATTTATTATTTGAAATGATTATTAAATATATTGATACATATATAGAAGATTTAATTCCAAAAATTAAAGAAAAAGTTGAAAAAGAATGAGAAGAAACCGAAGATGAAGATTGAGATGCAGTTGAAGCAATAACTACTGCTTTCAAATCTGAGTTTAAAAAAAAAGATACTGAAATTGAACATTTAAAAAAAATTATTGAAGAAAAAGAAGAAAAAATTGCACAACTAGAGACACAATTAAAAAATGTGCTACCTAAAAAAATAGTCCAGTTATGAGTTTTAATGATATAAAAGAGCAATGTGATTCAGAATTTTACCAATTTTAGAAAATAATTTTGATGAACTTCAACAAAGTAAAGAAAGTGATTCTAGTAGAAATTTATCTTCAACTTCACTTACTTCTTATTAAAATATTCATGTCAAAATTTAATTAATAGACTTACTGCATAACTAGTTAACTTTTTATTTTTTTGTTATTATTAAAATAAAATTTGAATAGTTAAGGATAAACTTTATGACATATTTTGAATTAAAAGATAAATCTGATCAATATTTTCGTAAAATAGTGGGTATTAATAAACTCGTTTTTAACGAAATTTTAAATATTTTATTAGAACATCAAAAACTCAAAACTACTATTGGTGGAAGGCCATATAAAATGTCAATAGAAGATCGACTAGTAATGAGTTTAAGATATTTATATGAAAATCGTACATATCATAGTATTGGTGCTGAGTATGGTATGGTTGATACTACTGCTTTACGAAATATTCGTTCAATTGAAGATATTTTAATAAAGAATAATAAGTTTAATAATTTAACAAATAAAAATATTTTTTTAAAAAGAAGAATTAAAAAATAAAATTTTGATAATTGATGTAACAGAGGTAGAAACAGAACGACCAAAATATAACCAAAAAGATTGATTTTCTGGTAAAAAATGAATGCATACTGTTAAGTTTCAAACCGTAATTAATGCAAATACTAATGAAATTTTAAATATTTTTTCTGATATTGGTAAAAATCATGATTTTAAAACTTTTAAGAATTCAAAGTTAAAGTTTTTACCAGAAACTATAATTCTTGCAGATAAAGGTTATCAAGGTTTACAAAAAATTCATGCTAATACATTTTTACCCATTAAAATTAGCAAAAATAATCCTAAAACAAATAAAACCAAAATCTTTAATAAGATTATTAATAAAACTCGTAGAAAAATTGAACATGTTTTTGCATTTTTAAAATGTTTTAAGATTATTGGTTATAAATTTAGAAAAGCCAGAAAACGAATATTTTTAAGATTTAATTTAATTGCAGGATTTTATAATTTATCATTAAAACTTAAAAACGTTATGCAGTAAGTCTACTTTAGCAACTGGTAAAAGATATACAAATCAAATTATGGGAATGGAATTTTATGAAAGTTTTTATTTAGAACAAGATTTTATTCATGATACTGTTTCTGGTATGCATTTAGAAAAAGATTATAAATTATTAAATTTATTTGGAGTAGTTTATAACAGATATATGTGAGGTATGCCTATTTCATTTACAAAAGTAAGAAATAAATTAGATAATGCTACAGATAATATTCGTATTATTGGTAAAGTATTATATTCATTACCAGCAGCAATAAGACCTAATTTAATGTATATAATTCAAGAAAAAATGCCAACAGTAGATGAAATTAAAGAAGCAAGAGCAAAAAATTATAAAGTTGATGCAACTAATATTAATGCAACATATCAATCAACTGATTATGATAATATGAATATTTTAGATTTACAAGATGTTATTTATTATAAAAATTTAGGAAAAATTACTATGGCAGGAACCACTCCTACTAATGATGAATTAGAAACTGTAATAGTAAATATTGGTAATAATGGTTATGAAAAAGGTAAAGTAACATTTAGTAATATTACATCAACAAGTGCTACTATTTCTGGTAATAATAAAGATTATTATGGAACAGTAAAATTAGAATTTACTAAAGACTTACTGCATAACGTTTTTAAGTTTTAATGATAAATTATAAAATCCTGCAATTAAATTAAATCTTAAAAATATTCGTTTTCTGGCTTTTCTAAATTTATAACCAATAATCTTAAAACATTTTAAAAATGCAAAAACATGTTCAATTTTTCTACGAGTTTTATTAATAATCTTATTAAAGATTTTGGTTTTATTTGTTTTAGGATTATTTTTGCTAATTTTAATGGGTAAAAATGTATTAGCATGAATTTTTTGTAAACCTTGATAACCTTTATCTGCAAGAATTATAGTTTCTGGTAAAAACTTTAACTTTGAATTCTTAAAAGTTTTAAAATCATGATTTTTACCAATATCAGAAAAAATATTTAAAATTTCATTAGTATTTGCATTAATTACGGTTTGAAACTTAACAGTATGCATTCATTTTTTACCAGAAAATCAATCTTTTTGGTTATATTTTGGTCGTTCTGTTTCTACCTCTGTTACATCAATTATCAAAATTTTATTTTTTAATTCTTCTTTTTAAAAAAATATTTTTATTTGTTAAATTATTAAACTTATTATTCTTTATTAAAATATCTTCAATTGAACGAATATTTCGTAAAGCAGTAGTATCAACCATACCATACTCAGCACCAATACTATGATATGTACGATTTTCATATAAATATCTTAAACTCATTACTAGTCGATCTTCTATTGACATTTTATATGGCCTTCCACCAATAGTAGTTTTGAGTTTTTGATGTTCTAATAAAATATTTAAAATTTCGTTAAAAACGAGTTTATTAATACCCACTATTTTACGAAAATATTGATCAGATTTATCTTTTAATTCAAAATATGTCATAAAGTTTATCCTTAACTATTCAAATTTTATTTTAATAATAACAAAAAAATAAAAAGTTAACTAGTTATGCAGTAAGTCTTAAAAAATAATTATGGAATTTATATATAAATATTTTAATGAAAAAGCACATATTACTATTTATTCTGCTAAACCAGAAGATTTAACCACAAGTAATGATATTAGAGCAATTTTATTAGATGAATATCCTAAATTAAGAAATGATTATTTTATAGTAAGTGATGTACATGATAGTTATGCTATATGTGTTGGAGATAATATTCATTGTGAAGGTAAAGTAATTATTAAAATAGAAAAACAAACTAATTTATTAAAAGGAGTAAATGAAAATGCCAAATGACATCACTATACAATCAAATAATTATACTTTATTAAAAGTAATTCGTTCTTCAATAAGTCCATTATTAGCAATGATTGGTACAAGTGCATATTATGGTCAAGTAATTGCAAATCCAGTATTAGGTTCAATTAATAGTTTAGACTTACTGCATAACGTTTTTAAGTTTTAATGATAAATTATAAAATCCTGCAATTAAATTAAATCTTAAAAATATTCGTTTTCTGGCTTTTCTAAATTTATAACCAATAATCTTAAAACATTTTAAAAATGCAAAAACATGTTCAATTTTTCTACGAGTTTTATTAATAATCTTATTAAAGATTTTGGTTTTATTTGTTTTAGGATTATTTTTGCTAATTTTAATGGGTAAAAATGTATTAGCATGAATTTTTTGTAAACCTTGATAACCTTTATCTGCAAGAATTATAGTTTCTGGTAAAAACTTTAACTTTGAATTCTTAAAAGTTTTAAAATCATGATTTTTACCAATATCAGAAAAAATATTTAAAATTTCATTAGTATTTGCATTAATTACGGTTTGAAACTTAACAGTATGCATTCATTTTTTACCAGAAAATCAATCTTTTTGGTTATATTTTGGTCGTTCTGTTTCTACCTCTGTTACATCAATTATCAAAATTTTATTTTTTAATTCTTCTTTTTAAAAAAATATTTTTATTTGTTAAATTATTAAACTTATTATTCTTTATTAAAATATCTTCAATTGAACGAATATTTCGTAAAGCAGTAGTATCAACCATACCATACTCAGCACCAATACTATGATATGTACGATTTTCATATAAATATCTTAAACTCATTACTAGTCGATCTTCTATTGACATTTTATATGGCCTTCCACCAATAGTAGTTTTGAGTTTTTGATGTTCTAATAAAATATTTAAAATTTCGTTAAAAACGAGTTTATTAATACCCACTATTTTACGAAAATATTGATCAGATTTATCTTTTAATTCAAAATATGTCATAAAGTTTATCCTTAACTATTCAAATTTTATTTTAATAATAACAAAAAAATAAAAAGTTAACTAGTTATGCAGTAAGTCTTTTATTATTTGGTAAAAAATTAGGTTTAGATATATGAAATTTAAATCAAAGACCAAATACTAAAACTAAATTAATTAATAGTTCTAAAAAAATCTTATTAGGTTTAGGAACAATTGGATTATCAAATTATGCTAAATTTACTAATTCTTCAATTAATCCAAATCCTAATCCATTTCCAGATTTATTATTAAAAAATAATAAATTAATGGATTGAGATACATATATTAGTTTAAATGCTTATGGTATTTCAAATCTTATTAATGGAATTCTAGAATTAATTCCTAATAGATTTGAAACTATACGTAAAATAGCAAATATGGCTACTGGTGGTTGTTTAATAAGTAGTGGTGTTGCTATGGGTATTAATAATAATTTTAATAATTATTTTGCTATTCCTACAATTATTGCCGGTGCAAGTGAAATAATCCATAATTTATTACCTATGGAAACTACAAATCATGTAGAAGAAATGCAAGAAACACCATTTAATAATGAAACTGCAAGATTAATTAATAATAATAGATTTACTATTAATAGTGAAACAACTAGTCAATATGGTAGTGATAATATGAGTGAAGTACCATTAAATTATGATAATGCTTCATTAAATTGAGATTATAATCACATGAGCTTATAATGTTACTTTTAATTATTAGAATTATCTATTCTGCATTAGAAACTAATGATATTAGAACTGCAATTATTAGTTTATTAAAGTTATATAGTAAAAATCAAAGTTTAAAATCAGTTTTAGATAGTGAAAATGTTAGTGAAGAAGAAATTAACCAACCATATTCAACTTTTAATCCAAATATTATTAAAAAACTTATTTCAATTTTAAAACCTAGTGAATTAACGGAATTAAAATCACAATTAGATAAATTAGTATTTAAACCTATAAAAAAAGTTAATAATTTGTTTAAAGAAGATAAAAAAGATATTAATAGTAATGATATAGAAAAAGATAATAAAGATGATAATGGTTGAGTAATATTATCAAGTTCATGATTTAAAAAAGGTTTATTTTATAAATCAAATAAATTATTAAAAGTTGGAATATTACAAGGTTTATTTCAAAGTGATACATCTAAAAATAAACGTTGATATGGTGTATATACTTATCCAAATGTACCAGAAGAAACTTGAAATTTAATGAAAGTTCAAAAAGGTAAAAATGGTAATGGTGCTGGAACAATATTTTGAAGATATTTTTTAAGAGGGTTTTTACCAAGTCAAATACGTTTATATGTAAAGAAACAACTTAAAGAACAGAAAGGTATTAGTAAAGGTAAACAACGTTATAACGTTATTAAATCAACTAATATTAATGTTTTAAAAACAACTGCATTTATTAATAGATTAGAACGTGGATTTTTTAAACTTAAAGATTTTAAAACTTTGCCAAAAACTGAATTAGGTAGTAGAGCATGAAGAGTAGAAAGAAAAGAATATTTAACTTTTCATAAAACTAATAATTTAAATAAAAATATTGGTATTTCAATTTATAAAAATAAAAGTAAATATAAAACATGAAAGTAGGTGGTAATTATTATTGAATTAGATAAACCAATTAAACCAATTGGTATATGAAATACTATTAATCCATTAAGTAAAGATAATAAAGAATATAAAAGATTAAATAAGATTTGATTTAATAAAAATAGTACTCATATTGATAAAATTAAAATTTTAATATCAAATATTTTAAAAATAACTAGTCATAGTCTTGGTATGTTAATAACATTATTTTTTACAATAACACCTTGATTAATACCTAAAATACCAATATCAATGGGAATAGGAAATTATACTAATGAATATAATTTTACTTGACCTGACCATTTAATATTAACTTTATTTCCTATGTTTGGTCATATTAGTTTAAATATTATTACTAAATTAGGTAATTATGGAAAATTAATTAAATATATATTAATAACAATACCAATTATTATTACAAGTCCATATTTAATATATCAATATAAAAATATTAAAAAACATAAAAAAGAATGTCATTTATGTAAACAACATTCAAATAAAATACAATTGGAGGAATAAAAAATGAATTTTTCAATAGAATTAATATCAGCAGTAATAGGAGGAGCAGTTGCTAGTGGAATATGTATTACTTTAGCATTTCTATTATTTGGTAAATCAATTAAAAAATCAAAACAATCTAATTTAGCAAAAGAATTAAAACATAATAGACTTACTGCATAACGTTTTTAAGTTTTAATGATAAATTATAAAATCCTGCAATTAAATTAAATCTTAAAAATATTCGTTTTCTGGCTTTTCTAAATTTATAACCAATAATCTTAAAACATTTTAAAAATGCAAAAACATGTTCAATTTTTCTACGAGTTTTATTAATAATCTTATTAAAGATTTTGGTTTTATTTGTTTTAGGATTATTTTTGCTAATTTTAATGGGTAAAAATGTATTAGCATGAATTTTTTGTAAACCTTGATAACCTTTATCTGCAAGAATTATAGTTTCTGGTAAAAACTTTAACTTTGAATTCTTAAAAGTTTTAAAATCATGATTTTTACCAATATCAGAAAAAATATTTAAAATTTCATTAGTATTTGCATTAATTACGGTTTGAAACTTAACAGTATGCATTCATTTTTTACCAGAAAATCAATCTTTTTGGTTATATTTTGGTCGTTCTGTTTCTACCTCTGTTACATCAATTATCAAAATTTTATTTTTTAATTCTTCTTTTTAAAAAAATATTTTTATTTGTTAAATTATTAAACTTATTATTCTTTATTAAAATATCTTCAATTGAACGAATATTTCGTAAAGCAGTAGTATCAACCATACCATACTCAGCACCAATACTATGATATGTACGATTTTCATATAAATATCTTAAACTCATTACTAGTCGATCTTCTATTGACATTTTATATGGCCTTCCACCAATAGTAGTTTTGAGTTTTTGATGTTCTAATAAAATATTTAAAATTTCGTTAAAAACGAGTTTATTAATACCCACTATTTTACGAAAATATTGATCAGATTTATCTTTTAATTCAAAATATGTCATAAAGTTTATCCTTAACTATTCAAATTTTATTTTAATAATAACAAAAAAATAAAAAGTTAACTAGTTATGCAGTAAGTCTAATGAATAAAATTTTACCATATGAACAAGTTAATCACAAAAAATATTTTTCTTATAATGGTATTCATACAAATACAATAGAAAGTTTTTGAGCAATATTAAAAAGAGGTTTTATCGGCCAATTTCATTGAGTTTCAAAAAAATGACTCCAATCTTATTTAAATGAATTTTGTTTTAAATATAATAACCGTAAAGAAAAAATCACATTTAAAAATATCATAATTAAATTATTTATTAAGAATTAAGTGTTAACCAATAAGCGTAAAATTCCGAAGAATTTTTATATGGTGAGTTAAATACTGAGGTTCAAACTTTGGATTGAGATAATATTAATGGTAGAATAATGCTTTCTTTACAAATGCAGAATGATACAATTGCTATTATTAGTGACCCTACAAGATATGGTCAACTTTTAAAATTAGAAGAATTACAGGAATAATATTATGAATAAAGAATTTACTTATTTACATGCAATTAGTTATTGATTATTAAATAAAAATGATTTTACTCATAGTGAATATAATTTAAGTGGAAGTAGATATTCAAGTAAAACATATAGTATTGCAGAAGAATTAGCAATATTACTTGCAATATCAATTAAAGTTAATAAATCAATTGCTATCTATTGTTTTAGAAAATTAAATAAAGATATTAATGATTTAGTTAAAGAAATATATAATGCTTTAATAACAATTCATTTTAATGATTATAAAGATTTTACTTTAAAATATCCAAATAAACAAGCAGATTTTAGATTTAAAGGTAGTAAATCATTTATTAGAGTTATGGGTGTATATAGTAATTCAAATGATAGAATACCTTTAAAAGGGCTTTCTAGAAGTGAAATTAAAGGTTTTGATTTAGCAATTGAATGATGTGAAGAAGCAAATGAATTTAGTCAACAAGAATTTCAAGCAATTACATTTGCATTAGGTAATGCTAAAAAAAGAATTAAAATAAAAAGTTGTAATCCAGATAATATTTATCAATATTTTATTGAATATATGAATAAAATAGTACCTTTTAATTTAGAAATTATGAAAGAAAATAATGAACAAATTAAATCAGTATTTGATAATAATATATTTAAATTATTTCATTATTCAAATTGAAAAGTAAATTCTCATAATTTAACATTAGATATGATTAATGATTTAGAAGAATTAAAAGTATTAGACCCTATTAAAGCACAAAGTTGATATTATGGGGTACCTAGTATTCTTACTGGTGCTATATTTGCAAGATATTTAGATAAAGTAGGTACTAAATTAGATTTTCAAGTACAAAGATTAACTGGTGGATTAGATATTGGTATGGCAACAAGTAGTAGTGGTCATCCAACTGCTGCTTCATTATGATTTATTGGTGAAAATGAAAACGGAAGAAGAGCACATAAAGAAAGTGAATTTTATCATAGTAATGTTACTATGCAATATAAAGATACTGATACATTAGCAAATGATATTATTAATTATTATTTAAATGAAAGTAAACGTTATATAGCAATGTTATTTGGTTTTATTTGTTATGTTGATTATGGTAATGGTGGATTAGTATTTATTGATGTTTTAAAAAGTTGAGTTAAAAAACGTAATATAACATGATTAAAATTTATAGCAGTAGATAAATCAATTTTATATTTAAATGATAGAATTGATTTTACAACAATTTGTATGCTTAAAAATATTATTAGTTTTAATTGAGAAAAATGTTCAGAAACTAAAAGACAATATAGTTTAATGCAATGATTAGATAAAAAGAAATTAGATAGTAATAATAATACTCCTAAAATGTTAGATTTACATGATGATACTTGAGATAGTGATATGTATGCTTTAATGCATGAAATGAAATGATTAATTAATGGTATTAATAATAAATTATTAATTAATAAAAATAAATTTAATGGTGATGAATTATGATAAATACAATGGAATATTTAAGTTGTGATAAATCAAATTGATATATTGATATACCTATGATTATTGCTCAAAAATCAACTAAATTATGATTAGGTAAAGGTTTTTTATTTAATTCAAGTAAAAAAGAAATATTAGATTATTTAAATGAAATGAATTTAAAAGATAAATGATTAGAAAAATTTTATAAATTTGGTTTACAAAATAGTTTAATGGGTAAAGTATTTATTATGATTATAGTTAATGAAGATAATAGTAAATCACTTAAAATATTACCTAATAGTTTTTGTGGTAGAGTTGCTAAATATAATAGACTTACTGCATAACGTTTTTAAGTTTTAATGATAAATTAGACTTACTGCATAACGTTTTTAAGTTTTAATGATAAATTATAAAATCCTGCAATTAAATTAAATCTTAAAAATATTCGTTTTCTGGCTTTTCTAAATTTATAACCAATAATCTTAAAACATTTTAAAAATGCAAAAACATGTTCAATTTTTCTACGAGTTTTATTAATAATCTTATTAAAGATTTTGGTTTTATTTGTTTTAGGATTATTTTTGCTAATTTTAATGGGTAAAAATGTATTAGCATGAATTTTTTGTAAACCTTGATAACCTTTATCTGCAAGAATTATAGTTTCTGGTAAAAACTTTAACTTTGAATTCTTAAAAGTTTTAAAATCATGATTTTTACCAATATCAGAAAAAATATTTAAAATTTCATTAGTATTTGCATTAATTACGGTTTGAAACTTAACAGTATGCATTCATTTTTTACCAGAAAATCAATCTTTTTGGTTATATTTTGGTCGTTCTGTTTCTACCTCTGTTACATCAATTATCAAAATTTTATTTTTTAATTCTTCTTTTTAAAAAAATATTTTTATTTGTTAAATTATTAAACTTATTATTCTTTATTAAAATATCTTCAATTGAACGAATATTTCGTAAAGCAGTAGTATCAACCATACCATACTCAGCACCAATACTATGATATGTACGATTTTCATATAAATATCTTAAACTCATTACTAGTCGATCTTCTATTGACATTTTATATGGCCTTCCACCAATAGTAGTTTTGAGTTTTTGATGTTCTAATAAAATATTTAAAATTTCGTTAAAAACGAGTTTATTAATACCCACTATTTTACGAAAATATTGATCAGATTTATCTTTTAATTCAAAATATGTCATAAAGTTTATCCTTAACTATTCAAATTTTATTTTAATAATAACAAAAAAATAAAAAGTTAACTAGTTATGCAGTAAGTCTAATACTTTTTTTTATTAAATTAGCAAAAAAATTGTTCGTACTTCTCCCCACATGTACTTGTGGAGGGAACAATGAAACTGAATGAGTTCAACAATGTTTTTCAAACTGAACAGCAATGTCTTGCATATATAGCAAATTTGAAAGAAAACAAATGTATTAGGTGTTCTAGTTTTAATTTGAATACTTCTGATTTAAAAAGAATAAGATGTTTGAAATGTAATCAAACATTTAGTATTTTCACGGGTACCATATTTTCAAGGTCACAAACATCTTTAAGATCATGATTTTACCTCATCTTTAGATGAATAAACACACAAACATGGAATTCTGTCAACTGATGTTTCAAAAGAATTGAGAGTGACCTTAAAAACAGCATGGAGAATGGGTCATAAAATTAGAAGACGTATTGCAAAACAAGAACCTCAATTTATTGTTGAAGGCACAGTGCAAATTGATAAAATGTATCTTTCACATATGGCTTTTAAAAAACAAGGAAGATCCTTGAAAAATAAAACATTGATTGTTGGCATTTATGAAAAAACAACTAATAATTTAATTGTGAAAGTATTGAAAAATGTAAAGAGTAAAAGTCTTTTGAATTTTTCAAGAAGCCACATTTCTTTAAAATGTCATGTATATACTGATGATTGAAAAGGATATTGCGATTTCAAATTGGTTTTCCCAAAACATAAAACAGTTAATCATCAAGATGGTTATGTTTCAAAAACTGGTGTAAATACCAATCAAATTGAATCAGTTTGAAAACATATAAGAAGAACATTTAAAACACATATCAAAGTTGCAAAACATCATGTTTATTTATATGCCAAAGAAGCTGCATATAAATTCAACAAGATACCTAGTTTTGAAATTGTAATGCTGTGTTTAATTTAAAAATGTGGGGAAGAAGTCCGTAGATACGCTTTTCTCAGCATTTATGTGATAAAATTAAAAAATAGTACATAAAGAAAAGCGAAATTGTTATTATTATATTTATTAAATATGATTGTATTTTTCAAAGAGGAATAATTTGTGTTTTTATTATATAAGCAAAAATTTAAAGATTGAAGATTTTTATATAAATTATTAAGCTGTATATTAATTTTTATTTTATCAATATTGACTATCATCTTTTCTGTATTTACTGAATTTTGATATGTTAATACTAGTAATAAAGATAATTTTTATAATTCTATAGTATTGCAAAACTTTGATATAATGTTATCATTTTGGTCTTCTCAAACAATATTTATTGTTAATATTTGATTTTTATTTTCTTTAATTTATCATCAAAAAGAGCAGACAAATAAATTCACTAATATTTATAGTCAAATTAATTTAACAATATATATAACTATTACTGCTCTTATTTTTTGAGTGGGAATATTTATTGATAGTGTTTCAAA
Source organism: Spiroplasma endosymbiont of Notiophilus biguttatus (assembly GCF_964030985.1). Taxonomy (NCBI): domain Bacteria; kingdom Bacillati; phylum Mycoplasmatota; class Mollicutes; order Entomoplasmatales; family Spiroplasmataceae; genus Spiroplasma; species Spiroplasma endosymbiont of Notiophilus biguttatus. The sequence goes on along the minus strand of NZ_OZ034993.1, from coordinate 359,391 downwards.
GTTAGATTTAGAACTTAGTTGATTTTGAAAATTAAATAATTTATCTTTATTTTGTTCCTTTTTAGATCATTTAGTATCACCAATATTGATGATTATTTTTTTAATTTTAACGTTTAGAAAAAATAAATTTAATATCAATATTAAAAAACAATTTATATTAGTAGTTATTTATCCAATTATTTATCTAACTTATATTTATATTAGAGCTAGCATTTTACAAGCAAATGATGTTAAAAATTTTATTTATCCTTATAATATCCTCAACTTTAATTATTCAATTATTGGAATTCCATTATGAATTAATAGTATCTTAGTTATAATGTTAATTATTAGTACTATTATTAGTACTACGTTATTTTATTTGTGAATTAATAAATTTTATTATAAAACAATTAAAGAACAAATAATAATGCAAATAAAGTAATATTTCTGTAAATCTTAACAATAAATATTAAGCTGATTCATGGTAAAATATAAATATATATTTTAAAATAGGTGAGGTAAGATGGCATTCTTAAAAAGAATTGAAGCATATGGTTTTAAGTCATTTGCAGAGCCTTTAACAATAGAATTTGATACTAATATTGTAGGTATTGTTGGCCCTAATGGTTCTGGAAAGTCTAATATTAATGATGCTATTCGTTGAGTTTTAGGTGAACAATCAGTTAAATCATTACGTGGTGAAAATAGTGAAGATATAATTTTTAATGGTGCTAAAGGCAAACAGCCATTAAATAGTGCTCAAGTTACTTTAGTTTTTGATAATACTAATAAAATATTTAAAGTTGATTTTAATGAAGTACAAATTACTAGAAAAACTTTTCGTAATAGTTCAGAAAATGAATATTACATTAATAAAGCTCGTGTTCGTTTAAAAGATGTACAAGAAATTATTATGGGTACAGGTTTAGCTAAAGGTTCACTTGCAATTATTAGTCAAGGTAATGTTTCACGATTTGCTGATTCTAAGCCAGAAGAAAGAAGAACTTTATTTGAAGAGGCTGCGGGTGTTTCAAAATACAAAAAGAGGAAAGAAGAGTCATTACGTAAATTAGAGCGTACTAATGAAAATTTAGTTCGAGTTAATGATATTATTAGTGAAATAAGTAGAAAAATTGAACCATTAGCAAAACAAGCACAGAAATCTAAAACTTATGTTGAATTACGTGATAATTTAAAAAAATATGAAATTACTATTATTGTTAAAGATTTGGAAACTTATCATAATCAATTAAAACTTACAACAGTCACTATAAATGATAATGAAATTTTACAACAACAACTTAATTTAAGTATTAGTAAGAATGAACAACAATTAAAATTTTTAAAAAATAAAAGTTATGATTTAGATAAAAACATTAATAGTTTAGAAATGAATTTATCTAATGTTAATAGTTTATTGCAAGTTTTAGAACAACAAAAATCGTTAATGAAAACAAAACAAAGTGAAATAAAAGATCAAACAGAAGTTGAAAAATTAAAAAATGAAATTGAAACTTTGCTTACTATTATTGAACAAAAAACTTTTTTGCAAAAAAAAGAACAAGAAAATTTTGATAAAATTAATAATTTATTTGAAGAACTAAATGTTCAACATCAAGATTTAATTTTAGGACAAAATAATATTCATCGTGGTTTAGGCGAAAAAAAAGCACAATTAGAATCGGTAATTAATTATCAACAACGACAAAATCAAAAATATTTGGGTGTTCAAACAATTTTAAATAATAAAGATAAACTATATGGCATCATTGGAGTAGTGAGTGATTTAATTTCGGTGCCCGATCTTTATAGTGAAGCGATTGTTAAAGTATTAGGCAATACTTTAAAAAATATTGTTACGGCTACTAACAAAGATGCAACCAAGGCTGTTGAATTTTTAAAACAAAATAAAGCAGGAATTGCCACTTTTTTACCTTTAAATTCAATTCAAGTTCGAACAGCGACTAAAGAAGATGAAATTATTGTTAATAGTAAATCGGGTTATTTAAGTTTTGCTCATCATTTAGTTACAGCAGTTGATAGTAGAATCCACCCGGTTATTAATTTTCTTTTAGGTCGTACTATTATTTGTGAAGACTTAGAAAGCGCAAGAGTTATTTCACAATTAATTGCTGCTAAATACCAATGTGTAACTTTAGATGGTCAATTAATTAAAGCTGGTGGTGCCATTGTTGGAGGTTATCAATATCAAAATAATATTAATGTTTTTGTTTTTAAAGAAAAGTTAATAGTTTCTGAATTAAAAGAAGAAATTAAATCATTAGAACAACAATTAGTTAATATAAATGTCCAAAGAACAAGTATTGAAAGCGAATTAAATAATTATCAAGGTCAAAAGTTGACAATTACTTTAACAATAAATAAATTGATTAGTGAAATTAGTGATATCACTAATCAATCACAATTATTAACTACTCAATATCAAACATTAACTGGTAAAAAATTAGATATTGATACTACAAACCAATTAAATGATATTTTTATTCAATATGAAAATTCTAAATATGATCAAGCAACAATAAAAAGTCAATTACAATTAATTCGTAAACAGAAACATCAATTATTAGAACAAATGCAAACTTTAGAAAATGAATTATATAGTTTAAATCAAGAACATTTTATGACTAGTGATAAATTAAATAATCAAAAGCTTGAACAAGTAAAAATGGAGTCAAAAGTAGAACAACATTTAAGACGCTTAGTTGAAACTTATAATTTAACTTATGAATATGCTAGAGAACATTATAGCGAACCATTAGCAGATGAACAACAAGCACGTAATTTGGTACAACAATTACGTAGTGAAATTGAAGATTTAGGATTTGTAAATATTAATGCTATTGAAGAATTTGAAAATGAAAATGAACGTTATTTACGTTTAAAAACTAAACATGATGAATTACAATTAGCATCACAATCGTTGTTAACAACTATTGATGAAATGGATAATGTTATGGTAACGCAATTTGACGAAACAATCAAAGCTATTAATATGGTATTGCCCGAAACATTTCAAACTTTATTTGGTGGAGGAACTTGTAGTTTACGATATACATCACCTGATGATATTTTAAATACAGGTGTGGAAGTACTTGCTAATCCTCCTGGTAAAAGAATTAATAATTTAAACTTGTTATCAGGTGGTGAAAAATCATTGGTTGCATTAGCGGTATTATTTGCTATTTTAAAAGTCAAGCCGTTGCCATTGACAATATTAGATGAGGTTGAAGCACCATTGGATCCAGCAAATTTAGAGCGTTTTGCTAGATATGTTCGTAGTTTTTCACAATATACACAATTTATTATTGTTACTCATCGTCCAGGAACAATGGAAAATTGTGATGTATTATATGGTACAACTATGCAAAATCAAGGAATTACGAAAATGGTAGCCATTAAATTAGCAGATGCTAAAAAAATTATTGAAAGCGATAAATCAGCGAAAAATGTTAATTATGTCGTTTAAATTTTTATGTTATATTAAAATTAATATTTATTAAAAACAGACCTGTGAAATAGGTCTGTTTTTAATAAATTTAAGTATTATTTTTTTTATTGTGATGAAACATTAACGATTCATGTTGGTGTTAAACCAACCATATCAATAATAACTCCATTATCATTATCATAGTCAGAAATTTGTCATATGTATCATTGTGCAATTAATATTGCTGCAACTGCACCAATTATTGCAGCTAATGCTGGTAAAGCAACACCTAGGACAGCAGAGACTGCTCCTATTCCTGAACCAATCGTATTATTTAATTTATGTAATGTATAATAGACTTACTGCATAACGTTTTTAAGTTTTAATGATAAATTATAAAATCCTGCAATTAAATTAAATCTTAAAAATATTCGTTTTCTGGCTTTTCTAAATTTATAACCAATAATCTTAAAACATTTTAAAAATGCAAAAACATGTTCAATTTTTCTACGAGTTTTATTAATAATCTTATTAAAGATTTTGGTTTTATTTGTTTTAGGATTATTTTTGCTAATTTTAATGGGTAAAAATGTATTAGCATGAATTTTTTGTAAACCTTGATAACCTTTATCTGCAAGAATTATAGTTTCTGGTAAAAACTTTAACTTTGAATTCTTAAAAGTTTTAAAATCATGATTTTTACCAATATCAGAAAAAATATTTAAAATTTCATTAGTATTTGCATTAATTACGGTTTGAAACTTAACAGTATGCATTCATTTTTTACCAGAAAATCAATCTTTTTGGTTATATTTTGGTCGTTCTGTTTCTACCTCTGTTACATCAATTATCAAAATTTTATTTTTTAATTCTTCTTTTTAAAAAAATATTTTTATTTGTTAAATTATTAAACTTATTATTCTTTATTAAAATATCTTCAATTGAACGAATATTTCGTAAAGCAGTAGTATCAACCATACCATACTCAGCACCAATACTATGATATGTACGATTTTCATATAAATATCTTAAACTCATTACTAGTCGATCTTCTATTGACATTTTATATGGCCTTCCACCAATAGTAGTTTTGAGTTTTTGATGTTCTAATAAAATATTTAAAATTTCGTTAAAAACGAGTTTATTAATACCCACTATTTTACGAAAATATTGATCAGATTTATCTTTTAATTCAAAATATGTCATAAAGTTTATCCTTAACTATTCAAATTTTATTTTAATAATAACAAAAAAATAAAAAGTTAACTAGTTATGCAGTAAGTCTAATGTATAATGATTTAATCCAATAACATGGTAAGCAAAATAATATTGATAATAGTTTTCGCCACCTGCATATGTTGCTACGTTATTTTTTGTTAGATATTTTCAAACGCTATTTTCAGCAGTAATATTAGATAAATCAACATTACTTACTTTTTTTATATCTTGGTTTAAAATAGTATTAACAGCTTCTGTTTTTTGATTAGTCTTTAAGTTACTACTTAAATTTCCTACAGTTGTACCAAGTGTTAAAACACTTAGGGCAGTAATTAAATTTTTCATTTTAAACACCTTCTTTATATATATGTTATAAATTAAAAGGATATTTTGGATTAATAATAGTTTCTATAAATTTTAGGAATGATAATATTAATCCAAAACTAGGAAATATTTTCTATCCATCTTAATTTTAACACTTTAAGTATTAATATAAAAGGCAAGCAAAATTAACAATATATTAATTATTTTATTGTTATAATATTATTTTTAAACTTTGGTAATTTATTAGGATTAGTAATTCCTGAATAATTTGCAAAGTTACTATGTTCTGTTACTTTTTTTACATTTCATGTTGAAAGGTCTTGATTGAATAATTTAGCACCATAAAACATAAAATTCATATATACTGCATTAGAAGTATTTCAATTTGAAATGTTTTGATTGAATGAGGTTGCACCATAAAACATAAGACTAAAACGGTTTATATTAGATACAATTCATGTTGAAAGGTTTTGATTGAATGAGGTTGCATTTGCAAACATAACAAAAGTACTTTTTACATTAGAAACATTTCAATTAGTAATATTACTATTAAATGAAGTGGCTCCATTAAATGTAAAATTCATATTTGTTATATTGGAAGTATCTCATGTTGAAAGGTCTTGATTGAATGAGGTTGAACCTGTAAACATATTTTTTAAAGATGTTATTTCTGGTGGTAATTTGTCAGGTACTTTTTCAATTGTTTTTGGCATTCTAACAACTTGAATTTCTCCTAATATATTTTTAAAAAATCCAATTTGAATAATTTCTTTACTATTTATCTTTGATAAGTCTCTTTCACTAGTTGTTATTTGTTTACCATCTTTGTCAATATAAATTGTGTCTTGTTGAGTTTTATTTTGAATATAGTTAGTTGTAATATTATTTTTTTGTATAGTTGAGTTTAAAAAACTTGTTAAATTTCCTGTGGTTGTTGCAAGTGTTAAAATACTTAATGTTTTTATTAATGTTTTCATTATGAAAACCCCCTTTTTGTTTTTCCAATAACTTCTTAAATTTAAGAAGTTAACTATATTTTAGTGCTTTTAAAAATAAATGCAATTAACTATTTTTGTATATTTGTATTAATAACAAATTATGAAATACTACAATAACTATTATCTTTGTTAGTTCATCGTTGTTTACTTTGTATATCACTAGAATTTACCTTATTAACATCTAATTTGTCATTTATTTTTTCTTTTTTAATATTTTTATTTTTTTCTCTTTCTCTTAACAAATCTTGTGTATAATATATATTAACTATTTCAGTTATTGATGGTATAATTTTAATTCCCCTTTATTTTAAAATTAAAAATTCAATTACTTTAAAACTAAAGTTAATTATAAACTTATATTATGTAAGTTTATAATTGAATTATATATTTAAAATATAGATTTTAAATATATTTTTGTACAAAATTAAAATATAAATCTAAGTTATTAAACTTATTTCATTAGTTGTTATAATTGAAATATATTTAATATAATTTAGAGGGGTATTTATTATGGATTTTTATATTATACTTTGAATATTTTTACGGACTTCTCTCCACATGTACATGTGGAGAGAACAATGAAACTGAATGAGTTCAACAATGCTTTACTGAACAGCAATGTCTTGCGTATATAGCAAATTTGAAAGAAAACAAATGTATTAGGTGTTCTAGTTTTAATTTGAATACTTCTGATTAAAAAGAATAAGATGTTTGAAATGTAATCAAACATTTAGTATTCTCACGGCTACCATATTTTCAAGGTCACAAACATCTTTAAAATCATGATTTTATCTCATCTTTAGATGAATAAACACCAAACATGGGATTCCGTCAACTGATGTTTCAAAAGAATTGGGAGTGACCTTAAAAACAGCATGGAGAATGGGTCATAAAATTAGAACACGTATTGCAAAACAAGAACCTCAATTTATTGTTGAAGGCACAGTGCAAATTGATGAAATGTATCTTTCACATATGGCTTTTAAAAAACAAGGAAGATCCTTGAAAAATAAAACATTGATTGTTGGCATTTATGAAAAAACAACTAATAATTTAATTGTGAAAGTATTGCAAAATGCAAAGAGTAAAAGTCTTTTGAATTTTGCAAGAAGCCACATTTCTTCAAAATGTCATGTATATACTGATGATTGAAAAGGATATTGCGATTTCAAATTGGTTTTCCCAAAACATAAAACAGTTAACCATCAAGATGGTTATGTTTCAAAAACTGGTGTAAATACCAATCAAATTGAATCAGTTTGAAAACATATAAGAAGAACATTTAAAACACATATCAAAGTTGCAAAACATCATGTTTATTTATATGCCAAAGAAGCTGCATATAAATTCAACAAGATATCTAGTTTTGAAATTGTAATGCTGTGTTTAATTTAAAAATGTGGGGAGAAGTCCGTAGATACGCTTTTCTCAGCATTTATGTGATAAAATTAAAAAATAGTACATAAAGGGAGAAAAGAGTTTTTTTAATATCATTAACTATTAATTTTATTTTCTTTATGATAGCTTTTATTTTTAAAACTGCTATCATAACTGATATTATTTATTGTTTAAGTTTTAATTGTTTAAGTGTGATCATTGTTGCTTGAAAGCAAAATTTTAGTCCTGTCCAAATTTCATTGTTTGTTCTTTATAATATTTGAGCTCTAAGAACCTGTTTAGAATCTTTTAGAGAATAAGGTAAAATTACTATATATTTTAAAATAAGAGGTATATATGCATAAAAATTATCCAAGTCATGTCACTAAAGAGCAATTTGAGAACATAAGATTAATTTTAGAAAATGTCAAAAAGAAAACAAAACCAAGAAATTTAGATTTATATGAAGTATTTTGTGCAGTTTTATATGTATTAAAAAGTGGTTGTCAATGAAGAATGTTACCAAAAAATTTTCCAAAATGACAAACTGTATATTATTATTTTCAAATTTGAAGTAAAAATAATGGTAAAGAACCTAGCATATGACAATTAATTTTAAAAAAAATTAGTTAGAAAAGTTCGTATCAATAATCATCGAAAAGAAAAAACCAGTTTTTGTATAATTGATTCACAAAGTGTTAAAAATACAGATACTACTAAAAACAAAGGTTATGATGCTGGTAAAAAGATTTCAGGAATAAAACGTCATATTGCTGTTGATTCTCAAGGTTTACCACATGCAATTTACGTAACTACAGCAGAAAAAACAGATCGTAATAGTGCTATAATAATGATTCAAAATGAAAAAGAAAATCTTTCTACAGTTCAAAAAATAATAGTAGATGCTGGTTATACTGGTGAAAAATTTGCTTCTGCAATCAAAACAATTATAAATGCGAATGTTGAAGTTGTAAAACGTAATGAATTACATTCTTTTGTAGTATTACCAAAAAGATGAGTTGTAGAGCGAAGTTTTGCTTGATTAGAAAAATGTTGAAGATTATGAAAAAATTGTGAAAGAAAATTAAATACTAGTTTACAAATGATTGTTCTTTCCTTATATTTCAATTTTATTAAAAAAATTCTAAACAGGTTCTAAGATTAAGTAGTTTTTTATTATTAAAAATTATTAAACATAAAGTTGAATATCGTGTTGATAAAATTATTTGTTAATTGTTGAAAATTTAGTATTTTTTCAATTTTACAAGGAATTTCAGTTTTTGTGATTAGTATTCCTACAGTTTTTGCATTAAGTCTTGATATTGTTTATTTTAATAGTACATTTAATAATTACTTACTTATTTTTATTATGCTTGCTATTTTATTTTTAGTTATTGAGACAATTGCAGATTGACAAAAGTTTAGATTTTCCTTAAAGAAAAAACATGATTTACTTTTTATTAATTATGGTTTATGAAAAGATTGTTGTCACCCTAATTATTTAGCAGAAATTGGGTTTTGATATATGATGACAGCATTGTTTATTTGTGATTTATTATTTAAAAATATTAATAGTAATATAAATTATTTATTTCATTTATTATGATTATTAAGTCCGTTGTATTTTAATATTGTAGTAATTAATATTACCGACATACCAATATGAGAAGTAAAACAATGACAAAGGTTCTAGTCTAATGAAGATTATTACAAATATTTAAATGAAACTAGTTGTATAATGTGTTATATTGGTAAAAAAGGTCCAATTAATAAAGTGAAAAAATTAATATATAAAAAATAAGAACATATGTTCTTATTTTTTATATATTAATTTATTAAATTCTTTTTATTGCACTATTAACAAAATCTTCATTTGGATCAAATTTAGTTTCGTTATTAATATTTCATAATTTTTCTTGCTCTGTTTTAGTAACTTTATTAGGCATTTGTATATCAAGAATAATATGTAAATCACCACGTTTACTACTATTAGGGTAATAGAATCCTTGATTTTTTAAAGTAATTTTGTCACCATATTGCAGTCCTAATGGTAATTTATGTTTAATTATTCCTTCAAAGGTAGGAATCATAATAATATTTCCCAAAATAATATCTAAGTAAGATACTGGTAATTTAATATACATATCACTACCTTGACGATCTAAGAAAGCGTGTCGTTTAATATTAATACCAACAAATAAATCACCTTGAGTGCCACCATTATGACCAATTTTACCTTTACCTTTAATTCTAATTTGTTGACCATCAAAAATACTGTGAGGAATATCAAATTCTAATTTTTGATTTTCAATATAATAGCGATATCCTTTGCATTTTAAACATTTTTGGCGAATAATTTTACCAAGTCCTTGACATTGGTTGCAAACACCTTGATGTCTAAACATACCTAATGGTGATTGTTGAACATATTCAAGAACTCCTTTACCTTTACATTTATCACATGTACTAATATCATTAGGAGTTCTAGCGCCAGTTTCTTTACAATCCTTACAAGCAACATCGATGTTAATACTAATGGTCATTTTTTTGCCAAAGAATACATCGCGATAACTAATTTCAACTTTTGTTAGGATATTATCACCTGGTGTTTTACCATTATAGCGTTGTTGTTGTCTTCTATTACCACCAAATAAATCACCAAATAAATCACCAAATGCCGAACTAAAGTCACCGAAACCAGAAGAACTGTCAACTCCAGGCATATCATGACCAAATTGATCATATTTTGTTCTTTCATTAGTATCAGATAAAATTTGATAAGCTTCACTTATTTCTTTAAATCGAGCTTCATCACCACCACTTGGTGAATCAGGATGATATTTTTTTGCAAGCGTACGAAACGCTTTCTTAATTTCATCTGGAGTAGCATTACGTGAAAGTCCTAGAATTTCATAATAATCACGTTTTTTACTTGCCATTTTGTCCACCTCTAGTTATTTTATTTAGTTGTTGCGTCAACATCAATAACATCATCACTTTTATTATCATCTTTTTTAATATGATCTGTTGGTTCTTGTTTTTGTTGGTTCATAAATTGTTGTGCAGCAGCAAATGCTTGTTTTAATTGTTCTAGTTTTTCTTTTAAATCATCATATTTTTTTTCATCTAGTGATTTTTGTAAGTCATCACGTAGTTTTTTCATTTCAGCAATTTGTGGATTTTCTGCTTTGCCTTCTTTTGCTGATTTAGTAACTTCAACAGTCATTTTATCAATATCATAAATATAGGCTTGTGCTTGATTAGATAATTCAATTTCTTCTTTATGTTTTTCATCGTTTTCACGATTCTTTTCAGCATCTTGTACCATTTTTTCAATATCATCTTTACTTAAAGTACCACTATTGCTGATAGTAATTTTTTGTTCTTTATTAGTTTTTAGATCTTTAGCACTAACAGATACAATACCATTAACATCGATATCAAAAGTAACTTCAATTTGTGGAACACCTCTTGGCGCTGGTTCGATACCACTTAATTGGAAACGACCTAGTGAGTGATTATCTCTAGCTAGTGGACGTTCTCCTTGTAAAACACTAATATCAACAGCGGGTTGATTGTCTTCAGCAGTTGAAAATACTTGTGACTTTTTAGTAGGAACAGTACTATTACGAGAGATTAATGGTGTCATTACTCCCCCTAAAGTTTCAATACCTAATGATAAAGGAGTTACATCTAATAGTAAAATGTCAGTAACATCACCCGATAATACTCCTCCTTGAATAGCAGCACCTAAAGCTACTACTTCATCAGGGTTAACACCACGATGTGGTTCTTTACCAATTTCGTTTTTAATAACTTCTTGCACAGCTGGAATTCTTGTTGAACCACCAACTAAAATAACTTCATCAATTTCATTTTTGCTTAATTTAGCTTCTTTTAAGGCATCACGAACAGGAGCAATAGTTCGTTCAACTAGTGATTTTGTTAGTTCATTAAATTTGGCACGTGTTAATTTTTCATTTAAATGTAATGGACCTGAGGCATTCATTGAAATAAACGGTAATGAAATATCAGCTTGTACTACTCCTGATAAGTCTTTTTTTGCTTTTTCAGCAGTATCTTTTAAACGTTGCATTGCCATTTTATCTTTTGATAAGTCAACACCATTACTTTTTTTGAATTCACTAACTAAATGTTGAACAATTAAGGCATCAAAGTCATCACCACCAAGTTTGTTATCACCACTAGTTGATAATACTTCAAATGTTCCACCTGCTAATTCTAGAACTGAAACGTCAAATGTTCCACCACCTAAGTCAAATACTAAAATTTTGTGATCTTTATCTTGTTTATCTAAACCATAAGCAATGGCAGCAGCAGTTGGTTCGTTAATAATTCTTTCTACTTTTAATCCTGCAATAATTCCTGCATTTTTAGTAGCTTCACGTTGTTCATTGTTAAAGTAAGCAGGAACAGTAATAACTGCTTTTGATATTTTTTTACCTAATTTTGATTCAGCAAAAGTTTTAATAGTGCGTAAAATTTCTGCAGACACTTCTTCTGGTTTACGTGTTTTAGTAGCGGCTTTAACTGTTTCTTTAGTTCCCATAATTCTTTTAATTGAACTAACAGTATTATCTGGATCAGTAATAGCTTGACGTTTAGCAACTTCACCAACCATAATTTGACCATCTTTGTAAGCAACAACTGATGGTGTTGTTCTTCCACCTTCGGCATTTTCAATAACTTTTGGCTTATCACCTTCCATTACGGCAACACATGAATTAGTTGTTCCTAGATCGATTCCTAAAATGATTTCTTTATTTGTTGTTTTATTTGTAGACATAATATTTTCACTCCTTAATTTTTCTTTGTTTCTGTTTTTTCTTCTTTAGTTTGAAAAACTTTAACTTTAGTGGTGCTAATGACACGATTATGTAATTCATAACCATTAGCTATAACTTCAACAATAGTATTATTTTTTACGTTTTGATAATCATTGTTTGTATTATCATTAATAATTTCTACTGCCTCATGTTGGTGAGAATTAAATTGATCTCCAACTTTAGCAGTAATTTCTTTTAAACCTTCTTTACCAAGTGCCTTAATTAATTCTTCATAGATAAATTTAAAACCAACTAGGAAATTTTGAACAGCTGCATTATCAGTTTTAAAGTTTAGTGCTCGTTGGAAATTTAATAAAGTATGAACTAAATCTTTAATAATTTTTTGGTTAGCGTATTTAATGTGTTCTTTATTTTGAATTTCTAATTCTTTAATGGTATTTAATCTAGTAGCTAGCATTAATTGCTTTTGTTGTGAATTAATTTTATTAAGTTCTGCTGTTAATTCTTTAATTTTTGTTTCTAATTCGATTTCTTTATTTAATGATATTTTTTCTTTTTCGACACTTACTGGTGTTTCAGTAACAGGAGTTGAAGTAGTTGTATCTTTAGTTTCTGTTGCTGATACGTTATCAATGTTATCTTTTTTAGATTTTGTCATTTTATCATCTCATTTCTATTTAAAGTTTTTAATCAATGTTTGATTAATCCAATTTAGAATTTCAGTTAGTTTTTCATATTCTAAACGTTTAGGTCCAACAATTGCAATTTGTCCTTGTTCACCATCATGAACTTTAAAAGTAGTAGTAATCATTGCCATATCGTTATTTTCATTACCCAGCTCTTCACCAATTTTAATTTGTAGTTGATTATTATTTAATTGATCAAAATACATTCATGGTGATTGTGATTCAATGAATTTAATAATTGTTTTAACCTTATTAATATCATTAAATTCAGGATTTTCTAACATATATTGAACACCATGTGTTGTTGATAGTGGTCGTGAGAAATTAATTAAAGTGTTAACAAATCCTTGAATAATATATTCTGATTTTTGTACTTGTTGTTCAAGAATTGGTTTTAATAAATTTACTTTCTCACTAATTTCACTAATTTTAGTACCAATTAATCTGGTGTTAAAAATATCAATGGCAATTGACAAGTCGGTTAATGAGGTTTCTTGAATATTAAACATTTTGTTTTGAATATGACCATTACTAGTAATACAAATTGTTAAAGCATTATCATTACTAATCGGTATTAATTCAATTTTTTTTAAAGTATCTTCATTAAGATTAGGACCAGTAACAATACTAATCAAATTAGTCATTTCACTTAAAATACTACTAGTTTTATTTAATACTTCGGTAATTACTAAGTTACGGTTATTAAATAATTCTGCTATTTTTTTCTTCAAGATTTCTAGTTCTTGATGTTCACCCATATTCATTAAATTATCAACATAATAGCGATAACCTTTTGTTGAAGGAATACGGCCACTAGAACTATGTGCTTTTTCTAATAATCCTAATGTTTCTAATTCAACACATTCATTACGAATAGTAGCACTAGAAAAATTAATATTGTTATTATTTTCTAAAATAGTTTTGCTACCAATTGGTAATCCTGTTTTAATATATTTTTCAACAATGATTTTTAAAATTTGTGATTGTCTGTTACTTAACATTGTTCACCACCTTTTTTAGCATTCATTAACCTTGAATGCCAATACTTATATAATTATAACTGAGAGTGTAATAATATCAAGACTTAATTGAATTTTATTTTTTTACTCAGAATAAACATAATGTCTTTATTGATAGTAATTACCATTCGTTTGTGGGGTATTAATTCTTCTTTAATAATAGCTTGTGCAATAATAGTTTCAATATAGTGTTGAATATAGCGTTTAATCGGTCGTGCGCCATATTCTTCATCATAAGCATCTTTTAGTATTTTATTAACTACTTCTGATTCATAAGATAATTGTAAATTTTTTTCTTGTTTTAATCGTAATAATAGAGTATCTAATTCTTTAATAATAATTTCTGTTATTACTTTTTTACTTAATGGATTGAAGATAACAATTTCATCAATTCGATTAATAAATTCTGGTCGAAATGATTTTTTTAAAATATTTAATGCTTGCTTTTTGCTGTTATCTTTACCACTTAATAATTCTTGTGAACCAAGATTTGAAGTCATAATAATTATTGTGTTTTTAAAGTCAATTAAGAGACCATGACTGTCTGTAATTCTACCTTCATCAAGAATTTGTAATAAAATATTTAATACTTCAGGATGGGCTTTTTCGATTTCATCAAAAAGAATGATACTATAAGGATTTCTTCTTACTTTTTCGGTTAATTGTCCACCATTTTCATAACCAACATAGCCAGGAGGTGAACCTAGTAATTTGCTAACTGCATGTTTTTCCATAAATTCTGACATATCAATACGAACCATATTTTTTTCGCTATCAAATAAAATATCAGCTAAGGTTCTAGCAACTTCAGTTTTTCCAACACCGGTTGGACCTAAGAAAATAAATGAACCAATTGGGCGATTGGGATCTTTAATACCAGCGCGAGCTCTAATTAAAGCATCACTTACCAACTGTAGGGCATTACTTTGACCTTTAATTCTCGTATTCAAAGTTAAGGGTAATTTTAATAATTTTTCTTTTTCGGTTGCTAATAAACGAGTAACAGGAATGCCAGTTCATTTTGCAACAACTTTTGCAATATCTTCACTAGTAACATCTTCGCGTAGTAAAGGATTATCTTTTTTTATATTTTCACTATCTTTAAGTTCTTTTTCTAAGTTGGGAATAATACTATATTGTAGTTCACCAGCTTTTGTAAAATTACCTGATAATTGATATAATTCTAGTTCTGATTTAGCATTTTCTAATTTATTTTTTAAACTAGTAATATGGTCTAATGCTGACTTTTCTTTGACTCATTTATCTTCTAATTGTTGTAAAGTATTTTTTTTAGTTTTCAATTGTTTATCGACTTCAATTATTCTTGTTTGCGAGTTTTCATCTTTTTCTTTGCTTAAGGCTGCTTGTTCAATTTTTAATTGTAAGACTTTTCTTCTTATATCATCTAAATCACTAGGAACCGAAGCAATTTCAGTTTTAATACTAGCACAAGCTTCATCAATTAAGTCAATTGCTTTATCAGGTAAGTAACGATCATTAATATATTTATTAGATAGATAAACAGCTTCTCGTAATGCACTATCATGAATTTTTACACCATGATAAGCTTCAAAACGTTCTTTTAAACCACGTAAGATAGCAGTTGTATCTTCTGTTGTTGGTTCTTTAATAATCATCTTACGAAATCTTCGTTCAAGGGCTGCATCTTTTTCAATGTATTGACGATATTCATCAAGTGTTGTGGCACCAATACAACGTAGTTCACCACGTGCTAACATTGGTTTTAGTAAATTAGAAGCATCCATTGAACCTTGTGTTCTACCAGCACCAACAATTAAATGCAGTTCATCAATAAATAAAATAATTTTTCCATCAGAATTTTTAATTTGGTTAATAACCGCTTTTAATCGTTCTTCAAACTCACCTTGGAATTTAGCCCCAGCAATTAGTGCTCCCATATCTAGTTCATAAATAATTTTATCTTTTAAGTTACTAGGAACATCACCACGAACGATACGTTGGGCTAAACCTTCAATAATAGCAGTTTTACCAATACCAGGTAAACCGATTAAGACGGGGTTATTTTTAGTTTTTCGTGAGATTATTTCTTCTACTTTACGAATGTCTTCATCACGTCCAATAATAGGATCCATTTTTCCGGTTTTAGCTTGTACAATTAGGTTACGAGCAAATTTATCAAGAATTTTAGGATCATTACTATAATTAGGGATTTCATTTAATTGCATAATGTCACTCCTCTTTTTAGCACTATAATTACTTGATTGCTAATCATATTAATATAGTAACAAATAAAATTAGCAGTTTCAAGTAGTAACTGCTAATTTTATATTTAATTGACTTAGGGATAAGTATTTTCAATTAAAGAAACTTAATATAATATTAATATTTGTGATAGATCTTGTAGGTATTTTAGATCTTAAATATATATTTCTCGTGTGAATAATATATATCATATTTTAAAAAGAATTGATATACTAATTACATAATTACTAGTTAAAAATAAATAATAGTAATTTAAAGTAACTTTTAAATATTAGATTTATAAGGAAATATTATGAAACATTTTAAACAAAAATTAATTTTATTACTTAGTGCTAGCAGTTTATTAGTAACCTTAGTATTAAGTATTAGTTTTAATAATAAAAATCACCAAACTAGTAATAGTAAAGTTAATGGCTTTCATATTACTGTTAAATCATCAAATCGTAACTTAGTTAATAGCATTAAATCTTGAAATAATGATTCACAATATTTATATAATAATATTAAAAATACACCATTAAATGTTAATTTTGATAGTTATGATCAAATTATTAATAATGATTGAACACATAGTAATATTGAAACCAAGGATATTATTAATGATCAAGGTTATAGTCAATTAAAAAATATTATTAATGATAATAGTAGTTATTTTAAAAATGCACAAGGTTTTCTTACTGCAGGCGCTTTTGGTCATACTTTTAATGAAAAAAGTAATAATTTAATTTTACAATATCATCAAATAATTAAAGAAAGTATTGATGCAGGACTTTTTGCGACAATATATGAAGCAAGTGACATTAATACTTTAATGGAAGTTCCATATAATTTACAACCAAGTACTAATTTTCAAAAATCTAATTTTGAAACTCGTGCTAAAATATTTCCAATTGGACCATTTGCAAATACTAAGGATAGTTTTAGTAATGAAATGTTTGTTTTTTATGTGCATCCTCCTTTTGAAAAAACAGGATTAGAAATTTCTATTAATAATGAAAACAGAGAAATAAAAAAAAATGTTAAAACTAATAGTAATAAAACTTTTGACTATGCTATTTTAAACCAAGATTATAGTAAAAATAAGCCCACTATATATAATTTTAAATGAAATGATAGTGATGGTAGTACTGTTTTAAGACAAGAAACACTTACTATTAATAGTTCTATGCCAGACATTCAAGTTATTAATGAAAAAGAAGATAAATCTTCATTAATTCATCAATATTTTATTAATAATGAAAAAAATAGTAATTTACAAATGATTACTTTTAGTCAAATTAAATCAGAAGCTGTTATCACCGCTAATGTTAGTGAAGATAAATGAACATATCAGCGTGTTGATGATAATCTTGTTCCGCAAGAAGAAAAGGTAACACCTATTTCAAATCAACCATTAAAAACATATCAATCTGAAGATCATACTATTTATTTATTACAAAGAATAGTAAATGATAAAGTTGATAGTTCTTCAAGACAATATTTAAATATTTATAATATTAATCCTTTATCAACTAAGTTTTCTGGTTTTACTAATTTTGCTAATAGTCAATCTGGTATTGATTTTAATCAGTATTTACAAGAAACTACTAATATAGATTGTGCAATTGATGTACTAAATCCAGGTCAATTACGTTATTGAATATTATTTTATGAGCACGATTTAATTAATCATTTATATGCTAATGTTAAACATGATGATAAAAATAAAAATAACCCTTTTGTTTTACCAGAAATAAAACTAACAACAACTTTAATTAATAATTGAAATATTATAATTATTGGTAGTACTTTTTTATTAGTTATTTTAGCTATTCCAGTAGTTATAGCATTCTTAAGAAGAATGAAAATTAAAAAGTAAGCAGTTAATTGAGGTAAGGGCATCAGTCACTTAAGTTTACCAATTAATATTTTCAATCTGTAATATAATTAAAAATAATTAATACAGAAGGAGAAATTATGAATTATAAAGTTTATTCAAAAGAAACAAAATTAGCCGTTGTTAATGAGTATTTAGTTGATAAAAAACTAAAAATACATGAAATTCAAGTCAAATATAAATTATCAACTCCAGTATTAATTTATAATTGGGTTAACCAATATCAAATTAAAGGTGAAAATGCATTCACCAAAATTTTTAAATCCCAAACTTCTCACAGGATCGATAAGAAAGATATTGAAATTAAACTATTAAACAAAGAAATTGATAAACTTAGAAAACAAGCTTTAAAAGATGAGGTTGAAAAAGAACTTTTAAAGGAGCAATTAGCCTGTGAAAAGAAATTAACAAGGGGAAAAAATAGTAAATTATTAAAATATAAGTGTTTTTTAATAGTAGAAAAATATAAGCAAAAAGGTCATCAATTAAATAAAATTATTGTTTACATAGCTATTAGCAAAACAGCATACTATTTATGAGTAAAAAAAGGTAAAAAGCAATATCAATCAAAAATTAATGATAATTTGATACAAGCAATAAACAAAATAGTTCTCATTAAAAATGAAAAAAAGTACATTAATATCACTAGTTTTGAAAAAGTAAGATTAGAGTTAAAAATAAAAAATAAAGGTCTTAAATGCAGTAAAACAAGCATAAAACAAATATTAAAAGATAATAATATTAAATTACGGAATTTTACGCTTATTGGTTAACACTTAATTCTTAATAAATAATTTAATTATGATATTTTTAAATGTGATTTTTTCTTTACGGTTATTATATTTAAAACAAAATTCATTTAAATAAGATTGGAGTCATTTTTTTGAAACTCAATGAAATTGGCCGATAAAACCTCTTTTTAATATTGCTCAAAAACTTTCTATTGTATTTGTATGAATACCATTATAAGAAAAATATTTTTTGTGATTAACTTGTTCATGTGGTAAAATTTTATTCATTTTATAATATCCACGATATTCATCAGTAAAAAGAATAGAATTGTTAATATCAACATTTTCTTTAACTATTTTCATTAAATCTTCAGATTTAATACTTTTATTTTTTGCATGAAATAATTTAACATTACCATTTCGTTCAATAATGCCAACAACACACTCTTTACTAGTTCCTCTACCACGTAATGAGTTATTTTTATTATCAACATCATTATATTTACGCGGTTTTCCACCCACATATGTTTCATCCATCTCTAATATTTTTGCTAATAATTTAATCTCATCATTAGCCATTGCCTTTCTAATTTTATGCATCATTTTTCATACAGTTGCTAAACGTAAATTTAAGTCTCTTGAAGCTTGAGATGATGATAAACTTTTTTTAGCATTAGCCATTAATACTATTAAAATAAATCACTTTTGAAGTGGTACACGTGTATGATGAAAAATAGTTTGAGCAGTTACACTAAAAGACTTATGACATTTTTTGCATTTATAACGCGACTCTTTTAAAACAGAGTTAACTTTTTCACTAAAACAAAAAAGACATTTTGGTTTGTTATTTCATCTTATTTCTTCTAAAAATTTTATACAAGATTCTTGGTTTGGAAATTTATTTATTATGTCTAAAATATTCATTTTCAATCACCTTTAATTAGATTTTATTTTACTAATATCTAATTATAGTTTTCAGAAATAATAATGTATATAAGTTATTGCCAATAAACGTAAAATTCCGTTAAATTATTATTAGAACCTGTTTAGAATCTTTTAGAGAATAAGGTAAAATTACTATATATTTTAAAATAAGAGGTATATATGCATAAAAATTATCCAAGTCATGTCACTAAAGAACAATTTGAGAACATAAGATTAATTTTAGAAAATGTCAAAAAGAAAACAAAACCAAGAAATTTAGATTTATATGAAGTATTTTGTGCAGTTTTATATGTATTAAAAAGTGGTTGTCAATGAAGAATGTTACCAAAAAATTTTCCAAAATGACAAACTGTATATTATTATTTTCAAATTTGAAGTAAAAATAATGGTAAAGAACCTAGCATATGACAATTAATTTTAAAAAAAATTAGTTAGAAAAGTTCGTATCAATAATCATCGAAAAGAAAAAACCAGTTTTTCTATAATTGATTCAGGCATCAGTCACTTAAGTTTACCAATTAATATTTTCAATCTGTAATATAATTAAAAATAATTAATACAGAAGGAGAAATTATGAATTATAAAGTTTATTCAAAAGAAACAAAATTAGCCGTTGTTAATGAGTATTTAGTTGATAAAAAACTAAAAATACATGAAATTCAAGTCAAATATAAATTATCAACTCCAGTATTAATTTATAATTGGGTTAACCAATATCAAATTAAAGGTGAAAATGCATTCACCAAAATTTCTAAATCCCAAACTTCTCACAGGATCGATAAGAAAGATATTGAAATTAAACTATTAAACAAAGAAATTGATAAACTTAGAAAACAAGCTTTAAAAGATGAGGTTGAAAAAGAACTTTTAAAGGAGCAATTAGCCTGTGAAAAGAAATTAACAAGGGGAAAAAATAGTAAATTATTAAAATATAAGTGTTTTTTAATAGTAGAAAAATATAAGCAAAAAGGTCATCAATTAAATAAAATTATTGTTTACATAGCTATTAGCAAAACAGCATACTATTTATGAGTAAAAAAAGGTAAAAAGCAATATCAATCAAAAATTAATGATAATTTGATACAAGCAATAAACAAAATAGTTCTCATTAAAAATGAAAAAAAGTACATTAATATCACTAGTTTTGAAAAAGTAAGATTAGAGTTAAAAATAAAAAATAAAGGTCTTAAATGCAGTAAAACAAGCATAAAACAAATATTAAAAGATAATAATATTAAATTATTATTAGAACCTAAATCAACAAATAGAGTAGTAGAAAATAGTGATTTAAAAAATAATAAAGATTTATTAAAACGTAATTTTTCAAGTAATAACTTTCTTGAAAAAGTTGGTATGGATGGCACATGATTTAAAAATATAATTATTGGTGATAAAAAAACAAAATTATTAGTTGTTTTTGCTACTGATATGTACAGTAAATCAATTGTTGGCTGAAAAATAAACAAAAGTGAAAATGCCAAAACTGTGTTAAATGTGGTTAATCAAATAGAATTAGCGAGTGCTAAACAATGTAATTTTACGACTATTCAATCAGATTTAGGTTTTGCTAATACAAGCGAAATTGTTAGTAAAGTTTTTAATACAAGTACTAATCTAATTCACTCAAAAAGTCTATCAGGTTTTAAAGGTAATCAAGTTAGTGAATGTTTAAATCGTTGAATTAAAAGAGATTTTAAAATGATGTTTGGTAGCACTTTTGAAAGTATGGAAAGTTTTAATAAAATATTAGAAAAATTTGTTAGATATTGAAACAATGATAGAATAGTTATTAGATTGAAAATGCCTCCAAATCAATTTGTACAGATTTGAAGACAAGAAAGTAAACTTATCTAACCAATGCCTACAGATTTACAAAATAAAACAAAAATTAAATCAAAAAAATTACTTAATTTATAAGATAAGTAATTTTTAATTTCATTAAATTGTGGAAAACTATTATTATTTTTATTTTAAATTTTTGTATTAAAATAAGTGTTATTTAATAAATATAAATCTTATTTAATTATTAGTAAAAGCATGTTAAAATTGTAAAGAATTATATTATAGAAGAGGATAAGTATGAAAAATAAAAACCAAGAAGTTAATTTTGAAAATAATAGTGAAAATACATTTCCAAGAACTAAGTTTTTGATAAGTGTTGGTTATTTAATAATACAAGTATTAATTCCAGGAATTATTCTTTTTTTTACTACTGGTACTGATTTTACTTTTACTTTTAAATTACCTTTTTGAATAATGGTACTTTCTAGTTTAAGTTTAATCATATTTACTTTTATTATAACCTTTATTACATATAAGTTAAAATTACATCAATTAGATCAATTTACATATAGTATTCCATTTGCTTTTGTTTTATCATTATTTTATTTGTCGGGATACTTTTTAACTCCTCAACAAATTTTAATACGTTTTATTATTTCAATTGCTGGTGCTGTTATTGGTATTTTTTTAACAAGTATTGTTTTATTATTAGTATTAAGAAAAAAACAAAAAAATCATATATTAAGATATAACAGTTAAAAGAAAATAGTCCTAATAATAAATTAATTTAATTATAAAAGTTACCTTAATTGGTAACTTTTTATTTTATTTATAGTAACTTTAATTTTTTTTGTTTTTTTGTGTGTTGTTTTTGTTGATCTAATTTATTTGCTTCTTTTTTTATTGAAGAAAAATCTTGAATTTTATTTACTTTTTTCTTGATTTTATATCCTTGTTTCAATATTTGATATTATGGTCTAGAGTTTATATAACTACTACCTTTATCAACAATGTATTTGCCCCACTTTTAGCAATTACAATACCACCAGCAGTTGCTTCTAATGTATTCATTAATGATGCTTGTGGATTTAATGTTGCATTTAATACATCAGCACCAGCACCAGCACCACAAATTAATGATGTTCCAACTTTAGTTTTATTTTTATCTTTATTTTTTACGGCTTTTTTAATTTGATAACCTGCTATTTCTCCGGCTGCAGCACCAATTGCAATGTTTGTAACAGGCAGTGGATTTGTTCATGAAAGACCATCAATTGCTCCTAATCCAGCACCAATCAATGGTAAATAATCAATTGTTTCATTAAGGATATTTTTATCTTTAGCCATTTCTTTTAATCTTCCTTATCTAAAAATAAAAAAACTCATTTACTTTTGAAAAAGTAATGAGTTAAAAACTTATATTAATTTTAGAAAAATAATGGCATCAGTCACTTAAGTTTACCAATTAATATTTTCAATCTGTAATATAATTAAAAATAATTAATACAGAAGGAGAAATTATGAATTATAAAGTTTATTCAAAAGAAACAAAATTAGCCGTTGTTAATGAGTATTTAGTTGATAAAAAACTAAAAATACATGAAATTCAAGTCAAATATAAATTATCAACTCCAGTATTAATTTATAATTGGGTTAACCAATATCAAATTAAAGGTGAAAATGCATTCACCAAAATTTCTAAATCCCAAACTTCTCACAGGATCGATAAGAAAGATATTGAAATTAAACTATTAAACAAAGAAATTGATAAACTTAGAAAACAAGCTTTAAAAGATGAGGTTGAAAAAGAACTTTTAAAGGAGCAATTAGCCTGTGAAAAGAAATTAACAAGGGGAAAAAATAGTAAATTATTAAAATATAAGTGTTTTTTAATAGTAGAAAAATATAAGCAAAAAGGTCATCAATTAAATAAAATTATTGTTTACATAGCTATTAGCAAAACAGCATACTATTTATGAGTAAAAAAAGGTAAAAAGCAATATCAATCAAAAATTAATGATAATTTGATACAAGCAATAAACAAAATAGTTCTCATTAAAAATGAAAAAAAGTACATTAATATCACTAGTTTTGAAAAAGTAAGATTAGAGTTAAAAATAAAAAATAAAGGTCTTAAATGCAGTAAAACAAGCATAAAACAAATATTAAAAGATAATAATATTAAATTATTATTAGAACCTAAATCAACAAATAGAGTAGTAGAAAATAGTGATTTAAAAAATAATAAAGATTTATTAAAACGTAATTTTTCAAGTAATAACTTTCTTGAAAAAGTTGGTATGGATGACACATGATTTAAAAATATAATTATTGGTGATAAAAAAACAAAATTATTAGTTGTTTTTGCTACTGATATGTACAGTAATTCAATTGTTGGCTGAAAAATAAACAAAAGTGAAAATGCCAAAACTGTGTTAAATGTGGTTAATCAAATAGAATTAGCGAGTGCTAAACAATGTAATTTTACGACTATTCAATCAGATTTAGGTTCTGCTAATACAAGCGAAATTGTTAGTAAAGTTTTTAATACAAGTACTAATCTAATTCACTCAAAAAGTCTATCAGGTTTTAAAGGTAATCAAGTTAGTGAATGTTTAAATCATTGAATTAAAAGAGATTTTAAAATGATGTTTGGTAGCACTTTTGAAAGTATGGAAAGTTTTAATAAAATATTAGAAAAATTTGTTAGATATTGAAACAATGATAGAATAGTTATTAGATTGAAAATGCCTCCAAATCAATTTGTACAGATTTGAAGACAAGAAAGTAAACTTATCTAACCAATGCCGTTTGAAACTTAACAGTATGCATTCATTTTTTACCAGAAAATCAATCTTTTTGGTTATATTTTGGTCGTTCTGTTTCTACCTCTGTTACATCAATTATCAAAATTTTATTTTTTAATTCTTCTTTTTAAAAAAATATTTTTATTTGTTAAATTATTAAACTTATTATTCTTTATTAAAATATCTTCAATTGAACGAATATTTCGTAAAGCAGTAGTATCAACCATACCATACTCAGCACCAATACTATGATATGTACGATTTTCATATAAATATCTTAAACTCATTACTAGTCGATCTTCTATTGACATTTTATATGGCCTTCCACCAATAGTAGTTTTGAGTTTTTGATGTTCTAATAAAATATTTAAAATTTCGTTAAAAACGAGTTTATTAATACCCACTATTTTACGAAAATATTGATCAGATTTATCTTTTAATTCAAAATATGTCATAAAGTTTATCCTTAACTATTCAAATTTTATTTTAATAATAACAAAAAAATAAAAAGTTAACTAGTTATGCAGTAAGTCTAAATGATAAAAATCAAGAATGTTTTAAATATAACATTAAATGAGAACAAGATATGAAAAGTTTTAAAATAAATAATCCTTATAATGATAATGATTTAGCAATTAATTATATTGTTACACCAATAAAAGATATAAATACTCATAATGAAAAAATATTTTATTTAAAGTATTAAAGGAAATTAATATGTTATTAAATGTTGAAAAAATAGAATTAATTAAAAATTTATGTAATGAAAAATTACTTAAAAATAAAAAATATATTGAAATACAAGAAATATTAAAAATTATAGAAAGAGAGAATTAATTATGTTGAATTTAAAAGAAGATAAAAAAATACGGAATTTTATACAAGATTCTTGGTTTGGAAATTTATTTATTATGTCTAAAATATTCATTTTCAATCACCTTTAATTAGATTTTATTTTACTAATATCTAATTATAGTTTTCAGAAATAATAATGTATATAAGTTATTGCCAATAAACGTAAAATTCCGAAATTTTATTCATTTTATAATATCCACGATATTCATCAGTAAAAAGAATAGAATTGTTAATATCAACATTTTCTTTAACTATTTTCATTAAATCTTCAGATTTAATACTTTTATTTTTTGCATGAAATAATTTAACATTACCATTTCGTTCAATAATGCCAACAACACACTCTTTACTAGTTCCTCTATCACGTAATGAGTTATTTTTATTATCAACATCATTATATTTACGCGGTTTTCCACCCACATATGTTTCATCCATCTCTAATATTTTTGCTAATAATTTAATCTCATCATTAGCCATTGCCTTTCTAATTTTATGCATCATTTTTCATACAGTTGCTAAACGTAAATTTAAGTCTCTTGAAGCTTGAGATGATGATAAACTTTTTTTAGCATTAGCCATTAATACTATTAAAATAAATCACTTTTGAAGTGGTACACGTGTATGATGAAAAATAGTTTGAGCAGTTACACTAAAAGACTTATGACATTTTTTGCATTTATAACGCGACTCTTTTAAAACAGAGTTAACTTTTTCACTAAAACAAAAAAGACATTTTGGTTTGTTATTTCATCTTATTTCTTCTAAAAATTTTATACAAGATTCTTGGTTTGGAAATTTATTTATTATGTCTAAAATATTCATTTTCAATCACCTTTAATTAGATTTTATTTCGGAATTTTACGTTTATTGGCAATAACTTATATACATTAGACTTACTGCATAACGTTTTTAAGTTTTAATGATAAATTATAAAATCCTGCAATTAAATTAAATCTTAAAAATATTCGTTTTCTGGCTTTTCTAAATTTATAACCAATAATCTTAAAACATTTTAAAAATGCAAAAACATGTTCAATTTTTCTACGAGTTTTATTAATAATCTTATTAAAGATTTTGGTTTTATTTGTTTTAGGATTATTTTTGCTAATTTTAATGGGTAAAAATGTATTAGCATGAATTTTTTGTAAACCTTGATAACCTTTATCTGCAAGAATTATAGTTTCTGGTAAAAACTTTAACTTTGAATTCTTAAAAGTTTTAAAATCATGATTTTTACCAATATCAGAAAAAATATTTAAAATTTCATTAGTATTTGCATTAATTACGGTTTGAAACTTAACAGTATGCATTCATTTTTTACCAGAAAATCAATCTTTTTGGTTATATTTTGGTCGTTCTGTTTCTACCTCTGTTACATCAATTATCAAAATTTTATTTTTTAATTCTTCTTTTTAAAAAAATATTTTTATTTGTTAAATTATTAAACTTATTATTCTTTATTAAAATATCTTCAATTGAACGAATATTTCGTAAAGCAGTAGTATCAACCATACCATACTCAGCACCAATACTATGATATGTACGATTTTCATATAAATATCTTAAACTCATTACTAGTCGATCTTCTATTGACATTTTATATGGCCTTCCACCAATAGTAGTTTTGAGTTTTTGATGTTCTAATAAAATATTTAAAATTTCGTTAAAAACGAGTTTATTAATACCCACTATTTTACGAAAATATTGATCAGATTTATCTTTTAATTCAAAATATGTCATAAAGTTTATCCTTAACTATTCAAATTTTATTTTAATAATAACAAAAAAATAAAAAGTTAACTAGTTATGCAGTAAGTCTATTTAAATTATGTGTATAATTACTAAATTTTGTATTGCTTTTAATAAAAAATACTTTATAATATTTAAGACTGTTTATGCAGTTTCAACCGCTCTACTTTAGGTTAACAAGTGATTTATTCCACCTATAAGGCGAGTCTAAACTGGAGGTAATAAGAAAAATGTTTGTAGTTATTCAAACAGGAGGAAAACAAATTAATGTTTCCTATGGTCAAGAGATTTTTGTTGAAAAACTTGTTGGCAAAGCTAAAGATAAGATTATTTTTGACAAAATATTGATGATTGATCAACAATTTGGTAAACCTTTCCTAAAAGGTGCTGAAGTTCATGGTGAGATTATTAAACAAGATAAAGCAAAAAAGATTCGAGTGTTTAAATATAAACCTAAGAAAAATTCAAAAACAATGTATGGACACCGTCAGCCATATACAAAGGTATTAATTACTGATATTTTACTTGCTGGTAAAAGTCTTGTTGATAAGAAGGCGAAACAATCAAAATCAGTAATTAAAGATGAAGTAAAAAAAGAAGTAATTTCTGAAGTAGTAACTCCTATTATTAAAGAGCCAAAATCAGTAGTTAGTAAAATAAAAAAAGAGCTTACAAAAGAAAAAGTTGTTAAAGCTAAATCAGTTGTTAAGGATAATATTGCAGAACCAGATAACACTAAAACTGTTGTTAGTGAAGGTAATTTAAAAACTATTTTTGATCATAAAAATATGACTGTTAAAGTTGTTAAAGAAGATGATAAAAATAATAAAAAATAATTTAAGGTAATATTAAATTATGGTTAAAGTTACTTATAATTATCAAAATAGTAACATTGCAGAAGTTATAATTACTGGTCATGCTAATTTTTCAAAAATTGGAAATGATATTGTTTGTGCAGGGATTTCAGCCATTGTTATTGGTACACTAAATGCACTTCATGAACTTGAGAATAATCAAGTTCAAGTAATTAATAATACTGCTGGATTAGTGAAACTTAAAGTTACTAGTTTCACTAATAATTGTCAAATCATTTTAAAAACAATGCTTTGACAATTAAAAACTATTAAAGAACAATATCCAAAATATATTAACATAAAGGAGGTGTAATTATGTTTTATAAATTAAATTTACAATTATTTGCTTCAAAAAAAGGAGTGGGTTCAACTCGTAATGGTCGTGATTCACATTCTAAACGTTTAGGTGCTAAAATTGGTGATGGACAAAGTTTAAAAGTGGGAACAATTATTTATCGTCAACGTGGAACTAAAATTCACCCTGGTGAAAATGTAGGACGTGGTGGTGATGACACCTTATTTGCTTTAAAATCAGGAATTGTTAAGTATACTATTTTTAAAAAAAATAAAACACGAGTTTCAGTTATACTTGATAAAAAGTAAAAATAAATTTTTAATAATAAAAACCTATTTTCAATGCTATCATATTTTGAAGATAGGTTTTGTTTGTTTATTTTATGTTTAATGATATGATAGGAGAAAATAATGAAACATATTACTTTAATAATTACTGGTAGTATTGCAGCAAACAAAGCTTTAATTTTATTAAAACAATTAAAAAAAGAATTTTTAGTTGATATTATTTGTACTAAAAGTTCTTTACATTTTCTAGAAGATAAAACATTTTCTTATTATTCTGAAATGTTTGAACAAGATTCATATGTTAAAGGAGATTTAATTACTCATACTAATTTAGCAATTAAAACAGATTTAATTGTTGTTTATCCTGCTACTATGAGTTTTATTAGTAAAGCAAATTTAGCAATTGCTGATAGTTTAGCATTATCAGTATTTTTGGCTTCCAAAGCAGAAAAGATATTATTTTCAGCAATGAATCATAATATGTATCACAATCAAAGTTTTCAAAAAAATTTATTAGAATTATCTAATTTTGAAAACATTACTATTATTCCTCCAGATTCAGGAATGTTGGCCTGTAAGATGATTGGTGATGGACGGGTTAAAAGTCCAGATAGTGCATTAACAATAATTAAAGATTTTTTAAAAAAAAATATTGATTTATCTAATAAAAAAATTTTAATTAATATTGGTCGCACTAGAGCTTATATTGATCCAATTCGTTATATTACTAATAATTCTTCAGGAAAAATGGGTAAAGCATTAGTAGATGCTTTTCTTAAAACTAATGCTAAGGTAGTATTAGTTGCAGGTGATTGTGATTTTGAAATTAAATCGCAAAAAAACCTAACTATTATTAAAGCGAATACTAATGAAAAAATGTTCTTAGCAATGAAAAAAAAATTTGATAATGCTGATATTGTAATATGTGCTGCTGCTTTAAATGATTATAAAGTAAGTACATATATTCCTAATAAAATAATTAAAAATAAAAATGAAAATTTATCTTTATCACTGATTGCTAATATTGATGTATTGGCATTTTTAGGTAAGCAGAAAGCACAACAAGTTTTAATTGGTTTTGCTGCTCAAGAATTTAATGATAAAAATCTTGGTATTGAAAAAATGAAAATTAAAAATTGTGATGGTATTTGTATTAATAATATTAGTGTTATGGGTAAAAATGAAACAGAAATTGATTTTTATTTTAAAAATAATAATTATAATTTGGTTGGTTCAAAAGTGGAAGTTGCTAGACAGATAGTTGATATTATAATTAAGAATATTTTAAATTATTAATGTAATAAAAATAGAATTTGAATATGTAATTAATTGGTAAACTTAAGTGACTGATGCCCAATAATATCTGTATACTAAAATTATATGAAAAATAAAATAGCATTTTACACAAAAATGTTAACACTATATAATAAGACTTATTATTAATATAAAAAAGGAGTAAGAAATGCGTTTTATAGATGTAACAAAATTAAAAGTTACTGCTGGCAAAGGTGGTGATGGTGTTGTTGCTTTTCGTCGTGAACTTTATGTAGCCAAAGGTGGTCCATCTGGTGGAGATGGAGGAAGAGGCGGTAATATCATCTTTATTGGTGATTCAGGTATGAATACTTTATTAGACTTACGTAAAAATAAAGAGATAACTGCTGAAGATGGTAAAAATGGTGCACCCAAAAATATGCATGGACGTAAAGGAGTCAATACTTATGTAAAAGTTCCTTTGGGTACTATTATTAGAGATAACAAAACTCAAAATATTCTTGGTGATATTATTAAAGATAAACAAGAAATAATAATTGCTGCCGGTGGTCTTGGTGGACGAGGAAATGCACGTTTTGCTTCGGCAATAAATCGAGTACCTAAAATATGTGAAAAAGGAATGCCTGGACAACATTTTGAAATAATTTGTGAGTTGAAATTATTGGCCAATGCAGGATTAGTTGGTTTACCTAATGCTGGTAAATCAACATTATTAGGAGCTATTTCTGCTTCAACTCCAACGGTTGCTGATTATCCTTTTACTACTCTTAATCCACATTTAGGTGTTGTTAGAGTTGATAAAAATAATAATTTTGTTATAGCGGATTTACCTGGATTAATAGCAGGAGCTAGTCTAGGAAAAGGACTAGGTTTACAATTTTTGCGTCATATTGAACGTTGTCAAGTTTTAGTACATATGATTGATATTAGTGATAAGACTCAAGATCATTTTTTAAATTATCAATTAATTATGAATGAATTAGAAAGCTATAATAAAGATTTGACAAAAAAACCGCATTTAATTGTTGCAAATAAAATTGATTTACCAGATGCACAAACTAATTTAGAGAAATTAAAAGAACAAATTAAATTACCAATAATTGCAATTTCTGCTATGAAACATATTAGTTTGGATATATTAATTAAAGATATTGCTAAAGCTGTTGAAAAAGAACAACTGCATCAAGTTAATAATAATGATGAAAATAATGAAGAACATATTCTTTATGAATATATTAATAAAGAATATGTTCCACAAATTATTATTACTAAAATTGCAAGTAATCAATGAACTATTTCTGGTAAAACCGTTGAAGTAATATATCAAAAAAATCCTTTAAATAATTATCATAATATTTTATTATTTAAAATTAAATTACAAGATTTAGGAATTTATAATGAATTAAGAAAGCAAGGAATAAAAAAAAGTGATCATGTTAAGATTTTTAATTATGATATGATTTGAGAAGAAGAATAAAAAATAGGGCAAAGGAAAATAGGAAATGGAAATAGTAATTAGTTTATTGGTAGTTATTTTAATTGTTAGTAGTATTGGTGGCTTAATAATTTATATGCAAATTAAAAAAAGTCAAAAGGTTACTAGTGACCCAATTGCACAAGATTTTTTAAAAATGCAAGTAGAAACTTTAAAAGAACAATTAAATGATTTTAAAACATCATGAAATGGTTCAGATCGTGATAAAACCGAAAAATTAATTAATTTAATGAGTAATATTGATAATTTTCAAAAAAATTTAGATAAAAAAGAAGATGATTATAAACGTAATGCTGATGTCATTCAAAGACAAGTAGTAGATGTTATTAAAGATTTAGCAAAGTTACAAGAATCATCAACTGTTTTAGGTAAAATTAATGATAATATTCAAAGTTTACAGGAAGTTTTTATTAATACTAAAAAACGTGGTAATGTTGGTGAATTTGTTTTAGAAAAAATTTTAACTAATATGTTAGGTTCAAATCAAAAATTATGAGAGCGACAATATAAAACAATTGATGGCAAAGTTGTTGATGCCTATGTAAAAACAGATTCTGAAAAAGAAGGAATTGCTATTGATTCAAAGTTTTCAATTGATAACTATCAAAGGTATTTAGTAAGTGAAGATATTAAAGTTAAAGAAAATTATTTAAAAGATTTTCGTAATGATATTCGTAAACGAATTGATGAAGTTGGAAAATATATTAATATTAAAAATAAGATTTCTAGCGCAGTAATGTTTATTCCTTCTGAAGAAATATTTGCTTTTATTTACGCACAATTTGCTGATGATATTGTTGAATATGCTTTTAAGAAACGTGTTTGAATTACCTCTCCTACTACTTTATCTGCTGTTTTATTTATAGTTGATAAAAATCGTAAAGACATTGATTTTAATAAAAATTTAGAAAAAATGGCAAAAAAATTACGTTTATTCAAAGATGATTTTGATCGTTGGGTTGATAGATGAGAAAAAGTTAAGGCTGGTTTTGATACAACTAATAAAGCAATTGAAACTTTAGATAAAACCCATAATAAAATTGCTGGACATTATAACAATATTTTTGAAATGTCTGAAGAAATAAAAGAGAGTGAATAATTATGAATTTAGAACAATATTTACAGGAAATTATTAAATTTTTACAAAGTGAAGTAAAAAAAGCAAATGCCAAAGGTTTAATTGTTGGTTTAAGTGGTGGTGTTGACTCAGCAGTAGTAGCATTATTGATTAAAAAAGCTTTTCCTAATGATCATTTAGCATTAATTATGCCTTGTTTTTCACCAGATATTGATTTAGAATATGCAAATAATTTAGTTAATATTCATAAATTAAATGCCAAAGTAGTTAATTTAAATAATGTTTTTTTAATTTTTAAAAAAACATTAGAAAATGAGATTAATATAGAAAAATCAAAATTAATTTTAGGTAATTTAAAAGCTAGATTAAGAATGAATACTCTTTATGCATATGCGCAAAATCATAATTATTTAGTTGTAGGAACAGATAATAGTGATGAATGACACATTGGTTATTTTACTAAATATGGTGATGGTGGTGTTGATTTATTACCAATTATTCATTTGTTAAAAAAAGATGTTTTTGCTGCAGCAAAGATATTAAAAGTTAGTGAAGAGATCATTATCCGTAAGCCAACTGCCGGTTTATGAGATGGACAAACTGATGAAATGGAAATGCAATTTAAGTATGAACAATTAGATCAGTATTTACTAGGAAATAAATCATTAATACCATCATCAGTAATTAATAAAATTGAATTTATGCATCAGAATAGTGCACACAAAAGAATACCTGTACCGCAAGCTTCAAAATGAACAAGAAAAAAATAAAGGAATGAGAATATGGCTGGACATTCACAATATGCAAATATTAAACATCGTAAAGATGCCCAAGATAACAAACGTGGTAAAATTTTTCAAAAATTATCAAGAGAAATTTATGTTGCTGTTAAATTAGGTGGTGCAAATGTTGAAAATAATCCGCGATTGAAATTAATGTTAGAAAAAGCACGACATATAAATATGCCAAAGGATAATATTAATCGTGCTATTAATAAAGCTAGTAATAAAAATGAAACAACCAATTATGAAACAATCACTTATGAAGGATATGGACCAAGTAATATTGCCCTAATTATTCATTGTTTAACTGATAATAAAAATCGAACTGCAAGTAATATTCGAAGTTATTTTAATAAATTAGGTGGTCATTTAGCTGCTACTAATTCTGTTCAATATTTATTTCAAACAGCGGGGGTAATTCAATTTTCAAGTTTATTATCAGTTGAAGAAATATTAGAGTTAATAATTGATTTTGAGATTTTTAATATTGAAAAAAATGAAGATATTATTGATATTGAAGTTAATCCTAAACAGTTAAATGCTGTAACTAATTTATTAGAAAAAAATAATATTAATGATTTTATTACTAATGAAATTGTTAATATTCCCCATGAATTGATTACTATTACTGATCAACAGCAAATTAAATTAATTGATATATTACTAGAAACAATTGAAAATGATGATGATGTGCTTTCAATTGAACATAATTTTAAAAAATAAAAAGGTTTATTTTTCTTTTTCATCTAATTAATAGTAAGAATAGAAAAGAAGGAATAAGTCATGGATGAATATTTTTTAGGTATTATTAAATAATTTTATTTTCATAAAATTATTTTTGAATGTAATGATCATCGATATATGGCATCAGTCACTTAAGTTTACCAATTAATATTTTCAATCTGTAATATAATTAAAAATAATTAATACAGAAGGAGAAATTATGAATTATAAAGTTTATTCAAAAGAAACAAAATTAGCCGTTGTTAATGAGTATTTAGTTGATAAAAAACTAAAAATACATGAAATTCAAGTCAAATATAAATTATCAACTCCAGTATTAATTTATAATTGGGTTAACCAATATCAAATTAAAGGTGAAAATGCATTCACCAAAATTTCTAAATCCCAAACTTCTCACAGGATCGATAAGAAAGATATTGAAATTAAACTATTAAACAAAGAAATTGATAAATTTAGAAAACAAGCTTTAAAAGATGAGGTTGAAAAAGAACTTTTAAAGGAGCAATTAGCCTGTGAAAAGAAATTAACAAGAGGAAAAAATAGTAAATTATTAAAATATAAGTGTTTTTTAATAGTAGAAAAATATAAGCAAAAAGGTCATCAATTAAATAAAATTATTGTTTACATAGCTATTAGCAAAACAGCATACTATTTATGAGTAAAAAAAGGTAAAAAGCAATATCAATCAAAAATTAATGATAATTTGATACAAGCAATAAACAAAATAGTTCTCATTAAAAATGAAAAAAAGTACATTAATATCACTAGTTTTGAAAAAGTAAGATTAGAGTTAAAAATAAAAAATAAAGGTCTTAAATGCAGTAAAACAAGCATAAAACAAATATTAAAAGATAATAATATTAAATTATTATTAGAACCTAAATCAACAAATAGAGTAGTAGAAAATAGTGATTTAAAAAATAATAAAGATTTATTAAAACGTAATTTTTCAAGTAATAACTTTCTTGAAAAAGTTAGTATGGATGGCACATGATTTAAAAATATAATTATTGGTGATAAAAAAACAAAATTATTAGTTGTTTTTGCTACTGATATGTACAGTAATTCAATTGTTGGCTGAAAAATAAACAAAAGTGAAAATGCCAAAACTGTGTTAAATGTGGTTAATCAAATAGAATTAGCGAGTGCTAAACAATGTAATTTTACGACTATTCAATCAGATTTAGGTTCTGCTAATACAAGCGAAATTGTTAGTAAAGTTTTTAATACAAGTACTAATCTAATTCACTCAAAAAGTCTATCAGGTTTTAAAGGTAATCAAGTTAGTGAATGTTTAAATCGTTGAATTAAAAGAGATTTTAAAATGATGTTTGGTAG
This sequence comes from Spiroplasma endosymbiont of Notiophilus biguttatus, assembly GCF_964030985.1. Lineage (NCBI taxonomy): Bacteria > Bacillati > Mycoplasmatota > Mollicutes > Entomoplasmatales > Spiroplasmataceae > Spiroplasma > Spiroplasma endosymbiont of Notiophilus biguttatus. Next base: position 324,394 of record NZ_OZ034993.1, on the reverse strand, counting down.
CACTTTTGAAAGTATGGAAAGTTTTAATAAAATATTAGAAAAATTTGTTAGATATTGAAACAATGATAGAATAGTTATTAGATTGAAAATGCCTCCAAATCAATTTGTACAGATTTGAAGACAAGAAAGTAAACTTATCTAACCAATGCCGCCTAATTTTATTTAGAAAATAATTATTTTTGATATTACTGTAAAACAATTGTTATTTATAACGAATGTTGGTATTCTTATATAGTGCTTAAATAATATACAATCTATGTTTATACAAATAAATTGATTTAGGAGTGAAGAAATATGAACACTTCTTCTAGGACAAGAAAAACTAAAAATCTTGGATTTTTTTTAAGAATTTTTAGTTTAATAATTATTGTTTCTACAATAATTATTTCAGTAGTGTTTAGTGCTAAATATGTTGAAAATAATAGTAAATTAAGTATTGAGTTTGCTGGTGGTTATCAAACACAAGTTCAATATGAGGGTAAAGGTAAACAAAAAGATGTTATTAATTTATTAAAAGACAGAGTTGACCCTTTAGGTACTAGCAACGTTGATATTGAAAGCATTACTAGCAGTAATCATAATAAGTATAATTTAGCGTTGAGTAAAGATGCGGGAGTTGATATCTCTACTTTTGTTCATAGTGTATCACGACGTGGTTATTCTTATATTGTTGATAAAGATGGTAATGACTTATTAGCAACCGAAAAGAAAGATGACAAAGCTACTACTTGAACAAAAAGAGATAAAAGATTATTAACTAGTGATGTGTTTTCTGGCATTAAAGCCGTTAATAATTCAGTTACTCATCGCCCAGAACTTGTTTTTGATGTTAAAAATGATTCAGTTTTAAAAGAACTTACTTCTGCTAAAGAAAATACATTTTATATTTATTCAGATATTGGTCAGTTATTAGATTATATTCGTAGTAGTATGGAGGGTATTCGTTCCCTTGCTTTTATAATTGATAATCTTAAAAATGATACTGATGGTAAGATTAAAGCATCATTAGCATCAGTATTAGATAATAATACACCAGGTCTTGGTAATGGTAGTGACATTTTAGCTAGAGCTAAAGCACAAGACCCTACTTTAGCACGATTATTAAATCCTAATCAAAATGGTCAATTTGGTATTAATTGAATTTATTCTGATAATTTAGATTCAGTTCATAGTCTTTCTGTTGATACTAATGATGAAAAAAATACATATGATCCTGCTAATCGTTTTGATCCTTTTGCTTCTCCTATTATTGGTTCACCTATGAATGCATGATTACCTTATATTAAAGATTTACTACGTTTACCAGATGTTTCAGATATTTTACATGAAGATGTTATTGATTATCGTTATATTCCATATTGAGTTGGTGAAGTCAAAGTAACTAGCAATAGTATTTCAATTAATTCAGATACTTTTAATCTTGAAACAGTTGAACAAATGAAAAGTGTTTTAACATCACAATTGTCAAAAAATAATTTTACTATGTTATCTTATGCTAATGTTAGTCCAACGCTAGGTGCAACATCTTTAAAAATTGCAGTTGTTATTATTATATTAGTTACCTTTGTTCTTATGACTATTGTTCTGTTTTATTATCGTATGTTAGGAATTATTGTTCTAATTATAATATCATTATTTTTATTATTTACTATTGTTAGTTTTGTTTTCATTAATGGTATAATTGCTCCCGAAAGTGTAATTGCTTTAATTATTGGTTTTGCATTATTATTAGATACGATTATTAATTTGTTAGAATGTTTTAAAAATGAATATATGCAAGGTAAAACTTTGGTTAGTGCTTTTAAATCAGCAAATAAGAAAACATTATCCTCTTCATTAGATTGTAGCGCTATTATTTTAATTGTTAATTTAACTATTTTTTGATTTGGAACTCGTGCTATCAAAGGTTTTATTATTATGACTTCTATTGCTACTTTTGGTGTAATTATTTTTGGAATTATCTTATTAAGATTAATATTATGAGCAGTATTACGAAATAATTGGTTAGAAAATAAACCTCAACTTTTAGGAACTAATAATATTAGTAGAAAAAGTACTATAGTTTTAAATAATTCAGTAGATACAAATAATATTAAAAGTAGTGATAAAACAATAAAAGAACAATTAATTTCAGAAAAATGTCAACTTCAAATTAATTATAAAAATAAAGTTAAAGAATTAATTAAAAAATTTAAAGTTGATAAACAGCAATTAAAAAAAGAACATAGTAAATCAAGATCAATTTATAAGTCAAAAGTAAAAGATTTAAAATTAAATCTTTCACAAGAAATTAATAAATTGAAACAAGAATTAATTAATGGATTAAAACCGTTAAAAATTCAAATAGTTAAAGCAAAAGACAAAAAAATATTAGTTAATTTTAAAAATATTTTTTCAAAACTTAAAATAAATAACTGAAATTATTTTCATAAATTAACAAAATGAATTCTTTCGGGCTCTGCTATTATTGTTCTTGCTTCAGGTATTACTTATGGTGTAGTTGGTTCTAATTTTGGCTCTGGTTTTGATCAACGAACTGATTTTGTTGGAATGGGTATAATTACTCAAGATCCAAGTGATCCTAATTACAATATTATTAAAGAAGCAGAAATAGCAAAAGATTTTATTAGTAAAGAAATTCAAAATAATAGTCAATTTAGTAAATATTTTAAAAATATTAATTTTGCCTTAATTGCTGGTGGTGAAGGAAAACAATATCAGTTTAAGATTATTGTTCAAACAACAGTAAATTCTCAAAGTATGCAGCAAAGGTTTAAGAATTTTTTAGGTGAGATTACTAGAAATTGAAAACAAGAATCTATCTTACAATGAGGAGAAATTGATCTAGTTGTTGCTAAGTCAGGTGTTGATTTATTAGTTAATATGATTATTTCAATTGCTTTATCTTTTATTGTTATTTTAATTTATATTATTATTAGATTTCAATTAACTTATGTTATTCCTTTAATTTTAGCTATTATTTTTAGTTTACTAATGACACTTGCTATTATTAGTATTTTCCAAATTGTAATTTCTACTTCAATTGTTGGAATATTATTGGGAGTAATGATTTTAACAATAATTAGTATTATGTCAATTTTTGATAATATTCGTGAAATTAAGATTAATAATAATCAAACACAAGTTATTAGTACAGAAGAAATAATTGAAATTTCAAATAAAAGTGTTCAAAAGGCTTTACCAAGAACATTAGTTATTAATGGTGTAGTGTTAATAACATCAGTAATTGTTATGTTTATTATTCCTAGTTTCTGAATAGTTAGTTTATCATTATTAATAGGTTGTATAGTAAGTTTAGTATCATCTTACTTTATTGCTCCTTTTATTTGAACTTATTTTGAGAAATGAAGAGTTTATAGATATAAAAAACGTATTAATAAAATTAAAAAACATTTCATTGGTGCAGATGAATATGTTATTAAAGGTATTAATGAATAGGTGGTTGCAATGACAAAAGAATCATTAAAAAAAATTATTATTAATATTCCTGATTTCCCAATTAAAGGTATCCAATTTAAAGATATTAACCCAATATTAAGTAATCCAGAAGCATTTCAAAGTGTTGTTAATATTTTTGTAGATTTTATTAAAAAATGTGGAGCAACAGCAATTTTAGCACCTGAAGCAAGAGGATTTATTTTTGGTTCTGCTATAGCATATAAGTTGGGTATTAAATTAGTTCTTGCACGTAAAAAAGGTAAATTACCAGGTAAAACCTATAAAGTAACTTATGATTTAGAGTATTGTACTGCTATGTTAGAAATGCAGCAAGATGTATTTTCAACAAAAGATAAAGTAGTAGTAATTGATGATTTGATTGCAACTTCGGGAACAATTAATGCTTGTCTTAATTTAATAAAGCAAAGTAGCGCTCAATCAGTTGGCATTGCTACTTTAATTTCGCTTTCTGAATTTGCTAATAAACATCATTTTGATAATATTCCGCTGCTAGAAATAATTCAGTTTTAATAAGTAGTAAATAATGAATAATTTAACTTGTAAAGATTTTAACCAATTATTAGAGGAAGCAAAAACATTTATCAAAGATCCTAAGCAAATTACAAAAATTAAAGTAGCTTATGAATATGCATTATTAAAACATAAAGATCAATATCGAAAGAATGGTGATCCTTATGTTTATCATGTTTTATCAACAGCATATAATTTAGTATTATGACATTTGGATGTCTCTTCAATACAAGCAGGATTTTTACATGATATTTTAGAAGATACACCAACAACTTTTGAAGAGTTAGTAGCAGAATTTGGTTTGGAAGTTGCTAATTTGGTTTTAGCTGTAACTAAAGTTAGTCATTTTGCAAAAGAAAAAAGAAATGAAATTAAAGCTAATTATTTACGTAAATTATATTTAAGTTTAGCTCATGATATTCGTGTCATTATTATTAAAATGGCAGATCGTTTACACAATATTAGAACTATTAATTTTTTAAATCCCGAAAAACAAATAATTATTGCTAAGGAAACTTTAGAAGTTTACGCTTCTATTGCTCATCGTCTAGGTATGCGTAAATTACAATCAGAACTAGAAGATCGTTCTTTTGCAGTATTACATCCTAAAGAGTATAAAAAAATTGATAATCTTATTAATTTGGATCGTGAAAAACGTGAAAAATTAGTTAATGAAATTATTAAAGAATTAAGTAAAACATTATCACAACATAAAAATTTAATTTTTAAAATTTATGGTCGTAGTAAACACTTATATTCTATTTATCGTAAAATGTATTATTTTGGAAAAGATTTTGATGATATACATGATATTTTGGCAATTAGAGTTGTTACTAATTCTATTGATAGTTGTTATGCCATTTTGGGTTATATTCATCAAAGTTTTACTCCTGTTCCGGGTAGATTTAAAGATTATATTGCAACACCAAAAAATAATATGTATCAATCATTACATACATCTGTTGTTTTTGATAATGAAATTTATGAATTACAAATTAGGACTGAAGAAATGGAAGATTTTGCTGAAGCAGGTGCAGCTTCGCATTGAAGGTATAAAGAAGGGGAAAATAAAAATCCTAAGAAACGTCAAGCAGAAATTGATGAAAAATTAAATATTTTTCAAGAAATATTAAATTTAAATGACTTAAATCCAAATGTTGATGAAAACATATTAGCAGATAATATTGCCAAAGATAATAATTTAGAAAAAGAAATTCGACAAGATATTTTTAGTGATTTAATTTATGTATTAACTCCAAATGGTAATGTTATAACATTACCATTTGGTTCAACTGTTTTAGATTTTGCTTTTAAAGTTCATACTGAAATTGGTGAAACAACAGTAGGTGCAAGAATAAATGGTATTTATTCTCCTATTAATACTGTTTTAAAATCAGGTGATATTGTTGAAATTAAAACTGCTAAAACCGCACGCCCTTCTCGTGATTGATTAAATATTGTTAAGACCAATTTTGCTCAACATAAAATAAAAAAATATTTAAATAATCAGCAAGAAAAATTTAATCAAGAAAATAAAATTAAAGATACAGAAAATAAAGAGAAAATAAAAAAAACAAAGGAAAAAATAGAAGAATATATTATTGAAAATCACATTCGTTGAAAAATTGCAAAACGTAATGTTATTATGTCAAGAATTAGATCATTAAAATATAAAACGTATGAAGATTTTTGCTTAGATATTGCTAATGGAACTTATACAATTGAACAGGCGGTTACTACTATTTTATATAGTGACTCAGCAACATTTCAAGAATTAAAAACTAAACAACAAACAACAATGAATTTAAATAGTAATAATGAAATTATTATTGAAAATGCCCCCAATACTAAAACATCATTGGCTCATTGTTGTTTACCTATCCCTGATGAACCAATTGCAGGTTATATTACTAAAGGGCAAGGCATTAAAGTTCATCGTTTAATTTGCCCTAATGTTAGTTTGCCAGAGCGTAAAGAACGTATTATTGACACTAAGTGAAATTTATTAGCAACTAGTCATCATCTTTATAATTCAAAAATTCAAATTCAATATTTAGATCGACCAGCATTGATGACTGATGTTTTAAATATTTTGGGGTATTTAAAGGCACAAATTCAAAGTATTGATGCTAATAATAAGCTTAAGGAAAATCATGGAAGTTTAAAAATTTTAATTAAAGTTTCTAATATTGAACGTTTACATCAAATTATTTCATCAATTAAAAAAATTCCTGATATTATTGCAATAAACAGAATAATTATGTAATATTTTAGTATAATATTTTCAGCATTTAAAAGTAAATTTAGGGTAAACATTAAGAGACAGTGTGGTTGGTGCAAACACTGGTTGACTAATTTTATGACATTAAATAGCTTGTATTATTAATTAATTAACGCTTTTCTCCCTTTATGTACTATTTTTTAATTTTATCACATAAATGCTGAGAAAAGCGTATCTACGGACTTCTCCCCACATTTTTAAATTAAACACAGCATTACAATTTCAAAACTAGGTATCTTGTTGAATTTATATGCAGCTTCTTTGGCATATAAATAAACATGATGTTTTGCAGCTTTGATATATGTTTTAAATGTTCTTCTTATATGTTTTCAAACTGATTCAATTTGATTGGTATTTACACCAGTTTTTGAAACATAACCATCTTGTTGGTTAACTGTTTTATGTTTTGGGAAAACCAATTTGAAATCGCAATATCCTTTTCAATCATCAGTATATACATGACATTTTGAAGAAATGTGGCTTCTTGCAAAATTCAAAAGATTTTTACTCTTTGCATTTTTCAATACTTTCACAATTAAATTATTAGTTGTTTTTTCATAAATGCCAATAATCAATGTTTTATTTTCAAGGATCTTCCTTGTTTTTTAAAAGCCATATGTGAAAGATACATTTCATCAATTTGCACTGTGCCTTCAACAATAAATTGAGGTTCTTGTTTTGCAATACGTGTTCTAATTTTATGACCCATTCTCCATGCTGTTTTTAAGGTCACTCCCAATTCTTTTGAAACATCAGTTGATGGAATTCCATGTTTGGTGTTTATTCATCTAAAGATGAGGTAAAATCATGATCTTAAAGATGTTTGTGACCTTGAAAATATGGTACCGTGAGAATACTAAATGTTTGATTACATTTCAAACATCTTATTCTTTTTAAATCAGAAGTATTCAAATTAAAACTAGAACACCTAATACATTTGTTTTCTTTCAAATTTGCTATATATGCAAGACATTGCTGTTCAGTTTGAAAAGCATTGTTGAACTCATTCAGTTTCATTGTTCCCTCCACAAGTACATGTGGGGAGAAGTCCGTTAATTAAATATGATAAATGATAATTAAGTGCATTTACTTTGTAAATGAATTAGGATGGTACCGCGTTAAGAAACGTTCGTTCCTAAAATAAAGGAACGTTTTTTAGAAGATTTATTTTTTATTAAAAGGAGTAAAAAAAGTATGCAATTTCAAAAAGCAAGAGGAACACGTGATATGTATAATGAAGAGGTTATTATATATCGTAATATTATTAAATCTTTAATACAGTGTGCAATTAAATATAATTATCAAGAATTTATTACTCCTATTTTTGAAAATGCTCAACTATTTTTACGAGCCGTGGGAGATACTACTGATATTATTCAGAAAGAAATTTATCAATTTAATGATAAAAATGATAGATTATTAGCTCTTCGTCCCGAAGGAACAGCAGGTATTGTTCGTGCTATAATTAAAAATAAATTATATAAATCTAAGCAAACATTAAAGTATTTTTATTATGGTTCAATGTTTCGCTATGAAAGACCTCAAAAAGGTCGTCAACGTCAATTTAATCAATTTGGCATTGAAACTGTTGGTGTTAAACATCCTTTAGTTGATGTTGAAGTAATGATGATGGCCCTAGAAATGATAAAAAGTTTTTCAATACCAAATTTAACTTTAAATATTAATTATTTTGGATCTAATGAAACAAAAAATAAATATCAAATAGCACTTAAAGAACAATTATTAAATCAAAGTAAGCAATTGTGTGAAAATTGTCAAATTAGAGTTAATGTATCACCACTAAGAGTTCTTGATTGTAAAATTTGTACTAAATTAAATTTAAAAATACCATATTTAAATGATTTTTTAACTAATGAAGAAAAAACATATTTTACAACTATTATTAATAGTTTAAAAAATAACAAAATTAACTTTATTATTGATGAACATTTAGTTCGTGGTTTAGATTATTATAATGGTATTATTTTTGAAATAACTACTATTGATTCACGAATTGGTGAAAGTCAAAATACTTTACTTGGTGGTGGTAGATATGATAATTTATTTAATGAATTGGGTTCACCATTAAAAATTCCTGCCATTGGTTTTGCAATTGGTATTGAAAGATTAATGTTATTATTGGTAGAAAATAAAAATATTAATAAACCACCAATTATTCATTTGCAAATTATTGCTTTAAGCGAATTAGGATTAATAATGGCTTCGGGTTTATTAGTACAATTGCGTAAAGAAAATTATCATATTGATATGGAATATAATTTATATCAAGATAAAAATAAGTCACAGATTATTGATCGTAGTTTAGCCAAAAATATACTATTTTTAAAAGAAAAAAATCAGGTTAGTTTTTATTCTTTTGTTAAAAAAGAAATGATAAAATTAATTTTTGATACTGAACAGCAGTTGCTTAGTAAGGTTAAAAATCTATTATTAGAGGAGAATGAAGAATATGGAAAAACTCTTTAGAACTCATACATGTGGTAATTTAACGCAGGGTGATATTACAAAAGAAATTATTATTAGTGGTTGAGTTAAAGATATTCGTATTAATAAATTTGGTATTTTTATTGATTTACGTGATATGTATGGAACAACACAAGTCATTGTTAAACCAGATAACGGATATTATCAAGAAATAAAAAATATTAAAGTTGAATCTGTTTTAAAAGTAATTGGAACAGTTGTCTTACGAAAAAATAAAGATGCAAAAACTGCTAATGATATGGTTGAAGTAATAGCAAAAGATATTGAAATATTAAGCAATTCTATTAATTTACCATTTGTTATTAAAAATGATAATACGCTTGCTAGTGAAGAATTACGTTTACAATATCGCTATTTAGATTTAAGAAGACCAGCAATGAATTATAATATTAAATTTAAACATCAAGTTCTTAGTTGCTTACGAACATTTTTGAATCAAAATAATTTTTTAGAAATTGATACTCCTTGCTTAACAAAGTCAACACCAGAAGGTGCTCGTGATTTTTTAGTTCCTGCTCGTATTCAAAAAAAACATTTTTATGCTTTACCACAATCACCGCAAATTTATAAGCAATTATTAATGATATCAGGTATTGACAAATATTATCAAATTGCTAAATGTTTTCGTGATGAAGATTTTCGTGCTGATAGACAACCCGAATTTCAACAATTAGACTTAGAAATGGCATTTACTACTAGTAAAGAAATTAAATTAATAGTAGAAGATATGCTAATAAGTCTTTTTAATACTTTAAAAATTGGTAATATTCCTTCAACATTTTCATCGATTACGTATGATCAAGCAATGGATTTATATGGTAGTGATAAACCTGATTTGCGTTGTACATGTAAGTTAATAAATATTAATATTAACAATAATAGTGTTGGATTTATCTATAAGGGTTTTATAGTTAATGATAAAATGAATGAAACAACTATAAAAAAATTAACAGAAATTAGCAGTCAGCATGGAGGAAAAACATTAATAATTTATGACTTAATTAAGAAAAAAATTATTCATAATAATTCTAAAGTAAAGTTTGATGATTTAGTTTTAACAGAAAAAATATCAAAAATAAAATATAATAATAATTTTTTAATTTTCGTATATGAACAACAAGATGTTGCTAATAAAGTTATGGGTGCTATTAGAAGTTTTTATATTAATGATTTATCAAAGCGAATTAATCATAAAGATTTTATGAATAGTATTGAAAACTTTGAATTTATTTGAATTATTGATTGACCAATGTTTGAACAGGAAGAAAATAAATGACAAGCTTGTCATCATCCTTTTACAAGTCCAAAAAATCCTGAAAAATTATTAGATATAAAAAATAAAGATTTAGGAACTTTAACTGCAGATGCTTATGATTTGGTTTTAAATGGTTTTGAAATTGCTGGTGGGAGCATTAGAATTCATGATTATAAATTACAAAAAAAGATTTTTGAATTATTAGATTTAAGTAAAACAGAAATTGAAAATAAATTTGGCTTTTTCTTATCAGCTTTTAATTACGGAGTTCCTCCACATGGTGGTATTGCTTTTGGCATTGATCGTTTATTAATGATTTTGATTAAGAATGAATCAATTCGTGATACTATTGCCTTTCCTAAAAATAATCGTGGTATTTGTTTATTAACAAGTAGTCCTAGTGAAATTTCACCTGATCAGTTATCAATATTAGATTTGGAATTTAAGAAGTAAAATTTTAATTTTAAAGTGATTAGAAGTTTAATAAAATTAGAAAATATAAATATTAAAAATCCCTAATGAAAAATAATTAAATCATTTTTCATTAGGGATTAATTATGTAATTTAATTGAGATGAATTTTTCAATAATGTAAATTTGATAATTATTAATTTCAATTATAATTTTTTATTAATTACTGTAATACTATAATTTGTTTTTGGCATTGGTTAGATAAGTTTACTTTCTTGTCTTCAAATCTGTACAAATTGATTTGGAGGCATTTTCAATCTAATAACTATTCTATCATTGTTTCAATATCTAACAAATTTTTCTAATATTTTATTAAAACTTTCCATACTTTCAAAAGTGCTACCAAACATCATTTTAAAATCTCTTTTAATTCAATGATTTAAACATTCACTAACTTGATTACCTTTAAAACCTGATAGACTTTTTGAGTGAATTAGATTAGTACTTGTATTAAAAACTTTACTAACAATTTCGCTTGTATTAGCAGAACCTAAATCTGATTGAATAGTCGTAAAATTACATTGTTTAGCACTCGCTAATTCTATTTGATTAATCACATTTAACACAGTTTTGGCATTTTCACTTTTGTTTATTTTTCAGCCAACAATTGAATTACTGTACATATCAGTAGCAAAAACAACTAATAATTTTGTTTTTTTATCACCAATAATTATATTTTTAAATCATGTGCCATCCATACCAACTTTTTCAAGAAAGTTATTACTTGAAAAATTACGTTTTAATAAATCTTTATTATTTTTTAAATCACTATTTTCTACTACTCTATTTGTTGATTTAGGTTCTAATAATAATTTAATATTATTATCTTTTAATATTTGTTTTATGGTTGTTTTACTGCATTTAAGACCTTTATTTTTTATTTTTAACTCTAATCTTACTTTTTCAAAACTAGTGATATTAATGTACTTTTTTTCATTTTTAATGAGAACTATTTTGTTTATTGCTTGTATCAAATTATCATTAATTTTTGATTGATATTGCTTTTTACCTTTTTTTACTCATAAATAGTATGCTGTTTTGCTAATAGCTATGTAAACAATAATTTTATTTAATTGATGATCTTTTTGCTTATATTTTTCTACTATTAAAAAACACTTATATTTTAATAATTTACTATTTTTTCCTCTTGTTAATTTCTTTTCACAGGCTAATTGCTCCTTTAAAAGTTCTTTTTCAACCTCATCTTTTAAAGCTTGTTTTCTAAGTTTATCAATTTCTTTGTTTAATAGTTTAATTTCAATATCTTTCTTATCGATCCTGTGAGAAGTTTGGGATTTAGAAATTTTGGTGAATGCATTTTCACCTTTAATTTGATATTGGTTAACCCAATTATAAATTAATACTGGAGTTGATAATTTATATTTGACTTGAATTTCATGTATTTTTAGTTTTTTATCAACTAAATACTCATTAACAACGGCTAATTTTGTTTCTTTTGAATAAACTTTATAATTCATAATTTCTCCTTCTGTATTAATTATTTTTAATTATATTACAGATTGAAAATATTAATTGGTAAACTTAAGTGACTGATGCCTTTTAATATTTGTTAATATTCAAGTTCAATAAATGGTTCACTATCTTTGGTTTTTAGATGTCATATAGCTGGTAAATTTTTTTGAATTAAACTAAAGACATTATTTGTTGCTAAACATTTATAAAGTGAACCATCATTAGTTTTAGTTTTTCCATCCCCGTTTCATGTAGTAACATATAAAAAATTTGTATTTTTATTAAAAACTAATAATAGTATTCCCCCTTTTATTCCAAACATTGGTTTAAAGTTTGTTTCTCCTACTAAACATTTATAAACCTCACCATTACTAGGAGATTGATATGAACCAGTTCAAACTCCTGCATAAATATTATCATCATTGTCAAAAGTTAAAGAAGAAACAGATTTATTTATACCATCCATTTTTTTAAAATTATTTTGATTTTTTTGATATTTATAAACGTTACCTTTAAAACTACTTTCTCTAGTACCTATATAAACATTTTCATTTTTATCAATAGCTATTGTTCATATTTCACCATATATTCCTAATATTGGTTTAAAGTTTGTTTCTCTTGCTAAACATTTATAAATAGCACCATGTCAAGAACTATTTCTAGTTCCAAGATAAAGATTACCTTTTGTATCAGTTGCCAAAGAACATATTTCACCAGGTATTATTAAACGCTTTTCTCCCTTTATGTACTATTTTTTAATTTTATCACATAAATGCTGAGAAAAGAGTATCTACGGACTTCTCCCCACATTTTTAAATTAAACATAGCATTACAATTTCAAAACTAGGTATCTTGTTGAATTTATATGCAGCTTCTTTGGCATATAAATAAGCATGATGTTTTGCAACTTTGATATGTTTTTTAAATGTTCTTCTTATATGTTTTCAAACTGATTCAATTTGATTGGTATTTACACCAGTTTTTGAAACATAACCATCTTGATGGTTAACTGTTTTATGTTTTGGGAAAACCAATTTGAAATCGCAATATCCTTTTCAATCATCAGTATATACATGACATTTTGAAGAAATGTGGTTTCTTGCAAAATTCAAAAGACTTTTACTCTTTGCATTTTTCAATACTTTCACAATTAAATTATTAGTTGTTTTTTCATAAATGCCAACAATCAATGTTTTATTTTTCAAGGATCTTCCTTGTTTTTTAAAAGCCATATGTGAAAGATACATTTCATCAATTTGCATTGTGCCTTCAGCAATAAATTGAGGTTCTTGTTTTGCAATACGTGTTCTAATTTTATGACCCATTCTCCATGCTGTTTTCAAGGTCACTCCCAATTCTTTTGAAGCATCAGTTGACGGAATTCCATGTTTGGTGTTTATTCATCTAAAAATGAGGTAAAATCATGATCTTAAAGATGTTTGTGAGCTTGAAAATAGGGTAGCCGTGAGAATACTAAATGTTTGATTACATTTCAAACATCTTATTCTTTTTAAATCAGAAGTATTCAAATTAAAACTAGAACACCTAATACATTTGTTTTCTTTCAAATTTGCTATATATGCAAGACATTGCTATTCAGTTTGAAAAGCATTGTTGAACTCATTTAGTTTCATTGTTCCCTCCACAAGTACATCTGGGGAGAAGTCCGTTATTTATTTAACTTAAAACTAATTAAAAAATAGTCTTAATTATTGAATAATTAAGACTATTTTTATTTTTACTACTAATAAGTTTATAGTCACTTTATATTTTTTCAAATTAAAACCATATATAGTAAAATAAATTTGTTATAATTTTACTATAATTTATTAGTATAAAAGGTTAGGAGCAAACAAAATGAAAATTGGAATTGTAAGTGATTCAGCTACTGGTTTTACCCTTGAAGATATGAAAAAATATCCTGAAATAATAATTATTCCTTTAAATATTATTGAAGGAGAAAATGCTTATGATGATAATAACATTGATATTGATAGTGAAACAATTCGTAAAAAGATGATTGATGAACACTATATTTTAAAAACTAGTCAAACTAGTCGTGGTAAACTTGAACAATATTGAGATAATGCTTTAAGTAAATATGATCAAATTTTATTTTTACCAATTGCTAATAATGCTTCAGGACAATATGCAAGTTCACAAGTTTTACAAAAAGAAGAAAAATATAAAAATAAAGTTCATATTTTAGAAACAGGTGCTGCTTCAATACCTTTAAAATTTATGGTTTTAATTGCTTTTACTCTTGTTAAAAATGGAAAAAAAATTCCTGAAATTTTAGAAATTTTAAATAAATTTCGCAAAACTTATGAATCTTATATTGCTCCTAATGATTTAAAATTTTTAGCTCGTGGTGGTAGATTACCAATGAGTAAAGCAAGAATTGGTAATTTTTTACGTTTTAAACCAATTTTAAGATGTAAAGAAACAATTGATAATATTGGTAGAGTTAGAACATTAAGTAAAGCTATGGAAGAAATGTTAGATATTATTACTAAAATTAAAGATGTTACTAAAGAAACAATATATATTATTGATGGTTGATGTAGAAAAGATATTATTGATGAGGCAATTAAAAAAGTAAAAAATAGAGGATTTACCAAATATAAAGTTGAACCATTATGTAATATTTTAAAAACACATACTGGTAATAATACTATTGGTTTCTCAGTAGTACCTAATCAATGAGTAAAAGAAGTCTAAGAACCTGTTTAGAATCTTTTAGAGAATAAGGTAAAATTACTATATATTTTAAGATAAGAGGTATATATGCATAAAAATTATCCAAGTCATGTCACTAAAGAACAATTTGAGAACATAAGATTAATTTTAGAAAATGTCAAAAAGAAAACAAAACCAAGAAATTTAGATTTATATGAAGTATTTTGTGCAGTTTTATATGTATTAAAAAGTGGTTGTCAATGAAGAATGTTACCAAAAAATTTTCCAAAATGACAAACTGTATATTATTATTTTCAAATTTGAAGTAAAAATAATGGTAAAGAACCTAGCATATGACAATTAATTTTAAAAAAAATTAGTTAGAAAAGTTCGTATCAATAATCATCGAAAAGAAAAAACCAGTTTTTGTATAATTGATTCACAAAGTGTTAAAAATACAGATACTACTAAAAACAAAGGTTATGATGCTGGTAAAAAGATTTCAGGAATAAAACGTCATATTGCTGTTGATTCTCAAGGTTTACCACATGCAATTTACGTAACTACAGCAGAAAAAACAGATCGTAATAGTGCTATAATAATGATTCAAAATGAAAAAGAAAATCTTTCTACAGTTCAAAAAATAATAGTAGATGCTGGTTATACTGGTGAAAAATTTGCTTCTGCAATCAAAACAATTATAAATGCGAATGTTAAAGTTGTAAAACGTAATGAATTACATTCTTTTGTAGTATTACCAAAAAGATGAGTTGTAGAGCGAAGTTTTGCTTGATTAGAAAAATGTAGAAGATTATGAAAAAATTGTGAAAGAAAATTAAATACTAGTTTACAAATGGTTGTTCTTTCCTTTATTTCAATTTTATTAAAAAGATTCTAAACAGGTTCTAATAAAAAAGTAGTTTTATAAAAGATTAATTAAGTATTCTGTTTTTAGAAAAATATATAAAAAATTTAAATCTAAAAACAGAATGTTAGTAAACTAAATTAACCTTTACTAACATTTAGATTTTTCAACTTATAAATAATAAAATATTAAATATTATGATTTAAATTCTTATTAATAGTTAAAGTTTTAAGTTAAAGAAATAATTGATAAAATTTAATAAAATAAATATTTATAAATCAAAGTAATGGTTTTTTAATTTATTGAGTTTTAACTATAAAATTAAAAAATATTTTTATTAAGTATTTTTAACTATTTCATAGTATAACTATTTTATTTTTTTAATTTTAATAGCCATTTTCATTTAGTGGTATTTTAAATCAAAAACCTTCATAACAAACAACATTTCCAAAATTATTTTTATATTTTTGATAAGAACGACAAATATTATTATAGGCTTGATAATAGCGTTTTTTATTAGTTTTATCAATGTGGTAAACTTTTATAATATTGCTTCTTCCATAGTGTCATAAACACCTAAACAGTTATCTTCTTTATCATATCTCGCATAAATAAAATTATTTTTTTCATTTTTAACTCCAATACTTTTTTATATATTCCCATAATTTAAGATTTACTTAGAACATAGATTATATTTATAATATTTAGGATTTTAAAAAAATATGAAATGGTGTAAGAACATTAAATTAGTTTGTAAATTTATAAAAAATAAAATGATAAGTTAAATTTATGACAATATTAAAAATATTGTTAATATCATAAATTGATAACAAATTATTTTTCGGACTTCTCCCCAGATGTACTTGTGGAGGGAACAATGAAACTAAATGAGTTCAACAATGCTTTAAACTGAATAGCAATGTCTTGCATATATAGCAAATTTGAAAGAAAACAAATGTATTAGGTGTTCTAGTTTTAATTTGAATACTTCTGATTTAAAAAGAATAAGATGTTTGAAATGTAATCAAACATTTAGTATTCTCACGGCTACCCTATTTTCAAGCTCACAAACATCTTTAAGATCATGATTTTACCTCATTTTTAGATGAATAAACACCAAACATGGAATTCCGTCAACTGATGTTTCAAAAGAATTGGGAGTGACCTTGAAAACAGCATGGAGAATGGGTCATAAAATTAGAACACGTATTGCAAAACAAGAACCTCAATTTATTGTTGAAGGCACAGTGCAAATTGATGAAATGTATCTTTCACATATGGCTTTTAAAAAACAAGGAAGATCCTTGAAAAATAAAACATTGATTGTTGGCATTTATGAAAAAACAACTAATAATTTAATTGTGAAAGTATTGAAAAATGCAAAGAGTAAAAGTCTTTTGAATTTTGCAAGAAGCCACATTTCTTCAAAATGTCATGTATATACTGATGATTGAAAAGGATATTGCGATTTCAAATTGGTTTTCCCAAAACATAAAACAGTTAACCATCAAGATGGTTATGTTTCAAAAACTGGTGTAAATACCAATCAAATTGAATCAGTTTGAAAACATATAAGAAGAACATTTAAAACACATATCAAAGTTGCAAAACATCATGTTTATTTATATGCTAAAGAAGCTGCATATAAATTCAACAAGATACCTAGTTTTGAAATTGTAATGCTATGTTTAATTTAAAAATGTGGGGAGAAGTCCGTAGATACGCTTTTCTCAGCATTTATGTGATAAAATTAAAAAATAGTACATAAATGCTGAGAAAAGCGAGTTAAAATTAAAATTTTATTTAATTTTAACTAATATTTTTTAAATTTATTATTTTATTTTAAATAAATTTTCGGAATTTTACATTTATTGGCAATAACTTATATACATTATTATTTCTGAAAACTATAATTAGATATTAGTAAAATAAAATCTAATTAAAGGTGATTGAAAATGAATATTTTAGACATAATAAATAAATTTCCAAACCAAGAATCTTGTATAAAATTTTTAGAAGAAATAAGATGAAATAACAAACCAAAATGTCTTTTTTGTTTTAGTGAAAAAGTTAACTCTGTTTTAAAAGAGTCGCGTTATAAATGCAAAAAATGTCATAAGTTTTTTAGTGTAACTGCTCAAACTATTTTTCATCATACACGTGTACCACTTCAAAAGTGATTTATTTTAATAGTATTAATGGCTAATGCTAAAAAAAGTTTATCATCATCTCAAGCTTCAAGAGACTTAAATTTACGTTTAGCAACTGTATGAAAAATGATGCATAAAATTAGAAAGGCAATGGCTAATGATGAGATTAAATTATTAGCAAAAATATTAGAGATGGATGAAACATATGTGGGTGGAAAACCGCGTAAATATAATGATGTTGATAATAAAAATAACTCATTACGTGGTAGAGGAACTAGTAAAGAGTGTGTTGTTGGCATTATTGAACGAAATGGTAATGTTAAATTATTTCATGCAAAAAATAAAAGTATTAAATCTGAAGATTTAATGAAAATAGTTAAAGAAAATGTTGATATTAACAATTCTATTCTTTTTACTGATGAATATCGTGGATATTATAAAATGAATAAAATTTTACCACATGAACAAGTTAATCACAAAAAATATTTTTCTTATAATGGTATTCATACAAATACAATAGAAAGTTTTTGAGCAATATTAAAAAGAGGTTTTATCGGCCAATTTCATTGAGTTTCAAAAAAATGACTCCAATCTTATTTAAATGAATTTTGTTTTAAATATAATAACCGTAAAGAAAAAATCACATTTAAAAATATCATAATTAAATTATTTATTAAGAATTAAGTGTTAACCAATAAGCGTAAAATTCCGTAAATTTTTACTATTTTAGTGGTTTTTTTTATTTTTTTATTATAAATTATTTTTAATTTTTTTAGATTTATTTGAAAATATTAACTAAACACTTTCTATTTTAAATGATTAAAAGTAAAATAATGTTATTGTTAATAAAACAAGACATAAATATATTAATAGTTTTAAAAAAACTACTAAAATATTTTTAAAATTTAATGGAGGATGAAAATGCAAACTTTTATTGGAATTATAGGTTATTTAGCCGGAATATTATCTATTATAACATTTATTCCACAAGCAATAAAAACAATAAAAACTAAGGAAACTAAACATATAATCTTATCAACTTATATTATTTATAATATTGCTAATCTTTTTTTCTTGATATTTGGAATACTTTCAGTAACATTACCAGTAATGTGACCAGAAGGTGCTGATACTCTTGAAATTGCAATTTGAGGTTCTACCTTAATAATACCGTATACAGTAACAATGACTGCAACTAATTGTATTATTTATGTTAAAGTAAAAAATATGAAAATGTTGGGCGAAAATGCTAGAACTTTGGAGGAATAAAAATAATGGCAAATACTGAATGATGAATTATTACTATAATAGGGATTATCGGAGCACTTATTGCTGTTATAGCATTTTGTCCACAATCTTTAAAAACAATAAAAACTAAAAAAACAGATGGTATTTCTTTACTTACATTTATTCTTTATACAACAGCTAACAGTTTATGAGTATTATGGGGCATTATTCATTTATCATATCATGGCGGTTCTGAATCAATAATTTTAATGAAAGATTTAGTTATAATTTGTGCTAATACACCTTGTGCAATATGATCAGGAATTATTCTTGGTATTAAAATTAATAATATGTATAAATATGGTGAAGATTGTAAAAAATGAAAAGGTAAAGTAAATATAAAGAGTAACTTTTAATAGTTTTTTGGGAGCATACCGATGTTGTCTATAATATTCATTAAATGTCTATAAATTATAAAGTTAGACGAGAATAATTTAGACTTCAATATGCAATTGTATGTTAATCTTAACACTTAACAAATATTAGTCAACAATAATACTTAGTTATATAATTCAAAAATTTTTATTAAATTTTAATTTAATAAGTTTTATTTTCAATTGAAGTTTTTAATTTACAATAATTGTATGGCTGTATTTATTTGATAGCATTTAAAATTAATCATTTTTGTATACATATCAATGTTATAAGTTCTATCACCAATCATATGCTTTAAAATTTGTTTAATATTAGTTTTAGTAAAACAACCAATATTTTCAACTAATGCTTGGTTTAGTACACCATCTTTTGCATTAATAAAATAACCAACTTTTATTTTTTTATATTGTAAAATTAACAATTGTAAAAAAACAATTAATTCATAATATTGACCTTTGGAAAATAAATTTATTGCATTTTCATAGTGTAATTTAGCAATTTGATTTTTTCTTCTACCTGCCATTATACCAAGATATAAAACATGAAAAGCATGAAATTTATCTAAAATAAATTTAGCATTTAAAATTTGAGCAGTTTTTCTAATTCATTTTGCACTATCTCCACAAACTATTAAATTTGCTTGCTCAAAGTTTTCAAAATATAAATTACCATATGTTTCGATTAATTTAGCTGTTTTTTCTGCACCAATTTCTGTTTTTGATACTCTTATTTTACATACAGCTCTTTTAATTAATTTTCCATTTTTCTTTTTACCAGTACTGAAATGGCAACCCTTTTTAGGACTATTTTTTGGTAGACATTTTTTCTTGATATTTAATGGGAGTTAAGTAGTTTAAAGTGCTGTGGATTCTTATATTGTTATATCAATTGATATAATCAAATAATTCTAATTTTAACTGTATTAATGATGTAAATTTTTTGTCATTAATAAATTCAGTCTTGAAAGTTTTAAAAGTTGCTTCAGCAACAGCATTGTCATAAGGACAACCTTTTTTACTTAAAGAGCGGGTAATATTGAATGCTAATAAAAGTTTGTTAATAATTTTATTATTAAATTCGTTACCTCGATCGCTATGAAATATTTGCATATCTTTTAAACAGCGATTTGATTGCATAAATGCTTGATATACCAATGATGCATCTTTTTTAGTACCTACACTATGTCCAACAATTTCGCGGTTAAATAGGTCTATTAATAAGCAAATATAGTTTCATTTACCATTAACTTCAACATAACTAAGATCACTGACAATCACCTCATTTTTAATTCTATTATTAAAGTTTCTATTAACAATATTAGTGATTTGTTCATTATTTACTTTATTACGATGATTTTTAAATGATAATTTAGTGTATTTTGACATTAAATTATGTTTATCCATAATTTTTTTAATTTTTCTTTTTGATAAATAAATTTCTTGTTTTTCTAGTATGACTTTTAATCTTCTTGTTCCATAAACACATTTGTTTTCTTTAAAAGCACTAATAACAGCTTGATCATAAATATTATTTTTGATTTTATCTTCTTTTTTCTTTAAATTAAAATAATATGTTGATTTAGAAATTTTTAAAAAACGACACATTGGGCGAATCTTATATTTTCATTTATTATTTGCAATAATCTCTACTTTCTGCCTATTATTAGTGCTGCTTGCTTTAAAATATCATTTTCCATTCGTAATTGTTTTAATTCTTTATTCATTTGAATTAATTGTTTTTCTAAATCAGAAAGATTATCTTTAGTTTTAAAACTTCCCGAATTAGTAAATTGCTTAATTCATTTATATGCAACTGCTCTTGTAACATTGTACTCTTTAACAAGACAAGATACTGATTTGCCACTTTGATATAAAGCTACTATTTGTTTTTTAAATTCATCTGTATATGAAGTAATATTGGCCATAATTATATTTCCTTTCTTTTAACAAATATTGTTATTTGTCTACATAATTAGTGTCCAATAAATTGTAGCCGATCCAATATTAATGATTTAATTGAATTAGAACCAGCACGTAGAACGGATGTAACGTTATTTATTTTAAATAAACTAATTAAAAATGGAGAATTTGATTAATGATAATATTGCCTACTTTATTTGGTGAAAAAGATGAAATTGAAATATTAACACCATCACCACAAGCACTTCGTACTCATAATGATATTAGAGCAATTATATTAATGAAATATCCAAATGTTAAATCAAAACACATAATTGTTTCTGACCCCGAAAGTAATGTTGCATTAATAGTTGGTGATAATGATGTTTATCAAGGTTGAATTAAAGTAACAGTAGACTTACTGCATAACGTTTTTAAGTTTTAATGATAAATTATAAAATCCTGCAATTAAATTAAATCTTAAAAATATTCGTTTTCTGGCTTTTCTAAATTTATAACCAATAATCTTAAAACATTTTAAAAATGCAAAAACATGTTCAATTTTTCTACGAGTTTTATTAATAAGACTTACTGCATAACTAGTTAACTTTTTATTTTTTTGTTATTATTAAAATAAAATTTGAATAGTTAACTAGTTATGCAGTAAGTCTAGTTAAAAAATTAGAAATTAAAGGAGAATAAAATGCCAAATATAGAAAATCAATCAAATTATACTTTATTAAAATTAATAAGAACTGGAATAAGTCCTATTTCAGCAATGATAGGTACAAGTGCTTATTATGGCCAATTAATAGTTTATTATTTGGTAAAAAATTAGGTTTAGATATTTGAAATTTAAATCAAAGACCAAATACTAAAACTAAATTAATTAATAGTTCTAAAAAAATTATTTTAGGTTTAGGAACAATTGGTTTAGCAAATTATAGTAAATGAACAGAAAATAATATTAATCCTATTATTCCAACAACACCAACTCCAATAACTACTACAACTACAACAGAAGGTCCTCCATGATTATTATTAAATAAACAAGAACATGAGTCATTAATGGATTGAGATACTTATATTTCATTAAATGCTTATGGTATTTCAAATCTTATTAGTGGATTAACTGAGTTAATACCTAATAAATTTGAAACAATAAGAAAGATTTGTAATATGGCTACTGGTGGATGTTTAATATCAAGTGGTGTAGCAATGGGTATTAATAATGATTTTATGAATGCTTATGCAGTACCTACCATAGTTGCTGGTGCAAGTGAAATTATCCATAATTTACTACCTATGGAAACAACTAATCATGTTGAAGAAATGCAAGAAACAACATTTAATAATGAAACTGCAAGATTAATTAATGATAATAGATTTTCAATTAATAGTGAAACAACCAGTCAATATGGTAGTGATGATATAAGTGAAGTATCATTAAATCATGATAATGCTTCACTAAATTGAGATTATAATCACATGAATTTATAAAGGGAGTGAATAATTTATGAATAAAGAAAAATTACTTAAATATTACAATGATAAATTAAAACAACTTGAAAGAAATTTAGATGAACTAAGATTTAATGATGGTATAGCAAAAAATCTTTTAATGGAAGTTAGTTGTATGATTGAAAGAATTAATAAAGGTGAATTTGATGAATAATCAAAAATAAAAAAATTGAAAGGAAAATATTGAAATGAAAGAATTTTTACATGAATTAATAATTATTGGAACAAGTGTTGGAACATTAATTTGCAGAGAAATTATTGTTTTATTAAAAAGATTTATCACAACTCCAAAACATGTTAGAGCAAATAACAAAATTATCAAACATCAAAAAAAATTAGCAAAATTAAATGAAAAGATTAAGAAAGAAAATAAATAAAAAGTGGTGATGTAAATGTTAGAAAATGAAAATAATGTTCAACAAACAACTGAACCTTTAACTGAAAATAATGCTTCTTCACAAGAAATAGAAAATAAAGTTAATGAAGCAGAAAATAAGTTAAATAAACTTAATCAAGAAATTAAAGAAAAAGAAATGATTAATATATTTAAAAAATATCAAGTTAAAACTGAATTTTATGATTATTTAAAATTTAAAACAAATAATATAGAAAATTCAAAAATTGAAGAAACTATTAAAAAAATGGTTAAAGAACAACCAGTATTTAAACAAACAATTAATACAGGTGGCAATAAACAAATAATTATTAATAATAAAACAAATGATAAAGAAAATTTTTTAATTAATTATAAAAAGAAAAATTATTTATAAACGAAAGGAAGAAATAAAATGTCAGTACCATTTAATCAAAATTTAGACAATACAGAGAGATTAGTAGAAGCACCAGAATTTATAGAGTTTTTTAAAATTTCAAATAGTCCATGGGCAAACTTTTTCCCTACTGAAATTGTTGACTCAGTAAATATTGAGTTTATTGTTAAAAACCAAAAAAACCGGAAGTAAAAATTATTGCTTGAGATGATAAAAGTAAAAGATATGAATTACCATATGTTGATACAGATAAAATTAGTAAAAAAATAACTAAAAAATATCTTGCAGGAGAAATTATTGCAGATGTAGATTTAAAAGCAAATAATGGACAAAATTTATTAGATAGTATGCAATATGAAGTTGCAAATGATTTAGCAGATAAATTGGCAATTGATGATACACAAGCAATTGCAAAATTTGCTACTAAAATCGATATTGAAGATACAACACCAGTATAGGCTATTTAAAATCAATGTTATCTGCTTGAAATACTTTGTTTCAATTTAGAAACATTGCAAATAGTAAATTTTTTATTACTAATGGTCTTTATGATAGTTTAGTTTATTTAGCAGATAATAAAGGTTTAATTACCGATAATCAGTTGGCACAACAATTACGTTTAAATGGAAATAATTTATATGTAAAAGGCGTATTATGTGAAATCGTTCTTGATGACTATATGATTTTTACTAATGATAAAAATGAACAACAATTAATGACCTTTGTTTTATCAACACCAAGAGCGATGAAAAGATACATGATAGAAAATACAGTTATTTATGTAGATTTTATTAAAGATGATAAAGCAGGAAGAGCATATAAAGTTGCTGGTGAAGTTGTTGGAGAAGCAATCCCATATATTTCTAATAATGAAACAACTTCACGTTGAATGTTATGTGGAGTTATTAAAACAGAAAAAACTGATTTAAAAAGTAAAATTACAACTTTAACAACTGATATTACTGCAAATGTTAATAACAATAATAGTGAATTAAATACACAAATAAAAAGTACTAATGAACTTAAATCATTAAATCCAAATTTAACAAATCCAACTATTAAATATTTTAGTGATGCACAAGGAAAAACTAATGTAAGTAATCAAAAACAAAAAGCAGGTGACTTATATATAACTATTAATGCAAATGTTAATGATTTAAATTACGGAATTTTACGCTTATTGGTTAACACTTAATTCTTAATAAATAATTTAATTATGATATTTTTAAATGTGATTTTTTCTTTACGGTTATTATATTTAAAACAAAATTCATTTAAATAAGATTGGAGTCATTTTTTTGAAACTCAATGAAATTGGCCGATAAAACCTCTTTTTAATATTGCTCAAAAACTTTCTATTGTATTTGTATGAATACCATTATAAGAAAAATATTTTTTGTGATTAACTTGTTCATGTGGTAAAATTTTATTCATTTTATAATATCCACGATATTCATCAGTAAAAAGAATAGAATTGTTAATATCAACATTTTCTTTAACTATTTTCATTAAATCTTCAGATTTAATACTTTTATTTTTTGCATGAAATAATTTAACATTACCATTTCGTTCAATAATGCCAACAACACACTCTTTACTAGTTCCTCTACCACGTAATGAGTTATTTTTATTATCAACATCATTATATTTACGCGGTTTTCCACCCACATATGTTTCATCCATCTCTAATATTTTTGCTAATAATTTAATCTCATCATTAGCCATTGCCTTTCTAATTTTATGCATCATTTTTCATACAGTTGCTAAACGTAAATTTAAGTCTCTTGAAGCTTGAGATGATGATAAACTTTTTTTAGCATTAGCCATTAATACTATTAAAATAAATTACTTTTGAAGTGGTACACGTGTATGATGAAAAATAGTTTGAGCAGTTACACTAAAAGACTTATGACATTTTTTGCATTTATAACGTGACTCTTTTAAAACAGAGTTAACTTTTTCACTAAAACAAAAAAGACATTTTGGTTTGTTATTTCATCTTATTTCTTCTAAAAATTTTATACAAGATTCTTGGTTTGGAAATTTATTTATTATGTCTAAAATATTCATTTTCAATCACCTTTAATTAGATTTTATTTTACTAATATCTAATTATAGTTTTCAGAAATAATAATGTATATAAGTTATTGCCAATAAACGTAAAATTCCGTTAAATTATAAAGGAACAACAAATCCAATTAAAATAACTCTTAAATAAAGGAAATTAATATCATGCCAATCGGTACAACTAGTACAGCAATACTTTTAAACATAAATAAACCAAAACATACTAGAACAAGTAACCAACAAGAAAATCAAAGTTTTTGATGAGAAATTTTAAAAATGATTGGTGTACAAGTCATAGCAGTAGCACTTGCTCCTTTTACTGGTGGATTAAGTGAAAGTGTAGCACTTGGATTAGGTGCAAGTGATTTAATTGCTAGTATTAGTGCTGTTGGTATAGAGTTTTTAACTGATTTTACTATTAATCAAGTTTATGATTATTTAAAAGGAAATGTAACACCATTAAATACTTTTTTTAATATATTACCTGCATTTGCTGGAATTAATAAAATTAGTCATGGTTATCGTACTACTAAATTTATTAAGTTAGCACAAAAAACTAAAACATTAGAACAAATTGGAATTAAAGAAGCAAAAAATTTACAAGAAATTATTAGTCAAGTAAGTGGTAAAGAAATTTTAACAGATAAAATTATTGGTAATAAACGTTATTTATTCAATTATAGTTTTGCTACTAATCGTGAAACAATAATACAAAATTTAGGAGATGTTGCTGAAAGACAATTTAAAAATAATTTTAAAAAGTTAGAAACCCAAGAGTTAAAAGATTATTTATTATTACAAAATACATTAATAAAATTAAGTCCACAATTAACTCCTAAATTTAAAATCAAAGATATTGAAAAAGCAAATAACTTTTTAAAAAAATATAATACTGAATTGGCATTGGTTAGATAAGTTTACTTTCTTGTCTTCAAATCTGTACAAATTGATTTGGAGGCATTTTCAATCTAATAACTATTCTATCATTGTTTCAATATCTAACAAATTTTTCTAATATTTTATTAAAACTTTCCATACTTTCAAAAGTGCTACCAAACATCATTTTAAAATCTCTTTTAATTCAACGATTTAAACATTCACTAACTTGATTACCTTTAAAACCTGATAGACTTTTTGAGTGAATTAGATTAGTACTTGTATTAAAAACTTTACTAACAATTTCGCTTGTATTAGCAGAACCTAAATCTGATTGAATAGTCGTAAAATTACATTGTTTAGCACTCGCTAATTCTATTTGATTAACCACATTTAACACAGTTTTGGCATTTTCACTTTTGTTTATTTTTCAGCCAACAATTGAATTACTGTACATATCAGTAGCAAAAACAACTAATAATTTTCTTTTTTTATCACCAATAATTATATTTTTAAATCATGTGCCATCCATACCAACTTTTTCAAGAAAGTTATTACTTGAAAAATTACGTTTTAATAAATCTTTATTATTTTTTAAATCACTATTTTCTACTACTCTATTTGTTGATTTAGGTTCTAATAATAATTTAATATTATTATCTTTTAATATTTGTTTTATGCTTGTTTTACTGCATTTAAGACCTTTATTTTTTATTTTTAACTCTAAATCTTACTTTTTCAAAACTAGTGATATTAATGTACTTTTTTTCATTTTTAATGAGAACTATTTTGTTTATTGCTTGTATCAAATTATCATTAATTTTTGATTGATATTGCTTTTTACCTTTTTTTACTCATAAATAGTATGCTGTTTTGCTAATAGCTATGTAAACAATAATTTTATTTAATTGATGACCTTTTTGCTTATATTTTTCTACTATTAAAAAACACTTATATTTTAATAATTTACTATTTTTTCCCCTTGTTAATTTCTTTTCACAGGCTAATTGCTCCTTTAAAAGTTCTTTTTCAACCTCATCTTTTAAAGCTTGTTTTCTAAGTTTATCAATTTCTTTGTTTAATAGTTTAATTTCAATATCTTTCTTATCGATCCTGTGAGAAGTTTGGGATTTAGAAATTTTGGTGAATGCATTTTCACCTTTAATTTGATATTGGTTAACCCAATTATAAATTAATACTGGAGTTGATAATTTATATTTGACTTGAATTTCATGTATTTTTAGTTTTTTATCAACTAAATACTCATTAACAACGGCTAATTTTGTTTCTTTTGAATAAACTTTATAATTCATAATTTCTCCTTCTGTATTAATTATTTTTAATTATATTACAGATTGAAAATATTAATTGGTAAACTTAAGTGACTGATGCCGTTTTATCGGCCAATTTCATTGAGTTTCAAAAAAATGACTCCAATCTTATTTAAATGAATTTTGTTTTAAATATAATAACCGTAAAGAAAAAATCACATTTAAAAATATCATAATTAAATTATTTATTAAGAATTAAGTGTTAACCAATAAGCGTAAAATTCCGAAAATATTTATATAATAACTAATAATAATTCTGGAGTAAATAAAGTTTATAAGTTTGATTTTTTACAATCAAGCCTTATTGAAATGAAAGTGATTGATAATGATACATATGATGTTAGTAATATTACTTTTGATAGTAATAAAAATATTTATGTTTTAACTATTAATGGTATTTATAAATGTTCATCTAAACAAACAGAATTTAAAAAAATGACAAAAATATGATGAAAAACAACAGAATTTCATTTTAATAACGGAAAATTAACTGATATAAGTTATTGAAAACAGACTAGAAATAATTCATTTATCCATACATTTGAATGAAATACAGAATATGATTTACCACTTGATTATCAATATATTACTTTTTTTAATGAAAATGGTACAGAAGATTATGTAGATTCATCTTATAGTTGAGGTGATACAGGATATCCAACTATTAACATTAATCAAGTTCTATTAACCCAGCAACTTTTTTGTAAAATTACGATATGTAGCGACAAACAAACATATTTACTTGCTCATTTAAGAATAGATATTAAATTAGGTTTAACTTTTTATGAAAAAAATGGAAAATGATTTTTTCAAATCATCATAGCTCATTATGGCGAAGCATGAGCATCTCAAAGTGGAGGACAAATTGAAACAATTTTAGGAAACGGCTTTCGATTATATTCATAATTTATTTTTAATAATCCTATTCTTTCAAAATATTGTTAATTTATAATCTAATTATTTTTTATAAATAATTAGATTATAAATTAACAAAAATAAGTAAGTTATTATATTAAAAAATTTTCAATTTTTGATTTAAATTTGAAATATTTGTCAAATATTTATTTTCTAATTGATTTATTACTTTAGTATTTAACTTATCACTTTGTTTTAAATAGTTTTGTTGAGATGCAACTTCTGATAATAGTTCTAAATTTTCAAATTTATTTTGATTATCTAATCATGCTTTAACTTTATCAAAATAATTAATTGGTTGTTCATCAATAACATTTTTTCTTATATTTTTAGGCATTGTATATTTTCACTCCTTTGTTGTTTTATAATTCATTACATACTTTTATAAAATATTAATCAAATCATTTAAATAGT
Organism: Spiroplasma endosymbiont of Notiophilus biguttatus; assembly: GCF_964030985.1. NCBI lineage: Bacteria > Bacillati > Mycoplasmatota > Mollicutes > Entomoplasmatales > Spiroplasmataceae > Spiroplasma > Spiroplasma endosymbiont of Notiophilus biguttatus. Next base: position 295,272 of record NZ_OZ034993.1, on the reverse strand, counting down.
TTTCAAGTTAAATAATAAATGCCACAGCTAATAAGATTTAAAGCAATAAATATACCTACTAAAATACCAATAACAGCACCAACACCAACACTTGAAACTAATCCTTCGCCAATAAGACTAGCTCTAAAAAGTAAGTTAAAATAATTAATGGTGCAACAATTAATAAACTAGTAAATAAACTAACAATTGCTTGTCCAGTACGACTTTTAATAATAACTGACATTAGCAAAGCAATACTAGTAATAGAAATAAATAATGTAAATAAAATAATAATTAATAATTGTCAATTAAAAATGGAACTAATCATTCCAGATAAAGGAACAACATAACCAATAATAATAACACCAATAAAAATAATAATATCAGAAATTAAAACTAAAGCTAAATTAAATATTGATGTTATAATAATAAACTTTGTTTTGCTAATCCTTGTTAAACCAATGCGTCGATAAACTACACTTTGTTTTAAATCTAATAAAATAGCTAAAAAAGTTTGAATTGAAAAGGAAGCAGTTTGTGTTAATCAAATAATCATCAAAATAAATCGTCCAATATTTTTACCAGCAGGTGATGATAATATTTGATTATTTCCACCAATTGATGCACCAATAAAAATCAATGGTGAAACGAAAACTGAAAAAATAATAATTGAACGATTACGTTTTAAATAACTTCAAAATAAATTAAGAAGTGATCAATCATTATTTTTGTTTTTTAAGGTGTTTTTTTCAAGACTTAGCTCATTTTTCATTATTTTTCCCTCCTAATCTTTTTAATAACGTTTCGCTATCATACATACCTATTTTATATTCTTTAAATTTAATTTTAACATATTCTTCAATACTTCCATATTCTTTAACAACAGTTTTAACATCATTGATACTAATAATTGAACCTTCAAACATGAAAATAATTTGTTGACAAAAACGTTCAATTTCTTGCATATTATGTGAAACAATTAAGACTGAAAGATTAGGTTTAATAAAAACTTCTTTTTCTAGTAATTCATAAATTCGTTCACGTACTTCTAAATCTAATCCCGTAGCTAATTCATCTAAAATTAATAAATCTGGTTCAACAATTAATGTTAATAAAATATTTATTTTTTGTTGTTGACCACCCGATAAAGTGATAATAGGTTTATTAATAAATGCTTCAGCGTCCAAATAGTACAATAACTTTTGAATGTCTTCAACAGACTTATTTAAACGATAAGCTCTCATATAATATTCGGCCATATCTCAACCAGTTAGACCACGAGGAAATTTAGTTTCTTGTAATTGCATGCCTATTTTTAAATCAGGTTTAATATTAATAGTACCTGTTGTTGGTTTACGAAGTTGGGAAATCATTTCACATAATGTTGTTTTTCCAGTGCCATTGGGTCCAACAATACCAATTTTTGCACCAATAGCAATATTCAGACTAACATTTTTAATGATTTCATTATTATCATAGTTTTTACTAACATTAATGATTTCAACATTATTTTTTTTATCTTTAATCATAATTACTTCCTTCCTATAACTTTATAATTTTATCATAATTACTATATAAATATTACTTCTTTTTTAAGTTATAAAATTAAAATATTATATAATATATTGTAAACTTTATTAGGTTTTTACTCATTACTTTCATAAAAAAGTAAATGAGTTTTTATTTTTAAAAAAGGAGAAAATTATGAAAAAAAATGCACAAAAAAAAGAATTAAAAAAATTAAAAGAAGAGAAAAAAGAATTAGAAAAAAGTTTGAATCCATTTAACAAAAATTTTAGTCTTAATAGTAAAGAAAAGATATTAAAAGAAATTGCTTTAATCAATGAAAAAATTGTTAACTTAAAACAAAAATTATTAGTAGATTATGAAGAACATTTAGATGAAATTGAAGATGAAAATCTAGAATTTAATTTTAACCTCCAACAATTAAGTAATGAAGATCAATATTTAAATGATAGTACATTTCTAATAACTAATGATGATATAAATAGTATAAATTCAGAAGAATTAATTAATATGCAATATGGTAATAAATGTTGTCCACCATGCACAATTTTTTAATCGGACTTCTCCCCACATGTACTTGTGGAGGGAACAATGAAACTGAATGAGTTCAGCAATGCTTTTCAAACTGAACAGCAATGTCTTGCATATATAGCAAATTTGAAAGAAAACAAATGTATTAGGTGTTCTAGTTTTAATTTGAATACTTCTGATTTAAAAAGAATAAGATGTTTGAAATGTAATCAAACATTTAGTATTCTCACGGGTACCATATTTTCAAGGTCACAAACATCTTTAAGATCATGATTTTACCTCATCTTTAGATGAATAAACACCAAACATGGAATTCCGTCAACTGATGTTTCAAAAGAATTGGGAGTGACCTTAAAAACAGCATGGAGAATGGGTCATAAAATTAGAACACGTATTGCAAAACAAGAACCTCAATTTATTGTTGAAGGCACAGTGCAAATTGATGAAATGTATCTTTCACATATGGCTTTTAAAAAACAAGGAAGATCCTTGAAAAATAAAATATTGATTGTTGGCATTTATGAAAAAACAACTAATAATTTAATTGTGAAAGTATTGAAAAATGCAAAGAGTAAAAGTCTTTTGAATTTTGCAAGAAGCCACATTTCTTCAAAATGTCATGTATATACTGATGATTGAAAAGGATATTGCGATTTCAAATTGGTTTTCCCAAAACATAAAACAGTTAACAATCAAGATGGTTATATTTCAAAAACTGGTGTAAATACCAATCAAATTGAATCAGTTTGAAAACATATAAGAAGAACATTTAAAACACATATCAAAGTTGCAAAACATCATGTTTATTTATATCCCAAAGAAGCTGCATATAAATTCAACAAGATACCTAGTTTTGAAATTGTAATGCTGTGTTTAATTTAAAAATGTGGGGAGAAGTCCGTAGATACGCTTTTCTCAGCATTTATGTGATAAAATTAAAAAATAGTACATAAAGGGAGAAAAGTGTTTTTAAATTTAGATATTTTTCTATAAAAATTTTAAATAATTATTAATAACAACACTTTTATTATTTATAATTTAATTTTTGAATTATAAATAATAAAATAATATATAATATAAAAACAAACTTGATCAAAGTTTTAACCCATTACTTTATTTTAAAAGTAAAGGTTTTTTTATTTTTTAAAAGAGGAGACATTAAAAAATGGATATTAATGACTTAGAAAGAGAAGTTAACTTTATAACAGATAACTATCATATTATTAATCTTTATTTACATTTTCCAATTGAAACTTATAGTAAAGATTACAATGATATTTTTGACTTTTGAGAAAATAATAAAAAAAATACTCTAAATCATTATCAATTTTTAAATCAAAAAATAAAAACTTTAGAATCTTTAAAAAAAACAGAAAATAATTTTATAAATTCAATAAATAAACTATCAAAAAAATTAAATAATAAAATAATAAATAAAATAATAAAAGTACTTACTATTGGATTATTTGTTTGAAATAAAAAAATAGAAACAAAAATAACTATTTTAACAAAAATCAAAGAAATTAAACAACAAAATTTAGTAAAAATAAACGAACTAATATTACGAATTAACAAAAAAAAATAATTAAAGATATAAATTTAGAAAGTAATTTTTCTGTAACAAATAAAAGCAAATCAAATTTATCACAAATATAAAAAAAGTAAATACTTGTTCTTAGTATTTACTTTTTTAAATTTAACCCTCATCAATAATACTTGAAGTTGGTTTAATATTATTAATAGGTGAATGAATTTTTGCTTTATGTTTATTAAAAATAAAATCATATACTTCAGAATAAAATTCAACTGAAACAATATTTAATTTTTTCTTTACTTCTTCTGGAATATCTTCTAAGTCTTTTATATTAGCTTTTGGAATTAAAATTGTTTTTAGTCCACTACGATGAGCAGAAATTGATTTTTCTTTTAATCCACCAATTGGTAATACATGACCACGAAGCGTAATTTCACCCGTCATACCAATATCTTTTGATACAGGTCTACTTGTCAGAGTAGAAATAATTGCAGTTGTTAAAGTAATACCAGCACTTGGACCATCCTTTGGCACCGCTCCTTCAGGAACATGGATGTGAATATCATATTCTGCAAAGAAAGTATCAGGAATATTGAAAGTAATAGCATTTGCTTTAATATAATCTAAAGCAATAGTAGCAGATTCTTTCATAACTTCACCTAATTTACCAGTTAATACTAAATTACCTTTTCCTTTAAAGTAGTTTACTTCAATTGGTAAGATATCACCACCATATTGAGTATAAGCAAGACCAGTTACAACTCCAATTTGTGATTCATTTTCTTTTTTAGTATAATCGAAAATTTGTTTTCCTAAATAATCTTTAACATTATCAGCAACAATTTCTTCAGTACTAATTTTTTTATTTAAAAGTTTAACAATAAATTTACGAGCAATTTTATTTAATAATCTTTCTAATTGTCGAACACCTGATTCTCTTGTATAATATTTAATTATTTCTTCAATTGAATTTGGTTTAAATTTTAACATTTTATTATTTAAAGCAGTAATTTCAATAACACGAGGAATTAAATATTTTTTTGCAATTTCAAGTTTTTCTAATTCTGTATATGAAGAAAGTTCAATAATTTCCATTCGATCTTTTAATGGCTCAGGGATACCTTCCATATAATTAGCTGTTGCTAGAAACATAACTTGTGATAAATCATAATTTTCTTCAATATAATGATCTGAAAAATTAGCATTTTGTTCAGGATCTAATACTTCTAACATAGCACTAGCTGGATCACCACGATAATCAGATGACATTTTATCAATTTCATCTAATAAAAATAATGGATTAATAACTTTAGCACGTTTCATACCTTGGATAATTCTTCCTGGCATTGCACCAATATAAGTTTTACGATGACCGCGAATTTCAGATTCATCTTTAACTCCACCAAGTGAAACTTTAACGAAAGTACGTCCCATCGCTTCAGCAATTGATTTAGCTAAAGAAGTCTTACCAACACCAGGAGGGCCAACTAAACAAATAATTTGCCCTGGCATTACCTTAGCCATTTTTTTAACAGCAAGATATTCAATAATTCTTTCTTTAACTTTTTCTAAGCCATAATGATATTTATCAAGAATTTTTTTTGCATTAATTAAATCAAATTTTTCTTTACTTTTTTGAAATCAAGGTAAAGTCATCATTCAATCAATGTATGTACGAATTATATTTGATTCACTTGAAGCTTGTGGCATATCTTCATAACGACTAATTTCTTCTTTAACACGAGTTTTGATTGCTTCAGGAAACTCTTCTGTTTCTAAGCGCTCTAAATAACGTTTCATTTCATTAGACTTACCATCAATTTCGCCTAATTCTTCTTTAATAGCACGCAATCTTTCTCGTAAATAATATTCACGTTGTTGTTCATCAATACGATCTTTAATTTTAGCTGTTAAATCCTTTTCAATGGCACCAACTTGTTTTTGACCACCAACATCTTTCAATAATAAATCTAAACGTTTATTAATATCAATTTCTTGTAAAATTTCTTGACGTTTATTGATAGTTAAAAATGGTAAAAATTGAGCCATTTTATCAATAATTTCACTAGCTTTCATTCCATCAGTGATTTGACTAATTACACCCTGTGGAATTGAACCATGAACATCTAAAATCTGTTGTAAATTATTTACAATTCTTTGGATCAACTCTTCTTCTAATGATTTTGAAACATTAGGACTAATTAAAGTTTCAGCATCTCCTGTATAAAATTTATCATCATAAAACTTAGATACTTTAACTCTTTGTTGTCCATAAAAAGATACAGTAAGTGTACCATCATTATGACTCTTTTGAATTTGCACTTTACACAAAGTACCATGATTGTAGACTTCACTTAATTGAGGATTATCTACTTTTGGATCCTTTTGCGAAAGTAAAATAATTTCTGAATTAAACTTAGCTACCGATTCATTAATTGCCGCTACTGATTTATGTCTGCCAACTTCTAGTTCTATTTCAACTGTTGGGAAAACAAAACTTCCTCTTGTTACTAGTACTGGAATATTAGTAATATTTTTTATCTTCATTGTCTCACCTCAAATAATGTATTAACTGGATTATAATATAAAACATTAGCACTTGCAATACTTAATTGCTAAAATATCTAATTTTTGATTTATACTATACTATTACAGTAGCACTTATTAATTCATATTTAATTTATACTAGTAGTATTTTATTACATTTATTTTTTTTTTGATAATTTTTACTTTTTTTTAAAAAAATAAACGATAAAATAACCTAATTATTAAATTGGTAATTAGGTTATATAATAATTATCAAATTAAATTAAGCATTTGTTGTTTGCTTTTGGTTTTTACCGTTACTTTCTCATAATAAATCAAAGGCTTTATTACGTTTTAGGGTAGTAGTAACTAAACTTAAATCTTTAATATTTTCTTTAACTTCTTCAATGCTTATTTTAAATTGGTCAGCAAATGTTGTTAATTGTTTTTGAACTTCTTCTTCAGTAATTTCTATTTTTTCTTGTTTAATAATTTCTTCAATAACTAAAAAATTCTGAAGTTGCATAATTGCATCCTTTTTTATTTCATTAATAATTTCTTCATGAGATAAACCGGTTGCTGCCATATAGTTTTCAATTGTAAAGTTTTGATTAGCTAATTGTTTTTTAAATTCATTTTCTAAACGTTCAGTTTCATTTTTAACAGCAAAATTTGGAATTATTATTTTTGAATCTTTAACAATTTTAGCAATAAGCTCTTCCATAAATTGTTCCTTAATTGTCATTGTTTTTTGTACTTCAATTTGTTTTTTAATATTTTCTAATAATTGTTCAGTAGTAGTAACATCTGGAATGTTAACATCTTTTACTAATTCTTCTAAATCTTCATTAATAACTTTTGTTTTTACTTCATTTAATTCAATTTCAAATTGTACCAATTGACCTTTTAAATTTGGAACATGATAATCTTCTGGGAAAGTAACTTCAATAGTTTTTTTAGATTTAGGTTCCATATCAATCATTCTTTCTTCAAAACCAGGAATAAATTTACCAGAACCAATTTCTAATTCCATGTTTTTAGCTTCACCACCAGGGAATTTTTTACCTTCTAAAAAACCAGTGAAATTAAAAACTGCGGTATCACCTTTTTCTAATTTTCCTTTTTCTTTTGGATTAAAAATAGCAAAACGATCTTGTAATAGTTTAATTTGAGTATCAATTTCTTCTTGATTAACAGTTGCTACAGGTTTTACTATATCAATACCACAATATTTACCAATAGTAATTTCTGCTGGTAAATCAAATACAAACATTATTTCACATTCTTTAATAGTAGATTTTTCCACATTAACTTCGGGTTGATTAGTAGGCATTAAGTTAGGTTTTTGTTTTAAGGCAAAATCATAAGCAATAGTAATAACTGCTTTAGTTGCTGTTTGTAAAGTTTGTTCTTCAGTTACATGTTTTTTAGCCATTTTAGTAGGAACTTTTCCTTTACGAAATCCAGGAATTTCTACTTGTGCAATCAATTTATTTTCAGCTTTTGCCAATTGGTCTTTTCAAGTTTTAGCATCAATGGTAACATGTCATTTTCCAACACCATTTTTTTCATCTTTTATAATATTTAATGTCATTTTCAAATCTCTCCTTATGTAATTTGTTGTTGAATCATAATACTTAAGTATTTTTTTATTAAAGTAGTAGTAGTTTTAAATTTTTTAGCACTTTCTACCAATTTTACACTAATAAACTGGAAACTACAAGCACGAATATACAAAGCAGCTGCTAGTGCTGCTGCTTGATTTTTATTAGGTAATGTTGGAAACAAATTCTCAAAATAACTATCCAATAAAAACAAGCAAATACCATAAATACCTGGATTATCAATATGAACTTCATCTTCAAATATTTTTGTAATTTTTAAATAAACGAGTGATTCTTGTCATTGTGTTATTTTTTTTGGATTAATTTTAAATGTATCATGACCTTTTATTACTTCTATTTCTTCATCAATACCTTGATTATTTAATATAAATAATAGTTGTGTTTTATTTATATTATTTATATTTTTATTTGTAAGATAAATCTTAATTGTTGGCAAAATTAACCTAGCATTATGACTTTGTAAATAATAAAATGCCACCGGATGAAGATCTTCATCAAATGGATTCATTAATACACGACTTATTCTCTCTAAATTTCACTCATGACTTTCATTTTTACTATTTAATCTAATATGAGTAGTAATATTATGATGTAACTCTTGTAATGTAATTTCATGATGAATAGGAATATAAGGCATCTCTAATTCATGTTTGACCAACTTCATTGCTTGATCTCATTTATTTTCACTAATGAGGTGGTTAATTTTACCAATAATGTCTTGATAATAATTGTCATGATTTATCATTATTTAGTTAAACCTTCTTAGTATTTTAAAAATTTAATGGCGCCCACGAGAAGATTCGAACTTCTGACCCCCGCCTTAGAAGGGCGGTGCTCTATCCACTGAGCTACGTGGGCATAACATTTACCATAAGTAATCTTAACTTGTTTGATTAAAAAATGCAATTATTAATTGGCTACTTTTCAATAAAATAATAATAATATTATATTTAATATTATTATTATTTTATTGTCTACCTTTAAGTAATAATTTTTTTCGGAATTTTACGCTTATTGGTTAACACTTAATTCTTAATAAATAATTTAATTATGATATTTTTAAATGTGATTTTTTCTTTACGGTTATTATATTTAAAACAAAATTCATTTAAATAAGATTGGAGTCATTTTTTTGAAACTCAATGAAATTGGCCGATAAAACCTCTTTTTAATATTGCTCAAAAACTTTCTATTGTATTTGTATGAATACCATTATAAGAAAAATATTTTTTGTGATTAACTTGTTCATGTGGTAAAATTTTATTCATTTTATAATATCCACGATATTCATCAGTAAAAAGAATAGAATTGTTAATATCAACATTTTCTTTAACTATTTTCATTAAATCTTCAGATTTAATACTTTTATTTTTTGCATGAAATAATTTAAAATTACCATTTCGTTCAATAATGCCAACAACACACTCTTTACTAGTTCCTCTACCACGTAATGAGTTATTTTTATTATCAACATCATTATATTTACGCGGTTTTCCACCCACATATGTTTCATCCATCTCTAATATTTTTGCTAATAATTTAATCTCATCATTAGCCATTGCCTTTCTAATTTTATGCATCATTTTTCATACAGTTGCTAAACGTAAATTTAAGTCTCTTGAAGCTTGAGATGATGATAAACTTTTTTTAGCATTAGCCATTAATACTATTAAAATAAATCACTTTTGAAGTGGTACACGTGTATGATGAAAAATAGTTTGAGCAGTTACACTAAAAGACTTATGACATTTTTTGCATTTATAACGCGACTCTTTTAAAACAGAGTTAACTTTTTCACTAAAACAAAAAAGACATTTTGGTTTGTTATTTCATCTTATTTCTTCTAAAAATTTTATACAAGATTCTTGGTTTGGAAATTTATTTATTATGTCTAAAATATTCATTTTCAATCACCTTTAATTAGATTTTATTTTACTAATATCTAATTATAGTTTTCAGAAATAATAATGTATATAAGTTATTGCCAATAAACGTAAAATTCCGTTTTTTTTTATACGCTTTTCTCAGCGTTTATGTACTATTTTTTGATTTTATCACATAAACGCTGAGAAAAGCGTATGATTTTTATAAATTTAAATTTCAAATGGAATCATTAACTCCAAATCAATTAGAATGATTTACTTCTAACCAAAAGGCAACATTTACCAAAGAACAAATACAAACATTCACAATCAAACAAAAAAAATCTTTTAATAAACCTTCTATACAAACAAGAAATCAACAATTAAATTATTTTGTTTTTATTTTTTTATAACTAAAATTTCATACTTTTTTTATAAAGAATAAGAATAAGAATTTTAATTAAGTTATAATTAAAATATGAAATTTGATTAAACATTAGAATAATGATTTAATATATTTTAATTAAAATATAGTTATTATTGTTAATTATTTAGTATTAAGAGAGGGAAAAATATATGAACCAAGATTTGCAAAAACTTTTCCATGAAATGGATTTTAATGATGTTAATAATGAATTTAATCATGCTACTATTAAAAAAGTACAATATTTTCATCATAATCAACAAGTAATAATTACCATCAACTTACCTAATTTTCTAACAACTACTACTTTAAAAAGTTTTGAACAACATTTTGAAAAATTACCTGTTTCTAATATTAGTGTTGATTTTAATGTTTCCTTTACTGCTGATGAATCAACTGTATTAACATATTTTCATTATATTAAAACTCATAAATTGCAACTATTAGCTGGCATTTATTATTCTTTACCCGACTCAGCAATTAATTATAAAAATAATATTATTACCATTACTATTCATAATAGTATTGAAGAAAAATTAATAACTAATGAATTTTTACAATTTATTAATTACTTTCAACAATATGGTTTTAAAAAAATTGAATTAAAAACTAAAATAAATAAAGCAGAGCAACCATTTATTAGTTATGAAAATGAATCTAAAGTAGAAATTAGCAAAATTACTAACAATTTAAAAACTAAAATTACTAACAATAATGTAAGTAAAAATTTTAATAACACTACTTATCGCAAAAAAGCAAAAGTTAATTTAGAAATAACATACCCAACTCATAGTATTAAAGATATCATTGGCGATGAACCCAATATTATTATTTGTGGTAAAGTTTTTAAAATTAATAAATTTTTAACTAAAACTCAAAAATGATTTTATTCATTTTGAATTACTGATTATAGTGATGCAATTACTTGCAAAGCATTTATTAATAGCGATCAACCAGATGAGAAATTTGATAATATTAAAGTTGATGATTGAATAAAAATTAATGCTAATAGTCGTTATGATAATTATAGTAAAGAACAAGTACTATGAATTGATGATTTAATTATTGATTTAAATAATAAAAATGCTAACAATAACGATGATGTTAAAACTAAAAGAATTGAATTTCATACTCATACTAAAATGAGTGCTATGGATGGTATTACTTCACCAAGTGATTATATCAATCAAGTAGCGAAATGAGGACACCAAGCAATTGGTTTTACTGATCACTTAAATGTACAAGCATACCCAGATATTGCTAATGCTGCTAAAAAACATCCAAACTTAAAAGTAATGTATGGTGTTGAAATGGATTTAATCCCCAATAATATTAGTATTACTAAAAATAATATTAATACATCATTATTAGATTTAGAATACATTGTTCTTGACTTAGAAACAACTGGTTTATCAACGAATTACCACGAAATTATTGAATTTGGTTATACAATTGTTAAAGACAATATGATTTTAAAACAAGATACAATTTTAATTAAACCAAATAATCCCGTACCTGAACATATTACTGAACTTACTAGTATTACCAATGTTATGCTAAAAGATAAACAAACATTACAACAAATATTGCCAACAATTATTGAAATAATTGGTAATAAAACGATAGTTGCTCATAATGCTAACTTTGACTTTGGTTTTTTACAATCAGCAATGAAACAATTAGGTTTCATTGCTTTAAATAATCCTGTCATCGATACTTTGCAATTATCTAGAGCAATTCTACCACAACTAAAATATTATCGATTAGGTACTATTTGTCGTACTTATGGCATTAAATATGATGATGAAATTGCCCACCGTGCTAATTATGATGCTAATGTATTAGCACAAGTATTTTTAAAAATGTTGCAACAATTAAAAACAGAATTTAATTGTATTAATTTACAAGAAATTAATAACTTAATTAATGAACAAATTAATTATAAACTTCGTGGTGAACATATTACTGTTTTTGCAAAAAATCAATTAGGTTTAAAAGATTTATATCAATTAGTTTCACTATCTCATACAAAATATTTTTATAAAACACCAAAAATCATAACAGAAGCAATTAATGAAAATAGAAAAGAATTATTAATTGGTAGTAGTTGTATAAATGGTGCTGTTTTTGAAACAGCATTAAATAAAAGTGAAGAAGAACTAATTAAAGTAATGAAATGATTTGATTTTATTGAAATCCAACCACCTGCTGTTTATAATCACTTAATACAGTTAGGAAATATTACTAAAGAACAATTACATGATACTATTAAAAAAATTATTAATAATGCTCTTAAATTAAATAAATTAGTAATTGCTACTAGCGATGCTCACTACTTACATCGCCATGAAAAAATGTATCGTGATGTTATTATTAATAGTAAAGCAATTGGTGGTTTATTGCACCCATTATTTGATCGTAAAGGTAAAGTTACATCATATCCTGATCAACATTTAAGAACTACTAATCAAATGTTAACAGAATTTAACTTTTTAGATGACCCTAATTTAATTAATGATATTGTTATTAATAATCCTTTGCAATTAGCTAAACAATTTGAAATGATTAAACCAATTAAAGATGGCTTATTTACACCAAGTATTGTTAATGTTGATACTAAATTACGTAATCTTTGTTATGAACAAGCATGAAATCGTTATGGCAATCCATTACCAACATATGTAGAAAAACGTTTAACTCGCGAATTAGATGCAATTATTACTCATGGTTTTGCTGTTGTTTATTGAATTGCACACAAATTAGTAGAAAAATCTTTACAAGATGGTTATCTTGTTGGTAGTCGTGGCTCAGTTGGTTCATCTTTAGTAGCTACTTTTGCTAACATTACTGAGGTTAACCCACTACAACCACATTATTTATGTCCGCAATGTAAAACTAGTGAATTTATTAGTAATGGTTCTTATAAATGTGGTTATGACTTACCAAAAAAAACGTGTTCACAATGCAATATTGATTTAATTACTGATGGTCATGATATTCCTTTTGAAACATTTTTAGGATTTGATGGTGATAAAACACCTGATATTGATTTAAACTTTTCTGGTGAATATCAAAATAAAGCTCATGATTTTACTAAAGAAATGTTTGGTGAAGAAAATGTTTTTCGTGCTGGAACAATTTCAACAATTGCCAATAAAACAGCTTATGGTTATGTTAAAGCTTATGCAGAAAAAATTGGTCAATCAGATATGCGTGCAGCAAAACTAGAGTTACTAAGTCAAGGATGTGTTGGTATTAAAAGAACAACTGGTCAACATCCCGGGGGTATTATTGTTGTACCAAAAGAATATAATATTAATGATTTTACACCAATTAATTTTCCAGCCGATGATACTAGTTCTACATGAAAAACTACACACTTTGATTTTAATGCTATTCATGATAATTTATTAAAATTAGATATTCTGGGTCACGTTGATCCAACAGCATTAAAAATGTTAGAAAATTTAACTGGTATTGATCCAAAAACTATTCCTAATCAAGATGAAAAAGTTTTATCATTATTTTCTAATTTAAGTGCCTTAAATATTACTAGTGATGATTTACTTGGTGAAAAAACAGGGGCAATTGGTATCCCTGAATTTGGTACTGGTTTTGTTCGTAAAATGTTAAGTGATACATTACCTACTTCATTTTCTGAATTAGTACAAATATCTGGTTTATCACATGGTACTGATGTTTGATTAAATAATGCTGATGAATTAATTTCACAACAAGGTTTAAAACTAAAAGATGTAATTGGTTGTCGTGATGATATTATGACTTATTTAGTATATCAAGTCTTACCAGCAAAAATTGCCTTTAACATTATGGAAGATGTCCGTAAAGGAAAAGGCATTAAACAAGAATATGAAAAGTTAATGCAAGAAAAGAAAGTTCCTAATTGATACATTCAATCTTGCAAAAAAATTAAATATATGTTTCCTAAAGCACACGCTACTGCTTATGTATTAATGGCATGAAGAGTGGCTTGATTTAAAGTTTATTATCCACATGAATATTATGCTACTTATTTTACAACAAGATGTGAAATTTTTGATATTAAAACTATGTTGCAAGGTATTGGTGCTATTACTAATAAATTAAAAGATATTAATAACAGATTAAGGAAAAATGATGGTCAAAAAAATACAGTTACTACTAAAGAAAAAGATTTAATCCCATTATTAGAAGTAGCATTAGAAATGAATGCTAGAAATATTAAATTTAGCAATATTAGTTTAGAACATTCTGATGCTAAACTTTTTCAAGTTAAAGTAATAAATGGTGAAAAACAAATTTTACCACCATTTATTACTTTGGACGGATTGGGTGAAATTGTGGCTAATTCAATTGTTAAAGCAAGGAATGAACAAGCAATTACTTCAAAAAATGATTTACAACTACGAACTAATATTACTAAAACTAATTATCAACTATTAAATGAGTTAGGAGTATTAGAACATTTAGAAGAAAATACACAATTAATATTAGAATTATAATACAAAGAAAAAAGAAAAGATGTGGAATTATTATGTATAAATTAAGTAACAAAGCCAACTTTTATATACGTTTATCTGCATTAATAATGATAATTTTATTTTTAATTATTGATTTAATTAGTGCAATATATTATCCATTGGAAAAGTTTGAAGATTTAGGATATGGTGAACGAGTAAGTAACTACTATGCCTTTTTCACTACTGAAAGTAATTATATGGTTGTTATTTATTTTTGTGTTTATTTATTTGACTCTTATTTTCGTGGTACTAAACCAAGTTTTCAAACTCGATTAGCAGTAACTGTTTATATTACTATTACGATGTTAGTATTTTGAATAGGAATTTTTACTGCTGAACAAGATCCAAAACAATACAGTGCTTATAATTGAATTGCAACATTAATTTTACACTTATTAATGCCAATAATTATGATTACTAGTTTTATTGTTACATCAGGTCATCAATATATTAATATGAAACAACAACATAAAATATATTTATGATTAATTGTTATTTATCCAGCAATTTATTGTATTGTTATTTTAATTAGAGGTCATTTACGTTATTTAGATTTTATAGAAACTGGTCATCCACCAAGAGATACATGATATCCATATTTTTTCTTTGATTATTCAAATGGAGAATATGGATGATTAATCGCTGCTAGCGCTGTTGTTTTTGTTTTTGGTTTAGTGTTCAGTTTACAATATTTTTATATATGAATTAATAACTTAATGTTCAAACGTTATCAAACTTCTGAACATCGTTTATATGATTTTTATCAAAAAATATTACGTAAACTTAATAAAAAAAAAGCAAAATTAAAAAGAAAAGAAAAAAATAAAAATTTAAAACATATCTTATATTCCTTACAAGATAAATATTATTGATTTAATTAAATAAAAAAGAAAAGTTAGGTGATTGTAATTGAAAATTAACTTTAAAACAATGTTAAAACATGCACAAATTAACAAATACACAATCCCAAGTTTTAACTTTGATAATTTAGAAATGTTAATTGCAATTACTAATGCAGCCGAAAAACAAAAAGCACCAATATGTTTAATGATAACACCCAACACTATTAATTGTATTGATTTAAAATATGTACTTGCTATTACTAACAATGTTATTAATCGTGCAAAAGTACCAATTTTATTACAACTAGACCACTGTCTTGATCCACACTTTATTAAAACTAAAATTACATCTGATTTTAGTTCAGTTATGCTAAATTACAGTAACTATCCAATTAAAGAAAATATTGAAAAAACTAAAGATATTGTCCACTTTGCCGCTCCTTTGGGTATTAGTGTTGAATCAGAGATTTTTTATAATAATACAAAAGGAGATATTACTAATGATATTAATTTAATTGAACAAGCAATATTATTTAGAAATAAAACTAATATTAATGGTCTTGTATTTACTGCTATCAATAGTCATCATCAAGATAATAGACAAGATTTAAAAATTTCTCTAATTAAAGAAATTGCTATTAAAATGCCTGAAATTTTTTTAGTATTACATGATAATGTTACTATTAATGATGAACAATTAACTCTAGCAATTAAAGCCGGTATTACTAAAGTTAATATTAGTAGTGATTTAAGAAAGATTTATGTTGAAAGTCTAAAAAAAAGTTTGCAAACTAACTCTAATTTATCCAATATTAATACTTTAACAGAAAATGCAATGATAGCTATTCAAAAATTTGTTGAAGAAAAAATAATTCTCTTAGGAGCAAATAATCGATATAAATTTTAATTTTTATATTTATAGATTTTATTTCAAAATAAAATAAAAAGTGAACAATATTGTTCACTTAAAATAGTTACTATTTTATTTTTTTAAAATATAAATAATTAAGAAAATTACTCAAAACTTTTTTGTTCAAATTAATTATCCTATTATAAATAGGATTTTACTATAAAGTAAAGATTAAAAAAATATATCTTTAATAGTAATAGCAATAAAAATAACTAAAAATAATATAGCTCCAGCAATACTAACAATAATTTTATATTTTTCATTTAATTTTTTTCTTGTTACTGCTTCAACTGCATTTTCAACAAATTTATAACCATCCAATGGCGGAATTGGTAACATATTTAATAAAAATAAATTAGAAGATAATAATGCTGCTCAACGAAAATATGTACTTGCTGCTTGTGTTGATGATAAATCAGGATTTAAAAAACTATTAGTTGATTTAACAATACCAACAGGTCCTGATAAATTTTGTCAATGAAAAGTAACTAATTGTCCCAATGCTTGTAAAAGACTATAACTATCTTTAAAAGTATCAATGATACCATCACCAATAACTTGCCCTGCATTTAAATAATAACTACCTTGACTAACACCAATGAATAGTTCCCCTTTTTGTTCTACTGGTTTAAAAGTAACAGTTCTATCGTCTTTATTATCAAAAGTAATTTCGTAATCAGCAATAACTGTACCATTAGTAGTCTTTTTATTATATTTACTTAATCATACTTGTAAATCATAATATGATTTAATTGATTGTTTAGATTCAATATCACCAGTATTATAAATACTAGTAATAGCATCAGTATCTAAAATTGGTAAACTTGGATTTTTTTCATTATATTTTTGAACAGCTTCATATAATGGTCCTGTTGTTGCATAGGTTGGTGGCAAGTTAGGATCATATTTATGTGGATAAATTCCATATCCAATCATTAATAAAATAAAAGCTAATAATAAATTCATTAGTGCACCTGCACTAATGAAAGCTGCTTTTTTACCACGTTGCAAGTTTTCCATCATTCGTTTATTATCAATTACTTCATCTTCTCGTCCCTTAGGAGCATCAGCAATTTCTGAAGCAATAGAAACATAACCACCCAATGGTAATAGTCTTAAAGTATAACGTGTTTCTTTTTTACCTCACTGCAAAAGTTTTGGACCCATACCAATAGCAAATTCATATACATATGCTCCTGATAATTTAGCAATTACAAAATGAGCAAATTCATGCAAGGTAATTAAAAATAATATTGTAAATAAACCAATTAAAATGGCTAAAAATATATACATAACTTCATCCTTAAATTTTATATATTAAGCAATAGCTGCTAGAATAATTAGAGAACCAAAAATAACTACTGTTGAAAATGAATCTAAACGATCTAATAATCCTCCATGTCCAGGTAGAATATTTGAAAAATCCTTAACATGATAATTACGTTTCAAATTTGAAAATAATAAATCACCCATTTGACTAGCAATTGAAAGAATAAAACTAGTAGCAAGATAAGCAATATAGATTGGTGCTTTACTATTAACTTCTAAAAAAGGTAATGGATTATAATTACTTGTTTCTAAAAAAATAGTTACTGTTATCATACTTAAAATAATTGCTGTTATTAAACCAGTAATAGCACCTTCTCAAGTTTTATTTGGTGATATACTTGGTGCCATTTTTGTTTTACCATAAATTATACCACCAATAAAAGCACCAACATCATTAGACATAACAATAATGAATAAAAACAATAATGTTGGTCATCCTAGTTTTGAAAGTTTAATTTCTGATAACATTAAAAAATTAACAGCTTTAACAACAAATACTAAATAAATAATTCAAGTAAAAATAAAAACAACATCATTTAATTGAAAATTTTTACTTCGTCAAGCAATTAAAATAAAAATACAAATGAAAAATAATAAAATTAATAAAGTCATTCAAGTTTCAAATCAATAATGATTATAAATATATGGGCCAAAAGTTTCCTTACCAAGTGGAACTCATAAAAGTATGACTCCTGTTAAAATTATAGAAATTTTAAGTACAACTGATCAATTTGATTGTTTTCTTAAATTAATAATTTCTCATAAACAACTAATAAAAATAAAAGTATTAATTATCATAAATGTATAGGTTGATCACTGTGGTTTATTACCAAAAATTGGTTCTAAATAAACTGCCCCAATAAACATTCATAATACGCCACAAGCAATTAACATAAAGCTTGTAAGAATACGATTTCGATAGGTTCTAAAAAAATTACTAAGTTTTGCAAAAAAAGAAACTTTAGATTTTATATTTTCTTTATTTATTATCTTTTTTTTCACAATATTTAACCCCTAACTATTTATTGCTAAATTTTCATTAAATCGGTTTTTTTATTGTTTTCTATTAATACAAGTTCTTTAATTTTACTATCAGTTAAATCTTGAATTGTAGTTTCTGCATGTTTTTCTTGATCTTCTGGTAATTTTATTTTTTTCAGATTTTGAACAGCATCACGTCGACAATTACGGATTTTAACTTTATATTCTTCAGTTTTTTTACTCAAATCTTTAACTAAAGATTTACGAACATCTTCTGTTAATTGTGGAAAAATTAAACGTATATGCTCTGTTTCGGTTTTAATTTGTAATTTCAAATCGGCTTTCGTAACAGCTTCTGTAATGTCTTTAATTAAACTACGATCATATGGTTTAATTAATAATTGATGTGCTTCTGCTACTTTAATTTGGGCAACATTACTTAAATTATCAACACCACCATAACATCTAACATTAACTCCTTCTAAGATATTAGGATTAGCTCTTCCTGTGCGAATTTTGTTAATTTCATTTTTATAACGTAAAATTATTTCATTCATGAAATTTGTGGCTTCTAAAATAATAACTTCCATATTTGTTTTCCTCCTAGTTAATAATTTTAAATTGTTTTTAAATCAAACTATAAAAATTATATAATAATTTTTACTAAAACCAATGGAAAACTATTTAAAAAAATAAAAAACATCATTAATTAATGATGTTTTTTATTAATATCTTTGAATTTTATTTTCATCATTGTTTAAATTAACTAATATAAAAATACCACCAATAATACCTAATGCAGCACCAAAGATAATTCCTAATATTGCTAAAGCAATTTTTTGATCGGTAGTTGCTTCACCTTTACTTACTTTTTTGTATAAAATAAAACCAGGTATTGTTCATAATAAAGGAATTATAAATATTGATTCTAAAATAAAAACAATAAATATTAATATACTTCCTGCTTTTAACATATTTTTTCTCCTTCTTTAATTCTTATAATTAATAATATCACTTCATAAAATTGAAAGATAGAATTGTGTCCTCATTTAAAGTTTAGTTTTTTAACTTATTAAGTTATCACTTTAATTACTATTAATTTCAAATGTCTAATTATTAATAATTAGACATTTGAAATTAATAGTAACAAAAAAAATATGATAATTAACAAAAACTGTCATTATATTTTTTAAAATATTTAATGATTTAAACAGTTGGTGGTATACCACAATCTATTCTAGGTAAAAGAAGAACATCACCAAAATATACTGCTAAATAAACTTTTAAATTTCTAAATTTCCTGTTACTAATGGACCAACAGCAACGCTAGCACGGAACTGGGTACTAACATTTGTATTTAATAGTTGAACTAGAGAATCAAATTGTTTTTGTTTACTTTCTGAATTTATTACTACTTTAAAATCAGCAACAGACTCACCTTGTTTAAATCCTTGAGCAGCAGTTAATTTTAAACCATTTTTATCACTAATAAGTTCAGTAATAACTATCTTTGAAATATTTAATCCATCATTTTAGCAGTATTGATAGTATAAGATTTTACTACACTATCATCATCTTTGTTTATAATATCAATTTGACAAGTACCAGCAAGAACTTTAAAATCAGTTCCTGTATCATTTTCTTCAGTTTTACCTGATTCAGTACTGGTAACTTTTGCAGATAAGGTACTAATTTTTTTAACATCAGCAGGCGAATATTCTTATTCTTCGTTTTCACTACCACTTGTAATTCCTAATTCTTTCAAAAATGCTGCAGCATCAGCATCTTTTGCTTGATTTGGATTTCTAATTTCGTTTACTTTTAATAAACTGTTTTTAAAATTAGTCATCATAATTTTTGTGTCATCAGCCTCAATTGAATACTTCTTTTTACCAGTAGTATCATCCTTCTTTAATTCTTGATTAATTAAACTTGTATTTTCATCACTATATCAGCCTAATAATTTTTCATATTTACCATTTAATATTGGTGCTTTTGTTTCAAAAGCACAGGCAACAATTGAACTTGCTGCAGTTGTAGTTAAAGCAGTAGCAGCCATTAATCGTAATAATGTTTTTATATTTTTCATATAGTATTTTCTCCCCTTTTAGATAATTTTCTAAGAAATATAAATTATTTTCTGCTGTTTATTATATATTCTTCTTAAATTAAAACTATTTTTATAATTTTAATTACTATTAGTAGTATTTTTTAAATGATAAAAAAGAATATAAATTAAAAAAGATTGCAATTGCAATCTTTTAAAATATTTAATGATTAAGCGGGCATTTTGTCAACTTTAAAACTTACTACCTTTACTTCACCAAATATTACTCTTAAAAATACATCAGTAGTAATATCATTAGGATACTTGTTTATAGCATCTCCATCAGCAGTAGTAGATCAAACTAATTTTTGATCACCAATTAACTTAACTAAAGAATCATATAGATTTTTTTCTTTAGTCTTTCCATCAGCTCAAGGTAAAGATGTAAGAACCTTTACATCTTTTTTAAAATTGTTTGCAGGAGTTAATGCTAAATTGCCCTTTTCAACAATTGCTGCTACTGCAGCAGGAACATCTAATTTATCCTTTTTTACAGTATCAATAGTATATTTTTTTACAGATTTGGGATCATCTCCGGTTGCCTTATCCATAATGTTAATTTGACAAGTACCAGCAGCAACATTAAAATCATTTTTTCCAGTATTTGCTTCAATTTTACCTGATTCAGTACTTTCAACTGTTGCAGATAAAGCAGTAATAGATGTAACTTCTTCAGCTTTATAAAAAGCACTAGTGCTACCAGATGTAAATCCTAAGTCTTTTAAAAAGGCTGCAGCATCAGCATCTTTTGCTTTAAATTTACCAGTATCAGGAGCAGTACCTTCTGTTAATAAAACATTTTTAAAATTAGTTGCAGTAATCAATGTAGCAACAGCTTCAATTGAATATTTTTCTTTACCAGCAGTATCATCCTTTTTTAATTCTTGTGCTATTTTACTTGTTTTATTATCTGCATCATATCATCCTAGTAATGTTGCATATTTGCCATCTAATGCTGGCGCTTTTGTTTGAGTTCCACATGCAACAACTGAACTTGCTGCAACTGTTGTTAAAGCAGCAGCACCCATTAGTCGTAGTAATGTTTTCATGTTTCTCATATTGTTTTTCCCCCTTAGATAATTTTTCTGAAAAATATAAACTATTTTCTGCTCTTAATTATACATTCTTTTTTATTTGGTATTCTTTTTATAATATTTTTCATTAATTAAGTGTTATTTTGTTTTTTTAAAGAAAATAATTTCAAAAATGTTAGGATTAAATTGTTCATTAACTGAACATTCTTATTATTTTTTATATACTCTACAGTACTTCCAAGATTATTGAGTAATATAATATAAAAAACCTGAAAATTTTTTCAGGTTTTTTATATTTAAAAATTAAGATAAAAAAGGTAATAGTTTAACGATATTCATAATGAATTTAAAGTATTCATCTATACAAATTAATCTTCAATTAGTTAACTTCTGCTAATTGATAGTTTTTAATATCGCTTTTCTCCCTTTATGTACTATTTTTTAATTTTATGACATAAATGCTGAGAAAAGCGTATCTACGGACTTCTCCCCACATTTTTAAATTAAACACAGCATTACAATTTCAAAACTAGGTATCTTGTTGAATTTATATGCAGCTTCTTTGGGATATAAATAAACATGATGTTTTGCAACTTTGATATGTGTTTTAAATGTTCTTCTTATATGTTTTCAAACTGATTCAATTTGATTGGTATTTACACCAGTTTTTGAAACATAACCATCTTGATGGTTAACTGTTTTATGTTTTGGGAAAACCAATTTGAAATCGCAATATCCTTTTCAATCATCAGTATGTACATGACATTTTGAAGAAATGTGGCTTCTTGCAAAATTCAAAAGACTTTTACTCTTTGCATTTTTCAATACTTTCACAATTAAATTATTAGTTGTTTTTTCATAAATGCCAACAATCAATGTTTTATTTTTCAAGGATCTTCCTTGTTTTTTAAAAGCCATATGTGAAAGATACATTTCATCAATTTGCACTGTGCCTTCAACAATAAATTGAGGTTCTTGTTTTGCAATACGTGTTCTAATTTTATGACCCATTCTCCATGCTGTTTTTAAGGTCACTCCCAATTCTTTTGAAACATCAGTTGATGGAATTCCATGTTTGGTGTTTATTCATCTAAAGATGAAGTAAAATCATGATCTTAAAGATGTTTGTGACCTTGAAAATATGGTACCCGTGAGAATACTAAATGTTTGATTACATTTCAAACATCTTATTCTTTTTAAATCAGAAGTTCAAATTAAAACTAGAACACCTAATACATTTGTTTTCTTTCAAATTTGCTATATATGCAAGACATTGCTATTCAGTTTGAAAAGCATTGTTGAACTCATTCAGTTTCATTGTTCCCTCCACAAGTACATGTGGGGAGAAGTCCGTTTAATATTATAATTTTATTTTACAAACAGAAAAAAGAAATCAAAAAATGATGAAAAGGAAAAAATAATAAATGGAACTAAAAGAAATTTTTAAAGCAATAAAAAAATAACTAAAGAATCTGAGCAAGAACAAAATCAAAAAATAAATTTATTTCATAAACAATTTAATGAAGAAATAAAAAATATAGGTTCTATATTAGAAGGAATTGAAATTAGTTCATTTGGAAAATTTTCTCCACATAATAATACAAACATATCAAATAATAATAAATTAATACATTATGGAAAACTTTAATAAAAAAGAAATAAATTTTATTAGAAATAACTCAAATCTTAAATTTGGTAATTAATTAGAATTATTTATGGATAAAATTCAAAAAATATAAACAAATATGTATCTAAAGATAAAAAATATTATATTCAAAACAAAGAAAAATGAACGTTATATCTTTCAATGATAATAGAACAAAAACAATTACTACTATATAAATAATTATATTTAATCAATTTAAAACTTGAAAATTACCATTAATATAATGAAAGATATTTTTACAATATAATCTACCATAATAAAACTCTATCATTTAATAAATTTATATTGTTTTCAAATTACTAATATTGTATAATGAATTAGAATTATAGCAAGACAGCTACCAGCTGTCTTTATTATTTCTAGTGTAATATATTTTTTTTGATTTAAGTATATTTTCATTTTGAAATAAATCTATTTCAAATACTATTAAATAATAAACAACAACAATGTTTATAAAAACAAGGAGGAGAAAAAGTGGATAAAGAAATTAGTCAAATCATTTTAAATGCCATAAATGAAATTGCTGAAGAAAAACAAATAGCAAAAGAAGATATCATTGAAGCTTTAAAAGAAGGACTAAAAAAAGCATATGAATATCAAAGTCATCGTGATGATAGTACAAATATCAGAATTGAAATTGATCAAAATAAAGGTACTATTAAAATTTTAAAGGATTTAATTGTTGTTCCAAAAGTTGAAGATCCTGAATTAGAAATTGCACTTTCAACTATTAAAACAAAGAATCCTGGCTTAACAATTGGTGATACATATACGCAAATAATTCCTAGTGATCAATTCTCTCGTTTATCAATTTTTAAAGCTATTCAAGTAGTTAAACAATCAATTCGTGAAGCAGAAAAAACATCAATTTATGATGAATTTATTGATAAAAAAGAACACATATTAATTGGTACTATTGAAAGCGTTGAAGAAACTTATATGTTAATTAAAATTGGTAGAGCCTATGCTTTCTTACCAAAACAAAATCAAATCCCTAGTGAGATCTTACCAAAAAATAAACCAATAGCTAATAACACTTACATCAAATTTTATGTTGAAGATATTATTAAAAACAAAAACTATGGTCAAATTTTAGCATCAAGAACTCATGTTAATTTTTTACGTTGTTTACTAGAATTAGAAGTTCCTGAAATCGCACAAGGTGTAATCGAAGTTAAAGATATTGCTCGTATTCCTGGAATTAGAGCTAAGGTTGCAATCGTTAGTCATGATCCAAGCATTGATGGTATTGGTGCATGTATTGGTCCAAAAGGCGAAAGAACAAAACTAATTACGCAAGAATTAAGTGGTGAAAAAATTGATATCATTGCCTGAAATCCTAATATAAAAGAATATATAATTAACGCTTTAACACCAGCTAAAGTTATTTCAATTGATATCAATGAAGAAGAAAAACAAGCAAATATTATTGTTCCTACTGAACAATTATCATTAGCTATTGGTAAAAATGGTATGGCTGCTAAATTAGTTGCCGGTGTAACTCACTGAAATATTAATATTACTTCATTAGAACAAGCAAATGAAAATAACATTAAATTTACTTGAAATGCTAATATTAAAGAAAGTGAATACGAAAAGTTTATATCTGAATTATTAAAAAAAACAGAATGAAAAAATAAAAATCAATAAACAATAAAGTAGATCGTTATGAATAAAATACCTTTAATTCAACGTAAAAAAATACCAATGCGTAAATGTATAGTTACAAATACTATTTTACCTAAACGTGAATTAATTAGAATTGTTATTAATAAAGAAGGACAATTATTCATTGATAAAACTGGCAAACAAAATGGTCGCGGTGCCTACATCCAACCAAAACTTGAATTAATACCTTTGCTTATCAAAAACAAAGCATTAGAACGAGCATTAAAAACAAAAATTCCAAATGAATTTTATGAACAATTAATTAATGAAATTAAAAAAAATTGAGATTAATTTTCCCAAGCGAAAGGCGGGATGCAAATGGCAAAAAAACGAATATCTCAACAAACACAAAATATTAATCAACAACTAAAACAAAAAACATCTCAAATTAATGAAAAAGGAGTATTCTTATATAACGAACCATTAACTATTTCAGAATTTGCTAAAGCATTGAATCATCCAGTAACTGACATTATTAAATACTTCATGAAACAAGGCAAACTATTTAATCAAAATCAAATATTAACTCAAGAATTAATGCTTGAACTTTGTTTGGAATGAAATATCGATTTTGAAAAAGCTAAAGTGGTAACATATGAAAACTTATTAGAAAATATTAATGTCGAAGATGATAAAAAAAATTTAGTAACTCGACCACCTGTTGTGACAATTATGGGCCATGTTGATCATGGAAAAACAACACTATTAGATACTATTCGTAATTCTAAAGTTACTAATCAAGAACACGGTGGTATTACTCAACATATTGGTGCTTATCAAATTAAAACTAATAATAAATTAATTACTTTTATTGATACTCCAGGTCACGAAGCATTTACTGAAATGCGTTCACGTGGTTCTAAAATTACTGATATTGTTGTTCTAGTAGTTGCTGGTGATGATGGTGTGATGCCACAAACTCGTGAAGCAATTGACCATGCAAAAGTAGCTGGTGTTTCAATTATTGTTTTTGTTAATAAAATGGATAAACCGAATGTTAATACTGATCGCATTATGAATGAACTAGCTAATTGTGATTTAACTAGTGAAGAATGAGGTGGCGATACTATTTTCGTTTATGGTAGTGCTTTAAAAAATCAAGGAATTGATGAATTATTAGAAGCAATATTAGTAATTGCTGAATTAAAAGAACTAAATGCTAATCCAAATCGTTTTGCTAATGGAACTGTTATCGAATCTCATCATGATAAAAATGTTGGTTCAATTTGTACTTTGTTAGTACAAGGTGGAACACTAAAAGTTACTGATATTGTAGTTGCGGGTAGTGTTAAAGGTAAAATTAAACGTCTTATTAATGATACTGGTAAAATGATTACTAAAGCTGGACCTTCAATGCCTGTTCAAGTTTTAGGATTTGAAACAGCCCCTACTCCGGGTGAATCTTTTATTGTTTTTAATGATGATAAAATAGCAAGAAAAGTAGCACTAGTACGACAAACAGAAGAAACAAATAAAATTAGAAATAATCGACAAATTAGTTTAGGTAATTTAACACAAGATGTTGCTACAGGTGAATTAAAACAAATTAATGTTATTTTACGAGCAGATACTCAAGGTTCAGTGCAAGCAATCGTTCAAGCAGTAAATAAAATTAATGTTAATGATATTACTGTTAAGTTTATTAGAGCAACTATTGGTGGTATTAGTGAATCAGATATTAAACTTGCTCAAACTTCAGGAAGTATTATTTATGGTTTCAATGTTCGTCCCAATCATGTTATTCGTGAAGCTGCTAACAATGCTGGTGTTGAAATTAGATTACATAATATCATTTATAAAATAACTGAAGAATTAGAATTGGCTGCTAAAGGCTTATTAGAACCAACTTATGAAGATAAAATTCTTGGTCAAGCACGAGTTATTAAAACTTTTCATTTTTCAAAAATAGGAACAATTGCTGGTTGTGTTGTCATTAATGGCTTCATTCAACGTAACAGCAAAGTTCATATCATTCGTGATGATGTTGTTATTTATAAAGGCGAAATCAGTGGTTTAAAACATGAAAAAAATGATTTAAAAATTGCTAAAAAAGAAACTCAATGTGGTATTACTATTAAAAATTTTAATGACTTAAAAGAAAATGATATTATTGAATCATATTTAGTGGAAGAAGTGGAGATAAAATAGGATGTCTATCATTAAATTTGAACAACAAGAAAGTTTCTTAAAAAAAGAAATTACTAATATATTAAAAAAAGAATCAAAAAATATTCTTTTCAAAGATATCACTATTACTAATGTAAAAATAACAAAAGATAATAGTTATGCTACCATTTATTGAACGGTTTACTTAGATAATTTAGATATTAAAAGCATTAGTAATGCTCTAGAAAAAGCGAAAGGTTTTTGTCGAAGCGCACTCGCTAAAACAAGTAATAAATATAAAGTCCCAGAATTACGCTTTAAATATGATAATACCAACACTAGAGTTAAAAACATTGAAGAAATATTAAAAAATATCAAAAATAATAATTCATCTAATTAATAAAAAATAGTTATAACATATACTTATTAAAACCTTTAATTAGGTTTTTTTATTTTCTTTAGGAACAGCCGCTACTGGAATTCGGCAATTGGGTTTATATCCGCTCCCAGTGGTGGTGCCGATGGTTATGCTTGTGGATCAATTATTAGTGATTTTATAAAAGAAACAACATCTATTTGATTAGAACCTGTTTAGAATCTTTTAGAGAATAAGGTAAAATTATTATATATTTTAAAATAAGAGGTATATATGCATAAAAATTATCCAAGTCATGTCACTAAAGAACAATTTGAGAACATAAGATTAATTTTAGAAAATGTCAAAAAGAAAACAAAACCAAGAAATTTAGATTTATATGAAGTATTTTGTGCAGTTTTATATGTATTAAAAAGTGGTTGTCAATGAAAAATGTTACCAAAAAATTTTCCAAAATGACAAACTGTATATTATTATTTTCAAATTTGAAGTAAAAATAATGGTAAAGAACGTAGCATATGACAATTAATTTTAAAAAAAATTAGTTAGAAAAGTTCGTATCAATAATCATCGAAAAGAAAAAACCAGTTTTTGTATAATTGATTCACAAAGTGTTAAAATACAGATACTACTAAAAACAAAGGTTATGATGCTGGTAAAAAGATTTCAGGAATAAAACGTCATATTGCTGTTGATTCTCAAGGTTTACCACATGCAATTTACGTAACTACAGCAGAAAAAACAGATCGTAATAGTGCTATAATAATGATTCAAAATGAAAAAGAAAATCTTTCTACAGTTCAAAAAATAATAGTAGATGCTGGTTATACTGGTGAAAAATTTGCTTCTGCAATCAAAACAATTATAAATGCGAATGTTGAAGTTGCAAAACGTAATGAATTACATTCTTTTGTAGTATTACCAAAAAGATGAGTTGTAGAGCGAAGTTTTGCTTGATTAGAAAAATGTAGAAGATTATGAAAAAATTGTGAAAGAAAATTAAATACTAGTTTACAAATGGTTGTTCTTTCCTTTATTTCAATTTTATTAAAAAGATTCTAAACAGGTTCTTATAATTTTTATTATATAAAGTTAATAATTAATATTTTTTCTTTCTAATTTATAAAAATATTTCATAATTTTATCTTTTTGCTTGTAATAACTAATATTTATGGTTAATATTAAGATTAAAGTTAATATTTATATTAATCTAAATTAGATAAGTATTATTAATAATAATTAGTTTTCAGCGAGAGTGAATAGTGTAAGCACTTAACCATTATTAATTAGAAGCTCCTAATTTAACAATTTTAATCATTAATTAAGCGCATTTACTTTGTAAGTGAATTAGGATGGTACCGCGTTAAAAAACGTTCCTATTTTGATAGGAATTTTTATTATTTTGAGGAGAAATTATTATGTCAATAAAATGAACAACAGATAAAGTTAGAACAACTTGATTAAATTTTTTTAAAACTTATGATCATCATATTTTAGCAAGTGCATCACTTGTTCCAAATGACGATCCTTCACTATTGTGGATTAATTCTGGAGTTGCTACATTAAAACCATATTTTGATGGACAACAAACTCCAATTGCTAAAAGATTAGCAAATTCACAAAAAGCAATTAGAACTAATGATATTGAAAATATTGGTATTACAGCAAGACATCAAACTTTTTTTGAAATGTTAGGTAATTTTTCAATTGGTGATTATTTTAAAAAAGAAGCTATTATTTGAGGATGAGAATTTTTAACTAGTAAAAAGTGATTAAATTTAGATGCTAATTTATTATATGTAACATTTTTTAATGAAGATGAAGAAACATATAATTTATGATTAAATATTATTAAATTACCGAAAGAACGTATTATTAAAGGTACAAGATCTACTAACTTTTGAGATATGGGTCAAGGTCCTTGTGGTCCTAATACTGAAATTTATTATGATCGTGGTATTAAATATGATTCTGAAAATATTGGTATTAAATTATTAAAAGATGATATTGAAAATGATCGTTATATTGAAATTTGAAATATTGTTTTTTCACAATTTAACAATGATGGCAAAAATAATTATACTGATTTACCAAGAAAAAATATTGATACTGGTGCAGGATTAGAAAGACTAGTAGCAATTTTACAAGATGTACCAACTAATTTTGATACTGATTTATTTCAAAATATTATTCATGAATGTGAAAAATTAACAAATTTTCGTTATGATATTAATAATTATTTTACACAAGAGATTAAACAAAAAACTATTAATACTGCATTTAAAATTATTGCTGATCATATTCGTTGTTTAGTTTTTGCAATTAGTGATGGTGTTTTTCCTAGTAATAAAGATCGTGGTTATGTATTACGAAGATTGATTAGAAGAGCTGTTGTATATGGACAAAAACTTAATATTAATGAACCATTTTTGTTTAAGTTAGTTTCAATTATTATCAAAGTTATGGGTCAACATTATCAAGAATTACATGAAAAAGTCGATTTAATAACTAATATTATTAAAAGCGAAGAATTAAAATTTTGAACAACATTGATAACAGGAAAACAATTGTTATTACAAGTTATTAGAGATAATAAAAAAGTAGATGCAACTGCGGCTTTTAAATTATTTGATACCTATGGTTATCCTATTGAATTAACATTAGAGATTGCAAATGAAGAGAATGCTACTGTTGATTTAAAAGGTTTTCAAAAATTATTGGATAACAGTAAAGATAATACAAGAAAAGTAAGAATCAATCATCAAGCTTTAACAATTCAATCTTCATTACTAACTAATTTAAAAGTTCCTTCAACCTTTATTGGTTATGATAAAGAACAAATAAATACAAATATTGTTTTTATGTTTAAATCAGAGCATGAGGTAAAAGTTTTAAAAAATGAAAAAGGTTATTTAATTTTAAATGAAACTCCTTTTTATGCAGAAGGGGGGGGGCAAGCAGCTGATGATGGCATTATCAAAGGAGAAAATGGAACGGCCTCTGTTATTGATGTACAACAAGGACCACAAAAACAGCATATTCATCAAGTGGAAGTAAAAGGTGAATTAACGCAAACAGAAATTGTTGAAGCACAAATTAATAGTTCACATCGTTTCTATACAAGAAAAAATCATTCAGGAACTCATTTATTACATGCTGCTTTAAGAAAATTATTAGGTTTACATGTTATACAATCTGGAAGTTTTAATAATTATCAATATTTACGATTAGATTTTAGTCATTATGAAATGTTAACTTTAGAACAAATTATAACCATAGAACAACAAATCAGTAAATGAATTAAAGGTAAATATCCTTGTGAAATTATTTATTGTACATATGAAGAAGCAATAAAAATTGGAGCTTTAGCTTTTTTTGGTGAAAAATATGAAGAAAAAGTTCGAGTAATTAAGTTTGGTGATTTTTCAATTGAACTTTGTGGAGGCACTCATTGTTATAACTCGCAAGAAGTAGAACAATTATTAATAACTAATGTTGAATCAAAAGGATCTGGTTCTTATCGAATTCATGCTTTAACATCATTAAAAACTATTAATGAATACTTAACACAACAAATAATGATGATTAAAGAACAAAGCAATAATTTATTTATTCAATATCAAAAAAATAAAGATAATTGTATGCAAGAGGAAGAAATTGAAAAAATATATGATGCTATTAATAATTTAAAAGTGGTAGCTGCTGATTGAAGAAAGGGAAAAATGTTATTACTAGAATTACATGGTTTATTTAAAAAATGACAAATTAATTTTGAAGAATTAAATCGTCAGAAGATAGTGAAAAAATATTTAACTTTAGTTCCTAAAAATGAAAATAATTATAAACTATTAATTGCAAATTTTGAAAATTTAGATATTAAAACATTAAGAGAAATAGTTGAACATTATCGTAATCAATATCAAAATATTATTATTATTTTTATTAATAAAATTAACAATCAAGAATATTTAGTATTAGTTGCTTCAAGTAAAGAATTACATAATAATAAACAGTATCAAAGTAATAATATTTTACAAAAAATATTAAAAATATATAATGGTAAGGGTGGCGGTAGCCCAATCTTAGCGCAAGGGAAGATTGATAAGTTTATTACAGAAAAAGAAATTAATAAAATTATATATTAAACGGCATCAGTCACTTAAGTTTACCAATTAATATTTTCAATCTGTAATATAATTAAAAATAATTAATACAGAAGGAGAAATTATGAATTATAAAGTTTATTCAAAAGAAACAAAATTAGCCGTTGTTAATGAGTATTTAGTTGATAAAAAACTAAAAATACATGAAATTCAAGTCAAATATAAATTATCAACTCCAGTATTAATTTATAATTGGGTTAACCAATATCAAATTAAAGGTGAAAATGCATTCACCAAAATTTCTAAATCCCAAACTTCTCACAGGATCGATAAGAAAGATATTGAAATTAAACTATTAAACAAAGAAATTGATAAACTTAGAAAACAAGCTTTAAAAGATGAGGTTGAAAAAGAACTTTTAAAGGAGCAATTAGCCTGTGAAAAGAAATTAACAAGGGGAAAAAATAGTAAATTATTAAAATATAAGTGTTTTTTAATAGTAGAAAAATATAAGCAAAAAGGTCATCAATTAAATAAAATTATTGTTTACATAGCTATTAGCAAAACAGCATACTATTTATGAGTAAAAAAAGGTAAAAAGCAATATCAATCAAAAATTAATGATAATTTGATACAAGCAATAAACAAAATAGTTCTCATTAAAAATGAAAAAAAGTACATTAATATCACTAGTTTTGAAAAAGTAAGATTAGAGTTAAAAATAAAAAATAAAGGTCTTAAATGCAGTAAAACAAGCATAAAACAAATATTAAAAGATAATAATATTAAATTATTATTAGAACCTAAATCAACAAATAGAGTAGTAGAAAATAGTGATTTAAAAAATAATAAAGATTTATTAAAACGTAATTTTTCAAGTAATAACTTTCTTGAAAAAGTTGGTATGGATGGCACATGATTTAAAAATATAATTATTGGTGATAAAAAAACAAAATTATTAGTTGTTTTTGCTACTGATATGTACAGTAATTCAATTGTTGGCTGAAAAATAAACAAAAGTGAAAATGCCAAAACTGTGTTAAATGTGGTTAATCAAATAGAATTAGCGAGTGCTAAACAATGTAATTTTACGACTATTCAATCAGATTTAGGTTTTGCTAATACAAGCGAAATTGTTAGTAAAGTTTTTAATACAAGTACTAATCTAATTCATTCAAAAAGTCTATCAGGTTTTAAAGGTAATCAAGTTAGTGAATGTTTAAATCGTTGAATTAAAAGAGATTTTAAAATGATGTTTGGTAGCACTTTTGAAAGTATGGAAAGTTTTAATAAAATATTAGAAAAATTTGTTAGATATTGAAACAATGATAGAATAGTTATTAGATTGAAAATGCCTCCAAATCAATTTGTACAGATTTGAAGACAAGAAAGTAAACTTATCTAACCAATGCCGAATTAGAAAAAGAAGAAGAAATTATAGAAAATTTTGAAGTGTAGTATGAATAAAAACATGAGAGTTAGATGTGCAGAATGTGATATAAAAAATGGAGAATTTGATAATGAATAATCAACAAATAAGAAATGCTTGATTAACTAGTATTGGTATATGATATAAAAAAAATCCTAATTTATTATGTGAATTTATTTTTGGCTTTTCTCCCTTTATGTACTATTTTTTAATTTTATCACATAAATGCTGAGAAAAGCGTATCTACGGACTTCTCCCCACATTTTTAAATTAAACACAGCATTACAATTTCAAAACTAGGTATCTTGTTGAATTTATATGCAGCTTCTTTGGCATATAAATAAACATGATATTTTGCAACTTTGATATGTGTTTTAAATGTTCTTCTTATATGTTTTCAAACTGATTCAATTTGATTGGTATTTACACCAGTTTTTGAAACATAACCATCTTGATGGTTAACTGTTTTATGTTTTGGAAAAACCAATTTGAAATCGCAATATCCTTTTCAATCATCAGTATATACATGACATTTTAAAGAAATGTGGCTTCTTGCAAAATTCAAAAGACTTTTACTCTTTGCATTTTTCAATACTTTCACAATTAAATTATTAGTTGTTTTTTTCATAAATGCCAACAATCAATGTTTTATTTTTCAAGGATCTTCCTTGTTTTTTAAAAGCCATATGTGAAAGATACATTTCATCAATTTGCATTGTGCCTTCAGCAATAAATTGAGGTTCTTGTTTTGCAATACGTGTTCTAATTTTATGACCCATTCTCCATGCTGTTTTTAAGGTCACTCCCAATTCTTTTGAAACATCAGTTGGCGGAATCCCATGTTTGGTGTTTATTAATCTAAAGATGAGGTAAAATCATGATCTTAAAGATGTTTGTGACCTTGAAAATATGGTACCCGTGAGAATACTAAATGTTTGATTACATTTCAAACATCTTATTCTTTTTAAATCAGAAGTATTCAAATTAAAACTAGAACACCTAATGCATTTGTTTTCTTTCAAATTTGCTATATATGCAAGACATTGCTGTTCATTTTGAAAAGCATTATTGAACTCATTCAGTTTCATTGTTCCTTCCACAAGTACATGGGGGGAGAAGTGCGTATAAATATTTAAAAAGTGAGAATAAAATTCTCACTTTTTATTTTAATTTAGTATTCTTCTTCAAGTGAAGAATTACCCATACCTATTAACTTCTCAGTTGACATTAAACCAGTACCAGCCGGTATCAAGTTTCCTAAAATAACATTTTCCTTTAAACCACGTAAATTATCTTGTTTTGACTTAATAACAGCATTAGTTAATACTCTTGTTGTATCTTGGAAAGAAGCAGCAGCCAAGAATGATTCTGATTCTAATGGTGCTTTTTTAATCCCTAAAATAATTGGATGACCAAAAGCAGGTTTTTTACCAGCAACAATAATTTTGGCATTAACATTCTTAAATTCTTTGATATCAACAATCGCTCCAGGCAATAATGGTGAATCATTACCTTCAACTACAAAAATACGATTCAACATTTTTTTTACAATAATTTCAATATACTTATCAGAAATTTCAATTCCTTGTAAACGATAAACACGTTGTACTTCTTTTAAAATATATTGTTGAACTTCAATGATTCCTGCTACTTCTAGTAATTGTGTAATATTAATTGCACCTTCAGTTAGTTTTTGTCCAATCTTAACATTATCACCAATTTTAATTCTTACCTGCGCATTATATTGAGTTTTGTATTCTTTATAGTCAAGTTTTGATTTTACAGTAATTGTATAAATTCCTTGCTCTTCACGAATATCTGTTACTTTACCATCAAACTCACTAATAATAGCAACAGCACCTTTGGGATTAGTAATATCTAATAATTCTTTAATTCTTGGTAATCCTTGGGTAATATCACTACCACCAGCAACTCCTCCAGTATGGAAAGTTCTCATCGTTAGTTGAGTTCCTGGTTCACCAATTGATTGCGCTGCAATAATTCCAACTGCTTCACCAATAGCAACAATAGAACCTGTTGTTAAATTAATACCATAACATTTTTGACAAACACCATAACTTGCTTCACAAGTTAAAACTGAACGAATATTTATTTTTGTAATTTTTGCCTCTAATATTGTTTCTACTAATTTTTCAGTAATTAATTCGTTATTTGCAACAATTACATTATTTTTACTATCAACAACATCACCTTGAACAAAACGTCCAAATAAACGGTCACGTAGCGGCACAATAATATTATTACGTTTTTGGTCAACAACGTCACTAATTATAAAGCCATTACCGGTATTACAATCTTCTTCAGTAACAATAATATCTTGTGAAACGTCAACTAGTCTTCTTGTTAAATAACCTGAGTCAGAAGTTTTAAGCGCCATATCTGCCATTCCTTTACGAGCACCATGGGTAGAAATAAAGAACTCTGAAACATTTAATCCTTCACGGAATGAAGATTTAATTGGTAATTCAATAACTTCTCCTTTTGGATTATTCATTAAACCACGCATCCCTACTAATTGAGTAAAGTTACTAATATTAGTTCTAGCACCTGAATCTCACATCATAAAGATTGGATTTTCAATATCTTTTCTTAAAACTGTTTCTAGTTCAACTTGAATATTATTTTTAATACTACTTCATTTATTAATAATATGGTAATGACGCTCACGATTAGTTAACATACCTTGTTTATAAAACTTGTTAATTGTTTTAACATATTCATCTGCTTCTTTAAATAATCTTGTTTTACCTGAATAAGACACAACATCGCCTGCAGAAATTGTTGTTCCTGAAATTGTTGAAAATTTAAAACCAAGATTTTTCATTTTATCTAACATTTGTGCAGTTAATTGAGTCCCAAAAGTTTTAAAATATTTATGAATAATATCTGCTAAAGCTTTTTTCTTAAATGGTTCAACAATAACTCTCTTTTTAATAAATTCACGAAAATCAACATCAGTTGCAACTAAATCTTCATTATGAGTTTCAGTTAAATTAATAATATTTGGGCGATTAATAAATGGCATTCTTTCTGAAAACATTTGATTAAAAATAATCTTACCAATAGTAGTAATTAAAAATTTATTTTGATCGGTAGCAGCAAATTTACTTGCACCTAAACTAGCAACACGGATTCCAATAATAGCATGTAATGAAACTTGTTTTGTATCATAAGCTTTAATTGCTTCATTAACATCTTTAAAAATTGAACCTTGACCTAATTCATCTAATTTTTCAATAGTTAAATAATAATTACCAAGAACCATATCTTGAGTTGGCGTAACAATTGGTTTACCATCTTTAGGACTTAAAATATTTTTTGAACCTAACATTAAACTTCTTGCTTCAGCTACTGCTTCTTGGGTAATTGGCACGTGAACAGCCATTTGGTCACCATCAAAGTCAGCATTAAAAGCAGGAGTTACTAGTGGATGTAAACGGATAGCTTTCCCTTTAACTAGAATTGGTTCAAATGCTTGAATTCCTAAACGGTGTAAAGTTGGAGCACGGTTTAATAAGACAGGACGATCTTTAATTACTTCTTCTAAAACATCCCAAATTCGTTCATCTTGAATTTCAATTAATTTTTCAGCAATTTTAATATTTAAGGCTAATTCTTGATGAACTAATCTTTGCACAACAAAAGGTTTAAACAAAATAATTGCCATATCACGAGGAATACCACATTGATACATTTTTAATTCTGGACCAACAGCAATAACACTTCGACCTGAATAATCAACACGCTTACCTAATAAGTTTTGACGGAAACGTCCTTGTTTTCCTTTTAATGTTGAAGTTAAAGATTTTAATGGACGTTTATCTCTTCCTGTTACTGGACGTGCTTTACGTTCATTATCAAATAAAGCATCAACTGATTCTTGCAACATTCTTTTTTCATTATTAATAATTAAGATTGGTGCTCCCATTTGTTTTACTTTTTTTAAACGTTCATTACGAATAATAATTCTTCGATATAAATCGTTAATTTCTGATGTTGTAAAACGTCCACCATCTAATTGAATAATTGGACGAATATCAGGCGGAATCACAGGAATAGCATGTAATACCATTCATTCTGGTTTATTTCCTGATTTAGCAAATGAATCAATAACATCTAAACGACGTTCTAATTTTCTACGATCAGTTTGTGATTTCTTGTTTGTCAATTGTTTTTTAATGGCAAGAAATTCTTTTTCTAAATTAATATTTTTTAATAAATACTCAATAGCTGAAGCACCAATTCCAAATTTTGTTCCAGTATGTTTAGTAATAAATTGAGCACATTCATCCATTGAAAATGGACGTGAAGTATCTGCTAAAGTATCAGTTAACATTTGAGCACGAGTATAAGCAAAAGAAGAAGGTTCTAATTGTTCTAAAATTTGTGGAAATACTTTACGTAAACGATTACGAGTATCAGTTGAAGATTTAGCATTACCTAAATCCATAATCATTTTTTGTTTTAAACCTTTAGCGGTCCCTGGATCTAAAACAATATAAGAAACAAAGTATGCTACTTCTTCTAAGTCTTTAGCTTTCATATCTAATGCTAACGCAATTCTTGAAGGAGAAGCCTTTAACATTCAAATATGAGTTACTGGCTCTTCTAACTCAATGTGTCCTAAACGTTCACGTCGAACAATTGCTTCAGTAATTTCTACTAAACAGCGTTCACAAACTTTACCTTTATTTTTTATTTTCTTATATTTACCACAAGTACATTCATAATTTTTAGTTGGTCCAAATATTCGTGCATCAAATAATCCATCTTTTTCAGGTTTTAATGACTTATAATTGATTGTTTCTGGCTTTGTAATTTCTCCATGTGATCATGAGCGAATTTGATCGGGAGAAGCAAGAGAAATTTTAAGGGCAGTATAATGTTTTGAATTTTTTTGCATTTGCATATATTTATTACTCCTTTTCTAATCCTCAAGATAGCTTTCGACTTCTTCATCGTAAGTTACCACTTTTTGTTCTTGACCTTTTTCGTCAATTAACACAATATTTATTCCTAAACCTTGTAGTTCTTTTGTTAAAACATTAAATGATTCAGGGATACCTGGCGTTGGAATTTGTTTATTACGTAGAATTGCTTCATAAGTTTTAATTCTACCTTTAATATCATCAGATTTAATAGTTAGAATTTCTTGTAAAGTATGAGCAGCACCATAAGCTTCTAATGCTCAAACTTCCATTTCTCCAAATCTTTGTCCACCATTTTGTGCCTTACCTCCTAATGGTTGTTGAGTAATTAATGAATATGGGCCAACATTACGAGCATGTAATTTATCATCTACCATGTGTGATAGTTTTAGCATATACATAACACCAACAGAAATTTTCTTGGCAAACTTTTCACCAGTTAAACCATCATATAATGTTAATTTATCAAAGTCATTATATTTTGCTTCTTTCATAATATCTAACAAGTCTTGATTTTTTGCACCATCAAAAACAGGTGTTGCTACTTTAATTCCTAAAGTTTTAGCAGCCATTCCTAAGTGTAATTCAAGAATTTGTCCAATATTCATCCGTGATGGTACTCCTAATGGATTTAACATAATATCAACTGGTGTTCCATCTTCTAGGAAAGGCATATCTTCAATTGGTAAAACTTTAGAAATAACACCTTTATTTCCATGTCTTCCAGCCATTTTATCTCCTTCTCGGATTTTACGTTTTTGTACAATAAATACTTTAACTACTTCTTCTACTTCTGAAGGTAAATCAAAACCATCTTCACGTTTATAACGTTTGATACCTTGAACAATTCCAGCACCACCATTTGGTACTCGTAATGAATTATCTTTAACATTACGTGATTTTTCACCAAAAATAGCAGCTAATAATTTTTCTTCAGCAGTTGATTGTGTTTGACCTTTTGGTGTAACTTTACCAACAAGAATATCTCCTTCTTTAACTTCAGTTCCAATTAAAACAATTCCTTCATCATCAAGATAACGTCTTGATTGTTCAGAAGTATTAGGGATTTCACGTGTAATTTCTTCTTTACCTTGTTTTGTTTTTCGACATTCTAAATTATATTCTTCAATATGCATTGAAGTATAAACATCATCTTTTACTAAACGTTCACTAATAATAATAGCATCTTCATAGTTATAACCATGTCAAGTCATGAAAGCAATAATTACATTTTGCCCTAATGCAAGTTCACCATCTTTCATCGAAGGTCCATCTGCTAAAATTTGATTAACTTCAACTTTATCACCAACTTTTACTAATGGCACATGAGTTACTGCTGTTCCTTGATTACTACGTTCAAAACGACTTAATTCATAAGTTGTTATTTCATCTTCTGATTTAATAATAATCTCATGAGAATCAACATATTGTACAACTCCTGGTAAATTAGCAACAATAGCTAATCCTGAGTCACGAGCAACAGCATACTCAACACCGGTACCAACAATTGGTGTTTGTGGTTTTAATAATGGAATTGCTTGACGTTGCATATTAGCACCCATTAAAGCACGGTTAGCATCATCATTTTCTAAAAAGGGAATACAACTTGTAGCTATTGAAACAATTTGTTTTGGTGAAACATCAATATATTCAACTTCATTTGGTCCAACAATAATATTTTGACCATTACTACGAGCAATAACATTATTATTTTTAATAACATTATTAGCATCTAATTCAATATTAGCTTGTGCAATGATATAACTCTTTTCTTCACCAGCAGTTAAATATTTAATTTTATTAGTAATTTTACCTGCAATTACTTGACGGTAAGGTGTTTCAATAAAACCGTATTCATTAATACGAGCATAAGTGGCTAAATTATTGATTAAACCAATATTAGGTCCTTCAGGAGTTTCAATTGGACAAATTCTTCCATAGTGAGAATAGTGAACATCACGAACTTCTAAACTAGCACGATCACGTGACAATCCACCAGGTCCTAAAGCAGTTAAACGTCTTTTATTAGCCAATTCTGCTAATGGATTAGTTTGATCCATAAATTGTGATAATTGTGATAAGTTAAAAAACTCACCAATAACAGCTGTTAATGGTTTATTATTTGTAATATTTGCTGGTTTCATTTTATCACTATCAGTAGTTGACATTTTTTCTTTAACATTTTTTTCAATACGTCCCATTCCAATACGAAATTGGTTTTGTAATAATTCACCAATTGTACGAATACGACGATTTGCTAAGTGATCAATATCATCAGCATTACCAATATCATGAACAAAATTTAAAATATAAGAAAGGGTTGCTAAAATATCAGCAATAGTAATAATTACTTCTTTACATTTAGGATTAATTCCAACAACATTAATAACTTCATTTAATCTTTCTTTATCATTATAAACTTTAATTAACTGCACATAATGTTTTGGTTCACTATCACTGATTGATGTTTTTAAAGGTACTAAACATGCTCCTTCTTCTAATACTGTTTTTAGAATTTCTAATTGTGATTTACCAATTACTGTTTTTTTGGATAAAACAACATTACCTCTAATATCTTTAATATCTTCAGCCAAAGTGTAATTTAAAACACGATCTGTAATAGCTAATTTTTGAATTAACTTATATCTTCCTGCTTTTGTTAAATCATATTTTTTTGAATCAAATAATAATCCAGTTAAAAATTTTGTAGCACCATCAACACTGGCAGTTTCTCCAGCTTTAATTTTCTTATAAATTTCTTGTACTGCTGCTGGTCAATTTTGATGTTCATCATATTCATAAGTATTTAATAAAACATCATCTTTACCAATGATATTAATAACATCTTCTTTAGTTAATCCCAAGGCAGTAAGTAAAGTGGTTACTGCAATTTTACGTGATTTTTCAATTTTAACTTGAATAATATCTTTAATTGCATTTTTATTACGAACTAATTTATTACGTTTAGAATCAGTTTCAAATTCTAGTCAAGTTCCACGTGATGGAATTAAATCACCTAAAAATTTATATAATCCGGTTTTTGGATCAATTTCAATTTTAAAATATGCACCTGGTGAACGAACTAATTGTGAAACAACAACCTTTTCACTTCCATTAATAATAAATGTTCCTTTTTGTGTCATTAATGGAAAATCACCTAAAAATACATCTCCTTCACGAGTTAATGTATAATCAACAATTAAAACATCTTCTTCTCTATTTTTAATAGTAACTTCAATAGTTGAAAATTCACTATTAGCATGAACATTTTTTTCTTCAAAATAATATATATTATCGCTAACTTTTGGTTCATTAATGTTTTTAATACCAAATTGGTCTTTAATCCAACGCATTAAATAATCTAAAATATTATCTTTAGCAGCAATAGTTAAATGACGATTATTTTCATGAATTGATAAAGATAATTTTGTATAGATTGGTGCTTCATAAGTTTTTGACTCATCTTTTGCTTCTTTTAATGTTCTTCTTGGTTTACGAAATTCTCAATCAATCAATGATAAAATAATACGATTATCATTATCAGTTACTGGAAATATTTCATTAAATACTTCTTGTATTCCTGTATCAATAAATCATTTATAAGTATCACGTTGAATTGAAATTAAATCAGGAAGATCTAAATTTCCTGATACTTTAGTATAGTCACGTCTTTTAGCATAATGACCAAATTGTTTTGTAGTATATGACATTGGTTCATCTCCAATTTTAAAAATTTATTAAAATCAAATAATTTGATTTCAGTTAATTAGTATTAATTTACTAATTAGTTTGATAAAATATTAAGTTTTAAGTTGATAATTTTTAATTAAATAACAAACAGAAAACCAGTATTAATTAAAACTGGTTTTCATATAAATTTTTAATATTTGAACTACTTAACTTCAACAATAGCACCAACGGCTTTTAACGTTGCTTCGTGTTCTGTTGCTTTTGCTGTATCAATATTTTCTAAAATCTTTTGTGGTCCTGTTGCTACTGCATCAACCATTTTTTTAGCATCCATTAAAGATATTGTACCACCAACAATTGCCTTAACTGCTTTAATAACATCAACTTTTTTGTCTCCTACTTCTTTTAGGATTACAGAAACTGTTGATGGTTTTGTTGCTTCTTCTTTAGCTGCTGCTGGTGCAGAAGCAACTGCTGCAGTTACTCCAAAAGTTGTTTCAATTAATTCAACTAATTCTTTTAATTGAACTGCTGTCATTGTTTTAACATGTTCAATAATTTGTTTATTTGTAATATTTTCCATTATTTTTTCCTCCATATATTTTTTTATTTAATAAGTGTTAATTATGCGTTTTCTTTTTGTTGGGCTACTGCCTTAATTGCTAAAGCCAAATTGCGAACTGGTGCTTGTAAACAAGAAGCTAACATTGAAATTAATTCTAATTTTGATGGTAATGAAGCTATTTTTTGTAACTCACTTTGATCAATAACTTTCCCTTCAAAAATGCCACCTCTTAATACTAATAATTTATTAATTTTAGCATAATTAGAAACTATTTTAGCTGTTTCTAAGTCGTTTTCAAATCCAAAGATAAAACCATTTGGGCCAACTAAACTACTTTCAAGCGATGAATATTCTTTTTTTAAAGCACGAGCAACTAAATTATTCTTATAAATAGTGAATGTTGCACCTTTAGCTCTTAATTCCTTACGTAAAGAACTAATTTCTTCAACATTCATACCTTGATATTGTACAACAATTGTTGTTTTTGAATCATTAATTTGCTTAGCAATTAAATCAATAGTTTTTTGTTTTTCAACCATTGCTGGGCGCATAAGTACACCTCCTTATTATTTTGAAATAACTAGCAATAAGTAGTAAATAAAACTCGGAGCAAAAGCGAGTAAATCACATGCATATATAATGATGGAAATTACCTGGGCAACATAATTAAGACAAAAGTCCGTTGCTGTCTTTGGCTTATTCTAGCTTGTATATTATATGATATATATATATTAAAATCAAGAAAAATTTACAAAAGATTAAATAAATAATTTTTTATTATATATATTTTAAGTTATAGATACTATTTTTAATAAATAAATGCTAATTTCATCAATATCTTAATGAAAATTAATGAAATAAATTAAAATAAACTTCATATTGAAGTTTATTTTAATTAAAAAAATTGTTATTTTATAATTGGTTACTGTTTTTACTACTAGAGTTTTTGCTTTCACTTGAAGAAGATTCACTATTTATTTTTGATTTATCTAACTCAAGATTTTTACAAACTCTTTCTCTTCTTTCTGATTCGTTTTTTTCTCCTCAAGCTTTATTTATTTTATCAGCATTTTTAGCATGCGCTTCTTGTTTTAATTTATTATTCTCAATAGATTTTCATGGCATAATTTATTATTCCTTTCACTTTTTGAATATTTTTTCTACCTTTAAATACTCAATAAAATTATATATTTTTAATAAAAAATATATATAAAAATATATATAAAAATATATAAAAAATTACTCTTACTTAATTAAGTAAGAGTAATTAAACTAATTATACGTTATATTTTAAAATGAATAACTTCGTTGTATTACATTTGTAGGAGGTTGCATATTGCCCATAGAATTAGCTTTATCTACATCAAATTGATTTTCAACTGGAATTATATTATTTTCAACATTTAGTATTATTTTATCATTCATTAGTTCATTTATAGTTTTAAGTTTTCTACTATCCAGTTCTTGTTTTAATATATTAAATTGTGTTTCTAATTTATCACTTGTTAAATCTTTAGATACTGATTTAACTTCTTTTTTATCTTTATTATTTTTAAATAATTTAT
Organism: Spiroplasma endosymbiont of Notiophilus biguttatus; assembly: GCF_964030985.1. Classification (NCBI taxonomy): domain Bacteria; kingdom Bacillati; phylum Mycoplasmatota; class Mollicutes; order Entomoplasmatales; family Spiroplasmataceae; genus Spiroplasma; species Spiroplasma endosymbiont of Notiophilus biguttatus. The sequence continues at coordinate 251,424 of NZ_OZ034993.1, read as the reverse complement.
TATAAATTCATGATTCAACTTTTTTTGATGCAGTTGAAAAAACTGATGTAATTGCTTTAAAACCTCCACTAATAAAAACTGAAGCAATAGCAATATCAATCTTAATTGTTGCCACTACTGCAGCAGCCAAATAAGGAGCTAAAATCACAGGAATCAAATTTGGAAGAACAGCAATAATAATAGTAATGACTAAAATAATAACCCAAACTTTTCACTCCGTTTTAGATGGCTTTAATTTTAATTCTATTTGTTCTTTTAATAATTCTTTAACTGGCATTGTACTAATATTATTTGCATTTTCTTTATCAATTAAACAAGTACTTTTTTTATATTCTTCAATACTCTGATACTTTTTAGTCTGTTTTCAAACTTCAATTTCATTTTTTTCATTATTATCAAAATATATTATTTCTTCAAAAATTGATTCATCATTATAAACTAAAGTTGTTATATAAAATATCTTATCTTTAATTAGAAAAATTTCTTCATACATTTTTCTAACATTTTGACTTTTAATATTTCATTCTTTTTTTATTTCTTTTTTTATTTCTTTTTTTATTTCTTTTTTTATTTCTTTTTTTAACTTAGAAATATTAGAAAATATTTTTAGTCTTTGCTCTTCAGTTAAATCTTCTTCATCAATTTTTCTTTGTAGTTCTATTCTTCTATTAATATTATCTTTTAATGATAACGGCATCCAATCATCACTATAACTATCTAGTTCATTATTTAAATTGCTTATAGTATTTTCTAATTCCTCAATTTTAGAATTATTTTTTTCAATATTATCATTCAATTCTTTTTTTATATTTCTTTGTTCTTCAAGTTTTAATTCTTTATTTTCTATTGTTTCTTTAAGAGCAAAATATTCTCTAAATTCACTATCAGTTGTATTTTGTTTCTTAGTTTTATTTATTTCCATTTTTCTTTCTTTACGTTTTAAATCATCACGTAATGGTTTAAGCTGAATAATTTCTAATTCAAAAAGATTTTCTCTAACAATAGTTAAGTTTTGATTTAAATCATCATTTGTTCTTTTGAAATCTTCTAATTGTTTTGTAAAATTAAAAATTTCTTCTCTAAGTTTACTTATCTTTTGATCTTCTATAATTGTAAGACAATTATATTTATATTTATTTAAATCATTATTATCACTATTTGTTTCATTTAGAGTATTTGTACTTCTAGAAGATTTTATTGCTAAACCTCCATGTCTTTTTTTTATAGAACCATCAGTTTGAGCAAAAATATTTTCTGGATTATTTTCCATTATTCGCTGAAATGTTGTTGATTTTCTTTTATCATTATCACGCATTTTATACACCTTCTTATAAAATAAAACCCATTTACTTACAAATAAAGCAATGGGTTAAAAACTATATTTAGTTTTACACTTATCTTTTACCAAATTTTAGAAATTTTTACAATATTTTTTTATTTTCAAATTATATAGATGATTTAAGTATTATTAAATTTCGGAATTTTACGTTTATTGGCAATAACTTATATACATTATTATTTCTGAAAACTATAATTAGATATTAGTAAAATAAAATCTAATTAAAGGTGATTGAAAATGAATATTTTAGACATAATAAATAAATTTCCAAACCAAGAATCTTGTATAAAATTTTTAGAAGAAATAAGATGAAATAACAAACCAAAATGTCTTTTTTGTTTTAGTGAAAAAGTTAACTCTGTTTTAAAAGAGTCGCGTTATAAATGCAAAAAATGTCATAAGTCTTTTAGTGTAACTGCTCAAACTATTTTTCATCATACACGTGTACCACTTCAAAAGTGATTTATTTTAATAGTATTAATGGCTAATGCTAAAAAAAGTTTATCATCATCTCAAGCTTCAAGAGACTTAAATTTACGTTTAGCAACTGTATGAAAAATGATGCATAAAATTAGAAAGGCAATGGCTAATGATGAGATTAAATTATTAGCAAAAATATTAGAGATGGATGAAACATATGTGGGTGGAAAACCGCGTAAATATAATGATGTTGATAATAAAAATAACTCATTACGTGGTAGAGGAACTAGTAAAGAGTGTGTTGTTGGCATTATTGAACGAAATGGTAATGTTAAATTATTTCATGCAAAAAATAAAAGTATTAAATCTTCAGATTTAATGAAAATAGTTAAAGAAAATGTTGATATTAACAATTCTATTCTTTTTACTGATGAATATCGTGGATATTATAAAATGAATAAAATTTTACCACATGAACAAGTTAATCACAAAAAATATTTTTCTTATAATGGTATTCATACAAATACAATAGAAAGTTTTTGAGCAATATTAAAAAGAGGTTTTATCGGCCAATTTCATTGAGTTTCAAAAAAATGACTCCAATCTTATTTAAATGAATTTTGTTTTAAATATAATAACCGTAAAGAAAAAATCACATTTAAAAATATCACAATTAAATTATTTATTAAGAATTAAGTGTTAACCAATAAGCGTAAAATTCCGTTAAATTTTGAGGTATATAATAATCATTTAAAATAAATAAAAGAGTTACCAATAATGGTAACTCTTATTCACTGTTAGGTGCCAACCCAATGAATATTTACTTACCCTTAACTAAGTAAGTATTTTTATTATACTACTAAAATAAAGTTTTTTTAGTTTTATTTACTAAAAAAATTAAAACCTTTTTAATTTTATATATTTTTGATATTTATAATTAACTATTAATATACATCTGTATGCTTATTAGTATTTAATTATTTATTTTTTCTAATCAAAAATATTATTTAAAACAACATTCTGATCACATAAAATTTTCTTAAATAATTGATAAAAAACTATATTTTTTAATTTTTAATAATAATAATAATGAAAATCTTTTAAAAGTTTTTCATAACAAATAATTTTTTTAATTTTTGTTTTTGTGAAGAGAAATAACATTTTAGTTTATTTTTAGATTTTTTTGGACAATCTTCTATATTTTCTTCAAATAAATTTATTTCTTTGAAAAGATCAAAGTTATTTTTCAGTTTTTCAGTTTTAACTTTATCTTGACATTTATCAAGTAATTTTTTTAACTTTAAAGGATTTGAAACTACATTTGAAAAACTTTCAACAATTGCATAGTTATTTATTACATTTTCATAAATTCTTGGAGTAGAATTTTGTTCATTAATTAAAGTTTTATAATCCTTATCATTAAAATCACAATTTTTTTTTGTTTTTTTAATAAAATCATCAGTTAAAAGTATTAATAAACTATTTTTTTTCCTTCGATGAAGACTACCATATATTGATAATGAAGCTGCAATTTCTCAATCAATATGTTTTCTACATTTTGTATGTTTTCCTAAAATAACTATAGTAATATCTGAATCTTTTAAATATTCTTCTCTAATAGTTTTAAATATCTTTTTAGGAGGTGATTGGGGATCAATATCACCTAGTTTTACAGATACGTCTTTTACTTCGAAATATTCTCCATAACATTGCCAAATTAATTCTGATAATTCATCCTTTGCTTTTTGTTCTCTTAAATGATGATATGAAATAAAAATTTTTAACATTATGTATTAACCTCTTTTTTAACATTATTAAAAAAATATTTTTTTATAAACTTTAATAGGTTTATACTTTATTATAAAATAATACTGGGCGGTTGTCAAATTTACTAAATAATTTATTACTATATTAGTAACTTATTTCCGAAAATGAATTATTTAAAAAATAATTAAAATTAGACAAAATTACTCTCTTTTCTTAAAACATTAAATTTATATTTTATATTCGACGTATTTAAAAAAAAAAATATACATTTTATAAGTTAAATTAAAATTATCAACAAGGAAAAAGACAAGAAATAATCTTGTCTTTTTTTGTAATTGTAAAATTTGATAACATGGCATCAGTCACTTAAGTTTACCAATTAATATTTTCAATCTGTAATATAATTAAAAATAATTAATACAGAAGGAGAAATTATGAATTATAAAGTTTATTCAAAAGAAACAAAATTAGCCGTTGTTAATGAGTATTTAGTTGATAAAAAACTAAAAATACATGAAATTCAAGTCAAATATAAATTATCAACTCCAGTATTAATTTATAATTGGGTTAACCAATATCAAATTAAAGGTGAAAATGCATTCACCAAAATTTCTAAATCCCAAACTTCTCACAGGATCGATAAGAAAGATATTGAAATTAAACTATTAAACAAAGAAATTGATAAACTTAGAAAACAAGCTTTAAAAGATGAGGTTGAAAAAGAACTTTTAAAGGAGCAATTAGCCTGTGAAAAGAAATTAACAAGGGGAAAAAATAGTAAATTATTAAAATATAAGTGTTTTTTAATAGTAGAAAAATATAAGCAAAAAGGTCATCAATTAAATAAAATTATTGTTTACATAGCTATTAGCAAAACAGCATACTATTTATGAGTAAAAAAAGGTAAAAAGCAATATCAATCAAAAATTAATGATAATTTGATACAAGCAATAAACAAAATAGTTCTCATTAAAAATGAAAAAAAGTACATTAATATCACTAGTTTTGAAAAAGTAAGATTAGAGTTAAAAATAAAAAATAAAGGTCTTAAATGCAGTAAAACAAGCATAAAACAAATATTAAAAGATAATAATATTAAATTATTATTAGAACCTAAATCAACAAATAGAGTAGTAGAAAATAGTGATTTAAAAAATAATAAAGATTTATTAAAACGTAATTTTTCAAGTAATAACTTTCTTGAAAAAGTTGGTATGGATGGCACATGATTTAAAAATATAATTATTGGTGATAAAAAAACAAAATTATTAGTTGTTTTTGCTACTGATATGTACAGTAATTCAATTGTTGGCTGAAAAATAAACAAAAGTGAAAATGCCAAAACTGTGTTAAATGTGGTTAATCAAATAGAATTAGCGAGTGCTAAACAATGTAATTTTACGACTATTCAATCAGATTTAGGTTCTGCTAATACAAGCGAAATTGTTAGTAAAGTTTTTAATACAAGTACTAATCTAATTCACTCAAAAAGTCTATCAGGTTTTAAAGGTAATCAAGTTAGTGAATGTTTAAATCGTTGAATTAAAAGAGATTTTAAAATGATGTTTGGTAGCACTTTTGAAAGTATGGAAAGTTTTAATAAAATATTAGAAAAATTTATTAGATATTGAAACAATGATAGAATAGTTATTAGATTGAAAATGCCTCCAAATCAATTTGTACAGATTTGAAGACAAGAAAGTAAACTTATCTAACCAATGCCGAAAATTAAATACTAGTTTACAAATGGTTGTTCTTTCCTTTATTTCAATTTTATTAAAAAGATTCTAAACAGGTTCTTAGAACTATTCATAGAGTTTTTAAGAATTTAGAAGTAATTGAAGTAAATCCAGTAAAAGTAAAATTAGAAAAAAATCAGCCTATTTTTGTAGCGATTGATGATGGACATCGAAAGTTTTGAGATTTTAAACGTAAAGGTATAAAACACTCTATGAGATTAATAACAACATATACAGATAATATTAATCATAAATTACAAAATAAAAGAGTAAAAGCAATTATAAGACCAACAAGAACAGCAATTGGAATTAAAAAGACTGCTGAATTTATTAAAGAATATTGTCAAAAATTTTATGAAAATGTTGAACAAGCAAAAATAATTATTTGTGGTGATAGTGCAGGGTGAATTAAAGATGTAGCAGATTATTTAGTGCTGAGTTTGTTTTAGATAAATTCCATTTAATTAGAACATTATATCTTAGTATAATGGTTGGAAATAAAGGAAAATATTTAAAAGAATATAATCATTGTAAAAATTTAACGGACTTCTCCCCACAAGTACTTGTGGGGAGAAGTCCGTTTTTTAATTTTCATCTTTAAGTTCTCCTTAAATTTATTTGTTAATTTTAGCATTTAATAAAATTTATCGGAATTTTACGTTTATTGGCAATAACTTATATACATTATTATTTCTAAAAACTATAATTAGATATTAGTAAAATAAAATCTAATTAAAGGTGATTGAAAATGAATATTTTAGACATAATAAATAAATTTCCAAACCAAGAATCTTGTATAAAATTTTTAGAAGAAATAAGATGAAATAACAAACCAAAATGTCTTTTTTGTTTTAGTGAAAAAGTTAACTCTGTTTTAAAAGAGTCGCGTTATAAATGCAAAAAATGTCATAAGTCTTTTAGTGTAACTGCTCAAACTATTTTTCATCATACACGTGTACCACTTCAAAAGTGATTTATTTTAATAGTATTAATGGCTAATGCTAAAAAAAGTTTATCATCATCTCAAGCTTCAAGAGACTTAAATTTACGTTTAGCAACTGTATGAAAAATGATGCATAAAATTAGAAAGGCAATGGCTAATGATGAGATTAAATTATTAGCAAAAATATTAGAGATGGATGAAACATATGTGGGTGGAAAACCGCGTAAATATAATGATGTTGATAATAAAAATAACTCATTACGTGGTAGAGGAACTAGTAAAGAGTGTGTTGTTGGCATTATTGAACGAAATGGTAATGTTAAATTATTTCATGCAAAAAATAAAAGTATTAAATCTGAAGATTTAATGAAAATAGTTAAAGAAAATGTTGATATTAACAATTCTATTCTTTTTACTGATGAATATCGTGGATATTATAAAATGAATAAGATTTTACCACATGAACAAGTTAATCACAAAAAATATTTTTCTTATAATGGTATTCATACAAATACAATAGAAAGTTTTTGAGCAATATTAAAAAGAGGTTTTATCGGCCAATTTCATTGAGTTTCAAAAAAATGACTCCAATCTTATTTAAATGAATTTTGTTTTAAATATAATAACCGTAAAGAAAAAATCACATTTAAAAATATCATAATTAAATTATTTATTAAGAATTAAGTGTTAACCAATAAACGTAAAATTCCGAAATTTATTATAAGTATCTTAGTTGTAATATTTTTAAAATAGTAGTAAGATGATTTTACAATTACATAAAATCCCAAATTATTTCTTGTCTACATTATAATAAGACTATATAAGATTTAATTTTTTCCGGATTTTTGACAATCTTCCAATAATAATCACTAAAAGTAATATTTTTGACTTTTAAGTTTTATAAAATCTTATTATTAAAATAAAGTAAATATTATACAAATTTCAAGTAATTACTAGTATAATGATTTAAGAATAAAAAAGAATAATTAGTACAAATAAAACTTGTTATTTTAAAGGAGAATAATATACATGAATAAAAACTATAAAGATACATTATTAATGCCTCAAACTAACTTTGAAATGCGTGCTAATTTAACTATAAAAGAACCACAACTACAAAAATATTGACAAGACCAAAAAATATATCAACAACTAATTAACAAAAATAAAAAATCTACGAAAACTTTTATCCTTCATGATGGACCTCCATATGCTAATGGTGATCTACATTTAGGGCATGCATTAAATAAAATTTTAAAAGATATTATTGTTCGTTATTATAATAATAACAATTATTATGCACCCTATATTGCAGGTTGAGATACGCATGGTTTACCTATTGAAACAGCAGTCACTAACTCGGGAATTAATCGTAAAACAATAGCAGTATCAGATTTTAGAAAACAATGCCAAAAATATGCAGAACTGCAAGTTGCTAATCAAATTAATCAATTTAAAACATTAGGATTATTAACAGATTTTGAAGATCATTATGTTACTTATGATAAAAAATATGAATCTGAACAAATTAAAGTTTTTGCTAAAATGGTAGAAAAAAAACTAGTATATCGTAATTTATATCCTGTATATTGATCACCATCAAGTGAAAGTGCCTTAGCTGAAGCTGAAATTGAATATTTAACAAAAACTAGTGCTGCTATTTATGTTGCCTTTTTACTAAATAACGAAAAAAAAATATTTAACTTACCTACCTCATTAGTAATTTGAACAACAACACCATGAACAATTCCTAGCAATCAAATGTTAGCAGTAAATGAAGAATTTACATATAGTATTATTAAGACTAATGAACAACAATATATTATTGCACAACCATTGATTGATTCTTTTACCAAAGTAAACAACATCACCGATTTTATAATTGTTAAAACAATTTCTGGTAAAGATTTAATTGGATTAACAGCATTACATCCATTATATCAAAGAAAAACTCCAATCGTTCATGGTTCTCATGTTACTATAAATGATGGAACTGGAATTGTTCATACTGCTCCAGCGTTTGGTGAAGAAGATTTTGATTTAGGATTAAAACATAATATCAAAATTCTTTGTCCAATTAATGATCAAGGTCAATTTACATCAGAAATCAACGATGAACAATTAGTCAATAAGTTTTATGATGATACTAATAAAATTATTGTTGAGCGCTTAAAAAAAAATGGTACATTAATTGGTATGAAATGATTTAAACATCAATATCCACATGATTGACGAACTAAAAAACCCGTTATTTATCGTGCTACTTTACAATGATTTATCGCTATTGAAAAAATCAAACCATTACTTACTAAAAATATTAATAAAGTAAATTTTGTTCCTGAGTGAGCAAAAAAAAGAATGTTATTAATGACAAATAATCGCTATGATTGATGCATTTCTCGTCAACGCGCTTGAGGATTACCAATTCCAATTTTTTACACTGAAAAAAAAGAACTAATCATGGATATAAACCTTATTAATCATGTTGCTGATTTATTTGCTAAACATGGTTCAAATATTTGATTTGAAAAAGAAGCAAAAGATTTATTACCACCTAAATATCAACATAAAGATAGCCCAAATGGTATTTTTTATAAAGAACAAGACATCATGGATGTTTGATATGATAGTGGCGTTTCCCACTTAGCAGTTATTAAAAATAATAATTTACCTTGACCAGCAGATTTATATTTAGAAGGTAATGATCAATTTCGTGGTTGATTTAATTCAAGTTTAACAACAGGAACTATTACTAATAATAGTAGTCCATATAAAAACTTGCTAGCACATGGTTTTGTAACTGACGCTAAAGGCAATAAAATGTCAAAATCAATTGGTAATGTTATTAGTGTTAAATCAATTTGTGATACTAATGGTGCTGATATTTTACGATTATGAGTAGCCAGTGTTGATTTTACTGATGATACAAGAATTGGTACTGAAATTTTAAAACAAGTTAGTGAAAATTATCGTAAAATCAGAAATATTTTTCGTTTCTTACTAGGTAATCTATTTGATTTAGATATCAAAACTATTGAAAATAAAACAGAAGAAGACATTATTAATAGTTTATCAGAAGTTGATCAATATATTTTAAATAAATTAAACGGATTAGTGACTAAAATTAATGAAAATTATCAAACTTACCAATTTAATAGTATCTATCATTTAATTTTAAATTTTGTTACTAATGATTTGTCTGCTTTTTATTGTGATTTTACTAAAGATATTTTATATGTTAATAGCAAAAATGACATTAGAAGAAAACAAGTACAAATGACAATGTTTTTAATAGTAAAAACATTAATTGGTCTACTAGCCCCTATTTTACCACACACTACTGAAGAAGCATTCCAAAGTTTAACTAAAAAAGATTTAAATACAAGCAGTGATTCTATTCATTTAAAAAAATTTCCACAACCATGAAATTCAAACAAACAAACAAAATTAATGGAAAAATGAGAATATTTTATTAACTTTAAAAATGAAGTTAATAAAGTTATTGAACAAGCTAAAAAAGACAAAATTGTTAAAACACCCCTAGAAACGATAGTGACTATTATTTTTAAAGATAATCATAATATCTTATCAACAATTGATGAAAAAGAATTAGCACAATTATTAATTGTTAGTGAAGTTAATATTAATTATAATAATAGCAACGTTAATGACTGAACTATTAATGTTAAAACAAAAGATGGTACTAAATGTCCTCGCTGTTGATTAATCGTTAATGAAACAAAAGAAGATGTTTGTAATCGTTGTTTTGAAGTGTTATCATTAATAATGTAAATAACTAATATTAGTTTAGAAAGAAGTAATTATGGAATTTTCTTGATTAGCAATTAAAAATCACTTAAAAACACGTGATTGAAAATGATTAACTAAAATAATTTGTTTTTGCGCAATTATTATTCTAATTGTCACTGATCAAATGATAAAACTAGCAGTACAAAACGGAATAAAAGCCAGTGAAGAATATAAATTTATACCAGGATTTATTAATTTAAAATTTATTATTAATTATGGTTCTGCTTTTAGTTTTTTTCAAAATCAAAGAATCTTTCTAATAACTTTTGCTTTTCTACTAGCAATTGCTAGTAGCACCTGACTATTATTTACTAAATCTATTAACAGAGCACTAGGTCTCAGTTTTGTTATTGCAGGAACAATTGGTAATTTAACCGATAGATTTTTACACAAAGGTGGTGTTATTGACTTTTTATTATGACAACTATTCCCACCATATACTATTTTTAATACTGCGGATATATTTATTACCATTGGTATCACAATTATTATTCTACAAATAATTATTGGAACCATAATTAATGCCTATCAAGAAAAGTTTGGAGAACACAATAATGAAGTCAACAATGGAACATTTACAACAATCATCAATGACAGAAAATCAAAAGATGATAAAACTAACATATCATGAAAACAAAAATATCCGCATCGACAAATATTTAGCAATGGTATTAACAGAACATCATTATTCACGAAATTTTATCCAAAATTTAATCATTAATGGGCAAGTAATAGTTAATAATAAAACTATTTCATCAGCTAATCTACTATTAAAAAATAATGATGAAATAAATATTATTATTAAAAATGAAAAAAAGAACACTTTAAAAGCAACTGCAATTGATTTTGAAATAATTTATGAGGATAATGAAATTCTTGTTATTAACAAACCTAATAATTTAATTGTTCACCCAGGAGCAGGTAATTGAGATAATACTTTAGTTAACGGATTATTATTCCAATCTAAAATTGAAAATATTGATGAAAATAATTTGCGTCCAGGCATTGTTCATCGTATTGACAAACAAACAACAGGATTATTATTAGTAGCTAAAAATAAAATTAGTCATTATATTTTAGCAGAACAATTACAAAAACATGAAATTAAACGAATTTATATTGCTTTAGTTCATGGTACAATTAAAGGTAGATCAGGAACCATTAAAGCGCCTATTGCTAGAAGCAATAATAATCGTCTAAAAATGATGGTCAATGAACAAAATAGTAAGAAAGCAACTACTCATTTTACAGTTATTGAACGATTTAAAGACTATACTTTAATTCAATGTCAATTAGAAACTGGTCGAACACACCAAATTCGTGTTCATTTTGAGTGAATTGAACATCCAATTGTAAATGACCCTTTATACAGCAAGTTTAAATTGGAAAATGCTAATATTGGACAATACTTACATGCTAAAGTCATTACTTTTACTCATCCCACAACTAAAAAAGTTATGACTTTTGAATGTAATTTACCTGATTTTTTTGAAAATAAATTACAATTATTACGAAAGGAAAGTGTTAAATAATGGATGATAATATTCTAGATATTTTAGGTTTACAATTAGTTGATTATTTTATTAGTCATCAAGATTATCGACCATTTAATGTTCCTAAAGAATTAAAATTACATGCTAAAGGTGAAGTATATCTAACTAATAAAGATAGTAATACTTATCATATTATTAAAATTATTAAAGAAAATAATTTTAATCCTCACCATTTAAAAAACAAAGATGAAGTTTATGAAATTTTACATAAACATTTAGCAAATGAAGGTGTTAAAGATATTCGTTATTTAATGGTTATTTTAAATGATGATAACCAAAACGAAAACCGAATGTCACCAGCGGTTGATGTTATTATTGCTACTAGTGATAAAATTGTTCAAGAATTGTCTAAATTTTATCCTAGTATTACTAAATTTATTAAAGTAGACTTACCCCAACTTGAAACTGAAACTGAAAATAATGAAGAGACTAATGAAGATAATAGTAGTGGAACTTTAAGTGATAATTGAAAAAAAGTTAATTTTCAAAACCGTCGTTACTTAAGCGAAACATTAAAAAAATGTACTAATTCTAATTTGGCAGTTACCTGATTTCTTTTTATAATTCCTATTATTACACTTGTTGTTTTTCTAATAATTATAAATCTTAATCAAGATGATTGATTAGCATTAGATTATAATCAGCAACATTTGCTTTTTGGTGCCAATTATCATAACTTAATATTTGGTGCTTATCAATATTGAAGATGATTAATTTATCCATTTGCTGGTAATGATATAAATCCTTCAGCTCCTATTAATTTAATATTTTCACTTTGAATGTTTTATCGTGTTGGCAGATTTGTTGAAGGATTTTATGGATGATGAAAAGCAATTTTCATTTGAATTGGTGCAATGATTCTAACCGGTATTTTACAAAGTGTTGTTGATAATATTAATATCATGTCAGGATTTTGAGTTTTTCCTGTAATTTCATTAGGAGCAATGTTACCTTTCATTTGAAATTATAAATTATTTAAAACTCCAATTATGAGTCGTTTCTTTACAACTATCTTATTAATGTTAATATTTTGATTTATAACTGATCAACAAGTACTGACATTATTATATTGAATGATTGCTTTTGTCACAGGATGATTATTTGCTTCTTTAATCGGATATCATAATCATAAAATAACTGTGTATTATGCTTTTAGTCCAATAGCTATTGGTTCATTAGTATTATTTGCTGGTTTACTTTGAGGTTTAAATAATTATTATCCTGTTGATGATAATAATTATACTTTAGAAATATTAAAACAATATCAAAAACTTGGTCTAATTAGTCAGAGTACTATTAAAAGTATTATGCTTAATTACTTTCATATACAAGTATAAAAAAAATTCTATATTTTTTTTAATGTATCAAACAAATAATTTTCTTTTTTTAAAAGAAGAAAATTAGTATTAACAGTTATTTGTCTACTATTAATATCAATAATTTTAAAATCTATAGCAACATATGAATAATTATTAAAATTAATTTTTAATCTTTCTGATCATTCAATTATCATAAAATTATTCATCATTATTTCATAATATTCTTCTAAATGAGGATTAATTAAACGATAAGCATCCATATGAATTAAATTTCATTCATATTTAGTTTGATACTCATTTCAAATAATAAAAGTTGGTGAATTAATAATATTTTTAACTCCAAGTAAATTACCAATTAATTTAGTAATTTGCGTTTTACCACTACCAAGCGGACCATTTAATAATAAAATTAAATTTGGTTTGGCAATTTTAGCAATTATTTTGGCAAGAGTATTAGTGTCATCTAAATTTTTTAATATATATACATTCTTTTTCATAATAACCTTCTTTGATAATTATTTTATACTTTACAAACTATTATACAAAAAAATAACATATTTTCTAAATTATTATTTTTCTTATTTAAAAGTTATTAATGTTCATATGTTTCTTTTTTAACTACTACTTTTTCTTTACTTCTTACAAAAAATCATTGATAAAAACCAAAACCAGAATTACCAAGAGCAACAATTCACATTAATAAAAGATTTACATCCAAACGATTATGAGCCATTCCCGAATACATAGCTATTTGAAAAATATTAACAATTATTCAAAAAATTCATTGTTCACGAAAACGTAATAACATTAGTATTTGCGCAACAATACTTAAAGAATTAGTTAATGAATCTAAAATATGTGGTAAAATTTTTCAACAAATTTTACCATCAAAATCATATTTTCCTAAAATTACACGTGAAAATTCAGGAATTTCAAAATAAAAAAATACTGATAAAACAATTGCAAAGTAAATAGTAACAATACTTGTTTTTAAATTTAAACGTTTAGAAATTATTTCTTGTTGTGAATCTAAATGAAATTTCCATAAACTATAGCCAATAAATTGAAAAGGCAAAAAGAAAAATAAATTCAACTGCATATCACCAACATAGTCCCAAACTAAAGCAATACAACCATAAATACTAACAGCAAAAAAACCTCAAAAAAAATTAGAAATTTTACCAAACGAAATTAAAATTATACAAATAACATTAGTAAAAGCAGCAATACCATTTAAGAATAATAATACTTGCTGTCAAGGATGATAAGCTTGACGATTTACAATAGTTCAAACCGAAGGATATAAATTAGGATTAATAAAATGATTCAAATCAAAAAATGTATTTCATAACATAAAAATTCCTAAACAAATAATAGCTACTTTAGCAGAAAATGGAATTTTATTAAGATCTTTGGGTATTGATAATAAAAATTCTTTTATATTTTTCTTTCTTTTTATAAATCTAAATTTTATATCTTTAAACATATTTTCTTCCTTTTAAATTTATTTATTTATGTTCACTATTGCATTATTCAATCGTAATTTTCCATAAATTGCCAATGTAAGTGCATCATTAACTTTATCTAGTTCACTCTCATTAATAAAAATACCATTAATACCATTTTCACCAATACTACCATCACCTTTACCAAAATAACTTAACTTTAAATCTAAATTTAAACTAGATAAATCAACAGCATAAAAATGTCATACTTTTATTGAATTTTTATTAGCATAATAACTACCAAGTGTATAAATACAATCAAGTTTTAAACTGCTAATATTAATTCCTGTCTCTTCTAAAATTTCATTTTTAACAGTTTCCAGTGATGATATACCTAATTTACAACCACCTGTTAGAGTACTAAAGAATGATAACTTTTTATTTTCAAATAAAGGATTCTTTTCTTTCATTAATAAAAACCAATATTGATTATATTTATATACAAAAGGTAAAACTGCAACTCCTTCATTATTACATTATGGTTCACTAACCCCTGTCATAAAGCCATTAGTAATCAACTTTAAAAATTTACCCATAATAAACCCCCTTTATTATAACTAATATTATAACATTAACTTAAAATTCAATTTTAAAATTTCATACTAATTAAAAATAAAATTAATCACAAATATAATAGACTTACTGCATAACGTTTTTAAGTTTTAATGATAAATTATAAAATCCTGTAATTAAATTAAATCTTAAAAATATTCGTTTTCTGGCTTTTCTAAATTTATAACCAATAATCTTAAAACATTTTAAAAATGCAAAAACATGTTCAATTTTTCTACGAGTTTTATTAATAATCTTATTAAAGATTTTGGTTTTATTTGTTTTAGGATTATTTTTGCTAATTTTAATGGGTAAAAATGTATTAGCATGAATTTTTTGTAAACCTTGATAACCTTTATCTGCAAGAATTATAGTTTCTGATAAAAACTTTAACTTTGAATTCTTAAAAGTTTTAAAATCATGATTTTTACCAATATCAGAAAAAATATTTAAAATTTCATTAGTATTTGCATTAATTACGGTTTGAAACTTAACAGTATGCATTCATTTTTTACCAGAAAATCAATCTTTTTGGTTATATTTTGGTCGTTCTGTTTCTACCTCTGTTACATCAATTATCAAAATTTTATTTTTTAATTCTTCTTTTTAAAAAAATATTTTTATTTGTTAAATTATTAAACTTATTATTCTTTATTAAAATATCTTCAATTGAACGAATATTTCGTAAAGCAGTAGTATCAACCATACCATACTCAGCACCAATACTATGATATGTACGATTTTCATATAAATATCTTAAACTCATTACTAGTCGATCTTCTATTGACATTTTATATGGCCTTCCACCAATAGTAGTTTTGAGTTTTTGATGTTCTAATAAAATATTTAAAATTTCGTTAAAAACGAGTTTATTAATACCCACTATTTTACGAAAATATTGATCAGATTTATCTTTTAATTCAAAATATGTCATAAAGTTTATCCTTAACTATTCAAATTTTATTTTAATAATAACAAAAAAATAAAAAGTTAACTAGTTATGCAGTAAGTCTAATGAAAAAAATCGTAAATAATTCCCTACTAAGATAATAGTTAATATATAATTTATTTACGGACTTCTCCCCACATGTACTTGTGGAGGGAACAATGAAACTGAATGAGTTCAACATTGCTTTTCAAACTGAACAGCAATCAATGTCTTGCATATATAGCAAATTTGAAAGAAAACAAATGTATTAGGTGTTCTAGTTTTAATTTGAATACTTCTGATTTAAAAAGAATAAGATGTTTGAAATGTAATCAAACATTTAGTATTCTCACCGGTATCATATTTTCAAGGTCACAAACATCTTTAAGATCATGATTTTATCTCATCTTTAGATGAATAAACACCAAACATGGAATTCCGTCAACTGATGTTTCAAAAGAATTGGGAGTGACCTTAAAAACAGCATGGAGAATGGGTCATAAAATTAGAACACGTATTGCAAAACAAGAACCTCAATTTATTGTTGAAGGCACAGTGCAAATTGATGAAATGTATCTTTCACATATGGCTTTTAAAAAACAAGGAAGATCCTTGAAAATAAAACATTGATTGTTGGCATTTATGAAAAAACAACTAATAATTTAATTGTGAAAGTATTGAAAAATGCAAAGAGTAAAAGTCTTTTGAATTTTGCAAAAAGCCACATTTCTTCAAAATGTCATGTATATACTGATGATTGAAAAGGATATTGCGATTTCAAATTGGTTTTCCCAAAACATAAAACAGTTAACCATCAAGATGGTTATGTTTCAAAAACTGGTGTAAATACCAATCAAATTGAATCAGTTTGAAAACATATAAGAAGAACATTTAAAACACATATCAAAGTTGCAAAACAGCATGTTTATTTATATGCCAAAGAAGCTGCATATAAATTCAACAAGATACCTAGTTTTGAAATTGTAATGCTGTGTTTAATTTAAAAATGTGGGGAGAAGTCCGTAGATACGCTTTTCTCAGCATTTATGTGATAAAATTAAAAAATAGTACATAAAGGGAAAAAAGCGTTTATTTATTATATAAAAATAAATAGGAGGAACAATAATGATTTACACAATTAATAATTTATTTATTAATAGTAACGATAAAACTAAAAAAATACCAACACAAATAACTGTTAACGGTTGGGTTCGTTCTAATCGAAATAGTAAAAAAGTTGGGTTTTTAGATTTAAATGATGGTTCTTCAATTAATAACTTACAAGTAGTATATGATCCAAATTTAGAAAATACTAACAGTTTAACTAACGTTACTACCGGTAGTGCTGTTACTATTACTGGCAATTTAATTTTAACACCAAATGCAAAGCAACCATTTGAACTAAAAGTAATTACTGCTACTGTCTACAATATATGTGCTAATGATTATCCAATCCAAAAAAAAGAACATACAAATGAATTTCTTCGTGAACATGCACACTTACGTGTTCGTACTAATACTTTCTTGTCATTATTTAGAATTCGTGATCAAGTATCATGATCTATTCATAAATTTTTCCATGATAATCAATTTATTTACTTACATAGTCCTCTTATTACTGCTAATGATGCTGAAGGTGCTGGTGAAAATTTTATTGTTACTACTATAACTAATGATAAATATGAAAAGGATTTTTTTGGGAAAAAAGCCTCATTAACTGTTAGTGGTCAGTTAAATGCTGAAGCCTACGCTCAATCTTTACAAAAAGTTTATACATTTGGACCAACATTTCGTGCTGAAAAATCTAATACTACACGTCATGCAGCAGAATTTTGAATGGTAGAACCAGAATTTACCTTTAGTAATCTACAAGACAATATTATACTAGCCCAAAAACTAATAAAAACTGTTATTAGAGATGTTCTAAATAATTGTGATTCTGAATTAAAATTCTTAGAGCAAAAACAAGAAACTAAAAATGAACAATCATTAATTGAAAAATTAGAAAAAATTGCCGATTTTAAATCTGATTTTAAAGTTATTACTTATACAGAAGTCATTGAATTACTTTTAAATGCACAAAAAAAAGGGAAAAAATTTGAATTTAATGAAATTAAATGAGGAATTGATTTACAATCAGAACATGAAAGATATTTATGTGAAGAAATAACTAAACAGCCAACTTTTGTTATTAACTATCCACAAACTATCAAAGCTTTTTACATGAAACTTAATCCAATTGATAGTAATCATCCACAACAAAAAACAGTAGCAGCTATGGATTTATTAGTGCCAGGGATTGGTGAATTAATTGGTGGTTCTGTTCGTGAAGATAATTATGAACAATTACTAAAAAATAAAACACAATTCAAAATTGAAGGTAATGATCTACAATGATATTTTGATTTAAGAAAATATGGATATGCACCAAGTGCTGGTTTTGGTTTAGGTCTAGAAAGATTTTTAATGTTTATTACTGGTATTAATAATATTAGAGATGTTATTCCTTTTCCTCGTACACCAAATAACTTATTATTCTAAAATAACAATATTTTAATAATATCTTTTTAACTTAAACTTATAATATTATTTAAAACTCCTATTACTAGATTAAAATCTAAGAACCTGTTTAGAATCTTTTAATAAAATTGAAATAAAGGAAAGAACAACCATTTGTAAACTAGTATTTAATTTTCTTTCACAATTTTTTCATAATCTTCTACATTTTTCTAATCAAGCAAAACTTCGCTCTACAACTCATCTTTTTGGTAATACTACAAAAGAATGTAATTCATTACGTTTTACAACTTCAACATTCGCATTTATAATTGTTTTGATTGCAGAAGCAAATTTTTCACCAGTATAACCAGCATCTACTATTATTTTTTGAACTGTAGAAACATTTTCTTTTTCATTTTGAATCATTATTATAGCACTATTACGATCTGTTTTTTCTGCTGTAGTTACGTAAATTGCATGTGGTAAACCTTGAGAATCAACAGCAATATGACGTTTTATTCCTGAAATCTTTTTACCAGCATCATAACCTTTGTTTTTAGTAGTATCTGTATTTTTAACACTTTGTGAATCAATTATACAAAAACTGGTTTTTTCTTTTCGATGATTATTGATACGAATTTTTCTAACTAATTTTTTTTAAAATTAATTGTCATATGCTAGGTTCTTTACCATTATTTTTACTTCAAATTTGAAAACGGACTTCTCCCCACATGTACTTGTGGAGGGAACAATGAAACTAAATGAGTTCAACAATGCTTTAAACTGAATAGCAATGTCTTGCATATATAGCAAATTTGAAAGAAAACAAATGTATTAGGTGTTCTAGTTTTAATTTGAATACTTCTGATTTAAAAAGAATAAGATGTTTGAAATGTAATCAAACATTTAGTATTCTCACGGGTACCATATTTTCAAGGTCACAAACATCTTTAAGATCATGATTTTACCTCATCTTTAGATGAATAAACACCAAACATGGAATTCCGTCAACTGATGTTTCAAAAGAATTGGTAGTGACCTTAAAAACAGCATGGAAAATGGGTCATAAAATTAGAACACGTATTGCAAAACAAGAACCTCAATTTATTGCTGAAGGCACAGTGCAAATTGATGAAATGTATCTTTCACATATGGCTTTTAAAAAACAAGGAAGATCCTTGAAAAATAAAACATTGATTGTTGGCATTTATGAAAAAACAACTAATAATTTAATTGTGAAAGTATTGAAAAATGCAAAGAGTAAAAGTCTTTTGAATTTTGCAAGAAGCCACATTTCTTCAAAATGTCATGTACATACTGATGATTGAAAAGGATATTGCGATTTCAAATTGGTTTTCCCAAAACATAAAACAGTTAACCATCAAGATGGTTATGTTTCAAAAACTGGTGTAAATACCAATCAAATTGATTCAATTTGAAAACATATAAGAAGAACATTTAAAACACATATCAAAGTTGCAAAACATCATGTTTATTTATATGCCAAAGAAGCTGCATATAAATTCAACAAGATACCTAGTTTTGAAATTGTAATGCTGTGTTTAATTTAAAAATAATACATAAAGGGAGAAAAGCGTTAAAAATAATACTTTTAGATTAAAAAGTAAACGTTTAAATTTAGAAATAATGATTGATTATAATCAAAAAGATCTAATTAATGTTCAACACTCAATTTACAATAGTTCAAAAGTAACCATTTTTTCTAAAGAATTACAAGAATTTTTAAAAAATGGTTACCATAATGCAGTTGCATCTAAAAAAATAGATATCCCATGAGTAATAAATAACAGCAACTTTTAATTTACCAAAATTTAAAATTAATCAAAAAAAATTACCAAATTCATCATATATAACTGAAATTAATGATTTAAAAAATAAAATTATTAAAGAAGGTATAACTATTAAAAATGATGAAACACACTTTGAAACTAAACTTTCTTTAAAAGAAATATGTGAAAACTTTAATATTGAAAATTCTAACATAAAAGAATTACTAAATGATTGCTTAAAAATTCCAGATAATAATTTTGAAAAAATCAAACAACAAAGTAATTTAGATACTAAAAAAACAAAACTTATAATTGATTTTTTACTTCTATAATTTTTACCCTATATGTTTCTTTAATACCTTTAATATCAACAATATCACCAACAACACAATTCATAATTGATACTGCTAATGGGCATTCATTAGAAATTAATCCTTCAAATGGATTAGTTTCAATACTTCCAACAATTTTAAATTTTTCTTCTGAATTAGAAACAATTTTACCATCTTTAATTTTTACAATTGTTACTCAACTACCAACACGAACTGCTTTGGTATTACTATTTTTACGTTGTTTTTGTTCTTCAAGAATAACAGCACTAGTAATAATCGTTTCAAGTTCTTGAATGCGCGCTTCATTTTTACCTTGCTCTTCACGTGCACTAGTATAATCAGCATTTTCTGATAAATCACCATCAGCCCTAGCTGCTTTTAATCGTTCTTTTATTGATTCACGTTCAACATTAATTCGTTTATATAATTCAGTTTTTAACTTTTCTAAACCTTGTTCTGAAATTATTATTTCTTTATTTTTGTTAATTTCGCTCATTAAATGCCTCCATTTATATAATTTAATATTTTAAAACCATTTACTTTATTAATTTTTCTTCTTTTAATAAAGAAATAATTTCTGATTTAACTTCTTCAAGTTTTTTATCTTCTTCTTTTGCATCCATTTTTGTAATAATAAAAGCAATTTTACTAAAATTTTTTGCTTGTAAACCTAGAAAATTAAGAACTGACTTAGCTTTAACTTTAGTTTCATTACCAGTAAGTTTTACTGGCTTCATAATATCTGCATTATCAGGTAATTTAATAACTTCTACCTCAATATTTTTATACTTACTAATAGCGGCTGCAATTTTGGCTATTGGTCGTGCATGTAAACCAATCTTTTTTTCATCATCAATTTGCACCGTATAAATAATACAATTCATTTTTTTCCTCCAAGATTTCTTAAAAATTTGTATAATATAGTTTATTTATAACATATTTTTTATTTTTTAAAAAAAAATATATAATTTAAATTTTTCTTATTAAAATAATGTCCTAGTAAATATTCATTTTTTTACAAATAAATTTTATTTTTTTAAAAAAAATAAAATAAATATGATATTATTTATTAGTTAAAACATTAATAAGGAGAAAATAATTATGGCAAGAAAATGTGCTTTAAGTGGTATTGGTCCACTAGCTGGTAACAACCGTTCGCATGCGATGAACTCTTCTAGAAGAAAATGAAATCCAAACTTACAACCAGTAAAAATTGGTGGAAAAACTTTAATGATTAGTGCTCGTACTTTAAAAACTTTAAAGAAAAATAATGCTTTAGATAATAAAAAATAAAGTTATTTTAACTTTTGAATTATATAAATAAAGAATACTAATAAATAAAAGAAAAGTATTTCTTTTATTTATTATATTAAATTAAAAATATTTAATAAAATGGTATTAAGTTAACTAGTGGTACCATTTTTTAATTACTAAAAAATATTAATAATATAGTCTAGAACCTACATTTTTTATAAAAATGAAATAATTTTTCTAGTTTTTATCAATTATATTGTTATAATACGTGTATGATAAAGAAAACTCTCAGTTGGGTGGATTTATATGCTAAAAAAAAGAATTTTGTCATTATTTTGATTAATCACAATGATTAGTATTTTTATTGTAACTTTAGTTAGTCATAAACCCTATTTTATTATGGGGGGTTCAACTTCAGTAGCACCATTAATGCATACATTAATGGAAGACTATCCCGATAATCATAAAGAAACAGATTTTACTTATAACAGTTTAGGTTCAGATGCAGCAGTAATTCCCGTTAATAAAAATATGTTTGGTATTGGCTGACTTTCAAAAGAATATACAACTCCTGATAATAATTTAATTTCTTTTGTATTATCAAAAGATGGCATGATTCTAGTTTATAATCTACCACAAGATTACTTAGGTAATAATAAACCTATAAATTTTACACAAGATAAAGTAAAAAAAATGTATTTAACTAATTGACCTATTTTCTGAAGAGATTTATTTCCACAAAATACTTCAGAACCAAATCAAGGTTGAATCAAACCAACTTGTGAACTCAAAATTTTACCTTATACTAGAGAAAATGGTTCAGGAACACGAGATGTTTTTAATGAAAAAGTTCTGGGTGATTCAAAAGCATATTATCCACAAGCAATAACCGTTAATTCAAGTACACAAATGTTTAATATGTCTAGTGGTGGTGTTGGCTATAGTTCATATTCAGATAAAAAACAATTAGATTCGAATAAACAATTCACTACTATTCATATTGCTAATTGAGAAAAAATTGCTCCAAGTTTAGATACCATTAAAAATGGTACTTATCAGTTATCACGACCATTTACAGGTTTAATAAATAAAAATTTTAAACAAATTAATACTTTAGTTAAATTTCTAAAATTCTTGTTTATTCCTAACTATCCAGGTCATAACCAATACGTAGGTCCTGCTTTTTCAGAAGCTCAATATGCACAATCAGCAGTACCATTAACTGACGAATTAAATTATGATTTAAATCAGTGATTAAGCAAATTTCCATAAAGGAGTATTAATAAATGAAATCCAAATCTTTTAAAAAGTTTTGACATAAAATAACTTTTAATCATTTTAATAAAAATCATGATCCAAAAAATGTTTTTATTAGTGAACAAAAAAAACATACTTATGATTTGATTGCTAAAATTTGTGTATTGTCTATATCTTCATTAGCACTAATTGCCGCTTCATTATTAATTGGTTTTATTATTGGTCAAACATTTAGTAATATGAGTTTTCTTAATTGATTTAAAATGTTAGGAAATAGTAAATGATTACCTAGTACTAATACTTTTGGTATTATTGCCTTTATTGTTGCCACTTTTTGAGTTGCACTATTTTCAATGATACTTGCTGTTCCTTTAAGTTTACTAACATCATTATTTATATGTGAATTTTTACCACCAAAATTAAAAAAAACAACATTAACTTTAGTAGAATTATTATCTGGTATTCCTTCCGTTGTTTTTGGTGCTTTTGGTTTAATGACCATTGGTCCTATTTTTGTAAAATTGGGAGCACCAACCAAAGAAAATATGATGACAGCAAGTTTTATTTTATCAATGATGGCATTACCAACAATTATTTCATTATCTGTTAATGCTATTACTCGAGTACCAAAATCTTATCTATATGCATCATTAGCACTAGGTATCAGCAGAACTGACACTAGTTTTAAAGTTATTTTTAAAGCGGCGAAAACCAAAATCATTGGTGCAATAATTTTTGGATTTGGAAGAGTCATTGGTGAAACAATGGCCGTCGTCATGATTGCTGGTAATAGTACTCTAACCCCAAATTTTGCACATGGTCCACTTGCATTTTTATTTAGTTCAATTTCTACTTTAGCGGGAGTAATTGGACTAGAAATTGGAGAAGCAGTTAGTTCTCAACAAATATCAGCATTATATGGAATTGGTTTATTTTTATTTATTATAGTTTCAATCATTAATTTTATTGTTTTAATAATTTATAAACGTAGTGATAAAAAAGCAAAAGGTCATAAAAAACCACGAAATTATAATTTAAAAAAAATAAATCTATCTGATAATCAACTAATGTTAACTATTAGTGAAAAAACTATTAAAAAACAAGGTTGAAAACACTTTAAAGACTATTTCCGATTATTCTTTATGGGGTTAGCTTGTTTTATTACTATGGGGTTAATTATTTGAATTATTGGTGATATTATTATTAATGGCATCTTCAACATTAGTGGTAATGCTGGTAGTGGCGTTTTCAATTTTAATTTTGCAGCTTTAATTTGAACAACTGGTGATGAAGGTTACTTATCAATTATTACAATGACATGTTTACTGGTATTAACAACAATTACTATTGCTATGCCAGTAGGTATTATTGGTGCAATTTATCTTCACGAATACGCCAAAAATGGTTGATTTGTTCCAATACTACGTTTTGTGCTAAATACCTTAGCTTCTACGCCGTCAATTATCTTTGGTATGTTTGGATTTACTTTTTTTATTACTTTCTTACAAATAACTTTCTCAGCAATTGCTGCTAGTTTAACATTAACAATTGTTATTTTACCACTTATTATTAGAGCAGTAGAAGATACATTAAAATCAGTACCTATTGAATATCGTGAAGCATCATTAGCACTAGGTGCTAGTAAATTTGAAACAATAAGAAAAGTAGTTATTCCGGCTGCCATTGGTGGCATTATTACTAGCATGATTTTATCAATGGGTAGAATTATTGGTGAATCAGCACCGGTTTATCTAACATTAGGAAGCACTGTTGCTTTTCCCAATAAAGGTTTCTTAAGTTCAGGACAAACCTTAACAACTCATATTTTATTAGTTAATAAAGAATCAAATGACCCTAATAAATTAGGAATGATGTACCAAACAGCACTAATAACAGTTATACTAATATTTATTTTAAACTTTATAGCAAAACATTTTGAAAAAAGTTTAACAACAGGAATCGGGGTGAAAACAAAATGCTCAATTGAATTATTAAAAGAAAAAATGAAAGCAAGAAAGAATCAGCGAATAGCAATAAAAAAAGAAAAGTAAATGTAATTAAACCTTACTTTTTAAAAATGAAAGACAAATTTAAGAAAAAAGCAAATAACAAATCAAACAACTTATCAAATATAGAAAACATTCCAAAAAGTAATTATGTTTTTACTATTAAAAATTTAAATTTTTTCTATAATCATGGTAAAAAACAAGCTTTATTTAATATAAATTTAGAAATAAGTCGTAATCAAGTAACCGCTTTTATTGGACCAAGTGGTTGTGGCAAATCAACATTACTACGAACTTTAAATAGAATGAATGATTTAATTGATGGTGTTAAAATTAATGGACAAATATTATTCAATAATGAAGATATTTATGAAAATAATAAAAATATTATTTCATTACGAACTAAAGTTGGAATGGTATTTCAAAAACCTAATCCCTTTCCAATATCAATTTATGATAATGTTGCATATGGTCCAAAAAATCAAGGCATTAAAAATAAAAAGATTCTAAATCAAATTGTCGAAGATGCTTTAAAAAAAGGGGCTTTATGAGATGAAGTTGCTCAACACTTATTCGATTCAGCATTATCATTATCAGGTGGTCAACAACAACGTTTATGTATTGCTCGTGCTATTGCCCTAAAACCAGAAGTACTATTAATGGATGAACCAACTTCAGCTCTAGATCCGATTGCCGCATCTAAAATTGAAGACTTAATGAATGATTTAAAATCAGACTTTACAATTATTATTGTTACTCATTCAATGCAACAAGCAGCACGAATTTCTGATAAAACTGCCTTTTTCTTAAATGGAGAAGTCATTGAATATAATAATACTAAAAAAATATTTTCACGACCAAAAGATAAAAGAACAGAAGATTATATTACCGGCAGATTTGGTTAAAATATATATAATTAATTATAGAGAAAGGAGGAAAAAATGAAAATAATTAACCGTAGATTTGATTTAGATATCATAAATTTAAAACAAAACTTATTAACTTTATTAAAAGAAGTAAAAAAAGAACATAAAGACGCTTTAATAGCAATGGAAACACAAGATTTTGACATGTCAAAAAGAATTGTTGAAACCGATAAAGAAATTAGAACAGTCGCTGAAAGTTTAACAATTACTGCAATTTGAAGTATTGCTCAACAAAATCCTTTTGCTACTGACTTGCGTACTATTATTGGTTACATGAATATTATTCGTGATTTAGAACGTATTTCAAATTATGCTAAAAATTTATCCAAATTTAATGTCAAATATAAACCAGAAATTAAATTAACATCTCAATTATCAGGATTAATGAAAAAAGTATTTAAAATGATGGATTTAATTGGTGAATCTATAAATGAAAATGATATTAACAAAGCTTATCAAGCAGCAGAATATGATATTGATATTGATAATCGTTTTCGTGAATCAATGAAAAACATTGTCAATATGTTAAAAGTGAACAAAAATAATGATCAACTCTCTCAATATACATCAACAATGCAACAGTTGAAATATATTGAAAGACTAGGTGATCACTTAGTTAACATTTGTGAAACAATAGTATATATTATTAAAGGTAAATTTTATGATTTATCTTCAACAAAAATATCTGAATAATTTATCAATCAGTGTTATTTATTAAAATAATTACTTTTTTGCAAGTTTCATTTAAATATTCTTTTTGTTTACTTAAAATATTTTTAAGTCATACTTTAATCATAATACTTATTATTATTTTATTTTTAATTGTATTAAATTAAGGTATGATTTTTTAATTTAATATTAAAATTTCTAAAAAGGAATGTTTAACTTAATTCTTCTATTTTAATATTACTATTAATATTTTTTTTGTTATCTACATTTTGCTTATTTTTATTATATAATAAAGAAATTCCTATTATTAAACCAATTAAATTTAATGTTAAAAATAATAATATGATACCTAATGCATTATTACTATTACATAAACTTATACCTCAAATTAAAAACACTATTCAAATTACTAAACATATTCATATAATAAATGTAATTAAACCAATACTCATTACCTTGTACCTTTTTCTTTCTAAAAAATAATTAAACTAAATAAAATATAGTATTTTCTATTAGATTCTTATAATTTAATATTTTTTTCTTTATACAAGTATTTATTAAATCAACCCCCATCTATACCCTTCTTTTCTTATGATCAATTTATTTCATTTGGTTTCATTGGTTTTTCATTATTCTTTACACTAATAATTTTACCATTTTTAACGTTAATAACAGTATTTGCAACATATTGGAAGTTAGGATTATGAGTAACCATAATAATTGAAGTTTTATATTCTCGATTAACATCCAATAAAATCTCTAATACCTTACGTCCCATTTCCTCATCAAGCGCTCCTGTTGGTTCATCACAAAATAAAATTGTCGGATTTTTTGCTAGTGCTCTACCAATCGATACTCTTTGTTGTTGTCCACCCGATAATTGACTTGGAAACTTATTCATATGTTCATCCATTTCAATAACTTGAAAAATATCATCAATACTCATATTTTTATTTTTAGCAAGATTTTCACCAACTTCAGCATTTTCACGAGCAGTTAAGTTAGTTAATAAATTGTATTGTTGAAAAATAAAACCAACATTATCTCGTCTAAATTTAGTTAAATGACTATCTTTTAATAAAGATAAATTATATCCCGCCACAAAAACATCACCAGTATTAGGTTTATCTAACCCCGAAATAATATTTAATAATGTTGTCTTACCACTTCCCGATGGTCCTAAGATAACAACAAAATCACCTAATTTAATTTTTAAATTAACGCCTTTTAATACTTCGTATTCTAAGTCTCCAGTTAAATAAGATTTTTTAACATCAAATAATTCAATAACATTAGTTTTAGTATCAGGTGTATTATTATTAGTCATTGATATAATTTTACCTGCTAAAATTTCTTTTGAATGAGTTTTTGTTAATTTTTTAATTGCTTTTTGATTATCTTTAAAAGCTTGCAATTTTGCTTTATTAGCTTCTATTTCTTCCTTTGATTCTGATTTATCATGAGATTTATGAGTTACTGGTGCTATTGTACCTTCATTTTTAGATACTGACTTCTTTGTAAAACTAGATTCTAACTTATTTTTGGTTACTTGTTCACTTGAATTTTCAGTGTTTTTTTTATCATTTTTCATGTTTTTATTCCTTTCTACTTTTAATCAATTTCATTTAAAGTTTTAATTGGATTAATCTTCTTCATGGCATATCAATCAATAATAAAGGTTGTTGCATAAATACCAAAGACAATGAAACCAACTAAAAGTGGTAATCATCAAACAAAGAACAATGGTAAAACCCATGTTGTATTAGCAGCTAAATTGTTAAGAATAAACTTAACAATTATTCATCCTACTGGAAAACCAATAACAAACATAACAGTAATCACTGGTAAATACATACCAATAACAATATTAGTTATCTTTGCATCACTATAACCAAGTGTTTTCATTGTTGCTATTGTTTTGCGATTTTCATAAATTACTAAATTACTTGTTAATAAAATAATAAAGAATGAAATAATTAATGAAAAGATAATAAATGCAATCAATACTGTATCGACTAAAGCAGTAATTTGATTTAACAACTGATGATGGACATCTTGTGGCGTAATATTAACAGCACTACCTGCACCATAACCTTGATAAGTACCCGAATCATCAGTACCACCATTTAAACCAAAAGCACTATAATCTCCATACATTTGTGAAGTTGAAAACGAATTAGTTATATCTGGTAATGCTTGTGAATTTGAAAATTTAAAATTAAAGATTGGATTTTCATTTTCAAATACTTGATTAAGTTTAAAAATAACTGGATCATTTAATTGATTAAGAAAATCTTGATATTTATTAAATGATTTTAATTTACCAAAATCAACATCACACGTTGTATTTTTGTCTTCTCATTCTTTTTTAAATAATAAAAATAAAAATTCTTTTGTTTTATTAAATGATAAAACTTTATCAGCATTAGTTTTACTAATATAAGCATTAGGTTGACCATAACCATTATATATACCAACTACTTTATACGTTGGTGTTTTAGAACTTATCTTATCATTATAAGAATTAACAACCTTACCAGCAGCAACTTCTTTTAACATATTTGTAGCATTAATACCTGCATTCTCATAAGCTCCAGCCTTTAACTTATCAACTTGTGTATAACCAGTTTGTTGTTTTAATAATGTTACATTATTAACATTTTTACTATTACCAACAATGTTATCAATATTAATTTTATCCAAATCAAAAGGTTTCAATTCATTATTATCTTTAAATTTCATAGTATTACCATTATTACTCATTTTAAACTCATCATTTATTTTTAAATTTAATTGTTTAGCAATCGTTTGATTAATAACAATACTAATACTATTATCACTATTTTCTTGTTCTAAAAGTGGATTTAATGAAGAACCTCCAGCATCATATAATTGCATCATTGAAGGTTTGCCTAACTGTTGTTGATTTTGTAAACCGTAAACTTTCATTAAATATTTGTTCTGTTTAAATAATTTTTCAGGAGTACCAATAAAGTAAGTTCCTAATTCATCAGTTTCTTTATCAAAAGGCACAACATTAAAAGCAACATTAAAAGGAGCATTGGGATCACTATAAGCTTTGGCAATATTTTGACGAATAAAATATGGACTTTTAGTATAAGCACCTTGCACTACAGTTTGTCCCATTCTATTATAAAATAAAGCACCAAATCAAATTCCAACTTTATTAATTCAACTATCACGCTCTTTGTCACTAATTTCAGATGCATTATTATTCAATAATTGTGTTTCATTAGTTAAATGTCACGGATATAATTTATCGCTAGTATCAAAACTTAAATTATCAATATCATTAATAAAAGTAGGACCCTCACTTGAGGCATTTTTGTAAGCAGAAATATTACTATTTGCTCAATCTTTGAATTTTGTAATATCTAAATCATTAGGATTAGTACTAATCTTACCAGTCTTCGAAATTGTACCACTAACATTCATTGCCACTGTTGTTCGATAGTTTTGATAAAATTTTCTAATAATATTATAAGTATTCTCACTATAAAAACTGTTAATATTAGTATTTTTTAAAACTGTGTCATACATTGGTAATGCATTTGGTCAAGCCATTTGTACCATAATTCCAACAATCACAGAAGCATCTTTAATATCACTAGAATCTAATCCATTTAAAAAGTTTTTAGTAAGCATTTTACTATTTAAATATGTTAAACTAGTATATCCTAAATCAGTAATACTACCACCCGGATTAGATTCATCTGACATTGGAGCATATGCTTCAGCATTAATATTATTTTCTAATAATTCTTTAACAAAAGTATCATTTAATGGCCCAGAATTATCAAAACGTGGTGGATGTCAATATGTATCACCAGTAGCATTATCAACACTAGAAGTATAAGTTCAATCATCTTTATTATTTGGATTATAAGTTTTATAAAAACTATATGGAGAATTATAAGTCGGAACGTCATATTCAACTAAGGAGTGATAATTCATACCAGTAAAAGAAAGTAATTTATTATCAGCCATAATTTTTGGTCCAATAATAGATGTTGTCATTAATGTTGTTCCTAAAAACATAGTTAATGCTGCTGCTGCCATTTTTCCAATTGATGATGTAAATAGTGATAAACGGAATCTTGTTAAAAATCCACGATTAATACTTTTTGTTTTAATAATTCGACTAAAGCGAGAATTAACAGTAACCGATTCATTTTTAATTAAATCTATTGGTTTTTTAATAACTGTTAAAGCACTAATAACTCATGCAATAATTGATAAAAAACCAAATATTAAAATTAAACAATATATAAATCCTAAACCATTAAAAATAAAATGACCAAAATCTAGATTAAAATAGTTGGCAAATGTTTGAACTATAATTACTTGTAAACCACTTGCTGGTAAAAACACTAAAATAGTACCAATAAGTGCTGCTACCATTGGATAAGCTAAAGATGTAATTAAAATTTTAATATTACTATAACCTAATGATTTTAAAATTCCAATTTGTGTTCGTGAATTATCAATATTTTTATAAGTAATTAATATTACTGTAATTCCTGTAATAATTAAAACAATTAATAATAAAGCAATTAATAAACTTTTAAATCCAATAATAGTTGCATTCAAAGTAGCAGTACGATTATTAAACGTATACTTATTATTTCCTAACTTATATACTAAAGCAGCATCAGAATCAATAGTATTAATATATTTATTTCTTAAACTTTGTGAAATTAATTTAATATCATTAATTTTACCTATTGTTGATTTTCCAACAAAATAAATTTCGCGATCATTATCAGAAGAAATTGTAATTTTTTCATTAGCTTTATCATATGATCAAATATAATTATTTTTTTCTGACCTTTTACTTAAACCAAATTGCATTGGATCAACGTATAATAAACCTTCACGAGTTTTATTTGGAATTGGTGTAGTTTGATCAATAATTGGGGTTGTAAAATCAGCAGATACACCATATCCAACAATTTTTAATCAATTATAACTACTATAAGCAGCATCATTTAAATCATATCCCGAAACTTTTAAACTACTTCCTAATTGATCTGATTGTACACGAATTGTATCATTAATATGCAAATTATTTTTTTGGGCAAATTCTTTATTAATAACTACCTGTTTTCAACTTGGATTTTTATCTGGATTATTACTATCTCCTATTTGATAACCATCACTAATGATTAATTTATCAATACGAGCATCTTGATTATAAGTTAATATTTTTAAAATTCTAGGATTACTATTATTATCTAATTGCATAATTCTGCCTTCAACACGATCTCATATAAATTCATTACCAGCATCATTTGCAATATTGTTAATATCAAAATCATTCTTTTCATCAACAGCAGTTGTTGATGTTGAAATTTTATTAGAAACAGTTTTTGAAGTAGTATTAGATAAATCAATAACAAAATCATGTAAATTAGATTTTGTAACTAATGTTGAATATTCATCAGAAATTCTTGCTAAACTTGTTTGCATTAATGAAAAAATAGTTGATGATAATAATACTAAAACAATTAAACCAACTAATTGAATTTTATTACGAAATGCTTGTTTAAACGCATTTTTAAAAAGCAAAAATGATTGTTTTTTCATATTCGTTCTTCCTTTCTTTTAAATTTTAAAACAAAAAAAGTTATTGAATTAAAGCCATTTTTCATCCATTAATTAAAGTTTTTAAATCTTGAATAGTTTTAGTAATAAGTAGTGTTAATTGGGCACTTAAAAAATAAGTTAAATTCTTCTTAAAAATAGCGATTAAAAGTTTTTTATTATTATCAGTAATAGAAACTTGGTAGTCAAAATTAGTAAATATTTGTTTTTTAAATTGCCATGTTAAAATAATAATTTTAGTTTTAGTATATGCTTTTACTGGAAATTGTTTATTAATAATATTAGGTAATGAAGAATTACTAAATAATGTTACTCAAGTTTTTTTCATTAAATTAAAAATTGTAAATAAATTATCACTAAACATTTTTCATGAAAAAAAAACTAATCAATAGTAAAAGAACACTAAAATTAGTACTGAAACAAAGTTATTTATTGATGGTAATGATATTTTAATCATAGTAAAATTAAATTGTAAAATAATAGCAATTATAATAATTGACAAAATAGTAAAACGCATCACTTTCATAATTTGATTATTATTACGACTTAAAAAACTAAAACAAATAAATAGATGTAAAATTGAAATCAATGATAACATTGGTAAACTTTCTAAATCTAAAAAATTAATATTAATTACCATTTCTTGAACTGGTAATAAAAATAAACAAAATTGTGCTAAAAATCATAAACTAAATTGAAGAATAATGATTTTTGTTTTATTAAATATTTTTTTATTATTAATACTATTTTTATGAAAATTAATAGTAATTAAAAAAGTTAATTTCATAATTAAAAGTAAAAAAAGAACTGGTAAACCAAAAAAAATAAATAATTGTTCAAAATTATTAATACTATTAATTTTTAAAATATTACTACTACGTAACATTATATTCACCTTTAAATAAACTTTGCTATTATTATAATTATAAACTATTAAAATTAAATAATGCAATTATTTAATTTTAGATAGTGTTTAAATATTCAAAAAGAAAAGGAAAAAAGAAAATGTTATGAAACTGCTGTATTAAATTCTCTAGTAATAATTTTGATAATGAATATCAATATTTACAACCTATAGATTTAAACTATATGTACTACCCCACTACTAATTATCAAACTACTACATCTACTACCAAAACAATAACTGTTCAACAACCAACTAAAAATACATCAATAGTTTTTTCAAATAGAAAAATTATTTCAAAACCATTGAACAAAAAGATACAAGAAATTAATTTTAATAATATTAGAACCTGTTTAGAATCTTTTAGAGAATAAGGTAAAATTACTATATATTTTAAAATAAGAGGTATATATGCATAAAAATTATCCAAGTCATGTCACTAAAGAACAATTTGAGAACATAAGATTAATTTTAGAAAATGTCAAAAAGGGCATTGGTTAGATAAGTTTACTTTCTTGTCTTCAAATCTGTACAAATTGATTTGGAGGCATTTTCAATCTAATAACTATTCTATCATTGTTTCAATATCTAACAAATTTTTCTAATATTTTATTAAAACTTTCCATACTTTCAAAAGTGCTACCAAACATCATTTTAAAATCTCTTTTAATTCAACGATTTAAACATTCACTAACTTGATTACCTTTAAAACCTGATAGACTTTTTGAATGAATTAGATTAGTACTTGTATTAAAAACTTTACTAACAATTTCGCTTGTATTAGCAGAACCTAAATCTGATTGAATAGTCGTAAAATTACATTGTTTAGCACTCGCTAATTCTATTTGATTAACCACATTTAACACAGTTTTGGCATTTTCACTTTTGTTTATTTTTCAGCCAACAATTGAATTACTGTACATATCATTAGCAAAAACAACTAATAATTTTGTTTTTTTTATCACCAATAATTATATTTTTAAATCATGTGCCATCCATATCAACTTTTTCAAGAAAGTTATTACTTGAAAAATTACGTTTTAATAAATCTTTATTATTTTTTAAATCACTATTTTCTACTACTCTATTTGTTGATTTAGGTTCTAATAATAATTTAATATTATTATCTTTTAATATTTGTTTTATGCTTGTTTTACTGCATTTAAGACCTTTATTTTTTATTTTTAACTCTAATCTTACTTTTTCAAAACTAGTGATATTAATGTACTTTTTTTCATTTTTAATGAGAACTATTTTGTTTATTGCTTGTATCAAATTATCATTAATTTTTGATTGATATTGCTTTTTACCTTTTTTTACTCATAAATAGTATGCTGTTTTGCTAATAGCTATGTAAACAATAATTTTATTTAATTGATGACCTTTTTGCTTATATTTTTCTACTATTAAAAAACACTTATATTTTAATAATTTACTATTTTTTCCCCTTGTTAATTTCTTTTCACAGGCTAATTGCTCCTTTAAAAGTTCTTTTTCAACCTCATCTTTTAAAGCTTGTTTTCTAAGTTTATCAATTTCTTTGTTTAATAGTTTAATTTCAATATCTTTCTTATCGATACTGTGAGAAGTTTGGGATTTAAAAATTTTGGTGAATGCATTTTCACCTTTAATTTGATATTGGTTAACCCAATTATAAATTAATACTGGAGTTGATAATTTATATTTGACTTGAATTTCATGTATTTTTAGTTTTTTATCAACTAAATACTCATTAACAACGGCTAATTTTGTTTCTTTTGAATAAACTTTATAATTCATAATTTCTCCTTCTGTATTAATTATTTTTAATTATATTACAGATTGAAAATATTAATTGGTAAACTTAAGTGACTGATGCCGTTTTAACATTAGTATAAAGGATTATCATTTAATAATCAATATGTAAATTCAATAATTTAAAAATATTTATTTGGGTATTTATTATATATTTGTTACAATTATTAAGCATTTATGAAAAGGATTAAGGAGCAATAAAATGACAGAAAAAAAACGCATTATTGTTGGTATGAGTGGTGGTGTTGATTCATCAGTAACAGCAGCACTTTTACAAGCAGAAGGCCATGAAGTTATTGGTCTTTTTATGCGTAATTGAGATTCACTTTTAAATAATGATTTACAAGGTAACAATAATCAAGATATTTGTCCACAAGAACAAGATTATCTTGATGCTTTAGCTGTTTGTCAAAAATTAAATATTAAATTAGAAAGAATTCATTTTGTTAAGGAATATTGAGATAATGTCTTTACTTATTTTCTTGAAGAATTTAAAAAAAGTCGTACTCCTAATCCCGATATTTTGTGTAACAAATATATTAAATTCGATGCTTTTTTAAAATATGCACAAAAAAATTTACAAGCAGATTATATTGCAATGGGGCACTATGCACGAATTAACTACAATCCAATTACTAAACAATATCAGTTATTAAAAGGAATTGATGATAATAAAGATCAAAGTTACTTTTTATGTCAATTAACACAAAAACAATTAAAATATAGTTTATTTCCTTTAGGCAACAAAACTAAAACTGAAGTTAGGGAATTGGCAAAAAAATATAACTTACCAACAGCAACAAAAAAAGATTCTACTGGCATATGTTTTATTGGTAATCGTAATTTTCAAACATTTTTAACAAATTATTTACCAGTTAATCCTGGCAAAATTGTTAATATTAATACCAAAACTACTATTGGTAATCACAATGGTGTTTACTACTATACATTTGGTCAAAGAAAAGGTATTAATCTTTCAGGAATGAAAGTTCCTTATTTTGTTGTTGAAAAAGATGTTACTAATAATATCCTTTATGTTGCTAATGATAATGAAAATAAATGACTAATGAATAGCGGTTGTACTGTTAAATCATTGAATTGAATTAATAATAGTACATTAAAAAACCCTTTAAAAGGTAATGCAAAATTTCGCTATCGTCAATCTGATGTTGCTGTTATTATTAATTTTATTAATAATGATGAAATTAAGGTTGAATTTTCAGAAAAGATACGCGCTATTACGCCCGGTCAAACCGCTGTTTTTTATGATGGTGATATTTGTCTTGGTGGTGGAGTTATTGACCAAATATTTCGCTAATCAATTATTAAAAAACTAATATAAATAATAAAATTTTTAATTGCATATTATTTTTTATAATTATCAAGATTAAAAAATTACTATTAAACTATTTTTTTAGTTTTTAGATACTTTTATTGCATTTTCTTTTTTATGTTTTTAAAAATATAAAATTGGCATTGGTTAGATAAGTTTACTTTCTTGTCTTCAAATCTGTACAAATTGATTTGGAGGCATTTTCAATCTAATAACTATTCTATCATTGTTTCAATATCTAATAAATTTTTCTAATATTTTATTAAAACTTTCCATACTTTCAAAAGTGCTACCAAACATCATTTTAAAATCTCTTTTAATTCAACGATTTAAACATTCACTAACTTGATTACCTTTAAAACCTGATAGACTTTTTGAGTGAATTAGATTAGTACTTGTATTAAAAACTTTACTAACAATTTCGCTTGTATTAGCAGAACCTAAATCTGATTGAATAGTCGTAAAATTACATTGTTTAGCACTCGCTAATTCTATTTGATTAACCACATTTAACACAGTTTTGGCATTTTCACTTTTGTTTATTTTTCAGCCAACAATTGAATTACTGTACATATCAGTAGCAAAAACAACTAATAATTTTGTTTTTTTATCACCAATAATTATATTTTTAAATCATGTGCCATCCATACCAACTTTTTCAAGAAAGTTATTACTTGAAAAATTACGTTTTAATAAATCTTTATTATTTTTTAAATCACTATTTTCTACTACTCTATTTGTTGATTTAGGTTCTAATAATAATTTAATATTATTATCTTTTAATATTTGTTTTATGCTTGTTTTACTGCATTTAAGACCTTTATTTTTTATTTTTAACTCTAATCTTACTTTTTCAAAACTAGTGATATTAATGTACTTTTTTTCATTTTTAATGAGAACTATTTTGTTTATTGCTTGTATCAAATTATCATTAATTTTTGATTGATATTGCTTTTTACCTTTTTTTACTCATAAATAGTATGCTGTTTTGCTAATAGCTATGTAAACAATAATTTTATTTAATTGATGACCTTTTTGCTTATATTTTTCTACTATTAAAAAACACTTATATTTTAATAATTTACTATTTTTTCCCCTTGTTAATTTCTTTTCACAGGCTAATTGCTCCTTTAAAAGTTCTTTTTCAACCTCATCTTTTAAAGCTTGTTTTCTAAGTTTATCAATTTCTTTGTTTAATAGTTTAATTTCAATATCTTTCTTATCGATCCTGTGAGAAGTTTGGGATTTAGAAATTTTGGTGAATGCATTTTCACCTTTAATTTGATATTGGTTAACCCAATTATAAATTAATACTGGAGTTGATAATTTATATTTGACTTGAATTTCATGTATTTTTAGTTTTTTATCAACTAAATACTCATTAACAACGGCTAATTTTGTTTCTTTTGAATAAACTTTATAATTCATAATTTCTCCTTCTGTATTAATTATTTTTAATTATATTACAGATTGAAAATATTAATTGGTAAACTTAAGTGACTGATGCCAATACTAGTTTACAAATGGTTGTTCTTTCCTTTATTTCAACTTTATTAAAAAGATTCTAAACAGGTTCTTAGAATCTTTTTAATAAAATTCAATACTACTGATTGTAAACATTCTTTTTCTAGTTCTAATAATTGCTTTGAAATAGTTATTTCTGTTGATAATTCTTTACGAAATGCTTGTGTTGCTGCTACTCAAAGTATTTTTAACGCAGCTGCTTTTTTATTAGGTGATGTTTTTAACTTTAATCTATCTAAATGACTAACTTTTGTTTGACTTTTTTCTCCATTCAAATTAATAATCTTATTTAATTTTACGGACTTCTCCCCACATGTACTTGTGGAGGGAACAATGAAACTAAATGAGTTCAACAATGCTTTAAACTGAATAGCAATGTCTTGCATATATAGCAAATTTGAAAGAAAACAAATGTATTAGGTGTTCTAGTTTTAATTTGAATACTTCTGATTTAAAAAGAATAAGATGTTTGAAATGTAATCAAACATTTAGTATTCTCACGGGTACCATATTTTTAAGGTCACAAACATCTTTAAGATCATGATTTTACCTCATCTTTAGATGAATAAACACCAAACATGGAATTCCGTCAACTGATGTTTCAAAAGAATTGGGAGTGACCTTAAAAACAGCATGGAGAATGGATCATAAAATTAGAACACGTATTGCAAAACAAGAACCTCAATTTATTGTTGAAGGCACAGTGCAAATTGATGAAATGTATCTTTCACATATGGCTTTTAAAAAACAAGGAAGATCCTTGAAAAATAAAACATTGATTGTTGGCATTTATGAAAAAACAACTAATAATTTAATTGTGAAAGTATTGAAAAATGCAAAGAGTAAAAGTCTTTTGAATTTTGCAAGAAGCCACATTTCTTCAAAATGTCATGTATATACTGATGATTGAAAAGGATATTGCGATTTCAAATTGGTTTTCCCAAAACATAAAACAGTTAAGCATCAAGATGGTTATGTTTCAAAAACTGGTGTAAATACCAATCAAATTGAATCAGTTTGAAAACATATAAGAAGAACATTTAAAACACATATCAAAGTTGCAAAACATCATGTTGAATTTATATGCCAAAGAAGCTGCATATAAATTCAACAAGATACCTAGTTTTGAAATTGTAATGCTATGTTTAATTTAAAAATGTGGGGAGAAATACGTAGATACGCTTTTCTCAGCATTTATGTCATAAAATTAAAAAATAGTACATAAAGGGAGAAAAGCGTAATTTTATTATATGACCAAGTTCTCCATTAATAATTAATATTTTAACTATTAATAAATTCATTATTTAAATAACATAGTTATTCGCAAATTATTATTTTTATTTATTTTATTTAACATATCTTTTTATCTTCCTTTTCTCTAAAATTTTTATTAAATTAGTAATTAAGATTATAGTTTATTTTTTTAGTCTATCAATAAATATGCTTGTTACTAATTTTATTAACACTATAAAATGTAAGTAAATATTAGAACCTGTTTAGAATCTTTTTAATAAAATTGAAATAAAGGAAAGAACAACCATTTGTAAACTAGTATTTAATTTTCTTTCACAATTTTTTCATAATCTTCTACATTTTTCTAATCAAGCAAAACTTTGCTCTACAACTCATCTTTTTGGTAATACTACAAAAGAATGTAATTCATTACGTTTTACAACTTCAACATTCGCATTTATAATTGTTTTGATTGCAGAAGCAAATTTTTCACTAGTATAACCAGCATCTACTATTATTTTTTGAACTGTAGAAAGATTTTCTTTTTCATTTTGAATCATTATTATAGCACTATTACGATCTGTTTTTCTGCTGTAGTTACGTAAATTGCATGTGGTAAACCTTGAGAATCAACAGCAATATGACGTTTTATTCCTGAAATCTTTTTACCAGCATCATAACCTTTGTTTTTAGTAATATCTGTATTTTTAACACTTTGTGAATCAATTATACAAAAACTGGTTTTTTCTTTTCGATGATTATTGATACGAACTTTTCTAACTAATTTTTTTTAAAATTAATTGTCATATACTAGGTTCTTTACCATTATTTTTACTTCAAATTTGAAAATAATAATATACAGTTTGTCATTTTGGAAAATTTTTTGGTAACATTCTTCATTGACAACCACTTTTTAATACATATAAAACTGCACAAAATACTTCATATAAATCTAAATTTCTTGGTTTTGTTTTCTTTTTGACATTTTCTAAAATTAATCTTATGTTCTCAAATTGTTCTTTAGTGACATGACTTGGATAATTTTTATGCATATATACCTCTTATTTTAAAATATATAGTAATTTTACCTTATTCTCTAAAAGATTCTAAACAGGTTCTTATCATCTTATAAAAACACTTTCATTTTATTTAAAAACCAATATTAATAGAATAATATATTAATATTATTCATTTTTCCAGTCCAATTAATTATACGACACTATCTTAATTTTTAATTTGATATAATTATAAAAACAGTAAGTATATTAAAAATAGATTGGGGTATTTTTATGATAGAGGAAATAAATTCTAGTTCAATGAAAGAACCAAAAATTTATCGTATTGGTCTATATAGCAAATTAACAATTCTTATTAACGGCCTTTTAATTACTACGAGTTTAATGATAGGTTGGGGTTTATGAGCAACTATTGGTCGAGATGCAGTTGATAACTATATTAAATGATTCAATAATCCACAACAGCCTAATTCTAATTTACAAATTAGTTTCAATATAATAAGTATTATTGTTTTCATAGTCTCTGGTTTATCTTTAGCATTAGTGGTCGTACCTTTTATTTTTTTAAAAACTAAAAATAGTGTATCAGCACTTTTTTGCTTAATAAGTTTTATTTTTTCAGCAATATTTGTTATTTTTCTTATTGTATTTTTTATTTTTAGATTTAAAACTTTTACTTTCCTAGCTAATAAAAAAGATGGCGAAATAAAAAATACAACCGGTAACTTTCTAATAGCTTTTTTACCATGAATGTTGGCTGAACTATTTGCAATACTTTTATTAATCCACAGTCTTTGATTAATTATTAATATTACCTCTAAATACAAATCAAATACACTATTAATGCCTATTGCTAAACCAAAAGCAAAACAAGAAACAGTAATAGCAAAACAAGAAGTTGATGATACAATAACGCTTCCTAACGTTGTACCAATACCAATACCTCAAAATAATAAAGAACAAGAAACTAACAATACCGTTCTTAAGCAAGATCCAACACAAGAAAAAATAATTACTAACCCTTCAACAGCAACTGTCCATTATACTAATCATGAACTATCACAAACACCAACTCAAGGTGCCTATCATGCCGAAGCTGTTTCACCAACACCAGGTACTCTTACTAATCTTAAATCCGAATCTATTACGAATGAAGAAGAAATAAATGATAATATCGAAAATGCAACAATATATTCAGAACCAACAGTTGAAAAAACAAGTGTAGAAGATACAACAATATATTCAAAATCACCAACACCAGAAAGTAATATTAATACTGAAACTAACTACCATCCAAAAAATGAAGGTGGTTTTGATGTTAAAGACAGTAGTTATTCTGAATCTGAAACATCTAATTTTAATGAACAAGCAACAACAATAACTGTTGAAGAAACACTAGCAATAATAGAAAAAACAAAAACAAAAAAAGAAACAATCGAAGTACAAAAAGTTACTACTCACCATTGAACATTAGAACAAATTGAAGCTGTTTGAGAAAAAGCGGAAATAATTGATGGTGTTAGTGATAAATTATATCGTAAAGATTATGGTGGTGCTTGAATGTTTCGTGATTCATTTACCACTGATTATAGCACAGCAGATAACTTAGAAACTTACTCTTGAACTATTGTTCTGCATCGTCCTACTAGTCAACAAGGAACAACTGAATTATATAATCTAGATCCAATGAATATTGTTAATGCAAAAAGTAAAGGTGAAAATTATCCTTCTTGAAAAACTAAAATTTCTTCAAAAGGAAATAAAAATATTGCAAAAGAACAACATTGAAAAGCACGAACATAAATAATAAATATTTTTTTATTATATGTAATATTTAATATTTTAATAGTAATTTAAAATAAATATAGTATTATTTATTTATGAATACACAAACTACTATTGAACATTTATATATAGAAATACCTAATTTTAAAAACGAATTAAATAGTAACCATTCTTATTTTATAGAAAGTGTTAAAAAAGAATTAACAAATATAATAAATAAATACCAATTAAAGTTAAAAACAATTTATCTTGCTAACAAAAATAAGTCAGTTTTACCAATTAATTTTTTAGAACAACTATTAATATTACTTAAACCATTGACAACCACTATCAAAGAATACAACTTTGAATGTACTATTAATAATACTAATTTCACAACTCTACAATTATTTTCCAAATTTCAAATTAAACGATTAATTTGAAAAATAATTAGTTTTCAAAATCAATTAAACAACAAATTTAATTATCAACAAAGTATAAAAATTATCGGAATTTTACGCTTATTGGTTAACACTTAATTCTTAATAAATAATTTAATTGTGATATTTTTAAATGTGATTTTTTCTTTACGGTTATTATATTTAAAACAAAATTCATTTAAATAAGATTGGAGTCATTTTTTTGAAACTCAATGAAATTGGCCGATAAAACCTCTTTTTAATATTGCTCAAAAACTTTCTATTGTATTTGTATGAATACCATTATAAGAAAAATATTTTTTGTGATTAACTTGTTCATATGGTAAAATTTTATTCATTTTATAATATCCACGATATTCATCAGTAAAAAGAATAGAATTGTTAATATCAACATTTTCTTTAACTATTTTCATTAAATCTTCAGATTTAATACTTTTATTTTTTGCATGAAATAATTTAACATTACCATTTCGTTCAATAATGCCAACAACACACTCTTTACTAGTTCCTCTACCACGTAATGAGTTATTTTTATTATCAACATCATTATATTTACGCGGTTTTCCACCCACATATGTTTCATCCATCTCTAATATTTTTGCTAATAATTTAATAGACTTACTGCATAACTAGTTAACTTTTTATTTTTTTGTTATTATTAAAATAAAATTTGAATAGTTAAGGATAAACTTTATGACATATTTTGAATTAAAAGATAAATCTGATCAATATTTTCGTAAAATAGTGGGTATTAATAAACTCGTTTTTAACGAAATTTTAAATATTTTATTAGAACATCAAAAACTCAAAACTACTATTGGTGGAAGGCCATATAAAATGTCAATAGAAGATCGACTAGTAATGAGTTTAAGATATTTATATGAAAATCGTACATATCATAGTATTGGTGCTGAGTATGGTATGGTTGATACTACTGCTTTACGAAATATTCGTTCAATTGAAGATATTTTAATAAAGAATAATAAGTTTAATAATTTAACAAATAAAAATATTTTTTTAAAAAGAAGAATTAAAAAATAAAATTTTGATAATTGATGTAACAGAGGTAGAAACAGAACGACCAAAATATAACCAAAAAGATTGATTTTCTGGTAAAAAATGAATGCATACTGTTAAGTTTCAAACCGTAATTAATGCAAATACTAATGAAATTTTAAATATTTTTTCTGATATTGGTAAAAATCATGATTTTAAAACTTTTAAGAATTCAAAGTTAAAGTTTTTACCAGAAACTATAATTCTTGCAGATAAAGGTTATCAAGGTTTACAAAAAATTCATGCTACTACATTTTTACCCATTAAAATTAGCAAAAATAATCCTAAAACAAATAAAACCAAAATCTTTAATAAGATTATTAATAAAACTCGTAGAAAAATTGAACATGTTTTTGCATTTTTAAAATGTTTTAAGATTATTGGTTATAAATTTAGAAAAGCCAGAAAACGAATATTTTTAAGATTTAATTTAATTGCAGGATTTTATAATTTATCATTAAAACTTAAAAACGTTATGCAGTAAGTCTAATCTCATCATTAGCCATTGCCTTTCTAATTTTATGCATCATTTTTCATACAGTTGCTAAACGTAAATTTAAGTCTCTTGAAGCTTGAGATGATGATAAACTTTTTTTAGCATTAGCCATTAATACTATTAAAATAAATCACTTTTGAAGTGGTACACGTGTATGATGAAAAATAGTTTGAGCAGTTACACTAAAAAACTTATGACATTTTTTGCATTTATAACGCGACTCTTTTAAAACAGAGTTAACTTTTTCACTAAAACAAAAAAGACATTTTGGTTTGTTATTTCATCTTATTTCTTCTAAAAATTTTATACAAGATTCTTGGTTTGGAAATTTATTTATTATGTCTAAAATATTCATTTTCAATCACCTTTAATTAGATTTTATTTTACTAATATCTAATTATAGTTTTCAGAAATAATAATGTATATAAGTTATTGCCAATAAACGTAAAATTCCGAAAATTATTAATGATGCTATTAACTTAAAAATTAATAATTTCTCAATTGATTTAAAATATAATTTTCCTCATCAAACAGTAATTGATGTTAATAATGATTTACAAATATGTATGCAATTAAAAACACCTCATATTAGCTATGATAGTTATAATCACAAACAAAATCTTACTATTAAAAGATACATTAATAATTTCTTAAAAAAGCAAAAATATGATAACTATGAATACTATAGTTATAGTAAAAATGCTAATAATCAATCAAAATATATTATTGCATATTGTTTATTAGAAAACTATTATGGAATTGGTCCAAATGCTGTTTCACATATTAAAACAGAACATAAAGCAATAATAATTACTAATAGCAATAACATTAATAATAACAATCAAAAAAATAGTATTTTATCAACAAATGAAATTTTAATTCAAAAATTAATACAAGGTTTATTACTAAAAAAGGGAATAAAATTTAACAAAAGTGATAATATTCTAGAGCAGCCACTGATTAGTAAATTAATCAAAAATAAACAAATA
Source organism: Spiroplasma endosymbiont of Notiophilus biguttatus (assembly GCF_964030985.1). Lineage (NCBI taxonomy): Bacteria > Bacillati > Mycoplasmatota > Mollicutes > Entomoplasmatales > Spiroplasmataceae > Spiroplasma > Spiroplasma endosymbiont of Notiophilus biguttatus. The sequence continues at coordinate 206,642 of NZ_OZ034993.1, read as the reverse complement.
AAAATAAAAAATAATCATTTATCTTGCACAAATAGTTCCTGATTATTGTTAAATGATTTAATAGTTGATATTATAACTAATACTACTATTTAAATTTATATATCAAGGAGTGAATAAATATGGAATTCAATGAAAAATTGCTAAAGGAAAAATATTTTCCGCAAGCACTAACAAAAATAAAAGAAATTGTTAAAATTCAATCATATGCTCAACCACCCACAACAACAGCACCTTATGGACCTGGTGTTAAGGAAGTATTAGAACCTGTTTAGAATCTTTTAGAGAATAAGGTAAAATTACTATATATTGTAAAATAAGAGGTATATATGCATAAAAATTATCCAAGTCATGTCACTAAAGAAAAATTTGAGAACATAAGATTAATTTTAGAAAATGTCAAAAAGAAAACAAAACCAAGAAATTTAGATTTATATGAAGTATTTTGTGCAGTTTTATATGTATTAAAAAGTGGTTGTCAATGAAGAATGTTACCAAAAAATTTTCCAAAATGACAAACTGTATATTATTATTTTCAAATTTGAAGTAAAAATAATGGTAAAGAACCTAGCATATGACAATTAATTTTAAAAAAAATTAGTTAGAAAAGTTCGTATCAATAATCATCGAAAAGAAAAAACCAGTTTTTGTATAATTGATTCACAAAGTGTTAAAATACAGATACTACTAAAAACAAAGGTTATGATGCTGGTAAAAAGATTTCAGGAATAAAACGTCATATTGCTGTTGATTCTCAAGGTTTACCACATGCAATTTACGTAACTACAACAGAAAAAACAGATCGTAATAGTGCTATAATAATGATTCAAAATGAAAAAGAAAATCTTTCTACAATTCAAAAAATAATAGTAGATGCTGGTTATACTAGTGAAAAATTTGCTTCTGCAATCAAAACAATTATAAATGCGAATGTTGAAGTTGTAAAACGTAATGAATTACATTCTTTTGTAGTATTACCAAAAAGATGAGTTGTAGAGCGAAGTTTTGCTTGATTAGAAAAATGTAGAAGATTATGAAAAAATTGTGAAAGAAAATTAAATACTAGTTTACAAATGGTTGTTCTTTCCTTTATTTCAATTTCGGAATTTTACGTTTATTGGCAATAACTTATATACATTATTATTTCTGAAAACTATAATTAGATATTAGTAAAATAAAATCTAATTAAAGGTGATTGAAAATGAATATTTTAGACATAATAAATAAATTTCCAAACCAAGAATCTTGTATAAAATTTTTAGAAGAAATAAGATGAAATAACAAACCAAAATGTCTTTTTTGTTTTAGTGAAAAAGTTAACTCTGTTTTAAAAGAGTCGCGTTATAAATGCAAAAAATGTCATAAGTCTTTTAGTGTAACTGCTCAAAGTATTTTTCATCATACACGTGTACCACTTCAAAAGTGATTTATTTTAATAGTATTAATGGCTAATGCTAAAAAAAGTTTATCATCATCTCAAGCTTCAAGAGACTTAAATTTACGTTTAGCAACTGTATGAAAAATGATGCATAAAATTAGAAAGGCAATGGCTAATGATGAGATTAAATTATTAGCAAAAATATTAGAGATGGATGAAACATATGTGGGTGGAAAACCGCGTAAATATAATGATGTTGATAATAAAAATAACTCATTACGTGGTAGAGGAACTAGTAAAGAGTGTGTTGTTGGCATTATTGAACGAAATGGTAATGTTAAATTATTTCATGCAAAAAATAAAAGTATTAAATCTGAAGATTTAATGAAAATAGTTAAAGAAAATGTTGATATTAACAATTCTATTCTTTTTACTGATGAATATCGTGGATATTATAAAATGAATAAAATTTTACCATATGAACAAGTTAATCACAAAAAATATTTTTCTTATAATGGTATTCATACAAATACAATAGAAAGTTTTTGAGCAATATTAAAAAGAGGTTTTATCGGCCAATTTCATTGAGTTTCAAAAAAATGACTCCAATCTTATTTAAATGAATTTTGTTTTAAATATAATAACCGTAAAGAAAAAATCACATTTAAAAATATCATAATTAAATTATTTATTAAGAATTAAGTGTTAACCAATAAGCGTAAAATTCCGTTCAATTTTATTAAAAAGATTCTAAACAGGTTCTAAGAACTATTACAAATCAAAAACAAGAAAATATTACAGAAGAAGTACAAGATAAATATTGAATTTTAAAAGGTGTATATGAAAGATTTTTCATGGTTTAATGTTTTTTATTGCGTGGGGTGCTACATCTCCTATTGCTAAAATAATTATCACACCAATAATTAGTACATTTGTTGTGTCAAGTACTCTTATGGGTTGATTACCTTTTACTATTGCGGGTATTGTTGCTGGCATTTGTTACAAAAATTTATGTGAATGTGCTAAAAAATTAAGAAAAATAATGTTTCCAAATGAAAAAGATAAGTCTCAAATTGAATTAGAACAAAAAATAAAAGAACTAGAAAATAAATGAAATAATTTAGAAGAAGAAGTTCAATATTTAAAAGACATATCTTTAAATTCAAAAGAAACAATAGAAGAAAGAATTTTAAATTGTTTGCAACAAACTAGAGAATAAAATGAACCAAAAACTTTTAAAACTTTAAAAAAAAGAATTAAATTGAAAGTTTAAAAGAAATAAGTTTTCAAAAAAATATGCCCAATCAATCAATGAAACCAAAAATGACAAGAAAATATTGCATTTTCAAAATATTTAGAATCTAAACATATAAAAAAAATAAAAGATGTTTTTACTGAAAATAAAAAAGAAAAGTATCAAATTGAATACGAAGAAAAAACAAAAGAAATATGATCAGAATTTCAAGAATGAAAAAAATAAACTAAAAGAATTAGAAAAAAAAGCTAGTGAAACTAGAGTAAATGGATTTATTGCAGAAGAAGATAATAGACAAAAATCACCAGTTAGAACTATGAAAAGAATGGGTTTTTAACTTTAAAAAAAGTATTACAACTTTAATTTACCAGATTTATTATTCTATACACAATATTGAAAATTTGGTAAATTAGTTTTATTTTTTATTTGAAAGTTATATAATAACACATAAGTAGTTACAAAATACTTAGATTAGAGAAAGGAGAAAGTATTAAAGAAGGGAGAAATAGAAAGAAATATGCAATTTATTTACAAGCTGATGTTGGTCAAGCTGTTATAAATACATTAAAAGCTTGAGGATTTTGAAGTGCAATTTTAGCAACGATATTTGTAATTTTTTTTAGGTTGATTTTTAACGAAGAAAGGGACATTTAAAAAGATTGAGAAGCAGTTTTAATTAAAATTGTTATGGTTTGGTTGGGAGGTTCCCAAAAAAGTTACCAATTAGGGTAATTTTTTAATTAGCTACCAATTTAATTATGTAAATTTGAGAATTTTCATTTTCATAAGAGTTTTTATTATACATTATTTTAATATTTTGAATAAATGTTTTTTAAAAAATACAGTAAATGAGAAAACCTACTATTATTAAAGTTATTGTTATCATTAAATTGGGCATCAGTCACTTAAGTTTACCAATTAATATTTTCAATCTGTAATATAATTAAAAATAATTAATACAGAAGGAGAAATTATGAATTATAAAGTTTATTCAAAAGAAACAAAATTAGCCGTTGTTAATGAGTATTTAGTTGATAAAAAACTAAAAATACATGAAATTCAAGTCAAATATAAATTATCAACTCCAGTATTAATTTATAATTGGGTTAACCAATATCAAATTAAAGGTGAAAATGCATTCACCAAAATTTCTAAATCCCAAACTTCTCACAGGATCGATAAGAAAGATATTGAAATTAAACTATTAAACAAAGAAATTGATAAACTTAGAAAACAAGCTTTAAAAGATGAGGTTGAAAAAGAACTTTTAAAGGAGCAATTAGCCTGTGAAAAGAAATTAACAAGGGGAAAAAATAGTAAATTATTAAAATATAAGTGTTTTTTAATAGTAGAAAAATATAAGCAAAAAGGTCATCAATTAAATAAAATTATTGTTTACATAGCTATTAGCAAAACAGCATACTATTTATGAGTAAAAAAAGGTAAAAAGCAATATCAATCAAAAATTAATGATAATTTGATACAAGCAATAAACAAAATAGTTCTCATTAAAAATGAAAAAAAGTACATTAATATCACTAGTTTTGAAAAAGTAAGATTAGAGTTAAAAATAAAAAATAAAGGTCTTAAATGCAGTAAAACAAGCATAAAACAAATATTAAAAGATAATAATATTAAATTATTATTAGAATCTAAATCAACAAATAGAGTAGTAGAAAATAGTGATTTAAAAAATAATAAAGATTTATTAAAACGTAATTTTTCAAGTAATAACTTTCTTGAAAAAGTTGGTATGGATGGCACATGATTTAAAAATATAATTATTGGTGATAAAAAAACAAAATTATTAGTTGTTTTTGCTACTGATATGTACAGTAATTCAATTGTTGGCTGAAAAATAAACAAAAGTGAAAATGCCAAAACTGTGTTAAATGTGGTTAATCAAATAGAATTAGCGAGTGCTAAACAATGTAATTTTACGACTATTCAATCAGATTTAGGTTCTGCTAATACAAGCGAAATTGTTAGTAAAGTTTTTCGGAATTTTACGCTTATTGGTTAACACTTAATTCTTAATAAATAATTTAATTGTGATATTTTTAAATGTGATTTTTTCTTTACGGTTATTATATTTAAAACAAAATTCATTTAAATAAGATTGGAGTCATTTTTTTGAAACTCAATGAAATTGGCCGATAAAACCTCTTTTTAATATTGCTCAAAAACTTTCTATTGTATTTGTATGAATACCATTATAAGAAAAATATTTTTTGTGATTAACTTGTTCATATGGTAAAATTTTATTCATTTTATAATATCCACGATATTCATCAGTAAAAAGAATAGAATTGTTAATATCAACATTTTCTTTAACTATTTTCATTAAATCTTCAGATTTAATACTTTTATTTTTTGCATGAAATAATTTAACATTACCATTTCGTTCAATAATGCCAACAACACACTCTTTACTAGTTCCTCTACCACGTAATGAGTTATTTTTATTATCAACATCATTATATTTACGCGGTTTTCCACCCACATATGTTTCATCCATCTCTAATATTTTTGCTAATAATTTAATCTCATCATTAGCCTTTGCCTTTCTAATTTTATGCATCATTTTTCATACAGTTGCTAAACGTAAATTTAAGTCTCTTGAAGCTTGAGATGATGATAAACTTTTTTTAGCATTAGCCATTAATACTATTAAAATAAATCACTTTTGAAGTGGTACACGTGTATGATGAAAAATAGTTTGAGCAGTTACACTAAAAGACTTATGACATTTTTTGCATTTATAACGCGACTCTTTTAAAACAGAGTTAACTTTTTCACTAAAACAAAAAAGACATTTTGGTTTGTTATTTCATCTTATTTCTTCTAAAAATTTTATACAAGATTCTTGGTTTGGAAATTTATTTATTATGTCTAAAATATTCATTTTCAATCACCTTTAATTATACATTTTTACACTAATAATTTTATATTTATTTTATTTTTAATAAATAAAATAAATAATTGTTTTTTTTTAAAAAAATATTATATAATTTTATTTGTATTATTTAACTTAAAGTTTAGTATAAATAAACAAAAGGAGAAAATAATCAATATGAAAATTGGAAGAAAGTTAAAAATTTTAAGATTGAAACATAATTTAACTATGGAAGAGTTAGGGAAACGTTGTGATTTATCAAAGGGATTTATTAGTCAATTAGAGCATGATGTTTCTTCACCTAGTATTGAAACTCTAAAAAGTATTTTAGACATTTTTGATTGTCCATTATCAACTTTTTTTGCTGGTGAAGTAAAAGAAAAAATAGTTTTTAAATCACAAGATGTTACTGTTAGTGACGAAGAAGATTATCAAATAAAATGAATTATTCCTAATGCTCAAAAATTAACATTAGAACCAGTAATTTTAACTTTAAAACCATTTGGTAATTCAAATAAAATTCCGCCATTTCAAGGTCAGATCTTTGGATATGTATTAAGTGGAACAGTATTTGTTCATTATGGTGGAACTAGAGTAAAAGCAGTAGCTAATGAAGCATTTTATATTAAAGGTAATGAAAAACATTATTTAGAAAATCCCAATAATTCAATTGCAACTATTTTATGAGTTTCAAATCCGCCAATTTTTTAAACCATTTAAAGGAGGAAATTATGAGTGTAAATATTTTAGAATTACGTAATATTACCAAAGAATATGATGGTAAAGTTGTTTTAAAAGGAATTAGTTTAAATATTCATGAAGGTGAATTTCTTACCATTCTTGGCCCTAGTGGTTGTGGTAAAACAACATTATTAAGGATTATTGCTGGTTTTGAACAACCAAACAATGGTCAATTATTGTTTAAAAGTAAGGATTTAACTAAAATTCCAATTCATAAAAGAGAAATAAATACTATTTTTCAAAATTATGCTTTATTTCCACATTTAAATGTTTTTGATAATATTGCTTATGGTTTAAAGTTAAGAAAAATTGATCGTGAAAAAATCAAAAAAGAAGTTAAAAAAGCTTTAGATTTGGTTAAATTAAATGGTATGGAAGATAAAGATGTTAATGATTTATCTGGTGGTCAAAAACAAAGAGTAGCAGTGGCTAGAGCATTAGTTCTTAATCCTAAAATTTTATTATTAGATGAACCTTTTGCTGCTTTGGATTTGAAATTACGTCAACAAATGCAAGTAGAATTAAAAAAAATTCAAGAAGAAATTAATATTACTTTTATCTTTATTACTCATGATCAAGAAGAAGCATTTATTATGTCAGATCGGGTAGTTGTTTTAAATCAAGGTCAAATTCAACAAATTGGGACACCACAAGATATTTACAATGAACCTGAAAATAAATGAACATCACAATTTGTTGGTAGCTCGAATGTTATTGAAAATGGTATATTTGTTAATGATTATTGTGTTCGTTTTGATGGTAAAAAATTTGCATGCTCTGATACTGGTTTTGGTGAACAAGAACGTAATATTGATATTGTTATTCGACCAGAAGATATTGATTTAGTTAATGCAGGTAGTGGTTTTTTTGATGGAACTATTAAAACTATTGCTTTTAAAGGATTATTATGAGAAATTGAAATTATTGCTAATAAACGCAAATGGATAGTTCATACTACTGATAATTTTGAAGTAGGTAACCGTGTTGGTTTAAAATGAAATGTTGAAGATATTCATGTTATGTGAAAGGAAATTGAAGAGTAAAATGAAAAATTTGTTTAAACGTAATATTAAAACACAAATTTTAAAATCACAAGATATGTTAGTTAATAATTCAAATCCAGAAAAAATTATTGATAATCAAAATAAAAAAAAGTATAGCTTTAAAAAATGGTTTAAATTTAAAAAAAATAATGTTTCTTTACAAGAAGTAGCAAAAAATAAAGAATTAAAAATGAAACGAGTAAAAAAGAAAAAAACATTGTTATGTTGAAAAAAAACAAAGCAAAAAGTAAGTTTTATTAAAAATAAAATCAAAGATAAATCAGTAAATTTTGGTTTTAAATCATGAGTTACGCTTGCTTATCCGTATTTATTGGTGATGATAATTTTAATTGTATTACCATTATTAATTGTAATTTTATATTCAATTATTAAAGCAACTAATAATGCTTGAATATTTCGATTTACATTTAGTAATTTTAATGATTTTTTTAAAGAAAATAGTTATGTTATGGTTCTATTACGTTCAATTGGTTATTCATTTGTTGCCACTTTAATTGCTGTTATTTTTGGTTATCCCATTGCTTATATTATGGCTTTTATGTCAACAAAAATTGCTTCAAAAAATATTTGAGTTTTAGTTACTTTACCAATTTGAATTAATATTTTATTACGTACAATTGGATTACAGATTATCTTTAGTATTTTAGGTCCTAATGTTTTATTAGGAACTCCAATTGGTATTATTTTAGCAATGGTTTATATGTTTATGCCTTTTGTTATTTTACCAATTTATAATTCTTTAGAAAAAACAGATCGTAATTTATTAGAAGCAAGTCAAGATTTAGGAGCTTCTAAGATGAAAACATTTTGAAAAGTTACCTTTCGTTTTTCAGTACCTGGTATTGTTTCTGGTTTTACTTTGATGGTATTAAGTGCTATGACTTCACTAGTAGTAGTTAAATATATTGGTGAAGGAAAAACTATTTTAATTGCAAATATTATTGAGTCATATTTTTATCGTGGTGCTAATTTTGCTTATGGTGCTGCTATTTCTGTTATTTTAGGTATTATTGTTTTAATTATTATTTTTACTTTAAAAGCGATTGGTAGTTGAGCTACTGGTAAAAAAATAGGAAGTATTAATTAATGAAATCTTTTTTTAAAAATAGTTATTTAGCTATTATCTTTTTATTATTTTATACTCCAATTTTAGTTTTAATGATATTCTCTTTTAATGGTGGCGATTCAGTTCGCAGTTGAAATTCTTGATCATTACAACCTTATTACGATTTATTTCAACAAAGCGAACTTTGAGAATCAGTTAGTGTAACATTAATTGTTGCTTTTATTTCTACTTTTGTTGCTGTTATTATTGGTACGTTTGCTGCTTTGGGTTTAAGTAAAACAAAAAAAATAACACGTAATATTACTTTAGGGATTACTAATATTCCTTTAGTTAATGCTGATATTGTTACTGCTGTTTCTTTAATGTTATTATTTATGGCATTTGGTTTTAGTTTTGGTCTTGGAACATTAATTTTCGCTCATATTTCTTTTAATATTCCTTATGTTATTATTACTGTTTTACCAAAAATTAGATCAATAAATATGTCACAATTAGAAGCAAGTCAAGATTTAGGTGCGACACCTTGATATACGTTACGTAAAATTGTATTACCAACAATTAAACAAGCAATAATTGCTGGAGCAGCTATTGCTTTTGCTATGAGTTTTGATGATTTTTTAATTTCTTATTTTACTGGCGGTAATACTTCTAACGTCTCAACTTTTATTTATTCTTTAAAACGAATTAAACCTTATATTAATGCTTTTTCAACAATAATTGTTTTATTAATTGCAGTACTTATTATTTCTTGAAATACTTATATTCTTTGCAAAAAACAAATTAAACAACGTAATGAAAAAATTGATAAAGGTATTTATCATGATAAAAAAATTATTAAAACTGAGAAGTTGTTAACTAAATATTATTTACAATTAAATGGTTTTAACTATAAAAAGGTTAAGAGTAAAGGTAGAAAACGTAAATCATTATATAGTGATGGTAATTTTGAAATTGTAACTGAGCAAGATATTATTAAAATTCAAGATTATATTAAAAATCACCCGAAACTTATTAATCAAATTTCTAAACTTGAAACAAAACTTGAAATGGAATCAATTTGAATTGAACATATAAAGAATAAGATTAAAAAAAAGAAAGAGTTAAAAGAAGAACGCTCAAAATTAAGAAGAGAAAAATATCGTTTTTTACTATGACCGTGAAAATTAATTATGATTAGTATCATCTTACTATCAAGTTTTATTAGTTTGGGTGCTTTCTACATTTTTACTAATGTTTATGATTTATCAATTGCTAATTGAGGAGAATATATGAATCCTAATATTTTAAAAGAATTTGAAAATAAATATCAAGTTAAAATAAAATATTCAACTTTTGATGATAATGAATCATTGTATGCTAAATTATATACTACTAGTTATGATGTAATGGTTCCTAGTGATTATATGGTGGCTAAATTAGCAAGTGAAGATAGACTTTTTCCAATTGCAACAAAAAATTCTGCAGGTGATATTGAGTATGATAGTAGAATTGATTTTAATCCAAAAGAAGATATTAATCATGATTTATATGAATTAATGAATAAATATCAAGTTGAAAATAGTGATGGAATTTTAAATGAATTTGGTTTAAATAGTTATAGTATTCCTTATTTTTGAGGTGATGTTGTATTAGTAATTAATACTACTAATGCAAATAATCTAAGTGATCTTGGTATTAAAGCTGATGGTTCAAATGTTCAATGAAGTGTTTTAACAAAGGCTGCAAAATTAGCTAAACGTATCGTTTTAAATGATGATATGCATAACTTATTTATGACTGCGCTTACTGATTTACACTATAAGAATAAATGAGGAAAAAATAACGGTTCAGGTCAATATAATCAAGTAGGAAATGATTTTCATGATAATATTAATGCTCATAGTCCAATTGAAATTAAAGATGCAAGTGACTGGTTAGAACCAGTTATCAAAAATAAAAATACAAAATTATTAAATGATGATATTGTTGATGAAATTAGTAATGAAAATAAGTGGGATATAGCAATGATGTATAATGGTGATTTATTATCTGCAATTGCTGATGATCCTGATTGTTATAATGGTAAGTACCTTGTTGTTAGACCATATATGGGGACTAATGTTTGAAATGATGATATGGTAATTAGTAAAGATTCTCCTCATAAAGATTTAGCTTTTAAATTTATTAATTATATAATGCAAAAACAAACACAAGTTGATTTAAGTAGTGAATTTGGTTATACCTCACCTTTACAAGCAGCTATGGATGAAGTTAGTACTAATTTTTCAGCAGAAATTTGAAAGCATGTATATATTCCAAAAAATGGTCAATTACCCGATCCATTAGATCCAAAAAATCATCACGAAGGATATTTTAATGGTTTATATACTCGTAGTTTTGACCCACAAATGCAAACTGCTTATAATAGATTATTAGCACGTTAATAAAATAAATCGGAATTTTACGCTTATTGGTTAACACTTAATTCTTAATAAATAATTTAATTATGATATTTTTAAATGTGATTTTTTCTTTACGGTTATTATATTTAAAACAAAATTCATTTAAATAAGATTGGAGTCATTTTTTTGAAACTCAATGAAATTGGCCGATAAAACCTCTTTTTAATATTGCTCAAAAACTTTCTATTGTATTTGTATGAATACCATTAGACTTACTGCATAACGTTTTTAAGTTTTAATGATAAATTATAAAATCCTGCAATTAAATTAAATCTTAAAAATATTCGTTTTCTGGCTTTTCTAAATTTATAACCAATAATCTTAAAACATTTTAAAAATGCAAAAACATGTTCAATTTTTCTACGAGTTTTATTAATAATCTTATTAAAGATTTTGGTTTTATTTGTTTTAGGATTATTTTTGCTAATTTTAATGGGTAAAAATGTATTAGCATGAATTTTTTGTAAACCTTGATAACCTTTATCTGCAAGAATTATAGTTTCTGGTAAAAACTTTAACTTTGAATTCTTAAAAGTTTTAAAATCATGATTTTTACCAATATCAGAAAAAATATTTAAAATTTCATTAGTATTTGCATTAATTACGGTTTGAAACTTAACAGTATGCATTCATTTTTTACCAGAAAATCAATCTTTTTGGTTATATTTTGGTCGTTCTGTTTCTACCTCTGTTACATCAATTATCAAAATTTTATTTTTTAATTCTTCTTTTTAAAAAAATATTTTTATTTGTTAAATTATTAAACTTATTATTCTTTATTAAAATATCTTCAATTGAACGAATATTTCGTAAAGCAGTAGTATCAACCATACCATACTCAGCACCAATACTATGATATGTACGATTTTCATATAAATATCTTAAACTCATTACTAGTCGATCTTCTATTGACATTTTATATGGCCTTCCACCAATAGTAGTTTTGAGTTTTTGATGTTCTAATAAAATATTTAAAATTTCGTTAAAAACGAGTTTATTAATACCCACTATTTTACGAAAATATTGATCAGATTTATCTTTTAATTCAAAATATGTCATAAAGTTTATCCTTAACTATTCAAATTTTATTTTAATAATAACAAAAAAATAAAAAGTTAACTAGTTATGCAGTAAGTCTATTATAAGAAAAATATTTTTTGTGATTAACTTGTTCATGTGGTAAAATTTTATTCATTTTATAATATCCACGATATTCATCAGTAAAAAGAATAGAATTGTTAATATCAACATTTTCTTTAACTATTTTCATTAAATCTTCAGATTTAATACTTTTATTTTTTGCATGAAATAATTTAACATTACCATTTCGTTCAATAATGCCAACAACACACTCTTTACTAGTTCCTCTACCACGTAATGAGTTATTTTTATTATCAACATCATTATATTTACGCGGTTTTCCACCCACATATGGTTCATCCATCTCTAATATTTTTGCTAATAATTTAATCTCATCATTAGCCATTGCCTTTCTAATTTTATGCATCATTTTTCATACAGTTGCTAAACGTAAATTTAAGTCTCTTGAAGCTTGAGATGATGATAAACTTTTTTTAGCATTAGCCATTAATACTATTAAAATAAATCACTTTTGAAGTGGTACACGTGTATGATGAAAAATAGTTTGAGCAGTTACACTAAAAGACTTATGACATTTTTTGCATTTATAACGCGACTCTTTTAAAACAGAGTTAACTTTTTCACTAAAACAAAAAAGACATTTTGGTTTGTTATTTCATCTTATTTCTTCTAAAAATTTTATACAAGATTCTTGGTTTGGAAATTTATTTATTATGTCTAAAATATTCATTTTCAATCACCTTTAATTAGATTTTATTTTACTAATATCTAATTATAGTTTTCAGAAATAATAATGTATATAAGTTATTGCCAATAAACGTAAAATTCCGAAATAAATTGTAATATTAAGTTTAAAAAAATATAAAAAAATATTGTAACTTATAGTATAATTTAATACGAAAGGGGTTAATTCATTGTGGCACGTCGTAAAAAGTGAGAAAAAGAAGACAAAGAAAAAATATGAAACTATTCTATTCAAAAAATGGAGAAATATTTTAAAGGATTATCTGAATTTTGAACATTGAATGTGCAAGCTCCTTGTCCGTGGTGTTGTTTGCCAATGATAAAAGGTGCTTATCAAGGTGAACAACCAACTTCAGCATTTGCTTGAAATATTGATCACATTGATGGTGATCCAAATAATAATAGTTTAGAAAATTTACAACCAATGCATGTTGAATGTAATATTAAAAAAAATTAACCATAATTTAAAAATTCAATGATTAAATTAAATAGTCATTGAATTTTTATCTTAATTAAGAAAAATTATTTTACTATTAGTGTTCTTTTTTAATTAAAAATATTGTCTTTTTTTATAATAAGTGTAATATTATTTTTAAGGACAGAGTATTTCTTTCCTTATAATTTTAATAGGTGTATAGCAAAGTTTATATAATTATTAAAATTATTAATATTAAAATATAAAAACTAAATTTAATTGGTTTACTTTAAACCTTAGTTTTATTTTATTAAAACTAAGGTTTAAACTATTTTAATATTTTAGTTAAAAATAGCAAGTTAAAGCGTTAAGCTATATTTTTCACTTTAGATTATTTAAAAATAATGCTAGGAAAGGATTGTTAAAATGAAATATAAAATAAATAGTAATACCCCGAGTAAAGATATGGTTAATCAGGATAAACATAAAAAAATAAAAACAGGATCTAATTCAATATATACAATTAATGTTAAAAAAAATAAGAAGAAAAGAATCTTATTATTTTCGTTGTATTTATTAGCATTTGGTTCTACAACAGTTACTACGATATTACTCTTACATACTAATGCTGCTTTCAATAATTCTGAATTTAATCCTAATTCTAATAATAAATTATGAGATGATTATTATCAAAAACATCACCGTAACTCTGGACCTATTAGTTTAGATTTTACTATTGATTATTTTAGTAAACCAACAAATATTGTTAATTTTAATGTTATTGAAAATACTGCTGATAATGGTAATATTGATTTTACAAATGTTTTAAATAGTATTGATGATAATTTACAAAAAGTTAATAAAGAAAGTGCTATTGATAATGATGATTCAACTTTATTACCAATTAATTTTTTTTTAAATGCTAATTATAATCCAGCAGTTAACTTTACTGTTGGTAAGGATAAAAAGCCGATAACTAATACTTCTTTTATTTTGCCAAAGAACTTTAATGAGTCTAAAAGTTATGTTTTAAATTTAACAACTAATGATCAAGCATCAACTTTTGGTATTAAAAATACTAACGTTAATATCGAAATTAATATTAATATTATAAATCAAGTTGCAATTAATATTGCTAGTTTACCAGTTAACTTTCCTGATAAAATTATTAATATTACTAATCCTGAAAATGCTACTATTGATTCAATAAAAGATAAATGATTAATTCCAACAATTGAAGATCAATTTGCAACAACTTTAAGTAAAGCATTAAATGTATCCAAAGAAGAAATTAAACCTAATTATTACAAAATTGCTTTTGATGATTCAACAACAAAGAAAGATTTTACTAAAAGCGTTCCTGTTCAATTTTCAATTACGTCTTTAGATAATAATCCTTGAAACTTTACAGGAAAAAAAGATGATTGCACTATAAATGTTAAAAATGATAAAGCAATTTTAGCTAATATGAAAGAATTAACTAATGAAATTGAAGCACAATATAATAATGATAAAGATAATAAAAACTTTCAAATTACAATAGATAATAAAAAAGATGAAAAAGGTAATTTTATTAATGCCGATAGTAAATTATCAGAAGAAGATGTTAAATTTGTTAATAGTCAAATTATTGAGAGTATAAAGAAGATTTCTCAATCTTATTTCCAAAAAAATTATTCAGATCTTAATATTGAAGATAGTGATTATACAATATCAACAAATTTAAAAGTTGGTGATAATATTTTTAATAATAAATTAGGTAAAAATATTGAAATAACAATAAAAGCTGCTGATAATAGTTATAAATTAGATGGTTCTTTAAGTGCTAAAACTATTGTTCATGGTCATAATAAAAATAATATTACTGGTAATTATCCTTCACCAAAAGGTTTTGCATTAAAGGGTATTTGATTAAAAGATGGTCAAGATGCAAATATTTTACAAGAAGGTCAACATTTTTATGAACAAGATAATTTATTAGATAATTGAATTACCAATAAAAATAGCTTATTAAATACAATTAATAACAATTCTTATCGTCCAGTTAATGATGGGTTTACTGGAAAGTTCACTATGAATTATTTATTAGATGGTGACAAAACACCAAGTGGTATGTCAGTTGATATTAGTAAAGATATTAAAGGTGGTAAGGTAAATAATTTCTGAGATTTAATTACTCAAACAAAAAGTATTTTTCTAGAAACCGATGTTGCAGTAACAACAAAATCGGGTTGAGAGTTAAATAATGTAAAACTAGTATTTACTGATAGTGAAACACAACCAACTAAAGATAATACACTCTATACTCTTGATTTATCAGACAGGTTTGCTGGCAAAACTATTAGTGATCGTGCTACTTTAACATTCCCTGATTTTAATTTTAATTTTAATTACCAGTTAGTAAGTTAAAAAAAGGAAAAATTAATATGAAACAATTATTAATCATTTTAAGTACATTAACAATATTAACTTTAACAAGTAGTAGTATTATTAATACTATTGATGATACTAATACTACCATTAATAAATTATTAGCAAATAAATCATCAATAAATGATTCTGTAACTTCATTATTTAATAATCAATATGGTTATTTAAATGATAGTGATATAATAACTAATCAATCAATAATAGATCATAAGTTTTATAGTTATGATACTAGTCATGCTGATTATTTATTAAGTGATGGTAAGACATCAGCACGAACATTATTTGTTGTTAATGATAAAGGTGAATTAGTTTATAAAAAAGATGCTGTAATACCATCAAAAGATAAAGTTGATGTTAATAATACTAAACAAGAAATGCTTAGTCATAAAAAAATTGATAGTATTAATAATATTTATAATCCATATAGTAAAAGCGAATATTCTAACAAATATTTTAATGGTGATAATACTGATTGACAATATATTCAATTTGGTGGAGTTGAAAAACATATTGATATTTCCCAACAAGCAGGTGCTGATAAAGTTGAACATAGCAATAGTTTAAGTGAAACATTAGGTTTATATTATATTGCAAAAGCAGCACATGAAAATAAAATTACTAAAGTAGTAGCTGTTAATTTAGG
This sequence comes from Spiroplasma endosymbiont of Notiophilus biguttatus, assembly GCF_964030985.1. Lineage (NCBI taxonomy): Bacteria > Bacillati > Mycoplasmatota > Mollicutes > Entomoplasmatales > Spiroplasmataceae > Spiroplasma > Spiroplasma endosymbiont of Notiophilus biguttatus. Next base: position 190,471 of record NZ_OZ034993.1, on the reverse strand, counting down.
AACATATTTTATGAGTCAAACAAGTATTAAAGATAGTTTTAATAAAGATTTAACTAGTAAAATTATTAATTTAATTAGTACTAATAATAATATTTTTAATTTTATATATAGTGCACCAATGAACGTAAATGATAAAAATTATTCAATCAATTATATTTTTGATAGTAATAATAATATAATTTCTATTTATTATACAAAATGAAATAATGATAATCTTGTTTCAAATATCAATGTTAAAACTTATGAAAGTTATAGTGGTAATAATGATTATGGTATGTGATATTATGGACCTACAACTGTTATTAGCAATTTTACGCAAGATGGTAAGATTGCTAGCTGAAAAGATTTTATTACTATATATCCAACATTAACTTTTGATAATAATTCATTTTTTTCTGTCTATTGTCAATACGGTAAGGATCAATATAGTGATTCAAAATTAAGCATTGATACTTCTAAAATTGATACTAGTTACAATTTTAATCATAACTTTTGATCAGTAAGTGCTAATCATGATGGAGGAATATTTGGAGCTCATGTTGAAATAAAAGCTGATGCACAAATTTGACATGATGATCATAATATTTATATTAATTATAGATGATATGATTATTCTAAATTTGCAACGGAAGGTGCTTTTTTCTCAACTACATTAAATCAATCATCTTTTATTAACATTATGAAATAAAATATATAAAATGTTATATCTATTATTATAGATTAATAAGATAGTTTAATTTATAAAAAATATCGGAATTTTACGTTTATTGGCAATAACTTATATACATTATTATTTCTGAAAACTATAATTAGATATTAGTAAAATAAAATCTAATTAAAGGTGATTGAAAATGAATATTTTAGACATAATAAATAAATTTCCAAACCAAGAATCTTGTATAAAATTTTTAGAAGAAATAAGATTAAATAACAAACCAAAATGTCTTTTTTGTTTTAGTGAAAAAGTTAACTCTGTTTTAAAAGAGTCGCGTTATAAATGCAAAAAATGTCATAAGTCTTTTAGTGTAACTGCTCAAACTATTTTTCATCATACACGTGTACCACTTCAAAAGTGATTTATTTTAATAGTATTAATGGCTAATGCTAAAAAAAGTTTATCATCATCTCAAGCTTCAAGAGACTTAAATTTACGTTTAGCAACTGTATGAAAAATGATGCATAAAATTAGAAAGGCAATGGCTAATGATGAGATTAAATTATTAGCAAAAATATTAGAGATGGATGAAACATATGTGGGTGGAAAACCGCGTAAATATAATGATGTTGATAATAAAAATAACTCATTACGTGGTAGAGGAACTAGTAAAGAGTGTGTTGTTGGCATTATTGAACGAAATGGTAATGTTAAATTATTTCATGCAAAAAATAAAAGTATTAAATCTGAAGATTTAATGAAAATAGTTAAAGAAAATGTTGATATTAACAATTCTATTCTTTTTACTGATGAATATCGTGGATATTATAAAATGAATAAGATTTTACCACATGAACAAGTTAATCACAAAAAATATTTTTCTTATAATGGTATTCATACAAATACAATAGAAAGTTTTTGAGCAATATTAAAAAGAGGTTTTATCGGCCAATTTCATTGAGTTTCAAAAAAATGACTCCAATCTTATTTAAATGAATTTTGTTTTAAATATAATAACCGTAAAGAAAAAATCACATTTAAAAATATCATAATTAAATTATTTATTAAGAATTAAGTGTTAACCAATAAGCGTAAAATTCCGAAAAATATTATTTTAGGATGCTAAAAATAGAAAGGAAAAATACAATGAAACAATTATTAATTACTTTAAGTACATTAACAACATTAACTTTGGCAAGTAATAGTATTATTAATACTATTGATGCTACTAATAGTACCATTAATAAATTATTAGCAAATAAATCATCAATAAGTGATTCTGTAACTTCATTATTTAATAATCAATATGGTTATTTAAATGATAGTGATATAATAACTAATCAGTCAATAACTGATCATAAGTTTTATAGTTATGACATATCAGCATTAAAAAATTATACTTTTACTAACGCAAGAGATGTCTTTTTAGTAGATAATACAGGAACTTTAATTTATAATCCTGATGTTACTATTCCAGCTGATCAAAAATTAAATATTGAAAATACGATGCAAGAAATGATTAGTCATAAAAAAAATAACTACAGTTAAAGCAAATTACAATTCTTATAGTAGTAGTCAGTATTCATCTACTGATTTTAGTGGTGATAATACTGATTGACAATACTTGCAATTTGGTGGTGTTAATAAACATATCGATATTTCACAACAAGCAGGTGCTGATAAGGTTGAACATAGCAATAGTTTAAGCGAAACATCAGGTTTATATTATATTGCTAAAGGAGTAATTGAAAATAAGATTATTTAGTCAGTAGCTATTAATTTGGGAACATATTTTATAGCACAAAGTAGTTTAAAAGGAGAAATTAATAATGAATTAATTACTAAAATTATTGATTTAATTATTAATAATAAATACGTTTATAATTTTATACGGACTTCTCGCCACATGTACTTATGGAGGGAACAATGAAACTGAATGAGTTCAACATTGCTTTTCAAACTGAACAGCAATGTCTTGCATATATAGCAAATTTGAAAGAAAACAAATGTATTAGGTGTTCTAGTTTTAATTTGAATACTTCTGATTTAAAAAGAATACTAAATGTTTGAAATGTAATCAAACATTTAGTATTCTCACGGGTACCATATTTTCAAGGTCACAAACATCTTTAAGATCATGATTTTACCTCATCTTTAGATGAATAAACACCAAACATGGAATTCCGTCAACTGATGTTTCAAAAGAATTGGGAGTGACCTTAAAAACAGCATGGAAAATGGGTCATAAAATTAGAACACGTATTGCAAAACAAGAACCTCAATTTATTGTTGAAGGCACAGTGCAAATTGATGAAATGTATTTTTCACATATGGCTTTTAAAAAACAAGGAAGATCCTTGAAAAATAAAACATTGATTGTTGGCATTTATAAAAAAACAACTAATAATTTAATTGTGAAAGTATTGAAAAATGCAAAGAGTAAAAGTCTTTTGAATTTTGCAAGAAGCCACATTTCTTTAAAATGTCATGTATATACTGATGATTGAAAAGGATATTGCGATTTCAAATTGGTTTTCCCAAAACATAAAACAGTTAACCATCTTGATGGTTATGTTTCAAAAACTGGTGTAAATACCAATCAAATTGAATCAGTTTGAAAACATATAAGAACCTGTTTAGAATCTTTTTAATAAAATTGAAATAAAGGAAAGAACAACCATTTGTAAACTAGTATTTAATTTTCTTTCACAATTTTTTTATAATAGACTTACTGCATAACTAGTTAACTTTTTATTTTTTTGTTATTATTAAAATAAAATTTGAATAGTTAAGGATAAACTTTATGACATATTTTGAATTAAAAGATAAATCTGATCAATATTTTCGTAAAATAGTGGGTATTAATAAACTCGTTTTTAACGAAATTTTAAATATTTTATTAGAACATCAAAAACTCAAAACTACTATTGGTGGAAGGCCATATAAAATGTCAATAGAAGATCGACTAGTAATGAGTTTAAGATATTTATATGAAAATCGTACATATCATAGTATTGGTGCTGAGTATGGTATGGTTGATACTACTGCTTTACGAAATATTCGTTCAATTGAAGATATTTTAATAAAGAATAATAAGTTTAATAATTTAACAAATAAAAATATTTTTTTAAAAAGAAGAATTAAAAAATAAAATTTTGATAATTGATGTAACAGAGGTAGAAACAGAACGACCAAAATATAACCAAAAAGATTGATTTTCTGGTAAAAAATGAATGCATACTGTTAAGTTTCAAACCGTAATTAATGCAAATACTAATGAAATTTTAAATATTTTTTCTGATATTGGTAAAAATCATGATTTTAAAACTTTTAAGAATTCAAAGTTAAAGTTTTTACCAGAAACTATAATTCTTGCAGATAAAGGTTATCAAGGTTTACAAAAAATTCATGCTAATACATTTTTACCCATTAAAATTAGCAAAAATAATCCTAAAACAAATAAAACCAAAATCTTTAATAAGATTATTAATAAAACTCGTAGAAAAATTGAACATGTTTTTGCATTTTTAAAATGTTTTAAGATTATTGGTTATAAATTTAGAAAAGCCAGAAAACGAATATTTTTAAGATTTAATTTAATTGCAGGATTTTATAATTTATCATTAAAACTTAAAAACGTTATGCAGTAAGTCTATTGATGAAAAAACTAATACTATTAGTGCTACTAGTGGTGGTAATGTAGATGAAAATAGAATATTTAATAATAAAGATGATAAAGATATTACTACTGATTTAATAAATAAAGTAATTAAAAAAGGTATAAAAACAATAACTTATAGAGATAATCCTGTTGTAACTGAAGATTTAAATATTCCAAATAAAAAATATATAGATAAAAAATTAGAAGATAAAGTAGATAAAGACCAATTTCAATATGCTTTTTCTATTAATACTGTTGGTACTAAAATTCCTACCTTAGAAACTACTGATAAAACTATTACTGGTGCTATTAATGAAAATAAAACTAATATTGATAAAAAAACAAGATAAAGAAAATTGAACAATAATAGGTAAAAGTAATCGTGAATATGGAGATTTTAAACTTACTTTTAATACTCTTTATAGAGTAATTATTACATGAGAAAAACCACCATTTAATCAAGTAAATACAATCATAAATGTAGAATTTAAAACTGGTAATTATTTAGGTGGTAAACCTAATGAAAAAAATTTTCTTACAAAAAGTTTAATTGATAATGAAGAAGCTATTTTATATTTACAATTTTTAGGTAATAGTAAGTGACAGTTAATTATAGAAGGTGGAAATCAAGAATATGGTAATATATTTAGTTTAGAAGAATTACAAAATACTGTTAAAGTTGATATTAATAAACCTTTAAATTAAATCAAGTAGTTTAGAAACTAATGAAATAGATGAAAATTATTGAGATATTAAATTAAAAGATAAGCCAACACCAAGTTCAAGTAGTTCAAATTGAAAAGAAGTAGGAATAAAAAATAGTATGTTTAAAATTACATATAAATTTATAAAAATAAATATTATAGAATTTTTTATACTGATTCTAAAAGTAATAATTAGGAGTTTTATTATTTTCTGCAGTTGCTGGTTTAATTATATTTATTATTGTAAAAATTGTATTAAAAATTAATCAAATATTTTAAAAAAGGTGGTGAATATTATGCTAAGTAGATTTTTTAGAAAAGATAAAAGTAATATTAGTGATAATCAAAATCAAAAAGTAAAATTTTTAACTAATAAAAATAAAAGTACACATGCTTCAATTTTAAATTATTTTGGTTTTAATGATTTTAATTATGAAACTTATTTTACTAATTTTGTAGCAGAAAATAATGCTAATTTATATAATGCTCCATTAGAAATTAATAATGAAAGTATTAAAAAATATTTAATTTAACAAGAATTTTATAGAAAAAATTGAAATTCTATTTTTAAATTAAGTAAATTAGGAATTAGTGGTTATTTAATTTACGGAATTTTACGCTTATTGGTTAACACTTAATTCTTAATAAATAATTTAATTATGATATTTTTAAATGTGATTTTTTCTTTACGGTTATTATATTTAAAACAAAATTCATTTAAATAAGATTGGAGTCATTTTTTTGAAACTCAATGAAATTGGCCGATAAAACCTCTTTTTAATATTGCTCAAAAACTTTCTATTGTATTTGTATGAATACCATTATAAGAAAAATATTTTTTGTGATTAACTTGTTCATGTGGTAAAATTTTATTCATTTTATAATATCCACGATATTCATCAGTAAAAAGAATAGAATTGTTAATATCAACATTTTCTTTAACTATTTTCATTAAATCTTCAGATTTAATACTTTTATTTTTTGCATGAAATAATTTAACATTACCATTTCGTTCAATAATGCCAACAACACACTCTTTACTAGTTCCTCTATCACGTAATGAGTTATTTTTATTATCAACATCATTATATTTACGCGGTTTTCCACCCACATATGTTTCATCCATCTCTAATATTTTTGCTAATAATTTAATCTCATCATTAGCCATTGCCTTTCTAATTTTATGCATCATTTTTCATACAGTTGCTAAACGTAAATTTAAGTCTCTTGAAGCTTGAGATGATGATAAACTTTTTTTAGCATTAGCCATTAATACTATTAAAATAAATCACTTTTGAAGTGGTACACGTGTATGATGAAAAATAGTTTGAGCAGTTACACTAAAAGACTTATGACATTTTTTGCATTTATAACGCAACTCTTTTAAAACAGAGTTAACTTTTTCACTAAAACAAAAAAGACATTTTGGTTTGTTATTTCATCTTATTTCTTCTAAAAATTTTATACAAGATTCTTGGTTTGGAAATTTATTTATTATGTCTAAAATATTCATTTTCAATCACCTTTAATTAGATTTTATTTTACTAATATCTAATTATAGTTTTCAGAAATAATAATGTATATAAGTTATTGCCAATAAACGTAAAATTCCGTTAATTTATATTGCTAATGATGATTTATATTTTCAAGTAGTAGATATACAACAAAGAGTTTATGATATTACTAATAAATTAATTCAATGTACTATTTTTTATGATAGTTATGCACAAAATGCACAAAATGTAAGATTATTTGAAGTTTATACATTAAATAATAAACAAGTAACAATTAATCGTGCAATTTATAATATTAATGATACTAAAAAACAAACTAAACTAGATTTTAAATCATATATTAATAATCCTAATTTATCACAAGAACAAACATTAAATATTAACTATATACCAATAGCAATTATGAGAAATAAAGCAAATGAATTAGCAGATTGTGATAAAGTAATGGATAAAATTAAAGCACTAGATGTTATTTATGAACAAATTGTTTTAGATAGTATTTTAAACTCACCTAAATTTATTTTTGACCAAACTTATGGTAATGTTCAATCTTCAATGGAAGAAGCAGTAAGAATATTAGTTCCCAAAAACTATATTTGAAAAACTACTGGTGATAATAATGAAAAAAATGAAAATATTAATATGACAAGTAGTAATTTTAAAGGTAAGAATTTAACTGATATATACGATTGAAATGTTAATGAAATATTTAAACGTTGTCGTATTCATATACCAAGTCAAAAGAAATCCGCACAACAATCAGTTCCCAAAAGTATAGCAGTAAATATTTCAACTATTAATTATATTGAACAAAAATTATGACAATTTAATATTGATATTCTTAAATTTATTCAATTATTAGTACGCTTAGATAAAGATTTATTAAATAGTAAAACATTTAATATTAATGATTAACAAGAAATTAATAATTTAACAGTTAAATTAAAATTATTTAACTCCGAAAATAATCAATTAATAGGAGATAACAATGGACAACAACAAACTACAAACCAAGTTTCCACAGAAACAGAAGCAAACTAAACTTAATCAAGCAAATGTAGAAAATGATTATTTAATTGATAACGGAATTTTACGTTTATTGGCAATAACTTATATACATTATTATTTCTGAAAACTTTAATTAGATATTAGTAAAATAAAATCTAATTAAAGGTGATTGAAAATGAATATTTTAGACATAATAAATAAATTTCCAAACCAAGAATCTTGTATAAAATTTTTAGAAGAAATAAGATGAAATAACAAACCAAAATGTCTTTTTTGTTTTAGTGAAAAAGTTAACTCTGTTTTAAAAGAGTTGCGTTATAAATGCAAAAAATGTCATAAGTCTTTTAGTGTAACTGCTCAAACTATTTTTCATCATACACGTGTACCACTTCAAAAGTGATTTATTTTAATAGTATTAATGGCTAATGCTAAAAAAAGTTTATCATCATCTCAAGCTTCAAGAGACTTAAATTTACGTTTAGCAACTGTATGAAAAATGATGCATAAAATTAGAAAGGCAATGGCTAATGATGAGATTAAATTATTAGCAAAAATATTAGAGATGGATGAAACATATGTGGGTGGAAAACCGCGTAAATATAATGATGTTGATAATAAAAATAACTCATTACGTGGTAGAGGAACTAGTAAAGAGTGTGTTGTTGGCATTATTGAACGAAATGGTAATGTTAAATTATTTCATGCAAAAAATAAAAGTATTAAATCTGAAGATTTAATGAAAATAGTTAAAGAAAATGTTGATATTAACAATTCTATTCTTTTTACTGATGAATATCGTGGATATTATAAAATGAATAAAATTTTACCACATGAACAAGTTAATCACAAAAAATATTTTTCTTATAATGGTATTCATACAAATACAATAGAAAGTTTTTGAGCAATATTAAAAAGAGGTTTTATCGGCCAATTTCATTGAGTTTCAAAAAAATGACTCCAATCTTATTTAAATGAATTTTGTTTTAAATATAATAACCGTAAAGAAAAAATCACATTTAAAAATATCATAATTAAATTATTTATTAAGAATTAAGTGTTAACCAATAAGCGTAAAATTCCGTTTGTTTTTATTCAGTTTTTCATATTTTATTTCCCCCTTTTACAATAAAGTTATTACAAAATATAAAAAATTAACGCTTTTCTCCCTTTATGTACTATTTTTTAATTTTATGACATAAATGCTGAGAAAAGCGTATCTACGGACTTCTCCCCATATTTTTAAATTAAACATACATTACAATTTCAAAACTAGGTATCTTGTTGAATTTATATGCAGCTTCTTTGGCATATAAATAAACATGATGTTTTGCAACTTTGATATGTATTTTAAATGTTCTTCTTATATGTTTTCAAACTGATTCAATTTGATTGGTATTTACACCAGTTTTTGAAACATAACCATCTTGATGGTTAACTGTTTTATGTTTTGGGAAAACCAATTTGAAATCGCAATATCCTTTTCAATCATCAGTATATACATGACATTTTGAAGAAATGTGGCTTCTTGCAAAATTCAAAAGACTTTTACTTTTTGCATTTTTCAATACTTTCACAATTAAATTATTAGTTGTTTTTTCATAAATACCAACAATCAATGTTTTATTTTTCAAGGATCTTCCTTGTTTTTTAAAAGCCATATGTGAAAGATACATTTCATCAATTTGCATTGTGCCTTCAACAATAAATTGAGGTTCTTGTTTTGCAATACGTCTTCTAATTTTATGACCCATTCTCCATGCTGTTTTTAAGGTCACTCCCAATTCTTTTGAAACATCAGTTGACAGAATTCCATGTTTGGTGTTTATTCATATAAAGATGAGGTAAAATCATGATCTTAAAGATGTTTGTGACCTTGAAAATATGGTACCCGTGAGAATACTAAATGTTTGATTACATTTCAAACATCTTATTCTTTTTAAATCAGAAGTATTCAAATTAAAACTAGAACACCTAATAAATTTGTTTTCTTTCAAATTTGCTATATATGCAAGACATTGCTATTCAGTTTGAAAAGCATTGTTGAACTCATTCAGTTTCATTGTTCCCTCCACAAGTACATGTGGGGAGAAGTCCGTTAATTATTTATATAAATAATTAGATAATCATAAAAAGTTAAAAAAACAATATTTTAAAAATAATAAAAAAGGTATTGTTAATCAAAGTGCAAAGTGAAATATTGGCTGTTTTACTGAAACAAATATTTGACATGTTTTAAAAGAAATGATTGTTAATAGAACATATAGTATTTTTATTTATATAAAAATTGTTATTTTTAAGTGTAATAAAATAAATTTAGAAACATAATTTAATGAATATAGTAATTATTGATTATTTCACAATTTTGAATGGCATCTCAAAAATTATTATTTTTTAAATTTATTTTTAACCCAATAATTAAACAAGTTAACGACATAGTTATAGATATTAAAATTGGAGTTAGAATTATACAAAAAATAACTCCAATTTGTAATTTTATTAATTCATAATAATTTTCATAGTTATTACAAATTGAACATAAGTAATTTGAAGAATGATCAATAAAGTAACTTAATCCATAATGATTTAACATTTTAAATCCATTACAATATTTTCATTTATTATTAAAATAATCATGAAAATTACTACAATGTATTAAAATTAATCCTATAATCATAATTATAATAATTAAAATAAATAGTAATACAGTTAATAAATGTAATTTTTTAAGTTTCATTTTTAAGTTCTCCTTAAATTTATTTGTTAATTTTAACATTTAATAAAATTTATTATAAGTATCTTAGTTGTAATATTTTAAAAATAGTAGTAAGATAAATTTACAATTACATAAAAATCCTAATTATTTCTTGTCTAAAATATAATAAGACTATATGAATTAATTTATTCCGGATTTTTGACAACCATCCAAATTCCACCTTTTTCGTCAGAAATTATTAATGATATTTTATATGGACGAGGTGTATTAGATGATAAAGGGCCAACAATTATTTTTCTATACTGTTTAAAATATTTAAAAGATCATGGCTATCAACCAAATCGTCGAATTAGAGTTATCTTTGGTTTAACTGAAGAAACAACATGAGATTCAATTAACACATATATGAAGCAAGAAGGTACTCCAACTTTTGGTTTTACTCCTGATGGTATGTTTCCGCTAGTATGTGCTAAAAAAGGAATTATTAACTTAGAACCTGTTTAGAATCTTTTAGAGAATAAGGTAAAATTACTATATATTTTAAAATAAGAGGTATATATGCATAAAAATTATCCAAGTCATGTCACTAAAGAACAATTTGAGAACATAAGATTAATTTTAGAAAATGTCAAAAAGAAAACAAAACCAAGAAATTTAGATTTATATGAAGTATTTTGTGCAGTTTTATATGTATTAAAAAGTGGTTGTCAATGAAAAATGTTACCAAAAAATTTTCCAAAATGACAAACTGTATATTATTATTTTCAAATTTGAAGTAAAAATAATGGTAAAGAACCTAGCATATGACAATTAATTAAAAAAAATTAGTTAGAAAAGTTCCTATCAATAATCATCGAAAAGAAAAAACCAGTTTTTGTATAATTGATTCACAAAGTGTTAAAAATACAGATACTACTAAAAACAAAGGTTATGATGCTGGTTATACTGGTGAAAAATTTGCTTCTGCAATCAAAACAATTATAAATGCGAATGTTGAAGTTGTAAAACGTAATGAATTACATTCTTTTGTAGTATTACCAAAAAGATGAGTTGTAGAGCGAAGTTTTGCTTGATTAGAAAAATGTAGAAGATTATGAAAAAATTGTGAAAGAAAATTAAATACTAGTTTACAAATAGTTGTTCTTTCCTTTATTTTAATTTTATTAAAAAGATTCTAAACAGGTTCTAATAGTTTCAAATTTACTTGGTATTAATTCTGTTAATTCCACAATAAGATTTGAAATACCATAAGCATTTAATGAAATATAAGTATCTCAATCCATTAGACTTACTGCATAACGTTTTTAAGTTTTAATGATAAATTATAAAATCCTGCAATTAAATTAAATTTTAAAAATATTCGTTTTCTGGCTTTTCTAAATTTATAACCAATAATCTTAAAACATTTTAAAAATGCAAAAACATGTTCAATTTTTCTACGAGTTTTATTAATAATCTTATTAAAGATTTTGGTTTTATTTGTTTTAGGATTATTTTTGCTAATTTTAATGGGTAAAAATGTATTAGCATGAATTTTTTGTAAACCTTGATAACCTTTATCTGCAAGAATTATAGTTTCTGGTAAAAACTTTAACTTTGAATTCTTAAAAGTTTTAAAATCATGATTTTTACCAATATCAGAAAAAATATTTAAAATTTCATTAGTATTTGCATTAATTACGGTTTGAAACTTAACAGTATGCATTCATTTTTTACCAGAAAATCAATCTTTTTGGTTATATTTTGGTCGTTCTGTTTCTACCTCTGTTACATCAATTATCAAAATTTTATTTTTTAATTCTTCTTTTTAAAAAAATATTTTTATTTGTTAAATTATTAAACTTATTATTCTTTATTAAAATATCTTCAATTGAACGAATATTTCGTAAAGCAGTAGTATCAACCATACCATACTCAGCACCAATACTATGATATGTACGATTTTCATATAAATATCTTAAACTCATTACTAGTCGATCTTCTATTGACATTTTATATGGCCTTCAACCAATAGTAGTTTTGAGTTTTTGATGTTCTAATAAAATATTTAAAATTTCGTTAAAAACGAGTTTATTAATACCCACTATTTTACGAAAATATTGATCAGATTTATCTTTTAATTCAAAATATGTCATAAAGTTTATCCTTAACTATTCAAATTTTATTTTAATAATAACAAAAAAATAAAAAGTTAACTAGTTATGCAGTAAGTCTATTAAATTATTAACATTATTATCTTTATTTAATAATAATGGTCATGGTGGTATTTCAGTAGTAGTTGTGCTTGTTGTAGTAGGAATTATTGTTGTAGTTATAGGCATAGATGTAGTAGTTGGTTCTATTGGTTTAATTATAGTACTTATAAATTTACTATAATTTGCTAAACCAATTGTTCCTAAACCTAATAATATTTTTTTACTACTATTAATTACTTTTGTTTTATTACTTGCTCTTTGATTTAAGTTTCATATATCTAAACCTAATTTTTTACCAAATAATAATGAATTAATACTACCTAATACTGTGGATTACCTATAAGTTGACCATAATAAGCACTTGTACCAATCATTGCTGAAATAGGACTTATTCCAATTCTTATTAATTTTAATAAAGTATAATTTGATTGTATATTTTCTATATTTGGCATAATTTACTTCCTTTAATTTTCTATTTTTTTAATTCAAACTTTTACTCAACCTTGATAAACATCATTATCACCAACTATTAATGCAACATTATCTTCTGGGTCAGAAATAATTATATGTTGTGATTTAACATTAGGATATTTCATTAATATAATTGCTCTAATATCATTATGAGTACGAAGTGCTTGTGGTGATGGTGTTAATATTTCAATTTCATCTTTATCACCAAATAAAGTAGGCAATATTATCATTAATGAAATTCTCCATTTTCTATAAACTCAATCGGAATTTTACGTTTATTGGCAATAACTTATATACATTATTATTTCTGAAAACTATAATTAGATATTAGTAAAATAAAATCTAATTAAAGGTGATTGAAAATGAATATTTTAGACATAATAAATAAATTTCCAAACCAAGAATCTTGTATAAAATTTTTAGAAGAAATAAGATGAAATAACAAACCAAAATGTCTTTTTTGTTTTAGTGAAAAAGTTAACTCTGTTTTAAAAGAGTCGCGTTATAAATGCAAAAAATGTCATAAGTCTTTTAGTGTAACTGCTCAAACTATTTTTCATCATACACGTGTACCACTTCAAAAGTGATTTATTTTAATAGTATTAATGGCTAATGCTAAAAAAAGTTTATCATCATCTCAAGCTTCAAGAGACTTAAATTTACGTTTAGCAACTGTATGAAAAATGATGCATAAAATTAGAAAGGCAATGGCTAATGATGAGATTAAATTATTAGCAAAAATATTAGAGATGGATGAAACATATGTGGGTGGAAAACCGCGTAAATATAATGATGTTGATAATAAAAATAACTCATTACGTGGTAGAGGAACTAGTAAAGAGTGTGTTGTTGGCATTATTGAACGAAATGGTAATGTTAAATTATTTCATGCAAAAAATAAAAGTATTAAATCTGAAGATTTAATGAAAATAGTTAAAGAAAATGTTGATATTAACAATTCTATTCTTTTTACTGATGAATATCGTGGATATTATAAAATGAATAAAATTTTACCACATGAACAAGTTAATCACAAAAAATATTTTTCTTATAATGGTATTCATACAAATACAATAGAAAGTTTTTGAGCAATATTAAAAAGAGGTTTTATCGGCCAATTTCATTGAGTTTCAAAAAAATGACTCCAATCTTATTTAAATGAATTTTGTTTTAAATATAATAACCGTAAAGAAAAAATCACATTTAAAAATATCATAATTAAATTATTTATTAAGAATTAAGTGTTAACCAATAAGCGTAAAATTCCGTAAATTATTAACTATTATTTCTAAACATTTCATACATCAATTTTTACTTAATCAGATTCTTTTATTAGATTTTTTTCATTTTTTCATCTATTCATACCTTTAATGTTTTTCCATTATCTTGAATTTCATATTTAATTTTTCTATCTTCTTGTATTCAATTAGAATATTCTTTTGTATATCATTGATAATCTTTATGAGTTAATTTGTTATTATTTACACAAATTTCAATTCTAGTTAATTTATTCATTATTAAATTCACCATTAATTATTTTTTGTAATAAAATATCAAGTATTAAATCTATTTCTGTACCATTATAGAATTTTTGTTGTTTTTTAATATAATTAATTTTTTATTCCTTTCATTTTTTAAATCATTTAACATTGATTGAACAAAATGCACGATTTTAGGAATATTTAAAGTATTAAAGATTTGACCAGTTACTATAATTTCATCGTTTTTGTTTAATAAAATACATCGGTTATAAAATTTTGCGGAATTTTACGCTTATTGGTTAACACTTAATTCTTAATAAATAATTTAATTATGATATTTTTAAATGTGATTTTTTCTTTACGGTTATTATATTTAAAACAAAATTCATTTAAATAAGATTGGAGTCATTTTTTTGAAACTCAATGAAATTGGCCGATAAAACCTCTTTTTAATATTGCTCAAAAACTTTCTATTGTATTTGTATGAATACCATTATAAGAAAAATATTTTTTGTGATTAACTTGTTCATGTGGTAAAATTTTATTCATTTTATAATATCCACGATATTCATCAGTAAAAAGAATAGAATTGTTAATATCAACATTTTCTTTAACTATTTTCATTAAATCTTCAGATTTAATACTTTTATTTTTTGCATGAAATAATTTAACATTACCATTTCGTTCAATAATGCCAACAACACACTCTTTACTAGTTCCTCTACCACGTAATGAGTTATTTTTATTATCAACATCATTATATTTACGCGGTTTTCCACCCACATATGTTTCATCCATCTCTAATATTTTTGCTAATAATTTAATCTCATCATTAGCCATTGCCTTTCTAATTTTATGCATCATTTTTCATACAGTTGCTAAACGTAAATTTAAGTCTCTTGAAGCTTGAGATGATGATAAACTTTTTTTAGCATTAGCCATTAATACTATTAAAATAAATCACTTTTGAAGTGGTACACGTGTATGATGAAAAATAGTTTGAGCAGTTACACTAAAAGACTTATGACATTTTTTGCATTTATAACGCGACTCTTTTAAAACAGAGTTAACTTTTTCACTAAAACAAAAAAGACATTTTGGTTTGTTATTTCATCTTATTTCTTCTAAAAATTTTATACAAGATTCTTGGTTTGGAAATTTATTTATTATGTCTAAAATATTCATTTTCAATCACCTTTAATTAGATTTTATTTTACTAATATCTAATTATAGTTTTTAGAAATAATAATGTATATAAGTTATTGCCAATAAACGTAAAATTCCGAAATTTTATTCATTTTATAATATCCACGATATTCATCAGTAAAAAGAATAGAATTGTTAATATCAACATTTTCTTTAACTATTTTCATTAAATCTTCAGATTTAATACTTTTATTTTTTGCATGAAATAATTTAACATTACCATTTCGTTCAATAATGCCAACAACACACTCTTTACTAGTTCCTCTACCACGTAATGAGTTATTTTTATTATCAACATCATTATATTTACGCGGTTTTCCACCCACATATGTTTCATCCATCTCTAATATTTTTGCTAATAATTTAATCTCATCATTAGCCATTGCCTTTCTAATTTTATGCATCATTTTTCATACAGTTGCTAAACGTAAATTTAAGTCTCTTGAAGCTTGAGATGATGATAAACTTTTTTTAGCATTAGCCATTAATACTATTAAAATAAATCACTTTTGAAGTGGTACACGTGTATGATGAAAAATAGTTTGAGCAGTTACACTAAAAGACTTATGACATTTTTTGCATTTATAACGCGACTCTTTTAAAACAGAGTTAACTTTTTCACTAAAACAAAAAAGACATTTTGGTTTGTTATTTCATCTTATTTCTTCTAAAAATTTTATACAAGATTCTTGGTTTGGAAATTTATTTATTATGTCTAAAATATTCATTTTCAATCACCTTTAATTAGATTTTATTTTACTAATATCTAATTATAGTTTTCAGAAATAATAATGTATATAAGTTATTGCCAATAAACGTAAAATTCCGAAATTTTGGGTTATTAAAAATTAAAGTAACATAGTTTAATCCATTTCACTGACCTCGAACACTATAATATAATTGTTTATTACCTTTTTCATGATATTTTGCTTCAATAGTGTTACTAAGTTTTACTGTTAATTTAATGTAATTTTCTTTATTCTTCATTTTTATAATTCCTTAAATAATAGACTTACTGCATAACTAGTTAACTTTTTATTTTTTTGTTATTATTAAAATAAAATTTGAATAGTTAAGGATAAACTTTATGACATATTTTGAATTAAAAGATAAATCTGATCAATATTTTCGTAAAATAGTGGGTATTAATAAACTCGTTTTTAACGAAATTTTAAATATTTTATTAGAACATCAAAAACTCAAAACTACTATTGGTGGAAGGCCATATAAAATGTCAATAGAAGATCGACTAGTAATGAGTTTAAGATATTTATATGAAAATCGTACATATCATAGTATTGGTGCTGAGTATGGTATGGTTGATACTACTGCTTTACGAAATATTCGTTCAATTGAAGATATTTTAATAATGAATAATAAGTTTAATAATTTAACAAATAAAAATATTTTTTTAAAAAGAAGAATTAAAAAATAAAATTTTGATAATTGATGTAACAGAGGTAGAAACAGAACGACCAAAATATAACCAAAAAGATTGATTTTCTGGTAAAAAATGAATGCATACTGTTAAGTTTCAAACCGTAATTAATGCAAATACTAATGAAATTTTAAATATTTTTTCTGATATTGGTAAAAATCATGATTTTAAAACTTTTAAGAATTCAAAGTTAAAGTTTTTACCAGAAACTATAATTCTTGCAGATAAAGGTTATCAAGGTTTACAAAAAATTCATGCTAATACATTTTTACCCATTAAAATTAGCAAAAATAATCCTAAAACAAATAAAACCAAAATCTTTAATAAGATTATTAATAAAACTCGTAGAAAAATTGAACATGTTTTTGCATTTTTAAAATGTTTTAAGATTATTGGTTATAAATTTAGAAAAGCCAGAAAACGAATATTTTTAAGATTTAATTTAATTGCAGGATTTTATAATTTATCATTAAAACTTAAAAACGTTATGCAGTAAGTCTAATATTGAATATGTTTATAAGCATCTTGTTCATGTTTTGTGAATTTTATATTTCCTTTATAATCTTCTATTTTATTTTTGTTTTTTGGTTCATTTTCATGATAATCTCAGTTCATAATATCTTGTACTAATACCATTAAAGCACCAATAACTTTTGGTGTTGCTAATGGTATTAGTTAATAACTGTTTTGAACTTAAAAAGAAATTTTCAACAATGACTAATATTTTTTTATTATCAAATTGCTTTTTAATTAATGAAAAATATTTTTTAAATTGATTTTTACTTTCTAAGAACCTGTTTAGAATCTTTTAGAGAATAAGGTAAAATTACTATATATTTTAAAATAAGAGGTATATATGCATAAAAATTATCCAAGTCATGTCACTAAAGAACAATTTGAGAACATAAGATTAATTTTAGAAAATGTCAAAAAGAAAACAAAACCAAGAAATTTAGATTTATATGAAGTATTTTGTGCAGTTTTATATGTATTAAAAAGTGGTTGTCAATGAAGAATGTTACCAAAAAATTTTCCAAAATGACAAACTGTATATTATTATTTTCAAATTTGAAGTAAAAATAATGGTAAAGAACCTAGCATATGACAATTAATTTTAAAAAAAATTAGTTAGAAAAGTTCGTATCAATAATCATCGAAAAGAAAAAACCAGTTTTTGTATAATTGATTCACAAAGTGTTAAAAATACAGATACTACTAAAAACAAAGGTTATGATGCTGGTAAAAAGATTTCAGGAATAAAACGTCATATTGCTGTTGATTCTCAAGGTTTACCACATGCAATTTACGTAACTACAGCAGAAAAAACAGATCGTAATAGTGCTATAATAATGATTCAAAATGAAAAAGAAAATCTTTCTACAGTTCAAAAAATAATAGTAGATGCTGGTTATACTGGTGAAAAATTTGCTTCTGCAATCAAAACAATTATAAATGCGAATGTTGAAGTTGTAAAACGTAATGAATTACATTCTTTTGTAGTATTACCAAAAAGATGAGTTGTAGAGCGAAGTTTTGCTTGATTAGAAAAATGTAGAAGATTATGAAAAAATTGTGAAAGAAAATTAAATACTAGTTTACAAATGGTTGTTCTTTCCTTTATTTCAATTTTATTAAAAAGATTCTAAACAGGTTCTAAAACAGTTTTAGTTTTAAATGTTTCATTAAAAATGATATTATTAGTTTCATTTGAATATATAACAATTCCACTTGTATCTATTCCTGCTGGATCAATACCAATAATTAAGTCATATTGCATTTATTAATCATCCCTACATCAATCACAAACATATCCATATGATTTTGAATAATCTAAATGCTCATCAATATCATAATTATCTTCATATTTTTTAATATTATGTTGTTCTGCCTCTTCTTCCGTTTTAAAATGATAAAGCATATTTATATCATCATCATTATATAATTCATCACATTCTACACATCTTTTTCTTCTCTTTTTAGTTTTATTCATAATCAAAATATCCTTTTCAATTATTTTTGCTGTTTGTTTAAGGTATTTAGGTAGTTTGTGATAACAACTATCACATATTAAATAAGGTATTGGTCAATTTTTATATTTAATAGTTTTAGTAGAATTATTAATACAATCTCATCAAACTTTATTTTTACAAATTCTTAATTCACATTTTTTATTTTCTTTTATATTCATAATTTTATTTATTTCTTTAATGTTTATTTACAGCAATTAATAAAATTATTAATCCAATTAAAGTTGAAATTGAAAAAATAATTATTTTTTATTTTTAATCACTTTTTTTTGATGTTCTTTTACTATTTTTGTTTTTTGTTCTACTTCTAATTCTTTTTTGTCTTTTTCTTCCATTTTTACTTTCTTTTCTAATATATTCTGTTGCTTTTAGCATAAAGAATATATATTTTTATTTTTAGATTATTAATACTATTAATTTTATTTTTCTTAAAAAATAAAAAATAAAACCAACACTTACTCACTTGAGGGTGATAAGGTTGGTTAAATAAAGAATAGAATTAATATAGTAGGTTCCCTAGCAGGTCTATATATACTAATTACCAATTCGCTCCCACCCCAAGAATTACCATTAAATGGTTAGTATAATTTATTAGGTATCACTCCACTTTTTATTTATCCATGCAAGTCCACATGTTTTAGCTACTATTTTTAACAATTGTGTTGTAGTTCACTTTTTTAATTCCCTAACACCTGTTGATAATAGCGTTAAAGAAGGTTATTAATTATTAACTTTCTCCTACTTGTTCACTGAGTGTAGTAGATATTTAAAGGGTGTTAATAATAAAAATTTTAAAATTTTACAATTACAAAAAAAGACAAGATTATTTCTTGTCTTTTTCCTTGTTGATAATTTTAATTTAACTTATAAAATGTATATTTTATTTTTTTAAATACCTCGAATATAAAATATAAATTTAATGTTTTAAGAAAAGAGAGTAATTTTGTCTATGTTCTATTGATTAAATAATGTTAGAAATAAGTTAATTATATAGTAATTCATCTTGCTACTTTTTTGGGAACCTCCCTTAATGTAATATAATCACTTTCAATTATAGATTAACTTTAGTTTTAATATTCAAAGTTGCTGAATTTTGTAACTGTGCCTTTATTGCATTGGCTACATGTTCAACATCGGTACCAATAACAATTTGTAAAGCTTCTTTACTCAAAATTTTAGTACCAAATGCTCCTGCGGCCTTAACTTTTGCCAAATTAACACGTGATGTATCTTTAACAATCAAACGTAACCTAGTAGCACAATTGTCAATTTCAACAAAATTATCTGCACCAATTGCTTCAATTAATTTTGTTGCCATTAGTGTATATTTATCACTTTTAAGATTTTTATTGCTTAACTCTGATTTTGTTGTTACTTTACTTTCTTCAACACCAAAATCTTCTTCTCTTCCTGGTGTTTTAATATTCATTTTAGTAATTAATGTATAAAATACAATAAAATAAACTCCACCAGCAGCCATAATTAATGACAATACTCATAGTGGATTTGAAGTAATATGATAAGCACCCTTAGCATAATTAGCTAATCCTCATGATTGAGCAAAAGAAATGCAATAGTCAATAATTCCAGCACTAAAACCAAAACCAACTTGAATATGCAATGCTGTCGTTATTGCAATAAATACCCCTGTTAATAAGGCATGAATTACTAATAATAATGGAGCAATAAATACAAATGAAAATTCAATTGGTTCAGTGATTCCACTAATAAAAGAAACTAAAGCAACTCCTCCTAAAAACCCTGATACCATTTTTCTATTTTCTTTTTTAGCTGCCATAATCATAGCTAAGGCAGCAGCGGGAATACCACCCATCATAATAGGAAAGAAACCTGATTGAAAAAATCCAGATCCTTCAATACCTCTAGTAAAAGCATTAATGTCTCCATTTACTCATTCCGTTGTTCCAGATGCAGCACCTGTAATTGGAGATATTATCTGACCATTAATTGGTAATTGAAATCAAAAAAAAGTATTTAAGATTTGATGTAGTCCAAAAGGTAATAATAAACGATTTAATATTCCATAAACTGCTGTTCCTGGAATAGCAACTGCTGGATTATTTGGATTAGCAACTAATTGACCAAATTTCATTAATACTAATTGAATTCATGGTCAAACAATAGCAAATGCCAAAGCAGTAGGAATAGTTATTGCTAAAGCCACCATTGGTGCAAATCTTCTACCACCAAAGAATGATAATGCTTGAGGAAGTTTGATTTCTTTATATTTATTATATAAAACCGCAGATAAACACCCTGCCACAATTCCACCAAAAACACCAATGTTTAATACATAAATTCCACCGACAATAGTTTTACCATCTGTTCCAAATTTTTCTACATAAAATAATGACGAAAATTTTTCACCTTTACTTGATGTAAAAGTTAAAACATTTTTATATAACATTTCTGGTAATGAATGTTCAATTGACGTCATTGCAGATATTGCCAAATAAAATACTGCTCCAACTAATGCAGCTTCACCACGATGATCTTTAGCTAAACCAAATGCTAAACCCAAAGCAAATAATAATGGTAAATTATCAAATACTATTTTTCCTGGTTGTTGAATAATATATGAAATTCAATAACCCACTTCATTAGTAACATGCATAACACCAGCATCGGTTGTAGTAGTAAATGTAAGTCCTAACGCTCCAAATCTGTTTAAAATAGCAGCGAATGGTAATACTGCAATTGGAAACTGTAATGCTTTACCTAAGTCTTGTAAAAATTTTAAAATATTATTTCAAGGACTTTTTTCTTTTGAGGTTTTTAATTCAATATTACTATTTTTTGTTTGATTTTTCTCTTTATGTTTTTTTCAGAAAACTAAACCCATATTTTAACCCCTTCCTAAAGCTTTTTCTTAATTTTTCAAAATTAAAACATTGAACTTATTGAAACTGATAATAGCACAATTGCACCAACTGTTGCACAAAACATTAAAAATATATAAAGAGCTTTACTTCAAAAATGAAAAACTTGATATTTAACTTTTTTTGGTTTAAATAAAAATTGCTCGTTAATTAGGCTCCTTTCTTTACGTAATTTTCTTTTAAATAAAAAAAACACAAGAAAAATAATACCAATACAAATCAAACCAATGATAAACATTATTCACATTGCCGATGTTGATAAACTTTTATTGTGCGACTCTAATGTTAAAAAATTTAGCATAATCATTTACACTTTCTAATCATTAGTTTTTTATCTTAATAAATATTATTATACAATAAATTTTTATTAAATAAATATAATCACAAAATTTTACACTTTTTTATTGTTTATTATACAATGACTTACGCATTCTAAATCTTAATTTAATTGGTACTCCTTGAAAACCAAATCGATCACGAATTTGATTAATTAAAAACCGTTCATAAGAAAAATGACATCGTTGTGAATCATTTACCATTAAAATAAAAATAGGAGGATTTTTTTCAACCTGTGTTGTGTAATATATTTTTAATCTACCACCTTTAAAGTAAGGCGGCTCATTAATTAATTGAGCTTTATTAATTACTTCATTAAGAATACTTGTTTTAATTCTTAAATTCATATTAACTAATACTTCATTAATAGTGGCAAATAAAGTATGAATTCTAGTATTTTCTAAAGCAGATAAATATACAACAAAAGAATACTCAAGATATTTAAATTTTTCTTTTATTTTGTTAGTAAACTCTTGCATTGTTTTTTCATTTTTTTTAACTAAATCTCATTTATTAACAATAATAATAACTGGCTTATCTAAATTTTTTGCCATTCCTGCTATTGTTAAATCTTGTTCTTGAATTTCAACACTACCATCTAATAAAAACAAAACAATATCACTACGTTCAATAGCATTAGTAGTTCTAATTAAACTATATTTTTCTAAATCTTCAGTAATTTTTCCTTTTCTACGAATTCCCGCAGTATCAATAACAAAATATTGTTTTTTATTATAAACAAAATTACTATCAATAGCATCAGTTGTTGTTCCTGCTATTGGTGAAACAATAACTCTATTCTCTTGAAGAATAGTATTAACTAAACTTGATTTACCAACATTGGGACGACCAATAATTGCTAAATTAATATGTTCTTTTTTTTCTGTATGAACCTCTTTTGGTAACTTAGTAATTATCATATCTAATAAATCACCAAAACCAACACCATGACTAGCAGAGACTAAAATTGGTTCGCCAAAACCAACTTTTAAATAATCATAAATTTTATCATTATCTTTTTGAACATTATCATATTTATTTGCAATAATAATAACCGGTTTCTTAGTTCTGTATAATAATTTGGCAATATTTTCATCTTCGTGAGTTAGACCTTCTTGATAAGAACAAACAAATAAAACAATATCAGCCTCAGCTAAAGCAATATTAACTTGTTGATTGATTTGTTGAGTAAAATTAGTAATTGTTTTAGTAATACCACCCGTATCAATAATCACAAAATTTTGTGTTAATCATTCACCAATACCATAAATTCGATCTCTAGTTGCTCCAGGCATATCTTCAATTATTGCTACTTTTTTTTGTAATATACGATTAAAAATTGAAGATTTACCAACATTAGGGCGTCCTACAATTACTACTTTTGGTAACTTATTCATTTTATTCAAATCCTTATATTTAAAATATTATTTTTTATGACTAAAGTAATTATCATATAAAACTTTTAATTTATCAACGGTCGTTTGTAAATTATAATCACTA
Organism: Spiroplasma endosymbiont of Notiophilus biguttatus; assembly: GCF_964030985.1. Classification (NCBI taxonomy): domain Bacteria; kingdom Bacillati; phylum Mycoplasmatota; class Mollicutes; order Entomoplasmatales; family Spiroplasmataceae; genus Spiroplasma; species Spiroplasma endosymbiont of Notiophilus biguttatus. Next base: position 166,662 of record NZ_OZ034993.1, on the reverse strand, counting down.
TTATCTAAAATAACTGCATCTTCAACAATTACTAGTTGACCAGTACTACGAGTTTTATCAACATTATCACGAATTACCATATCATTATATACTTGCTCTTGTGTAATATTAATACCCTCTTTAATATATTGTTTATATCTTCTTTCACTACGAGCATGTAAACTAGAAGTTAAAAAAATCTTTAATTGAGCATCAGGTAAAACAACACTACTAATATCTCTGCCAACGACAATAAAGCCTTGACTTCTAACCATTTCTTGAATTCTAGCAACCATAACTTTTCTAACTTCAGATAATGAAGCAATTAATGGTACTTTACTAGTAACATTTTTATCATAAATTTCTTCTGTTGGTGGTTGATCATTAAATAAAAAATGACCATTAACTCATCGTATATCAAAAAGTTGTAATGCTGCAAGTATTAAATCTTCACTTTCAAAAGCAATTTTATTTTTTAAACAATAATTAGTAAAACTACGATACATAATTCCTGTATCCATAAATTGATAATCAATTTTTTTAGAAAGCAAATATGCTGCTGCTGATTTACCACTAGCTGCTGGACCATCTATTGCAATATTAATCTTTGGGTACATTGTTTTTCTCCATTCTCTACTTAATAAATAATATTAATGATAATACTAACACGACTATTAAAATTAAACAAATAATGATAATACTAAATACTGTTAAACTTCATTTATAATTATGCTTAATTTTAATTTTTTGTAATTCATCTTGAAAATTATTATGTTCTTGATTAATTTCTTTTAGTCCTTTATTAAGATCACTATTATTTATTTTATACTTTTTATATTTAAATTCTAAATTTTTAACAAAATTTTTGACATCATGAATTTTACTTTCTAAGTCTTTTTGAAATTCATTTATTTTATTATCCATACTATTAATTAGTGTTTGATATTCCAAATTAATATTTATTAATGGCACATCAACTATTTCAAAATCAATATTTTCACTATATTTTTTTAAAATATTATTAATATTTTCTAACATATTTTCCAATATTAATTTATCATTATCATCTAAATGTTGTTCATTATTTTTAATAAAATAATTTTCAAAATTAACTAAATTTAAATCAGAATTTAATTTTTGAAAAATTGGTTCAAAATATGCTTTATCAATTTTTATTAGTTGCTGATAATAATTTTCTATTTTTTGTTCTTGTTCTCAAAGTTTACTATTTTCTTTAATTTCTTTAGTAATTTGTTCACGTAAACTTTTATATTTTTCCATTCTTGTCATTAAAGCACCCACAAATTAATATTTAAAAAATTCCAATATTAGTTTATTTTTAATAGTAATGATAATTTTCTTGATTATAACATAAATATATAAAATCATTATAATATACAAATTTAACTATTGATAATATTGACAATATTTTAAAAAATAATTGTTTTTGCTTAGTTTTCTTTTAAACATTATTAAAATAAAACGGAATTTTACGCTTATTGGTTAACACTTAATTCTTAATAAATAATTTAATTATGATATTTTTAAATGTGATTTTTTCTTTACGGTTATTATATTTAAAACAAAATTCATTTAAATAAGATTGGAGTCATTTTTTTGAAACTCAATGAAATTGGCCGATAAAACCTCTTTTTAATATTGCTCAAAAACTTTCTATTGTATTTGTATGAATACCATTATAAGAAAAATATTTTTTGTGATTAACTTGTTCATGTGGTAAAATTTTATTCATTTTATAATATCCACGATATTCATCAGTAAAAAGAATAGAATTGTTAATATCAACATTTTCTTTAACTATTTTCATTAAATCTTCAGATTTAATACTTTTATTTTTTGCATGAAATAATTTAACATTACCATTTCGTTCAATAATGCCAACAACACACTCTTTACTAGTTCCTCTATCACGTAATGAGTTATTTTTATTATCAACATCATTATATTTACGCGGTTTTCCACCCACATATGTTTCATCCATCTCTAATATTTTTGCTAATAATTTAATCTCATCATTAGCCATTGCCTTTCTAATTTTATGCATCATTTTTCATACAGTTGCTAAACGTAAATTTAAGTCTCTTGAAGCTTGAGATGATGATAAACTTTTTTTAGCATTAGCCATTAATACTATTAAAATAAATCACTTTTGAAGTGATACACGTGTATGATGAAAAATAGTTTGAGCAGTTACACTAAAAGACTTATGACATTTTTTGCATTTATAACGCGACTCTTTTAAAACAGAGTTAACTTTTTCACTAAAACAAAAAAGACATTTTGGTTTGTTATTTCATCTTATTTCTTCTAAAAATTTTATACAAGATTCTTGGTTTGGAAATTTATTTATTATGTCTAAAATATTCATTTTCAATCACCTTTAATTAGATTTTATTTTACTAATATCTAATTAAAGTTTTCAGAAATAATAATGTATATAAGTTATTGCCAATAAACGTAAAATTCCGAAATAAAATATTAGAAAATTTATATTTCTATGCAGACATTATTTTTTTATTGTATTGGATCGGCTACAATTTATTGGACACTAATTATGTAGACAAATAACAATATTTGTTAAAAGAAAGGAAATATAATTATGGCCAATATTACTTCATATACAGATGAATTTAAAAAACAAATAGTAGCTTTATATCAAAGTGGCAAATCAGTATCTTGTCTTGTTAAAGAGTACAATGTTACAAGAGCAGTTGCATATAAATGAATTAAGCAATTTACTAATTCGGGAAGTTTTAAAACTAAAGATAATCTTTCTGATTTAGAAAAACAATTAATTCAAATGAATAAAGAATTAAAACAATTACGAATGGAAAATGATATTTTAAAGCAAGCAGCACTAATAATAGGCAGAAAGTAGAGATTATTGCAAATAATAAATGAAAATATAAGATTCGCCCAATGTGTCGTTTTTTAAAAATTTCTAAATCAACATATTATTTTAATTTAAAGAAAAAAGAAGATAAAATCAAAAATAATATTTATGATCAAGCTGTTATTAGTGCTTTTAAAGAAAACAAATGTGTTTATGGAACAAGAAGATTAAAAGTCATACTAGAAAAACAAGAAATTTATTTATCAAGAAGAAAAATTAAAAAAATTATGGATAAACATAATTTAATGTCAAAATACACTAAATTATCATTTAAAAATCATCGTAATAAAGTAAATAATGAACAAATCACTAATATTGTTAATAGAAACTTTAATAATAGAATTAAAAATGAGGTGATTGTCAGTGATCTTAGTTATGTTGAAGTTAATGGTAAATGAAACTATATTTGCTTATTAATAGACCTATTTAACCGCGAAATTGTTGGACATAGTGTAGTACTAAAAAAGATGCATCATTGGTATATCAAGCATTTATGCAATCAAATCGCTGTTTAAAAGATATGCAAATATTTCATAGCGATCGAGGTAACGAATTTAATAATAAAATTATTAACAAACTTTTATTAGCATTCAATATTACCCGCTCTTTAAGTAAAAAAGGTTGTCCTTATGACAATGCTGTTGCTGAAGCAACTTTTAAAACTTTCAAGACTGAATTTATTAATGACAAAAAATTTACATCATTAATACAGTTAAAATTAGAATTATTTGATTATATCAATTGATATAACAATATAAGAATCCACAGCACTTTAAACTACTTAACTCCCATTAAATATCAAGAAAAAATGTCTACCAAAAAATAGTCCTAAAAAGGGTTGCCATTTCATATATTCATTTTTTTAATTATAGACTTAAATTAAGATTTACACAAAATATTTTTATCTAATATCACTTTCACATTATTATAAAGCTCTTGCTATTATCGATATTAAAAATAAAAATATATTACATTAGGTAAATCTTAATCTTAAAATAAACTAAAAATAGTAATTTATTTTAGTAACAAAGGAGAATAAAATATACAAAAAACTACATTTTCTTTAGGACATTTAAAAATTGAACATACAACAACTACTGGAAATGCTGACATTAATATTATTAATGTACAAGATAACGTTGATCCTATTAGTGTGCAATCTAACTTAAACACTATGGTTCCATATATTAACCAAATATTAGAAGCTTTACCAGATACAGAAAAAGTTGCATTTTTAAAAGATGAAAAATATCGAAATGGAACATTCGTATTAGTAACAAGTGTTGGTATAACACCGATTGTACCAGAATATTTACTTACTAGACTTCAAGAAACAACTCCAAAAGCATATGTATTAGCACAAGGTCAACAATGAGGATGATCAATTGCTAATCAAACAGATGTTTCTATTAATGATTTAATAAATCAATTTAAAGAACATACACAAAAATGTTTAAATGAATATATATGTTCAGGAGATACACTAGACTATAAAATGGATTTGATTTACAAAGTTGTAGCAACCGTACCTAATGCACCACAAGTAATTGCTAGTTCATCAGTTAAATTCCACTTTACTGTTAAAGCAGTTAAAAAATCATAATTAAATAACGGACTTCTCTCCACAAGTACTTGTGGGGAGAAGTCCGTTATTTAATTAATTTTTTTCAATATTTGTATTTTGATTGAAATTATTTTAATTTAGTAGTAAGATAAATTTACAATTGTATATAATTACTTATTAACTATTTCTTAAATTCTATATAAGAAATAGTTAATAAGTAATTATATCCTCCGTTTTTGTTACTGTCCCCTAATTTATCATTTGAGCAGTACTATTACCAGAAAGAGCAACAATAAAAGTAATATTTTTACCTAAAAGTTTAGTTATTTTTAATAAATATTTGTTTTCTCTAATAGCAGCAGTTTCTTCAAAAATAGATATTGTACTACTATTAGATATACTAGAAAAATCACCATTTGAACCCAATAAACTTATTGCACTGTCATCAGACATTCTACGAATATTAGGATTTTGATTATCTATAAATAAAGGAGACATTTTAAACACTTCTTTCATATATCATAATAATTTTCTTAAGTTGCTACTTTTTATTTTAAAAAAGTAGCAACCAGTAATATAATTATTACGTGAAACTACTTCTTTTAGTCGCATATATTATTTAACCTAAAAAGGTATGAAAAAATAATAGCATGTGTTTTATAACTTGTCTATATTTTTTTAATTTTTTTAATACAAAATTAGTTATAAAATTAATTTTTATTATTAATTTTTATCTTTTCAAAAAGGAACTAAAATTTATTAACTAACTATTAGTAGTAAAAATAAAAGTTAAACCTTCATATTTATTACCAAAAGCAATATCCTTTGAATTTTTACCCTCTAATCCAATTTTTATATAATCATAATATTTATCACCAAATTTTTTATTGCCAGTAATAGCAATAACATTATTATAGGCACCAGCATTTAACAAATATGGTTTAAAATTATCAAAAGTTAAACCAGTAACTGGTTTTTTTGGAATAAAATTTAACAATGGAACTAAAATATTACCAAGTAAAGGGTTTTTCACTTCTTCAGAAGGAATTCACTCTTGAAATGATCTTCAAAAATTATTAGCTTTATCTGAATCATTTCTTAAATATTGCTCATCTTTTCGTTTAAAAGTAGCACCAGCAGTAACTAAGTCATTATAAAATCCACCACTATCCTTTTTATTAATTGATAAATATTGTGTTCCATTGACTAATGGTTCTAATTTTTCATTTATATAATCTTGTAATGGACTAAAATTAGCATCAAAACTACAATCTTTTACTGCAGAATTATTATAAACAGCTAAATGAATTTTAATATTAGTAGTACTAATTTTTTTTATTTCATCTTGACCATTAGTAATTTCATAAGTAATATTACTAAAATCTTCTGGAGCAGTATTAAACAAGTTACTAATATTTTCTTCAATTAATTTTTTAAAATCAGAAACATGAGTTTTATTTTCGGGTTTTAAAAAATTAGTAAAATTGGGATAAGTATTATTAGCAATTAAATTTTCAGCATCTTCTAATAATTGCTGATAATCAACTGATGAATTCTGAAAAACATCACATGCACTAATATTAATAGTAGTAATACTAGTAAATGCAAAAACACTTATAATTTTTAATAATTTTTTCATAATAAACTTCCTTAGATAATCACTACTTTTTTAGTATTATCTTCATATTTTTCTTTTTTGTATTAATAATTCTATTTTTAATTTGTGAAATTTCATCGCGGTCAGTTATTTCATAAAATAAATGATAATAAATATATTTCAACTCACTAACTTTAATATTTTGTTTTTCAACAAATATTAGAAATTGATAAATTTCATGTAAAAGTTCAAATATTTTATTTTTTTCTTCATTAGTTAATACTTTTTGTTTTAATTCATTTCGAATAATTAATGGTGCTTCTTTAACAAATAGAAAATCATTAATGATATTTTTATAATCTCAATTATAAAATATTTTAAAATCATCAACTTTAGTTTTAACATTTTTAATATTATTTAAAATAGTTTTAACATCATTTTTAACTAAACTTTGAATGAACACTGCTAATATTAATGCTAAAGAACTAGCGGGAATAAAGTACTTTAAAACTTGATCAATGTTAATAGCACCCTTAGTAAAATTTAAAATTGAATTTTTTACAATTAAATATAAAACTTCAAAACCTAAAATAATAAATAATGATCGTTTTTCTATATCTTTTCATCAAGGATTACCAAGAATCTGATTTTTTTCTTCTAATATTTTTTCTAAAACAATATAAATAATAAAATAACAAAATCAATAAATTAAAACAAATAATGTGGTAAAAACATTAGTAAAACAAAAAATATAAGTAATGTTTCTAGCGACATTTAATACTAATAAAGCTTTAAAAATAAAAAAATTATTTTCAAAATTTGAAATTACCTTATATTTATTTTCAATATATTTTTTCATTCAACATTTGATTTGAATAAATATTAAAGTATTGCTTGCAATACAACTACTAAAAATAGCAATATATAAATAAGTTTTTAAAGTAATAATAGTTTCATCAGTAATACTAGCATTATTAAAAAAATCAAATGTTAAAATTTTATTAAAAATACTACTTTTAACTTCTCATAAAATTGCACAAATAATCAAACAAGTTGTTAATAACATTCATAAGATTGTTTGCATTAAGTATTTATTGTTAAATCATTTTCAACTTGATTTTAATAATTGATAGTTATTCATAATTTTATCTACCTTATTTTTAAATTATTGTAAAGTAATTTATATATAATTATTATGATAATAAATATAAGTTATTAACTCACATTTGTGCTTGCGTTAAATTTAAAATATCTTTACTAATCATTGCTAATAATTTATTAATAAACTTTTCAAGATTAGTAGTAGTGGGTAAAACCATCAATTTACCTTTTCCATCATTATAAGAATTTTTTCCTAATTCATATTTTCAACTTAATGTTAATTGTTCATTTTCTATATGAATAACTGGTAAATCCTTATTTCCTAAACTATAAGCAAATTCATTAAGTAGATTCATTACTTTTGGTTCTAAAATTAATCTTAATTTAATTTGATTATCACATTTTACTTCAAATAAATCTTCAAATAAATTTGATTCTAATTGAACTTTCTTTTTACTACGAAATTTTTTTGAAAATATATTACGTGGTGTTAATGTCATTGTAAAATTATTATTCCTAATAATAGTTGTATAATAAACAAAACGTGTATAATAGCAAGTAATTTTTTCTGTTTCAATAACTTGAGCAGCACTATTATATCCAGAACTTGTCTCATACATGACTTTTTGGTTAATAATACTTCCATAGTTAAAATTTTGACCATTAATACTTCCTATCATTACTTGTTCGCAATAATTATAATAATTAGGTTCTTCATCTAAAGGTAAATTACCTTGTGGTTCAATTGTTCAATAATCACTAATAGTTGTTAAATTCATTTGTGAATTATTATCTTTAATAACTCATTGATAATAGTTAATAATTGGTAATTCTTCTATTAATTTTTCATGAATTTTATTTTTTAATACAAAACTCTGTACTAATAAAAAACATCCAACAATGAATCCAATAATACTAATAATGGTAAATGGTTTTTTAATAAATGATGATTTGTTAATACCAATACTAGCAGCAATAGCAACTAAAGCAATAATGGTAGTAATAATTCATAAACTAATTCATAAACGATTATTTATTAATTTAATTCATCAATGATTACTACTATTATTATAGTCAGTATGAATATTATTAACAATCTCATTTACAACCTTTGGCAATAAATTTTGTTTCATAATTATTCCATTCTTTTTTAATTCTTAATATAGTTTATAACTAATTTTGTTTTATAAAATAGAAAAAGACTAACTATAGATATAATAATCTATTTAGAAGTCTAAAAACCCTACTATTATAAAACTAATTACATTATAACATATATATTATTAGTTTTTTTCTAAAAAATCATTAATTTCAGTAATATTAACAGGTGCATTTTGTGGAGGTTTACCTGCATTACCACCATGCATATATTTTGCAGGAACTGCTACCATAAAAACTTTAGGGTCAATTCGAACTATTTTTGTTTTAAAAAAATTATATTCTAATAATGACATCGTTGTCATCATCATTTTATATTCATTACCTGAATACAAACCTTTCACATTTCAAACATTACCACCACGTAAATAATTATTTCGATAAATATCATTACGGATTTGTTCCAATTCATTAGAAATAATAAAGACACTCATCAACATATATTTTGGATAAACTCTATTCATAACAAAGGCTGCTACATAAATATAAACAAGCGTTGACATAAAGTAAGGCTTAACTAAAAAATTATCAACAAGACTAGTTTTCTGTAAAAAAGTTCCATCAAGAATTAAAACAATAACAACAATAATAATATTAGTATTTCTAATAATAGTAGCAATTGAATATTTACGTTTCATAGAAATATAAGTACTAATAAAATCCATACCACCACTAGATCCACCAGTTTTAAATAAAATACCAATACCAGCACCATAAATTAATCCACCTAAAGCAGCAAAAATAAAAGTACGTGGTAAAACTAAGTGCCAATAATCTGTAGTACCTTTTAACGGCTCATTACCTAAAACTTGAAAATTTTTAAGAGCATCAATTGTTGTTAACAAAAAGTTAATTACATTTTGAAATAACAAATAAATAATAGTATAAAGAGTAAAACGAAATCCAACCTTGAATAATCCTCAAATAATGATAGGACCATTAATAAGAAAATATACTGGATAAAATCAAAATGCTTGTGTTGTTTCTTGCTCAGTAATACCGCCGTTATAAGATAAAGCAATAAATTTAGCTATTAATTGCGCAAAAGCTGATAAACCATTAGTATATAAGCCAGCACGATTAATAAAATAAAAAAATGAAACAGTTGTTAAAAAAGCACCAATAAAAATTAACAATAAATTTTTGGAAGTTATTTTTCAATTAAAGTTTTTTCATGAAGAATGGATCTCTTGCTTAACACCAATATTTTTAAAAGTAAAAGCATCAACGATTAATGGTGGCTCTTTATCTTTATTTTTTGCTTCTGAATTATTGGACATATTAAACTCCTTTTAACTATTAAATTGAAGTATTGTTGGAACATAATTATTATCATCATAAGGCGAAGATAAAGACATGTCAATTAATGAATCTTGAAAACTAATCACAAAATTAAGTTTAAGTTCTAATTTATTAGGACCTGAACTTATAACTTTTTGACCATCAATTCCTTTAATATTAATATTAACAGAATTAACAGAAGGATTATTCTTTAATGCTAAACTTATTCCTTCTTGAACTAAAGTTTTAGTTTTTTGAGAAAAATCAGCATATGTTTTATCAATAACAGGTTTACTTTCTTCATCAACACTAATTGGTACTATTTGTCCTGATAATTTAGTAACATCACTAACACAACTATAAACTATGTAATCGCTTTGTGTATAAAAACATTTTATATTAAAAGTTTTTTTTATGTATTGCTCAACTTTAAAACTTTTATCATTATTTACTACTCCAACTTGATAAGTAATATTAATACTAATTCTACCAGTTGAAGCATAAACATCTCAAGTTCTTGCTTTTGTTGATTCATCTATTTTACCATTATCAATAGTAAAATAATAACATTTAGTACCTACTTCTAATTGACTATCAAATCAAGTTGGCTCTTTAATATTTGTTTTATCTAAAATTAATTTGGCAAGTGATTGTGAAAAACTGTTTTCTAAAGCTTCATTTTCAATAACTTGTTCTTTTTCAGGTCTTTGACCATCAATAGGAACACCTATTGGTTTTTTAATACCAACTTTTGATAAAGTTGATTCTCAACCATTATAATTACCATTACCATTAGTAATTGCTTTTAAAATACTATCTTGTTGTTGATCAGAACAAGCTAAAACTGGTGTTACTATTCCACTACCAAAAGTAATAGTACCTATTAATGTTAAAATTTTTTTCATAATTATAATCATTCCTTAATTTATAAAATATCATATATAAATTGTAACTTATTTTTATTATTTTGCTATACACTATCTTCAAAATCTTTATAATTAATATTAGTTTATATTAAAGGAATTGATAATATGTTTAAAATTTTATATACACTAGTTACTATTTCACTAACTACTTTTACTAATTTAAACCAAGTGAAAATAAATAATTATCATCATAAAGAAATAAAAACAGAAAATACTATCCTAAATGAACAAAGTTTAACTTTAGCTTTTGAAAGTGGAAATTTTTATAATTGAAATGAAAATGATTCAACTAATTCTATTGCTGGTATTTTTACAAATTCACAAGCACAATCTTATTTATTAAATAAGGATGGTACATATGATAATCTAGACTTACAAATTAGTAATTTTATTAGATTTAATGATAACTTGGGAATTGCTACTTTAAATAATTTTCATAAAAGTGATGATAGTAATTTTATTAATAGTTCATTTTTAATGACTAAAAATGGTATTAGTGATGATGCTACTGCCATTGAAACTCCAAATCATACTTTCACTAACTTTGGTAATAATATCGTTAGTACCGATATTGGTGCTGATTTAATTAACACGGATGGAAAAGTAACTAACTTCGTTACTCCATATCATTATGGAAAAGGTAAAACTAGTTTTACTGCTATAAATTCTACTTTTGGCATTTTTGTTGGTGGTGATCAAAATTCTTATATTCTAAAAGATGATGGTAATATAAAGCCAATTAATATTAACGCTCCTAATCCAATACTATTAAATTCTTTTGTTGCCATTAATGATAATGGTGGCATTATTCGTGATGTTAATGGTCAATTATTTTATTTAACAATAGATGATAATGGCAATGCCACAACAAAACCATTAATTTTCAATAAGACACCACTGTTTAGTACTACTACTGTTTTTTTTAGTAAGACCGGTAACAATCAAGGAGTTTTAAATGTAAATATTAAAAATAGTTCCAAATTTTTTGGACAACCCTATAAGTTAAGCATTACTGATAGTAATGATATTAAACTTACAAAAATTAATGAACATTATATGAATAATTTCATTTTACTTCATGATGGTTTATGTGTTTTTATTGATGAACAAGAAATTGGCTATTTTGTAGATGAATTAGGTACTTTTACTAAAATTGGTTATTGTGCCAATTTCCAAAGAATAAATGATAATCTTGGTTTTATTGATAATAATACAAGTAAATTATTACTAAGTGATAGTAAAAATAATAATTGAAGTCGAATTAATACTATTAAATTTACTAAAACTAAAAATGAACAATTGATTAATTTTATTAATTCATATATTGATAAAGACAAACCCACTGCAGTTAATCGTACTAATAATTGAATTAGTAATAATAATCTAATTTTAAATGTAACTAATGACGAATTAAAAGATATTACTATTAATGATGATCAACCATTATTACCAAATATAAATAATAGTATTACGACAATTATTAATAGTAATTCTGAAATTAATATTAAATTTAAAGATGAAATAATAACTTACCATGTATTAATATATAATCAAAATATTTTGCCAACATTAGATAATAGTACCAATACTAATATTAAATATGTAGGAATAGTAAATAATAATTTATATGATATTAATAGTACTAACAATAATGATGGTTTTACAATTAATTTTAACTATGATAATAGTATCCAATTTGTAAATATTATTACTATTGATAGTACTACTATGAATAAAATGAATTTATGAACATTAAAACCAAAAACTACTTTTAAATTAAATGCCAAAAGCAATAATGATGTATATTTATTACAAACTGTTAATTGAAATAATATTAGCAACTGACAATATTTTACTATTTATCATGGTAATAATTTACCTATTGTTGAATTTTGAAATACTGCTGCTGGTATAAAATTGTGAAATGCCGCTTTAAAACTTAATTATACTTCTAAGGAATTAGAAAATATGAATGCAAAAGAAATAAATAATATATGAAATTTATCAGTTAATTGAACAATTAATGAAGTACGTGGTAATACTTTGGGTTATATTATTTCTGGTTTTCTTATTATTGGTTTTATTTTAGCTATTATTGCTATTATTTATGATTGATACTTAAAACAACAATTTAAAAAAAAGAAATCGGCATCAGTCACTTAAGTTTACCAATTAATATTTTCAATCTGTAATATAATTAAAAATAATTAATACAGAAGGAGAAATTATGAATTATAAAGTTTATTCAAAAGAAACAAAATTAGCCATTGTTAATGAGTATTTAGTTGATAAAAAACTAAAAATACATGAAATTCAAGTCAAATATAAATTATCAACTCCAGTATTAATTTATAATTGGGTTAACCAATATCAAATTAAAGGTGAAAATGCATTCACCAAAATTTCTAAATCCCAAACTTCTCACAGGATCGATAAGAAAGATATTGAAATTAAACTATTAAACAAAGAAATTGATAAACTTAGAAAACAAGCTTTAAAAGATGAGGTTGAAAAAGAACTTTTAAAGGAGCAATTAGCCTGTGAAAAGAAATTAACAAGGGGAAAAAATAGTAAATTATTAAAATATAAGTGTTTTTTAATAGTAGAAAAATATAAGCAAAAAGGTCATCAATTAAATAAAATTATTGTTTACATAGCTATTAGCAAAACAGCATACTATTTATGAGTAAAAAAAGGTAAAAAGCAATATCAATCAAAAATTAATGATAATTTGATACAAGCAATAAACAAAATAGTTCTCATTAAAAATGAAAAAAAGTACATTAATATGACTAGTTTTGAAAAAGTAAGATTAGAGTTAAAAATAAAAAATAAAGGTCTTAAATGCAGTAAAACAAGCATAAAACAAATATTAAAAGATAATAATATTAAATTATTATTAGAACCTAAATCAACAAATAGAGTAGTAGAAAATAGTGATTTAAAAAATAATAAAGATTTATTAAAACGTAATTTTTCAAGTAATAACTTTCTTGAAAAAGTTGGTATGGATGGCACATGATTTAAAAATATAATTATTGGTGATAAAAAAACAAAATTATTAGTTGTTTTTGCTACTGATATGTACAGTAATTCAATTGTTGGCTGAAAAATAAACAAAAATGAAAATGCCAAAACTGTGTTAAATGTGGTTAATCAAATAGAATTAGCGAGTGCTAAACAATGTAATTTTACGACTATTCAATCAGATTTAGGTTCTGCTAATACAAGCGAAATTGTTAGTAAAGTTTTTAATACAAGTACTAATCTAATTCACTCAAAAAGTCTATCAGGTTTTAAAGGTAATCAAGTTAGTGAATGTTTAAATCGTTGAATTAAAAGAGATTTTAAAATGATGTTTGGTAGCACTTTTGAAAGTATGGAAAGTTTTAATAAAAATATTAGAAAAATTTGTTAGATATTGAAACAATGATAGAATAGTTATTAGATTGAAAATGCCTCCAAATCAATTTGTACAGATTTGAAGACAAGAAAGTAAACTTATCTAACCAATGCCATTTTTAAAGATGCAAAAATTCCAAAATGAATACCTGAACAAAAACATAAAGTATTAGATAATCAAAAATTAAATATATGTGCAGATGATGCTTATATAACTTGTTGAGATGAAAATGGTTTAAAACAGCAATATTGTTGTAAACTTTTAACTTTTAATCTTGGCAGAAAAAAATTTATTCATATAGAAATAAATTAGAAAAGAAAATAACTTCATTTATGTTATTTAAAACTAATGATGCGCCAAAACAAGAAGAATTACATAATTTTACAATGCAAACTATTAATAATAATTATGATATTAAATTAAATATATTTGCTATTAATTGAGAATATAATAATTATAATTTAGTAGTTGCTGGTGATTGTGCATTATGAATTAGAGCAATGGCTAGTTGATTGGGTTGTTATTATATTTTAGATAAATATCATGCTTATAGTTATTTATGAAAATCTTTTGTTAATGTTCGTGGTAAACATCAAAAGAAAGCACTTGATTGAACAAAATATTTAGATGTAACAACTACTTTTTCAAATGGTAAGTATAATGAATTAATTACTATTTTAGAAAATAATCATAATAAAGTTACTAAAAAAAACTTATAATTATTTTAAAAATAATGAACAAGGAATCATTAATCAAAATGCTGATTGAAATATTGGTTGTAGTGTTGAAAGTGATGTATATCATTTTTTAAAATCTTTAACTAATGGAGCAAAAATATATCATCATCAAACATTAAATAATATGTTAATAGCAAAAGCAAATTATTTAAATGCAAGAAGTTATCTTAATAGTACTTAATAAGTTAAAATTTAATATTTTTAAAAACTAATTTTAAGATTAGTATTTTTGTATTATTTAAGTTATAAAATCATAATTATATTTTTAACTATTTATATATTTTATGATATAATTAAATTAACAAAAAATAGAAATACATCAGTTTATTGTTCTAGTTGTCCCTTTCTATCCATTAATCTCATACGTTCTATTTTGGCATTTTTTCTTAATTTTTCAAAAGTTTTTAATCATTTTGGTAATAATTCATGTTGTAATTTATTTGCATGATTATCACAAAGAAAAAGATTAATGGTTGTAGATTTTAATTCTAATAATATAATATTGCTTCATTTTTTATTACAATTTTTACTTTGACAAATAACATTCATAATATAAAATATTTTTTAAATATTTCAATTTATTTACAACTTTTAATGATTTTCCTTTAATTTTCATAATTTACTCCTTTTTTCCTAAATTTTATTATTTAATTGTACTTAATTTATGTTATTTTTACAAGTATGCTTTTAAACACAAAATTAACGCCTAAATTAAAGGCATTTATTTTGTGATACCTATACTATTAATTGAATATTACTTGCTTATTATATTGCAAATATGGAAGTACTTTTTTTCGCAATACCATTATTTTATTCATAATTACATTATTATGTGGATTATTGTGGATAAAATAAATTATTAATGTTATTTACCAAATTTTAACACTTTAAATTTATGCAATTTAAAATTAATAATTGGTGTAGAAACAGATTAGGAGAATTAAATATGAGTTTTAATTATAAATGAAATTTTAGAGAACAAAATGCAAAAATTGATAAATTAGTTTTAGAACATATAACAAAGAAATTAGAAAAACGAGATTGAAGAATATTTAAAACAAGAGATAAAAAGAAATATAAAATCGTTGATTATCAATATCGAAGAAGAAAAATAATGTATGGATTAGTAACTTATAAAAGAAGAATTTATGAATATTTTGATGAAAAATTACAAAAATGAGTTCGTGTTTGTTTAGTTGATGAATGACTAGAATTACCTAAATATAAAAGAATTGGTGAAGATGTTGAACAAACTATTATTGAATATT
The DNA here is from genome assembly GCF_964030985.1 of Spiroplasma endosymbiont of Notiophilus biguttatus. Lineage (NCBI taxonomy): Bacteria > Bacillati > Mycoplasmatota > Mollicutes > Entomoplasmatales > Spiroplasmataceae > Spiroplasma > Spiroplasma endosymbiont of Notiophilus biguttatus. Next base: position 150,734 of record NZ_OZ034993.1, on the reverse strand, counting down.
TTGCTGACGGAAAAAGATACCATGATATTTGTGCTATTTGTAAAAAAGCAGGTATTAGTGTTAGCACTGTTCATAGAGTTTTTAAAAATTTAGAAGTAATTGAAGCAAATCCAATAAAAGTAAAGTTAGAAAAAAATCAACCTATTTTTGTAGCGATTGATGATGGACATCGAAAGTTTTGAGATTTTAAACGTAAAGGTATAAAACACTCTATGAAATTAATAACAACATATACAGATAATATTAATCACAAAGTACAAAATAAAAGAGTAAAAGCAATTATAAGACCAACAAGAACAGCAATTGGAGTTAAAAAAACTGCTGAATTTATTAAAGAACATTGTCAAAAATTTTATGAAAATATTGAACAAGCAAAAATAATTATTTGTAGTGATAGTGCAGGGTGAATTAAAGATGTAGCAGATTATCTTGGTGCTGAGTTTATTTTAGATAAATTCCATTTAATTAGAACATTATATCTTGGAATAATGGCTGGAAATAAAGGAAAGTATGTAAAAGAATATAATCATTGTAAAAATTTAATTAATAATGGTCAATATGAACAATTAATTGACTATTTATATAACCAATTAGATAATCATAAAAAGTTAAAAAAACAGTATTTTAAAAATAATAAAAAAGGTATTGTTAATCAAAGTGCGAAATGAAATATTGGTTGTTTTACTGAAACAAATATTTGACATGTTTTAAAAGAAATGATTATTAATAGAACATATAGTATTTTTAAATGTAATCAAATAAATTTAAAAACATAACTTTATTTATTTTGAAATAAAAAATTAAAAATTCTTATTAAATTAAAAGTTAATAAGAATTTTTGTTATATATTTATATTAATTAAATTATTAAAATGTTTTTATAATTTATAAAATTGAGTATTTTAATTGTAATATTTTTAAAATAGTAGTAAGATAAATTTATAATTACATAAAATGCCAAATTATTTCTTGTCTAAGCATAATAAGACTATATATGAACTAATTTATTCCGAATTTTTGACAACCGCCCCTTTATATTTTACTTCTAAGTTTTTATAAAAATCATTTATTATCTGAAAAAGATTTTTTTTACTAATAATTTCCTCAGGAAATAACTCTTTTAATAAGTCAGTCGCTTTAATTCTGTAATATTTAAATCTTTTTTTCATTATACTCTGATTTCATTTTTTTCCTACTTTCTTCAATTTCATTTATTTTACACTAGTAATTAATTGATATCATTATAATATACTTAATTAAATCTACTAAAATTTAATAATTTTTCTATATTAAGTATGGATTATAGTTTGATTATCTTCCTTAATACAATCATGAATTTTAACATCATAACTATTAAATAAATTTTCATAATCAACATTAAAGGGCACTAGTAATTGGTTTTTACTAGAAAAACGAGTAATTAATAAGTGCAAATAATGATGATCATTATTAGCACTTAAAGTTTGTTCATAATAAGCAAACCGTTCTTTATACTTAAATTGAATTGCTAATACTTTAAAATTATGTGATAAATAATTACGAACATCTTTAATATACTCTAACTGTTCTAATAAAATTTTACTATCATTAAATTCTTTGATACCAAAATAATGAGCAATCTTAGCGATACTTTTATCATTTAAAGTTTGTAATAATTTCATTGTTCATTCAAATGACATAACTTCTATTAAACTGCGTATTGTTCGTGATTTTAAAACACCACTTCTATTATATTTATTATAACCAGCACGAATCAAACGTAAAGCTGTTTTCATTTGAGCTAGGTGTTCTGGATTAAGAAAAGTAGCATTACCTAAATTTTGAACATTATCATTAAAAAGTTGATGTAATAAAACATTTTTTAAAGAATTTTCAATCATTAAAATATGTTTTAAATACAATAAACGTAAATCAATGTTTAATAAAAATAAATCTTTAAGTTGATGTTGAGGATAATTACGTTTTAATAATTCTAAATATTTTTCTTCAACAATATTTTCTGCAAATCATTCTTCATTTAATAACATGTAATTCACTCCTTAAATAAACTAACCTCTAATTTTATAAATACCAACGCGAATAGAAGAATTTTCAGATTCTTTTGTTTCACTTTTAATATCTACTTCTTCTTTTTTTCTTCGTAACAACTCTTGTTCAATAAAGTCATCAACATTCATATTGGTAGTTTGATAAGTAGCAGTTCAATCAAACGTTTTATTAGTAAAGTTATTTTTAGGTTTATTACTATCTTTAAAAAATTCTTGTACTTCTTGATTCATAAATGCTTTTTGCTTACGTTTACGTGAAAATAAATTAGTAAAAAATTTCTTAAAATTAAAAATTGATCAAAACTGACGAAAATTAATAGTCATTGCTAAACCAAAAATTAAAATTGACGAATACAATAATGAATAACCGATAACTCGTAATACAAAACTATAATCTGTGAAATTATATGTTGGTGGATATTTATCAAAGAAATAAAGACAACCAAATAATGTTACTGCTAAAATTGGAATAATTAACACTAAAGTATTTTGAATAATAAAACGTAAATCACTATTATACGTCAAATGTTTTCAAACATAAACTCAGATTGAAATTAAACGATAAACTCAACCAATACAACTTGATAGAAGAATCATATATAAACTTAATGATAAATATTGATAACTTTGATGTTTTCAGCCTAAATTTGATAGTATTCAACCTAAAATAACACCTAAAATAAGATTTATCATTGATTGAATATATGAACCTCAAATTGTTTCTTTGTGTTTTACAGTAGCATTTACAATAACTTTTCCTGGTTCAGTTGCCACTTGAATTGTATTTTTTAAAGATAAAAGTAAAATAAATCATGGTTGTGACAAAAATAAATTAATAAAAAGATTTTTTGAAGAATCAAAATTACCATCAGAGTTATTAATATTTGTAATACTTAAAGCAGACACTAAATATTGAGTAATAATAAATTGATTAATAAATAAGAAACCAGCAATCATATAAGCATATAACTCAAATTTAGTATACACAGTTCATCTAATTCGTCCACTTTTGGCAATTCAATATCCAAAAACTTCACGAAAAGAACTAATTAAAATTAAAGCAATAGAGCGCATTGTTGTGGCAATAATAATATAAATAGTGTAAATTGATGTTGTTGTCAGTGATAAAAATAAAGTAATTAAAATAATATCAATGTTAGAAATAATCATGTCAGGTAAACGATTCAGGGCTACTCATCACGATTGTTCTAGCATTCTTTTTTGTTGTGTTCATTTTTTATGTTGTAATCACGGATATTCAATTTTAATAACAATAAAAGTAACAAATGCTTTTAATACACCACAAACAAAATAAGCAAAAAAAGGAATATACATATCTATTGGTTTACCATCAGACTTTCTAATAACTAATAATGTCATTAGTAAAATATACATAATAATCTCTGAAAAAATAAAAATTAAACGATTTAAATAACCTTTTTGATCAGCTTGAATTAAATTTTGATAAGCACCACTAAAATAAAAAAAGATTAATTCACGTGATCCTAAAGAAATAATAATAAGTGCTACTTGTCAAAAAGGAATTTCCATATCTAAACCAATTTCTGGTAAATGAACACTAGCTAATCCTAAAATAAAACCAGCACTAACAAGAATAATTAAATATATTCTTCCTGAATGATGATAATTTTTTCTTGTCGTATTAATAATATCGTTGACAGTTTCATAATCATCATTTTGTAAAGGACGATATAAAGAAAAAATGGTAATTAAACCAAGTCCTCCTTCTGTCAAACTAAGGTAAGTCAAAAAAGAAATAATAACACGAATTAAACCATTAATTTTTTCACCATATGCTAAACCTGTAACATAAAGAAAAGTTAACTGTAAAATAGAGATAACAATTGTCATGATAACACCAACAATTGTATTAAAAATACCTTTTTTAGTTGTCATTACTTCACCCAATCTATATAAATAAAACTAATTTTGTTTTTTACTTAAATATGTTAACAACCCAAAATTAAAAGTTCAATATTATTAATCACTATTAAAAATAAAAATGTAATCTATTATATTAGTATAGAGTAATTTTATCATTTTTCTTTTTTAATCTGTTTAATTAAATCTGTTTTTAAATCTTTTATTATAAATTTTTGATCATTCAAATAAGCAAATGGTTCTTCTAAATCATTAAATGACAAATAATAAGCAAATAATGCAATTTTATTAGGGGTAACTATTGTTGACCGATACTTAGTATCACCAACAATTGGTAAATTTAAAAATTGTAAAGTACTACGAATTTGATGTTTTCTACCAGTAACCAATTGACATTCAACTAAAGTAAAGTCTTTGCTATTAAATATTGGTGTAAAGATAGTGCTACAACTTTTACTTTGTTCACTTGGTTCAATTGAAAATTTCATTTTCATTGTTAACTCATCATGAGTAATATAACCAGATATATTTAAATTTTTAGTTAATTGACCAGAACAAATAGCCAAATATTTTTTAATAATTTGAGCATTTTTAGTAGCATTATGAAGTGCGTTTTGTGTCATTTTATTTTTTGGATAAATAATTAAACCCTTAGTTAGTTTATCTAAACGATACTGATGACTAATATTAAACGTTTGCTCACGTTTCTTTTTAGGGTATTTTTGTTGTAAATAATATTTTACCATGTTATCTAAGCAAGAATCATATGGTTGATGGACAACAATATTATGATCTTTATTAACAATTAAAAAATTATCATCTTCATAAAACAATTCAATTGGTGCTTCTTTAGTAATTTTTTCTGGTTTATAGTTAACAACTAAATTGCTTTCATAAATGACTACTAAATCATTTTCTTGTAAGCGATATTTAAAATCAGTAGTAGTTTTATTATTAACTCTGATTTTTTTTGTTCTAAATAAACGATAAATTTTTGACAATGGTAGTGTTTTAAATACTTTTTTTAAATAATTAATTAAAGTTTGATCAGCATCATTGGCAGTAATTGTTAAGGTAGTCATAATTTCTCCTTTTAATTTTTATTAATAAAACCAGAAATAGTTGCAATTAGATTAGAAAAAGCATGTAAACCAATAGTATATGTAGTATTACCCCCTGTCATTATAAATAATAAGGGTAATATAATACTAAATCCTAAATAACCAATAATATTATTTCAATCACCACTATTCATAACATGCATTGATGGGAAATAAATTAATGAAGCAACATATGCTAACCAACGATAACGAACAATGGTAAAAGTACCATGACGATATGATATTTCTTCATTAATTGGAGCAATAAAAATAGTACTAAGAACTAAAACAAAAATGCCATATGGACTATTCATTAATAAATTTAAAACATCTTGATTTTTTGAAGTATTATTATTTGTTAACATATTAAATTGACTAAAATTAGGAATTATGTTGAAAATAACATTTAAAACACTACCAATAACAGCAAAAATGGTAACTCAAGTTATTAAATCTAATTTTGCTTCTTTTAAAGTAGTAATAATTCTCTCAAGTAATGATCTACAAAATATTAATACTAAAATTGATCCTAACAATTGAAATAACTGTTGAATTAAAAATGTAGTAGCAAGCGAAGTTACATCATCATTTTTACCACTAATAACTTTTGTTGCAATAAAAAATAAAAGAACAAATACTACACTAATAAAACCAAATACACTATGACTATAAGCAGCTCACCCACCTTTTTTAATCATAGTTTCTCAATCAATACCAAGCGAAACAACTAAGCCAAAAATTGGCAATAAACTAAAAATAAAAAGACTAAGAAATGAACTTTGACTAGTATCTTTAACAGCATAAGTTTTGATTAAACTATAAAGAATTGGAATTATAATAAAAGATATAAGATAAATTATTGTTAGAGTTCAACTGGCTGTTTTGAAATTAAAATTATTGGTGTCATCACAACTAAGTGATTTTGAAGTAAATTTATCAATAAATGACTGTTTTTGTTCATTTTTTTCTAAATTATTACTATTAATGTTATCAGTTTGGTTTACATTAATTCTACGTATGATATCATTGTTGTGAGAAACATTAATTTGATTAGATTTTTTATTAAACATGTATAAGTACTGCACGAAAACTTTCACCCTTTGTTAGTAAAATTAGTATTTAATATTAATTTTTAGTATAACATATAGTGAGAAATCTTGTAATATAATAAACTTGTAATTTTACATTAATTTATTATATTGTACTGCAATATTTATATGTGAAGAGTTTAAAAAGAAAAGGAGCATAGAAAAGAATGCCTAAATACAAGATTAATATTATCGATTTACCATATAATTATGATGCTTTAGAACCTTATATTTCACAAGAAACAATGAAACATCATTATGAAGAACTTCATAAGAAATATTTAACTTCTTTAAAATTAGTAATGGATAAACATCCGAAAGTTTTTTCTGATTATAATCTTGAAACTAAAGGGGAACTAAATCGTTTATTAAGTAATTATTGTAAATTAGAAGATATATGTGAGGATAAAGAAACTTGTAATGTAAAAAAATTACAAAGTAGCATTCGACAATTTGGTGGGGGAGTAATTAATCATAATCTTTTCTTTTCACTATTGGGGAAAAATAAAGGTTTTAATGAAAAATCAACTATTGGTAAAGCAATCATTAATCGCTTTGAATCTTATGAAAAATTTGAAGCTGCTTTAACAAAAACTGCCATCGATATTTTTGGAAGTGGTTGAGCATGATTAGTAATTGACAATAATGGTACATTAAGACTATACAAAACTTTTAATCAAGACAATCCATGATTCTTGAACATGTACCCATTGATCGCTATTGATGTATGAGAACATGCACATTATCTGCAATATAAAAATGAACAAGAGAAATACTTACAAGCATTATTAAAAGTTATCAATTGAGAACAAGTAAATAATAATTATCAAGAGTATTTAAATGAAAAAACTAAAAAATAAGTAAAAAAAGAACTCAACCGAGTTCTTTTTTATAATATTATTAATATTAATCTAAGCTAAGTTATTTTTTAGAAGAATTTTTGGAAGAAATAGCAGCAATTCTAGTTTTTTTAATTTCTGCTTTTTTTTCTATTTTGATTTTTTCAACATGCTTTTTAAAACCACATCGATTACAATTCAATTGAATATTTTTTGCTTCTAAAAATTCGGCAATTAAAATAACCCTACCACAACGATGACAAGCAAAAGCATTTTCTGGCTTTTGTGCTAAACGAACAGATGCATATGTATCTTTCATAACTTACTCCTAACTCATATAAAATTAAAATAATTATTTTTAGTTTTAATACTATACTTAAAAACTTATCAAAGGTTAATATTAAAAAATGTGTCTAGTTATATATAAAAAAACCTTTAAGTCCAAATAAACTTAACAGGAGTTTAAAAACCAAATACTTAATTAGCCATTATTTTTTAATACTAATTTTATTATAATCATTTTTTTTTAAAAATGTATATTATTATTTATTTATTTTATTTACATCACTAAATTATACTTTTATAAAACAATATTACAATTAAAGTAATAATTCATTTATAATTAATTATGTCTTATTAACAAACCAATTAGGGGAGAAAGTAATATGAGTAACAAAAATAATGATATTAAAACTGAAATAATACAATTAAGAAACCAAATTAAACAATGAAATTATGAATATCATGTTTTAGATGCACCTACTGTTAGTGATCAAGTTTATGATAGCGCCTATCATAGATTAATAAAATTAGAAGAACAATATCCCCAATTTAATAGTAACGATTCTCCAACTAAAACTGTTGGTAATAAACCACTTAATTCTTTAACAAAAATTTTTCACCAACAACCAATGCTAAGTTTGGGTAATGCCTTTAACTATGAAGATTTACTAAAATTTGATCAACAAATTAAAAAAACATTATCAGAAAATAACATTGAATATGTTTGTGAACTAAAAATTGATGGTCTATCAATTTCCATAACTTATGAAAAAGGAAAATTAAAAACTGCCGCTACCAGAGGTGATGGTATTGCTGGTGAAGACATTACCAATAATATTTTGACAATCAAAACAATACCAAAAACAATACCAATTAATTCTAAATTAGAAGTAAGAGGAGAAATATATTTAAGTAAAGAAGAATTTAATCGCATTAATGAAAAACAACAGCAACAAAACTTACCACTCTTTGCTAATCCTCGCAATGCTGCAGCCGGTACTATTCGCCAACTTGATACTAATATTGTTAATTCAAGAAAATTAGATGGTTTTCTTTACTATTATATTAATGCTACTAATGATAATATTAAAACCCATAAACAAGCATTATTTACCTTACAAAAATATGGTTTCAAAATTAATGAAGAATGACAATTATGTAAAAATATTGAAGAAGTATGAACTTATATTCAGAAATATGAAAAGTTAAGAAATACATTACCATATGAAATTGATGGTATTGTCATTAAAATTAATGATCTAACCAGTTATGATATGTTAGGAAGAACTAATAAGGCACCTAAATGAGCAATAGCTTATAAATTTCCTGCTGTTAATAGTGTTACTAAACTTTTAGATATATTTCCAACTGTTGGTAGAACAGGAAAAATAACCTATAATGCTAGATTACAACCAGTGATAATTGCTGGTACTACCGTTACTTTTGCCACACTTCATAATGGTGATTACATTATTAATCGTGATTTACGTATTAATGATTTAGTAAGTGTTAAAAAAGCCGGTGATATTATTCCAGAAGTAATTGCCCCAATTATTAGTAATCGTCAAATAAACAATATTATTTTTAAAAAAGTTATCCATTGTCCAGTTTGTAAAACAAAATTAGAACAAGTTCCGCCAGAAGTTGATCAATTTTGCATTAATAGTGATTGTCCATCACGAATTCTTAAATCACTAATGCACTTCTGCTCAAGAAATGCTATGGATATTATTGGTTTAAATGAAAAAATATTATTACGTTTTTTAGATTTAAAATGAATTAAAACTATTAGTGATATTTACAATTTAGTTAATTTACGAAAAGAAATACTATCATTACCACGTTTTGGTGAAAAATCTTTCACTAATCTTGCTAATTCAATTATTCTATCAAAACAAAATTCTTTAGAAAGACTTTTATTTGGTTTGGGAATTCGCCATGTTGGCCAAAAAACAGCAATTATTCTTGCAAAAAAATATTTAACTTTAAGTAACTTAATGGAAGTAACCTTTGATGATCTAGCTAATACTAATGAAATTGGTCCAACAATTGCTACTAGTCTTATTGATTATTTCCTTAATCCTACTAATCAACAACTAATTACCAACTTGCAAAACTTTAAACTTAACTTTAATTATTTACAAAAAAACCAATCACAAGTATTGAATGGTAAAACTTTTGTCTTAACAGGAACTTTAACTAAAAGTCGTAACGAATTCATTGAATTATTAAATAACTATGGTGCTAAAATCACCAATACTATTAGCAATAATACTTCTTATTTAATTGTTGGTGAAAATCCAGGAAATAAATTAACACAAGCACGCAAACTTAATGTTAAAATTATTAATGAAGAGCAATTACAAAATTTATTGAAAGAGGTAGCAAAAAATGGATAAAATTGAAAAGAAAATGACAACAAAAATGCTACATGAATTTGCTAACGAACTTATGTTCAATTTAAGCGAAGAACAATGTGAAAATCTTTTACTAGAATTTAGAGCTATTGAAAAACAAATGGAAATTGTGACAAATATTAATACAAATGATATTGAACCTTTAAATTACCCATTTCCTATTATTAATAATTTATTACGATCCGATAATGTTGGATCTCATTTAACATCTAAAAGTGTTTTAAGTATTGCTCCAGAAGTTGAAAATGATTACATTAGTATTAATCAGGTGATTAATCATGAAAATTAATTACCACCAACTTTCAATTCGTCAACTTCATGAATTATTAAAAACAAAAATACTTACTCCAGATCAATTAACTAAATTAGTATACAAACGACTAGAACAATTCAAAAAATTAAATGCTGTTGTTACTTCACTAGAACAAAATGCCATTAAACAAACAAAATTAATTACTGAACAAGAAATTAATGATAATTTATTAGCAGCAATTCCATTTGTAATGAAAGATAATATTGCTACGATTAATTTCTTAACAACAGGTTCATCAAAAATTCTTGCTAATTTTATTCCTAATTATGACAGTACTGTTAATATGTTATTAACAAATAATAAAGCCATTAATATAGCTAAAACTGCTCTTGATGAACTAGGAATGGGTGGAGATGGTTTATATGCAGCTACTGGTCACGTCTTAAACCCTTGGAATTTAAAACATATCACTGGTGGTAGTTCTAGTGGTAGTGCAGCTTTAGTTGCTGCTGGAATTGTACCATTTGCTTTAGGAACAGATACTGGTGATTCAGTACGTAAACCTGCCGCTTATTGTGGTATTGTTGGTTTTAAACCAACATATGGTTTAATTTCACGAAATGGTGTTTTTCCTTATGCTCCAAGTTTAGACACAGTCGGTATATTTACTAATCATGTCGAAGATATTGCCATTGTCTTGGATAGTATTACTTTATTCGATGAACAAGACTTTACTAGTGTTCAAAGTAAAGAAAAAAACTATACTCAAAACTTAAATCAAAATATAGAAGGTAAAAATATTGCTATTTTAAATTATAATGATTATCAGTGAAATGATATAGTTAAATCTAGTTTTGATGAAGCAATAAAGCATTTAACTGATGGTGGTGCAAAAGTTCAACAAATTGAATTTAATAAAGAATTATTACAATCATTATTACCAGTCTACATGATTATTTCTTTTGCTGAAGCAACCAGTTGCCACGCAAATTTAACCGGCATTAATTTTGGTGTTCGTAAAAATGGTAAAAATTATCAAGAAGTTATGACTAATTCACGAACATTTGGTTTCGGTGATATGGTAAAACGCAGATACATTATCGGTGCATATGCTTTATCTGAAAATCATCAAGAGGAATTATTTAACAAAGCTAAAAAAGTAAGAAGATTAATTGTTGAACATTTAAATACTATCTTTAAAAAATATGATGCTTTCATTATTATGCCAAATATTAATTCAGCGCCAAAAATTAAAGATGTATTAGAACAAAAAAAAGTTATTAAAAGTGAACATGATTATTTAGAAGACTTACTACTACTTTCTAACTTAAATGGTGGACCAAGCATTAATATTCCACTAACTACTGTTAATGGTTTACCGATTGGTTTTAATATTAATGGTGCACCTTTTAATGATCAAGTTATATTAAATATTGCTTCATTTTTAAGTAAAAAAATTAATTTTAATAATAAACTACTAGGTGATGATCATGAATAATAAATATGATGTTGTAATGGGTATTGAAATCCACTGTGAATTAAAAACTAAAACTAAATGTTTTTCCAACGCCGCCAATACTTTTGGTCAAAAACCAAATAGTCAAGTTAATGCCATTGATTGTGGATATCCAGGAACATTACCAACAGTTAATCAAGCTGTTATTATAATGGCAATTCAAACATGTACTGCTTTAAAAATGAATATTGATCCACTATTACGTTTTGATCGAAAAAGTTATTTTTATCCCGATTTACCTAAAGGTTATCAAATCACACAATTTTTTCATCCAATTGGTACAAATGGTGAATTACCAATGGTTGTAAATAATGAAGAATTTATTGTTAGTTTTGAACGCTTACATATTGAAGAAGACACAGCAAAACAAATTCATAATAATAAAAAAACATTATTAGACTATAATCGAACAGGAATTCCCTTATTAGAAATTGTTACTAAACCAATTTTTAGCACAAGTGAACAAGTAGTAGCATATGTTAATACTCTACGTCAATTATTAATTCATTTACAGGTTAGTGATGCTAAAATGAATGAAGGTTCATTACGATGTGATATTAATATATCGTTAAAACCACATGGCAGTGATACTTTAGGTACCAAAGTTGAAATTAAAAACTTAAATTCTACACATAATATTACTTTAGCAATAAATGATGAAATTAATCGTCAAACTAATATTTTAAATAAAAAACAAAAAATTAATCTTGAAACTAGAAGATTTGATGAAAAAACTAATAAAACTGTTAGCATGCGTAGCAAAGAAAATAAAATTGATTATAAATACTTTCCTGAACCAAATATTTTTCCAATTCAACTAGATGAAAAATGAATTAAAATGATTGCTAAAAATCTTCCTGAATTGCCTAAACAAATAATGGAAAGATTAAAAAAACAATACAATCTACCAACAAAAGATATTAATTTATTAATTGACAAAGTAGAAATATTAACTATTTTTGAACAAACAGTTGCCATTAATAATTTAACATTACCTACCTTTAATTATTTAGTAGGTCCTGTGCAAGCTTATTGTAATACTAATAACACTACTATTAAAAACAGCGAACTTACTGCTAATAATCTATCACAATTAGTTAGTCTAGTTTATGAACAAAAAATTAATGATAAACAAAGTAAACAGTTATTAAATGCAATTATGATTAATAGTGAAAAAAGTCCTACCGACCTTATTAGAACATTAGGTATTACTTTAGTAAGTGATAGTAATGATTTAGAAAAAATATTAATTACAATTTTAAAAGCAAATGAAAATATGATTACTATTTATAAAATCAATCCAGAAAAAGCAATGAAATTTTTTATGGGTCAATTAATGAAACTAACTAAAGGACAAGCAAATCCACATGTTTCTAAAGAAATATTAAAAAAATTGATTGAAAACTATAATTAGTTTTCAATCAATTTTTAATTATGAATTTTTATATTATAGTTTGAATATTTTTAATATCAATTTTATATACTAATATTTTATTTAATCTACATCTTCAATTAAATTTTCTTTGATTACTAAATCATCATTTGCCTTAATAATAATTAATGAATATTTAATAAAATTTTTATTTTTAATCTTTTAAGTAACTTTCTTAATTTTAATTAAAATTACTTGTTGGTCTTAAAAATTGTAATGACATTGTTAAATTATTAACTAATGTTTTATTTGTCAATTCTGGTTTATTTAATTGGATAGTTATCGTTTGATTATTAATATTTCTTTGATTCAAATTTGATTCATTATTTTTTTGTTGTAATGTCTGGATTTGATCATTTAATTCATATTGTTTAATTTCTAAATTAGTAATTTGTTTTTCTAAAGATGCTATTTTAAAATTTGATTTTTTTGGTATTTCTAAAAGAACTTTAAAATTAGTAAGTTTATTATTTTGATAATCAGCTTTTAATTCTTTTTCTAATTTATCTTTAATATCTTTAATATTTTTTTTAATTTTGTCTTTTGATTCTCTATCAAGATATTTTTTTGTTTGAACTTCTGCTGTTGTTTTTGTAAAAACTTTATGTCCCTATCAAAAATTTCTTTTCATAAAAATTTTATTTTACTATTTAAAGTTAGTAAACCGCTTTCTGTTTCTATCAATTTACTATTAAAATAAGTTCTAAACCTTAATACTTTTAATAAAATTTTCTTTAAATGTTTTTTAGAAAAATTATCTTTTTCAATTTGTTTATTAATAAATAAATTTAATACTTTTATTTTTTTAAAATTAATAAAATCTTCCAGTATTTTTGGTAAAAAATCTCTTTTAAACTAGTTAATTGAAAATTATATGAATAATTGTTTATTTCATCATTTAATTCTAAGAACCTGTTTAGAATCTTTTAGAGAATAAGGTAAAATTACTATATATTTTAAAATAAGAGGTATATATGCATAAAAATTATCCAAGTCATGTCACTAAAGAACAATTTGAGAACATAAGATTAATTTTAGAAAATGTCAAAAAGAAAACAAAACCAAGAAATTTAGATTTATATGAAGTATTTTGTGCAGTTTTATATGTATTAAAAAGTGGTTGTCAATGAAGAATGTTACCAAAAAATTTTCCAAAATGACAAACTGTATATTATTATTTTCAAATTTGAAGTAAAAATAATGGTAAAGAACCTAGCATATGACAATTAATTTTAAAAAAAATTAGTTAGAAAAGTTCGTATCAATAATCATCGAAAAGAAAAAACCAGTTTTTGTATAATTGATTCACAAAGTGTTAAAAATACAGATACTACTAAAAACAAAGGTTATGATGCTGGTAAAAAGATTTCAGGAATAAAACGTCATATTGCTGTTGATTCTCAAGGTTTACCACATGCAATTTACGTAACTACAGCAGAAAAAACAGATCGTAATAGTTCTATAATAATGATTCAAAATGAAAAAGAAAATCTTTCTACAGTTCAAAAAATAATAGTAGATGCTGGTTATACTGGTGAAAAATTTGCTTCTGCAATCAAAACAATTATAAATGCGAATGTTGAAGTTGTAAAACGTAATGAATTACATTCTTTTGTAGTATTACCAAAAAGATGAGTTGTAGAGCGAAGTTTTGCTTGATTAGAAAAATGTAGAAGATTATGAAAAAATTGTGAAAGAAAATTAAATACTAGTTTACAAATGGTTGTTCTTTCCTTTATTTCAATTTTATTAAAAAGATTCTAAACAGGTTCTAAGATGATATTAATAATCTCTGGTGTTTTAGGTACATCTGGTCTTTCAAATATCTCAATTTTAGTATTAACAACATCAAAGAAATCATTAATATCAGAAAATGTTTTATTTTCTGATATATCTAAGATGATATCAATAATCTCGGGCGTTTTAGGTACATCTGATCTTTCAAACATATTAATTTCAATCTTATTAATACCATTAGATAAATCTTTAACGTTAAATATATCTTACTTGTGTACTATTTGTTGTTCTTCATTATTTTGAGTTACTGGTATTGGTACGATGTTAGAAAGCATTATTGTATCATCAGCTTTTTGATTTACTATTACTGTCGCATATTTTGTTTTAATCTCTTTTGAATTTTTGCAAATTTGAGTATCATCTCACTCTATAACTTTCCCTTTAGGACTTTGAGCATATTCTAATTTTTTAGCGCTTTTCTCTCTTTATGTACTATTTTTTAATTTTATCACATAAATGCTGAGAAAAGCGTATCTACGAACTTCTCCCCACATTTTTAAATTAAACACAGCATTACAATTTCAAAACTAGGTATCTTGTTGAATTTATATGCAGCTTCTTTGGCATATAAATAAACATGATGTTTTGCAACTTTGATATGTGTTTTAAATGTTCTTCTTATATGTTTTCAAACTTATTCAATTTGATTGGTATTTACACCAGTTTTTGAAACATAACCATCTTGTTGGTTAACTGTTTTATGTTTTGGGAAAACCAATTTGAAATCGCAATATCCTTTTCAATCATCAGTATATACATGACATTTTGAAGAAATGTGGCTTCTTGCAAAATTCAAAAAATTTTTACTCTTTGCATTTTTCAATACTTTCACAATTAAATTATTAGTTGTTTTTTCATAAATGCCAACAATCAATGTTTTATTTTTCAAGGATCTTCCTTGTTTTTTAAAAGCCATATGTGAAAGATACATTTCATCAATTTGCACTGTGCCTTCAACAATAAATTGAGGTTCTTGTTTTGCAATACGTGTTCTAATTTTATGACCTATTCTCCATGCTGTTTTTAAGGTCACTCCCAATTCTTTTGAAACATCAGTTGACGGAATTCCATGTTTGGTGTTTATTCATCTAAAGATGAGATAAAATCATGATCTTAAAGATGTTTGTGACCTTGAAAATATGGTACCCGTGAGAATACTAAATGTTTGATTACATTTCAAACATCTTATTCTTTTTAAATCAGAAGTATTCAAATTAAAACTAGAACACCTAATACATTTGTTTTCTTTCAAATTTGCTATATATGCAAGACATTGCTGTTCAGTTTGAAAAACAATGTTGAACTCATTCAGTTTCATTGTTCTCTCCACAAGTACATGTGGAGAGAAGTCCGTTTTTTAGTTCCAAGCTCAGGTTTTCAGTTATGTTTCGGTATTCTTTCTTTGATTAAATTTTTATCATTAATTTGAATTGTTTTAAAAATTTGTTCTATTTTTTTATCTAATTTTTTTTGAAAAGATTTTGTTTAATTAATATTTTTTTATTTTTTTCAATTGTATACATAATATTTTCCTTTCAAAAAAATAAAAAACCTATTTACTTTAAAAATAAAGCAATCAGTTAAAAACTTATATTTAAGTTAAAATATATCAATTTTATTACAATGATAATACATTAATATTTCTAAAAATAAAAAACTATTTTCTTATCATTAATTTTGTTTTTTTATTAGTGTTTTTTTTCTTTCTTAACTTCCTTTTTCTTTA
Source organism: Spiroplasma endosymbiont of Notiophilus biguttatus (assembly GCF_964030985.1). Lineage (NCBI taxonomy): Bacteria > Bacillati > Mycoplasmatota > Mollicutes > Entomoplasmatales > Spiroplasmataceae > Spiroplasma > Spiroplasma endosymbiont of Notiophilus biguttatus. The sequence continues at coordinate 134,335 of NZ_OZ034993.1, read as the reverse complement.
ATTTTTTCTTTTTCTTATTTCTACTGAATCAATTTCAAAATGAACGCTTTTTCTTTACCTTTTTAATGATAGTAGGCTCAAATATTTTATTAGTATCACCAATCGAAAAATCATTACAAACAGAATTAATATTTTCATTAGAACTAATAAATAATAATTCATCATTTAACATTAATATTTCATTTCTACTAGGAATAATAACTTTACCATGACGTTTAATTGCAACTAAGTTAATTTTATAATTGCTAGGAATTTTTAAAGTTTCTAGTTTTTTATTTGTAAACTTAGTATTTTTAACAATTACATTAGCTATTGAGTACTTTTCATCAACTGTAGTTAAATCTACTCCTAATTTTCAAATAGCACGATATGCAGCTTTCTTACCAGCTTCTGTTTCAGATAAAATAATATTAGTAATACCAATTGCTTCTAAAATTAGTTGGTGAGTACTATCAACAGCTTTAGCAATAAGATTAAGTGATGATAATGTATTGTGTTCACGATGAATTGCTAAAACATGAACAGCAGTAACAATTGAAGCTGCTAAATCAGAACCAATAGCAATAATAATATTTTGCACTTTGTGAATTCCAGCATCATCTAATGCATCACGATTAGTTGAATCTAAAATTAAAGTTTCAGAAGCTATTGATGAAACTAATTGACAACGGTCTTCTCTTTTATCAATAGCTAATGTAATTTTACCTAATTCTTCTAAAGTTTTAACAACTGAAATTCCGAATTTACCTAAACCAATGACACAAAAATCATTTTCTGATGAAGACATCTATATCCTTCTTCCTTAAATAATATTTACTTAAATATGTACATATTATATTAAATTATAAACTAATTCTTAAAATATTGGTATTTTAAATTTAAAACTAATATTTAATAGAAATGACTATAGTATAGTATAATAATAAAAGAAAATGTTATTTTAGGAGTTTTTTTGATGCTATCTAAGGTTAATTATCGTAGTGTAAAAAATATTTTTAAAATTATTTTTGTTGGTAAAACTCGTCCCCGACAAATGTTTAATTTATATTTTTTCACTTTATTAGTTGGAACAATACTTTTAATGACACCAATTGCCACAACAAAAGGACAATGAAACTTTTTGCCTGCCCTTTTTACTGCTAGTAGTGCGTTTTCTGATACTGGTTTAACAGTAAAAAGCACTGCTAATGACTTTACTTTCTTTGGGCAATTTATTATTTTAATTTTAATTAAATTTGGCGGTATTGGTTTAATTACAGTTAAACTAGCAGTATTATCCTTGTTTATATTTAATCGACATACTAGTTTAAGAGAAAGATTACTAATGCAAGGTGAACGTGGTTCTAATAAATTAGGAACAACTATTGATGTATTAAAAATTGGTATTATTGTTATGACAATTACTGAGTTTTTAGGAGCAATTGTTTTATTTTTATATTTTTATTTTGTGCCTATTTCAGGAATAGAATATGGTCTAAACAATAATACAGGTTACTATAATCACATACTATTAGCACTATGATCGGGAATTTTCCACTCAATTTCTGCCGTTAATAATGCTGGATTTGATATAGTTGGCATAACTTCATTAGAACCTTTTCAGAGTGATTATTTTGTGCAGTGAATTTTTATTATTGAATTTGTAATTGGTGGTATTGGTTTTCCCGTTTATTATGATTTATATCATTGAATTAAAAATAAAACTCATGGTAAAAAATTTAGATTTAGTTTATTTACTAAACTAACATTAATAACATATTTTTTAGTTGCAATATTGGGTGTTAGTAGTGTCATGTTTATTGAATATTTTTCACGTAATGTCATAACTCTGTCAAGGCAAGAGCCCATTTTTAAAAATTTATCGACATCTGATGCAATTATGGCTGTTTTTTTTAATACAATGTCAACAAGAAATGCTGGATACTATACGGTTGACTTAAATAAATTTCACCTTGCCTCACAAATGATCCAATCATTAATGATGTGAATTGGTTCTTCACCAGCAAGTACTGCCGGAGGAATTAGAACGACAACTTTAGCAATTATTCTTTTAACAATTTTTAATATTGCACGTGGCCGTAATGATGTTTTTGTATTCAAGCGTAAAATTCCTAATCAAACTGTTCGTATGTCATTTATAGTCGGTACACTTGGTTTTATTTTAGTTTTTGTATCAGTAATGATTATCACAATTGAAAATGTTTTTATAACAGATAATTCTTATATGACCTTTGCACAAGTAATTTTTGATGTTTCAAGTGCTTTTGGAACAACAGGACTTTCATTATTTGATAATTCCAAATTAGGTATTTTTAGTCAACTTAGTTTAATTTTTGTCATGTTTGTGGGACAATTAGGAGTATCAACTACTGTTCTTGCTTGAAGTGATCGTAAATCAAAACCAACGATAAGTAGAGTTGAAGAAAACGTATTAATTGGATAAATTAAGAAATGGTGAACACATATGATAAAAATTTTAGATGGTAAAATAATTGCCCAGCAAATTAAAGCAAAAATTAAATCGCAAGTAACAACTATTACTAATCGTAAACCTAAACTAGCAGTAATAATTGTTGGTGAAGATTTAGCATCACAAATGTACGTACGAACTAAAATTAAATCATGTCAAGAATGTGATATTGATGAACAAGTATTTTCGCTATCAACAACAGTAACGCAAAAAGAAATAATTAGTAAAATTGAACAATTAAATAGTGACAATAATATTGATGGAATTTTAGTACAATTACCACTACCAAAACATTTAGATACATTAGTAATTATTAATAGCATTACTATTAATAAAGATGTTGATGGTTTAACGAATATTAATGCTGGCAGATTATTACAAGGTGATAAAAAAGCAATGTTGCCTTGTACAGTAAAAGGTATTTTAAAATTACTAAATCATTATCAAATTCCCATTTATAAACAAAATATTACTATCATTAATGATAGTAATATTGTTGGTAAACCATTGGCTTTATCATTAACTAATATGGGAGCAACTGTTAGCATTGTTCATAAATTAACTAAAGACTTAACTCTTTATACTAAAGAAGCTGATATCATTTGTAGTGCTACTGGTGTCTATAATATTATTAATAATAATCAAGTTAAACGTGGTGTTGTTATTATTGATATAGCAATTAATTATCAAGGTAAAGAAAAAAAAGTTGTTGGTGACATTAATTTTGAAACAATGAAAAATACTGCTTCAGCAATTACTCCTATGCCTGGTGGTGTTGGACCAATGACTATTGCCATGTTATTAGAAAATTTAATGATTTGTTATCAATTAAATAATAAATATAATTAAATTGGAAAATTAAATGTTAAAGAAAAATTGGATTAAGAAAAGATTAAATAATATTGAAAAAATAACGCTTTTCTTCCTTTATGTACTATTTTTTAATTTTATCACATAAACGCTGAGAAAAGCGTATCTACGGACTTCTCCCCACATTTTTAAATTAAACACAGCATTACAATTTCAAAACTAGGTATCTTGTTGAATTTATATGCAGCTTCTTTGGCATATAAATAAACATGATATTTTGCAACTTTGATATGTGTTTTAAATGTTCTTCTTATATGTTTTCAAACTGATTCAATTTGATTGGTATTTACACCAGTTTTTGAAAATTAACCATCAAGATGGTTAATTGTTTTATGTTTTGGGAAAACCAATTTAAAATCGCAATATCCTTTTCAATCATCAGTATATACATGATATTTTGAAGAAATGTGGCTTCTTGCAAAATTCAAAAGACTTTTACTCTTTGCATTTTTCAATACTTTCACAATTAAATTATTAGTTGTTTTTTCATAAATGCCAACAATCAATGTTTTATTTTCAAAGATCTTCCTTGTTTTTTAAAAGCCATATGTGAAAGATACATTTCATCAATTTGCACTGTGCCTTCAACAATAAATTGAGGTTCTTGTTTTGCAATAAGTGTTCTAATTTTATGACCCATTCTCCATGCTGTTTTTAAGGTCACTCCCAATTCTTTTGAAACATCAGTTAACGGAATTCCATGTTTGGTGTTTATTCATCTAAAGATGAGGTAAAATCATGATCTTAAAGATGTTTGTGACCTTGAAAATATGGTACCCGTGAGAATACTAAATGTTTGATTACATTTCAAACATCTTATTCTTTTTAAATCAGAAGTATTCAAATTAAAACTAGAACACCTAATACATTTGTTTTCTTTCAAATTTGCTATATATGCAAGACATTACTGTTCAGTTTGAAAAGCATTGTTGAACTCATTCAGTTTCATTGTTCTCTCCACATGTACATGTGGAGAGAAGTCCGTTAAAAATATAAGTGATAATGACTTATATACCTTATTACGAATTGATTTAGCTGGATTTGCTGCTGAATCTATGTTTTTTGATAGTAACCCTTTAAAATATATTATCGGACAAGCAAGAATTATGGATTCAAGTGACTTACAAGACTATCACAATATTTATCAAGAAGAGTTTGAATCAAGAAAATTAAAACCCTACAATGAAGAACGTTTAAATTTTATAGGTAAACAATTAAATGAAACAAGAAAAATAATAAATAATAAACTAGAATTTGAAAAAATTCTTAAAACGTGTTATCTAAGAACCTGTTTAGAATCTTTTTAATAAAATTGAAATAAAGGAAAGAACAACCATTTGTAAACTAGTATTTAATTTTCTTTCACAATTTTTTCATAATCTTCTACATTTTTCTAATCAAGCAAAACTTCGCTTTACAACTCATCTTTTTGGTAATACTACAAAAGAATGTAATTCATTACGTTTTACAACTTCAACATTCGCATTTATAATTGTTTTGATTGCAGAAGCAAATTTTTCACCAGTATAACCAGCATCTACTATTATTTTTTGAACTGTAGAAAGATTTTCTTTTTCATTTTGAATCATTATTATAGCACTATTACGATCTGTTTTTTCTGTTGTAGTTACGTAAATTGCATGTAGTAAACCTTGAGAATCAAGAGCAATATGACATTTTATTCTTGAAATCTTTTTACCAGCATCATAACCTTTGTTTTTAGTAGTATCTGTATTTTTAACACTTTGTGAATCAATTATACAAAAACTGATTTTTTCTTTTCGATGATTATTGATACGAACTTTTCTAACTAATTTTTTTTAAAATTAATTGTCATATGCTAGGTTCTTTACCATTATTTTTACTTCAAATTTGAAAATAATAATATACAGTTTGTCATTTTGGAAAATTTTTTGGTAACATTCTTCATTGACAACCACTTTTTAATACATATAAAACTGCACAAAATACTTCATATAAATCTAAATTTCTTAGTTTTGTTTTCTTTTTGACATTTTCTAAAATTAATCTTATGTTCTCAAATTGTTCTTTAGTGATATGACTTGGATAATTTTTATGCATACATACCTCTTATTTTAAAATATATAGTAATTTTACCTTATTCTCTAAAAGATTCTAAACAGGTTCTAAGAAAAGAAGAAATAAAAACTTTTAATCCAAAAGAAATAAATAATTATAATTTAAATAATAAAACTTTAAACAGTAAAATTAAAGATAATGAAAGAACATTATAAAACTTATTATATGAAATAATGCTTACAATAAGACTTATTTCATATAAGTTCTTATTGTTTTAATAACATAATTTTATTTTTCTTGTATTAAACTAAACTCAAATTTCTACTTCATATTTTTATTTTATAATATTTTAGGTAAATCAATTCTAAAAAAATTATCTAATTTTTCTCATGCAATATTACGTTGACTTTCTTCGGTATCTATTCATTGATCAAAAGCTTCGGCAAATAAATCAAAGTGTGATTCTCGACCATATTCACTTCTAACAATACCATATGCTAAAAGTTTTTGATAAATTGGATCGTTAATTTTTGTACCATTTGCTAATGATGAAATCATATAATTAGTTTCATCATTTATTTCTCTTTTTTCCAGATTATTTTTTAATAAATAAGATGAATTAAAATAATTATTTCATCATTTACTACGATCATTATCTGCAAGTGAATTTATTCTTTGTTTTCCTTGAAAATTTAAACGAATAAAAGAACCTAAAGCATGACCATATTCATGAACAATTGTTCTAATAATACTTTTTGAAGCTTTATAACCACTAACATATTGCCAATATTGAGTTCTTTTACTAAGAGAATTTGGATTTATTGCCATAACTTGAACTAATGAATAATTTTGAAATTGTGAATCATAAGCATAACCAGATTTAACAAAAGCAAATAAACCATTTTTATTAATTTTAGCCACTCGATATAAAAGTTTAAGAACATTTTTTTTACCATAAATTTGTGTAAATATATTATAAAATCGAACTAATTTATCTTTTATCTCTGCTTTTTCAGTAGCATTTATTCTAGATGAATTAATTAATGTATCCCAATTAACATTTGTATAAGTTTTGCCAAGATTAGTAGTATTAATTTGATTTTGTAAATCAGAAAAATCTGTAAAATTACTCTTATTATTTGCTAATAAGTTAAATTCATTAATTGACTCTTTTTTTGCCTGATATTGAATTTTTTCTTCTAAATTAGTAACAAAGTTTAATTTTTTACTAGTTTTATTAAATCAATTTTGCGGATTTTTTAAATATCATTGTTTTAAACTGGCAGCATCTTCACCTTCAATAAAATTTATGCGATCACTTACTACTTTATTAATTCTCTTATTGATATCAGGAACAATATAATTACCAGAAATATCTTGCTCATTTTCATCAGCTAAATCATAATCATTATTAGTACAACCTCACCTACAAGCAATAACATTTACTGTTGTTGCACTAACCAAAATATAATTTAAAAAAAATCTAATTATTTTTCTCATAACTTTATCTCCTGAATATATATTTAAATAATTAGGGATTTATATTAACTTAATTATGTTATCATGAAATATTTAACTTATAATAAGGGATTTCTGTATAACTTTCTGATATTTTTGTTGAAAAAGCAAATATTTTTGATCCTGGTTTAGGAGTTATTTTTGCAGTTTTTAATTTTTTATTAAAATCTTCAATAAAAAATTCATTATATAAAATTTCTTTATACTTATCAGCATATTTTTTACCAAATGTTTTTACTACAATATCATAAAATAATTTATTTTTATTATTTTCTGTATATAATCCTTCTAACTTAACGTCAATTTCTTCATCATTTTTTGGTTGTTTACCTTGGTAGTTAATAAAAACTCGATTATTTTCTGTTGGTAATGGTAAAAAGCTTGCTTTAAATGATGAATAATTCATAATATTTTCAATTACAAAACTAAATTCAATTTTTCCTTCATTATTAAAATTGGGAAAACTTAACTTATATATTTTTAATGCTGAACTAGTTAAAGCAGATGTAATCTCATTTTCATAAAATTTTATTAATTTATTACGATTTCCTAAATATTCCATAACTGTTGCAAATCTCCCAAATTGACTTGTTGGATCTAAGATTGTGCTTTTTTCATACATATCAGTATTAAAATAAATTTTTCCAAGATTTTGTTCATAAAAAATATCCGAAAAATCTACTGGCTTATTTAAAATATCTATTTTCCCTTGAAAGTGACTATTACTTTTTGCTATTAAAGAAACATTTTTATTATCTTGATTAATCAGTACATCTAAATCATTATTAGAAAACTTAGTACAATTCATAATATTAATTGCTTCTAAAATTAAATCTTTATCAACTATTCCGTTTTTTTCAAAACTTTTACTATAAGGTAATGCTTTTTTAGTTATTATTTGACTAATATCATTACTTAGTCAAACCAAATTAACCTCTTTAACTAAAAATGGTAAATTTGTTGTATCTGGCATATAACGAATAATAGCCTTTGTCATTCCATCTAACATATCAATATCAATATCATCAGTATTCATTTTTTCTTTTTTTAATTCACTTTTCAAACTAAATGAATTAGGAATTATAGTATAAGTTTGTTTAATACTATTATTTATTTTGCTTAGATTCGTACTTAATACATTTCCAAAAGTTCCTACAGTTGTTCCAAATGTCAAAAAACTTAATGTTGCTAATAATAACTTCATAAATTAAAACCCCTTTATATTAATAATGTAATTCTACATGATTTCTATGTTTACTTCTTTCTAATTATTTTTAACATTAATAGTGTTCATTATTACAAATAATAATTAAGTTATTATTATATTTAATTTTAAAAAATTGATTAAGAATATATATATTGCCGTAATCAAGAAAAAAATAAAAAAAACATTATTAGTTATTGCAAATTATACTTTTCTTCAATATAATAATTAAGGTTTAGTAAATGCCCGGTTAGCTCAGCGGCAGAGCATTCGACTGTTAATCGAAGTGTCATAGGTTCAAATCCTATACTGGGCGCCATTATTCTAAACTCTTGTTTTCTACGGCTCGTTGGTGAATTGGTAAACACATAGGATTTTCATTCCTACATTACGGGTTCGATCCCCGTACGAGTCACCATTAATTAATATTTAGACTGCAAGTATTATAATTACTTGTTTTTTATTCCCCTAGATGTCTCGTTAGCTCAATTGGCAGAGCATCAGACTCTTAATCTGAGGGTTGTAGGTTCGAGGCCTATACGGGACACCAAAAATGCGGAATTGGCGAAACTGGCAGACGCACCAGATTTAGGCTCTGGCGCCGAAAGGCATGAGGGTTCAAGTCCCTTGTTCCGCACCATACATTATTTTGTTAACCTTTATGTTTTTCATTAGACTTACTGCATAACGTTTTTAAGTTTTAATGATAAATTATAAAATCCTGCAATTAAATTAAATCTTAAAAATATTCGTTTTCTGGCTTTTCTAAATTTATAACCAATAATCTTAAAACATTTTAAAAATGCAAAAACATGTTCAATTTTTCTACGAGTTTTATTAATAATCTTATTAAAGATTTTGGTTTTATTTGTTTTAGGATTATTTTTGCTAATTTTAATGGGTAAAAATGTATTAGCATGAATTTTTTGTAAACCTTGATAACCTTTATCTGCAAGAATTATAGTTTCTGGTAAAAACTTTAACTTTGAATTCTTAAAAGTTTTAAAATCATAATTTTTACCAATATCAGAAAAAATATTTAAAATTTCATTAGTATTTGCATTAATTACGGTTTGAAACTTAACAGTATGCATTCATTTTTTACCAGAAAATCAATCTTTTTGGTTATATTTTGGTAGTTCTGTTTCTACCTCTGTTACATCAATTATCAAAATTTTATTTTTTAATTCTTCTTTTTAAAAAAATATTTTTATTTGTTAAATTATTAAACTTATTATTCTTTATTAAAATATCTTCAATTGAACGAATATTTCGTAAAGCAGTAGTATCAACCATACCATACTCAGCACCAATACTATGATATGTACGATTTTCATATAAATATCTTAAACTCATTACTAGTCGATCTTCTATTGACATTTTATATGGCCTTCCACCAATAGTAGTTTTGAGTTTTTGATGTTCTAATAAAATATTTAAAATTTCGTTAAAAACGAGTTTATTAATACCCACTATTTTACGAAAATATTGATCAGATTTATCTTTTAATTCAAAATATGTCATAAAGTTTATCCTTAACTATTCAAATTTTATTTTAATAATAACAAAAAAATAAAAAGTTAACTAGTTATGCAGTAAGTCTATTAAAGGTTTTTTCTTTTTTTGAAATTTTTATTTTAATTTAAGAAATTTTATTCTATGGAAATATATAGTATTTTATTATTTTATCTTTATAATATTAATAAAATAAAAGAAAAAAGAAAGCAGGAAATGATTGATGGTAAAAATAATTTTTACTGATGTAGATGGTACTTTATTTGATAGTGGCAGTGCCTTAAGTGAAATTAATCTTAATGCTTGTTTAAAAGCTCAAAAAAATAATATTAAAGTTGTAATTAATACCGGTAGATATGGTGAAAATGCTATTCGTGTCGGTAAAATGATTAATGCTGAAAAATATGATGGTTATATTATTGGTAATGATGGCGCTGAAATTTGATCATATACTAAACAAAAATGAATTTATTTACAACAATTAAATTCAGAAACAACAATTAAACTTTATGAATGATTAACCAAATATAATAAACAGATGATTTTACATTTTAATAGTATTGATACTTTGTATGTTAACCATGCAGCTAATAGTTGAAGTACATGAGTTGAAAATCTGCAAATTAAAATTATTAAGTTAACTAATAGTTCTGATATTAAAATGTCAATCTCAAAAGTAATGGTTATTTTAGAAAAATATTGAAATGCTAATGAAATTACAAAATTCATTAATAATTTTGAAACTAACTTTCCAGATTTAACCATTGTTCAATATCATACAAATGTTTTTTCAATTGGTAATAAAAACATTAATAAAGGTTCAGCACTACAATGATTATGTAATCATTTAAATATTGACACTAAAGATGCATTAACAATTGGTGATGGATTTAATGATTTACCAATGTTTGAAGTATCTGGTCATCCAATAGTAATGGAAAATGCTAATATTGCTTTAAAACCATATGGTAAAATTATTGCTCCAAATAATGATGAGCACGGAGTTGGATATATTATTAATAATTATGTTTTTAAAAATATACTCTTATAGTTTATTAACACACTAATAATTAAAATATATTATAATAATAGTATAAGAAAAGTGAAAGGAGAAGGAAAATATGGTAGCAAAAAAACCTACTGTTTTTAATATTTTTATGAAAACTACATTGCCAAAAGTTAAAGCAGAACACCCAGAATTAAAACACACTGAGGCTTTTGGAAAAGCAGCAGCATTATGAGCTAATGCTGAAGAAAATCCTAAAAACAAATAGATAGACAGATAATTGCTTAAAAGAGTTAGATTTTAAATCTAACTCTTTTAAATATAAAAAATATTTAAATTTTAAAAAAATACTAAAACTACTATACAAATCAACAATGATAAAGTATAATCAAAACACTTACCTAGTAGGGTTATAGAGAAAGGTAAGTGGCATTGGTTAGATAAGTTTACTTTCTTGTCTTCAAATCTGTACAAATTGATTTGGAGGCATTTTCAATCTAATAACTATTCTATCATTGTTTCAATATCTAACAAATTTTTCTAATATTTTATTAAAACTTTCCATACTTTCAAAAGTGCTACCAAACATCATTTTAAAATCTCTTTTAATTCAACGATTTAAACATTCACTAACTTGATTACCTTTAAAACCTGATAGACTTTTTGAATGAATTAGATTAGTACTTGTATTAAAAACTTTACTAACAATTTCGCTTGTATTAGCAGAACCTAAATCTGATTGAATAGTCGTAAAATTACATTGTTTAGCACTCGCTAATTCTATTTGATTAACCACATTTAACACAGTTTTGGCATTTTCACTTTTGTTTATTTTTCAGCCAACAATTGAATTACTGTACATATCAGTAGCAAAAACAACTAATAATTTTGTTTTTTTATCACCAATAATTATATTTTTAAATCATGTGCCATCCATACCAACTTTTTCAAGAAAGTTATTACTTGAAAAATTACGTTTTAATAAATCTTTATTATTTTTTAAATCACTATTTTCTACTACTCTATTTGTTGATTTAGGTTCTAATAATAATTTAATATTATTATCTTTTAATATTTGTTTTATGCTTGTTTTACTGCATTTAAGACCTTTATTTTTTATTTTTAACTCTAATCTTACTTTTTCAAAACTAGTGATATTAATGTACTTTTTTTCATTTTTAATGAGAACTATTTTGTTTATTGCTTGTATCAAATTATCATTAATTTTTGATTGATATTGCTTTTTACCTTTTTTTACTCATAAATAGTATGCTGTTTTGCTAATAGCTATGTAAAGAATAATTTTATTTAATTGATGACCTTTTTGCTTATATTTTTCTACTATTAAAAAACACTTATATTTTAATAATTTACTATTTTTTCCCCTTGTTAATTTCTTTTCACAGGCTAATTGCTCCTTTAAAAGTTCTTTTTCAACCTCATCTTTTAAAGCTTGTTTTCTAAGTTTATCAATTTCTTTGTTTAATAGTTTAATTTCAATATCTTTCTTATCGATCCTGTGAGAAGTTTGGGATTTAGAAATTTTGGTGAATGCATTTTCACCTTTAATTTGATATTGGTTAACCCAATTATAAATTAATACTGGAGTTGATAATTTATATTTGACTTGAATTTCATGTATTTTTAGTTTTTTATCAACTAAATACTCATTAACAACGGCTAATTTTGTTTCTTTTGAATAAACTTTATAATTCATAATTTCTCCTTCTGTATTAATTATTTTTAATTATATTACAGATTGAAAATATTAATTGGTAAACTTAAGTGACTGATGCCAGTTTTATATTTTTGGTAAACATCATTTATTTTGACTTGTAGATGGTTTATCAATATCTTCTAAATTAATTGTTTCTCAATCATTATTTTTTCTTTCTTTTACTAATAGAGAAAGTTTGTTCTTATAATCATCAATTATAAGTTGATTAATTCTAATCAACTTTTCATCAGGCTTTGGTTCAACATTATTTTTTTCTTCTATAATACGTATCATTTCCTGTAAAATAGATATCTTTTGATCAACTTCTACTTTCTTTTCTTTATTTTGTCTAGCCATTTTAATTTCCCCTTTTAAAAATAATTAAAGTACTTTTTTATTTATTATTAATTTACGGAATTTTACGTTTATTGGCAATAACTTATATACATTATTATTTCTGAAAACTATAATTAGATATTAGTAAAATAAAATCTAATTAAAGGAGATTGAAAATGAATATTTTAGACATAATAAATAAATTTCCAAACCAAGAATCTTGTATAAAATTTTTAGAAGAAATAAGATGAAATAACAAACCAAAATGTCTTTTTTGTTTTAGTGAAAAAGTTAACTCTGTTTTAAAAGAGTCGCGTTATAAATGCAAAAAATGTCATAAGTCTTTTAGTGTAACTGCTCAAACTATTTTTCATCATACACGTGTACCACTTCAAAAGTGATTTATTTTAATAGTATTAATGGCTAATGCTAAAAAAAGTTTATCATCATCTCAAGCTTCAAGAGACTTAAATTTACGTTTAGCAACTGTATGAAAAATGATGCATAAAATTAGAAAGGCAATGGCTAATGATGAGATTAAATTATTAGCAAAAATATTAGAGATGGATGAAACATATGTGGGTGGAAAACCGCGTAAATATAATGATGTTGATAATAAAAATAACTCATTACGTGGTAGAGGAACTAGTAAAGAGTGTGTTGTTGGCATTATTGAACGAAATGGTAATGTTAAATTATTTCATGCAAAAAATAAAAGTATTAAATCTGAAGATTTAATGAAAATAGTTAAAGAAAATGTTGATATTAACAATTCTATTCTTTTTACTGATGAATATCGTGGATATTATAAAATAGACTTACTGCATAACTAGTTAACTTTTTATTTTTTTGTTATTATTAAAATAAAATTTGAATAGTTAAGGATAAACTTTATGACATATTTTGAATTAAAAGATAAATCTGATCAATATTTTCGTAAAATAGTGGGTATTAATAAACTCGTTTTTAACGAAATTTTAAATATTTTATTAGAACATCAAAAACTCAAAACTACTATTGGTTGAAGGCCATATAAAATGTCAATAGAAGATCGACTAGTAATGAGTTTAAGATATTTATATGAAAATCGTACATATCATAGTATTGGTGCTGAGTATGGTATGGTTGATACTACTACTTTACGAAATATTCGTTCAATTGAAGATATTTTAATAAAGAATAATAAGTTTAATAATTTAACAAATAAAAATATTTTTTTAAAAAGAAGAATTAAAAAATAAAATTTTGATAATTGATGTAACAGAGGTAGAAACAGAACGACCAAAATATAACCAAAAAGATTGATTTTCTGGTAAAAAATGAATGCATACTGTTAAGTTTCAAACCGTAATTAATGCAAATACTAATGAAATTTTAAATATTTTTTCTGATATTGGTAAAAATCATGATTTTAAAACTTTTAAGAATTCAAAGTTAAAGTTTTTACCAGAAACTATAATTCTTGCAGATAAAGGTTATCAAGGTTTACAAAAAATTCATGCTAATACATTTTTACCCATTAAAATTAGCAAAAATAATCCTAAAACAAATAAAACCAAAATCTTTAATAAGATTATTAATAAAACTCGTAGAAAAATTGAACATGTTTTTGCATTTTTAAAATGTTTTAAGATTATTGGTTATAAATTTAGAAAAGCCAGAAAACGAATATTTTTAAGATTTAATTTAATTGCAGGATTTTATAATTTATCATTAAAACTTAAAAACGTTATGCAGTAAGTCTAATGAATAAAATTTTACCACATGAACAAGTTAATCACAAAAAATATTTTTCTTATAATGGTATTCATACAAATACAATAGAAAGTTTTTGAGCAATATTAAAAAGAGGTTTTATCGGCCAATTTCATTGAGTTTCAAAAAAATGACTCCAATCTTATTTAAATGAATTTTGTTTTAAATATAATAACCGTAAAGAAAAAATCACATTTAAAAATATCATAATTAAATTATTTATTAAGAATTAAGTGTTAACCAATAAGCGTAAAATTCCGTTAATTTATATCTTATTTAATATTTATATTTTCTTCATTTAAAAATTAATGAATTTCCAACAACAGTTATATCAGAAAGAGCCATCGCAATTGCAGCCAACGGTGGAATAATAAATCCAGCAGCAGCTAATGGAATAATGATAATATTATAACTAAATGCTCAAATAAAATTGATTCAAATATTATTTTTAGTTTTTTTAGTTAAAACAATAGCCTTATAAACAATACTAATATCATTATCAAGAATAGTAATATCACCTATTTTTTTAGCAATATCACTACCAGAGCCCATTGCAACTGCTAAATCAGATTGTTCTAAGGCAATAACATCATTAACACCATCACCAACAAACGCTACTTTTTTCCCTTTTGCTTGTAAATCAGCAACAATTTTTGACTTACCTTGTGGTGTAACATTAGCAAAATATGTTTCTATCCCAACGCGATTAGCAATAGCAAGTGTTTGTGATTCATTATCACCACTAATTAAAATAACCTCAATTCCCTGTTTTTTAACTTTTTCAATTGTTAATAATGCATTTGTTTGTAATTCATCTTCTAAAATAAAAATATTAGTAACAACTTTATTAATTGCCAATGCCAATACTTTCTGACTAGGAGTAACTATTTCAAAATCAAATGTTTTTAGAAATGGACTAAATGGCATTTTTGCTTTTTGTAAATTTTCAAGTGATGAAATTTGTAATTCTTCAGTTTGATATTTTGCTTTAATACCAAAACCAATTTGTTCTTTAACTTCAGTAATTGTCAATGATTGTCCAACATTATTAGTATTAGCATATAAAGAAAAAGCTAAAGCCAAAGGATGTATTGAATGTTTTTCCATAGCAATTGCCTTACAAACATGTTTTTCTTGACCATAAATTTTAGTAATAACCAAATTACCAGTAGTTAATGTTCCTGTTTTATCAAAACAAATGGTATCAATCTTAGTAATTTTTTCAAAAGCACTAGCCTTATTATAAATGATTCCTATTTTTGCTGCTTTATTAATTCCAACAGCAACTGCTAATGGTGTTGCAATCCCTAATGCACAAGGACAAGCAATTATTAAAGTTGCAATTGCAATTTCTAATGATTCTTGTACACCATTACCTACTGCAAAATAACGAATAAGAAAAACCAAAATGGCAATTAAAATAACAGTTGGTGTAAATCACCCAGAAATTTTATCAGCCAATTTTTGTAATTTTGGTTTCTGAGATTGTGCATCTTCAACTGCCTTAATAATACTTGCTAATACTGTGTCTTTACCAATTTTAGTTGCTTTCATTCTAAAACTATCACCAACATTATTAGTTCCACCAATTAAATTTTGGTTAACTTGTTTAGTAATAACTTGCGATTCACCAGTTAACATTGATTCATTAATAAATGCTTCTTCACTAATTAATTGACCATCAGTAGCAATATTTTCACCTTTTCGTACAATTAAAATATCATTTAATTGTACATCTTCAATATTAATAAAAGTTTCTGTTTTGGTATTATAATCATATTTTAAAATTGATTTTGGCTTTAATGACATTAAACTTTCTAAACCACTAGTAGCCCTTTTCTGTGCAACAGCACTAATTAAATCACCAAGTAAAACAATCATAATAATTGAAGCACTAACTTCAAAATATAAGTGTTCGGTTTTATTAATTACCATTAAATAAATAGAAAAAATAAATGCCGTTGTTGTTCCTAGTGCTACTAAAGTATGCATACCGGGTCATTTTTGTTTAATTAATTCTCGATAAATACCAATATAAAATTTACGACCAAAATAAAATTGAATTGGAATTGCTAGTGCAAGTTGGACATAAGGATTACGTAAACTATCAAAAAATGGAGTATTAGGTATCATAATTAATAATAATGGTAGTAACAATATTCAACCAATAATAAGTTCAATTAAATCACGTAATTTAACATTATGTTGATGATTATGATGTTGTTCTGACATATGAGATTGATGTTGTTCACTACTATGACTATGACTACTATGATCATCTGTAATATCTTTAATCTCAGTTTCAAACTTACAAATTTCATATCCTAAATGATGCATTGCTTTTTTAATTTTTTTTTCATTTCAAAGCTTAGGATCATAACTAAATTGTGCTTTTTTAGTAGCAAAATTGATACTAACAGTAATACCATCTTCTTTGGTAAAATGTCTTTCAATGACACTAGCACAAGAGGTACATGAAACATCTGACAGTACTGCTCTACTAATAACAAAATTATCATTTATATTACTTGTATTATTCATATTAACTTCATCTCCTCAAATTTTAATATTTTAATCTTTTTTATTATTTTTTAACACACAATATATACAAACATAAATTATACACATTTTAATGTTAAAAAATATTAAAAACAATAAATACCCAATCATGTTATTGGGTATTTATTACCTTAAAAAGTAATTAAAAAGTAATGTACTTATATTATAACATAGACTACCTTAAATCTAAAAATTAATTATAAAATGACCATTTTCTTTGATTCTATTTTTACTTTAATTTGTGAATCTATATTATTTATAGCAGTTTTTTTATCTGCAAACTTATCATTGTCAACGGCATCAGTCACTTAAGTTTACCAATTAATATTTTCAATCTGTAATATAATTAAAAATAATTAATACAGAAGGAGAAATTATGAATTATAAAGTTTATTCAAAAGAAACAAAATTAGCCGTTGTTAATGAGTATTTAGTTGATAAAAAACTAAAAATACATGAAATTCAAGTCAAATATAAATTATCAACTCCAGTATTAATTTATGGAATTTTACGCTTATTGGTTAACACTTAATTCTTAATAAATAATTTAATTATGATATTTTTAAATGTGATTTTTTCTTTACGGTTATTATATTTAAAACAAAATTCATTTAAATAAGATTGGAGTCATTTTTTTGAAACTCAATGAAATTGGCCGATAAAACCTCTTTTTAATATTGCTCAAAAACTTTCTATTGTATTTGTATGAATACCATTATAAGAAAAATATTTTTTGTGATTAACTTGTTCATGTGGTAAAATTTTATTCATTTTATAATATCCACGATATTCATCAGTAAAAAGAATAGAATTGTTAATATCAACATTTTCTTTAACTATTTTCATTAAATCTTCAGATTTAATACTTTTATTTTTTGCATGAAATAATTTAACATTACCATTTCGTTCAATAATGCCAACAACACACTCTTTACTAGTTCCTCTACCACGTAATGAGTTATTTTTATTATCAACATCATTATATTTACGCGGTTTTCCACCCACATATGTTTCATCCATCTCTAATATTTTTGCTAATAATTTAATCTCATCATTAGCCATTGCCTTTCTAATTTTATGCATCATTTTTCATACAGTTGCTAAACGTAAATTTAAGTCTCTTGAAGCTTGAGATGATGATAAACTTTTTTTAGCATTAGCCATTAATACTATTAAAATAAATCACTTTTGAAGTGGTACACGTGTATGATGAAAAATAGTTTGAGCAGTTACACTAAAAGACTTATGACATTTTTTGCATTTATAACGCGACTCTTTTAAAACAGAGTTAACTTTTTCACTAAAACAAAAAAGACATTTTGGTTTGTTATTTCATCTTATTTCTTCTAAAAATTTTATACAAGATTCTTGGTTTGGAAATTTATTTATTATGTCTAAAATATTCATTTTCAATCACCTTTAATTAGATTTTATTTTACTAATATCTAATTATAGTTTTCAGAAATAATAATGTATATAAGTTATTGCCAATAAACGTAAAATTCCGTTAATTTATAATTGGGTTAACCAATATCAAATTAAAGGTGAAAATGCATTCACCAAAATTTCTAAATCTTAAACTTCTCACAGGATCGATAAGAAAGATATTGAAATTAAACTATTAAACAAAGAAATTGATAAACTTAGAAAACAAGCTTTAAAAGATAAGGTTGAAAAAGAACTTTTAAAGGAGCAATTAGCCTGTGAAAAGAAATTAACAAGGGGAAAAAATAGTAAATTATTAAAATATAAGTGTTTTTTAATAGTAGAAAAATATAAGCAAAAAGGTCATCAATTAAATAAAATTATTGTTTACATAGCTATTAGCAAAACAGCATACTATTTATGAGTAAAAAAAGGTAAAAAGCAATATCAATCAAAAATTAATGATAATTTGATACAAGCAATAAACAAAATAGTTCTCATTAAAAATGAAAAAAAGTACATTAATATCACTAGTTTTGAAAAAGTAAGATTAGAGTTAAAAATAAAAAATAAAGGTCTTAAATGCAGTAAAACAAGCATAAAACAAATATTAAAAGATAATAATATTAAATTATTATTAGAACCTAAATCAACAAATAGAGTAGTAGAAAATAGTGATTTAAAAAATAATAAAGATTTATTAAAACGTAATTTTTCAAGTAATAACTTACTTGAAAAAGTTGGTATGGATGGCACATGATTTAAAAATATAATTATTGGTGATAAAAAAACAAAATTATTAGTTGTTTTTGCTACTGATATGTACAGTAATTCAATTGTTGGCTGAAAAATAAACAAAAGTGAAAATGCCAAAACTGTGTTAAATGTGGTTAATCAAATAGAATTAGCGAGTGCTAAACAATGTAATTTTACGACTATTCAATCAGATTTAGGTTCTGCTAATACAAGCGAAATTGTTAGTAAAGTTTTTAATACAAGTACTAATCTAATTCATTCAAAAAGTCTATCAGGTTTTAAAGGTAATCAAGTTAGTGAATGTTTAAATCGTTGAATTAAAAGAGATTTTAAAATGATGTTTGGTAGCACTTTTGAAAGTATGGAAAGTTTTAATAAAATATTAGAAAAATTTATTAGATATTGAAACAATGATAGAATAGTTATTAGATTGAAAATGCCTCCAAATCAATTTGTACAGATTTGAAGACAAGAAAGTAAACTTATCTAACCAATGCCTCTGCTAATTTACTAATTACTAAATCAATTCCTTGTTTACTAATACTAGAAAATAAAATAATAGGAGTATTAGTGCTAAGTTTTAAAGTTGATAATATTAATTTTTTATTTTTTACTAATTGACTATTTTTCACTTTATCAACTTTAGTAGCAATTAAATGAATTTTTAAATGATAATGTTGTAAATATTCCAACATATCAATATCATCTTTACTAGGTGCATGTCTTAAATCTAATAATAAAAAAACTGCTTTTAAATTTTTTCGTGACTGAAAGTATTCATCCATCATTGTCGCAAATTGGATTTTTTTTTCATTTGATACTTTAGCAAAACCATAGCCAGGAACATCAACAAAGCGACAAATATTATTATTAATTGTAAAAAAATTTAGTATTTGTGTTTTACCGGGCGTTTGTGAAACTCTAGCTAACTTACCATTATTACAAATTGTATTTAAAAATGTTGATTTACCAACATTACTGCGACCAACAAAACAAAACTCAGGAATTTCATCCTGCGGCCATTGTTCTTCTTTAATAGCACTAGTTAAAAACTGTGCTTGCTTAATTCGTTCCATTTTTTACCTCTTATTCAAAAATATATTATAGTCAATAGTTAAAATTTAAACTAATTATTATTTTAAATTTTATTAATAAAATTAGTAAAATGAATATTATCTAATGGTCATATATCAAAACCAAAAAATAATGCAGCCAAAATGATACCACCACCAATAATACAAATAGCAAGTCATTTTATAATTTTAAATAATAACATAAAACTAATAATAGCAACTATTACAAATGTATTCATGTTTACCTCCTATTATTTTAATTATTAAAGTAACACATAACATTAATTAATAATAACATAAAATAAATTTTAATATTTTATAGTAATCATCTTTTTCTTAAAATTATATAAATTAAAAAAAGTTATCTTTTTAAAGAGAAAAATGTTAAAATGTCAAAGGATAAAGGAGAGTGATACCATGACTGACAGCGATTCCATTTATAATAATAAAAATAATACTAATTTAAAAATTAGTAATTTCAAAAGTGTACTTTTAAATAAAGATTCAGTTAAATATTCTCCTAGTATTTTTACTAAAAAAATATTTTTTTAGCGTGTTAATAAATTTCTAAATCCTTATTTAAAAGTCTTAAAATAAGAAAAATAAGGAGGTAAAGAAATTATGAAGATTTTTTTAAACAAAATTTATTTTAAATTACAATTTAGTTTTAAAAAACCATTAGTTTACACAAACGGTGATTATATTAAACAAATTGCCCAATTTAACCAAAAACAATTACTAAAAAATTTAGATTTACATAATTTTGGTCTTAAAACAGATCAAATTGAAATAAGAAGAAAAAAATATGGAATTAATACTTTAAAAAATACAAAATTTAATTGAATTTTAGAATTTTTAAAAGCATATTTTGGACCATTCAATATAATTTTATCAATTATTACTATCTATAATTTATTCTCATATTTTACAACAAATGATACTTCAATTTATTCATTGGTTGCTGCTATTATTGTTGGAACTATGATTTTATTAAGTGGAACACTAATTTACATTCAATCAATACGAGCTTTTTTTATTACTAAACATTTAACAATTTTGGTCAAAAATACAGCTACTGTTATTCGTAATATAAACATTAATCAAATTACTAAAGAAAACTCAATTAAAATAATTAAACAAGCACAAGAAATAAATGTTAATGAATTATTACCTGGTGATTTAATTTATTTATCAGCTGGTGATTTAATTCCTGCTGATTTAAAAATTTTATTAAGCAATGATTTATTTATTAATCAATCATCATTAACGGGAGAATCATTACCTGCTGAAAAACACGCTATTAATGATCCTACATATCAAAACTTATTTGATTTACAAAATATTTGTTTTATGGGAACAAGTGTTGTTTCTGGAAGTGCAATTGCTATTGTTATAGCAACAGCTACTAACACCTACTTCGCTACTATTGCTGATACAATAAATAAACAACGTCCATTAAGCAGTTTTTCTAAAGGAATTAAACGTGTTACTTTAATGTTAATTTGCTTTATGCTAGTAATGGTTCCCATTGTTTTAATTATTAATGGCCTTTTAAAAAGCGATTGACCTGCAGCATTTATTTTTTCAATTTCGGTTGCTGTTGGTTTGACTCCTGAAATGTTACCAATGATTGTTACCTCTAATCTAGCACGAGGTGCTAGTAAAATGAGTAAACAAAAAGTAGTTGTCAAACAACTAGCTGCTATTCAAAATTTAGGTGCAATTGATATTTTATGTACTGATAAAACAGGAACTTTAACTAATGATAATATTGAAGTAGTCAACCATATAACATTGGACAATAAAACAAACAATGATTTAATTAAGTTTATTTATTTAAATAGTTACTTTCAAACAGGAATTAAGAATCCAATGGATAACTCAATAATTGAATTTGGTGAAAAAAATAAGTTAAAAAATATAAGCGATTATTATCAAAAAATTGATGAAATTCCTTTTGATTTTAATCGTCGCAAATTAACAATTGTTTTACAAGATAAATTAAATAATAAAAAATTAATTTGTAAAGGTGCAATTGAAGAAGTTATTAATACATGTAATCGTATAGTTTATCAAGATAAAGTAATACCATTAAATTCTGATTTAATGAAAATGGTTAATAAAAAAATAACAAAATTAAATGAACAAGGATTACGTGTCTTAGGTGTCTCATATGAAGATACAAATCTTACTAATAATAAATATAATGAAACAAACGAAAAAAATTTAATTTTTCTTGGTTTTGTAACTTTTCTTGATACACCAAAGCCTACAGCAACAAAAATGATCAAATTGCTAAAAACACACGGTGTTGATCTAAAAATATTAACTGGTGATAATGAATTAGTAACAAGAGCAATTTGCAATCGTGTTAATCTGGAAATTAAAGGATTAATTTCTGGTGAACAATTAACTGGACTAACTAAATATGAACTAAAAAGAGTTGTTGAAAATAATAATATTTTTGTTAAACTAAACCCATTACAAAAAGCAAAAATTATTCAAACTTTAAAAAGTAATGATCATGTTGTTGGTTTCATGGGTGATGGTATTAATGATGCTTTAGTATTAAGAAATGCTGATGTTGGAATTTCTGTTGATAATGCTACTGATATTGCAAAAGAAGCATCAGATATCATTTTATTAGAAAAATCATTATTAGTTTTAGAAAAAGGGATTATTGAAGGTCGTCGCATTTTTGGTAATATTTTAAAATATATTAAAATTACGATTGCTTCTAACTTTGGTAATGTCTTTAGTGTGTTAGTAGCATCAGCATGATTTGCTTTTGCACCAATGTCACCAGTACAATTATTATTTCAAAATTTATTATATGATATTTCACAATTTACGATTGCCTTTGATCGTGTTGATCCATCATTTTTATTAAAACCACAACGCTGAAATCCAAAAGGAATGTTACCATTTGCTTTTATTAATGGACCTATAAGTAGCATTTTTGATATCTCTACTTTTGCCATTTTAGGATTTGGATTTGGTGTCTTTGCTAATCCTTCTGCAGAAAATATTAATATGTTCAACTCAGGATGATTTATTGAAGGTTTATTAACGCAAACATTAATAGTACAAATGTTTAGAACTGAAAAAATTCCTTTTATTCAAAGTCGTGGTACTTGACCAGTGAATATAATGGCAATTGCTATTTGTACCATTGGATTAAGTTTACCTTATACTTACATTGGTCATCAAATGAATATGGTAGGACCACCACCAACCTATATTCCAATTGTTTTAGGAATAATCATGACTTATTGTGTGCTAAGTCAATTAATAAAAATGGGATATATTAAAACATTTAAAAAATGATTATAACTGTAATTAATCTTAAAGTTTGCAATTTTAAATACCGATTATCTATATTTAATATAGAAATAAATCTTATGATATAATTTTTTCAAACTTAATATAAGTTTTTAACCTATTTATTTTAAAACTAAAATAAATAGGTTTTTTAATTTGATAGGAGAAAAAAATGTCTAATTTAAAAGAAATATCTAAATTAAGTACAACTATAAATATTAATAAAAATGAAAAATTGATTAAAGCCGCTAAACATGATGATTTAGAATTGGTCCAAACTTTACTAAAAAATAACGCTGATGTTAATTGGCATTGGTTAGATAAGTTTACTTTCTTGTCTTCAAATCTGTACAAATTGATTTGGAGGCATTTTCAATCTAATAACTATTCTATCATTGTTTCAATATCTAACAAATTTTTCTAATATTTTATTAAAACTTTCCATACTTTCAAAAGTGCTACCAAACATCATTTTAAAATCTCTTTTAATTCAACGATTTAAACATTCACTAACTTGATTACCTTTAAAACCTGATAGACTTTTTGAATGAATTAGATTAGTACTTGTATTAAAAACTTTACTAACAATTTCGCTTGTATTAGCAGAACCTAAATCTGATTGAATAGTCGTAAAATTACATTGTTTAGCACTCGCTAATTCTATTTGATTAACCACATTTAACACAGTTTTGGCATTTTCACTTTTGTTTATTTTTCAGCCAACAATTGAATTACTGTACATATCAGTAGCAAAAACAACTAATAATTTTGTTTTTTTATCAGCAATAATTATATTTTTAAATCATGTGCCATCCATACCAACTTTTTCAAGAAAGTTATTACTTGAAAAATTACGTTTTAATAAATCTTTATTATTTTTTAAATCACTATTTTCTACTACTCTATTTGTTGATTTAGGTTCTAATAATAATTTAATATTATTATCTTTTAATATTTGTTTTATGCTTGTTTTACTGCATTTAAGACCTTTATTTTTTATTTTTAACTCTAATCTTACTTTTTCAAAACTAGTGATATTAATGTACTTTTTTTCATTTTTAATGAGAACTATTTTGTTTATTGCTTGTATCAAATTATCATTAATTTTTGATTGATATTGCTTTTTACCTTTTTTTACTCATAAATAGTATGCTGTTTTGCTAATAGCTATGTAAACAATAATTTTATTTAATTGATGACCTTTTTGCTTATATTTTTCTACTATTAAAAAACACTTATATTTTAATAATTTACTATTTTTCCCCTTGTTAATTTCTTTTCACAGGCTAATTGCTCCTTTAAAAGTTCTTTTTCAACCTCATCTTTTAAAGCTTGTTTTCTAAGTTTATCAATTTCTTTGTTTAATAGTTTAATTTCAATATCTTTCTTATCGATCCTGTGAGAAGTTTGGGATTTAGAAATTTTGGTGAATGCATTTTCACCTTTAATTTGATATTGGTTAACCCAATTATAAATTAATACTGGAGTTGATAATTTATATTTGACTTGAATTTCATGTATTTTTAGTTTTTTATCAACTAAATACTCATTAACAACGGCTAATTTTGTTTCTTTTGAATAAACTTTATAATTCATAATTTCTCCTTCTGTATTAATTATTTTTAATTATATTACAGATTGAAAATATTAATTGGTAAACTTAAGTGACTGATGCCTTCTTTAAAAATATAATTTTAATAAAAAAATAGAAATATAAAAATTAAAAGATAATAATATTTTTTTGTATTTTTCATGATAAAATCTTAAATAACATAAAGTAAATCTAAAAGAAAAAGGGACATAACTATGAATAAAAAAAACAATATACTATAGTTTTATTAATAATTCCTATTTCTTTATTTGTATTATTACTTACCTTATTTTTAACAAATATTTGAAAACCCTCAATTGTTGCTATTATTTTTATTACTATTTTGTTAATAATAGTAGCAATTTTTACATGACATCTTATAAAAATAGTTATTCACAATTTGATGAAGAACATATCCATAATTTTGAAGATAATTTTAAACAACGATTTTGAAAACTAGGAGTAATTGATTTTATTGCTGATTTTTGTGAGAACCTGTTTAGAATCTTTTAGAGAATAAGGTAAAATTACTATATATTTTAAAATAAGAGCTATATATGCATAAAAATTATCCAAGTCATGTCACTAAAGAACAATTTGAGAACATAAGATTAATTTTAGAAAATGTCAAAAAGAAAACAAAACCAAGAAATTTAGATTTATATGAAGTATTTTGTGCAGTTTTATATGTATTAAAAAGTGGTTGTCAATGAAAAATGTTACCAAAAAATTTTCCAAAATGACAAACTGTATATTATTACGGAATTTTACGTTTATTGGCAATAACTTATATACATTATTATTTCTGAAAACTTTAATTAGATATTAGTAAAATAAAATCTAATTAAAGGTGATTGAAAATGAATATTTTAGACATAATAAATAAATTTCCAAACCAAGAATCTTGTATAAAATTTTTAGAAGAAATAAGATGAAATAACAAACCAAAATGTCTTTTTTGTTTTAGTGAAAAAGTTAACTCTGTTTTAAAAGAGTCGCGTTATAAATGCAAAAAATGTCATAAGTCTTTTAGTGTAACTGCTCAAACTATTTTTCATCATACACGTGTACCACTTCAAAAGTGATTTATTTTAATAGTATTAATGGCTAATGCTAAAAAAAGTTTATCATCATCTCAAGCTTCAAGAGACTTAAATTTACGTTTAGCAACTGTATGAAAAATGATGCATAAAATTAGAAAGGCAATGGCTAATGATGAGATTAAATTATTAGCAAAAATATTAGAGATGGATGAAACATATGTGGGTGGAAAACCGCGTAAATATAATGATGTTGATAATAAAAATAACTCATTACGTGGTAGAGGAACTAGTAAAGAGTGTGTTGTTGGCATTATTGAACGAAATGGTAATGTTAAATTATTTCATGCAAAAAATAAAAGTATTAAATCTGAAGATTTAATGAAAATAGTTAAAGAAAATGTTGATATTAACAATTCTATTCTTTTTACTGATGAATATCGTGGATATTATAAAATGAATAAAATTTTACCACATGAACAAGTTAATCACAAAAAATATTTTTCTTATAATGGTATTCATACAAATACAATAGAAAGTTTTTGAGCAATATTAAAAAGAGGTTTTATCGGCCAATTTCATTGAGTTTCAAAAAAATGACTCCAATCTTATTTAAATGAATTTTGTTTTAAATATAATAACCGTAAAGAAAAAATCACATTTAAAAATATCACAATTAAATTATTTATTAAGAATTAAGTGTTAACCAATAAGCGTAAAATTCCGTATTATTATTTTCAAATTTGAAGTAAAAATAATGGTAAAGAACCTAGCATATGACAATTAATTTTAAAAAAATTAGTTAGAAAAGTTCCTATCAATAATCATCGAAAAGAAAAAACCAGTTTTTGTATAATTGATTCACAAAGTGTTAAAAATACAGATACTACTAAAAACAAAGGTTATGATGCTGGTAAAAAGATTTCAGGAATAAAACGTCATATTGCTGTTGATTCTCAAGGTTTACCACATGCAATTTACGTAACTACAACAGAAAAAACAGATCGTAATAGTGCTATAATAATGATTCAAAATGAAAAAGAAAATCTTTCTACAGTTCAAAAAATAATAGTAGATACTGGTTATACTGGTGAAAAATTTGCTTCTGCAATCAAAACAATTATAAATGCGAATGTTGAAATTGTAAAACGTAATGAATTACATTCTTTTGTAGTATTACCAAAAAGATGAGTTGTAGAGCAAAGTTTTGCTTGATTAGAAAAATGTAGAAGATTATGAAAAAATTGTGAAAGAAAATTAAATACTAGTTTACAAATGGTTATTCTTTCCTTTATTTCAATTTTATTAAAAAGATTCTAAACAGGTTCTGACACAATTGGCATTGGTTCATTTGCAGTAAGTATTATTTTGTTAAAATTAACAAAACAAGTACGTAATGATAAAAAAATTTTAGGAATTATAAATGTTGGTGATAGTATTCCTACTTGCTTAGAAGCAATTATTTTTATTGCTTTAATTCAAGTATCATGACCAACACTAGTTTCATTAATTTCTGATGCAACATTAGGTGCCTATTTAGGGGCCATTATCGCAAATAAAATTAAACTTAGTTGATCACAACTATTTATTGTTTCAATTATTATGCTTTTAGGTCAAAAAAAATTAGAATTATGCCAACAGCAGATAATAATAGTCTTGATATTTGATGAAAATATTTGGTTGGTATTAGTATATTCTTTGTCCTTGGTGCTTTCATGGCATTAGGAGTTGGTATTTATGCTCCAGCAATGGCAACTACTTATTTATTAGGTCTTAGCGCTGAATGCGCTTTTCCAATTATGATGGGGTCTGCAGCTTTTTTAATGCCAGTTGCTGGCACACATTTTATTAAAGATAAAAACTATGAAATTAAACCACCAATTGCTTTCACACTAGGTGGATCAATTGGTGTTATTTGTGCTTACTTAAGTGTATTCTTATTATTACAAAATGTTCTTGGTTTTTAAATAAAGAACAATTTATTAATATTCTACTATGATTAATTATCGTAATAATTTGGTATACATCTTCTTCACTAATAATTACATCAGTAAAAAAATTACGTAATTATCAAAAACAAAAATCACATCAGAAATTAATTATTGATTCTTACATATAATAAAAGGTTGTTAATTAACAACCTTTTATTATTACTACTTAAATTTTATTATTACTAAAATCATCAATTCCTTTTTTAATAATATTAAATACTTGCTTTGATAATACATCAGTAGATAATTTAATAAATTCACTTGGTTCAATTGCCTTATGAAAAATAAGATGAATATCTTTTTTACCTTTATATTTTCGATCAAAAATTTGATAAGAATTAATAATAGTAACAGGAATAATTGGTACATAAGATTGATATGCCATATTAAAAGCACCTGCTTTAAATTCTTGCATTTCTTGTTGATGACTTCTTGTTCCTTCTGGGAAAATTATCATTGTACGTGGAATTCTAATTAATTCCTTTGCTTCTTGAAAAGCCGTAACAGCTGTACGTGGATTATTACGATCAATAAATAAAACATCAATTAAAAAAATAAATCTTCGTGCCAAATGGCTTTTTTTTAATTCTTCTTTTGCAATAAAACCTAAAGGTGCATATAAACTATAATCATTTACCGATAATACTAATAATGGATCAAAATTTGATTGATGATTAGCAACCATTACACATCCTTTCCTTTTAGGTCAATTTTCAATGTTATGAACGGTTAATTTAATATTATATAATCATTTAATATAACGCACACGTTTTTTCAATCAAATATATCGTTTTGCTTCAGAAACTAAACTTGGGTCTTTTAATACCTTTCTTGTCATTGAGCCTGATTTACTATAAGTTTGTAATAAATAAGGTCAAGTTAAAATTGCTTTTCAAATGTTCATTATTATTTTTTTTCCTTTCTTTGATACACATTCGCCACAAATTCTGCAAATTCTGTTGTTTTGATTAATTTAAAATCAGAAAAATTACTAATAGGAAATAAAAGATCACCATTATATAAATTTTTAATGACTGAAACATATAAATAATCAGCATAATCTCATGCCTGTTTATAAATTTCAGCACCACCAATAATACAAATATCTGTTTTTTTATTACCTTGATATTGTTTTAAATATGAAATAATATCATTTGTGAAAGTAATATTATTATCATTTAGAAATTGTTGATAACGTTCTTGATGATTAGTAACAACTATATTGTAACGATTTTTTAATGGTTTGCCAATACTTTCAAAAGTTTTTGATCCCATTAATACATTTTTATTTAAAGTAATGCTCTGAAAATATTGCATTTCTTCTTTAATTTTTCAGGGCAATTTATTATTAAAACCAATTACCTTTTCTTTGGTCATTGCTCAAACTAAAATTACCATTATACTGCAACCTGACCTCTAATCAACGGATATGGATCATATTGTTCTAATTTAAAGTCTTCAAATTTAAAGTTAAATAAATTAGTAATATTCTTATTAATAACTAAAATTGGCAATGATTTTGGTTTTCTACTTAATTGTTCATTAATTTGTGAAAAATGATTACTATAAATATGAGCATCACCTAAAGTATGAATAAATTCTCCTAATTGATAGCCACATATTTGTGCTAACATTATTGTTAATAATGCATAAGAAGCAATATTAAAAGGAACCCCTAAAAAAATATCTGCACTGCGTTGATATAATTGACAAGATAATTTTTTATCATCAGAAACGTAAAATTGAATTAAAGTATGACATGGTGGTAGTGCCATATTTTTAATTTCTGCAGGGTTTCATGCTGATAAAATGTGTCTTCGTGAAAAAGGATTATTTTTTAAATTTTCTATTAACTCCTGTAACTGATCAACACCATTAAAATTACGTCATTGTCTACCATAAACAGGTCCTAAATCACCAAATTCAAGAGCGAATTGATGATCAGTTTTAACTTTTTCAACAAATTCTTCTAACGTTTCATTTTGATATTTTTTACTTTCCATAAATTTCTTATAAGGTCACTCATTTCAAATTTTAACATTATTTTTAACTAAATATTGAATATTAGTATCACCAGCAATAAATCATAATAGCTCATGAACAATAGAAGCAAAATGAACTTTTTTTGTAGTTAATATGGGAAAACCTTTTTGTAAATCAAAACGCATTTGATAACCGAAAGTAGAAATAGTACCAGTGCCTGTTCTATCAGTTTTTTTATATCCTTTTTCTAAAACATATTGACATAAATCTAAATATTGTTTCATAATCATTACCTCTTTCATAAATCAAATTAAATCAATTATATTTTAACAAAAAATATTTTTTTATCTAAGTTTTAATTTTATTATTTATTCTATATACATATTCAAAAATTTCTAAAAATACACTTAATAAATATTTAATTTTTATCATTTCTATGTATAATTAAAATAAAATATTAATATCACATTTCATGTTATTTGAAAGTAAAATTAAATTGAGTCAAAATGAAGTATTTAGTTGAATAGGTGTTATTTCTGGTTCTAGCTTACTTATTTCTTTTATATTACTTTTAATGTTTTTAGTAATAAAATTTTTATTAAATTATAAACAAAAAAATAAAGTTAAAAGAATACTTTCTTCAAATGATTTTAGTCAAATCATAGAAACTAAAAAAGAATTAAAAATAAAACTAAGAAAATATTTTAAAGAAATCTTTATTAGAGATGTTGATATAAATTTATTTAAAAAATTCCTAAAATCAGAAAGTGGACTTAATAAAAAAACCAACAAAAATTGCCTGAAATTTTTTTATAATTTTGACAAGTTCAATATTAGTAAATAAATCCGAAGGAAGAGTTTCTGAAGCAATCAAAAGTATTAAAAATACTTTTGATGAAAGTAAACAAATATTATTAACTTCCGATAACAATAACTTAGTAACAGATGTAATTTTAAAAATTATGAATTTAAAAATCAGACCAATCTTAATTAGTAGTAGATCACTAGCAAAAATAGACACTAATGGTAATTTCATCATTAATGATGAAAATTTAAGCGAAGAAGAAATCGAAGATTTTTGAAAACAAATTGATAAAGTTAGAAAAGATTTAATAGAAAACAAATACTTATATTTTATTTCAATATTTTCACTTTCAACTGCAACTAATGAACAAATCAACAAACTACACAGATTAAAATATTAAATGTTTAAATAAAATATAAGTAAAAAACAAATTTAAATTTTAAAAACAATATCTTTAAAATTACCTATTAAGACTTATGTTAAAAAAAGGATTTAAACAGTGAGAAAAATTTTTATTTCATATCATTATCTAAGAACCTGTTTAGATTCTTTTAGAGAATAAGGTAAAATTACTATATATTTTAAAATAAGAGGTATATATGCATAAAAATTATCCAAGTCATGTCACTAAAGAACAATTTGAGAACATAAGATTAATTTTAGAAAATGTCAAAAAGAAAACAAAACCAAGAAATTTAGATTTATATAAAGTATTTTTGTGCAGTTTTATATGTATTAAAAAGTGGTTGTCAATGAAGAATGTTACCAAAAAATTTTCCAAAATGACAAACTGTATATTATTATTTTCAAATTTGAAGTAAAAATAATGGTAAAGAACCTAGCATATGACAATTAATTAAAAAAAATTAGTTAGAAAAGTTCCTATCAATAATCATCGAAAAGAAAAAACCAGTTTTTGTATAATTGATTCACAAAGTGTTAAAAATACAGATACTACTAAAAACAAAGGTTATGATGCTGGTAAAAAGATTTCAGGAATAAAACGTCATATTGCTGTTGATTCTCAAGGTTTACCACATGCAATTTACGTAACTTCACCAGAAAAAACAGATCGTAATAGTGCTATAATAATAATTAAAAATGAAAAAGAAAATCTTTCTACAGTTCAAAAAATAATAGTAGATGCTGGTTATACTGGTGAAAAATTTGCTTCTGCAATCAAAACAATTATAAATGCGAATGTTGAAGTTGTAAAACGTAATGAATTACATTCTTTTGTAGTATTACCAAAAAGATGAGTTGTAGAGCGAAGTTTTGCTTGATTAGAAAAATGTAGAAGATTATGAAAAAATTGTGAAAGAAAATTAAATACTAGTTTACAAATGGTTGTTCTTTCCTTTATTTCAATTTTATTAAAAAGATTCTAAACAGGTTCTGAGAATACTAAATGTTTGATTACATTTCAAACATCTTATTCTTTTTAAATCAGAAGTATTCAAATTAAAACTAGAACACCTAATACATTTGTTTTCTTTCAAATTTGCTATATATGCAAGACATTGCTGTTCAGTTTGAAAAGCATTGTTGAACTCATTCAGTTTCATTGTTCCCTCCACAAGTACATGTGGGGAAAAGTCCGTTTACTTTTTTCAAAAAATAATGTTTATGCTTTAACAACTGAATATAATGATTATCATAATAAAATAATTTATAAACTTTTAGCTAATGAAAATGAATTTACTTTAATTGACTATAAAACAGAAATAAATAATAACTATAATATTGAATCATACCGTTTTGCTGTTGCTAATATTGGAAATATTTATATATTAAGTAAAAACTGAAATAATAACACAACAATTGTTTATAAATATTTATTTGAAAAAAACAGTTTTATAGAATTAAATGGTTTACCAACAAAAAATATTATAAACAGTAGCGTTGATCTAAGAGTTGATAGTAAAAATAATATTTATATATTAAACTTACATAATAAATTTCGGAATTTTACGTTTATTGGCAATAACTTATATACATTATTATTTCTGAAAACTATAATTAGATATTAGTAAAATAAAATCTAATTAAAGGTGATTGAAAATGAATATTTTAGACATAATAAATAAATTTCCAAACCAAGAATCTTGTATAAAATTTTTAGAAGAAATAAGATGAAATAACAAACCAAAATGTCTTTTTTGTTTTAGTGAAAAAGTTAACTCTGTTTTAAAAGAGTCGCGTTATAAATGCAAAAAATGTCATAAGTCTTTTAGTGTAACTGCTCAAACTATTTTTCATCATACACGTGTACCACTTCAAAAGTGATTTATTTTAATAGTATTAATGGCTAATGCTAAAAAAAGTTTATCATCATCTCAAGCTTCAAGAGACTTAAATTTACGTTTAGCAACTGTATGAAAAATGATGCATAAAATTAGAAAGGCAATGGCTAATGATGAGATTAAATTATTAGCAAAAATATTAGAGATGGATGAAACATATGTGGGTGGAAAATCGCGTAAATATAATGATGTTGATAATAAAAATAACTCATTACGTGGTAGAGGAACTAGTAAAAAGTATGTTGTTGGCATTATTGAACGAAATGGTAATGTTAAATTATTTCATGCAAAAAATAAAAGTATTAAATCTGAAGATTTAATGAAAATAGTTAAAGAAAATGTTGATATTAACAATTCTATTCTTTTTACTGATGAATATCGTGGATATTATAAAATGAATAAAATTTTACCACATGAACAAGTTAATCACAAAAAATATTTTTCTTATAATGGTATTCATACAAATACAATAGAAAGTTTTTGAGCAATATTAAAAAGAGGTTTTATCGGCCAATTTCATTGAGTTTCAAAAAAATGACTCCAATCTTATTTAAATGAATTTTGTTTTAAATATAATAACCGTAAAGAAAAAATCACATTTAAAAATATCACAATTAAATTATTTATTAAGAATTAAGTGTTAACCAATAAGCGTAAAATTCCGATAAATTTTATAAATGCTTAGCTAGTGAAACTCAATTTAAAGAAATTTTATTAATAAATAATAATAACATTCAGATAAGTAATATAGTATTTGATAGTGAAAACAATATTTATGTTGTACAAACTGATGGTCTTTATAAATGTCTAGCTAACAAAATGAAATTGAAAAAAATGACAATAGAAGATAATTACACGCCAAGAAGCATATCAATTGATAAAAATAATAATATTTATCTCATAGATATTGATAGTCATATTTATAAATGCTTAGCTAATGAAATGGAATTTAAACAAATGACAGGACTATTAAGATCTATTACAAATGTAAAATTTGATGATAAAAATAATATTTATGTATTAGCTAAAAAAAATTATCCTTATAAATACTTAGCTAATGAAATGAATTTTAAAGAAATTTGTAATAAACAAACATTCAATGATGAAAATCAATTTGAAGTAACATATCGTTTTGCTGCTCACGATTGAATAATTATAAAAATTAGTTATGATATTTTTTTGAATATGGAACAAATATATAATGATGAAAATCAAAGTAATTTTAAAAAATTATTTTACAACATTATTATTGGTTTTGCTAAAAAAGATGAGACTGGGCTTGCTGGTGGTATTTTAGAATTAGATTATACTACAGCAATTTCAATAATAATTGAACATTTTGAAGAAATTAATCAATTTTTTAAAACTTTATCACAAGGCCAAGGTATAAAAATTACTACAAATAGAATTGGATCATGAGATAAAAATGATAATATGGGAGTATTTAATCAGTAAAACCTAATTATAATTAAGTAATATTTAGTTTGTATTTTAATATTTTTTTCTAAAATTAAATTGTAAATAAATATTAATTTAAAATTCGTGGTTTAGAATGAAAAGTATTACTAATACCATTATTAGTACTATTACTATCATTAGTATTATTTATAATTGGCTTAATACGCATATCAAATAAAGTAATAGCAGCATTTTTAATACTAATAAAAAATTGCTTTAAAAATGCTAATTGTTCAAATGTAAAATTTAGTTCTTGATTAGTAATCAAATCATTAATTTTTTTAATATCATAATTATTTTCATAATACACGGCAAAATTATCACATTGATTTTGTTTGATTAACATAAAAAAAGAATCAATAGTATTATTAACCAATTCTTCAATTGGTAATGCTTTTAAAATTTTAGGTTCAGTATCATTATAAGTTGTTGTTACTTTATATAAAATTTTTAAATCATTATCAATTTTATATTTTTCTAATTTATAATTTTTTAATTGATTGTTATCATTAAGATAATATGATTTGTTTGCCATTTGATTACCACCTTTAAATAAAATAAATCCTTTTTCAATTTAAACAAATGAAAAGAGATTTAAAAAATCAAGTATTACTTCTCATTTAATTTTACAACTAAATTATTTAGAAATAAAGTAAATCTATAATAAAATAATAGGCATCAGTCACTTAAGTTTACCAATTAATATTTTCAATCTGTAATATAATTAAAAATAATTAATACAGAAGGAGAAATTATGAATTATAAAGTTTATTCAAAAGAAACAAAATTAGCCGTTGTTAATGAGTATTTAGTTGATAAAAAACTAAAAATACATGAAATTCAAGTCAAATATAAATTATCAACTCCAGTATTAATTTATAATTGGGTTAACCAATATCAAATTAAAGGTGAAAATGCATTCACCAAAATTTCTAAATCCCAAACTTCTCACAGGATCGATAAGAAAGATATTGAAATTAAACTATTAAACAAAGAAATTGATAAACTTAGAAAACAAGCTTTAAAAGATGAGGTTGAAAAAGAACTTTTAAAGGAGCAATTAGCCTGTGAAAAGAAATTAACAAGGGGAAAAAATAGTAAATTATTAAAATATAAGTGTTTTTTAATAGTAGAAAAATATAAGCAAAAAGGTCATCAATTAAATAAAATTATTGTTTACATAGCTATTAGCAAAACAGCATACTATTTATGAGTAAAAAAAGGTAAAAAGCAATATCAATCAAAAATTAATGATAATTTGATACAAGCAATAAACAAAATAGTTCTCATTAAAAATGAAAAAAAGTACATTAATATCACTAGTTTTGAAAAAGTAAGATTAGAGTTAAAAATAAAAAATAAAGGTCTTAAATGCAGTAAAACAAGCATAAAACAAATATTAAAAGATAATAATATTAAATTATTATTAGAACCTAAATCAACAAATAGAGTAGTAGAAAATAGTGATTTAAAAAATAATAAAGATTTATTAAAACGTAATTTTTCAAGTAATAACTTTCTTGAAAAAGTTGGTATGGATGGCACATGATTTAAAAATATAATTATTGGTAATAAAAAAACAAAATTATTAGTTGTTTTTGCTACTGATATGTACAATAATTCAATTGTTGGCTGAAAAATAAACAAAAGTGAAAATGCCAAAACTGTGTTAAATGTGGTTAATCAAATAGAATTAGCGAGTGCTAAACAATGTAATTTTACGACTATTCAATCAGATTTAGGTTCTGCTAATACAAGCGAAATTGTTAGTAAAGTTTTTAATACAAGTACTAATCTAATTCACTCAAAAAGTCTATCAGGTTTTAAAGGTAATCAAGTTAGTGAATGTTTAAATCGTTGAATTAAAAGAGATTTTAAAATGATGTTTGGTAGCACTTTTGAAAGTATGGAAAGTTTTAATAAAATATTAGAAAAATTTATTAGATATTGAAACAATGATAGAATAGTTATTAGATTGAAAATGCCTCCAAATCAATTTGTACAGATTTGAAGACAAGAAAGTAAACTTATCTAACCAATGCCATTTAAATTTAATTTATATTAATTAGGAAATTTATTATTTGCCTGAAGTTCCAACAGCCATTTTTTGCGCAAGAATAACACTATCAAAATGTAAATGTAAAAATGTGGGTTCACCATCATTAAAATTTTTTATTTCTTCTGTGCCGCTATGTGAACTAAAAAAATGAGTTGTAAAAGATGTATTTAATACTTTAAGTAAAGACTCAAACTTTGTTTTGTTTAATTCATTAACAAATTCTAATTTAAAACCAGAAGTTGATTCATCTGCTTTGAATCCTTGATCAGCAGTTAGTTTTAAATCAGTTTGAGCTTCTTTTATAATATTTGTTGTTATTATTACCTTTGAAACATTTAAATTTGCTGCCTTTATATTAATATTATAAGACTTAACAAGTTTAGCAGCAGTTTTGCTACTCATAATATCAATTTGACAAATACCATCTGCTACTTTAAAGTCAGTTGTATCAGCAACTGATATTTCACCTAGAATAGCAGTTTTAATTGTTACAATTAAATTGGTAATAGCCTCAACATCGGGTTCTAAGTAATCATTATCTTGATTACCAGATTGTAAATCCCAACTCCCTTAAGGCTACAGCATCACCATCTTTTGCTTTCCATTTACCTTCAGTAGAACCTTCAACTAATAACTTTTCTTTAAACAAATTATCTTTAATAAGATTAGTAGAGTCAGCAATGATAATACAAGTTCCAAGATTATCAAAATTTATTACTTCATCAATTATATTTGTTTTTTCATCACTATATCATCCTAATAATTCTGCATATTTCCCATTTAATTGCGGATTATTAGGAATATTTGAACCATTATTACCACATGCAACAACTGAAGGAGTTGCTCCTACTGTTAATGCAAGGGCACCCATTAATCTTAATATATTTTTCATATTCACATATACCTCCAATAATATTCTTTAAACTTATTATAATAACTATAAATCAACAACTTAGTTACTTTCTCTAAAAAAAGCATAGTATAATAAGTTTTCCAAAATTTATTATATACTATATGTTTATAATATTTAAAAATATGAAAAATAAACATTTTGTAAAATTATGCAAGTGTTAATTCAGTTTTTGCTTCAAAAGTAACATCACCAGTTTTATAAGTTATTTCTAATTTATCACCAGCAGCTCAAGCATCACCAGCATGAGTAATTGTTCCTAAATTTGCCCCAATTTTTAAAGAAGTTAAAGTATTTAAAGCAGTAAACTGTTTTACTTGATCTGATTCTCCTTTAATTTGTATTGGTTCTCCTGGTTTTTTTGCAGTTTCTGGAATTGTAGTACCAACTGCAAACATAATTTTTGAATTTGTAGCAACATCAGTATCTGTTATTTTAATTTCAGCAGCTATTGCAGTAAGAGCAGTAGCAATAACACCTTTTGTTTTATCAGCTTTTAACTTAATACCATAAACATCATCAAGTGCGTCTTCACCTTTTTTAAATTGAAAATTAAAAGTACCACCAGTAATAGCATAATCTTTATTATCATCTGTTTTAGCTAATTCTGGTTTAAAATCAGTAACTGCACCAGTAATTTTATCTAATTCTTCTTTATTAAATTTTCCACCTGTAGCTGTTTGTTTTAATTTACCAGTAAGAAAATCAGCACATGCTTGATTAGTAGCTGAACCATCTTCTTTTAATAAAGCGCTAGCTTTAATTGGTGTTTTTAAAGCATCAACAGTTCAAGTAACATTATCCTTGACAGCTGTATCAAGTGAAGCTGCTTGTACACCTTCTCCTTTTTCATCTGTTAACCCTAATTGTTTTGATACTTCTACGTTCATGGCTACACCAGCTTTATCACCACAAGCAACAACTGAAGTAGTAGTTGCTGTTGTTAATGTTAATGCACCCATTAATCCTAATATATTTTTCATATTCATATATAGTACCTCCAATAATATGACTTTTGAACTACAAATACAATAACCACAATTTAAAATTTTATTACTTCTAAACATAATATTGAAATGAATCCAATTAACATTATACATCATATTTTACTTTCTACCATCAATATACTTTATAATAATATAAAAAAATATTAATTATTAACACCTTTAATATTACTATAAAAATTTGTCAAAAATAATAAATACTAAAAATGTATTAGTTAGAATAACCAATACATTTTTAAACTTTTTTTATTCTTCATCTTCACGCCATTCGCCTTCTGACATCAATAATTCTTTACGTACATTTTTAGCAATTGTATAATTAGGGTTTTTATCATCACCATTAATTAAAAGATTACGTACTAAATAATTTTCAATTTCATTTTGTAGATTTTTTGCAATAAAAGGTCAATCATCTTTCACTCTAAATTCACTATCCAATTCTTCTTGTAATTTAGGATTTGTAAGCATTCTTTTTCTTTGCATTGGTTTATAATAAGCAAAGTATCAAATTAGAGCAAATGCAATGCTAGCAATTAAATAAACTAATTGTAAAACATTAGAAGTTATATCAGATATTCCTTTTGTAGTATCAGTTCCACCTTTACCAATAAGATTTGCACCTGAAATTAAACCATTGATTAAAGTTCTTAATCATTCTTCAAATTGTCAAACTAAGAAAAGTGTTGCTGCAAGTCAAATAATAATTTCAAAAATATTCTTTTTCAATTTCTTTTCTATAGACAGCTTAATTGCAATGGAAAGTACAAAAACATAAATAATAACCATAATAATACCGGCTTCAGCAGTTAATGTTCCATAATTAACAATCGAACTTAAAACTAATTGTCCATCCTTATAAACAGGATGTAACGTATCAACTATTACTCCAATAATATCAGGTAAAATTAATCATACAAAAGCTGAAGAAAAAGTAATAATTAAATTTAATCTAGAAGCTTTAAATGGAATATTATCTTTTGATAATTCTTTATATTTAGGTGAAATATATCCCTCAACAGATAATGGTTCTAAAATAGCACCACTATATAAAGCATTTTGCATTCCAGCATTAGACTTTAATGAAATAGTACAAATTAACATTACAAGGATACCAATTATTCCTAATCATTGTGCATGAGCTTTATCACCTAAAATTTTAAAAATACTTAAGTTGGGATTATCTGAAAAATTACCAGCAATAGCGCCAATCATAAGGATTGTTACTGCCATATAAAAAATAGTAGATAAAATCATAACAATAACTAATGAACGACTAATATTTTTTTCAGGATTTCTAACATTTTTACCAATTGTTGAATAGGTTTCAAATCCTAAAAAGAAAAAGAAACACATGGCAAAAGCTTGTGAAAAGTTATTGGCAGTTAATTGTTGATGAGAAGTAGTCATATCTCAATTTGAAGTTCCTGCCATCACAAATAATATAATAGTTGCTATGATTAATAAAAAAGTTGTTCCTCATTTTAAATAACTAGAAATATTTACAAATTTTTTAAACGCAGACATTCCTAAAAATAATACACAAGAAGCTAAACCATAAATTAGAATTCCAATTAAATCCAATCCTAAATGTTGTCAAACTCCTCAATTAGCATATAAAAAAGAAGATGGATCAGTAAAGTTAATTCTAATCATTGATACAATTTGTGAACTAACTATAACAGGTAAAGTAGCATACTGTAAAAAAGAAATTAATCATCCTCAGAAGCGACCATAACTACTTCTAACATAAATATAAGCAGCACCATTATTACCTGGATGTACTCTTGAAAGTCTTGAGAAAGCTCAAGCACAAGTTCCTGCAATTAATCCTTCTACTAAAAAAATTCAAATCATATGAGAACCTAAATTTAAACTATCTTTATTAATTAAAATTGCAAAGTTAGCAGTAAAAGTAATTCCAACAGTATAATTAAAACCAAATCAGACTAATTCTGATAAAGTTAATTTATGATTTGTCCTTTCTTTTTTCTTAAAAAGTTTTAACATAATATTCTCCTTTCAATTATAATAATTATATACCTTTAAAATGATTTCATTAATTAATGAAATAGTCAATAAAATCAAAAAAATAAAAAAATATATGTAATTTATAATAACTAATTTTATTTTAAAATACTACTAATATTTAATTAAATTTTCAAATAATACTAATAAAAAAATAACATTTTTTTAAAAACTCTTATTATAAGAATGTTACTTAAATAAAAATACTACTTTTTTAATAAGTTATTTTAAAAAATAACCTTAAACATCTTTTATTCTACATGATAAATAGTGTATTATATAATAATAACTTTTAAAAAAATAAAGAAGGAGGTATTAATCATATATGGGAATTACCAAAAAGAAAAAATTTCGTTTATTTCCATTTAAAATGCCAACAGCAATTACAGTCTTATTCTTTATTATTGCTCTAATTATCATTATTTCTTGGATTCCAGGAACAACAGGTAAATGATTAGAAGATGAATCAAAACCTGTAAGCCCTGATAACCCCTGACAAGATGGTGGGCCATTAGGTATCATGGACTTATTTTTGGCTCCAATTAAAGGTTTCATTGGTAGCAGTGATATTATTGTTTTTGTTTTAGTAATTGGTGGATATATTGGCATAGTTATGAAATCAGGTGCACTAGATGCAGGAATTGGTCGTTTAGTTAAACGTCTAAACGGAAAAGAAATTTGAATTATTCCTTCAATTATGACTATCCTATCAATTGGTGGAACAGTTGAAGGAATGTGTGAAGAAACTATTCCTTACTATTTAATTATTATTCCGGCAATGTTAGCTGCTGGTTTTGATGTTGTTACAGCTGTATTAATGATTTTATTGGGTGCTGGTGTTGGTGTTATGTTTTCAACACTTAATCCCTTTGCTATTGCCACAGCTTCACAAGCTAGTGGTTTAAATCCTGGTGTTGGAATCATCTGACGTTTAATTTCTTGATTTTTAGCAACTATCGGTACTATTGCTTTTGTTATGTGATATGCAATCCGTGTTAAACGTAATCCCGAAAAATCAGTTGTTTTTCACTTACATAGTGAGCATCATGAAGAATTTATTAATAAAGAAGAAATACCTGAATTTACTAAACGTCGTAAGATTATTTTAGCACTATTTGGATTAACATTTTTAATTATGGTACTTTGTATTATTCCATGAGGTAAAATTACAGGAACAACTATTTTTGATGATTTTCACAATACATTAATTAAATATTTTCCATATTTCACAAGTCAAATTAATGCATTTGGTGACTGAAATATTGAAATGTTAGCTTTCTTATTTTTCTTTGTTTCAATTATCATTGCAGCAATTGATTGAAAAGGCGAAGAACAATATGTTCGTAATTTTATTAGTGGTTCTTCAAAATTATTAGGTGTTGCTTTAATAATTGCTGTTGCTGGTGGAATTGGTTGATCATTACAACATTCAGGAATGCAACATGTTGTTGTTGGTCAATTACAAAGTATTGATAAATTGCCAAGATTTGCTATTGTTATTATTGGTTTTTTTGCTTTTCTTTTGATTGCCTTTGTTATTCCTTCAACATCAGGGTTTGCAAAAGCTGTTTTCCCTATTGTTTCAAAAATAGTAATTCCTTTAGGATTGGGTTCAGGAATGATTACTACTTTTGTTATGGCTAGTGGTTGAATTAATTTATTTGCACCAAGTGCAGGTGTAATGATGGCAGGACTTGCCATTGCTAAAGTTCCCCTAACAAGTTTTTATCGAGCAATCTGACCATATACTATTGGTATTACTGTCTTTGCCTTAATAATGTTAAGTATTGGAACTTTATTACCTCAATCAATATTTTAGTAAGAATTTAAAGTACTATGTTAATTAAAACTTTTCTCTAATTAGAGAAAAGTTTTTTTATTTTTTATTTCATTTTTATAAAATTAAACAGCATTTGGAAAAACATTCACTTTCACGATTTGTTTGCGTTTGTTCATTATTTAGTAGACTTAATTGATCATTTGCTAATTCTGAAATTTCTACAACTTCATCTTCTGGTAAAAAAATTTGTTCTAATATTTTATTAATATTATTTCAATCATTTACAAAATTTTCACTCATTTTACTGTCTCTAATTATTTTTCCAGTAGCAGGATCATATTCTGTTGATTGACAAGAATTTAACAACATTTCTTCAACAAAAGCAGAAACTTTATAAATAATTAATAATTTTTGTTTAATATTATCATCACTTTTTCTTTCTGTAATTGCTGGTTATACTTACTTAATTCATCTCATAATGATTTAATATTTTCCTTTTTTGCTTCTATTTTTCTAAAAATTTCTATAATTTCTTTATAATCAAAATTTATTTCAGATAGTAAAGATTTTAAGTTCATATTTTTCCCCTTTCAAAATAAAAAACCTAC
Source organism: Spiroplasma endosymbiont of Notiophilus biguttatus (assembly GCF_964030985.1). NCBI lineage: Bacteria > Bacillati > Mycoplasmatota > Mollicutes > Entomoplasmatales > Spiroplasmataceae > Spiroplasma > Spiroplasma endosymbiont of Notiophilus biguttatus. The sequence goes on along the minus strand of NZ_OZ034993.1, from coordinate 91,213 downwards.
TTGCTTAAAACTTAAACAATAGGTCAAAAAACTTATATTTTTTATTTATAAAAGTATTATACTTTATTATTTTTATTTTTTCAGATATTATTTTATAACCATAAATACTAATATAATTTTTATTATATTAAAAATTAAAATTATAAGTGTTTTTTTATTTAATTTTACTATTAATAATTTACAAATAAACTCTTAAAGATTTAAAAAAACCATAAAAATATTTTTATGTATTATAATAGTGTTAGTGAGTTATTTAAAATAATATGTTTTACATAATATTATTGAAGATAATTTCTCACATCTATCTGAGGAGGTTAAGAGAAAAATGAGGAATATGAGAACATTATTAAAGCTATTAGGTGCTAGTGTTATAACAACAGTACCAGTAACTACTGTTATAGCTTGTGGTAACAACAAAAAAGATGAGGTAAAAATATTACTAGATCAAGTATCAATAAATTTAGGTTTAACAAATGATGAAGGAAACGGTTTAAAAACTATTAGACTTAATTGAGAAAAAAATACATCCTTTTTCTGAATTGATAATTCCGATATTTTGGTTACTAAATTATTAGAAAATGAGGTAACTACTGGTCAAGCCAAAGCTAAAGATAAAGACAGTTTCTATTTTTTAAAATCTGTTTTACAACAGAAATTAACAACAGGAACAACACCTGAAGATGGTACTTTTGATGCAGCGGAAGTTGCTAAAATTAAAAATAAAGTATCTAATATAAAAGCTTCTACCAGTAAATTTGTAGAACCAAATGATGATGAAAAACTTGTAGTTGGTGATGGAACATATAATTTACAATTCTTTAAAGAAGATGGTAAAACAAATTTAGGGGATAAATATACAGTAAAAGTAATGACTGGAACTGATGCTTTATTTAATATTTTTGCAAATGATAGTCCTGCTAAGTTAAGTTATAATGAATTTGTTTATGAAGGAAGTTCTATTGAGTATTTCCAAGCAGGTTATAAATTAGAAGATACTGTTAATAAATGATTAAAAGATAAAACAGAAGTACCATTAATAAGCAAAAGCAGAACTGAAAAAGCTATTAAATTTAATAACTTTGAACAATTAGTTGGTTGAAAAGCAAAATTTAATGTTATAAATTTTGAAAGAAGAGGAGAATTCCCTCGTCCAAATAATTTAACAGACGGAGATGAACTAACACTTTCTATTGCTTTAGTAAAAAACCAAGAAACTATTTCTTTAAAGTCAACAATAATAATAAGAATAAACAATTAATAATAAAATAATAATGATATGATTAGCATAAATCATTATTCAACTTTTCTAAAATATATTAATTAAGGAATACTAGTTTAGTATTACCTTAATTTTTACTTCAAAATAATATATATTATTTTAATTCTTCGCTATTAACTTTCATTGCTGAGATTTGTTTTAATTGAAATTGGTCATGCACTACTGCTTCAAATTCTAAAACAACACCTACTTTAAACTTAAGAAAAGCATCATTAACATATTTTTTATTATTAAAAATTAAAACTGCCAATTGTTCAAAAGCATAATTTAAAATTTTATCAGAATTTGGTTCTAAAGAAAGATAACAAAATATTTGTTCATTTCTTAAATATTGCGATATCTCAAAACTATTATTTAATTTATCTAATTGTTTTCATAAACATGGAGTTAAAATAATTTTAGCAATACCATTAGCACTATACTTAATACCATCTCTTTCGTAAGAAAAACCATTATTAAAAATAATGGTGTTCATTCCTAACTCTTTATAATTAATAGTATATTCGGTTATTAACTCTGCAAAAATATTCTCATTACCTACTCAATCAGCGCTAAATTCTAGATTTTTATTAACAGTAATAATAAGAGCATTTGTTATTTTTTTACTTCATTGTAAAAATAGTTCTCATTGTTCAAGAATAACAAAAACTATTTCATCAATCAAAGTATATGGCATTGAGGATTCTTCTGCTAAAGCTGAAATTTTAGAAACAATATTACTACTTAAAAAATTAGATAATAATCTTACCTTATCACTTATTTGTAAATTTTTATTTTTCTTGTAAATTTTAATAATACGTTTACATGTACTTTTTTTCAAAACTAATTTAGCAGTACCGCGACGTTGATTTGAAAAATATACAAATGCTAGTAAATTATAACCAAATCTCTTTGTCATTATAATTCCCCTGACTATCTTAAATTATAAATTAAAAACTATTTTACTTTAAATTAATATAGTTTAATTATAACAGAACTAGAAAATTTAATAAACATATAAGTTTATTTCAAAAAAATTAAATTAAAAATCTCAATAAGATTTACCCATAATTATGAAGAAAAGCAATAATAAAATAAATAGTAAAAATAAATAGTATTATTTCATATTTTTAGATATAATTATTTTAATTTAATAAATGTATATACCTAATATAGCTATTTTTCTATATTAGGATTTTTATTAAATTAAATATCTAAATAAAAAAGGAAAAATAAAATGTTAAAAAAATATATAAAGAAATATTTTCAACTATGTTAGTAATTGATAATAAAGATAATAAATTTTGTTTTAAAATAAATATAATTAAAACTTCTAATAAAATTAGACAAAAATACAATATTAAAAAAGAAATAGTCAATGACTTATTATTACCATATTAAAGAATTAAAAAATGAATATAAAGTATTAAAAACATTAAGTGAAATTGCTAATCAAATTAAAAATAAGGAAAAATAAATCGGAATTTTACGCTTATTGGTTAACACTTAATTCTTAATAAATAATTTAATTATGATATTTTTAAATGTGATTTTTTCTTTACGGTTATTATATTTAAAACAAAATTCATATAAATAAGATTGGAGTCATTTTTTTGAAACTCAATGAAATTGGCCGATAAAACCTCTTTTTAATATTGCTCAAAAACTTTCTATTGTATTTGTATGAATACCATTATAAGAAAAATATTTTTTGTGATTAACTTGTTCATGTGGTAAAATTTTATTCATTTTATAATATCCACGATATTCATCAGTAAAAAGAATAGAATTGTTAATATCAACATTTTCTTTAACTATTTTCATTAAATCTGAAGATTTAATACTTTTATTTTTTGCATGAAATAATTTAACATTACCATTTCGTTCAATAATGCCAACAACACACTCTTTACTAGTTCCTCTACCACGTAATGAGTTATTTTTATTATCAACATCATTATATTTACGCGGTTTTCCACCCACATATGTTTCATCCATCTCTAATATTTTTGCTAATAATTTAATCTCATCATTAGCCATTGCCTTTCTAATTTTATGCATCATTTTTCATACAGTTGCTAAACGTAAATTTAAGTCTCTTGAAGCTTGAGATGATGATAAACTTTTTTTAGCATTAGCCATTAATACTATTAAAATAAATCACTTTTGAAGTGGTACACGTGTATGATGAAAAATAGTTTGAGCAGTTACACTAAAAGACTTATGACATTTTTTGCATTTATAACGCGACTCTTTTAAAACAGAGTTAACTTTTTCACTAGACTTACTGCATAACTAGTTAACTATTCAAATTTTATTTTAATAATAACAAAAAAATAAAAAGTTAACTAGTTATGCAGTAAGTCTTATTAATAAAACTCGTAGAAAAATTGAACATGTTTTTGCATTTTTAAAATGTTTTAAGATTATTGGTTATAAATTTAGAAAAGCCAGAAAACGAATATTTTTAAGATTTAATTTAATTGCAGGATTTTATAATTTATCATTAAAACTTAAAAACGTTATGCAGTAAGTCTAAGAACCTGTTTAGAATCTTTTTAATAAAATTGAAATAAAGGAAAGAACAACCATTTGTAAACTAGTATTTAATTTTCTTTCACAATTTTTTCATAATCTTCTACATTTTTCTAATCAAGCAAAACTTCGCTCTACAACTCATCTTTTTGGTAATACTACAAAAGAATGTAATTCATTACGTTTTACAACTTCAACATTCGCATTTATAATTGTTTTGATTGCAGAAGCAAATTTTTCACCAGTATAACCAGCATCTACTATTATTTTTTGAACTGTAGAAAGATTTTCTTTTTCATTTTGAATCATTATTATAGCACTATTACGATCTGTTTTTTCTGCTGTAGTTACGTAAATTGCATGTGGTAAACCTTGAGAATCAACAGCAATATGACGTTTTATTCCTGAAATCTTTTTACCAGCATCATAACCTTTGTTTTTAGTAGTATCTGTATTTTTAACACTTTGTGAATCAATTATACAAAAACTGGTTTTTTCTTTTCGATGATTATTGATACGAACTTTTCTAACTAATTTTTTTTAAAATTAATTGTCATATGCTAGGTTCTTTACCATTATTTTTACTTCAAATTTGAAAATAATAATATACAGTTTGTCATTTTGGAAAATTTTTTGGTAACATTCTTCATTGACAACCACTTTTTAATACATATAAAACTGCACAAAATACTTCATATAAATCTAAATTTCTTGGTTTTGTTTTCTTTTTGACATTTTCTAAAATTAATCTTATGTTCTCAAATTGTTCTTTAGTGACATGACTTGGATAATTTTTATGCATATATACCTCTTATTTTAAAATATATAGTAATTTTACCTTATTCTCTAAAAGATTCTAAACAGGTTCTAAAGAAAGAATGGAACAATTAAATAAAGAAATATCTTTATTAGTAACTATTATAAGTAATTTACAGTCAATGATTGAAAGAATTAATGGTGGTCAATTTGATGAATAATTAAAAATAAAAAATAAATAATTGAAAAGAAAAATATTGAAATGAAAGAATTTTTACATGAATTAATAATTATTGGAACAAGTGTTGGAACATTAATTTGCAGAGAAATTATTGTTTTATTAAAACGATTTATTACAACTCCAAAACATATTAGAGCAAATAATAAAATTATAAAACATCAAAAAAAATTAACAAAGTTAAATGAAAAAATTAATAAAGAAAATAAATAATAAAGTGGTGATGTAAATGTTAGAAAATGAAAATAATGCTTCTTCACAAGAAATAGAAAATAAAGTTAATTAAGCAGAAAATAAGTTAAATAAACTTAAACAAGAAATAAAAGAAAAAGAAATTATTAATATATTTAAAAAATATCAAATAAAAACTGAATTTTATGATTATTTAAAATTTAACGGAATTTTACGCTTATTGGTTAACACTTAATTCTTAATAAATAATTTAATTATGATATTTTTAAATGTGATTTTTTCTTTACGGTTATTATATTTAAAACAAAATTCATTTAAATAAGATTGGAGTCATTTTTTTGAAACTCAATGAAATTGGCCGATAAAACCTCTTTTTAATATTGCTCAAAAACTTTCTATTGTATTTGTATGAATACCATTATTATAAGAAAAATATTTTTTGTGATTAACTTGTTCATATGGTAAAATTTTATTCATTAGACTTACTGCATAACTAGTTAACTTTTTATTTTTTTGTTATTATTAAAATAAAATTTGAATAGTTAAGGATAAACTTTATGACATATTTTGAATTAAAAGATAAATCTGATCAATATTTTCGTAAAATAGTGGGTATTAATAAACTCGTTTTTAACGAAATTTTAAATATTTTATTAGAACATCAAAAACTCAAAACTACTATTGGTGGAAGGCCATATAAAATGTCAATAGAAGATCGACTAGTAATGAGTTTAAGATATTTATATGAAAATCGTACATATCATAGTATTGGTGCTGAGTATAGTATGGTTGATACTACTGCTTTACGAAATATTCGTTCAATTGAAGATATTTTAATAAAGAATAATAAGTTTAATAATTTAACAAATAAAAATATTTTTTTAAAAAGAAGAATTGAAAAATAAAATTTTGATAATTGATGTAACAGAGGTAGAAACAGAACGACCAAAATATAACCAAAAAAATTGATTTTCTGGTAAAAAATGAATGCATACTGTTAAGTTTCAAACCGTAATTAATGCAAATACTAATGAAATTTTAAATATTTTTTCTGATATTGGTAAAAATCATGATTTTAAAACTTTTAAGAATTCAAAGTTAAAGTTTTTACCAGAAACTATAATTCTTGCAGATAAAGGTTATCAAGGTTTACAAAAAATTCATGCTAATACATTTTTACCCATTAAAATTAGCAAAAATAATCCTAAAACAAATAAAACCAAAATCTTTAATAAGATTATTAATAAAACTCGTAGAAAAATTGAACATGTTTTTGCATTTTTAAAATGTTTTAAGATTATTGGTTATAAATTTAGAAAAGCCAGAAAACGAATATTTTTAAGATTTAATTTAATTGCAGGATTTTATAATTTATCATTAAAACTTAAAAACGTTATGCAGTAAGTCTATTTTATAATATCCACGATATTCATCAGTAAAAAGAATAGAATTGTTAATATCAACATTTTCTTTAACTATTTTCATTAAATCTTCAGATTTAATACTTTTATTTTTTGCATGAAATAATTTAACATTACCATTTCGTTCAATAATGCCAACAACACACTCTTTACTAGTTCCTCTACCACGTAATGAGTTATTTTTATTATCAACATCATTATATTTACGCGGTTTTCCACCCACATATGTTTCATCCATCTCTAATATTTTTGCTAATAATTTAATCTCATCATTAGCCCTTGCCTTTCTAATTTTATGCATCATTTTTCATACAGTTGCTAAACGTAAATTTAAGTCTCTTGAAGCTTGAGATGATGATAAACTTTTTTTAGCATTAGCCATTAATACTATTAAAATAAATCACTTTTGAAGTGATACACGTGTATGATGAAAAATAGTTTGAGCAGTTACACTAAAAGACTTATGACATTTTTTGCATTTATAACGCGACTCTTTTAAAACAGAGTTAACTTTTTCACTAAAACAAAAAAGACATTTTGGTTTGTTATTTCATCTTATTTCTTCTAAAAATTTTATACAAGATTCTTGGTTTGGAAATTTATTTATTATGTCTAAAATATTCATTTTCAATCACCTTTAATTAGATTTTATTTTACTAATATCTAATTATAGTTTTCAGAAATAATAATGTATATAAGTTATTGCCAATAAACGTAAAATTCCGAAAACAAATGTAAGTAATCAAAAACAAAAAGCAGGTGACTTATATATAGTTATTTCTTCAAATGTTAATGACTTAAATTATAAAGGAACAACAAATCCAATTAAAATAACTCTTAAATAAAGGAAATTAATACTATGCCAATTGGTACAACTAGTACAGCAATAATTTTAAACATAAATAAACCAAAACATACTAGAATAAGTAAGCAACAAGAACAAAAAAAATTTGATGAGAAATTTTAGAAATGATTGGTGTACAAGTAATAGCAGTAGCACTTGCTCCTTTTACTGGTGGATTAAGTGAAAGCGTAGCACTTGGATTAGGTGCAAGTGATTTAATTGCTAGTATTAGTGCTGTTGGTGTAGAGTTTTTAACTGATTTTACTATTAATCAAGTTTATGATTATTTAAAAGGAAATGTAACACCATTAAATACTTTTTTTAATATATTACCTGCATTTGCTGGACTTAATAAATTTAGTCGTGGTTATCGTACGACTAAATTTATTAAATTAGCAGAAAAAACTAAAACATTAGAACAAATTGGTGTTAAAGAAGCAAAAAATTTACAAGAAATTATTAGTCAAGTAAGTAGAAAAGAAATTTGAAGCGCTAGCAATATTAAGTGATTTTTGATCACCTTTAACTATTGCTTCAACTTTTCCTAGAAAATTAGGAAATTGCGGTTTTTCAAAATCAACTAAACACACATCAGGTACTATTTTTAATTTATTAAATGCTTTTATCATTGCTAAAATACTAGTCTGCTTAGGATTATGAATATTAACAAATTGATGACTTTTAATACTAACAGCAACTGTTAGTGCATTATCAATTATAATTTGATACATTGCTATTCGTTGTTTTGCTGATAATTGTTTTGAATCTTTAATTAAAGGATGATTAAAGTTTGGTTTAAGAATAACGCTTGCAACAACAATTGGTCCTGCAATAGCTCCTCTTCCCACTTCATCAAAACCAGCAATTAATGTTCCTGATGAATAATTATCAATTTCGTATCGCAAACTACTTTTCATGATTTAAAATCTTAGGTGGTATTTCAAATGAAATTAATCCTAGTTTCCCTACTTGTAAATCATTAATAAATAAATTCATGGCACGATGAGTATTATCTTCATCATTAGCCAATTTTAAATGATATTTTTGTGCTAATTTCTTAAAATAAAGAAATAATGTTTCATCATTAATATTTTTAATTTCGAAATTAATATTATAATATTTTACTAATCTTTCATAATAATTCTCAAGTAAAAAGGTTAAAGCAAAATTAGCCATTTCTTCTAAAAATAAATGTTTAACAGGAATTGCTTTAATTAAAGCTAAAATCATTACTACTTTTTGATCATTCATTTTTGGTGGTAAAATACCAGGACTATCTAATAAATCAATCGTTGGATTTAATTTAATTCATTGTTGGCCTCTAGTAACACCAGGTATATTAGCAGTTTGTGTTACTTTACGTTGTAATAAATTATTAATAAATGTTGATTTACCCGTATTTGGTAATCCCATAATTAATACCTTAATTTTTGGATTAACAATACCTTTTGCTAATTGTTTTTCCATTTGTGGTTCCATTAATTTAGTAATTAAATTTAATAACTGTGGTTTCATTTTTGTAGTTAATGATTTTGCCAATAAAACAGAAAAACCTTGACTTTCAAAAAAATTAACTCATTCTTTAGTAAAATTATCATCTGCTAAATCAACTTTGTTAAGAACAATAATTCTTACTTTTTTCTCCAATAAACGATCTAATAAAGTACTTTTTGTTGCAAATGGTGCTCGTGCATCCAAAACTTCAATTGCAACATCAATAATAGGTAACTTAGTTTCAATTGCTTTAATGGCTTTCATCATATGACCAGGGAATCAATGAATTTGATTATGGGTACTTTCATTAGACATTTTTTAACTCCTTTAATACATTCTATTATTATTTTATATCAATTTAGAAAATCACCATGATTTTAATAATGGTGATTTAATTATTATTTAACAGGTTTTACTGTTTTAATTTCTTTAATTCTAGCAGCTTTACCGCTTAATTTACGTAAGTAGAAAATACGTGCTCTTCTTACTTTACCCTTACGAATAACATTAATTTTATCAATTAATGGTGAATGTAAAGCAAATGTTTTTTCAACACCTTTACCACCAACAGTTTTACGAACAATAACATTTTGCGTAATTCCTGAACCTTTGCGAGCAATAACTACTCCTTCAAACATTTGAATACGTTCTTTTTTTTCTTCTTTAATTTTAGAAAATACTTGGATTGTATCTCCAGATTTAAAATTAGGAAGATTATGATTTAGTTGACTTTCACTAACTAATTTAATAATTGCCTTTTGCATGTTTTATTTCTCCTTTCGTTTATTTTTTTAATTGAAGATTTATATTCTTCAATTATTATTTTATCTTTTGCAGATAATTGATATTTTTTAAATAAATCAATTCTTTTTTTATAAGTATTAATTAATGCTTGTTGATGACGATATTCTGCTATCTTTTCATGGTGACCACCAATTAGAACTTCCGGAACTTTCATACCTAATACTTCTTCTGGTCTTGTATATGTTGGATAATCCAATAATGAGTTATTAAAAGAATCATTAAGATGAGATTGATGTTGAATAACATTAGGAATTAACCTAGTAATACAATCAATAATAACCATTGCTGGTAATTCACCACCAGTTAATACATAATCACCAATTGAAATCTCTTCATCAATATAAGACATAATGCGTTCATCAATACCTTCGTAATGACCACAAACTAAAATATAATTAATATTTTTTTGACTATATTTATAAGCTAAATGTTGATTTCATTGTTGACCTTGTGGACTAAGTAAAATTGTTTTAGACTCAGGATATTTAAGTTTTACACTATTAATAGCATTAATTATTGGCATTGCTTGCAAAACCATACCATTGCCACCACCATAAGGAGCATCATCAACTTGCTGATGTTTATTATTAGCAAAACTTCTAATATCAATAATATCAATACTAATTTGTTTTTTAGTAATAGCTCGTTTGATGATTGATGTTTGCATAAAATCATTAAAAGCATTGGGAAATAAAGTTATAATTGTGAATTGGTTTTTAGTCATTATTAATTAATCCTTCAATAATATTAAAATAAATTTTTTGTTCTTCTTTATTAATTTTATTAATAAATACTTTATTATTAGGAATAAAAAAGGTTTTTTTATTAGTCATTTTTATTTCTCATAAACCTTGATGATTATTATCTAAGAAAGCAATAACTTTTCCTAAAAAAGCATTATTATTAGCATCAAATGCTTCATAATTTAGAATATCTTCATAAAATCAAGGTAAGTTATCATTAATTATTTCTTCAGTATTAATAACTAAATGTTTATTTTTCATACCTTCTACTAATTCAATAGTATTATAATTTTCAAATGTTAATAATAAAAACTGCTTATGGTTTCTTACTCTTGAAATAATTAAAGGTGTTAGTTGTTTAGTTTCTTCTAAATAAACTGTTGTTTTTTCTTTTCATGAAAATTTATTACCATAATAATTACATAAAACCTTAACTTCACCAGTAAGACCATGAGTATTAGCAATAGTACCTAACTCTAAATATTTCATCTTAAAACTCATTAATTACTAATTTAATAGTATTGTTTTCTAAATATGCTTTGCTTTCAATAATTGTTGATAAAGCACGAATAGTATTTCCTTTTTTACCAATCAATACTGATATTAATGATTTTGGCGCCATTAATATTAACTCATAGTGATTTTTTTCTACTAATTCACGAATCTCAACTTCACAAATTTTATCAAGTAAATTGGTTCAATTAAACATTCTAGCAATGTTACATACATATTAATTAATCACTTGTTTTAGCATATTTTAATATTAAGTAGCGGGTGCTTCTTCTTTTTTAATAGAATTAGCAGTAGCAGTTTTTTTATTTTTTACAGTAACTTTTTTTGTTATTTTTTTAGGTTTGCTACTTTTTCTCTCTTGTCTTAAATTATGAAATTTAGTCATAATTCCTTCTGATGATAATAAACTACGAACAGTTTCTGTTGGTTGAGCACCATTTGATAAAAATTTTAATGCTTTTACTTCATCAATAGTTACTTGTTTTTCTTTACTTGTCGGATTATAAGTACCTAATTTATCAATATATCTACCATTAAGTTTTGTTCTTGCATCAATGGCAACAATTCTGTAACTAGGCTGCACTGATTTGCTTTTTCCTGTTGGTATTAAGCGTAATTTAACCATAAATTACCTCCTTCTATTAATTTGTGGCAAATAAACCTTTTTAATAATATCTTATTCACATAATGATGTCAAGTTAAAATACTTAACAGATAAAAAGATTTTAATTTAATAATTTCTTTATTTTTACTAAGTTACATATTTTTTCTAAATAAATAAGTTTTTCTATTAAAAAACACTTACTTATGTAAGTATTTAAATAATTTACGGACTTCTCCCCACATGTACTTGTGGAGGGAACAATGAAACTGAATGAGTTCAACAATGCTTTTCAAACTGAACAGCAATGTCTTGCATATATAGCAAATTTGAAAGAAAACAAATGTATTAGGTGTTCTAGTTTTAATTTGAATACTTCTGATTTAAAAAGAATAAGATGTTTGAAATGTAATCAAACATTTAGTATTCTCACGGGTACCATATTTTCAAGCTCACAAACATCTTTAAGATCATGATTTTACCTCATCTTTAGATGAATAAACACCAAACATGGAATTCCATCAACTGATTTTTCAAAAGAATTGAGAGTGACGTTAAAAACAGCATGGAGAATGGGTCATAAAATTAGAACACGTATTGCAAAACAAGAACCTCAATTTATTGTTGAAGGCACAGTGCAAATTGATGAAATGTATCTTTCACATATGGCTTTTAAAAAACAAGGAAGATCCTTGAAAAATAAAACATTGATTGTTGGCATTTATGAAAAAACAACTAATAATTTAATTGTGAAAGTATTGAAAAATGCAAAGAGTAAAAGTCTTTTGAATTTTGCAAGAACCCACATTTCTTCAAAATGTCATGTATATACTAGACTTACTGCATAACGTTTTTAAGTTTTAATGATAAATTATAAAATCCTGCAATTAAATTAAATCTTAAAAATATTCGTTTTCTGGCTTTTCTAAATTTATAACCAATAATCTTAAAACATTTTAAAAATGCAAAAACATGTTCAATTTTTCTACGAGTTTTATTAATAATCTTATTAAAGATTTTGGTTTTATTTGTTTTAGGATTATTTTTGCTAATTTTAATGGGTAAAAATGTATTAGCATGAATTTTTTGTAAACCTTGATAACCTTTATCTGCAAGAATTATAGTTTCTGGTAAAAACTTTAACTTTGAATTCTTAAAAGTTTTAAAATCATGATTTTTACCAATATCAGAAAAAATATTTAAAATTTCATTAGTATTTGCATTAATTACGGTTTGAAACTTAACAGTATGCATTCATTTTTTACCAGAAAATCAATCTTTTTGGTTATATTTTGGTCGTTCTGTTTCTACCTCTGTTACATCAATTATCAAAATTTTATTTTTTAATTCTTCTTTTTAAAAAAATATTTTTATTTGTTAAATTATTAAACTTATTATTCTTTATTAAAATATCTTCAATTGAACGAATATTTCGTAAAGCAGTAGTATCAACCATACCATACTCAGCACCAATACTATGATATGTACGATTTTCATATAAATATCTTAAACTCATTACTAGTCGATCTTCTATTGACATTTTATATGGCCTTCCACCAATAGTAGTTTTGAGTTTTTGATGTTCTAATAAAATATTTAAAATTTCGTTAAAAACGAGTTTATTAATACCCACTATTTTACGAAAATATTGATCAGATTTATCTTTTAATTCAAAATATGTCATAAAGTTTATCCTTAACTATTCAAATTTTATTTTAATAATAACAAAAAAATAAAAAGTTAACTAGTTATGCAGTAAGTCTATTAAATCTGAAGATTTAATGAAAATAGTTAAAGAAAATGTTGATATTAACAATTCTATTCTTTTTACTGATGAATATCGTGGATATTATAAAATGAATAAAATTTTACCACATGAACAAGTTAATCACAAAAAATATTTTTCTTATAATGGTATTCATACAAATACAATAGAAAGTTTTTGAGCAATATTAAAAAGAGGTTTTATCGGCCAATTTCATTGAGTTTCAAAAAAATGACTCCAATCTTATTTAAATGAATTTTGTTTTAAATATAATAACCGTAAAGAAAAAATCACATTTAAAAATATCATAATTAAATTATTTATTAAGAATTAAGTGTTAACCAATAAGCGTAAAATTCCGAACTTATTTATATTAACTAAATCAATTGCCATTCTTCTTTACCTCTTATTTTTTTATTAATAAAAAAATAAGAGGTAAAGAAGAAGTTTCAAATATTATGTGTTAGAATAAGAATACAAGATTCACACTATCACATCTTGTCCCATAAGTGTTTAAGTAAGTTTTTGATTATAAAATTAATATTTAAAAAATTAGAAAAAATATAAAAGTTTATAAAAAACTTGCATAACAAATTATACTTATTTAAAAATTATTAGACTCCCTTGTATAAAGAATTTGAAATAAAATATGAGCATTACTTCATTTTAAAGTATATGTTGATGTTATATAAATATAATAATAATAACCTACTTTAAAATCACTAAATAATTTTAAAAATAACATTTTAGAATTTAAAGTTAATAACATTTTTTTAACATTTTTTTAAAAAAATGTTAAAATTGGTAATTTTTACTAAAATTTAAAAAAGTCATTTATAATGATAGAAGATTAAAAGAGATAACTAACTTTTAAAATATATTTTTATTAAAAGTTAACAAATTATAAAAGAAAGTTAGGTGCCAAATAATGTTAATTAATATAACAACTAATAATTGCATCATTAAAAATAGGGGTTCTTTATTTCAATGTTTCATTGAAGCAAACTTAACTATTGAACAAAAAAAAGTACATCTGATTATCTAATGATTTAAAAACCTAAAGTTAATAGTCATTTTTTAACTTGTTTAAAAAAATATTAAAATTGGTAATTTTTACTAAAATTTAAAAAAGTCATTTATAATGATAGAATATTAAAGAAGATAGTTGACCTTAAAACACTTTTTAATTAAATAACGGACTTCTCCCCACATGTACTTGTGGAGGGAACAATGAAACTGAATGAGTTCAACAATGCTTTTCAAACTGAACAGCAATGTCTTGCATATATAGCAAATTTGAAAGAAAACAAATGTATTAGGTGTTCTAGTTTTAATTTGAATACTTCTGATTTAAAAAGAATAAGATGTTTGAAATGTAATCAAACATTTAGTATTCTCACGGGTACCATATTTTCAAGGTCACAAACATCTTTAAGATTATGATTTTACCTCATCTTTAGATGAATAAACACCAAACATGGAATTCCATCAACTGATGTTTCAAAAGAATTGGGAGTGACCTTAAAAACAGCATGGAGAATGGGTCATAAAATTAGAACACGTATTGCAAAACAAGAACCTCAATTTATTGTTGAAGGCACAGTGCAAATTGATGAAATGTATCTTTCACATATGGCTTTTAAAAAACAAGGAAGATCCTTGAAAAATAAAACATTGATTGTTGGCATTTATGAAAAAACAACTAATAATTTAATTGTGAAAGTATTGAAAAATGCAAAGAGTAAAAGTCTTTTGAATTTTGCAAGAAGCCACATTTCTTCAAAATGTCATGTATATACTGATGATTGAAAAGGATATTGCGATTTCAAATTGGTTTTCCCAAAACATAAAACAGTTAACCATCTTGATGGTTATGTTTCAAAAACTGGTGTAAATACCAATCAAATTGAATCAGTTTGAAAACATATAAGAAGAACATTTAAAACACATATCAAAGTTGCAAAACATCATGTTTATTTATATGCCAAAGAAGCTGCATATAAATTCAACAAGATACCTAGTTTTGAAATTGTAATGCTATGTTTAATTTAAAAATGTGGGGAGAAGTCCGTAGATACACTTTTCTCAGCATTTATGTGATAAAATTAAAAAATAGTACATAAAGGGAGAAAAGCGTAAAATTAATAAATTACAAAAAAAGAAAGTTAGGTGCCAAATAATGTTAATTAACAAAACAGCTGATGAGTGTATCATTGAAACTGGTGGTGCTTTATTCCAATGTTTCGTTGATACAAATTTAACTGTTGACCAAAAAAAAATGTGTATAAATTGAATTGTTTTATTTTTAAACTATCAAGATGCAGTTATTCTTTGTGATGAAGAAAAAATTAATAGTTTACAAAAAGAACTTTCAGAAACATTCACAACAGATTATTATAAAAATGCTTTAAAAGAATTTAATAATGCAAATCTTATATTTAAAAAAACTATACTTACTAATTTTAAAAACATATGTTTGGAAAATACTTCACAAGATATTATTAATAATATTACTCAATTCCATCAGTCATTTATTAAAACAATAGATGAACATAAAAAATCACTTACTTTTTTGAATTTAAATAAAATATATGAAAATCTTTTATTATTATTTTTTATAATTCACTACCATTTAGGCTATCAATTTAAACAAGAATTAATTCCAATCATTAGAAGTTTCACTAATATGATTAAAATTCCTATTTATATTGAACAAAATGATAGTCATGTTAAAATGTTATTAATGAAAAAAATTTTGCAAGATAATGAACAATTATTTGAAGATCTCGAATTAATTCAATTGAGGAATTTTATTCATAGTTTAGATGATATATTTGATAATGGTCTTAATATTAGTAGTGCCATTGAAAAATTAATATTAACTAGACCACACAGAATAAAACATTCAATGAATATGTTATTTAAAAAACATGGTATTAAACTACAAGAAATACTTTGAAAAAATAATAAAGAAAGTAATCCTACCATCGGTAATATGATTATGCATTTATTCGCTTATGAAACATATTATGTACAAAGAAATCATAACTATGAAACATATGAACAACTAGTATTAAATAATGTTTTAACAGATCCTCTTTTTGAAAAAATATTTGTTGAATATAAAACAAAAAATCAAATTAATAAGGTTATTTAAAAATAATAATTACTTTAATTTTTTACTTAGAAAATTAAAGTAATTATTTTAGAACCTGTTTAGAATCTTTTAGAGAATAAGGTAAAATTACTATATATTTTAAAATAAGAGGTATATATGCATAAAAATTATCCAAGTCATGGGCATTGGTTAGATAAGTTTACTTTCTTGTCTTCAAATCTGTACAAATTGATTTGGAGGCATTTTCAATCTAATAACTATTCTATCATTGTTTCAATATCTAACAAATTTTTCTAATATTTTATTAAAACTTTCCATACTTTCAAAAGTGCTACCAAACATCATTTTAAAATCTCTTTTAATTCAACGATTTAAACATTCACTAACTTGATTACCTTTAAAACCTGATAGACTTTTTGAATAGACTTACTGCATAACTAGTTAACTTTTTATTTTTTTGTTATTATTAAAATAAAATTTGAATAGTTAAGGATAAACTTTATGACATATTTTGAATTAAAAGATAAATCTGATCAATATTTTCGTAAAATAGTGGGTATTAATAAACTCGTTTTTAACGAAATTTTAAATATTTTATTAGAACATCAAAAACTCAAAACTACTATTGGTGGAAGGCCATATAAAATGTCAATAGAAGATCGACTAGTAATGAGTTTAAGATATTTATATGAAAATCGTACATATCATAGTATTGGTGCTGAGTATGGTATGGTTGATACTACTGCTTTACGAAATATTCGTTCAATTGAAGATATTTTAATAAAGAATAATAAGTTTAATAATTTAACAAATAAAAATATTTTTTTAAAAAGAAGAATTAAAAAATAAAATTTTGATAATTGATGTAACAGAGGTAGAAACAGAACGACCAAAATATAACCAAAAAGATTGATTTTCTGGTAAAAAATGAATGCATACTGTTAAGTTTCAAACCGTAATTAATGCAAATACTAATGAAATTTTAAATATTTTTTCTGATATTGGTAAAAATCATGATTTTAAAACTTTTAAGAATTCAAAGTTAAAGTTTTTACCAGAAACTATAATTCTTGCAGATAAAGGTTATCAAGGTTTACAAAAAATTCATGCTAATACATTTTTACCCATTAAAATTAGCAAAAATAATCCTAAAACAAATAAAACCAAAATCTTTAATAAGATTATTAATAAAACTCGTAGAAAAATTGAACATGTTTTTGCATTTTTAAAATGTTTTAAGATTATTGGTTATAAATTTAGAAAAGCCAGAAAACGAATATTTTTAAGATTTAATTTAATTGCAGGATTTTATAATTTATCATTAAAACTTAAAAACGTTATGCAGTAAGTCTATTTATATTTTGATATTTTTTTGTTTGATTAATAACTTCTAAATCATAATTATTTTCATAATAATCAAAATATAATACTTTTTCAGTAATAGAATTATCAATATTTACAAAAGTTGTGATGAAGTAAATTTCATTGTTTATTGATAAAATTTCTTCGTGAATTTTTTCAATCCCTGTTTTTTTTCTTTGTTTTTCATCATAAATTGTTATTGCGTTATATGAAAATTTTGTCAAATTAACATTGCTTTGTTTTACTTTTAATTTTTGATTTTCAGTTTTAAGTTGTTGATTTTCTTTATCTTTTTCTAAATTACTTTGTTCTAGTTGTTCAATATATTTTTTTTTGAGTTTGTATTAGCTCTTCTGTATTTGATGTTGGTCAATTTAAGTAATTTTTAAATTTTGTTCATATATCATTATTGATTTTTTGCTCTTTTTCATTATTTATTAAATTACTAGTAACTAGTTCTAAATTTTCTCTATTATTTTCTGATAAGTTGTCATTAATTATTTGATTATTAGTATTATTAATTACAATTAATTTAAATGTTTTTCCACCATGTCTACTTTTTTCTCTAATCTCAATGTTAGATTCTTGTTTGATATCTTCTATGGTTTTATTTTCTAATAGAAAATTATATGTTTGTGATTTAGTTTTGTCAGTCATGTTAATATCTCCTTTTAACATTAAAACCCACTTACTTTGGTATAAAAGTAATGGGTTAAAACTTATATGTTGGATAACAGCTATATGTTATCAAATTTTGTATATTTTACAATTAGTTAAGTTTTAACCAAAATTGATTATTTGAGTTTTGAAAGTTGCTAGTTTTCAGTTATAAATTTTGATTTGCTCATCAACAAATTTTTTCATGCTTTCATTTGGAACTAGAAATAAAACTTCGTATCCGTTTTTACAGTAATGTCTTAGTCCATCAAATTTTTGTCTCATTCTAATTTTTGTTTTTCTAGTTCTTTCAAGTTCAATAATTATGACTTTATTTTCATAATGCACCAATAAGTCGGGATATCCTTTTTCTCGATAACTTTCTGCTTTTAGTTCTTTTTCAGTTTGATAAGAAATTATGTCATTTTGTTGTGTTAATCATTTAATAAGTAAATCTTGATGAGTTAGTTCGTTATAGTTAATTCTTATGGTTTTACTTTTTTTGCCAAGTTTTCGATTTCCTAGACTTGAAAGCATATAGATGTTTTTTCTGGTTAGTTGGTCTACACGAATTAATTTTTTGTCTATTAAAGCTCTGATTAATCAATCAACAGCGTTAATTTCTTTATTTAGTAATAATGAAATCTGATAAGTATTTAAGTACCCTCAACGGTTGATGATTTCTATAATTTTTATTTGTTCCATGATTTTCAACTCCTTAATTGCTAATGGGATAACGTTTGAAAAACGTTTTCTTTCTTTTTGGGAAGCGCTTTCGCGCGGACTTTTTCTTTCTTTTTCAAAAGAAAGAAAAAGTTATTTCTCCCCCAACCTAAACAGATGACCCCGTTCACTCATAAGTTTACGTTGGGGGAGCGGGGTCATCTGTGATAAAGTAATGAAATTGCTTTATAGGTTTGGGGAAAATTTCATTTACATTACCAAGAGCATTCTTGGTATTTTCTTAGTATTTTTCGATGATAATTTTGTCAATAAAATGAACTGAATTTTCTAAAATTATCTTGCAATATGCTTGTCCAACTTTTAATTTTTTTAAATCATTTGGATGAACAATATATTCTTCAACTTCACGAATAGAACCCTTGGTACTTTTTTTATTTTTAGTATCATATTGCTTAGTAATTTTTTCAACTGTTCTTGTTCCAAAAACTTTTGCTATATAGTCAGCACTATTTGGGTCTTTGACATTATGAGCAATAATGTTAGCTGTGTTTCCAAAAATAGTATCTGTTAAATCTTTGTTTGATGTTTTTAAATCATTAATTGTTTGAAAACATAAAAAACATTGATAGTTAAAACTTCTTGTTTTATTAATTAAATTGATAATACTATCACTTGCAAAAACGTTAAATTCATCTAATATAATATTAATATGTTGATTTCTTGGTTTTATAGAAGCAAACTCTTTTAAATCTTGGATAAGTAATTTACCAATGTTGCTAGCTAACTGAGGATAATCTAATGAATTCAAAGAAAATAAAATAACTTTATGATTTTTAACTATTAAAGAAAAATCATTTTTTAAACCAATGCTTTGATTTAATTGTTCATTATAAACATTTAATCTGTTTTCTAGACCTTGGATATCATCATTTTTAAATGTAGTTAAATAATCATAATTTTTATCATTACTATCAATTAAATTTATTAAATTTTCTTTTGAAAAATATTTAATAACGGAATTTTACGCTTATTGGTTAACACTTAATTCTTAATAAATAATTTAATTATGATATTTTTAAATGTGATTTTTTCTTTACGGTTATTATATTTAAAACAAAATTCATTTAAATAAGATTGGAGTCATTTTTTTGAAACTCAATGAAATTGGCCGATAAAACCTCTTTTTAATATTGCTCAAAAACTTTCTATTGTATTTGTATGAATACCATTATAAGAAAAATATTTTTTGTGATTAACTTGTTCATGTGGTAAAATTTTATTCATTTTATAATATCCACGATATTCATCAGTAAAAAGAATAGAATTGTTAATATCAACATTTTCTTTAACTATTTTCATTAGACTTACTGCATAACGTTTTTAAGTTTTAATGATAAATTATAAAATCCTGCAATTAAATTAAATCTTAAAAATATTCGTTTTCTGGCTTTTCTAAATTTATAACCAATAATCTTAAAACATTTTAAAAATGCAAAAACATGTTCAATTTTTCTACGAGTTTTATTAATAATCTTATTAAAGATTTTGGTTTTATTTGTTTTAGGATTATTTTTGCTAATTTTAATGGGTAAAAATGTATTAGCATGAATTTTTTGTAAACCTTGATAACCTTTATCTGCAAGAATTATAGTTTCTGGTAAAAACTTTAACTTTGAATTCTTAAAAGTTTTAAAATCATGATTTTTACCAATATCAGAAAAAATATTTAAAATTTCATTAGTATTTGCATTAATTACGGTTTGAAACTTAACAGTATGCATTCATTTTTTACCAGAAAATCAATCTTTTTGGTTATATTTTGGTCGTTCTGTTTCTACCTCTGTTACATCAATTATCAAAATTTTATTTTTTAATTCTTCTTTTTAAAAAAATATTTTTATTTGTTAAATTATTAAACTTATTATTCTTTATTAAAATATCTTCAATTGAACGAATATTTCGTAAAGCAGTAGTATCAACCATACCATACTCAGCACCAATACTATGATATGTACGATTTTCATATAAATATCTTAAACTCATTACTAGTCGATCTTCTATTGACATTTTATATGGCCTTCCACCAATAGTAGTTTTGAGTTTTTGATGTTCTAATAAAATATTTAAAATTTCGTTAAAAACGAGTTTATTAATACCCACTATTTTACGAAAATATTGATCAGATTTATCTTTTAATTCAAAATATGTCATAAAGTTTATCCTTAACTATTCAAATTTTATTTTAATAATAACAAAAAAATAAAAAGTTAACTAGTTATGCAGTAAGTCTAATGAATTAGATTAGTACTTGTATTAAAAAACTTTACTAACAATTTCGCTTGTATTAGCAGAACCTAAATCTGATTGAATAGTCGTAAAATTACATTGTTTAGCACTCGCTAATTCTATTTGATTAACCACATTTAACACAGTTTTGGCATTTTCACTTTTGTTTATTTTTCAGCCAACAATTGAATTACTGTACATATCAGTAGCAAAAACAACTAATAATTTTGTTTTTTTATCACCAATAATTATATTTTTAAATCATGTGCCATCCATACCAACTTTTTCAAGTAATAACTTACTTGAAAAATTACGTTTTAATAAATCTTTATTATTTTTTAAATCACTATTTTCTACTACTCTATTTGTTGATTTAGGTTCTAATAATAATTTAATATTATTATCTTTTAATATTTGTTTTATGCTTGTTTTACTGCATTTAAGACCTTTATTTTTTATTTTTAACTCTAATCTTACTTTTTCAAAACTAGTGATATTAATGTACTTTTTTTCATTTTTAATGAGAACTATTTTGTTTATTGCTTGTATCAAATTATCATTAATTTTTGATTGATATTGCTTTTTACCTTTTTTTACTCATAAATAGTATGCTGTTTTGCTAATAGCTATGTAAACAATAATTTTATTTAAATGATGACCTTTTTGCTTATATTTTTCTACTATTAAAAAACACTTATATTTTAATAATTTACTATTTTTTCCCCTTGTTAATTTCTTTTCACAGGCTAATTGCTCCTTTAAAAGTTCTTTTTCAACCTCATCTTTTAAAGCTTGTTTTCTAAGTTTATCAATTTCTTTGTTTAATAGTTTAATTTCAATATCTTTCTTATCGATCCTGTGAGAAGTTTGGGATTTAGAAATTTTGGTGAATGCATTTTCACCTTTAATTTGATATTGGTTAACCCAATTATAAATTAATACTGGAGTTGATAATTTATATTTGACTTGAATTTCATGTATTTTTAGTTTTTTATCAACTAAATACTCATTAACAACGGCTAATTTTGTTTCTTTTGAATAAACTTTATAATTCATAATTTCTCCTTCTGTATTAATTATTTTTAATTATATTACAGATTGAAAATATTAATTGGTAAACTTAAGTGACTGATGCCAAATAAATATTTACAAAAAGAAAGTAACAGTAATACCACCGATTATTTTTTTGTCAAAAAAAGAAGAAGCAATACTTTTTAATCAATATTATATTAATTTATAATAAAAATGTACCTTTAAATTTTTAGGTACATTTTTATTATTTTCTATTTTTTATTAACTTTGTATCATTCTAATTCTAAATCTTGTGCAACATCCATAACTACTTCTGACATTGTTGGATGTGGATGACAAGAAGAGGCTAATTCAACAATAGTACCTTCCGTTTGCATAATATTAACAATTTCAGCAATTATATCAGTAGCCGTTGAACATAAAATATGAGCACCTAGGATTTCTCCATATTTTTTATCAATAATGATTTTAACAAAACCATCAGTCTCACCATCAGCCAATGCCTTACCATTAATAGTAAATGGTATTTTCTTCATCAAATATTCTTTACCTAAAGATTTACATTCAGTTTCAGTTAAACCAACACTTGCCACTTCAGGGAATGAATAAATACAACTAGGCATTTTATTATAATCTATTTCTTGCTCTTTCAATGACTGATTATCAGCATCCGTTCTACCTTCTTTAACTAAAATATTATTAAGTGCTGCTAATCCTTGTGTTGATGCAACATGAGCAAGCATTCTTTGACCATTAGCATCTCCAATTACATATATATTATCAATAACATTATTATTAGCATCTAAAGCTTCCAATTTATTATTTACGGCAAATGCTTGATTAGGCTTAATTTGAATTCCCAAATTAGTAAAACCTTCAGTAATTGGCGTTCTTCCAGTACTTAATAAACAATAGTCACTAGTTACTGTTAATGGTTTTTTATGTTCTTTATCAGTTGCAGCATAATAAGTTAAAGTTTTATCCTTTAATTCATTAACACTATGACCAGTAATAATATTAATACCATTTTTTTCAAGAATTTTAGTTAAAGTTGTACTAATATCTTCATCTAGTAATGCTAAAATACGATCTAAATATTCAATAATAGTAACTTTAGTACCAAGTGTACTAAATAAACAAGCAAACTCAATACCAATGACACCGCCACCAATAATAGTTAGTGTTTTTGGAACTTCTTTTAAAGAAAGAATTTCAGTCGAAGTTAATAATGTTTGATTTGTTTTTAAATCTTTTTCACTTAAACATTGTGGACCATTAGGATTATCAAACATTTTTACTTTTGAACCAGTAGCAATTATCATATATTTAGTAGTATATTTCTTTTCTTTACCGTCTTTAGCTTTCACTAAAATCGTATTTTTATCAATAGCACTTCCAATGCCTAATAATTGTTCAACTTTATTAGATTTCATTAAAAAGCCAACACCACCAGTTAAACCTTTAACAACACCAGCTTTACGATCTTGCATTACTTTTCAATTAATTTCAATATTTTTTTTATCTTTAATAGCAACACCATATTTATCAGCATTTTCAATATAATGAAAAACTTTTGCGCCCTTTAGTAACGTCTTAGTAGGAATACATCCAACATTTAAACACACTCCACCTCAGTTATCTTTTTCAACAATTGCAGTTTTTAAACCCATCTTTGCTGCTCGAGCCGCTGTTACATAACCACCAGGACCTGCCCCGATAATTATTAAATCAAAATCATAGTTAGACATCTTTTACATTTTCTCCTTAAGCTAAAATTAATGTTGGATTTTCTAATAACTCTTTAAGTCGAGAAAGGAAATAACCAGCAGGTGCACCATCAATAACACGATGATCAATTGAAAGTGATAATGGAAAGAACTTATGTTCAACAATTTTACCATCAGCAATAATTAGTTTTTTTTGCATCATTCCTAAACCTAAAATTGCTACTTCTGGATAATTAATAACTGGTGTTCCCATTTCAATTCCTGCTGAACCAAAATTAGTAATAGTAAATGATCCACCTTGCATTTCATCACCTTTTAATAGTCCCTTACGAGCTTTATCACCTAATGAATTAACTTGTCTTGCTATTTCAAATAATGAAAGTTGATCAGCATTTTTAATAACAGGAACTACTAAACCCTTTTCAGTATCGGCTGCCATACCAATATTATAATATTTTTTAACAAGAATTTCATTATTAGCCATGTTCAAAGTTGAATTAAGTAATTTAAATCGTTCTTCTTTTAACACTTTAGCAACAGCCTTTACAAAGAATGGCATAAATGTTAATTTAGCACTACCATCTGGATCTTTTTCCGCTGGTTCTTTTAAAGTTGCACGTAATTGTACTAAGTTTTCAGCATCAACATTAATCATTAAACTAACATGTGGTGCTGTATAAACTGATAATGACATTTGATTAGAAACAGCCTTACGAATTCCTGATAATGGTAAATGTTCAACATTACCAAAACTTTCGATTTTAGTAACATTAATACCTTGTGAACTAATAGTTGTAGCAGAAACTGAAGCTATTGAATTAATAGGGGTTGTTGATGCAGTAGCACTAGTTGTTGTACCACCATTCTTGGCATTTAATAAGTCATCTTTTAAAATTCTACCACGAGGACCAGTTCCTTTAATTGTTCCCATATCAACACCTAAGTCACGAGCCATTCTACGTGCTAATGGCGTTGCTAATACTTTACCCGTTTGTTGAATAGATTCCACATTTTGTTTTGGTAATTCAACTGGTGATACTTTAGATGTACTAGCAACTGATTCAGATTTTGGTGAAGAATTTGTTGATGAAGGACTTTTATTATCACTAATCGTTCCACCAAACTCAACAATAACAGCACCTGACTTAATACTATCTCCTTTTTTAACAAGAATCTTAGAAACTTTACCATCTGCTTCGGCTTTAATACTATCTGAAGCTTTATCTGCTTCAATATCAACAACATTATCACCTTTTTTTACATTATCTCCAACTTTAACATGAATTTGAGTTACAGTAACTTCATCGATTCCATCCATATCTTTAAACTTCAATTCCATCTTTTCACTTTCCTTTCTTTAAACAACTAACTAAACTGGATAATTCATCATTAGTTTAACTTTTTCCATAATTTTATCTGGACTAATTATAAATCATTTTTCACCTTTAGACAGTGGAACAGTAATATCATAACCTGTTAACCTTGTTGGAGGACATTCTAAATATTCAAAACACTTTTCATTAACAACGGTAATAATTTCTGAGGCAACTGAAAATGAACGAACCGCTTCTGAAACAACTAATAATCTTCCTGTTTTTTTAATAGAATTAACAACTGTTTCTTCATCTCATGGTTGTAATGTTTGTAAATCAATTAATTCAATTTTAAAATTTTCTTTTTCTTCTAAAATTTTAACAGCAGCTTCACAATCATAAACTTTTGAACCATAAGTTACAATTGTTAAATCAGGTTTTTCTTCAGCCTTATATTCTTTAAGAATTTTAGCTTTACCAAGAACAGTCACTTCATAAGCATCACTAACTTCTTCTCTAACATCATATGTGTAATTATTGCTAGTATAACTATTGAAATAAGTTCCTAAACATTCTAAAACAATAACAGGATCTGGACTTTCAATTGCTGCCAATAATAATTTTTTAGTATCATTAGGTTTTGAAGTCATAACTACTTTTAAACCTGGAATATGACAAAATAAAGCTTCAATTGCTTCTGAATGATGCTCCAAAGCACCATTATTACCATTATTTCAATCATATGAAGGCATACGTACTACCATTGGACAAGTGAATCTACCACGAGAACGATTTCTCATTCGTGCAGCATGACATAACAATTGTTGAAAAGCAGAGAAAGAAAATCCTGAAAATTGCATTTCAATAATTGGATTTAAACCATTAATTGCCATTCCAACGGCACTACCAGCAATAACTGCTTCAGCAATTGGTGCATCAAAACAACGATTAACACCAAATTTTGCTTGTAAACCTTTAGTTGCTCGAAAAACACCACCAACATTACCGGCATCTTCACCATAAACAACAACATTAGGATTTTTTTTCATTGCTAATTCTAAGGCTAAAGTAATAGCTTGCACATTATTTCTTTTCATAATTATTTTTTCTCTCCTTCATTGAAGAAAGCTTTTGCTTCTGCTTTTTGTTCTATTAATTGTGGTGTTAATTTTTCATATGTATAATCAAATATTTCATCAATTGAAACATTTTCATTTTTTAATGCTCAAGTAATTGCATCATTAACCTTTTTAGTAATTTGTTTATCTAATTCTGCTTGTTTTTTATCATCTCAAAGTTTAATTGATTTTAAATATTCTCTAATACGATCAATTGGATCTTTTTTTAATCATTCTTGTTCAATTTTGTAATCTTCAGCAGAAAAATAATCTTTTTTAATATCAAAAGCAGAATGCGCATTTTGACGATAAGTAACAGCTTCAATTAATGAAGGACCATTACCTTTTTTTGCTCTTTCAATTGCTTCTTGTGTAGCATAATAAACAGCAAAAAAATCATTACCATCAACACAAATATTAGGTAGGCCAAATGCTGTTCCTTTTTGTGCAAAAGTTGGGCTCATTGTTGCTTTAGCAGTTGGTGTATCTAATGATCACTGATTATTTTCAACAAAGAAAACAACAGCTAATTTATGGATAGCAGCAAAATTAATTGCTTCAGAAAACTCACCTTCAGAAGTACCACCATCACCAATCGTAGTAATAACAATTCCTTTATCTTTTTTATATTTTTCAGCAAAAGCAATACCTGCTGCATGTGAATATTGAGTAGCAATTGGAATATTAACTGGTAAAATGTTAACACCTTTCGGCATTTGACTTCCCATTTCATTTCCTAATCAATATTGAATTACTTTTTCAACTGGATATCCAGCAGTAATTCATGCTGCATTATTACGATAGGCCGGTACTAATCAATCAATACCTGGTCGTAAGCAACTAGCATAGGCAACTTCAACACCTTCTTGACCTTTTGAAGATAAAAAGTTAATAACTTTTCCGATTACTTTTGGAATTCCATTTACTAATTTAAGTTGTCCTTTTTCATCTTTTTCATAGTTTAATTCCATTTGCATTTGTTCTTGTATTCGTGAAAAACACATGTTTTCATATGCTTTTAATAAAACCTTACTATCAAATTTTTTTAAATAATCAACAAAATTAGGATTAATTACTCCTTTTTCATTTAATATTTGAAAAATTTCTTTTTGGGGATTATCAAACTTCTCAACTCACATTTAAATTTTCCTCCTAAATATTTTAGCTAATTGCAGTTACACTTTTAATTATACTAATTTTTAAAATAATGAATGAACATACCTTTTCATTATACTACTAATAATTGTTGGTTCAAAATAATTTGTACTAAAATATTAATTTATCTACGGTTTTATTAATATCATATATTTTTTATTTCCTATTATCATGTAAAAATGAAAAATATATTCTAACAATAAACAAAACAGAAAAAATAATTAAAATCATAATATCATTGTTTATTTATTTTTTGCAACATAAAGTCCTAATAAAATTAGGACTTTATAATAAAATTTATAATCATAAAACATTATCAAGAAAATAAATATACAATAAAAATATTTTTATTTAATGTAAGAACCTGTTTAGAATCTTTTAGATAATAAGGTAAAATTACTATATATTTTAAAATAAGAGGTATATATGTATAAAAATTATCCAAGTCATGTCACTAAAGAACAATTTGAGAACATAAAATTAATTTTAGAAAATGTCAAAAAGAAAATAAAACCAGGACGAATTAATATAACGGATAGATTTTCTAACTTCAAACAATAAAAGTAGCAAATCTAAATATTTGTTAACTAAATTATATCATAAATTTTTAAAATATTAAAAAATATAATTACAAAATTACATTTAAACAAAACAAAAATACTAATCTTAAAATTAGAATTAAAAAATATTAAATTGTATTACTTTAAGCACTATTAATATAATTTCTACTATTTAAATAATTGGCTCTAGCCATTAACATATTAATTAATGTTGGATAAGCATATATTTTTGCACCTTTAGTTTGAGATTTAACTAAATGTTGAATATCACTTTCAGCACTACAGCCAATATTTCAACTAGCAGGTTGATTAATAATACCTTCTTTATTATTTTCAAAAATTCTTAAAGTTTCTTTATTTACTTTAGTTTCAATTAAAAATGCTATTAATTCATCATATTGACCATTACAAAAATATTTTCAAGCTTTTAAAAAGTTTTTTAAATTTTCTGGATTAACTTTATTTTTTCTTTCGGAATTTTACGCTTATTGGTTAACACTTAATTCTTAATAAATAATTTAATTATGATATTTTTAAATGTGATTTTTTCTTTACGGTTATTATATTTAAAACAAAATTCATTTAAATAAGATTGGAGTCATTTTTTTGAAACTCAATGAAATTGGCCGATAAAACCTCTTTTTAATATTGCTCAAAAACTTTCTATTGTATTTGTATGAATACCATTATAAGAAAAATATTTTTTGTGATTAACTTGTTCATATGGTAAAATTTTATTCATTTTATAATATCCACGATATTCATCAGTAAAAAGAATAGAATTGTTAATATCAACATTTTCTTTAACTATTTTCATTAAATCTTCAGATTTAATACTTTTATTTTTTGCATGAAATAATTTAACATTACCATTTCGTTCAATAATGCCAACAACACACTCTTTACTAGTTCCTCTACCACGTAATGAGTTATTTTTATTATCAACATCATTATATTTACGCGGTTTTCCACCCACATATGTTTCATCCATCTCTAATATTTTTGCTAATAATTTAATCTCATCATTAGCCATTGCCTTTCTAATTTTATGCATCATTTTTCATACAGTTGCTAAACGTAAATTTAAGTCTCTTGAAGCTTGAGATGATGATAAACTTTTTTTAGCATTAGCCATTAATACTATTAAAATAAATCACTTTTGAAGTGGTACACGTGTATGATGAAAAATAGTTTGAGCAGTTACACTAAAAGACTTATGACATTTTTTGCATTTATAACGCGACTCTTTTAAAACAGAGTTAACTTTTTCACTAAAACAAAAAAGACATTTTGGTTTGTTATTTCATCTTATTTCTTCTAAAAATTTTATACAAGATTCTTGGTTTGGAAATTTATTTATTATGTCTAAAATATTCATTTTCAATCACCTTTAATTAGATTTTATTTTACTAATATCTAATTATAGTTTTCAGAAATAATAATGTATATAAGTTATTGCCAATAAACGTAAAATTCCGTTTTCTTTTATCAGGTTTATATGCTGTTCATAAATAATAAAAAGCATGATATTTATCTAATACATAATATGCCCCTAAATATTTTGCTAAATTATATATTCATCCAGCACCATCTCCAGAAACTACTAATTTAGCATTTTCAAATTCATAATATTTTTTTAATCCATTTCAAGTAAAATTAACTGTCGGATTTGCTTGTAAATAATCTTCTTTATTAATATATTTATAATCACCCATAAAAGTATAAATTTTATTTGATAACTTATTTCTATTTTTACCTATTTGTTTTTTACCAGTATTGTAACTAATACTACGAATTTTTTGCATTTCTCTTTTATGATTTTTATTTCAAACTGGAACATAACAATCATCAGCATTAATATAAATAAATTCACTATTTTTAACTTTAAATTTTTGTTCTGGTAATTTTTCTTGAACTTTTGCATTTTTATGAATTTTACTAATTGTTACTTTTGAAACATAAGTATATTTTAAAATATCTTGGATATCTTGATAATGTTTCTTTCTTCCAATATATGATATTATTTCTTCTTTTAATCAACTAATAATTTTTGCTCTTTTTTCAATATTAAACTCTTCATAAACTGGATAATAATATTCTTTCTTTAATTTATCTCAATAAACTCTTTGATTAAAAATCATTTTACCAAATTCAAAAATAATACTACGATTACATTTTTTAGCAACTTTATATCTATCTTTATCTCTATTTTGAAAAAAATATTCATCAAAAGCATGGATTTTATTAACATGATTTGTTATAATTCTATTAATTTCATATTCAAGGTTATTTTTATAATTAAACATTTTTTAACACCTTTCCATTAAATTTAACTCCAAGCATTGTGTCAAATTTATTAAATTATTGTTGAAAAAAGTTTAATTTTAAAGTATAATAATAAAGAACGATTGAAATAACTAGCAAATCTATTGCAACGTTTAAAGATAACTTTTATTAGTTATCTTTTCTTTTTTAGAAAAATAATGTACAATTAAAGAAAAATGTAAATAGAAAAGGAAAATAAAAGTAAAAATGGATTTAGGATTATGAATATCTTTCGGAATAATAGGAGCAGTAATTTGAATTTTATTAATACGATATGGAATTAAATATTGTTTTAAAAATAATGCGATGGGAGTAGTAATATTATTTATTACTTTGAATATATTAGGTTTAGTTCTTGGATGAGCAATTTTATGAAATAATAAAAATTTTAGTAATAAAAAAGAAGAAGAAAAAACAAAAGAGTTAGGAATTTATAATATTTTAAATGATGAACAGAAAAAAAGTTTGTGGCATTTGTTTTAAAGTCAAAGATAATCCCGAAACTATATGTACCAATTGCTTAGAAAAATTTTAAAAATAGCACTGTAAATGCTATTTTTTTGTTATAATTATATTATAAAAATTAAATAAAAATATATATGAAGTAATTAATAAAGTTAATAAGTTATTTTTTCAGCAATTCTAACTTAAAGATTATATTAATTATAGCATAAATTTTTGTGTTTTTAAAGCATATGAAAGGAGATTTTTATGTGCAAGAAGAAAAAATAAAAATAAGAACAATTTTTAATGATGCAAAAGCATTAAGAGAAAAATTAGAAGAATATTTTAATCATTGTAAACAAACTGAAGAAGTACCTACTAAAATTGGTATGTTAGTTTATTTAGATATTACAGAAAATACTCTTTATAGTTGAAAACAAAAAAAGAGAAATACTTTTTTACAACAAATTAATTGAGCATATTTACAAATACGCCATATTAATACGCAAAGATATTTAAAAGCAAATGCAAATAATACTGCATGATATTTAGAAAGAGCATTTGTGAAAGAATATCATTTATCTACAAAAATTGATATAAAAAGTAGTGATAATACAGCCCCTATAGCAATTAGTTTAGAAAATAAAGGTAAGAATAAATGTTAAGTAATTTTGGTTATTTATTAGATATTGCTAAAAGAATGTATTTAAAACAACCTTTAAATATTACTAAAATTAAACAATTAGGTAGTCGTAAATCTGGTAAAACATTTAGTGATATTGAATTCTTAGGTATTTTATTAATGTTAGAAAATATTAATATTCATGCTTATTTAATTCGTAATATGTCAAAACAATTAAATGATAGTTGACAAGAATTAAAACAAATTATTAGAGCAACTTATCCTAGTATTAATTTTATTATTAGTGAAACTAAAAAAACTATTGAATTTAATGGTAGTAAAATCACTTGTAAATATTTACATGCACAAGATAATAGTAATGTTAAATTAACGGGATTAGCCAGTAATTATTTATATGATTATGTAATTATATGAAGTGATGAAAGATATGAAATTACTGAAAATGATTATCAAGATTTAAAAGATGCTATTCGTGGTGCAAATCAATTATTAGAAATTGAAAGTTGTAATCCTTGGTCAATTCTTAATGAATTTATTAAAAAAACTATAAATGCTTGTCCACAAAATGAAAAGCAAATAATTAATGAATATGAACAATTTACTATTATTGATAATACTATTTATCATTATCAAAATTGAAAATTAAATACTCATTTAAAAGATAGTGATAAACAACAATTATTAGAAATAGAAGTTCTAGACCCAATATCTGCAAGAGTAAGAAGTCATGGTTTAGTAGGTTATGAATCTGGTGGGATATATTCACATCTTATTCATAAGATATCTCGTTTATTACAACCAAGTTATAGATTTAGTGCTGGATTATTAGATTATGGGTTTAAAGATGATGCTTTAGCATGTTTATTAATAGGTTTTGATTATAATTTTAAATTTGTTAATGTTATTGATTGTTTAAAAATAGAGAATAAATTAGTACGTTATGATAATAAACAATTAGCAAGATTAGTAGTTGAATTTTATATTAAATTAGCAAAAGAAAATAATTTACTTTATGAATATGGTTTAACTGTATATTGTGATTTTAGTAATTATACATTTATTGAAATGCTTAATGATACAGCAATTAAATATCAAGTTAATTCATGATTATATTTTAAAGATTGTGTGAAGTTAAGACTTGAGTTTAGAATAGGTAAGAATGTGGCTTTAATGGCATCAGAACGCTTAAATATTAGTATGAATGCACAATCATTATTGGATGAATTTAGATTAGCTGTATGAGACCCTAAAAGTATTAAACAAATACCATTAGCAGGTAATGACCATTTACGTGATGCATTTGATTATGCTATAGAACCATATATGAGAAATTTAAGTGCAAATATAAATCCTTATTTTGAAAGGAAGTAACATATGAATAATCATAATACTGAAATATTAACTCCTAAGTGATGTATGATTAATCTTCAAGAAATAATAGCAAATCATGCAAGTAAATTATTATGGGGTAATGGTTATACTTTAACAAGTGAAGATGATGATTATAAAAGAGCAATTGAAAAATTAAAAGAATGAAATAATTTTGATAGTTTATTTTATCAAGATTGTCATATTAAATCTGGTTATGGTTATAGTATTGTTCAAATTGATAAAAGTAAAACTGGTAGAATATCATTAAATTTTGCTCAACCATATGCTCAATCAAGAGTTGCAAGAGTATTAGAAACTGAATATAGTGCTTGGATCGGCTACAATTTAT
The DNA here is from genome assembly GCF_964030985.1 of Spiroplasma endosymbiont of Notiophilus biguttatus. NCBI lineage: Bacteria > Bacillati > Mycoplasmatota > Mollicutes > Entomoplasmatales > Spiroplasmataceae > Spiroplasma > Spiroplasma endosymbiont of Notiophilus biguttatus. The sequence continues at coordinate 57,905 of NZ_OZ034993.1, read as the reverse complement.
TGGACACTAATTATGTAGACAAATAACAATATTTGTTAAAAGAAAGGAAATATAATTATGGCCAATATTACTTCATATACAGATGAATTTAAAAAACAAATAGTAGCTTTATATCAAAGTGGCAAATCAGTATCTTGTCTTGTTAAAGAGTACAATGTTACAAAAGCAGTTGCATATAAATGAATTAAGCAATTTACTAATTCGGGAAGTTTTAAAACTAAAGATAATCTTTCTGATTTAGAAAAACAATTAATTCAAATGAATAAAGAATTAAAACAATTACGAATGGAAAATGATATTTTAAAGCAAGCAGCACTAATAATAGGCAGAAAGTAGAGATTATTGCAAATAATAAATGAAAATATAAGATTCGCCCAATGTGTCGTTTTTTAAAAATTTCTAAATCAACATATTATTTTAACTTAAAGAAAAAAGAAGATAAAATCAAAAATAATATTTATGATCAAGCTGTTATTAGTGCTTTTAAAGAAAACAAATGTGTTTATGGAACAAGAAGATTAAAAGTCATACTAGAAAAACAAGAAATTTATTTATCAAGAAGAAAAATTAAAAAAATTATGGATAAACATAATTTAATGTCAAAATACACTAAATTATCATTTAAAAATCATCGTAATAAAGTAAATAATGAACAAATCACTAATATTGTTAATAGAAACTTTAATAATAGAATTAAAAATGAGGTGATTGTCAGTGATCTTAGTTATGTTGAAGTTAATGGTAAATGAAACTATATTTGCTTATTAATAGACCTATTTAACCGCGAAATTGTTGGACATAGTGTAGGTACTAAAAAAGATGCATCATTGGTATATCAAGCATTTATGCAATCAAATCGCTGTTTAAAAGATATGCAAATATTTCATAGCGATCGAGGTAACGAATTTAATAATAAAATTATTAACAAACTTTTATTAGCATTCAATATTACCCGCTCTTTAAGTAAAAAAGGTTGTCCTTATGACAATGCTGTTGCTGAAGCAACTTTTAAAACTTTCAAGACTGAATTTATTAATGACAAAAAATTTACATCATTAATACATTTAAAATTAGAATTATTTGATTATATCAATTGATATAACAATATAAGAATCCACAGCACTTTAAACTACTTAACTCCCATTAAATATCAAGAAAAAATGTCTACCAAAAAATAGTCCTAAAAAGGGTTGCCATTTCAAGCATTATGGGGTAGAGATATTGATAATAATCCTATTAATACTAAACAACATAAATATCGACAATATCCAAGTAAATTATTATTTCCATGACAATATCAATGTTCAACTTATGACCCAGTAAGTTTTCAAGCATTACCAGAAACTAATTATGTTTTAACTGTACGTGGTGAAAGTACAATGGATAGTTATCAAGATTGACAAAAAGTAATTGCTCCAAATTATGATGATGGTGCAACAAAACATTATGAAGGTCATTTAAGAACTAATGTTGAAAAAACTAAAAATACTAATAAAGTTGATGTATCAAATAGATTAGTAAATTATTGAGATAATAATTTTTTAAATGGTGCTGAAATAGAAGATTATAATTATGCAACTGCTGGTAATCCATATTTTCAATATTATAATAAAAATAATAAAAAATTTATTGGTAATACTCATTAGACTTACTGCATAACGTTTTTAAGTTTTAATGATAAATTATAAAATCCTGCAATTAAATTAAATCTTAAAAATATTCGTTTTCTGGCTTTTCTAAATTTATAACCAATAATCTTAAAACATTTTAAAAATGCAAAAACATGTTCAATTTTTCTACGAGTTTTATTAATAATCTTATTAAAGATTTTGGTTTTATTTGTTTTAGGATTATTTTTGCTAATTTTAATGGGTAAAAATGTATTAGCATGAATTTTTTGTAAACCTTGATAACCTTTATCTGCAAGAATTATAGTTTCTGATAAAAACTTTAACTTTGAATTCTTAAAAGTTTTAAAATCATGATTTTTACCAATATCAGAAAAAATATTTAAAATTTCATTAGTATTTGCATTAATTACGGTTTGAAACTTAACAGTATGCATTCATTTTTTACCAGAAAATCAATCTTTTTGGTTATATTTTGGTCGTTCTGTTTCTACCTCTGTTACATCAATTATCAAAATTTTATTTTTTAATTCTTCTTTTTAAAAAAATATTTTTATTTGTTAAATTATTAAACTTATTATTCTTTATTAAAATATCTTCAATTGAACGAATATTTCGTAAAGCAGTAGTATCAACCATACCATACTCAGCACCAATACTATGATATGTACGATTTTCATATAAATATCTTAAACTCATTACTAGTCGATCTTCTATTGACATTTTATATGGCCTTCCACCAATAGTAGTTTTGAGTTTTTGATGTTCTAATAAAATATTTAAAATTTCGTTAAAAACGAGTTTATTAATACCCACTATTTTACGAAAATATTGATCAGATTTATCTTTTAATTCAAAATATGTCATAAAGTTTATCCTTAACTATTCAAATTTTATTTTAATAATAACAAAAAAATAAAAAGTTAACTAGTTATGCAGTAAGTCTAATGCAACAGTAGAAAATAGAGAGCAATTAGATGCTGGTACTGCTATTTATAATATTACTAAAAGAAATCCTACTGAAGATTATACAGCAGGTGCTGGTGCCAATAATCTAACAGCAGTGAATACAGTTCAAATTCTTTTAAATAAAAAGAAAGAAATTAATTTTGAAGAAGAAACATTAGATTTAAGGTTATTAGGTGCTAAATATGAAGATGGTAATGTTCTTGTATCAGATAGTTTAGCATCAAGTTGAATTGATGCAAAAGCAAAATCAGTAGAAATATATTTAGTAGCAAAATTATTAGCATTAGCAGTTAAAACAGCCAAAGATAATGGAATTATTAATATTGCATTACCAAGTAATCCAAAAATTGATGATTATAGAATGTTATTATGATTAAAAATATCAAATACATTAGCAACATTAAAAGCAAGAATTACTGATGAATATATTGGTACAGATGAAGAAGATTATACATTATGAGTATCTAGTTTCTTTAAACCATTAGTATTATTATCAACAACTACATTAGGTAGTGATAGTGCTTCACAAGCATTAAAAGATGGTAAAATTGTAGAAATTGGTGGTATTAAAATTATAGAATGTCCATGATTAGGAAGAAATTATCCTGCTAACGTTATTGATAAACAAGAAGGATTTAATTTTTTAAGATGTGATGCAGTTCTTGTTCATAAAGAAGCATTAGCATTTCCATTTAATAGAGGTCAAGATAATACTTTTGTTTTACAAAGTAATGGTAATGTTAAGAATTTTCATAAATTTTTAGTATCAGAAGGTAAAGCATTAAGACCAGATTTAGTTAAAGGATTTACAGTTACTTCAAGTATTGATATTGCAACAGCAATTGAATTTACAAATTTAGGTGCTATTACTATGGCTGGTGATACTCCAACAGCAGATGAAGTAGAAAAAGCAGTTATTGCTAAAAATCCTAATTATCAAAAAAGTAATGCTAATTTTTCAAATTTAACAGCAACAAGTGCTAATGTTGAAGGTAAAACTTTATATGATGGTTCTTTACAAGTAACTTTTACAAAAAAGAAGTAATTTAAATGCCTATTATCTTACTTTTAAGAATGATATTAGAAACTGCTGTTAGTGATATACAAACTGCTGAATTAATAGAAAAATTTAAAAAAAATAATTCATTATTTAATAGTTTTTTAAAAAATCCAGCAGGAATATTAAAAAATCAATTAATGTCAAAAGTATTAGGTCAAGGTAAATCACAAAAAGAATTATCTGAATTTCAACAAGTTTTACAAAAATTAACTAATTTACCAGTAATTCATAAAAAAATAATGACACATATTACTAATAATAATATTGCTAAATTACAACATATTCAAAAACAATATTTAAATGGTAAGTCATTAATGGATAAAGATAAAGAAATAATAATGAATTCTTTAACTGAACAAGATTATGACAGTATGATTGGAATTTATGTAAATCTTTCTAGTAGTGCATTAGCAGGTGGTATATGAACTCCAGTAATACAACAACAGTCGGGTACTTATGGTATTGCTACATTAACTTATAGAACTAATTTATCTAAAAGTTATGATTATTTTATGGTTTCTAGAGAAACTTGAATTGATATGTGTAAAGCAACAGGTGCTTATGGTACTGGTGCTAATAAGATATTTCAAAATCAATATTATCACGGTGGTTTATCAAAATCTGATAGAGAACAAAGAGCCAGAACTAATGTTAAAAATATGAATAAAAAAGTTACTCAACAATCTAAATATAAATCAGTTATTGGTGTAGTTAATAAATCACAAGCAGTTCAAGGATATGGAAGGTATAAAGATTATGGAAAACAAAAATAATATTGATTGAAATGTAAATTTAAATTATATTACAAAAGATGATTTAAAAACTATATATGGTTTTATACCAGATGCAGACCAAACTACTACTGACAATACTAAAACTGATTTTACTATTATGGCTATTGCTATATCAAGTGAACGCATTAATACTATTACTGGTAATCAAATTGAAGTAATAGGATTTAAAAATCTTAATGAAACTCAACAACAATTAGTTAAAAGAGCAACTGCAAGAATGACTATATATTATTTAACTGATGGAATGGCATTTATAAGAAGTTCAGTATCTATTAGTGGTAATGGTTTATCAAGTAGTATTAGTCCACCAAGTGAACCAGATTATGTATTAATGGAAGTATATAATTTATTACAACAAGCAAATTTACATACACCAAGAAAAGCCATTAATAATAGTATTTCATGTAATACAGATAATTTTAATACACCTAGTATTTTTGATGAAAGTGATACTAGATTAATAACTTGAGATTCTGGAAATAAAACATTTTTACAAAAAATGGGAATAATTGCTGGTACTGGTATTACTATTCAAGATGTTAGTGATACTATACCTAAATTAAAATTAAATGTTGATGCTAATATTGATTCATTATGAGAAACAACTACTGATAATCCTAATTTTATTAAACCAAAAGATGATAAACGTATTATTGATGTTGGAACACCTACATTTTTAACTGATGCAACAAATAAAGAATATGTTGATGAGTTATTAGATAAAAAACAAGATAAATTAACTTTTAATAATCAATTTAAAAATCAAAATAATACTATTTCATTAGATACAGAAATAGTATTTAATAATTTATCTATTCCTAATGTAAATACAACTAGTAAAACTGTTAATGGTGCTATTAATGAAAATAAAAATAATATTGATAAAAAGCAAGATAAAATTAATGATTTAGAAAATAAAATATTTAAAGATAAAGAACAAAAAGAAAATTTTATTGAATTACTTACTAATGCTTTTTATCTTGCAAATAGTCTTTTTGATGAAAATGAATTTTATGGAACAAATACAAAAGAATTAGGTAATAAAATTCACTTAAATACAGATGGTATTGTAACAATTTTAAAAAATAAAAATATACCAGAATTAGAAACTACTGATAAAACTATTATAAGTGCAATTAATGAATTAAATAAAAGAACTAAACGTTTAAAAATTGATTCAAAAACTTTATTAACAAATGAAATTAGAGAAAATGAATGAGAAATTAATTTAAAAGAAAACCCAACACCAAGTCCAAGTATTCCAAAATGAAAAGATGTAGGAACAAGAGAAAATAATAAATGAGATAATTGACAAATTACTTATGATTTTCAAGAAAATAAACGATACAGAGTTTATTTTCTTGAAGTATATATAATCCAGTTTATGCTATTAAAGAATTTATTATAACTGATGATAGAATAGCTGGTATACGAATAGATGTTTTTAATGATAATGAGAATATATTAGTTTTATCAGTAGCTCATGCAAAATCTGTTACTATTTTTTCTTTAAAAGGGGAAAGTAAAGGTAATTTATGAAAATTAGAAGAATTACAGGAATAATATTATGATTTTTAAAATTATAAAAATTATTTTAAGTTTAATTGGAGTTATATTATCATCAGCAACAGCTTGTTTAATTATATTTATTATTGTAAAAATTGTATTAAAAATTAATCAAATATTTTAGAAAGGTGGTGATTTAATATGGATACTACAACAATCATTATAGTTGCTAATTTATGTATTAATGGGGGTTATGTTTTAATTAAATTAGGAAAAGCATTTATTGCTTTTGGTAAATCTTTAACAGACCCTAATAAAAAAGAACTAAAAAAACAAAATAAAATTAATAAATTACAAACTAAATTAAATTCTATTAATAAAAAAGAAGAAGTAAAAAGTATTTATTAATATTAAAAAATGCCTATTAAAGGCATTTTTACTTATTTATAAACTCATATGATTATAATCTCAATTTAGTGAAGCATTATCAAAATTTAATTGTACTTCACTCATATTATCACTACCATAATATTGACTTACAGTTTCACTGTTAATTATTCTTGCAGTTTCATTATTAAATGGTGTTTCTTGCATTTCTTGATTATGATTTGTTTCAATAGGTAGTAAATTATGAATTATTTCACTTGCACCAGCAATTATGGTAGGAATTGCATAAGCATTATTAAAATCATTATGTATACCCATAGCAACACCACTACTAATTAAACAACCGCCATTACTCATATTTGCTATTTTACGTATAGCTTCAAATCTATTAGGAATTAATTCTGTAATACCATTAATAAGATTTGAAATACCATAAGCATTTAAAGAAAAATATGTATCTCAATCCATTAAATGATTATCAGTAGTATTTGGATTGCTGAATAATAAATTTGGTGGAAATGGGTCAATAGTAGTAGTTGTTATTGGACTTTCAGTTGGATTAGGATTAATATCTGTATTAGTAAATTTAGCATAATTTGCTAATCCAATTGTTCCTAAACCTAATAATATTTTTTTACTACTATTAATTAATTTCGTTTTTGTACTTGGTATTTGATTTAAACTTCATATATCTAAACCTAATTTTTTACCAAATAATAAACTATTAATTGAACCTAATATTGGATTTCCTATAAGTTGACCATAATAAGCACTTGTACCAATCATTGCTGATAATGGACTAATTGAAGAGCGTATTATTTTTGTTAATGTATAATTATTTGTTTCCATTTTTTTCTCCTTAATTAAAATTTACTTTTCTACATTCACAATTTTCCATTCTTGGTTTACATATTTTATTATGTTGCTTTAAACTTTCTTTATCCATTTCAATTGTATGATTACAATCTGTACATTTATAATTTTTCATTATTTATTCTCCTTTATTTGCTTTTAACATTTCTCTTACAATATCTAATAAAGTATTTACTTGATAATCATATAATTCAAATTCATGAATTCTAATTTTAATTTTTTCTTTATAATCCATTTTTTTCTCCTTTAATTTGTTTTAAATCATTAGACTTACTGCATAACGTTTTTAAGTTTTAATGATAAATTATAAAATCCTGCAATTAAATTAAATCTTAAAAATATTCGTTTTCTGGCTTTTCTAAATTTATAACCAATAATCTTAAAACATTTTAAAAATGCAAAAACATGTTCAATTTTTCTACGAGTTTTATTAATAATCTTATTAAAGATTTTGGTTTTATTTGTTTTAGGATTATTTTTGCTAATTTTAATGGGTAAAAATGTATTAGCATGAATTTTTTGTAAACCTTGATAACCTTTATCTGCAAGAATTATAGTTTCTGGTAAAAACTTTAACTTTGAATTCTTAAAAGTTTTAAAATCATGATTTTTACCAATATCAGAAAAAATATTTAAAATTTCATTAGTATTTGCATTAATTACGGTTTGAAACTTAACAGTATGCATTCATTTTTTACCAGAAAATCAATCTTTTTGGTTATATTTTGGTCGTTCTGTTTCTACCTCTGTTACATCAATTATCAAAATTTTATTTTTTAATTCTTCTTTTTAAAAAAATATTTTTATTTGTTAAATTATTAAACTTATTATTCTTTATTAAAATATCTTCAATTGAACGAATATTTCGTAAAGCAGTAGTATCAACCATACCATACTCAGCACCAATACTATGATATGTACGATTTTCATATAAATATCTTAAACTCATTACTAGTCGATCTTCTATTGACATTTTATATGGCCTTCCACCAATAGTAGTTTTGAGTTTTTGATGTTCTAATAAAATATTTAAAATTTCGTTAAAAACGAGTTTATTAATACCCACTATTTTACGAAAATATTGATCAGATTTATCTTTTAATTCAAAATATGTCATAAAGTTTATCCTTAACTATTCAAATTTTATTTTAATAATAACAAAAAAATAAAAAGTTAACTAGTTATGCAGTAAGTCTATTTAATAGTTCTATAAATTTTTTCATCTCTTTTGAATAATAATCAATGCTTAAATAATTATCACTTCAATTAAAAATTATATGTGTATCTGAATGTAAAAATTCAACATTATTAATAAATCATAATTTTTCATCTACATTTCATTTAATTAAAAATTCGCGTTTAGTCATGTTTATTCTCCTTTTATAAATTTAAATTGCATATGACCAATAGTATCTCTATTATTACCAACTATAATTAAATATCCAGTTTGATTATTTTCTAATATTCATGAATAATAAATATATTGTGGATATAATTTTGGATATAAATTTAATGCTAATAAATAACATAAAGCATCTTCTTTATTTTTTAATAGTCCAACAGTTGGACATTTTATTTCTTTAGGACTTTTTTCATTATAAAATCATTCAGTTCTAATATTTCTCATTATTTCACATCCTTTTCTTAATCACACATATCACATTCTCCAAAATAATAATATTCTACGTTATAATATATATAATGTTTACATGGTTTTAAATTATCTTTATTCATTATCAAATTCTCCATTTTCTATAAATTTAATTATTTGTTTTCATTCCTCTTCAAAAACAATATTATTAAATTCACTTGCTTGTAAAAATATTAATTATTTTCTTTAATTTCAATTATTTCTTTTTTAATTTTTATAATTTCTTCTAATAAATAATATAATTGTTTTCAAATTTCATTATCTCTTTTATTCATTATCAAATACACCTCTGAAATGGCAACCCTTTTTAGGACTATTTTTTGGTAGACATTTTTTCTTGATATTTAATGGGAGTTAAGTAGTTTAAAGTGCTGTGGATTCTTATATTGTTATATCAATTGATATAATCAAATAATTCTAATTTTAACTGTATTAATGATGTAAATTTTTTGTCATTAATAAATTCAGTCTTGAAAGTTTTAAAAGTTGCTTCAGCAACAGCATTGTCATAAGGACAACCTTTTTTACTTAAAGAGCGGGTAATATTGAATGCTAATAAAAGTTTGTTAATAATTTTATTATTAAATTCGTTACCTCGATCGCTATGAAATATTTGCATATCTTTTAAACAGCGATTTGATTGCATAAATGCTTGATATACCAATGATGCATCTTTTTTAGTACCTACACTATGTCCAACAATTTCGCGGTTAAATAGGTCTATTAATAAGCAAATATAGTTTCATTTACCATTAACTTCAACATAACTAAGATCACTGACAATCACCTCATTTTTAATTCTATTATTAAAGTTTCTATTAACAATATTAGTGATTTGTTCATTATTTACTTTATTACGATGATTTTTAAATGATAATTTAGTGTATTTTGACATTAAATTATGTTTATCCATAATTTTTTTAATTTTTCTTCTTGATAAATAAATTTCTTGTTTTTCTAGTATGACTTTTAATCTTCTTGTTCCATAAACACATTTGTTTTCTTTAAAAGCACTAATAACAGCTTGATCATAAATATTATTTTTGATTTTATCTTCTTTTTTCTTTAAATTAAAATAATATGTTGATTTAGAAATTTTTAAAAAACGACACATTGGGCGAATCTTATATTTTCATTTATTATTTGCAATAATCTCTACTTTCTGCCTATTATTAGTGCTGCTTGCTTTAAAATATCATTTTCCATTCGTAATTGTTTTAATTCTTTATTCATTTGAATTAATTGTTTTTCTAAATCAGAAAGATTATCTTTAGTTTTAAAACTTCCCGAATTAGTAAATTGCTTAATTCATTTATATGCAACTGCTCTTGTAACATTGTACTCTTTAACAAGACAAGATACTGATTTGCCACTTTGATATAAAGCTACTATTTGTTTTTTAAATTCATCTGTATATGAAGTAATATTGGCCATAATTATATTTCCTTTCTTTTAACAAATATTGTTATTTGTCTACATAATTAGTGTCCAATAAATTGTAGCCGATCCACCTCTTTCTAAATATTCAATTATTAATTCCATATCTAAAAGTAAATGATTATTTAAATATTCAATTAATTGTTCTTTATTAATACAATTTTTATGTCTTGATTTATTAATTTCATCAACTTTAATTCTATGTTCTTTACAATATGCTCTACCATATTCATCAAATTGCTCATCTGTCATATTTTCACATTGTCTTTGTCTTTGTTCATTTTTAATTTAATCATAATGTGGTTCATGAATAAATTTTTCAAATGTTATTGTTTCAGTTCATGTACATCTATTCATTACTTATTCTTCCTTTTCTATAAATTCAAGTACTTTATAATAAGCAGTAATTTTACCTGCTGAAATGGCAACCCTTTTTAGGACTATTTTTTGGTAGACATTTTTTCTTGATATTTAATGGGAGTTAAGTAGTTTAAAGTGCTGTGGATTCTTATATTGTTATATCAATTGATATAATCAAATAATTCTAATTTTAACTGTATTAATGATGTAAATTTTTTGTCATTAATAAATTCAGTCTTGAAAGTTTTAAAAGTTGCTTCAGCAACAGCATTGTCATAAGGACAACCTTTTTTACTTAAAGAGCGGGTAATATTGAATGCTAATAAAAGTTTGTTAATAATTTTATTATTAAATTCGTTACCTCGATCGCTATGAAATATTTGCATATCTTTTAAACAGCGATTTGATTGCATAAATGCTTGATATACCAATGATGCATCTTTTTTAGTACCTACACTATGTCCAACAATTTCGCGGTTAAATAGGTCTATTAATAAGCAAATATAGTTTCATTTACCATTAACTTCAACATAACTAAGATCACTGACAATCACCTCATTTTTAATTCTATTATTAAAGTTTCTATTAACAATATTAGTGATTTGTTCATTATTTACTTTATTACGATGATTTTTAAATGATAATTTAGTGTATTTTGACATTAAATTATGTTTATCCATAATTTTTTTAATTTTTCTTCTTGATAAATAAATTTCTTGTTTTTCTAGTATGACTTTTAATCTTCTTGTTCCATAAACACATTTGTTTTCTTTAAAAGCACTAATAACAGCTTGATCATAAATATTATTTTTGATTTTATCTTCTTTTTTCTTTAAATTAAAATAATATGTTGATTTAGAAATTTTTAAAAAACGACACATTGGGCGAATCTTATATTTTCATTTATTATTTGCAATAATCTCTACTTTCTGCCTATTATTAGTGCTGCTTGCTTTAAAATATCATTTTCCATTCGTAATTGTTTTAATTCTTTATTCATTTGAATTAATTGTTTTTCTAAATCAGAAAGATTATCTTTAGTTTTAAAACTTCCCGAATTAGTAAATTGCTTAATTCATTTATATGCAACTGCTCTTGTAACATTGTACTCTTTAACAAGACAAGATACTGATTTGCCACTTTGATATAAAGCTACTATTTGTTTTTTAAATTCATCTGTATATGAAGTAATATTGGCCATAATTATATTTCCTTTCTTTTAACAAATATTGTTATTTGTCTACATAATTAGTGTCCAATAAATTGTAGCCGATCCATGCTTCTTTTAAAGAATCACATAAACAAATATTAATTTGTTTATTTAATCAAAAAATTAAATTTTGTTTATATTCATTTTTATATTCATCAATAATATCTTGAGTAGTCATTTCCATTATTTATTCTCCTTATTAAACTTCAAAATTTTCAATAATTTCTTCTTCTTTTTCTAATTCTTTTAATTTAGATAAAGTAGAATTTATATCAGTATTATCAATATTATTATTTGAATTAATAATTTTAACTTCATCACCAGTATTATCTTTATAAGCAATTGTTTCTTCATCAATTACTACACTTTGGTCTAATTGAAGTGCTAAATTAATATCATCTTGATTATTTAATACTATAATTGGTGTTTTATTTATTTCACGAATTAATGCTTTAACTACTGTTTTTAAAGCCATTTGGTCAAAAGCAGTATTTCATATATGATTTAATTTTCATTCTTTACTATGTTTATTATAAGTTTTGCCATATTTATCTTTATGTTGATTAATTTCTTCAACAGTCATTCCTTTATAAAAATTATTAATTTTACCATTTTTATCTAAAAGAGAAATATAACAATAATAACCAATTGTATTAATATTTTTTCTTTCAAAAATTAATGCTGGATTAATTTCTCATTTATTATTTTCTTGATTAAATTTATGTGCTGATGTTATTTTTTCTCTTTGAAAATCAACAACTAATCCAGTTCTTTATAATAATTTTAATCAACCATCTTCTTGTATTTGAACTTGTAATTCATCACCATATGGAATTAATGCTAATTCTTTTTTAATTGGATTAATTGAAAGATTTAATTTATATAAATTAATTAATGCATTAATTAAACTTTGTGTATTCATATTTTTTAAATCTTTACTAGAATTTATAATCATTTCATAATAATTTCTAAATTTTAATAATTCTTCTTTATTACTTTTAATAAAATTAGGAATTTTTAATTCATTCTTAGTATTACTCATTATTTTGTTCTCCTTTTTTATTTAATATTTCTAAAATTTCATCTAATTTTTTATTAATTTTGCCTATATGTTTTAATAAAATTAAAATTGATTTATCCATGATTATCATCCTTACTTACTATTTCATCAACTATTTTTTCTAAACATTTCATACATCAATATTTACTTAATCAAATTCTTTTTTTACATTTTTTACATTTATTCATATTTATTTATCCTTGTTTTTAATAAACTTAATTCATATTTAATTTGTTTTCTAATTTCAAATTCAATAACTGGGTCTTCAACATTTTCTATTAATTGATTTAAATAGAAAATATTTTCTTTAATTTGTTTAATTGTTAATTCATTTTTTATTTCATTAAATGGTTTCATTTTTATCTTCTCCTTTAAAATATTTATTTTTTGCCTTAAATCATTCAATTAATAATTCATTTGTGACTTCAATTTCTATTTCTTGTTGAGTATTTTTATTAGTTAAATAAACATAAGTTTTATCTGATATATCTATACCAACTTGACCACTTTTAATTGTTCAATAATAAGCAGTTAATTGTAATTTAATTCTTTTTAATTTATCTTCATCAATACAAGCATAAGTTTTATAATCTACTAAATAATATTTATTTTCTTTTTTATCTAAATAAACTAAATCTGGAGTTCCAGCAATTACACTATCATTAATAGGTCTTTCAATAATAAATTCATAATTATTTTTATCTTTAAATTTTTCTTTTAAAAACATAAGTGATTTTTTACAATAAGAATAATTTATATTATTAGTTAATGGTTTTAATTTTTTTAATAAATTATTAATTATATTTTCTTCATTAATATTTTGTAAATATAATTCATTAAGTTTATGAACTCATTTACCACGAACTGATGCATTTTTTAATACTTCTGGCGCTATATGACTATAGCCAAAACCTAAATAATTATCAATAATTCTAGAAACTGATATTAATTCTTTATCTTCTAAAAAATATTGATGTGTTTCTTTTTTAAAAATTAATTTAGGCATATTCATTTAAACAAAATCCTTTGACACGATTATCAAGTTTAAAAATGATATCATCAATCTTAATAACGTTAGTTCTTTTAATAACTTCTGCTACTAATTCTGTAGTTACAATATCAAATCCAAAATATTTATTTATTATTCCTTTATTAATTGATTCTTGATTAACTGTAAATATTTTCATTTTTTATTTTCCTTTCATTAATTAAGTTTTTTATTTAATTCCTTATTATTTAAATTTACGGAATTTTACGTTTATTGGCAATAACTTATATACATTATTATTTCTGAAAACTATAATTAGATATTAGTAAAATAAAATCTAATTAAAGGTGATTGAAAATGAATATTTTAGACATAATAAATAAATTTCCAAACCAAGAATCTTGTATAAAATTTTTAGAAGAAATAAGATGAAATAACAAACCAAAATGTCTTTTTTGTTTTAGTGAAAAAGTTAACTCTGTTTTAAAAGAGTCGCGTTATAAATGCAAAAAATGTCATAAGTCTTTTAGTGTAACTGCTCAAACTATTTTTCATCATACACGTGTACCACTTCAAAAGTGATTTATTTTAATAGTATTAATGGCTAATGCTAAAAAAAGTTTATCATCATCTCAAGCTTCAAGAGACTTAAATTTACGTTTAGCAACTGTATGAAAAATGATGCATAAAATTAGAAAGGCAATGGCTAATGATGAGATTAAATTATTAGCAAAAATATTAGAGATGGATGAAACATATGTGGGTGGAAAACCGCGTAAATATAATGATGTTGATAATAAAAATAACTCATTACGTGGTAGAGGAACTAGTAAAGAGTGTGTTGTTGGCATTATTGAACGAAATGGTAATGTTAAATTATTTCATGCAAAAAATAAAAGTATTAAATCTGAAGATTTAATGAAAATAGTTAAAGAAAATGTTGATATTAACAATTCTATTCTTTTTACTGATGAATATCGTGGATATTATAAAATGAATAAAATTTTACCACATGAACAAGTTAATCACAAAAAATATTTTTCTTATAATGGTATTCATACAAATACAATAGAAAGTTTTTGAGCAATATTAAAAAGAGGTTTTATCGGCCAATTTCATTGAGTTTCAAAAAAATGACTCCAATCTTATTTAAATGAATTTTGTTTTAAATATAATAACCGTAAAGAAAAAATCACATTTAAAAATATCATAATTAAATTATTTATTAAGAATTAAGTGTTAACCAATAAGCGTAAAATTCCGTAAATTTATGTCTAATTCCAATACTAATATTTCATAATGGGTAATATATGCATCTTCTAATAGATGATGTTTATAATTTCTGTGAAAATTAATTGCTTCTTCTATAGTTAAAAATACTTTTTGTTTAATTACATCTGTATAGTTAACTGTATATTGTAATAAGTAAACATATTTCATATTTATTTTTCTCCTTTATTTTTTTTATTATGTTATGATATTGTTAATAGGGTATGTATTTATATATATAACCCCCTTTATGTGTAATGATTTAAAAATAATTAAAGAACAGGGTTTATGGTTGTTGTATTTCTATGTAAAATTAATTTCAATTTCATACAACAACAATTCTATTAACTTTAATAAATCACTCTTTTATCCTGATATAGAAGTATTTACATAAAGTACTCACTATTAGACTTCTACGACAGTTTTATTAAGTTTTAATCTTTTAACAAAAAAAGAACGATAGTTATATCGTTCTTTGTTATTTCTAAATCTATCTATTAAATTAATGCGTCCTGCTATATATGCAAGACATTGCTGTTCAGTTTGAAAAACATTGTTGAACTCATTCAGTTTCATTGTTCCCTCCACAAGTACATGTGGGGAGAAGTCCGTTAATAAATTAATTTTTTTAATTTCTTTTCATGACTTAATAAAATTAACAAGTTTAATTTGCATTTTTAAATCTAAACCTGTAACTAACTCATCTAAAATTAAAATTTCAGGATCATTTAAAATTGATAAAAAACAATTAAATCTTTGTATTTGACCACCCGAAAGTAAAGAAATTTCTTTTTTCAAAATATCATTTAACTCAAAAACATCAATTAATCCTTTACCTTCTTCACTTTTAATATATTTTTTATTTTTATAAAATTTAATTAAATCAACAATTCGTGTACCAACTGGTCAATAACCATCTTGAATAGCACCTAAAATAGCAAGTGATTGTGAAGCAGGTATCTCTAAATTAATATTTTTTAAATCTGATTTTTACCATAATTTTTACTTATATTTTCCAAAATAATCATTTTTATTTCCCTTGTAAATTATTATTTAAAATTTCTTCATATAATTGATTAAACATTTTTTTTCATATCAGAATCCAAAATTAATAGTGGCTTTACTGTATTGGCAATGGGCGGTTTATTTCACATATATTCACCTTTGTTATTTCGTTCCACATATTTATCAAAAGTATAAAAATCAATATCAATTGATTTTTCAATTGTTCTACCTAAATCTTCAATTCAAATTTTAACTCATTGAAAATAAAAACCAGCTTTAAAATATTTCAATAACTCATAAATTTAAATATTCATTTGCATTAATATAATTACTACTTGGATCATTAATTTTATTAATAGTAAATTCAATAAAATATGTTCGTAAGGTTAAGGCCATATATATATATATTGATTGTGAATGAATAATTTGATTATTAATATAATCATTAATATCTACTGTTGGTATACCAATTTCATCATAACCAGGTTTACCAACATTCTTACTTGTTGAATCAAGGTATTTATCAAATTCAGCAAGATAAAAATTATTAAAACCATTAACAATATTATCATTAGCTTTACCTACTTTATCAATAGCATCTTGATATAAAAATTGTCAAACATTTAATTGATTTCTATCTTTTTTTGGTCAACCACGTGTTGGATAAAGAATCTCATTTATACTATTTGTTTGATCAAAACTATTATTTACTAAAAATGTAATAACATTGCTAATTGGTGTTATAAAAATAAACATTATAAATAAAATCCATAAATATTTCTTCATATTTCCTCTTCAATATTAGTTATAAAAATAAGGATATCATAAATAAGAATTTTATGCATTATTTTATTATACTTTTTATAATTTCTTCAGTAAGAAAATTTTCACCAAAAATTTCATTAATATTAGCATTTTCAATGATATTAGTAATAGTTGCTAAATTATATTTTTGTTTTTCTAGTTTTTTTTCTAAATTAGTAGTACCTGCTGACCCTAGGAAATCACCATATATTTTAATATTTTCAATGATTCCTTCTTTAACATTCATTCAAACGTGAATAGTTCCTTTACCAGGAAAAAGTGTTTTATGTTTTAAATCAAAATCTGGAGATTTACCATAAACTCAATCTCAAGTTCGATATTTAGTATTTGCTAATGATTCAATATCAGCAATCATTTTTTCAGAAAATTCCATAATCTTTGTATTTTTTGTACTTTTTAATTGTTCAATAATTAAATTTTGAAATTCTTCAATTGTTATTGGTGGATTTAACAATGGTAAAATATTTGTTACTCGTGCTTGTACTGATTTAATACCTTTTGATTTTAATTTATCTAAATCAGGTTTTAATACTTTTGGTAACATTTGCATATCAACATTAAAAAGAATAGTACCATGATGTAAAATTCGATTTTTATATGTATATTGGGCATTACCCGATATTTTTTTATCATCAACTAAAATATCATTTTTACCACTAAATTGAGCATTTAAACCTAGATTTTGTAAAACATTAACTATTGGTTTTGTAAAAAGAGCATAATTACGAGCATTATTTTTATTTTTATCAAGAATAAAAGTAAAATTTAAATTTCCTAAATCTTGATAAACAGCTCCACCACCAGATAATCTTCGTACAACATTAACTTTTTTTGTTCTTACATATTCATTATTAATTTCTTCAATTGTATTTTGGTTTCTACCAACAACAATAGTATTATTATTTTGTCATAATAATAAGATTTCATCAGTTATATAAGGATTAGTAATCAAATATTCTTCGGCTGCTAAATTAAAATATGGGTCTTTGCTATTATTAATATAATAAATCATTATTAATTTAATCTCCTTTATCTTCGGTTTTAATATTTGTTCATTTATTAACAAATATTAAAGTAGTTTTGCAATATGTATCATAATCGGTAGTGACGGCTCTTATATGTTTAGCAAATGGCATAATTAATAATTCACTTATTGTTTCTTCTTCATAATTTATTTTCTCTTCATACATTTTTTGTGCCATTGTTGCTGGTACAGTTTCATCATCATTACCATGAATAAATAATACAGGAATTGAAGAACAATATTTTAATTTATTAATAGGATCAATACTATTAATATTAAATTTATCTTTTAACCTAAAGAAAAAATTAACACCATAATAAAATCAAAATCAATGAAGATTAAAGTATTGTTTACCCATAATTTTAATAATATGACTAAAACTATCAAATCCACAATCAGAAATTGCACATTTAACACCAAATTTACCAATATCAAATCGAGATATTGTTTCTAAAACAGTACTGGCACCCATACTATTACCAATTAAAGTAATATTAGGAGGTTGTTTAAAATCTGTTTCTGCTAAATAATTATTAAGACTTAAAATAACAGCATATAAATCATCTGCTTCTTTATTACCAAAAGTAATTGCATCATGGATATTATTACTACCATGACCTCTTGTATCATAAGTAACAATACTATATCCTTGTTCATAAAAATGTTTAACTAAATATAAAATGCTATAGCGATTTTGTTGTCAACCATGAGTTGCAATTATTCATTTATGATTTTTATTAGGTTGATAATTATTAATGAAAAAAGCTGATAATAAGCGATTATCATAAGTAGTTATCGTCATATCTTGTGCTTCCATCATATCCCAATTACTATCATCAATCATTAGTTGTAGAGAATTTTGTAATTCCATATCTCGATTATAAAAACTCAAAGTATTGAGATCAATTTTATCAAAATTTGGATTAGTACTTCGTCCAATTCGTTGAAAATTTTCCATAACATTTCGCATCATCAAACCAATAAAAAAATTAGTAATTAAAAAAGGAATAATCCATAATGGAAAAGTAAATATCAAAATAATTTTTAATCATCAAGCAATTTTATATTTACTTTCTTTAACTGGTAAAGTCATTCTTGCTCTAAGTTTTAAATATTTTTCATTACTAACCATTATATTTTATTCCTCTCAAAATTAATTTGATAAGGTAATCTATTTTTTCTTACCTTTTAAATATGGATCTGGATATGTAACATCTTCTTTTGTTAAAATTCCTGTTGCCAAAAGTGCTGCCGCAGTAACAAAGTTATAAGGCTTATTAAAGTGTGGTAAAAAATACATATCAATTAATGGAATTTCATCAATAGTAACATTTTTCAATATTGCTAGTGAAAACATTGCAATTGTTTCTGTATGATCATGAGTTGAACCAATTTCAGCTCCAACAATACGACGAGAACTCTTTTCTCATATAATTTTAATTTTTACTTCATGATTTTCACTCATAAAAGGTGGGAACACTGTATCTTGATAAAAATATGCTTCTACATTATTAGATCCTAAAATTGCTTTTGCAGAAACTTCTGATAAACCAGTAGCACATAGTTTTCAACCAAAAACAGCAATTGCATTTGTTCCTTGAACACCAGGAAAGGCGATTCTTGTTTTAGGATCTGTTTTTGCAACATTTAATCCAGCAATTAAACCACTACGTACAGCATTAGTTGCTAAGGCAATATTAACATTTTTATTTCAAGCATTTGAACGAATATTAATACAATCACCAATTGCATAAACATTAGGATCTGAAGTTTGAAAATATTCATTAACCTCAATTGCACCACGAGGATCTAAGTTAAGTTGAACTTTACCATTCTCATCTTTCAAGATAGCAGTATTTGGTAAGAAACCAACAGCCATAATTACTAAATCAGCTTTATATATTCCTTTATTAGTTTTTACTTCACTCACTTTATCATCTTTAATAATAAATTCTTGTAAAGTTTCTCCTAATTGTAATTTTACTCCTACTTTTTTCATATCTGCTTCAACATCGTTTGTAAATTCTTCATCATAATAACGAGGCATAATACGATTTTCAAAATCAATTAAAGTAACTTCTTTTTTATCTTTATAAAAAGCTTCTACTAATTCAATACCAATATAACCTGCACCAATTACTACTACTTTTTTTACTTCTGGTTTACTCAAATGAGAAATAATTTCTTGAGCATGTTGGTATAGTTTTGATAAATGAATGCCATTTGTTAATTTAACACCATTTAAAGTATCTTTAACAACTGCACCATCTTTATGAGCAATTAAACCAGGAATTTCTTTACCACCTGGATTTAAGATTGGTCATGAACCAATTCCTAATACTAACTTATCATAACTTTCAGTAAATACTTCATTAGTATCTAAATTTTTAATAGTAACAATTTTAGCTTTACTATCATATTTAATCATTTCATGTTTTTTTTTAATTTTAACACCTAATGCTCTTAACTTTTCAATTGTGGCATAAAATAATCCTTTTGGATCAGTAAATTCTTTACCAACTCAAAGCGCAATTCCACATCCTAAAAATGAAATATTATCATTACGATCATATGCTACTACTTCACTATTTGGATTAGACCTCATAATTGCCTTTAGTGCTGTTGTTCCGGCATGATTAACACCTATAACAACTATCTTTTGTTTTCTTTCCATGCTAAAATTCCTCTCTTACTTATTCCTTTTTTTCAATTTCTTTTTTGTAAGCACAAATACAAATATATATATTATTTTATCACTTTTTATTTAATAGTTACAACTCTTTCTTTCGGTAGTAAATCAATATATCACTCATTTTAAAAACTTACAATTGCAATTGGTCAACTTCCATCATGATAATAATTATCTTTATTACTTTCTTCTTTTCAATCACGACAAGTAACTCTACTACGACTTGATGATGACTTCTTAGTTAATTTATTAATTTCGTTTATCATATTTTTATCAAAATTTTTATATTCATTTTTTCACTAATTTTATAATTATTTTTTTCTTTAATGTCTTTAGTTGTCATACCTTTTTCTCCTTAAATCTTTAAATTATTTATTTTTAGTTAAAATTTGATAATTATTAAGTATTTTCACTTAATTTAAACATTATATATCAAAACAAAAAATCCTTAATATATTTTTTTATTTTTTAAATATTTTTTAATAAATTATATGTATCTTGACAAATCATTAATTCTTCATTTGTTCTAATTTTAAAAATAGGAACTTCTGATTGTTTATCACTAATTTCTAAGTAATCATTATACTTATCATTATTTTTATTAGTTGCTAATTTTAAAATAAACACTTTAATTTCCTCAATAACTAATTGACGAATAATTACAGAATTTTCACCAATACCTGCAGTAAATACTAATGCATCAATATTACTATCTAAATCATTAGCATATTGAACAATATAATTAGCAATTCTTTGAACAAACATTTTTATTGCTAATTGTGATTGTAAATGATACTTATGGTTTTTATCATCACTACTTGCAAGAACATCACGCAAATCAGAAGAATGTCCACTAATTCCTAATAAACCCGAACTTTTATTTAAATCATTAGTAATAGTTTCAATAGTTGCTTCTGCTTTAACATTACACATATAACCATGAATAGAAGGGTCAATGATACCACTTCTAGAACCCATAATTAAACCATCTAACGGTGTTAATCCCATGCTAGTATTAAAACTTTTACCATTTTTAATAGCACAAATACTAGCACCATTACCTAAATGACAAATAATGGCATTAATCTTATCTTTTGGTTTATTTAAAATATTAGTTAATTTATCTAAAATATAACGATAACTAGTACCATGAAATCCATATCTTCTTACTTCATATGTTTTATATCAATCATATGGAACTGAGTAAAGATATTTTTCTTCAGGAATAGTACTATGAAATGAAGTATCAAATACTGCCACATGTTTAGCATGTGGAACTAATTTTTGAAAAGATGATAATGCTTTTAAAGCTGGTGGATTATGTAATGGTGCTAAAGGAATACATGCTTTTATACCAGCAATGACTTTCTCATCAATAACAATTGAGTTATTAAATTTTTGACCACCGTGAACCATACGATGACCAATCCGTTTAATATCATCAAAATTATTAATGACCTTATACTCAATTAATGCATCAATAACTGTTTGCGCTCCTATAACATGATCAGCAATATCTTTCGTTACTTCATGTTTAATAAAGTTATCACCATTAGCAATTTCAATAATAAAATTACTATTTTTAATAGCTATCCTTTCAACTAAACCTTTACAAAGAATAGTAAAATGAGGTTGTTTACCATTATTAATAGCATTAAAAAGTTGAAATTTAATAGAACTACTTCCGGCATTAATAACTAAAATTTTATTTTGTTCTGACATATTTGTTTTATCTCCTTATTAATTCTTAATTAATGTTTGAATAGCAGTGATCAATGCTGTGTAATAAATGTCATCAATAGTAGCACCACGAGAAAGATCATTAACTGGCTGATTTAAACCTAAAACAATAGGACCAATAGCTTTATAATCAGCTAATCTTTGGGCAATTTTATAACCAATATTAGCAGCATCTAAAGTTGGAAAAATAAATGCATTACAATGATTTTTAATTGTTAATTCTGGGAATTTTTTATTTCGCACTTCTTGATCTCAAGCAGCATCAAATTGAATTGGTCCTGCTACTTGCACGTTCTTTAATTTTAATTGCTGAATAAAGTTAGTAGCATTACGTACTTTATCAACACTTTCACCACTACCACTAGTATTAGTAGAATAAGATAACATTGCTAATTTAATTGGATTAAATTCTAAAAGTTCGGCAAAATGAATTGTAGATTTTGCAATATCTGCTAATTGTTCAGCTGTTGGATTTAAATTAATTGAACCATCACTAAATAAAAATATTTCTTCATTTTTATTCATAATAAATGTACTTGAAACAGTTTTAGTACCTGCTTTTGGTCCAATAATTTGTAAAGCTGGACGTAAAATATCAGCAGTAGTAAAAGTAATACCACCAACAAAACCATTAACTTCTTTATTATTTAATAACATCATTCCAAAGTAATTACGACTTAATACCAATTTATTAGCTGATTCTAAAGTTAAACCCTTTGCTTTTCTTAATTCATATAATTGATTAGTAAAATTTGTTACTTGATTTTCTTCAATAACTAATGTTTTAATATTAGAATTTTTAATATTACTAGGAATTTCTTTATCATTATTAAATAATAAAACTGGTGTAATAAAATTTTTAACAGGTGAATTATCACTAATAATTTTTAAAGCTACTGCTTGTACTTTTTCATTATCTCCTTCTGGAAATAAAATTCTGATTGGTGTTTTGATTTTTTGTAAAATAGATAAAATAAAATCTAATAGTTTCATATTATCTTCTCTCCTTTAATTTGTTAATTTTGATTTCTAATAATAGTTGAAATTGCTTTATTTTGTACTGCTTTAATGATATTGTTTTCAACCTTAATATCAAATACCATAATTTTCAAGTTAGCTTCCATACACATTGTTGAAGCAGTTAAATCCATTACTTTTAATTGTTTATTAGTAATATCTTGATATGATAAATGTGAATAACGAATAGCATTTTTATTAATATTTGGATCTTTATCATAAACACCATCAACGCCATTTTTTGCCATTAATAATATATCAGCATTAATTTCAGTAGCACGAAGTGCTGCTGCAGTATCCGTTGTAAAGTATGGTGAACCAGTACCACCAGCAAAAATACAAACATAGCCTTTTTCAAAACTACTAATAGCTTTTTTGTAATAAAAAGGTTCAGCAACTTGATTAATCTCTAATGATGTTTGCACAATAACTTTTACGTTAAGTGCTTTTAACTTTGATTCAATTACCAAAGCATTCATAATAGTTGCTAACATTCCCATATAATCAGCATTAATTCTTTTTAAACCAATCTTTTCTCCTTGCTTAGCACCACGTCAAATATTACCACCACCAATTACTAAACCAACTTCTACTTTTGCCTTAACTAGTGTTTTAATTTGTTGACAAACATTATCAATACTTTCATTATTATATAATTCATTACTACCATCACCTAAAGCTTCACCACTAATTTTTAATAATATTCGTTTATATTTAAATTGTTCCATTTTTGATCATCCTCCTTAAATTTAATATTATAAAAAGCCACAGATTGCTTTGTGGCTTTTTATTTATTTATTATTATCACTAGATAATGAATTATTATTTGCGCTTTCAGCGACAATTTCTAATTCAACGTTAGCAATAACTTTTTGTGCTAAATGATCTTTAACAAAAAGTTGTGCTTGCGGAGTAATAATTGTTAAACGTTTTTTAATTTTTTTAATACCCTGTTCATAAACAATTTTTAAAACATTTTTCTTTTGTTCCAATGCAACAATTTTACTAGTATTAACGCTTTGTCCAAAGAAATAAATGTTATGTTCATCAACTGCGATACCAAAATCAAAACTAAAAATATATGCTAATCCTAACACGATAACTAAAAATATATACTCTACTATTAATAAACTTAAAAAAGCAGGATCAGATTTAATATATTCTGGTTCAAATGTTCAAACTTGCATCCCAATTGGAACAATTGATATAACTAAACCAATTACCCCAACTATTAATGTTGCTACTAATAATTTTAAATTTAAAAATTTAATAGTTGTTTTTGGTTTATTAAAACTATATCATCCTCAACCAAGAATAACTAATAATAATATAAACATTACTAATGCAATATAATATATAATTTGAAAATTCACTTTATTTACCTCCTAAATGTTTATTTGGTAGAACTATCAATTTTTTCACCTAATTGATAACGTATCATAGCTATAATTGTAGCATGATTTTTAGTTAAATACTCTTTAACCTTAATTGTATTATCTTTAATATAAAGTTGATCAACAATAGTTAATTCAGATAATACTTTTTCAAAACGGCCTTTTATAATATTTTCAAGAATATTATCAGGACGTTTTTTTGCTTTTAATTTTTCTTCTTCTTTTGTTTTTTCACTAATAATTGATAATTCTTTATCACGAACTGTTGCAGGTATGTGATCAATATCAATGTATTTAGCATCTGCTGATACTAATTGCATAGCAACATTATTTGGAATATCACTTTCCTTATCAACACCTTTGATAATAACTAAACCACTATATTTACCACCACCATGGACATATGAACCAAAAACTTCATCACTATTTTTACTTAAATATTGAAAACGATTTAAAACAATATTTTCACCTAATTTAGCGATAGCAAATCTTATCTCATCATTTAAACTTTCACTACTTCCATCAGCTTTTAACGTTAAAGCTTCTTCAATAGTTTTAGGTTGATGTTTTAAAATTGTTTCTAAAATCTTAGTAAATAAATCATTAAAATCTTCTAAATCAGCAACTTGTTCAGTTTGACAATTTAATTCACCAATAATTGCATTATTACCACTAATAACAACTTTAGTAACCCCTTCAGTAGCTTTATTAATACTTTTTTTCTCTGCTTTTGCTAAACCTTTAATTTTTAATAGAGAAAGTGCTGCTTCAAAAATATTATTTTTTTCCATCAAAGCTTCTTTACAATCAGTAATTGGTAAATCGGTTGTATCTCTTAATTTTTTCAATAATTTAACATCTACTTTAACTTCTGACATATAAACTATTCTCCTTTATTCTTTATTTTTTCAATTACATTTTCAGTTTTATTTTCATCAAGACTAGTAGTTTCTTCTACTACTATTTCTTTTTTAGAAATAACTGGTTTTACACTTTGTCCTTCATTAATAGCTTCAGCAATTTTCTTTGTAATTAAAGTAATTGATTTTGTAGCATCATCATTACCAGGAATAATATAATCAATATTATCCGGATTTGAATTACTATCACAAATTGCAATAATTTTGATACCAAGTTTAACTGCTTCTTCGACAGCAATTTTATTAGTAATAGTATCAGTAACAAAAATAGCCTCTGGTAATTTATACATATTTCTAATACCACCAAGATTACGTTCTAAACGTGCTTTTTCTTTAATTACTAGCATTTGTTCTTTTTTTGTTAAAAGTTTAATTTCTCCACTTTTTTCTTTATTTTCAATATCAATTAACTTTTTAATACTTGATTTAATAGTTTTAAAATTAGTTAAATTACCACCTAATCAACGTTCTGTTACATAAGGTGAATTACAACTAATTGCAAGTTCTTGCACAGCTTCTTTCGCTTGTTTTTTTGTACCTACAAATAAAACTTTACCACCATTTTCACTAGTTTCTTTAACAAAGTGACAAGCTTCATCTAATTTACGCATTGATTTTTGTAAATCAATAATATGAATACCATTTCTTTGACCAAAAATATATTTACGCATCTTTGGATCTCATCTTTTAGTTTGGTGACCAAACTGAACTCCTGCTTCAAGGAGTTGTTCACGTGTTACAACTGACATATTGTCTCCTTCTAATTTGTTTTTCTTCCATTTATTTCTAACATTGGCCACTTTTTAATTAAAAAGCACTAGGCAATGAATTCACAAATGTGTTGCTTATTTTCATTAAATTAAGCCTGTATATTGTAGCACATTTTTTATATTTTAAACAAATTATTTTTAAACTTAAAAATAGAATTGTATTTTAATAAACTTTATTATAAAAATATTTTTTCGTTTTCTTAAAAAATAATACCGATAAAAACACACAATATATTATAAAAATAAAAAGTAAATTACACATATAAAATACTAAAACTTAATATTAAGTTTTAGTATATTTAAAAGGGAAGCTGAAAGAAAAATGTTTACATCTAAAACACAAGAAAAACAACAACTTAAATATCATTTTCAAAATCAACAAAATAGATTAAAAAAAACTGTAATAGAAGAACAAACAATATGTGGAGTTACAGAATCATTTGTGAAACTTACTGACCAACAATTAAAAAAGCACAACTATGCTAATAGAAATGATGTAACTAATTTAGAAATAGATCAAAGATTAAGAAATAGATTTGCCATAGAAACAAAGACTAAAGGAACAACAAATGCTGGCATTTGTTCTAGTGATGTTTTATATGATAAAGAAATAAAAGCAAGTAAAAATAAAATAGCACAAAACATAAGAACTGTTTATTATGTTTCACCTTCTACACATTCAATGTGAAGCCCTAAAAAACAAGTTAGACAATGAAATGAAGAAATGAAAAATAAAAGTAATCAAGATGCTAGTTGTTCTCATTGAGATAGAAAGCAAAATAGTAATCCTTTTAGTTCTCCATTTAAATAAATTAACGGACTTCTCCCCACATGTACTTGTGGAGGGAACAATGAAACTGAATGAGTTCAACAATGCTTTTCAAACTGAACAGCAATGTCTTGCATATATAGCAAATTTGAAAGAAAACAAATGTATTAGGTGTTCTAGTTTTAATTTGAATAATTCTGATTTAAAAAAAATAAGATGTTTGAAATGTAATCAAACATTTAGTATTCTCACGGGTACCATATCTTCAAGGTCACAAACATCTTTAAGATCATGATTTTACCTCATCTTTAGATGAATAAACACCAAACATGGAATTCCGTCAACTGATGTTTCAAAAGAATTGGGAGTGACCTTAAAAACAGCATGGAGAATGGGTCATAAAATTAGAACACGTATTGCAAAACAAGAACCTCAATTTATTGTTGAAGGCACAGTGCAAATTGATGAAATGTGTCTTTCACATATGGCTTTTAAAAAACAAGGAAGATCCTTGAAAAATAAAACATTGATTGTTGGCATTTATAAAAAAACAACTAATAATTTAATTGTGAAAGTATTGAAAAATACAAAGAGTAAAAGTCTTTTGAATTTTGCAAGAAGCCACATTTCTTCAAAATGTCATGTATATACTGATGATTGAAAAGATTCTAAACAGGTTCTAAGATTAAAAAAGTGTTTTATTCTGGACTAACTAATTCAGCAACAGAACAAGTACTTTATGAACAACAAATGAAATTACCAGGAGCAATGATTAGTTTCGAATTAAAATGTGGATATGTTGGAGGAATCAAACTATTAAATAATTTAAAATTAATAATCGGACTTCTCCCCACATGTACTTGTGGAGGGAACAATGAAACTGAATGAGTTCAACAATGCTTTTCAAACTGAATAGCAATGTCTTGCATATATAGCAAATTTGAAAGAAAACAAATGTATTAGGTGTTCTAGTTTTAATTTGAATACTTCTGATTTAAAAAGAATAAGATGTTTGAAATGTAATCAAACATTTAGTATTGTCACCGGTACCATATTTTCAAGGTCACAAACATCTTTAAGATCATGATTTTACCTCATCTTTAGATGAATAAACACCAAACATGGAATTCCGTCAACTAATGTTTCAAAAAAATTGGGAGTGACCTTAAAAACAGCATGGAGAATGGGTCATAAAATTAGAACACGTATTGCAAAACAAGAACCTCAATTTATTGTTGAAGGCACAGTGCAAATTGATGAAATGTATCTTTCACATATGGCTTTTAAAAAACAAGGAAGATCCTTGAAAAATAAAACATTGATTGTTGGCATTTATAAAAAAACAACTAATAATTTAATTGTGAAAGTATTGAAAAATACAAAGAGTAAAAGTCTTTTGAATTTTGCAAGAAGCCACATTTCTTCAAAATGTTATGTATATACTGATGATTGAAAAGGATATTGCGATTTCAAATTGGTTTTCCCAAAACATAAAACAGTTAATCATCAAGATGGTTATGTTTCAAAAACTGGTGTAAATACCAATCAAATTGATTCAATTTGAAAACATATAAGAAGAACATTTAAAACACATATCAAAGTTGCAAAACATCATGTTTATTTATATGCCAAAGAAGCTGCATATAAATTCAACAAGATACCTAGTTTTGAAATTGTAATGCTGTGTTTAATTTAAAAATGTGGTGAGAAGTCCGTAGATACGCTTTTCTCAGCATTTATGTGATAAAATTAAAAAATAGTACATAAAGGGAGAAAAGCGTTAATAATTTTAGGAGTTTCTTTAGGTGGAGTTGTGTCATTGATTGAACATCCTGCTTCAATGACACATTCTACTTATAATGCACAAGAATTAGCAAATGCAAATATTTCAGAATGTCTTGTTCGTCTTTCAATTGGTATTGAATATGTTGAAGATTTGTGAAATGATTTGGAACAAGCACTAAAAATATTATAATTATTATTTATAAATGAAACAATTTATTAGCAATACGCAACCATCAATAACATGTTACCACTTAAACAAAAATCAGTATAACCATTTGGTAAAATAAATGAGTCACCTTTTTTAATACTAGTATCATCAATTATACCATTACCATCCAATACTGAGATTTGTAATCATCTAGTATTAGGATAACTATAATGTTTAATTCCCTCATTAACTAATTTAATTAACTTAAAAAACTTGTTATCAACTAAATAATTATCATGACCATTAGCTTCACTACTATTTAAATCAGGAGCTAAAACAATAGTTGATGCTTCTTTCAAATGCAAATTTCGTAAATTACCAAGTTCATCTTTACGATCATAATCATATAAACGATATGTAATATCTGATGATTGTTGTAATTCAAAAACCATAGTATGTGCCAATAAACCATGAATTTTTAGAGAAGAAACATAAATAAATTGATCTTTTTTAATTGGAATATATTTTAATAGTTTATGTCATTGTTCTTTTGCCAATCATTGATTAAACTGATCTTTGGTTTTAGCATTATGACCCAAAATAACTCTACCTTTGGGTAAACATTCTAATATATACCAACATTCAGTTTTTCCTAAACATTGATGATTTTTTTCTGCGAATTTATCATCAGGGTGAATTTGAACGCTTAAACTATCATTTGCGTCTAAAATTTTTGTTAACAACGGATATTCTTTATTAATCACACTACCTAAACTATCAAGATTAGCAAATAAACTAGGTTGCTGTTTAAACAATTCTGCTAAACTTAATCCCTTATACTCACCATTTAAAACATAACTCATCCCAATGGGATGAGCACTAACTAATCATGCTTCACCAATTGGTGTATTTTTAGGTAAATCAAAATCAAATTTATGTGCTAATTTTTGACTACCTCATAATTTGCGAATAAAAGCAGGTTTTAAAAAAATTATTTGTGATGTGCTATTATTCATATTCACTCTCCTAAACTTTGATTATTTGTTCAATTAAACTTTATTTTTACTATTTTTTGATTTAGATTTTTTACTATTAAATATTTTCATAATTCTTTCATTCATTAATTTAAAAACCTTAATATTACGTGATTGAATAATTAATAATCCACCATATACTAAACAAGTAACAATACTTCCAACAATAATGGCTAAAAAGAATAAAAGAATACTTATCCAAAGCACATAATTAACTGAACTAACTGCACCTAAGATAGCAACAATAGGGCCACCATGACCAGCAGCATCAGTTAATAAGAAAGCACCAGCAATACTACCAGCAACAGCACTACCAATAATATTACTAATAATAGCACGTTTTGGATCTCTTACTGCAAAAGGAATCGCACCTTCGGAAATACCAATACATCCCATTAACATTGCTGTTAAACCTAATGTACGTTCACTTTCATTAAAGAATTTACGAAAAATCAAAGTTGTTAAACCCATTCCAAGTGGTGCAACAGGAATAGCTGCAGCTACTGCTCCCATAAATAATTGTGAACTAGGATCAGCAGTTATCGTTGTTGAGGCTGCTAAAAAAGCAACTTTGTTAATTGGACCACCCATATCAAATCCAATCATGGCTCCTAGCAACATTCCAATTGCTGCCATTGCTTCACGTGGCATGTGAGTTAATCCATTTTGAAATTGTTCCATTATTCAACCAATTGGAGTTCCAATTGCATAAATAAAAGTGAAACTAATTAAAAATGTTACTACAATAGGAATAAAAAAAATTGGCATAATTGGAGCAATAGTCTTTGGTACTTTTCAAGTAATAATTCATTTTACTAAATATCCAACACTTGGACCAATTAATAATGCTCCTAAAAATCCAGCAGAAACCTTTGGTTCTAAACCGGCAATTGGATAAACTAATCCTGCTGTATTAGCAACATATGCACTTACCATTGCCGGAACCAAGGCAGCACGTCCTGCAATTGAATTAGCGATAAAACCAGCTAAAATTGGAATCATTAATGTAAAAGCAATACTTCCGGCTTGATTCATAAAATAAAGAAAATGATTATGTGGTAACTTGGAAATATCAAAGTCAGCACCATAAACCGCTTTAGCAATACCAATTGATAATGCTAACATAATTCCACCAAAAACAACAAATGGAACCATATAGCCAACACCAGCCATAATATGTTTCATAATTCCCTGTTTATCAGTAGTAAATAAATCATTTGATTTATTTACTTTTTCCACTTTTTGTCCCGATTCTGACTTGTTTATTTCATAAGGTTTTGCGTTAGCAAAAGCATCATTAACAATACTTTCGGGGTTCTTAATAACTTTGCTGATTTCTACTTTATATAATGGTTTATTATTAAAACGATCTAATTTTAAATCTGCAACACCGGCTGATACTGCAATAATAACTAAATCAGTATTGGCAATATCAGTTGCTGTAAAAGCACCTTTAATACCAATACTACCATGAGTTTCAACTTTAATATTATAGCCTAAATTTTTTGCAGCAATTTCTAATTTATCTTGTGCAATATAAGTATGTGCTACTCCAACTGGACAAGCAGTAATTGCTATAATATTTTTAGTTTTTTTTGAAAAACTTTTAATATCTTCACTAATAGTTTTACTACTAGTCTCAGCATTAGGTTTATTATCAATATTTAGTGATTCAATAATTACTTTTTTATCTTTTGAATTAAATAATATTGATTGAAATTCCTGTTTTGTTAATCTTTGCGCCACTTTTGATAAAATTTCCAAGTGCTCATTACCAGCACTTTTTAGTGGCACAATTAAAGCAATAATTGCTTTAACGGGTTGTTTATCTAGTGCTTTCCATGGAATTGGCTGTTTAAAACGCATAATAAAAATTCCTGATTTAACAATATCTTCATTACGAGCATGTGGCACAGCAACACCACCACCAAAACCAGTAGTTCCTTCTCCTTCTCTTTGTTGAAAACTATTAACTAGTGATTTTTCACTAATATTTTTTTTCAAAAAACCTAATTTTTTAGCAGAAGTTGCTATTTCTTGAAAAGCTTCTGCTTGTGTTTTACAATCAGATTCAAGAAAAACCTGTTCTACTCTCAAAATATCATCTTGTTTAGACAACATACTTCATCTCCTTACTTAATAAAT
Source organism: Spiroplasma endosymbiont of Notiophilus biguttatus (assembly GCF_964030985.1). NCBI lineage: Bacteria > Bacillati > Mycoplasmatota > Mollicutes > Entomoplasmatales > Spiroplasmataceae > Spiroplasma > Spiroplasma endosymbiont of Notiophilus biguttatus. The sequence continues at coordinate 25,448 of NZ_OZ034993.1, read as the reverse complement.
ATTCATGACATAATATTAAATTATTTTTTTAAAAAAAACAGTTTTTTTATTTAAAAAAATTAATTAAATTTTTTAATTACTTTATTAGTTTTAATTCTATTTTCTAAATATCAATCTTTATGTTTTGATTTTAATAAATAGGTTGTTACTAAATCATTAAAATAAGTAATAGCAAATAATGGAGAAATAAATATTTCTTGTGCTTCATAAAGTCCTGAAGAAACAATATTAAATGTTCAATCAGCATAAGTTACTAATTCGGTTTTATCTTGTGATGTAACAACTGCAATTTTAGCATTATTCCTTTTAGCAAGTTTAGCTGTTTCAACAATAGTAGCGGTTTTGCCTGATAATGAAAAAAGAATTATTACATCTTCTGGAATAATTAAAGAAGCATGCATTAAAATACTATCATCATCTTTATTTAAACAGATTGATCGTAAACCAAATCGATATAATTTATTTGATAAATCCTCCGCACCTAAACCAGAATGACCAATGCCTGCTAAATAAATACAAGCTTTACGATTATCATCTATTCAATTAATAAATCTTTGTAATTCTTCATAATTAATCGTTGAATCATTTAAATCCATCAGTTTTTTATAATGTTCTTTTAAAACACTACGATCACCAAAAAACTCACGATTTAAAGCTTTGAAAGTAGTTTCTTGCGCAGCTAAACTAATGATAAATTCACGATAACCTTTAAATCCCAACTTCTTAATTAAATTATAAACAACACTATAACCAACAGTATTTTCTTTAGCCAAAGAACTAATAGTAACTTGATCCATTTTTTGACTATTCTTATTAATATAGTTAATAAGAACTTTTTCTTTTTTTGTGAAATTATTTTCTTCCTTTGATACTCTAGATCAAAAATTATCATTGATAAGCATGTAAAAACTCCTTTTTAAACTAATGTAAAATATTTAAATATTATTATTTTTATTAATTATGTGATGAAAATGAATCATTAATATAATATGGTTGCAAATCTTCTATGTTTTTTACTTTGATAAAATATGGTGACAACTTTTGAAAATTTTCCACAATATTACACTTTTCTAAATTTTCAATTATTTTATAATCTAGTAAATCACTAATAATACCAATTTTAGCATTTTCATCTACTAATTGCGGCTGAATAATTATTTTTCCATTATCACATACTGCCAAATAACTTTTATTATTGTATGCTGACAAAACACTTATTGATTTTATTAATCCTGCCTGTAATAATAAACTATTAATAGTAAAAACCTTTAAAAAACTATTCAAAACTTTAAGTGTTTTGATAAAAGTAATTGCTACTCTAATTCCAGTATAACTGCCAGGACCATTTGCAATAACTACTTTTGAAATATCTTTTAATTTTATTTTACATTTTACAAGTAAATTAGTAATAGTTGGAATTGCCAATTCTGTTTGTTTTTGTCAAGCAATAAATGATGAACTTGCTAAAATTTTACTACCTTGCAAAATCACCACTGTTAATTTGTTATTTGTTGTATCTAAATATAATTGATACATAACATCACCTTATTATTTCATTTAGTTGCTATTAATAATTTTCTAATATCTTACATACTTATTATAATATCATGTATAATGTAATTAAAATAGAAAAATATAGAATTGTGAGTTGATCCATATGAGAATAGGAAAAAATATAGGATTTAAAAGTAAATTTTCTGATTTTTTACTTTGATCTGGACTAATTATTGCTATTATAGCTCTAATAATGCAATTTGCAATAGTTTTAATTGAGTATAAACCAATAACAGTTGGAACACCTAATCCTCATAATTTATGAACTTCAGATGGCCCATGAGTTGGTATTTGAACAATGATTTCTACCTTTACTATTCAATCAAATTTTTTGGTTTTTCTTTTCTTTTGTTTTGTATTAACAAATCGTTTTCATGACAATCGCGCACAGTTTGTTTTTGGGCGCTTTTCATTAGCCATTACTGTTTATATTACTGTAACTCTTATCGTATTTTTTGCTGTATTATTTAAACCAATGATAAATAATTTAGATAGTAGCAATAGTATTAGCATATTAAATTTTATAAATACATTTTTATTACATTTAATAGTACCAGTGATAGTGATTTTATATTTTATGTTTTCTGCTGGTAAATACTACTGAAAACTTGGAAAACAAACATATCTTTGAATACCAATTATTTCTATTTACATGTTTGTATATTTAGGTTATGCACTTGCTAAAGGAAATTTTGTTGGTTTTTTGAGAAAAGGAACAACAGAAATTGATTATTCATTTCCATATCCATTTTTAGATTTTCATAAAAGTTTAACTACTTTCTTTATTTATATCTTTGCAATTTTAATCTTGTACATAATTTTGATGTTACTTTTTACTTTTTATAATAATATTCTTTATAAGAAAAATAATAAACCAATAGCAGCCTTAAGAGATACAAATTTTAAATGTAAATAATATTGAAAAATAATTGTAGGGAGGAATATATATTTGTGAAAAGTAAAAATTTGAAATTGTATTATTTTTTAAATATTATTTTGTTATTTTTTCCCTCCTTTTTCTTAATATATTTTATTTTAAAATTATATAAAAAGTCCTTGTATAGCATATATAGTATACAAGGACTTAAAGTCAAATATAAAATTAAAACCGGCATTACCTAAATATTTTCTAAACATTTATAACTGCCATTTTTATTGTAACTTACTAAAAAGAAAAAACAAGTAATAATATTTTTTACACTTATCATTTTATATTTTTATATAATATATTGTATTTTTAAGTAAATTATGATTATTAATTTTATAAAAGTGATAAATTTTATTTTAAATATTTCTTTTTACGAATAATAACACCAACTATTGGAATTATAGTTAAAAAACTAATAATGAAGACACAAATGATAATAACATTTCAATTATTAACTAACGTTTTAGTTATTAATGGTATATTAACATCTCAGGGACAATCTGAATTATTACTTTGTAAATAATTAACATAATTTTGTTTAGTAATATCACCTTGATATTGAATAAATCATGATAAAAACTCACCAGCATTATTTTTTAAATCTTCAATTTTAATACTATTATTAGTAGCACTAGTTAAATATTGTTCAAAACCTGCTAATAAATTATTAGTTTTTTCAAAAAAATCAGTACAATTTGGAAAATTAGGTATTTTTGTATTACTTCTATAAACAGTAATATATTGTTCAGAAGCAACTTGACGTTGCAAGTCAGATGTATCTAAACCTATACAATAAACTTGAAAATTACTTCCTTGATTAAGAGTTAAATTATCACCATCTTTAATAGGTGTTCCCGAATCATTTTTTGCTTTTTGTAAAGTTTGTGAATCAACTTTTCATTTTAATCAATGTTGTTGTGAATTACTAATATTTACTTTAGCTTTCTCAATAACTTTATTCATAACTATTAATGTATTTTTATTATCTTGTGAATTATTTTGAACTAAATATTGAGGTGCAATTACAGGATTTTCTTTAATTTTTTCATCACTAATAGTACTAAATTGAATATTTGAACTATTATTTGTTAACTTAATAGTTTTACTATAGCCACTACCTTTAACACTAATATTAAAAATAGTTGGTTTTAAAACATCACTTGGTTTATGATTTAATATTGCATAACTAATTGAACCATTATCAAAAACTTCATCATTTTTATCATTTATTAATAATTGTTCATTCTTATCATTTTTATTTTTTGCTAAAATAGCTAACATTGGTTGATTAGTATCATTAGGATTACCATTATTAAGTGGCAAAATTGCTAATCGATCTTGAACACTTTTATGACTATTTAAAAAATCATCACTTGGCTTAATCATATAAGGAATACTAAAATAATTATTAAAATCTGCCCTAGGATTTACCGTTGCAAAAATACCATTGTTAATCTGTGCTGGTAAACTATTATCATGGTAACCAACATAAACATAACCAAAACTAGCAATATCATTAAAACTTTGTTTAGCAATACTACGACCAATAACTTCATCAGTAAAATATTTAATACCATTATCTGGTAAAATATTATTAGTTTTGTCTTCAATTTGATCCTTAAATTTCTTATTAACATCTTTAGTAAAATTATCATCATTTGGATTATTATTAACTTTATTAATAAGGTCTGATCAATCATTAAATTGTTCTGTTATTACTTCTTTTTGCAATCTAATAAAATCTTCATAATTATTATTAATTGAATTTCAAGTATTAGCTTCACTAATTAAATTTTTATTATTTTCCTTAACAGTAATATGAAACCCAGAAAGTTTGTTACTCTCATTAACAGTATTAATATTAGATTGATGATTAGTAACTATCATTAAACTACTAGTAAGAGATAATGCCAAAGCCAAACTTATTGTTTTAAAACTAAAAGATAAGAAATTTGTCATTATGATTACTCCTTTTTTTACCTATTATTTGTGTTTATAATTATAATATTAAATTAAGCATATTTAATGAAATACTTAAAATCTTAGTTTTAATAAAATAAAACTAAGGATATATAATCAATTATTAAACTTTTTGTTAAATCAACATATATAATTTTAATACTTATATAATTACTTATATATTCATTAAAATTATAAGGATAAAAATTATATCCTTAACATTAATAATAAACTTTATTACCAAAAAATCAAGATTAAATAATTAATAAGTTAATTTTTTTTTAACTTATTAAGTGTTTTAAATAATCAGTTAGTAAATATTAATAGTGATAAGGAAAAACTTGATATACTAAATAAATAAGTAGCATATTCAATCATAATAAAAAATTAAATTTAATTCTAGTATAAATAGGAGAAAAAATATGAATTGAAAAAATAGTAGTGAATACCGATTAAAAAAAAGAAATCTTATTAAATTTATTTGACGTCTATTTGGTCTACTTATTATTTCTTTATTCTTAATTTTTGATTTAATAATTACTATTAATTATCCCAATGCTTTCATTGTTCCTAATATTGATAAACCAACTGAAAGATTAGCAATTTATTATTTTTATTTTACAACCCAAACTAATTATTTAGTACTCATTTATTTATTTGCTTTTTTATTTGAAAGCAAATTTAAAGAAAATTCAAAACCAAGTTTTTATATTTTATTAAGTATTACTATTTATATTACAATTACAATGTTAGTATTTTGAATAGGTATCATTAGTAATAGCCAAGAAAGAAGTAAATATGGAACTGATATTTATTTATGATTTAAAACAATAATTCTAAATCTAATTATGCCAATTGTTATGATTTTAAATTTTGTTTTATCATGTGGACGTGATTTTTATTCACTAAAAAATCATCATAAACTTTATATGTGATTTATTTTATTTTATCCTTGTTTTTATGTAGTAATGATAATGGTTCGTGGTGTAGTACGTGTTAAACAAGGAGAAAATATCAATACTTGTTATCCTTACTTTTTTTTCAACTACCAAAAATATGGTGTAGGAGTATTAGTTACTGCTATTATTTTTCTGTTAATTATTAGTATTGGTTTACAATACCTTTATTTATGAATTAATAACATACAATATAAAAAAAAGCATGATGATGATAAACCAAATTTTCCAATAATTACTTATCCTTATGGTTTTAAATTATAAAAAAAATAAAATAAGGCTTTTAATTTCTAAAGCCTTATTTATACAATTTATTAAATATTAACACAAACAAAAAAATTTGGCATCGTGCTATTTTCCCATTGCTGGTATTTTCGCCGCTGGAGTGCTTAACTGCTGTGTTCGAGATGGGAACAGGTGTGACCACTCCGCCATGGACACCAAATAGTTTAGTAATTGCTCCCTAAAAACTAGAAACAGACATCTTTAATTTGATTACTTTTGATTTGCAATAGAGAATATATTCTTCAATAAATCCTCGATCTATTAGTATCAGTAAGCTGAACATATCACTATGCTTACACACCTGACCTATCAACCTTGTAGTATTCAAGGGATCTTACTTCTTTCGAATGAGAAATCTCATCTTGGAACTGACTTCGCGCTTAGATGCTTTCAGCGCTTATTCATGCCCTACATAGCTACCCAGCTGTGCCACTGGCGTGACAACTGGTGCACCAGAGGTAGGTCCATTCCGGTCCTCTCGTACTAGGAACAGCTTTCCTCAAATTTCTTGCGCCCACGACAGATAGGGACCAAACTGTCTCACGACGTTCTGAACCCAGCTCGCGTACCGCTTTAATGGGCGAACAGCCCAACCCTTGGAAGCGACTACACCTCCAGGATGCGATGAGCCGACATCGAGGTGCCAAACCTCCCCGTCTATATGAACTATTGGGAGAGATTAGCCTGTTATCCCCGGGGTAACTTTTATCCGTTGATCGACGGCCTTTCCACACAGCACCGCCGGATCACTAAGCCCAACTTTCGTTCCTGCTCGACTTGTATGTCTCGCAGTCAAGCACCCTTTTACCTTTGCGCTCTACATATGATTTCCATTCATATTGAGGGTACCTTTGGGCGCCTCCGTTACTTTTTAGGAGGCGACCGCCCCAGTCAAACTACCCACCAGACACTGTCCTTAGACCAGATTATGGTCTCAAGTTAGAATTTCAATATAGCAAGGGTGGTATCCCAATGATGACTCCATGCCTACTAGCGTCTGCATATCAACGTCTCCCACCTATGCTGTACAAACTACACCAAAATTCAATATCAAGTTGTAGTAAAGCTCCACGGGGTCTTTCCGTCTAATCGCGGGTAACCTGCATCTTCACAGGTACTAAGATTTCACCGAGTCTATAGCCGAGACAGCGTCCGGATCGTTACGCCTTTCGTGCGGGTCAGAACTTACCTGACAAGGAATTTCGCTACCTTAGGACCGTTATAGTTACGGCCGCCGTTCACTGGGGCTTCAGTTCAAAGCTTTGCTTACGCTAACAAATCTCTTTAACCTTCCAGCACTGGGCAGGCGTCACCCCCTATACATCGTCTTACGACTTAGCAGAGAGCTGTGTTTTTGCTAAACAGTCGCCCGGACCTCTTCACTGCGACTCATATTGCTATGAGCTCCCCTTCTCGCTAACTTACGGGGTTATTTTGCAGAGTTCCTTAGCTATAGTTATCTCGCTTGCCTTAGGATATTCTCCTTGACCACGTGTGTCCGTTCTCGGTACAGGCACCATGGTGATGTCTTTAGAAACTTTTCTTGGAAGTATGGCATCAAATGCTTCGTTACTAAGCGAACTGTTCACTCCCCATCGTACTTCAAGGTTAACGCTGTGCGGATTTGCCTACACAACCCTCTTTGTACTTAGCCCAGCACTACCAACCACTGGGACATTTTAGCCTTCTCCGTCATTCCATCAGTCACCATGGTGGTACAGGAATATCAACCTATTATCCATCGACTACGCCTTTCGGCCTCGCCTTAGGTCCTGACTAACCCTGGGTGGACGAACCTAGCCCAGGAAACCTTGGTCAATCGGCATGAAGGATTCTCACCTTCAATCGTTACTCACGCCGGCATTCTCACTTCTAAACGCTCCACTAGTCCTTCCGGTCTAACTTCGTCGCAGATTAGAACGCTCCCCTACCGCCCACAATATATGTAAACATATATAGACCCATAGCTTCGGTACAATGCTTAGCCCCGGTACATTTTCCGCGCAGAATCATTTGACTAGTGAGCTGTTACGCACTCTTTAAAGGATGGCTGCTTCTAAGCCAACCTCCTAGCTGTCTGAACAATTCCACATCGTTTTCCACTTAGCATTGATTTGGGGACCTTAGCTGATGATCTGGGCTGTTTCCCTCACGTCCATGGACCTTATCACCCATAGACTGACTGCCAGATATGTAACAATGGCATTCGCAGTTTAATTGCATTCAGTACCCCGAGGTGGGGCCATCATACATTCAGAGCTTTACCTCCATTGCACTAATTCTGACGCTAGTCCTAAAACTATATCGGGGAGAACCAGCTATCTCCAGGTTCGATTGGAATTTCACCGCTAGCCACAAGTCATCCACGGTCTTTTCAACGAACGTTGGTTCGGTCCTCCATTAACTGTTACATTAACTTCAACCTGCTCATGGCTAGATCACCTGGTTTCGGGTCTACGACCACATACTAAACGCCCTATTCAGGCTCGCTTTCACTTCGGCTCCGTTTTTTCAACTTAACCTTGCATGTAATCGTAACTCGCCGGCTCATTCTACAAAAGGCACGCCGTCACCCATTAACGGGCTCCGACTTGTTGTAAGCATATGGTTTCAGAAACTATTTCACTCCCCTCTCGGGGTACTTTTCACCTTTCCCTCACGGTACTGGTTCACTATCGGTAATTGGTTAGTATTTAGCCTTACGCAGTGGTCTGCGTAAATTCCGACAAGGTTCCACGTGCCTCGCCGTACTCAGGATACTGTCAAGAGATTTATACATTTCGCATACTGGGCTTTCACCATCTATGGCGTTGCTTCCCAACAACTTCTGCTATATATAAATTTTGTAACTCTTCATAGGTCGAACCTAATAGACAGTCCTATAACCCCAGTCTGACGACTGGTTTAGGCTGCTCCCTTTTCGCTCGCCGCTACTAAGGGAATCGCATTCGCTTTCTTTTCCTCTAGGTACTAAGATGTTTCAATTCTCTAGGTATCACTCTGCACAACTATGAATTCATTGTACAGTACTATCTGATTAAAGATAGTGGGTTTCCCCATTCGGACATCTCCGGATCAAAGCTTATTTCCAGCTCCCCGAAGCTTATCGCAGGTAATCGCGTCCTTCATCGTCTTCCAATTCCAAGGCATCCACCATACGCTCTTAATAATTTATTTTTAGAATATCCTATTGCAAGATAAAAATTATCTTATTTTTTTTAAAAGATGTCTATTATCCAGTTTTTAAAGAACAATTGCTCAGAGAAAACAATCCCTGAAAACTAAACAGAACAAAAGAAGTAATCCAATAAATCATCGATCTAATTTTTCTTGTTGTCTTGGTTTCTTATTAGAAACCAAACTCCATAGAAAGGAGGTGATCCATCCCCACCTTCCGGTAGGGATACCTTGTTACGACTTAACCCCAATCATCAACCCTGCCTTTGGCAGCTCCCTCCTTACGGTTAGGATACCGACTTCTGGCATTGCCAACTCTCGTGGTTTGACGGGCGGTGTGTACAAGACCCGAGAACGTATTCACCGCGACATTGCTGATTCGCGATTACTAGCGATTCCGACTTCATGAAGTCGAGTTGCAGACTTCAATCCGGACTGAGACTGACTTTTTGAGATTTGCTTGACCTCGCGGTTTAGCGACTCTTTGTATCAGCCATTGTAGCACGTGTGTAGCCCAGGTCATAAGGGGCATGATGATTTGACGTCGTCCCCACCTTCCTCTAGCTTACACTAGCAGTCTCCTTAGAGTCCCCAACTTAATGCTGGCAACTAAGGATAAGGGTTGCGTTCGTTGCTGAACTTAACCAAACATCTCACGACACGAACTGACGACAACCATGCACCACCTGTATCCTTGTTAACCTCTACTATATCTCTATAGCTTCGCAAGGTATGTCAAGACCTGGTAAGGTTTTTCGCGTTGCTTCGAATTAAACCACATGCTCCACCGCTTGTGCGGGTCCCCGTCAATTCCTTTGAGTTTCACTCTTGCGAGCATACTACTCAGGCGGAGTACTTAATGCGTTAGCTACAGCACTGCCTCATGGCAACACTTAGTACTCATCGTTTACGGCGTGGACTACTAGGGTATCTAATCCTATTTGCTCCCCACGCTTTCGTGCCACAACGTCAGTAATAGGCCAGTTAGCCGCCTTCGCCACTGGTGTTCCTTCATATATCTACGCATTCCACCGCTACACATGAAATTCCACTAACCTCTCCTATACTCTAGTAATGTAGTTTCCAAGGCGGTTAGGGGTTGAGCCCCTAAATTTAACCTCAGACTTGCAAAACCGTCTACGCACGCTTTACGCCCAATAAATCCGGATAACGCTTGCCACCTATGTATTACCGCGGCTGCTGGCACATAGTTAGCCGTGGCTTTCTGGTAAAGGTATGGTCGATACTAAAATCATTTCCTATTCTAGCACTTCTTCCCTTACAACAGACCTTTACAATCCGAAGACCTTCATCAGTCACGCGGCATTGCTCCATCAGGCTTTCGCCCATTGTGAAAAATTCCCTACTGCTGCCTTCCGTAGAAGTTTGGGCCGTGTCTCAGTCCCAATGTGGCCGTTCATCCTCTCAGATCGGCTACGCATCGTTACCTTGGTAAGCCATTACCTTACCAACTAGTTAATACGCCGCATCCTCATCAATTAGCGAAGCAAATGCTCCTTTCATTATTTATCATTGCAAATAAATAACATATGCGGTATTAGCTGTCGTTTCCAACAGTTATTCCCCACTAAATGGTAGATTAGATACGTGTTACTCACCCGTTCGCCACTAAAGTATTGCTACTTTCGTTCGACTTGCATGTATTAGGCATGCCGCCAGCGTTAATCCTGAGCCAGGATCAAACTCTCAATAAAATTGTTTTTGTTAAAAGATGATGTCTGACTTATTTAATTTTTAATAAAAATTGACGGATTAATTCTTGTTCTATTTAGTTTTCAAAGATCGTTTTTTCTAGTTTGTAACCCATTTATTTTTGGGACAATAACAATAGTACAACATGCCATAATTATTGTCAACCTAATTATCATAAAAAAGCATTATTTTTTTAAAATTAAAATTATTAAATTTTTTTATAAAATTAAAAAAAATAAAATTTTATTTATTCTACTAAAAATTTAATAGTAATATAATCGCTCTTAATTGTTAATTGATATTGACCAATACCAATAAAGTCATATAACTTTAAAGCAAGATTTTTAAATTTTTTATTACAATCATTATTTAATAATAATATTTTTTCAATATTATTATTTTGTAAATCTTTTACCAGTTTTGAATTAATCGTTTTATTTTCTGGTATTGATCAGTAATATTCTTTTGTTAATTTATTATAACTAGTTAATTTACCATAATTTGTTCCATCAATATCTGCAAAAATTACTGATTTATTTTCATTAAATGTCAAATGACCCGCTTGAAAAGCAATAATTTTTAAAGGTCCAAGTTTTTTATTAAAATTAACACGATTAATTGCACATAGTGCCTGATGAACAGTAAATGTTGATTGATAAGATAATAAAGGATAATCTTGATTAAAATGTTCATTAAGTAATAATGTTTCATAATCTAATTTATATTTAAGAATAATTTTTAGTTCATTAACAACTAATTTGTTATTTTCAATGAAATATGTAACTAAACATGATATTTCATTAAAATTGGGAAAAATACAATTAAACACTTTATTACTTGTAACCTCATATAATAATGATGCTATTAATAAATTGTCATAATGATAATTAATTAGTTTAGTATCTAATTCTTGACTTAATCTTAAATAAAAATAATTAACTATTTGATAATCATTTAAAAATAAGAATTGTTTTAAAATATTTTGATTACGATTAGTATCATTATCATGGGGTTGATAATTTTTTATTTTTTTTGCAACTCGTAAATAAAAATCATTTAAAAAATTATAAAATTCTTGAATTGTCAAATCATAATCAATTAATATTTTAAAAATAGCATTATCATTATAAAGTTGATAGTATGATTGAATTACCAAATAAATTTTTTTTCGTGATTGATATCATTGCTTTAAATTAGTTAAAATGACGTTTTGACTTCTTGGTTCTAAAGTAATAGTACATCCATAAGGTAAATTAAAACTATTAGGTAATTGTTTAGTAACATCAATAATATGTGAATTTGAAAGATTTTTAATACCAATGGTTATGTCATATTTTTTATCAATATTAGCAATTAAATCATAAACTTCTAAACAATGTTTAGTTTCTGTTTTTCTTAATCCTCTTCCTAATTGTTGTAAATATACTGTTTTTGAATTAGTTGGTCGTAATAAAATAATAGTATCAATTTCAGGAATATCAATTCCTTCATTAAAAATATTTACTACACATAAATAATTAATGATTTTATTTTTAAAATCATTAATTGTTTTACTACGATTAGCTTGGTTTTTACTTGTTAAAAAATCTGCTTTTAAACCCTGATTTTGCAAAAATCTAGCAACAATTTGTGCATGAGTAATGTTAATACAAAAAATTAAACAAATCCGATTATTATAAAATCCAATATAGTCATTAATTACGTCTAATAATAACTTATTTCTTGCTTCAGTATTTAATTTTTTAAATAATTGTTGATCATTATTTAAATCAATACCAGTTAAATCAGCAGTAATGTCATCAATACAATAATAATCAAATGGTGATAAAAGTTTTTCATTAATTGCATCTCATAATCGTAATTCATGTGCAAACTCATTATCAAAATAATTAATAATATTTTTATTATCTTCTCGTTCTGGTGTTGCTGTTAAACCAATAATTTGTTTAGGGTGAAAATAATTAAAAATTGTCTGAAAAGTTTTTGCAGCCAAATGATGAGCTTCATCAAAAATAATAATATCAAATTGTTGACGTTTAAACTTATTTAGATGTCTATGTACAGTTTGTACTGTTGCAAATAAATATTGTTCTTGAAAATTATTTTGTTTACTATTTAAAATAGTTGCAAAGTTTTTATCATTTATTACTTTTCGAAAAGTAATAAATGCTTGTTCAATAATTTCTCTTTGATGTGCTAAAAATAAAATTGAAGGTTTTTGATTATTATTTTCTTTGATTTGATTTAAATAGTCAAAAGCAGATACTACTGTTTTACCAACACCTGTTGCCATGACAATTAAATGTTTTGTTTTTTTAAGTTTTCTTCTTAACTTTAATTTATTAATTAAGGCAATTTGAAAATCATAAAGAAAATAATTGGTTACTAATCATTGTTCATCTTTTTTATTTACAAGCAATCGATTATATTCAATTCGTGATAGTAATTGTAATCGTTGTTGTTCATCATTTAAATCAACTAAATTATCATTTAATAATTTATAATACTGATTTAAAATATTTTGATATAGTTGCTTATTATCAAATTCATTAATTTTAATATTTCATTCACGACCGCTAGCTAAACCTTTTTGCGTTAAATTTGATGAACCAATAATTGCTGAAGAAAAGCCTGAATTTCGTTTAAAGATAGCAGCTTTAATATGAATTCTTTCACTACGTTTTTCTAAATTATTTTCAACTTTAACTTTAATATTAGGATACTTTTTTATTATTTTAACTAATGCATATAAATTAACAAATAAAGCCATATCATCAAAAGTAGTAGTAATAAAATTAATAGTAATATTATGATTTAAAGCATAAGTAAATGATGAACGTAACTTATTAAGAATTGAATTTGATATAAAAGGATAAATAAAGTATACTTCATCACAAGTTCTGATTTCCTGATTTAAATAATTAATTAATGCTTGTTGATTTTCATTAGTAAATAGATAATTATCACTTAATCTAATATTAGAAGTTAAAGGATTATCGATGATACTATCATTTACTTGTAGTAAAATGTTATTACTAAATTTATTAGTAGTAAAATTACTTATGATTTGATTTAAAAAATCAATTTTCGCTTCTGGTGATTTAATGGTTTTTAATTGTTCAATTAAAGTATTATTTAGTTGTTTAACTAAATAATGATCAATGTCTTTAATTAATTCTTTTTCATCATTAATATGTGATGTTTGAAAATTATTGGTAATATCATCACTAATCTTTAATAATAAATCATAATAGCCCTTATTTTTCATACTCTACACTTCCTAATAAATAGTGTCTATTTTAATAAACGCTTTTCTCCCTTTATGTACTATTTTTTAATTTTATCACATAAATGCTGAGAAAAGCGTATCTACGGACTTCTTCCCCACATTTTTAAATTAAACACAGCATTACAATTTCAAAACTAGGTATCTTATTGAATTTATATGCAGCTTCTTTGGCATATAAATAAACATGATGTTTTGCAACTTTGATATGTGTTTTAAATGTTCTTCTTATATGTTTTCAAACTGATTCAATTTGATTGGTATTTACACCAGTTTTTGAAACATAACCATCAAGATGGTTAACTGTTTTATGTTTTGGGAAAACCAATTTGAAATCGCAATATCCTTTTCAATCATCAGTATATACATGACATTTTGAAGAAATGTGGCTTCTTGCAAAATTCAAAAGACTTTTACTCTTTACATTTTTCAATACTTTCACAATTAAATTATTAGTTGTTTTTTCATAAATGCCAACAATCAATGCTTTATTTTCAAGGATCTTCCTTGTTTTTTAAAAGCCATATGTGAAAGATACATTTCATCAATTTGCACTGTGCCTTCAACAATAAATTGAGGTTCTTGTTTTGCAATACGTGTTCTAATTTTATGACCCATTCTCCATGCTGTTTTTAAGGTCACTCTCAATTCTTTTGAAAAATCAGTTGATGGAATTCCATGTTTGGTGTTTATTCATCTAAAGATGAGGTAAAATCATGATCTTAAAGATGTTTGTGACCTTGAAAATATGGTACCCGTGAGAATACTAAATGTTTGATTACATTTCAAACATCTTATTCTTTTTAAATCAGAAGTATTCAAATTAAAACTAGAACACCTAATACATTTGTTTTCTTTCAAATTTGCTATATATGCAAGACATTGCTGTTCATTTTGAAAAGCATTATTGAACTCATTCAGTTTCATTGTTCCCTCCACAAGTACATGTGGGAAGAAGTCCGTTAATAACTTATAATCTATATTTTAATATATTATTAACTATTATAAAATAATTTTGTAAAGTAAAAAAACCTCTAATATTTAAAATAATATTTTAAATAAATAAGTGGAAGGTATCTAAGATAAGATATTTTCATATTTTATTTTTTTTCTGTTGATGATGTTTTTTCTGCTTGTAATGGATTAGTAATACTTACACCTTTGTATGTCTTGCATTTCATACAAGCATGATGTGGTTTAGTAATTGCTCCACAATTTAAACAGTTAGTTGTAGTTGTTGCAGATAAACTATCATGGGCACGACGTGTATTTTTACGCATTTTTGACGTTCTTCTTGCTGGTACTGCCATAGTCTGTTGCCTCCTTACTTTCATATCTCATAAATTATATATTGATTTATCAGAAAAATCTATTTTTTTTGATAAGTTTTTCAAATTTTTGGAAATAAAATACTAATAAATCAAATATTTTATTTATTGTTATAAATTAAAAAATATTTTAATTATTTTATAATCCTAAAATAAGTTATTTGGCATTGGTTAGATAAGTTTACTTTCTTGTCTTCAAATCTGTACAAATTGATTTGGAGGCATTTTCAATCTAATAACTATTCTATCATTGTTTCAATATCTAACAAATTTTTCTAATATTTTATTAAAACTTTCCATACTTTCAAAAGTGCTACCAAACATCATTTTAAAATCTCTTTTAATTCAACGATTTAAACATTCACTAACTTGATTACCTTTAAAACCTGATAGACTTTTTGAGTGAATTAGATTAGTACTTGTATTAAAAACTTTACTAACAATTTCGCTTGTATTAGTAGAACCTAAATCTGATTGAATAGTCGTAAAATTACATTGTTTAGCACTCGCTAATTCTATTTGATTAACCACATTTAACACAGTTTTGGCATTTTCACTTTTGTTTATTTTTCAGCCAACAATTGAATTACTGTACATATCAGTAGCAAAAACAACTAATAAATTTGTTTTTTTATCACCAATAATTATATTTTTAAATCATGTGCCATCCATACCAACTTTTTCAAGAAAGTTATTACTTGAAAAATTACGTTTTAATAAATCTTTATTATTTTTTAAATCACTATTTTCTACTACTCTATTTGTTGATTTAGGTTCTAATAATAATTTAATATTATTATCTTTTAATATTTGTTTTATGCTTGTTTTACTGCATTTAAGACCTTTATTTTTTATTTTTAACTCTAATCTTACTTTAGACTTACTGCATAACGTTTTTAAGTTTTAATGATAAATTATAAAATCCTGCAATTAAATTAAATCTTAAAAATATTCGTTTTCTGGCTTTTCTAAATTTATAACCAATAATCTTAAAACATTTTAAAAATGCAAAAACATGTTCAATTTTTCTACGAGTTTTATTAATAATCTTATTAAAGATTTTGGTTTTATTTGTTTTAGGATTATTTTTGCTAATTTTAATGGGTAAAAATGTATTAGCATGAATTTTTTGTAAACCTTGATAACCTTTATCTGCAAGAATTATAGTTTCTGGTAAAAACTTTAACTTTGAATTCTTAAAAGTTTTAAAATCATGATTTTTACCAATATCAGAAAAAATATTTAAAATTTCATTAGTATTTGCATTAATTACGGTTTGAAACTTAACAGTATGCATTCATTTTTTACCAGAAAATCAATCTTTTTGGTTATATTTTGGTCGTTCTGTTTCTACCTCTGTTACATCAATTATCAAAATTTTATTTTTTAATTCTTCTTTTTAAAAAAATATTTTTATTTGTTAAATTATTAAACTTATTATTCTTTATTAAAATATCTTCAATTGAACGAATATTTCGTAAAGCAGTAGTATCAACCATACCATACTCAGCACCAATACTATGATATGTACGATTTTCATATAAATATCTTAAACTCATTACTAGTCGATCTTCTATTGACATTTTATATGGCCTTCCACCAATAGTAGTTTTGAGTTTTTGATGTTCTAATAAAATATTTAAAATTTCGTTAAAAACGAGTTTATTAATACCCACTATTTTACGAAAATATTGATCAGATTTATCTTTTAATTCAAAATATGTCATAAAGTTTATCCTTAACTATTCAAATTTTATTTTAATAATAACAAAAAAATAAAAAGTTAACTAGTTATGCAGTAAGTCTACTGAATTACAAGAAGTATTTACTGATGAAAGGGCAAGATTAATTAATGCTAGTGTTAGTGATTATCAAAGTACAGATGACAGTATGGTTGATGTTGATTTAAATGATGATAGTATGTCGGAGATTAATTTAGATAGAGTAAGTTTAAACTGGGATTATTCTTATGCTTATACACTAGGTGGTGTTTAATAATGGAAAATAAAGAAATTAAAAAAAAGTGGTATGACACTTCTAAATTTCATGTTTTTTGTTTTATTGTTGGTTTCTTTTCTATGGTTTGAACTGTTGCTGAAATACATAATATTATAAATGGTAATTTTGACTTTTTTATCGGTTTAGATTTAGGGATTAATATTTTACTTTTTGTTTTAGTAATTGTTTATGAATTATTTAGTTTAATTAATTTTTTAAAAAAAAGAAAAAAAGGAAGTGTTAAATAATGGACATGAAAGAAATTATAAAATATGCGTTATATATTGGTGGTTTTTGTTTAATTCTTTGGTTTTGTAGAAATTGAATACGTGAAGGTATACAAAGATTTAAACATAAAAAACATATAAAAGATAATGATAGTGAACCGGATTGTACTTTTTGTCGTAAAGATTTTGAAAAGAAGAAACGTAAATTAGAAATGGAAAAACAACAAAAAGAATTAGAGAAAGGGGGTGATTAATATGCCCGCTGGACTATCAGCATTATTAAATATGATTGGTGGTGTTGGACAACAATTATTAAATGCTTTTACTTATATTTTTGGTTGAGTATTTACTACTGGTGATGGTGGAACACTTACAAATTGACCAGTGTTAATTTCAATTGTATTTATGGTTCTTGTATTTATTAAGCAGTTTGTTGGTCATATTATCCATGGAACTCATTAGTAATTAGAAAGGAGTAAGTAAATGGTAAAGTTATTTTTTAGTTTGGTTTTTGTTTTACCTTTATTGGGTAGACTTTTACCAGTTGTTAATACTTTGGTACAAACTATTTATATGCAGTATTTAAGTTCTTTTGCTGGATTACATACTGTGACACTTTTTATTAAGTCGTTTTTTTATGATAGTTTATATACTTTACCTTTGCCTATTCTTGCTTTAATAAATGTTAGTTTTGTATTTTATTTAATTTTAGGATTATTTAGATTTACAAGACATTAGGATGTGAAATTATGTTTATACCTTTTATTACAACAGTTATGCATTTATTTGCTTCAATTTTTATGAAGTTTTTTAGTTTTCCACTTGGTGATTTAGGTTTTAATTTGGGTACGTTAATGATATTTTTGATTTTGCTTAGATTTGCATTTAGGGTTATTTTACCCGAATTAATGTTACCAACGTTAGATTTAGGACAGAATGTTAAAACTATGGGTCGTGCTTCTGTTAAATTTTATAAAGGTTCATCATGAGTTGGTAAACAAATTGCTAAGGGACATAAACAAACACAAGATGTTAGTGGAATAAATGTAGGTAATTAATTATGTCTAATTTTGTTCTTAGTATATTGCATTTTATTTTTATATTTTCTAGTAAAGATATTCAAATATTTTTAAATCAACCAAATATTACTAATGAAGTTTATATTTTGTTTAATTTGACTTTTTGGTTGGTATTAGGTGTATTTTTTAATTTTATTTATCGTAGTATTAAATTTGTTTTTAGGTCATTGTTTGGGTAGGTGTTAAGTATGAGTGTTTTAGAAATTTATAATAAAATACATCAATGTATAGTTGATTATTGAACTATGTTTATAGGTAATCCAGTTGATGATTTTACTACTATTTTATGAAATTTAGTAGTTTATGGAACACAGTTTTTTATTGGATTTGTTTTATTTTATGGTTCATGGTGAATTTTAAAATGTTTATTTGGTAAATAATTATGTGATTTAAGTTTGCTAAATTATTTTTTGTTGTAAATACTTCTGTTCAAGCACCGACTAGTTTAATTGCTTCAAATGACCCTAATGTTGTTAATTATGATATTACAAAAGAAATGGTTAAACATGTTAAATACCATAATTTTGATGATTGAGCAACAATTCCATGAAATTCTGCTTATTTTGATGTTGACCAACCGGATTTAAAATTAGTTAGTGGTGAATTTATAGGTAATAATGAAGGTTTATATACGTGTTATTATTATAGTGATACAGTTGGTGTTCCATCACAAATGATAGATATGGGAACTGGCGTTTATACTTTTAATAGAAAACAATTAGATGAATTTTCACGTATTATGTTTAATCATAATTATGTTGCAGAAAAGAATACTAATAATTTAAATTTTGTTAATACTGGTAAAAGTATTATAAATTTTCAAACACAGTTAAATTTTGAAATTGATAAACCTTTAAGTTTTTATATTCAAGGTTTTATGTTTTATTTTGAATATGAATATTTTAAAACTTTTACTGCTAATTTTGTTTTTAGTTTTTTAGATAATGTTGGTGATACAAAATATGTTTTTAAAGGTAAAGTTGATAATGATATTTATCAACAAGATTTATATAATTTTGTTACTATGCCTATTCGTGTTCCAAATTTAAGACATTTAACAGTGTTTTTTGATGTTCATGGTGAATCAACTAGTCCAACTTTTTCACCACAATTAAATTTTGGTCAAATTAATATTTTTTCAAGTGAGAAAGTAACACCAGTACCACCAAATAGCCCTTTTAACCCTGAGTATGAACGTGTTAGTTGATATGATGTTTTTGGTCATTTGCGTAATGCTTTTAGGTGAGTACTTTATGGTGTTGTTGGTAAAGTTTTACCAGTTGAACCATTAAGAGAATTTTTTACTAAACTTGATGGATTATTAAGGCGTATTTTTGATGATACTATTAGTTCTGTTTTAAATGTTGATTTTACTAGTGGTTTAGAACAAGTTTTAACATTATGAGTATTTTTAAAAGCAGTTGGATTTTTAGTTGGTTAGGAGTTGAAATAATGCCTTGATATGGTTATTTACTTTTAGGAGTTTTATTATTAATAATAGTTTATCCATTTTTAATAACTAGAAAAAATATAAAGATATTACAACGTGTAGGTAGTTATATTATTTCAGCACCACCACGTACTGGTAAATCTGCTCTTGCTTGTTGTTTAGCACAAAAACATAAGGGTAGGGTAGTAAGTCCTATTCCTATTAAAGTGCGTAATGAGTATAGTTATCGTT
This sequence comes from Spiroplasma endosymbiont of Notiophilus biguttatus, assembly GCF_964030985.1. NCBI lineage: Bacteria > Bacillati > Mycoplasmatota > Mollicutes > Entomoplasmatales > Spiroplasmataceae > Spiroplasma > Spiroplasma endosymbiont of Notiophilus biguttatus. The sequence goes on along the minus strand of NZ_OZ034993.1, from coordinate 5,277 downwards.
GTTCTTATGATGATGTTTTTAAATTTAATCAATTAAATAGTAATTATGCTTTTAAAGAGAATGATATGCTTGTTTTTGATGAATTAGGTTTAAAAATTAATAGTAATGATTTATCACCCGAATTTAAAGAAACACAAGAAAGTTTAGGAATGTTTTGTAAATTGATAGGTCATAATTTTAATGGAATTATGTATATGATTGAACAACACCCCGATAGAATACCAAAACAAGCACGTGAAAAAGTAGAATATATTGTTCAAGTTAAAAGAATGCGTATTTTATTATTTTTAGTTAAATTTAAATTGAATATTTATACTAATGTTGATGACTATAATAAAGTTGTCTTATCTAAAAGACAAACTAAGAAAATAATTAAACGTGGTGGATTGCCACCTAGTTATAGTGGCGAAACTATGACATTTAGTTTATGATTTCCTAGGTCTTATTTACAAAGATATAATAGTCGTGCTTTAAATTATATTCATTCGTTAAAGAGTGAATTTGGATCGGCTACAATTTATTGGACACTAATTATGTAGACAAATAACAATATTTGTTAAAAGAAAGGAAATATAATTATGGCCAATATTACTTCATATACAGATGAATTTAAAAAACAAATAGTAGCTTTATATCAAAGTGGCAAATCAGTATCTTGTCTTGTTAAAGAGTACAATGTTACAAGAGCAGTTGCATATAAATGAATTAAGCAATTTACTAATTCGGGAAGTTTTAAAACTAAAGATAATCTTTCTGATTTAGAAAAACAATTAATTCAAATGAATAAAGAATTAAAACAATTACGAATGGAAAATGATATTTTAAAGCAAGCAGCACTAATAATAGGCAGAAAGTAGAGATTATTGCAAATAATAAATGAAAATATAAGATTCGCCCAATGTGTCGTTTTTTAAAAATTTCTAAATCAACATATTATTTTAATTTAAAGAAAAAAGAAGATAAAATCAAAAATAATATTTATGATCAAGCTGTTATTAGTGCTTTTAAAGAAAACAAATGTGTTTATGGAACAAGAAGATTAAAAGTCATACTAGAAAAACAAGAAATTTATTTATCAAGAAGAAAAATTAAAAAAATTATGGATAAACATAATTTAATGTCAAAATACACTAAATTATCATTTAAAAATCATCGTAATAAAGTAAATAATGAACAAATCACTAATATTGTTAATAGAAACTTTAATAATAGAATTAAAAATGAGGTGATTGTCAGTGATCTTAGTTATGTTGAAGTTAATGGTAAATGAAACTATATTTGCTTATTAATAGACCTATTTAACCGCGAAATTGTTGGACATAGTGTAGGTACTAAAAAAGATGCATCATTGGTATATCAAGCATTTATGCAATCAAATCGCTGTTTAAAAGATATGCAAATATTTCATAGCGATCGAGGTAACGAATTTAATAATAAAATTATTAACAAACTTTTATTAGCATTCAATATTACCCGCTCTTTAAGTAAAAAAGGTTGTCCTTATGACAATGCTGTTGCTGAAGCAACTTTTAAAACTTTCAAGACTGAATTTATTAATGACAAAAAATTTACATCATTAATACAGTTAAAATTAGAATTATTTGATTATATCAATTGATATAACAATATAAGAATCCACAGCACTTTAAACTACTTAACTCCCATTAAATATCAAGAAAAAATGTCTACCAAAAAATAGTCCTAAAAAGGGTTGCCATTTCACATTTTAAAAATGCAAAAACATGTTCAATTTTTCTACGAGTTTTATTAATAATCTTATTAAAGATTTTGGTTTTATTTGTTTTAGGATTATTTTTGCTAATTTTAATGGGTAAAAATGTATTAGCATGAATTTTTTGTAAACCTTGATAACCTTTATCTGCAAGAATTATAGTTTCTGGTAAAAACTTTAACTTTGAATTCTTAAAAGTTTTAAAATCATGATTTTTACCAATATCAGAAAAAATATTTAAAATTTCATTAGTATTTGCATTAATTACGGTTTGAAACTTAACAGTATGCATTCATTTTTTACCAGAAAATCAATCTTTTTGGTTATATTTTGGTCGTTCTGTTTCTACCTCTGTTACATCAATTATCAAAATTTTATTTTTTAATTCTTCTTTTTAAAAAAATATTTTTATTTGTTAAATTATTAAACTTATTATTCTTTATTAAAATATCTTCAATTGAACGAATATTTCGTAAAGCAGTAGTATCAACCATACCATACTCAGCACCAATACTATGATATGTACGATTTTCATATAAATATCTTAAACTCATTACTAGTCGATCTTCTATTGACATTTTATATGGCCTTCCACCAATAGTAGTTTTGAGTTTTTGATGTTCTAATAAAATATTTAAAATTTCGTTAAAAACGAGTTTATTAATACCCACTATTTTACGAAAATATTGATCAGATTTATCTTTTAATTCAAAATATGTCATAAAGTTTATCCTTAACTATTCAAATTTTATTTTAATAATAACAAAAAAATAAAAAGTTAACTAGTTATGCAGTAAGTCTTTTTTCAAAACTAGTGATATTAATGTACTTTTTTTCATTTTTAATGAGAACTATTTTGTTTATTGCTTGTATCAAATTATCATTAATTTTTGATTGATATTGCTTTTTACCTTTTTTTACTCATAAATAGTATGCTGTTTTGCTAATAGCTATGTAAACAATAATTTTATTTAATTGATGACCTTTTTGCTTATATTTTTCTACTATTAAAAAACACTTATATTTTAATAATTTACTATTTTTTCCCCTTGTTAATTTCTTTTCACAGGCTAATTGCTCCTTTAAAAGTTCTTTTTCAACCTCATCTTTTAAAGCTTGTTTTCTAAGTTTATCAATTTCTTTGTTTAATAGTTTAATTTCAATATCTTTCTTATCGATCCTGTGAGAAGTTTGGGATTTAGAAATTTTGGTGAATGCATTTTCACCTTTAATTTGATATTGGTTAACCCAATTATAAATTAATACTGGAGTTGATAATTTATATTTGACTTGAATTTCATGTATTTTTAGTTTTTTATCAACTAAATACTCATTAACAACGGCTAATTTTGTTTCTTTTGAATAAACTTTATAATTCATAATTTCTCCTTCTGTATTAATTATTTTTAATTATTGGATCGGCTACAATTTATTGGACACTAATTATGTAGACAAATAACAATATTTGTTAAAAGAAAGGAAATATAATTATGGCCAATATTACTTCATATACAGATGAATTTAAAAAACAAATAGTAGCTTTATATCAAAGTGGCAAATCAGTATCTTGTCTTGTTAAAGAGTACAATGTTACAAGAGCAGTTGCATATAAATGAATTAAGCAATTTACTAATTCGGGAAGTTTTAAAACTAAAGATAATCTTTCTGATTTAGAAAAACAATTAATTCAAATGAATAAAGAATTAAAACAATTACGAATGGAAAATGATATTTTAGACTTACTGCATAACTAGTTAACTTTTTATTTTTTTGTTATTATTAAAATAAAATTTGAATAGTTAAGGATAAACTTTATGACATATTTTGAATTAAAAGATAAATCTGATCAATATTTTCGTAAAATAGTGGGTATTAATAAACTCGTTTTTAACGAAATTTTAAATATTTTATTAGAACATCAAAAACTCAAAACTACTATTGGTGGAAGGCCATATAAAATGTCAATAGAAGATCGACTAGTAATGAGTTTAAGATATTTATATGAAAATCGTACATATCATAGTATTGGTGCTGAGTATGGTATGGTTGATACTACTGCTTTACGAAATATTCGTTCAATTGAAGATATTTTAATAAAGAATAATAAGTTTAATAATTTAACAAATAAAAATATTTTTTTAAAAAGAAGAATTAAAAAATAAAATTTTGATAATTGATGTAACAGAGGTAGAAACAGAACGACCAAAATATAACCAAAAAGATTGATTTTCTGGTAAAAAATGAATGCATACTGTTAAGTTTCAAACCGTAATTAATGCAAATACTAATGAAATTTTAAATATTTTTTCTGATATTGGTAAAAATCATGATTTTAAAACTTTTAAGAATTCAAAGTTAAAGTTTTTACCAGAAACTATAATTCTTGCAGATAAAGGTTATCAAGGTTTACAAAAAATTCATGCTAATACATTTTTACCCATTAAAATTAGCAAAAATAATCCTAAAACAAATAAAACCAAAATCTTTAATAAGATTATTAATAAAACTCGTAGAAAAATTGAACATGTTTTTGCATTTTTAAAATGTTTTAAGATTATTGGTTATAAATTTAGAAAAGCCAGAAAACGAATATTTTTAAGATTTAATTTAATTGCAGGATTTTATAATTTATCATTAAAACTTAAAAACGTTATGCAGTAAGTCTTTTAAAGCAAGCAGCACTAATAATAGGCAGAAAGTAGAGATTATTGCAAATAATAAATGAAAATATAAGATTCGCCCAATGTGTCGTTTTTTAAAAATTTCTAAATCAACATATTATTTTAATTTAAAGAAAAAAGAAGATAAAATCAAAAATAATATTTATGATCAAGCTGTTATTAGTGCTTTTAAAGAAAACAAATGTGTTTATGGAACAAGAAGATTAAAAGTCATACTAGAAAAACAAGAAATTTATTTATCAAGAAGAAAAATTAAAAAAATTATGGATAAACATAATTTAATGTCAAAATACACTAAATTATCATTTAAAAATCATCGTAATAAAGTAAATAATGAACAAATCACTAATATTGTTAATAGAAACTTTAATAATAGAATTAAAAATGAGGTGATTGTCAGTGATCTTAGTTATGTTGAAGTTAATGGTAAATGAAACTATATTTGCTTATTAATAGACCTATTTAACCGCGAAATTGTTGGACATAGTGTAGGTACTAAAAAAGATGCATCATTGGTATATCAAGCATTTATGCAATCAAATCGCTGTTTAAAAGATATGCAAATATTTCATAGCGATCGAGGTAACGAATTTAATAATAAAATTATTAACAAACTTTTATTAGCATTCAATATTACCCGCTCTTTAAGTAAAAAAGGTTGTCCTTATGACAATGCTGTTGCTGAAGCAACTTTTAAAACTTTCAAGACTGAATTTATTAATGACAAAAAATTTACATCATTAATACAGTTAAAATTAGAATTATTTGATTATATCAATTGATATAACAATATAAGAATCCACAGCACTTTAAACTACTTAACTCCCATTAAATATCAAGAAAAAATGTCTACCAAAAAATAGT